>JAYQNB010000005.1:0-748563 GCA_038144055.1 Alphaproteobacteria bacterium | reverse complement strand
AGTGTACTTCGTTCAGTTACACGTATTGCTGACGATTCGTGCGAGAATTCACGCCCGTGGCGCACGCAACCGACAAATCGAAATCGGCGGAGCCATGATGGCATTGACCTCTTCGAGAGCTTCGGCAAGCTGGCCGAAATTCTTCTGCGACGGCGAGGTGCGGTTGGGCACGACGACCACATGCGGGTTGACCACACCATAATCTTCCTTGCGGTCGTCAAGTTCCTTGATGAAATCAATGGTTGGCCGCAAATCAGTCCATGACATCGAGGGTTGGAACGAGAACGGTGCTGCACAGCATCGCCATCTACCAGACATTGCCGAGCTTGCCGGCACCCGTATCGACAATAGTCACCGCATCATCATACGACAGCATCCGGCGCAACACACCATCCAGCGTTGTCATGCTGACCCCGTCATAGCGGTCACCAACGGGAAGAAACTTGATGTCATCAGCACGGCTCAGCGGTTGCATCATTTTCAAACGCTGTACCCTGAGGTCGGTGTCGAGCAACATGACCAGTCGCCGCTGGTAGCGATGACGCAGATAATCAGTGAGGTAAACAGCAAGGGTTGATTTCCCTACGCCGCCCTTGATGTTTCCAACAAAAATCGCCTTGCCTTCATGCATGACCGGACCACCCAAACGCCAGCTGGACCTGTAAGTCCCCAGCGATGTGACACTTTTTCTTCAGCAAAAAAAACATACTAAAGCCATATTTACCATTTTTTGCAAAAAAACAACGATAAGAAGAAATGTTTCTTCACCCCGGTTGGAGCAATAGCTGCTAACCAGCGGTTTTGTGCTGTCAGAAAAACCGTCAGGCACCCGGTGCCAGAGGGCACGCATCAACAATCGTTCTTAACATCGCATCGAGTCGGGCCACACAGTGCCAAAATTTCACCGCATCAACAATCGTAAATGCAATCTTTACAATAAGTAGTAGATGTCATGCTCATCCCTTTCCAGGCACCACATTGCGATGCCGCTGCCGCGATTGAGTTAGCTCGCGAAGCAGAGTGCAGCCGGCCTTGGAATAGAGACCCTCCCTTTCAATCCGCGGCCAAACCTCAGCATGGCGTCACATCACCATCCTGCTCAAGCTCATTCCGGTAAGTTTCATGGCAAGGCCACGTTCATAAAACACCGAGGCAAAGACATCGCATCATTCAACCAGCCAAGCGGATCGCTGGTGAGTTGAGTGGCCAAATTTCGAGTTCATGTTCGATCCCGCCCCACCGCATCATCCATACACGCGGTTCCTGTCGGATAAGGCAAACTTCGCCGGCCGAAATGATCAAGATCATGGACAAGTCCGCCAGAACCAGCAGAGTCACGATCGACGTCCCTTGTGCGCCAGCAACCCGGCAGCGATCACCACGCGGATAAAGTGGCCGGCATGAGCGAACTTGTCTCGCGGCCAGACCTGAAGAATTGTCGTTCCAGGAAATCTTCACCGAGAAAATCGCCATCTACAATATTATCCCAATAACGTCGTCGGCAAGATCACAATCTTTAGACAATAATATGCCAACGCCGAGATAGTAGATGTCAGCCTATTGCTGCAAAAACCCGGCGCCGCGCGTTCCCATCCTGCCCGACGATTCACCGTGATCGACCCGCACCACATTGACGTTCCGGAACTGCCGCTGCCGCGTGACCTCGCGCCAGATCGAGTTTCGACTTCAGCTGCAGTTGACGCAGGTGGCCCGACGCCGCAATGCCATCGCCACCACCGGCCGGCTCTTGATCTCGAAATGATGAGAACTTCCTCCCTTGGCTCATCTCAATCCCACAGAATGCTCAAGCGGGACCAGATCGCCCGCGTTCCGGAACGCGACAGTTCTGGACCTGGTCAGCATACAACGCGCCGTTTGGGCTGTAGCAGAATCAAGGAGGTCGATATCAATTGCCTCAACAACACGGTGAAGCTCGATGTTGAACTGACAAACACCCGTTTCAACGTCACGCTGGCGAATGTCGATGAGCTGTCGGACCCGCACCTCGGACGTGATCGACACGCGACGCTAGGCCGCGGGCGATGTTGTGGTTCTGGCCGGCCTGACCACCGCGAAGAGGCGAACATCAACCGCCGGCGCCAGCACTGGTGTTTGGCCGCGCTGTCATGGCAAGGCCACGTTCATAAAACACCGAGGCAAAGACATCGGCATCATCAACTCAGCAATAACAGGACGCAAGCGCGACGCCCTTCAAAGGAATGCGGCGGTCCCTGACTGCCGCTTTTTTTGACCCCCATGCCGCTGTGCTCGGCCCTATATCGGGGTGAAAGCGTCTCAGGTCATGCGGCTTTGCGCCTTGTCATACAAGGCTCGGGTCTCAGTCCTGGCTTCTTTGGAGATCAACCCGTCGAGATACAGCTGGCGCGTTGCCAGCATTTCCTGCTCGGAGGTCGAGAAGATAGATATCGTCGTCAACATCGTTGTTACCCGCCGACGGTGCCTGCCGACGCTGTTCCAGCTGTGGGATGCGATGAACCGGTCTCTACCTTCTTCTTGAAGAATTTGAAACCGGAAACCGGCTCTCCTTCTGGACCATGGGCGGCGGCATTCACCTGGTGTGTTGCCTCTTCCGCAGCAGGATGGTGCGTTACCCGGTCAGGATTTTCAGCCGCGGCTTCTGCGCTGATATCGTCGAAGGTCATCTCGGGTGTGAACGCGCGGTCAGCTTGCCTGGCAAGGCGCGCGCTGCGCAGCCTCAGAAGAAGCCACACAATGATCAGGACCGCGAGCGCCAGCGGTACCGACCATGATCGTGATTCTGGGTGCCGGGTTCGGGAATGGACTGAATCACCCCGCCGACTATTTCAGCCGCGATATTCGCGAAATCTTCGATCACCTGTTCCATGGCACCTGTTTCATGGATTTAGCATTACATCCAAAAGGTTAATTAAGAGCAATATTTCGCATTGTTTTTTACCAGCAGCGCCAGCCGGTCAGTTCATTATGGCGCGATCACTCAGCAGTTTCGCCAGTTTCCTTCGACCGATCGGAAGAACACCGACGAAATTGTTGCCGTGAAGTTGCACAGCAACGCTCTTACGGTAGCGGAAGTTCGTCATAAATCCAATGTGATAAATGTCGAGCAGCTTGCCTCGGTGGGGCTACCACGAAAGCTTGATCTGCAAAACCTTGCACGTCAGCAGGATATGATTGGCGATGTGCTCCGCAGCTTTCGCGAACAAATCGGCTTCTCCGCGCAGGATGCCGGTATCTTCATTCCTGGCGGCATCGTGCAGCTTCGCCAGCTGAACCTTCCCTTTAGGATGAGCAAAGAAGCAGAGGATCCGGGATCGTCATTCCTCGGCGTTCATCTCCTATGACATCTTGTCGCTCGGAGCTTCGCCAGCTGAACCTTGGGGCCCTGCTTCTCAACGCCCATCTGAACCCAGATGACCCCGGCCGAACTGAGCAAGGAGCTTGGCGGCGTGACCACCGAGATCCGGGATTTCTGGAGCGGTTCGGAACCCGCAGGTTCTGATCATCATCCTCGATGAGGCAAGCAAAAGTCCATGAGGTACGCTGGACAAATTCATCGGCGACTGCGTTATGGCGTTCTGGAACGCGCCATTGACCGATCATCATGATCGTAACGACGCTCGCGCTGAGATCACCTGCCAGCCATCAACAGACCCCGCGTCGGCGATGACTGGCAGGGCGGCGGCATCGCCATCGGTGTCGGCGTGGCCAGTGGTTGTCGGCAATTTCGGATCGCGCACGCGCCTGTCCTATTCGGTGGTCAGGGGATACGGTGAACCTCGCAGCGCGGCTCACTGTCAGCAAACAGACCGGGCTGCCATTGACCATTGCCAATGACACGGCTTTTGGCGCACGCCGACACGATCTTCTGAAAATTGACGAGATCACCGTTCTGGGGCGCGCCACCGCCGAGCCGATCCATGGCTGCGGCACCCCATGAGACCACACGCGCAGCGCATGACGCCCTGCTGGCGCATTCTCGCCCCCGGTGCGGTCAGGCACAAGGCCGCTCTGCGCCGGGAGGAGCTTGCCGCCCTGACCGGCCTGTCAGACTATCCCGACGGGCTGGCCGGATATTACCGGCACCGCATCGACACCCTCTGCCCATCACCGCCGAACGCCGCCCCGTCACGGTCCAGCTGAGACAGCGATCGGCGACGGCGTTCTGACCTGTGCAAGGAGACAAATCTGCCGATCCGAAGCACGCTGACAAGCGGGTCGAAGCCGACCTTCCACCGGTCGCAACACGTCGTTGAGGATAGACACAGACGAGGACCGCATACGCCCGAGGAGGCCGCGGTGAACGACCAGACCCCGGACCGTCAGCTTCACCCGCATGGATGAAGGCACGCCAGAGGATTACGCCCTCCTCGGAAGGCTGGAGCATGACTATATCACCGCACTGCCCGACCGGCTGCTGGCCGCGCTGGAAGGGCTGCGAAGCTCGCTTGCCGGCTACAGGATCGACCGGCTTCAGCATTCGCTGCAATCGGCGACACGGGCCGAGGCGGATGGCGCTGACATCGAGCTGGTGGTGGCCGCGCTGATCCACGATCTTGGCGATGATCTGGCCCCGGAAAACCATAGCCAGATGGCCGCCGCCATCATCCGCCCTATGTGCGCGAGGAGGTCACCTGGATCATCGAGCATCACGGCGTCTTTCAGATGTTCTATTACGGCGACGCCGCCGGCGTGAACAAGGATGAGCGCAAGCGCTATCGCGGACACCAATGGTTCGACAGCTGCGAGGTGTTCTGCCGCGACTGGGACCAGATGGCCTTCGACCCGGACTATCCGACAAAGCCGCACCATCGCATTTCGAGCCGATGCTGCGCGAGGTCTTCTCCGCCCCCGTTCGACCCGGCGGTGATCACCCCCGAGGCGGCGTAGAGAGATGGCGGACCGTATCCTGATCACCGGCGCCAACCGCGGCATCGGATTTAGCGAAATGACCCGCCAGGCCGCCGCTCAAGGGCACCATGTCACCGCCGCCTGCCGCACACGGAAGCTGCCGACGCCCTTGCCGCGCTGGCCGCCAGCCATGACAACATCACGATCATCGGCATGGAGGTGCGCGACGAGGCATCCGTTCGCGCCGCCGCCGCCACGGTCGGCGGGCTGGACCTCATCATCTGCAATGCCGGCACGCTGAACGCGCGCGGTGGGCTGACCGATGCCGGCCACACGCCTGAGAACATCGCGGATCGCTGATGACCAATGTCGCCAGGGTGTTTTTCACAGCGCGCCATTTCGTCAGCCATCTTCGCGACGGCGCGGCCGACCGGGCCAGCGGCACGCACCCCGCATCGCGGTGATCTCCTCGCAGATGGGGTCGAGCGCGCGCGCCGGAAGCAACGCCCCGATCTATCGCGCGACCAAGGCGGCGGCGACCAATCTGGCGCGCTCCATGGCGCTGGAGCTTGCCGATGACGGCATCGCTGTCGGCGCCTATCACCCGGGATGGGTACAGACCGATATGGGCGAGGGCCGAGGCGGCCATCACCGCAGAGGTGAGCGCAGCCGGGCTGTTGCAGCGGTTTTGCCCTTCTGCGGCCGGAGACAAGCGGCGTGTTCGAAATATCAGGGCGAAGAGATGCCGTTCTAGATGAGAGGGCCTTTCAGCCCGTTTGTACCGGCGCAGTCATTCTGAGGAGGCGGAATGATGACTGACAAGACCGATGGCATAGCTGGCACGGGTGGCACGGGCGGCACAGGCGGCAATGGGGCCGGCGCGAAAGACTGGCTGCCGCCGCGCATTGCGCAAGGATGTCGATATCGCGATCCCCTATTCCAACCCGCCGACAGACGAGTTGATGACATTCTACGCCGCCTGGGCGGGGACTTACGACGCCGACCTGATCGACGCCTATGGCTATGCCGGCACCGCCGACGCGGTGGCTGGAATGATGGCGTTGAATCTGCCGCCGGACGCCCGCATTCTGGATGCCGGCTGCGGCACCGGCGAACCGGCGCGCTGTTGGCGGCGGCCGGGTTCACGAATGTTGACGGCGCCGACCTGTCGCCCGAAATGCGCGAGGTGGCGGCCCGCCTCGGCGTCTATCAGCGGCTCTACCATCTCGACATGACGGCCGAATACACCCCGCAGATCGCGGAATTTGGCGGCCAGTATGACGCGGTCATCTGCGTGGGGGTGTTCGGATACGGCCCGCCGCATATTGGCGATCTGCCGCGGATCATGGACGCCGCCCGCCCCAGCGCGCCGGTGCTTGTCACGGTGAATGGCAAGGGGTGGGACAAGATGGGCTGGGACGACAGCCTGATGCCGGTGCTGGACGCCGCCGGCGTGACCCTCGCCACGCGCAGCCGCATCCGCCATATGGTGAAAGAAGGCGTGCATGCGGAGCTGCTGGAACTGCGAAGGGGGTAGTGGTCCCCGCCACCCGCTCTCACGCAGCGGTGAAGCGCGCGTAACGCCGCTTTAACGTCAACCGCGCGATACTGCCACCGTCTTTCCACGACGCAAATCGAGCGGTCGAGTGACCACATCCATCTAAGCCACCCTTGACCAGAGCCACAGTGCGGAACCCCGTGTTTTGCCCGGTGTCTTTAGTTCGGCGTCTTTGTCTTTAGTTCGGGCCATACCCCGGCCTGTGATGGTCACCGCCGCCTGCAATCCCGCGCCATTTCCGGTTGCGCGCAGGCCCTCCCCCTCGGAGATGATTGACCGCCAGCCGGTGTGAATGGCAATGGGGAGCGATCAAGTGGAACATCCCGAGCATCTGCGCGATGATCCGCGCCGCCGGGTGCTCAAGCCTGATCTCGCCGAAACGATAAAAGGTCTGGATGGGACAAGCCCGCGCTACCGCCTCCTCTGCGCCGACAGCGGCGGCGGGCGTTAGTCCTCATCCGCCTCGGCGGCCTCACGTTCCATGCGGGCGCGGCGTTCCGGCAGCGTCTCACCATCATAGACCCAGTAGGAAGGACCATTTGCTGTTTTCCAGTCGAAGCCAGCTTCCCTGATGACAACTAGCGCTGCGCTCAATTAAAAACCTCACCCCGAAAATTTATCTTGTTACGACTATGGACGGTCGCGGTCACAGTATCATCATCGTAATAGATCAGCACCTCCCAACCGGAATACCGACCATTTCGAAATTGAAGCGCGCTTGCACTCGGTAGAGCGGTTGGCCGCCTCGACCCCCGCTTCATCCTCAGCGATGTCGTCGGCTGGTGTGACCTGTTTGCCACCTGCCAGTTTCAGTGCCAAGATCACCCGCATCGGATTGATCTCGAAGAACTCGCGGTTGTCACGGACACGCTTGTCGCCGAACGCGTCGTGGAGCAGCTTTTCAGCGGCATCAACATTCGTCACCCGCGCCGCATAGGCGCAGCGGAAGGAAGCGGCATCGAGGTGTTGTCAAGGCTGCGGAGACGCTGCTTCAAATCCTTTGTCTTGCCGATCTTCACATAGCCCTCAAAGGCCGGATTGGTGAGCACATAGATAATGGACATGGATTGCCTCGGAGCGTTGCGAGAGGTATCAGATTAGCCACATTCTGCTGGGTGAGCAAAATATCGCCCGGATCAGTCACGTTTGCGTGAGGCGTGTTGAGACCCGATAGGCGTTTCAGCAAACGACCACGATTTTGAGTGAAAATAACATCCGGCGTTGATTTTTTTAATTCGACCCGCATACCCTTCCCAAAATTTGGGAGGGAAACGGTCATGTCTGTAATCGGAAAGACCTTTGGATTCATCGGGAAGGCGTTCTGATCCTGCTTGTGATTGGCGTGATCGGAATAATGATCGACGACGAAAAGTCATCTAAGCCAACAGTCTCAAACCACAACGTCAACTGCACCAAAAGTGACCGACTATGCCTCTCGCATAAGGCCTTACGCCAACTATCCTTGGTTGAACAATATCCCAAGACCGTAGCCGAATTCCGTCCACGCTTGCCGGAAATCGAGCGTCATAAGTTCACTGCGCAAGGCCATCGACACCGGACAATGCGATTTTGCATCCACGTTGAACTCTCCACAAAAGCACGCTCAACAACCTGATCTATTGGGTCGATTGCGAAAACGGCCAACGGTTCTGGTTTGATGAACGGGTGAAATTTCCGTAACGATTAACAATCAGATCATCCAATGAGATTGTCGCTCCAAGCCATACTTGATCTGGTGCACATCGCCTCAAAGATCACGCACCGGACACATTCCGATGCGGACCGATGTCTACCAGATGAAGCATTACAGCAATTTCAAGAATGAGCTGTTTGGCCGCCAGGAGGGCAAATGCGCCGGGTGCGGCGTTTGTTCCCTTCCGCAACATTACCGTCGATCACATCATCCCGAATCGAAAGGCGGACAGGACAATGAAGAGAACCTGCAACTTCTGCGGTGCCTGCAACTCGATGAATGCAACCGCGATATACCTACCTGCTGGCCAAATTGAAGAGGATCAAATAACTCGTCGATTATCATTTTATACAAACAAACCTTATTTAATGAGTGATTCAAAATGCTAGTAAATTAATTTTTTACTAATATTTTCATATAGTTGACTTATATTTTTTCATGTCCATTGTGTTTTTCTGAATCAATCCAAGGAGAATAACATGGCAACAACTCTTCGTTTCCGTGACTGACGGAGATACCTTCAAGGGCACAGGTGGCGTTATTTATCGTCTGGAAGGGGTGAATACACCTGTGGGCAATTGGTTATGAGGCTGCAAAACGCGTGTTACGTGACTTAATCAAGGAAAAACAGTAACTGTAGACGTCGTAACGAAAGATATTTATGGGCGATATGTGGTGCAGGTGAGAGATGGCGGCAAGAACATTAACAGGCTTGTAAAGCCAAAGTACGGTTAGTCTTGCGATCCTTCATCGTTCAGCTTTTCATCTAAATCTTCCGGCCTTTTGGTCGGCATAGCTTTGATCCAACCCATCCAACTGGTTTGGCATTGTGGAACGCTATCAAACGTTGTTTGCTGGCTTCGCCGCAATAGCATCGTTATATATTTACGGCGTCAGGTCACAATCCAGATCGAACAGATCAATGCCGACAATGGTTAATCGCCGCAAGATCTACGTTGAAGTACTGACACATTAACTAAATCGGGGAACGATGTCTGAAATTAATTAAACAAATTCACTTAAATGGGACAATGATCTATCTGAAGTGCCAAGGATCGATCCGTCAACACTCGAAGAGCTGAAGCCCCTGTATTCAAGCAGCCAATAAGGAAAATCAAACTAAACTTCTCGAACTGATCCGAACGTATCAGCTACATCAAACTCGATTTTCTAATGTTGCTAGAATTATATCGGTCTTGGCAACCGTCACCTGAACAAAAAACAGACATCATCAGCTGACAAGCAATCCAAAATATCCCGAAAGTTTATTGCACTGCGTCCTTCTGTTGCTATGCATTCAGGAATTATGGAGTTTTGCAAGAGATGACAACGCGCAAGTTTGCAAACAAGGCACACGATTGGATCGGGCAGAAGCAATGATGGCTCGTGATCCAAAAATCTACAACCAAGTGCTTTGGTCGCCGTTTACTTGGCCTAAATTTCTTGAAAACCTAAAAGCTCACCTAGCGTTAAAGAACGACACTCGCTAACCCGCTTTCCCCACCCACTCCTTCGCCGTCATGGCGTGGTAGGTGACGTCCGCCATGCCGTCCGGGATTCCGAGGTCCACCGGGGCCGGGTCGACGATCTCCACCGGGATGTCGCGCTGTAGCGCGGTGCGCAGCGCGATCGCCGTGATGTTCACCGAAAAGCTGGTGCCGATGAACACCATGCGGCTGGCCTCGGTCCATCCACCGCTCGGCCGTGCCCATGCGGTACAGGTCGGTGTAATATTCATCAAACAACAGCACATAGGGCTTCAACGACACGCCGATGCGCGGCCCTCCTCCGGCCTGATGCGGCACAGATGAAGCAAGGCCGCCTCCAGCGCGGCGTCGGGCGACGGCATCGGGCGCGGCGGCCGCGGTCATCCGTTGCCGCCCCCTCAAGACCCGCCCCGGTGTCGCGCAGCGCGCGCGCACATCCTCCCACGGCGCAGGCACCAGCACATCACCAAGGAACGGCGGGGCAAAGATATTCGGCACACCGGTGGCGGCGTCATGAAGCGCATCCTGGTCATCATAGGCGGTCATCATGTCAGGCCGCCCCATGGATGCAGACATAGTCGCGGTTGCCGGCGCGCCCGTCGAGCCCGTCGATATTCTGCGTGATCAGATTGGCCCGTCCACTGTTGCATTCGGCGGCCAGCCAGCGATGCACATCATTCGGCGGCACATTCCGGTAGGACGCAAAGCGGCGATAGTACCAGAGCGAGGAACTGCCCCGGATTGCCGAGATACATCTGGCGGGTGGCCATCTCCTGCGGCGTGTAGTTGGCCGAGCCGATGGTCCAGTAGCCATCCTCGCCGCGAAGGTGGGGATGCCGCTATCCGCGCTGACCCCGGCGCCGGTGATATAAAGCGTCCTTCCAGAGGTGTCTTCGTAATCGGTCATGGGTGGGCCTGCCCGTCCGCCGCGCTTACCGCATGGGCCGCGCCTTCAAACCAGGCGGGGTTGATCTCGACTCCCCATCCCGGCGCGTCGCTCACCGTGACATGGCCGCCCTCCACCGCGAACGGATCACCGAGGAACAGATCCTGCGTCCGAGGGTAGTAATCCACACCTTCAATGGCGAGCTCCAGATAGGGGCCGGCATTCAGGATCGCCTTCAGCAGATGCATGGTGCACATCGTCACCAGCGACAGGTTGGCGGCATGCGGGGTGCAGGGGTAGCTGACACCATCAGCGCCACCGCCGGCAATCACCCGCGCCAGCTCGATCGTCGGGGTCAGTCCGCCCATATACATCACATCGGGTTGCAGCACATCGACCACATGCCGGTCGATCATGTCCTGCCAGTGACGCATGTCGCAATCCTGCTCGCCACCGGTCACATCGATCTCCAGCGCATGCGTGACCTGCCGCGTCCAGTCCGGCTTCCAGTAGGGCATGGCTCCTCATAATGGGTGATGCCATTGGCCTCCAGCATGCGGCCGACCTCGATGGCGCGCGCCACCCCGAAACAGCTGTTGGCATCGACCATCTTCACCACAGCGTCGCCAAGCGCCCGCAGTACCAGCTCGATAATCTCTTCGGTACGGCCCGGCCATTCATCCAGCCCGCGCCCGCATTCCGCCCCGATGCGGAACTTGAAGGCATCGAAGCCGAATTCGTCACGCAGACGGCACGACCTGTCCGCCTCGTCGGCTGGGGTGATGTCGCGCTTCATCGACGAGGCATAAGCGCGAAGCCGCCCCGGCGCACCGCCGATCAGGCTTGTCACCGGCTTGTCGGCCAGACGGCAAAGGAGATCCCACAGCGCGGTGTCGACACCGGCAAGCGCCCGCCGCACATAGGACCCGGGAATTTATGCTCGCGCTCATGCACCAGCGCCGCCATATCGAGGAAATCAGCCACCGGATCATCAGCATCAATCACCCGTCCCATGACCCAGGGCGCGACCTGGCGGTGCAGCACCTGCGCGGTGATATCGGCATGATAGGTCGACATCTGGCCCCAGCCGAACGCCCCTTCATCACTTGTCAGCTTGACGAACCCGACCTCTGGCCGGGTGAAAGTCTCGATCCTGTCGATGCGCATGGCCGCCTCCGCTAGATGACGTTCAACACTGGCAATGACAGTGCCGGCGCAAGCCGACGCGGTCGGCCGGGTGTCTCAAGCGGAGACAAATATAACATTAGAATAAATTCAAGTTATTGAAAATATTCATATTGATGACAAGATTCTGGCGAGTCCAGAACATTTAGTTGATATTACAACCATTAGGGATCAAGACGTGTTTTATTGCTAAGGAGTACATCATGCGTCTTACAATCACGGTTGCCGTTCTGGCACTTGGTTTCGTCGCTCCGGCGTCTGCCCTGACTTTGAAGAAAGGTGAAGTTCTCGGCCCCGACGGCAATCTCTATACGGGGGCATCTCCCGAACAGATCGAACGCCTTATCGAGCGCGCCGCGCAGGATGACATGCCGGCCGGTGTTGTCGGCAACAATGTGTTTATCGTCGTCGAGGACAAGGTGTCTTTTGTGCCGGTCAGCGAGCTCAGCGGCAAGACCAAGGAAACCCAGCTTCAGGTTATCGGTGACCAGGTGGTCCAGGACATCACCGGCAATGTCGACATCACATTCCGAGCAGGTGCAGGCGTTGAACGAGGCCTCTGCCGCCACTGGCCAGCAAATCTCGAGCTTCTGGCAGAAAGGCGGGATCGAGGGGATCGACGATCAGCTGTTGGCCGAGCTTGAGCAGGTTGCCTTAGATACCGGCATCGAGTTTGAAAATCTTGTCGCGGTGAATAATGTGCTGGAAACGCTGCCGGATGATCAGGTCGACAAGCTGATGGAAGATCTTGGCGAGATGATCGAGGACGGTTTTGCCGACGAAATCAACAATACAATCGCCGCGCCTGTCGGAAATCGAGGGAGCGGTCTCGAGAACGCGTTGAACTTCGATTCACTGGAGGATTGTCGGGCCTCTGGTGGATCAAACTGTGAGGCGACAGCGGCCGCCATAGAAGCCAACAGCTCGGACGACTAGCCGGATCAGCAGACCGTTATTCGAAGCGGGGCCCTCAGCGGGCCCCGTTTTTTCTTGGCGTCTCGCTGTCCGCTGCGCTTGCAAATGACGCCGAAAGCGACGATCCTTGCGCGCCGTTACCGCCCATGCAAAGGACCGATTTTCCATGAACGACGTCGTCTCATTTCTGTCCATCCGCCGCTCGGTCACCGCGAAAACCATGGCGGTGGGAAAGGTCGACCGGACCATCTTGAGGCGATCCTGACCGCCGGCATCCGCGTGCCAGACCATGGTGCGCTGAAGCCATGGAAGCTGGTTGTGATCAGCGGCGAGGCCCGCGCCGACTCGACCAGCGAATTATTCATGCCGAATTCCGTGCAGAAAACCCTGAGGGCCAAACCCGAAGTCGAAGCTGTCGAGACCGGCAGGTTGCAACGTGCCGATGTGGTGATCGCAGTGCTGTCCACCCCGGTCGAACATCCGAAGATCGATGTCTGAGAATGCAGCTATCCGCTGGCGCGGTCTGCACCACCCTTCTCTACGCGGCGCAGTCCTATGGCTATGCCGCGCAATGGCTGACCGAATGGTACGCCTATAATGACCGGATGCTGAGGCGCTTGGCGGGCGTGTTGGCACCGACCGGATTGCCGGCTTCATCTATATCGGCGAGAAAGTGAAACCGCCGATCGAGCGCACCCGCCCCGATCCCGACAAGGTGATCACCAGGCTCTAGTCGCCAGAGGTGATATCCGGCGGGTCAAAGGCGGCGATCCTGACCTCAGGCCCCTCATAACGCGCCACCTCGACAAGGCAGCTATGCGCCGCCGGACCCTGCGACAACTTCGATGTCGGAATATCGGGCGCCAAGACATTCGGGTTGCCATGGCGACAGGTCCCGCCGCCGGCCGGATTATCCGGGTCAAACCAGGCACCGGTGCTGATCATCACCACACCTTGCATCAGCCCCTCACAGACAACCACCCCGCACTGGCACCGGCCACGCGGACTGCTGACCAGCACAATATCGCCATCTGCAATACCGCGCGCGGCGGCATCATCCGGGTTGATCTCGATGGCCTCACGACCATTGACCTTGGCGCGCCGGGAATGCGATCCCGGATCAAGCTGTGAGTGAAGCTTGTTGGCAGGCTGCTTGCCAAGCATATGGAGCGGTAGTCCGCATCGGCCTTTCCCAGCCATTCATCCGGCTCATTCCAGGTGGCATGGCCATGGCAGTCGGCATAGCCGAAGGAGGCCACATTTTCTGAAAACAACTCAATCCTGCCGCTCGGCGTGTTCAGGGGCGAGGCATCCGGATCGGCGCGGAAATCTGCCATCATCACCATCTCGTCGTCGCGCGGCGCGATGCGGTGATAGCCGTCGCGCACCAGATCGTCATAATCCGGCAGGCTGGCACCCTGCGCCCGCGCCCGCTTCTGCGATGATGACCACAGCCATTTCAGCCAGTCGACCGCTGAACGTCCTTCGGTGAACGCGTCTTCCATTCCCATCTTCGCGGGGATGCCGTCCAGAATGCTGTAATCATCGCGTGCCTCGTCAACCAGGCTCGATGGCCTTGGCCATGGCGACAATATAGGGGTCCTTCGGGCTCATCCCTATATCTTCGCGCTCCAGCATCGTGGTGCAGGGAAGAACAATATCGGCGCGGCGGGTCGAGGCGTTCCAGCACCAGTCATGCATGATCACGCTGTCCGGCCGGTCCCAGGCTGCCAGCATCCGGTTCAGATCCTGATGATGATGGAACGGATTGCCGCCGGCCAGTAGACCAGCCGGATATCGGGATAGCGTAGCTACCGCCGTTATATTCAAAACCAGCGCCTGGATTCAGCAGCATATCGCTGATCCGCGCCACCGGAATGAAATCGGCAACCTTGTTGGTGCCCTGCGGCAGCGCCGCATCAGGGCATTCTGGCGACATTATTGCCGATCTGGTTGGAAATCCGTAGCGATCCAGATACCGCCGCCGGGCAGCTTCGATCTGTCCTAGCATCGCCGCCAGCGAAATCGCCGCCCAATAGGGCTGTTCTCCAAATTGCTGGCGGGTCCAGCGACCAGCTGATCGACACCATGGTGCGCTTTGACGCCATCTCACGGGCCAGCTGACGGATAGCCTCGGCAGCAATACCACCAGTCAGGCGCGCCACCCAGTCAGCATTCCTTGGTCACACCGTCATCGCTGCCATCCAGATAGCCAGCGAACCGGTCATAGCCAGTGGTACAGCGCGCGACAAACGCCTCGTCAGCAATCCCTCGGCATGCAGTGTATGGCACGGTGCCAGTATCAACGCCGTATCACTGTTCGGGCGCACCGGTATCCAGACCGGATCGGCCGGCGGTTCCATATCCTGGCGGCGCGGCGAGATATTGACGAATTTTACCCCGGCTTCGACCGCCGCCCGAAACCCTTCGCGCTGAATATGGCGACCGGTGCCGCCATTGCCCATCTGGCCGTTGGCAAGCACCAGCCCACCAAACCCGACAAATAGCTCGCAATGCTCGGCGATGCTGGCCCAGCTCGTATGGGTCGACAGCATGCCACCAAAGGTGCCGAGCACATGTGGGACAATGACTTCGGCGGCGGCGTAGCTGTAGGTGTTGACCGACCTTGTGTAGCCGCCAAGGCAGTTCAGAAAGCGATGGATCTGACTTTGCGCATGATGGAACCTTCCAGCGCTGGCCCAGCCAAACGAGCCGGCATAGATCGCGCGGTTGCCGAACTCCGTGCGGACCCGATCTAGCTCAGCGGCGACCAGACGCTCGGCCTCATCCCACCCCGACCTCGACGAACGGATCAACACCGCGTTTTCCCATCGCCGGTCCGGGGCCGTTCTCCAGCCAACCGCGCCGCACCGCCGGTTTCCTGATGCGGGTCGGATGATCGAGAAGATCGATGATCGGGCGGGCCTATCGGGGATGGATCGGATCCTCGGAAAATGGACGCAGGGCTGTCACCCGGCCATTGCAGGTCTCCACCTCCTTAGGTACCCCAGTGGGTATTTGTCAGCGGCATCGGCGCGTGACTTTCCGAAAGTGATCATCACGCCATGGTCGCCGGTTTCGCCGGTCAAAGGCAACCCGTCATTTGTTGTCCGTTCCGGTGACGGGATTTCACCAAGTCGAGACACAATGTCACATGTGACTTCGACAAGGCGAGGCGCATCATATTTCTTATCGAGTGGGTGCCATCCACCGAAGTTAGCGAAATGTCACGGGTGGTTTGTTTGTGCAAACCCCCGTGATATTTTTATGTGGCTTGCGATATGCGTCACGAGCCTGTGCCACAATTTTCCAAAGAGCCGTTTCTGGTGTTCACCGAACTTGGTCATTTCGCCCTGATCCTGGCGTTCGTCATATCCGCCTTTATCGCCGTGTTGCCGTTCTTCGGCCTGCGCCGCGACACCTCGGCGCTGGTGGCGCTTGCCGCGCCGGCGACGCTGGTCATGGCGGGCGCTGTCTGTCTGTCCTTTGCCGCGCTGGTCTATGCCTTCGTCACGTCGGATTTTTCGGTGGCGCTTGTCGCCAGCCATTCGCATTCGACCAAGCCGCTGATCTACAAGATCTCCGGCACCTGGGGGAATCATGAGGGCTCGCTGCTGCTGTGGATCGTCATCCTGGCAATCTTTGCCGCGGCGCTGGCAGCCGGTGGACGCGCCATTGACCCCGGGCTGAAGACCCGCACTCTGGCGGTACAGGCCATGGTGACCTGCGGGTTTCTGGCCTTCTGCCTGTTCACCTCCAGATCCGTTCGAGCGCCTTGACGTCGCCCCGCTTGACGGGCGCGGCCTGAACCCGATCCTTCAGGACCCGGGGCTGGCACTTCATCCGCCGACCCTCTATCTCGGCTATGTCGGGCTGTCGATGGCCTTTGCCTTTGCCGTGGCCGGCCTGATCGAGGGCCGGATCAACCAGGACTGGGCGCGCCATGTCAGACCTTGGGTGTCGGCGGCTGGTGCGTTGACCGCCGGCATCGCCCTCGGCAGCTGGTGGAGCCTATTACGAGCTTGGCTGGGGCGGCTGGTGGTTCTGGGATCCGGTGGAAAACGCCTCGTTGATGCCATGGCTTGCGGCGACAGCGCTTCTTCATTCGACCATTGTTGTTGAACAGCGCGGAACGTTGAAAAGCTGGACGGTGCTTCTCGCCATCCTTGCCTTCTCGCTGTCGCTTGTCGGCACCTTCATCGTTCGCTCTGGCCTGCTGACCTCGGTCCACAGCTTTGCCAGCGATCCGGCACGCGGCGTCTTTATCCTTCTCATCCTGCTGGCCGCTGTCGGTGTGCCGCTGGTGCTGTTCGCGCTGCGTGGGCCACAGCTGGCAAGCCGTCAGGATTTCGCCCTGCTCAGCCGTGAAAGCGGCCTGATCCTGAATAATTTCCTGCTGACAGCGGCCACGGTCGTGGTGCTTGTCGGCACCTTTTTATCCGCTGGCTCTGGAAATGGTCAGTGGGGCGCGGATTACCGTCGGACCACCCTATTTCGACGCCACCTTCAATCCGATCATGGCGGCGCTGGTCGCGGCGATGGCCTTTGGACCGGTGATGGCCTGGCGGCGCGGCATGCTGCCATCGCTTCGCCTGGTGACGGGCGGTGCGGTGGCTGGCGCGGTTCTTCTGATCGCTGGCGCGGTCATATATGTCACCGATATCGGTGCCGGCGGTCTTGCCGGGCTGGCCTTGCTTGGCTGGCTTGCCATCGGCATTTGCGGTGACATTGCGCACCGCCTGAAACCCTGGAAAGCGGGAACCGGATCGCGTGCCGCCGCTCTTCCCGCACCGGTCTGGGGCATGTGGACAGCACATGCCGGCATGGTCGTCTTTCTGGTCGGCGCGCTGGGAAGCGGCCTGTTTCAGACCGAAGTCGTGGTCCGCGCGATGCCCGGCGAAAGCATCGAAATCGCCGGCAAGACCGTGGTCTTCCGCGGCGTTGAGGCCCGCCAGGGCCGATTACATCACCGAGACCGCGGTTCTCGAACTGCGTGATGGCACTGATCTGCTGGCGGTGATGACGCCGGAGAAACGTTTCTACAATGCGGAACGTCAAACCACCACCGAAGCGGCGATCCGTCCGCGCCTGTCGGGTGATAATGCTACGCCGTTCTTCCAGCGATGGCACGGCTGAGGCAGGATACACGCTTCGCCTCTACCGCAAACCCTTTGTCAGCTGGATCTGGGGCGGTGCCGGGCTGATGGCGCTTGGCGGGGCTATCGCCGCCCTTGGCCGGCGGCGCCGTTCGCCTGTCGCATCGCCCGTTGTCACCGCAAGGGCGCAAACCCTATGACAAGACATACCGGACCGGGCGACAGGCCAGCACGGGGCAGACGGCTTGCCTTCCTGATTCCGCTCCTCGGATTTCTCGTGCTGGCCGGCTTTGCCAGCGTCGCACTTCTGGCGACGCTTCGCGGCGAGCGTGACATGACACAGCTTCCCTCGGCCATGCTTGGCAAACCGGCCCCAGCGGTCGAGCTTGCAGACCTTCGTGATCCGTCAGGCAAGATAAGCGTCAGTGACCTCGCCGGCAGACCGTTTCTCGTCAACGTCTTTGCCAGCTGGTGCGCCCCGTGCCGCGCCGAGCGCCAGCGCTGGCCATGCTGGCCACACAGATCGACATCCTTGGCATTGCCTATAAGGACAGGCCTGAGGACAGCCTGAATTTCCTGGCGCAATATGGCGACCCGTTCGTCGCCATTGGCGTTGACCGGGATGGCGATGCAGGCATGGCCTGGGGTGTTTACGGGGTGCCCGAGACCTTTCTTGTCGGTGCCGACGGGACAATCCTGATGCGCCATGCCGGCCCCATCGACAGGCGCGTTATTGACGAGGTCATTCTGCCGGCGATCGGAGCGGTCAGGTGAGGTTTCACGCAATCCTGTTTCTGGTCTGCCTGGCGGCAGTACCGAAAACTGCCCCCGGCACGATATCGACAGCGCAGGCCGTGACGCCGGAAGAAATGCTGGCCGACCCGGCGCTGGAGTCCCGCGCCCGCGATCTCTCGCAACAGCTCCGCTGTCTTGTCTGCCAGAACCAGTCCATCGATGATTCCGACGCCGAGCTGGCGCGCGATCTACGGGTCGAGGTGCGCCGCCAGCTATCCAGCAACGCCAGTGACGCCGAGATTCTGGCCAACATTCGCGACACCTATGGCGAATATGTGTTGCTGAACCCGCCAGTAACGCCTGGAACCTGGATATTGTGGGGCACGCCGGTGCTGGTACTTGCCGGTGGCGCGCTGATTATTTTGGCGGCACGCCGTCGGCGTGAAGAGACCGCAGATACAGCACCCGGTGACACCACCACACCCGCGAGCCGCGCCGTACCCGTCGGCACCGGACGGACTGCGCTGGCACTGGGAAGTCTTGTTCTTGCTGTCAGCCTAGGCATCTATCTTGGCCTTGGTCGCGCCGACATTCCGGGGCAACCGCTTGCCAGCCGGACGGCAGAAATCGCTGCTGCCGCAAAGCGCTGCCAGCGAGACAGCCGAGGAACGACAGGTCGCCCTTGCAAAAGCGCGCAGCGATGCCGCCAGCACACCCGACGATGTCAGGGCATGGCTACCCGGCTCGCCCTCGCCGCCGCCGGCGCCGGCGAGCACACAAGTGAAATTACCGCGCTTCAACAGGCAGAACGGCTGACCGGCGGTGATCCAGCCATCCGCGCAATGCGCGCCGAGGCGATGGCGCGCGCCGCCGATGGCCAGGTGACAATCCCGGTGCGTGAGCTGGTGGCCGACATCCTGGCCGAAAGCCCCGACCGAGCCACGCGCCATGTTCTTGTCCGGATTGGCGGCCTATCAGGATGAAATTACGCCGCCGCTGTCGCGACTGGCAGCGTTTGCGCGCGCTGTCGGCAGATGACGCGCCCTGGATGGCGCTGTTGGCGGAGAATATTGCCGATGCGGCGCGCGCTGGCGGCATAAAACTGGCTGATGCGGCGACGGATACCGTTGCTGGACCGGATGCCGCGCAGATCGCCGCCGCAGCCGAGATGTCAGATGAGGACCGCGCCGCGATGATCGAGGCATGGTCGAAGGGCTGGCCGCGCGCCTGCCGATGATCCAGCGGATGCCGCCGGATGGCAACGTCTGGCCCGCGCCTATCAGGTATTGGGTCGGACAGCCGATGCGCAGAATGCACTGATCGGCGCCGCTGATGCGCAGGAACGCGATGCCACATCGCAGATCGCCGCTCTGGAACATATGGTCGTGAACCAGCTTGAGGTCGATTTCGCAGATGCCGCGACGCGCCTTCTCTCCCGGCTGAGCGAGATCGCACCAGACCGTCCGGAAACGCTGTATATACAGGGGCATTTCGCCAGATTGAACGGTGATACCGCCACCGCAAGGCGGCTATGCGCAGACCCTTCTTGACAGTCTTCCAGAAGATGCGCCGATCGCCAGCCAACTTCACGCCGCCATCGACGCGCTCTAGCGCCGTCGCGCCTTCCGGCTATCCGCCGCGAGACCGGATGGCGGCACAAAGACCCCATCGCGCCCAAGAAGATAGAGTTGCGTATCGCGACCACGCAACGTGGCAAGCGCCTCATCACGGCAGTCGAGCCCGCCAGTCAAAACCCCGAAAGCCGGATGATCATCTTTGTGCGCGCGCGCACGAAACAGGGCCGCCGAAGCCGCGCTCCACGATGATGGATCACCGCCGCCGGGTGGTAATGCGCGCTGATCTCGGGACGCGTATCGGCCGCATCCATGATATGGCGGAAAATGATGCCCCCGATGTCGACCTCGGCGCAGGCTTCATGCCCGGGCGGCACGAAATTCTGGTCGCCGTTGCCCTCGATCCACAGGCTCTCGAGAGGCGCCAGAATGGATGCAAGGCGCGATTTGTTGTCATCCGACATCCGCTGCCAGGCCCGCCCGTCATGAAAGACATCACCAAGAAAAGCAGACGGGCCGGCACAACTTCATCGATCACCGCAGCCAGCCGGTCCAGCGTCTGCGCTGTATCATAGGGCGGCAGAAACTGGCCGGACGCATGATAGCTCGAGGCTTTTCAAGATGCAGGTCGCCAACAATGAGACACTGCTGGCCTGGCCAGTAGAGCGCCCCGCTGGGATGAAGGTCAAAGCCGTGACCGGCGAATTCAGTGGATTTCCTCGACATTGGCGGCGCGGATGATGTCCTCTTCCATGTCCAGAAGCAGATCGTCGCCAACCTCGCTTCGAACGGTGTTTTCGCGCACGATCTGCATGATCAGCGGCACTGCCATCGGCGATATCATATCCAGCCGCCGGCGGACAATGTTTCCGGCGATGGACTGCAACGTGTCAGCAAGCCTGCCAGCATCGATCAACCCCTGCATGGCATCGCGCCGCACCGCCTGAAGCAGGATGTGGTCAGGCTCATGCTTGCGCAGAACGTCATAGATCAGATCGGAGCTGAACAGGATCTGGCGCCCGGTCTTGACCTGGCCGGGATGGCGGCGCTCAACCAGGCCGGAGATGATCGCGGCATCACGGAACAACCGCTTCAGGAGCGGCGTGTCCTGGAGCCATTCCTCGAATTCCTCGGTCATAATATCCGGGTCAAGCAGGCTGTCGACCTCTTCCGGCGGGTCAGCGACCAGACTGCCAGCGCATAATCCGTCATTGAAAACCCGAGCGGGCGAAGCCCTGCCCGCTTCATCCGGCGCAGCATCAGAAAGCCGAGGTCTGGTTCGCGTTACGCCCGGCAAAGCTGTAGATCACCGTATGGTGACAGCCCCGATGCGGAAAAATCTCGACCAGCAGGGTTTTCCTGATCCGGAAGCGTTGAGCGCGCGTCATGGAGCGCCAGCCAGTCGCGGATCTGATCGGGAAGATGCTGCCAGCTGTCGCGGTCACCAATCAGCTGGCGCACCGCAAATGACAGATTGCTCGACAACGGCAGACGCCCGCCCCCATAGCTCGGGATCTGCGCCTCGCCGCCCTTCGATTTCGATACCATCACGGCGGCGTTGCTGATCCCTTCAAAGGTCAACACCTGTCCACCGAACAGGAAGGTGTCGCCAGCCGTCAGATTGACGACGAAATTTTCCTCAATGCTGCCAAGCGTACGGTTCCGCAGCTTCACCTTCAGCATCGGGCTCTCAACAATGGTGCCGATATTCATCCGGTACTGGCGGGCCATCCGTGCCTCGCGAAGGACAATACTGCCATCCTTCAACGTCGCCAGCCTGTTATATTGCGGATAGGCCTGCAGCGCGTAACCGCCGTTCGTGACAAAAAGCCAAAACCTGATCGAACTGAACACGCGGCACATCGGCATAGGGCGCGGCGCGGGTGATCTCGGCAAAGAGATCATCGGCCATGAACGGCCCGCTGCACGCCACACCGAAGACATGCTGTGCCAGCACATCAAATCCGCCGCGCCGGAAGGCGCGCCATCCAGCCTGTTGCCGGCGATTTCGGCCTGGGCAGCAACGCATTCCAGATATTCAAAGCGGTTGGTCGGCACCAGAAGGGCGCGGCTTGGCTCATCCAGCCGGTGGTTTGCACGCCCAACGCGCTGCAACAACCGGCTTACACCTTTCGGCGCACCGACCTGAATAACCAGATCGACATCCGCCCAGTCGAGGCCAAGGTCGAGCGAGCTTGTCGCCACCACACAGTCTAGGCCACCCGCCGCCATCATCGCCTCGACCTTGCGGCGAAGTTCGCGCTCCAGCGATCCATGATGCACCGCTATGCGTAGATTTTTGTCATTCAACTGCCAGAGCCGCTGGAACACGAATTCCGCCTGTGCGCGGCATTGAAAACACCACGGTCATCCGTGATTCCGTGATCTGGGCATAGACTTCGTCCAGCGCATGCCGCGCCATATGGCCGGACCAGGGGATACGGTTGTCGGTCTGTAGAATATCGATTACCGGTGCCACCGCCTGCGGCACCCGCACCATCGCCCCGCCATCGCGGCACAGCCAGTCGCGCGCCGCATCCGGCTTGTCGATGGTCGCAGACAACCCGATGCGCCGTGCCTGCGGGGCCAGCGACGCCAACCGTTCCAGATTGAGGCTCAGCAGATCCCCGCGCTTATTGTCGAAAAAGGCGTGAAGCTCGTCGATGATCACATAACGCAGGCCACTGAAAATATTCGCCAGCATCATCGCGGATAACAGCAACGCCAGTGATTATGGCGTCGTCATCAGAAAATCCGGGGTTTCGTCTTCTGCCGCTGGCTGGCGCAGGATGGCGTGTCGCCAGTTCGCGTCTCAAAACTGACCGGCAGGTCAAGCGCCTCGATCGGCGTCGCGATATTGCGGTGCACATCGACGGCCAGCACCTTCAAGGCGAGATATAGAGCGGCATAAAGCCTGCCGGTCGAGCCCACGTTCGGCAATATCGAGGAAAGACGGCAGAAACCCGGCCAGCGTCTTGCCGGCACCAGTCGGCGCAAAGACGATCCACATCCCTGCCAGCCAGCGCCGCATGATCTGCCGCTTCAATCTGATGGTCCGAACCAGTTCAGCCGCGATCTTTCAGCCAGGTGAGCGGGTGAGACTGGAGGGAAGTGCGGCGGTGGCTGCCTATATTGGGACATATGAGATGGCTGAACCGCAGGCTCTATATAGAGCCGATCGACACTCTCTTCGACCCAGTGCGGCCTGTTGACCGCGCGATTATCACCCATGGGCATGCCGACCATGCGCGCCCCGGCCATAAACATGTCCTGGCGACGCCGCAGACCATCGACATCATCGAAGCACCGCGCTATGGCGCGACCTGCGCCAGCTTTCAGCCCCTCGGTTTCGGTGAACGGCTGACAATCGATAATGTTGCCGTCACCCTGTATCCTGCCGGTCATATCCTTGCGCGAGGTGCTGATCGAATATCGAAGGGCGGCGCGCCGTGATCACCGGCGATTACAAGACCTATTCGACAGCACCGCTGCAGCCCTTCGAGCTGGTGCCATGCGATCTATTCGTGACCGAGGCAACCTTCGGTCTGCCGGTGTTCCAGCACCGGACCCGGCGGTGGAAATCAAGCGCCTTCTCGCCTCTGTGGCTGCGCAACCGGAACGGTGCCATGTCATCGGTGCCTATGCCCTTGGCAAGGCGCAGCGGGTCATAAAACTGATCCGCGAAGCCGAGCCATGACGCTTGATCTATCTTCACGGCGCGCAGGAAAAGCTGGCTACTATGTGGACCAGGGGATCGACGCCATGGTGATCTTCGCAAAGGCACTGGACCGGGACAAGGCGGCCTTCCGGGACGCTGTCGGCAATCGCGCTCCGCCATCGGCCCTTCACCCGCTGGTCACGGCGACTTCCTGATCCGGTGATCTGCCAAATCAGGGTGGATGACTATCAAGCGGGCAAAGCAGGTGGCGTGGAGCTGCCGCTGGTCATTTCCGACCATGCCGACTGGAACGAGTTGACCAACACCATAACCGCCACCGGCACAGAGACGGTCTGGGTCACGCTGGGCGCGAGACGCGCTGGTGCATTGGTGCCGGCAACGTGGATTGCGGGCCGAACCGCTCTATATCCAGGGCCGTGAAGAAGTTTCCGGCGAATGAGACCCGTAGAATGAAGGATTTTGCCGCGCTTCTCGAAACGCTGGTGCTGACCCCGTCGCGGAACGCAAAGTTGCGGCGATGGCCAGCTATTTCCAAGTGACGCCAGACCCTGACCGCGGAATTGCGCTGGCTGCGATCACCCGTGACCTCAGCCTCGCCAACCTGAAGCCGGCGGCGCGCGTCAGCTGGTCATGGAGCAGGTCGATCCCGAGCTTTATCTGATGTCGTATGACTATGTCGGTGACATGGCGGAAACCATCTCGCTGATCTGGCCGGCGAGCCCGGATACCCGCGACCTCACCGCTTCCCACAGTCGCGGCCTTCATCGACATTGTTGAAAGTCTACCGAAGTCAAAGCTTGCAGATCACATTGCCAGCCTTCTCGATACGGCAACATCAGCCGAACGATGGGCGATGATAAAGCTTGCCACTGGCGGGCTTCGCGTCGGGGTATCGGCACGGCTGGCGAAGACAACGCTTGCCGCCTACAGTGGCCAGGACCTTGCCGAGATCGAGAAAATGGCACGGGCTGGACATTCCTATACCGACCTGTTCGCCTGGCTTGACGGCACTGGGCCACGCCGAAATACAGCACAGCCGTACCTTTCATCCGATGATGCTGGCCAATCCGATTGACGCGAGGTACGCGATTTCGAACAACTGAACCGGCTGACCATCAGGCCAGAATGGAAATGGGACGGGATCCGCGTGCAGCTGGTAATCGACGGGAACAAAGCCAGTTTTCTCGCGCACGGGCGACGATATCAGTGCTGCCTTTCCGACCTTGCCGCCGCGCTTGGCGGACGCGCCGTTCTTGATGGTGAGCTTCTTGTCGGCAATGATTTCAAACCGCTGGCTTTAATTGCCTGCAACAGCGCCTGAACCGCAAGACCCCAGCAAAGTCGCATCTGAAGGACTATCCAGCCTTCGTCAGGGTGTATGACATGCTGTTTGATGGCGACGAGGACCTCCCGCGATCTGCCGCTTGCCACCGGCAGGCACGGCTGGAAGCCTGGATGGCGGAAAAAGCAGCGCCTTGACCTGTCCGGGGTTCTGGACTTTGCCAGCTGGGACGAACTGGCTGGGCTGCGCCGAGGGGCGGCGGTTCAGGGCCATGAAGGGCTGATGATCAAACGGAAGGACAGCCGCTATGTCGCTGGCAGGCCGAAGGGCCCCTGGTTCAAATGGAAACGCGACCCACGGTTGATCGACACATGATGATGTATGCGCAGCGCGGCGCGGCCGGCGGAGCTCGTTCTATTCCGACTTCACCTTCGGTTATCTGGCGCAGCAACGAGATTGTGCCGGTCGGAAAGCCCTATTCGGGTTTACCGACGAGGAACTTCGCGAACTGGACAAATGGGTGCGGGCCCATACCACCAATCGCTTCCGGGCCTGTCCGCGAAAGTCGAAAAGCAGCTTGTCATAGAACTTGCCTTTGACAGCGCCCACGACAGCCCCACGGCACAAATCAGGTATCGCGCTGCGCTTTCCGCGGATCAACCGCATCAGATGGGACAAGCCGGCAGCAGAAGCCGATACCATTGAAACAGTGCGCGCCCTCATTGGATAAATGCAGCCGCATTGTCAGGCTTTCAGTTTTTGGTCAAAAAATCATCGCAATACCGGATATATTGCTGTCATTACATTTGATCTTCTCACAAACAATAAGTTATTAACCTATTGTTAATAATTAGTGATGCAGCCTTAGGATCTTACCGATGAACAGTCTCGACGCGGGTATTGTCGCCCTTCACAAACGCAATGCCCGCATGTCGGTAACGCAGATATCACAAGAGCTTGGCGTGTCCCGCGTCACCATAGATTCGCATATCAAGAAGCTTGAAAAATCCGGCGTTATCACTGGCTACACCATCACGCTTGATTCGGAGGAATTCCGGCAAAATGTCACGGGCTGGATCATGATCAACGTGACAGCCAACGCGGAAGAAAAGATCATTGCAAGCATGGCGAAGATGCCGGAGATCACACGCCTCCACCACCAACGGACGGTGGGACCTCCGCAGCCGGAAATCCAGACAGCCACGCGGAAGCCTTTGATAACGCGATTTCGCGCCTCCGCAAAATCCCCGGGATCAAGGACACCGACACGAGCCTTCTACTCCAGCTCACGCATCAGCTGAAGGCGCATTGCCTCAGGCCGCCCGTGACAATTCACCACGCTTTCGAGCGTCTCACACCGGCCATTTCTGTAGATTTGTTCTTTTCCCGACGCAAAATGGTGTTCATAATACCGAAACCGTCGGGGAGAGTCATCGACGGTCGTATAATCGGAGGAAATGATGAAAAAACTTCTCAGCTTCGGCGTTGTCGCCGGCATGATGCTGGCCGTCAGCGGCACAGCGCACGCATTCGAATGCAAGGTCAAGGAAGCGTCCATGGACAAGCCTGGCGGCTTTCCCGAGCGCGCCCTGACCATGATTGTCCCCTACGGCCCGGCTGGTGGTTCCGGCCAGGTGGCCGCGGCCATGGCCGAGGCAGTCACCGGCCTGACCGATGTCGCAACCGTGACCACAAGCCCGGCGGTTCGGGCACGGTCGGCATGACCGCCTACATGACGGCCCCAGCGGACGGCTACAATGTTCTTGAGCATATCGACGATGCCTCGTCCGCCCATGCTCTTGATTCATCGCGCCCGAACCCGGCATCTGACCTGATCCCGCTGGTGATCTCGCAGGTGACTTTCTCGCAGATCTACATCCACAAACGAGACCCGCTATAATGACTGGCCATCTTTCGTTGAGTGGGTAAAGGCTCAGGAGTGGCAAGGCCACTATCGCCAACGTCTCGAAAGAAGGCTCGATGGAAGCGCGTCACGATGAAATTCATCACCGACGCCACCGGCATGGAGATCCAGCAGATTTCGTTCGACAAGGGCGCACCGCGCTATGGCGCCTTTCTTGGCGGTCAGGTCGATGCGCTGTTTGAACAGCCCGGCGACGTCCGCAAGTTTCTGGATGCTGACAATTTCAAGCCGATCCTGACGATCTTTGACGAGCGTCCGTCGGTCTTTGCCGATGTCCCGACCCACCGTGAAATGGGTATGGATTTCGACCCGCTTCTGCAGTTCCGTGGTTTCTACGTCCACAAGGATGCCCCGGCGGACCGCGTGAAGTGGCTGCAGTGGGCTTTCCAGCGTGGCTATTGCCAGGACAGCTACCAGACCTTCAACGGTCGAAGTTCATGAACGTCATCGACAGCTATCGTGACACGGCAGGCGCGCGTGATCTGATCTCGCTCCATCGACCAGTACCGCAATGTGTACCAAGTCGATGGGCATGGATGTGAAGTAAGCACCCGCCGAAGTTTGAACAGCGGCCCTCCGGTATGTTCCGGGGGCCGATACCCGCCGCCGTTCGCGGCTTGCCACACAGGCGTCCTTTCATTATTGCGCGTTTCCTTGACGGGAGGCACCCTTGGGCCAAATCACCAAATCCCATCTTGTCGAAGGTGCAGTCTGGGCGCTGATCGCTCTGGTATTCTTCGCATATTCCTTTGAGTTCAATCAGCCGATCGAGATCTACAAATTCGGCGCGACAGGCTGGCCCCGGGTCATCCTCGTCCCTCTTGCTCCTGGTGACAGCAGGCAATCTCTATCACCAGTACAGGAACGGATCGGCGGTGCAGGAAGGCGCGTCGGTATCGCCGAGACCGAGAGCGCCGACCGACTACAGCCATCCGGCCACTCTGGCAAAGATTGTCGCTGTCCTGTTCACGCCGTTCATCTTCGCCTATCTTCTGAAGCCGGTTGGCATGTATTCGGCTGCGCCCGTCTTCATCGCGCTGATCATCTGGCTGTTTGGCGAGCGACGCTGGAAATGGATCCTTGGCATCACACTGCTGATCTGCTCTGCTCGTGGCCTTTCGTCGTGGTGCTGAACGCACCATTGCCGCAGGGGAACGTCTCACCCTTCTATGATTACAGCGGTTTTGTGCTGAAAATGAACACCAACCTGCAAAAACTCTGGTAACGCATCATGGTCGAAAACTTTCTGGCTGGCAGCAGCGCCCTCTTTGGCGATCCGTTCACCATCGCAATCTTCGTCTTCGGTGTGATCGGCGGTATGCTGTTCGGCGCAATCCCGGGCGTCAGCATGCTGGCCACTGGCGGCGATCCTGCTTCCTTTCACCGCTGATCTTGAGCCAGCGCAGGGTAATGATGCTGTTCGCCGTGATCTATTGCACCGGCACCTGGCGGCGCGATCACCGCCATTCTCTTCAATATTGCCCCGGAAAATGCACCGACAGCATTCGACGGCTATCCGATGACCCGCAAGGGAGCAGTCCGGAAAGCAGTTGGTGCAGCGGTGCTGTGCTCGGCCATCGGTGGTGTGGCCTCGGCGCTGGTGATGATGGCCGCAACCGAACCTCTGGCGAACTGGGCCATCCGCAACATCGGCCCCCCGGAGATTTTCGCGCTGGTGTTCTTCGGCCTTGCCGTCGCCTCATCGGTTGGCGGGCGGACCATCTGGAAAGGCTGGATGTCGGTTCTTCTCGGTCTTCTGTCGCCACCATCGGCCAGGACCCGGTGGGCGGCATCAACCGCTATAATTTTGGCTTCACCGACCTTGCAGCCGGCATTGCGTTCGTGCCCGCGATCCTGGGTTTCTTTGCAGTATCCGAGATCTTCGTGCAGGCGGAAAAGAAAGCCAGCGGCCAGTATGACGCACCAAAGGTTGGCATGTCCTTCCCGACGGTGATGGAAATCTGGATGCATAAATTCGCCGTCATCCGGTCGATCCTGGTCGGTTTCGCCTGCAGGATTCTGCCGGGTATCGGCGCCACCCCGCTTGCCGCCTTCATGGGCTATGGCGAGGCGGTGCGCTGGTCGAAGAACAAGGAAGAGTTCGGCAAGGGCAAGCTTGAAGGTGTGATTTCCTCGGAAACCGCCAACAATGCCGCTACCGGCGCGGCGATGATCCCGCTCCTCGCTTGGGCCTTCCAGTGGCGCTGACAGCGATGATGGTGGCGGTCTTCCAGATGCCTGATCTGGAACCTGGCCCGCTAGTCTTCTACAACTCGCCTGACCTGATCTGGATTGTTTTTTGCGGCGATGTTCTACGCCAACCTGTCGATCCTGTTCATCGGCCTGGAAACCAAGACGATCCTCTATCTGCTGAAGATCCCGTTCCAGTTCTTGCACCACTGATCCTGCTTCTGGCGACCATCGGCGCCTATATCAGCCGTGGTCTGGTTCTCGACGTGATGGTGATGTTCGGGGCCGGCATTATCGGCTTCCTGTTGCCCCGCACCGGATATTCCATTCCGGGATCGTGCTGGGACTGATACTCGGCAAGATCGGCGAACAGAATTTCGCGCAAGGCATGCAGATGGTGCATTACGACCTCGGCACCTATTTCTCGCGGCCAATTTTCCATCCTGATCATCGCCGGTGCATTGACACTGGCGGCTGGCCCTGTATAGAGCCTTCACATCATCCAGACAGGTTTCTTAAGAGGGTTTTGCCTCGGAAAGGAAGGGTCGTGTCCGAAGATACCGGCATGATCGATGCAGCGGTGGATCGCGCCCGTGCCGCGCAAGGCCACCTACGAGAATATGGGATCTCAGGCGCTGTTCGACCGTGCCTGCCAGGCCGTTGCCTGGGTGCTGATGGAACCCGAGCGCAACCAGGCATTTGCAGAAATGGCGGTTGCCGAAACCGGCCTTGGCAATGCCGACGACAAGGTCCGCAAAAATCATAACAAGACCCTTGGATTGATGCGCGACATCAAAGGCGTCACAGCCTTTGGCCATATCGAGGAGGATGCCACACGCGGCCTGTCGGTCTACTACCGCCCAAAAGGTGTGATCGCCGCCATCGTGCCATCGACGAACCCGCTGGCGACCCCGGTCAACAACAGCATCAACGCGCTGAAAACTGGCAATGCCATTATCCTTGCCCCGTCGCCAAAGGGGGTGAAGCCGCTGCTGGCGATGCTGGAGCATATCCATGCCGCGCTGGCCCGCCTCGGCCTGCCTGAAGTCTGGTGCAGATGGTGCCAGCACCGCCGTCGAAACCGAAAACCGAGAGATTGATGCAGCTTGCCGACCTGGTGGTGGTCACCGGATCGCAGGCAAATGTGCGGGCTGGATACTCTTCTGGAACGCCGGCACTCGGCGTCGGGGCCGGCAATGTCGTCACCATCATTGACGAGACGGCAGATATCGACGCTGCGGCGGAGAAGATCGCTGCTTCGAAAATCTTCGACAACTCCCATCCTGCTCTTCGGAAAATGCGATCGTCGCTGTTGATGCCGTCTATGACAAGGTGGTAGAGGCGCTGGCCCGCGAGGAGGTTACTGCCTCGATGCCGCGCAAACCGCGCATCTTGAAGAAGACATACACTGGCACCATGGCAAACTGACGACTTCTGGCCAAGGACATCGATGTGGTGCTGGCCGAGACGGGATTTGGCGACACCGCGCCGCAAGGCACCCGCTTTCTGGTGGCACCGCAGACCGGGATCGGCCCGGGATTTCCGATGACCGGCGAGAAGATGTCACGCTTCCTGGCCCTGCATCGCGCCAGTGATTTCGACGATGCGATGGGCAAGGCCATCGCCATCCAGAGCCATATGGGGGGCGGGCCATTCGCTTGGCCTGCATTCGACGGATGATGAACGCGCCCGCCGGCTGGCGATGGAGGCGCGCACCTGCCGGGTGATCGTCAATCAGGCGCATTGTTTCGCCAATGGCGGGTTTTTCAACAATGGCCTGCCCTTCTCACTATCTATGGGATGCGGCAGCTGGGGCGGCAATTCGATTGATGAAAACCTGAACTGGCGGCATTTCGTCAACCGTGTCCATGTGGTGCGCACCATCCCGAGAACCGCCCCTCGCTTGACGAGATTTTCGGCGATTACTGGGACGAGTACGGGCAATGACGACCCCGACGGCGCGCAGCATTTCCGCGCAACTCGAGGCGAATGCGGCAACATATGGCGGCTCTGTCTGGCTGCGCTCACCGGATACTGGCGCAACCGTCACCTGGGCCGAGGCGCAGGCCGCCGCACGCAGCATCGCCAGTCATCTTGACGCGATGGGGCTGGCTCCCGGCGCGCCGGTCGCGGTGGCGGCGCAACTCCATCTGGTCGACCTTATGCTTTGCCGGGATCACCTCCGGCGGCTATCTGGCGACGCCGTTGAACCTGGTGTCCGGTGCCCGGGTGCTTATCCTATGTGATCCGCCATTCTGGTGTCGCGACAATCCTGTGCAGTGACGACAACCGTGACTTGATCGACGAAGCAACCGCCGGGCTTGACCGCGAGATCACCATCATCAGGCTTGACCTGATGCTGGCCCGGACTGGCCAGCGGGTCTGGATGTGGCACACGCGCCGGCATTTGCCCCCGGCGCTGACACGCCGGGCCTGCTGATGTATACCTCCGGCACAACCGGCAACCCGAAGGGTGTTGTGCTGAGCCACGCCAATTTGATGGCGGCCGGCATGAATGTGGTGACCCGGTCATGGCGTGCGCCAGGACGACACCGCGATGTGTGTTCTGCCAATCTACCATATCAACGGGCTGTGCGTGACGGTTATGGGAACGCTGATGTCGACAAGCGGGCTGGTCATGCCCTACCGTTTTTCGGCGCGCGCCTTCTGGACCCAGGTGCGCGACACCGGGACCAGTTGGTTCAGTACCGTACCAACCCTGTTCGCCTATCTTCTGAATGATGACAGCACGCCGGAGATCGACCGCGACAGGCTGCGTTTCTGTCGGTCTACCTCAGCCCCCCTGTCACCCGACATTCATCGCCGCTTTGAAGAACGCTTCGGCATCCCCATCATCGAGACGATGGGCCTGACCGAGACCGGCGCGCAGATCCTGACCAACCCGATGCCACCAGCCACCCGCAAGATCGGATCGCCAGGGGTTGCCGTCGGCAATGAGGTGATCATCGCCGATGATGTCCAGGGTGAAGTGGCCCGCGGCACCACAGGCGAAATCCTGATCCGCGGCGACAATGTCATGCAGGGCTATCTTCACCAGCCTGAAGAAACCGCAAAAACAATCACCCCCGATGGCTGGCTTCGCACTGGCGATCTGGGGCATATGGACGAAGACGGCTTCGTCTTTGTCACCGGCAGAATCAAGGAATTGATTATCAAGGGCGGCGAGAACATCGCCCCGCGCGAGGTGGACGAGGTCCTTCTCGAGCATGACGATATTCTTGAAGCTGCGGCCTTTGCCGTACCCTGCGCCAATTACGGCCAGCGTGTGGAAGCATGTATCCGCTACAAGCCGGGGCGCGCCGCCAGCGAGCAGGATCTGCTGAGCCACTGTGTCGCCCGGCTTGGCAAGTTCAAGGCGCCGGACCGGGTACATGTTCTCGACGATCTACCAAAGGTCCGTCGGGCAAGGTTCAGCGGTTGAAACTTCATGACATGGTCTATGGCGGAGACACCGCTTGAACGGGATGACGCTGACGGCGGTGTTGCCATCACTCGACCCGGTCCTGGTCACCGTCATCTGTGCCATCTTCCTTCTCGCCGGCATCGTCAAGGGTTCCTCGGCATCGGTCTTCCCACGGCGGCGATGGCGTTTCTGACACTAATAATCCCGCCAACCGAGGCAATATCGCTGCTGTGGCTTCCGATCCTGTTCACCAACCTGTTCCAGTTCGGCCGCGCACCTGACAGACGCGGGATCGTAACAGACTATGTCTGGTTCGCTCTTCCGCTGGCCGCCAGCATCTTCATCACCTCGCTTTTCATCACCGATTACCCGACAGCGCTGCTGACGGTCGCCATTGGCGCCGCCATGGTGATTTTCTCGGTGAACCTCCTGTTCGGTGTAACGATCCTGATCGGGCCGGGGCTGCTATGGCAGGGGTGTTCGGAGTCGTTTCCGGCGTTCTTGGCGGGCTAAGCTCTTTCTGGTCACCGCCTGTCGCCATGTATCTCATCGCCCGTGATACACCGAAGGAACGGTTTATAGGTGCAGCAGGCTTCCTGTTTCTGGCTGGCTGCCTGCCGCTTGGGATCGGGCTTGTCATGGCTGGGTTGATCACCTGACAGTGATGGTGAAATCATCACTCGGACTTGCCGCAACGCTGATCGGCTTTCGTATCGGCGAGATCATGCGCACCAGGGTCTCGCAAGACCGCTTCCGTCAGATCGTTCTGATCGCCTTCCTGATCATTGGCACCAGGCTGATTGCCATCGGCCTGCTGTAGACGGTTGCCTAGCCCTTGCCCCGCCACGGAATGAGGCGGAAATCACCAGCGCATCACAAGATCAAACAGCAGACCCAGCAGCCCCATGATCAGGATGGTCACCCAGATCAGCTCATAGTCCGAGACAGTGCGGGCAACATTCTCAATGAAGCCGATGCCGGTGGTGCCAGCCAGCATCTCGGCCGCCACCAGCGTTCCCCAGCAGACACCAATGGAAATCCGCACACCGGTCAGGATCTCGGGAAGCGCGTTCGGCAGGATCACATGGCGAAGAATCTGTCTGTCGCTCGCACCAAGCGAGTGCGAGGCACGTATCTTTGAAAGCTGCGTTCCCGAAGCCCCTGTACGCGCCGAGATCACCATGATGGCAAATGCCACCATGAACAGCAGGAATATCTTGCCGTCATCCTGGATGCCAAAGATAGTCAGGATCAGCAGTGCCCAGGCCAGTGGCGGCACCGGCCCGTAAAGTTCGATCATTGGGTCGAAGAAGGATTTGAACAGCCTAGATACGCCCATATAGATGCCAAGCGGCACACCAAACAGAATACCGAACGCCATCGCCACCAACACCCGGAATAGCGAATCAGATATGCCCGTCGAGCATCGGGACCGCGCCCAGGTAGACATCACCGCTGGCAAAGGCCAGCACCCTGTCCTTGTAGGTCGGGATGAAAGCGCCATCGGTTCCGTGGGTGCCATAGTCACCCGGCAGCATGTCAACAAGTCCGTCAGGGATCAGGAAGCCGACAACATTGGCCACCGGCAGCCATTTTCCACCACAGCAGCCTTGTGCCCTTATAGCCGCCACCGCCATCAAGATCTGGATTGGCAAGCGTTGCAAAGGTGGCGATAACGTCGCTCGGCTTCGGCAACCAGCGCCCCGACCCTGCTCGGTGCGGCGTGCGCGACTTGACGATGCCATCACCGGGGAAGAACAGCGCTTCAACAATGCCGAGCCCACCCTTGGCGCGATCCACCGCGTCATTCAGCGCGCCAACAGCAAGATTGACCCCGGACATGGATTCCGCCGGAAAGATTGTGGCGTCGTCGATCCGCTTGAAGATGCGCTCGACAGCCTTGATGAAGCCATTGCGGTCCTTCAGGCCAGATCGTCGAGCTGGCGCTCCGGGTCGGCCTTTTTCACCCTGGAAATCACCGATGCCGTTGAAGCAATCAGTGCCTCAGCCTCGGGAGACAGATTGCGGATAGCCAGAAAATCGTCTGAGATTGCGACGAGTTCCCGGCTTACCAGATCGAACATCACGCCGCGCGGCGTCTGCGGCAGCAATGGGGATCTCGACTTCGCCAGTGCCCCATTTCGTCTGCGCCAGCGCTTCTTCAGTGACCGTAAGTCCGACCGGCCCCTCTTCAATCCGAGCTGTCAGGCTGGCAAGCCGGCTCCTCGATATCGGCAAAAGCCGGACTGCGTCGCACCGGATATATACTGCGGGTCTGAAAGGATGGCGATCAACCGGCGCGTCTGGTCGATGGCATCTGCAGAAGCGCTGCCTCGGTGCGACCGAGAACCTCTATCGGCAGGCTGGCATCAAGCTCATCAAGCTGCTCAAGGTTGCGGACAACCAATGTGGTCGATTTCAGATAGCGTGACCGTATCGGCAGCGCGGGCGCTGACCGGGGCAAGTGATTCATCAATCTTCGCCACCTGGCACAGCTCGTTGGCGGCGTCGGGAAGATCGCCCGCGCCGTGCCCCAGGAATAGTAGAACCAGACCAGCATAAGGGCGGACATTCCGCAGACCGCCCAGTACCAGCCGCCCTTGGTGCGTTCAGGGTCGCCAAACACCTCGTCACGGGCGCGCGGAGGGTCTGTACACCGATCTGGATTGACCAGACAAAGGCAATCAACAGACCGATGATGGCGATCAGCGCAAAGTTCGCGCGATTGTCGGACAGCCACTCAGCCATGACCCATGATCTCCTCTTCCATATCCCAGATCATTGTCAGGATTTCCTCACGGATTGTGCTGAATTCCTTGTCCTCGTTTGATATCGCGAAGCGAGCGGGCTGAGCCCCCATCTCGGCGAAGGGAAGATGATATTCACGGTGGATACGGCCCGGACGCGGTGCCATCACAAACAGCCGTTCACCAAGAAGAAGCGCTTCCTCGACCGAATGGGTGATCACGATGATCGTCTTGCCGGTCTTTTCCAAAGCTCGAGGATCAGCGACTGCATTTTCTCGCGGGTCAGCATCAAGCGCGCCAAGCGGTTCGTCCATAAGGATCAGCGACGGGTCGTTGACAAGACAGCGCGCCAACGCCACCCGCTGCTGCATACCGCCTGACAGCTGGTAGGTCGGTGTCGCGCCAAACCCCTGCAAGCCGACAGTGTCGAGCCAGCTTTCCACTTTGGCTGCGGGAGTCGGCGGCATCCGCCCCACGCATGCGAAGTCCGAAATCGACATTGCGCGCCACGGTCAGCCATTCAAACAGCGCGCCCTGCTGGAACACCATACCACGCTCGGCGCCAGGCCCTCGATGGTATTGCCACCAAGGTCAGGTCGCCAGAGGTCGGGTTCAGGAACCCGGCGATCATGTTAAGCAAGGTTGTCTTGCCACATCCGGACGGACCAAGAACCGCAAGGATCTCACCCTGTTTCAATTCGAAATTGATATTCTTCAGCGCTTCGACCTCGGCGCCGGATTGCGCGTCGCGGAAGGTCATGCACAGGTCGCGGCAGATCAGATCTGACATGGTCTTGGCCTAGAGAGGTAGGAAAGGGAGAGCGAGGCCCGCCACCGCGGGCCCCGCCAAAAAGTTGAACCGATAGGGCGAGGCCTATTCGATGAACTCGCCGGTCATGACCTTGGCGATTTTCTCATCGACGTTCCAGGCGCCAGGCTTCTTGAAGACAAGACCAAGCGATCTGGCGGCTGCGGCAGCAGTGCCGTCCTTGCCGAAGAAGTTGGTCAGCTGCTCTTCGGCGGTCGGGAAGACAAAGCCTGCCATCTGGTTGCGTGTGGTGGCAGCATCCATGCCGGCGTCAGCGGCGACCTTGGCGATCTGGTCGTCAGACGCTGTCCAGGCGGCGTTTGCCTCATGTGTCACCTCAAGGAACGAGCGGACAAGATCCGGGTTCTCGTTGGCAAAGGACTCGGTAACCGAAATCACGTCGAACGAACCGATACCAGCGTCTGTCTTTTCCGCGGTTGACATGATCGGGGTGCCGACTTCGCCAGCAGCCTTGGCAGATGCGCCGCCGAAGATACAGGCCATATCGACAGACCCGTCAGCAAGCGACACAGCGCCGTCAGCCGGAGCCTGGTCAACAATGGTCATCGTGTCGATATCGACATCGAGTGCCGCCATCTGCTTGCGGAACGAGAAGTCGGCCATGGTGTTCAGCGGCACAGCAACGGTCTTGCCCTCAAGCTCGGAAGCGTTGGAGGAGTTGATGCCAAGCGAATTCGAACGAAGCAGTCATTCGCCTCATAGACAACGGCGATGCCGACCATTTTCAGCGGTGCGCCCTGCTGATCGCGGTGACGAAAGGTGCAAGACCTTGCGAATAGGCGATATCGATATCACCTGCCAGCATGGCTTCGGTCATCTGCACACCGGTAGAGAAATCGGTCCAGTTGACATCAACACCCATCGCATCGTCATAGGCCTTTTCGACTTTCGCGATCTGGTTCGGGGTCGCCCATTCAAGGAAAAAGGCGACATTGACCAGAATCTGCGGCCTGTGCCGCGCCGGTCATGCCTGCAACTGCCAGGGCGGCAGCAGCAGCAATTGATTTATTAGTAAACTTCGTCATTAAGGTCTCCCTGACTACGCGGGCACTTTGAACATGGAATCATGCGGGATGTCCGGGTCGCGCGTTCTTTTGTTTGGCATCCTTCACCGTCCTATGGACGATCCAGACGCAGGCCCCACATTTTTGCCCAGCAATCTTACCAATTCTGTAACAAAAGCAAAGTGCCATGGGTTGATCACGGCGCACTGTTCGATAAACGACAATGGGTGGCCAAATCAGCGGTTCAGGGGTGGATGCTCATCCATGCTTTGTCGGCTTTATCTGTGTCGCTTACCGTGTCGTGAGTGGAATTTTGATCGAACACGGCATGGCGGTGCCAGGCGACACCCTGCCTGAACGCGCCTGTATGCCGACAAAGCTGGGATGAGAAAATCATGGCGAACATCCTGATAACCGGTGCCAACGGTTTTATCGGCAGCAGGCTTGCCGCCACCATGCCGGTCGGCGCCACATTACGGCTGAACGGCACCCTGCACACCGTCGGGCGGCTGACCCTTGTCGATCATGTTGTTACCGACAACACCGCCGGTCCAGAGGGCGCCGAATGGGTTGAAGGCGATCTTGGCGGCCTGGTGGCCAACCACCCGGATTTGTTTAGCGCTGCTGATGCCGTCTTTCATCTCGCCAGCGCGACAAGCGGTGAATGCGAGGCTGATCTGGATCTTGGCCTTAATGCCAATCTGATGAATGGCATCGCGCTGGGGCGGTGCCTTGCCGCGGCGAAGCGCCAGCCGCTTCTGGTTTTTTCCAGCACGCTTGCCATCTATGGTGGCACACCAGAGGCCCCTTCCGCCCGTGATCACCGATGCCGACCACGCCACCCCACAAAACAGCTATGGCGCGCAGAAGCTGATGCTGGAAGCGTTTTTCGCCGACCTGGCGCGGCGCGGGCTGATCACCGCACGGACATTACGGCTGATGACCGTCAGCGTGCGGCCAGGCCGCCCGAACGGGGCTGCCAGCTCGTTCCTGTCAGGTATGATCCGTGAACCATTACAGGGCGAGTCGGCGAATGTGCCTGTCGATCCAGCGCTCAAGGTCGTGCTGAATTCGCCTGATGGCGCGGTGGCCGGGCTGCGCCATGCGGGCGGCTGTCGCGGATGATGTCTGGGGTGGGCCACGCGGCGTCAATCTGCCGGGAATTTCGGTCAGCGTTGCTGACATGGCGGCAGCCTTGAAAGCGGTGGGCGGCGAGGAGGTGGCGTCGCGCCTGACCTATGAACGCGACGCTGTCATCGAGCGTATCGTCACAAGCTGGCCAGCCGAGGTCGACAGCGCCCGCGCCGCCAGTATCGGATTCTGCCGATGATAAACCCTTTATCGAGGCGGTTCGCGATTTCGCCGCCTCACTGGACTGAGGACTCCCCATGCATCTTGCCACCTTTCCGCGCCTTTCACTGGCACATCTTCCCACCCCGCTGGAGCCAATGCCGCGTCTGTCATCCGAGCTTGGCGGACCCGAGATCTGGGTGAAACGTGATGACTGTACCGGCCTGTCTACCGGCGGCAACAAGACCCGCAAACTGGAATTCCTAATGGCTGACGCTGTCGAACAGCGTGTGGAAATGGTGATGACGCAGGGCGCGACACAGTCGAACCACGCCCGCCAGACGGCGGCTGCAGCAGCACGGCTTGGCATGAAGTGCCATATCCTGTTGGAGGATCGCACTGGTTCCAACGATCTGAACTACAACCATAACGGCAACGTTCTTCTCGACCATCTTCACGGGGCCACCACCGAGATCCATCCCTCCGGCGGCGACATGAATGCGGCAATGGAGTCCGTCGCCGACGAACGCCGCGCCGGTGGCATGCGCGTCTACACCATTCCCGGCGGTGGCTCGAACCCGACTGGCGCGCTTGGCTATGTCAACGCAGCGATGGAACTGGTCACCCAGGCGAATGACGCGCATCTGCGGATTGACCACATCATCCAGGCCACTGGCAGCGCTGGCACCCAGGCCGGCATGATCGTAGGACTTCGGGGAATGAACGCAAACATCCCGTTGCTGGGCGTCGGCGTGCGCGCCCCAAAGGACAAGCAGGAGGCGAACGTGCTGGCGCTGGCACGGGCAACAGCCAAATTGATCGGCTGTGCCGGTGTCGTTCGGGAAGAGGATGTTGTCGCCGATTGTGACTATGTCGGAGACGGTTATGGCATCCCGACGCCGGGCGGCCTTGAGGCGATCAGATTGTTTGCCGAGCTAGAGGGACTTCTTCTCGATCCGGTTTATTCGGCGAAGGCCGCTGCCGGCATGATCGACATGATCCGGCGCGGGCATTTCACAAGACCAGCGGATCGTCTTTCTTCATACCAGCGGTGCGGCGGCGCTGTTCGGCTATGACAGCGTTCTTGGCGCTGGCGGCGGCTGAGGATGGTCGGGATCGGCCGGGGAACAGCCAGTAATCGACCAGGAATCGGGGTTTTACGCCCCGCGCGGGGTGTTGAAGTTATGAGCGGCAACCAAAAGCTAGGGACACGCCGTCACACGCCAAACCGCCCAGTTGGTTCAACACGGCGTCGGTCTCGATCTCATCAATACCACCTGTACCACGATGATTTCTGGCGAATTTCCGATATACGCTCAAGGGAAGATGCCTCCACAAGAGCCAGCATGTCCCAGTCACCCGTGACGGCCCATGACCCGACTATGTTTGATAAGAGGACAAGGCACGGGATAACTTGAAGCAATCGTTACCCTTGGCGAATCTGATCTTCAGAAAGGCCCTGCACAGGTTCCCGATCCTTACCTGTCGGCTCGTTTCTATGCGCGGTGATGATCGTATAGGCGACAATCTCGCCTTTGTATTCGAGGCGTTCAATGCGCTTTCTCAAAGCCTGCCGGGAAATACCCAATTGGCCGGCAAGCTCTCCCCAACTGATACGACTATTGCGTTTGAGCGCCGCCAGAATGGTCTGGTTAATGGGATCCATTCCCCTTTGCCCCGCATGTTGACATGTGGTTGCCGCCTTGACCGATTTTCACTTTTGCAACCTGTATCAGGCCAAAACGCACACTCACAATCCTTGGCAACCAGAGTTTGCCGAAGGCAAAAATCCATGCAAAAGCACTACCTATCCAAGACCGAAATATATGATTTTTATAAACAAACCAGTTGGCAGCATGTCGCCTTTAAGGAATTGAGGTCAACTCTGCATGGCGACCATTCTGCAGTGCCACCTACGTCATTGCGTTCCATAGACAGACGTTGCCTATGACACCTGACAGGGGCATTGCCACCAGCCGGCGCAAGATCATGAATGAACTGAACAGAACATTGACGCCTCTGCGCGGCGCGGCGCTCATGCTGAACATCGTTGTCGGTGCGGGGCTTCTGGCACTGCCCGGCCTTGTGGTTGAGATGGCTGGCGATCATGCGCTCTGGTCATGGCTTGTCTGTGCGGTGGCATCGCTGCCATTGCTGACGGTCTTCATCATAATGGGACGTCGTTACCCACATGCGGGGTGGAATTGCGCACTTTGCCAGAATGGCTTTTGGCAAAGCCGGATTTATAATCGGCTCTCTGATTTTCCTTGGTGCGGTGGCGTTCGGGTTGCCGGGCCCATAGCCCTGACGGGGTGGGTAGTACATTGCAGAGGTTTTTTGGCGGTTCAGCAACAGCCTATGCAGCCGGCATCATCGTCGCCGCCGCTGCCTCGCACCTTGTATCGAGTGACGTTGCAGGCCGCATTTCAACTTTCATCGCTTCGGCTATCCTTCTGACCTCTGATCGGTCTGCTTGTGATCGGCGCCTATGGTATCGACTGACCACCATAGAGACCCGAACGGTCCCTTTTTCCAATATCAGCGTCAAAATGGCGATGCTGCCATTCATGATGATATTCTTTGCTTTCACCGGCTGGAGGGTTGTTGCTGCCGGCCTGTCGGAAGAATTTCGAGAACCGGCCCGCGACTTTCCGCGCGCGATGTTTCTATCCTTCATCGCCGCAACGGCCCTTTATATCGCTATGGCATTCGTCGTGCAGAATTCCATAAGCGCCGTAACGCGAGGCCGCCTTTGTGAGCATCGCAGGTCAGGCCTTCGGCAAATATGGCAGCCTGTCGATGTCCCTGATTGCGGCAACGATCATCTTTGCGAACCTGCTTGGGGCGATCTGGGCTGTGTCGCGGATGGTCTACTCGCTGGGTCGTGAAGGCTATCTTCCTCTTCAAGCTCACCGCAGTCCGGCGGGCGTGCCGGTCACGTCTGTCATGATCGTGGCAGGTGTGATCCTTGCCGTCCTGATTGGCGACAGATTACAGCTATTGAACATTCGCGACATGCTTGCCCTTGCCGGGCAAAATTTCATGATACTCTATGGCATTGGCGGCATTGCTTTGTTCCAGCTTTCTCCTGACAGGATTGAACAGGCGATTGCGGCTGTCGCCACTGCGCTCGCCATCACACTCACCATTCTTGAAGGACCGTCTCTCGCCTATCCAATAGGCCTGGCGTTGGTTGGCTGGCTTATCTTCCGGCTGAAGGTCCGCCTTGACCCGGACGCCTCCGCCGATGAACGCTGACAGGCCAGGCACCTGAGATCAGCCGGCAACCGCTTTTTCCAACGCTTCCCGCTTGGCAGCCGGGCCCGTTTCGGCAATGCTGAATACCTGACACCGAGACGATGAGGAAGTGACCCATGAAGATTACCGGCGGATGTTATTGTGGCGACATCAGATATGAGGTGGATGGCGAGCTGGAGGCCACCTTCCAGTGCCATTGCCGCGAATGCCAGTACATCACCGGCGGCCACCCCAACATCGTGATGATTTTCGCGAAAACCGACTTTCGCTTTACCGGCGGCACCACCGGCACCTTCGAAAGGCCGGACCTGGAGACGCCTGTGAAACGGCATTTCTGCCCAAACTGTGGCACCGGCATCGGATCGGGAAAGCCCGGCACGACCCGACCGATGATTATCAAGGTCGGAACGATGGATGACGCCTCCGGCTTCACCCCGCAATTCGCGCAGTTCACCTGCGATCTACAGGATTTCCACCATATCGCGGACGGCTGCCGCGCTTCGGACAAGCGTCCACCGCGCAAGGACTAGATCAAAGACGCGCCAGCGAGATCTACCCGGGTCAGATCTACCCCGGCCAGATCGATCCGGGTCAGATCGATCCGGCATCCACCATGATATTGCCGGCTGTGCAGGCCCCGGCCTCGTCAGAGGCAAGGAACAGGATGGTACGCGCCACATAGATCGGGTCGATCGATCCGGCAGACACTGGCGGGTCAAATGCCGCTCCATTGCCTCCGGCGTCACCCACAGCTCTTTCTGGCGGTCGGTCATGATCCATCCCGGCACCACCGTGTTCACCCGGATACGATGCTGGCCAAGGTCGCGCGCCATGGTGCGGGTCAGCTTCCGCACTGCGGATTTCGCGGTATAGGCCGGAAAGCCGCCCTGGGTGCCTCCCACCAGCTGTTCGAGCCTCATATTGATGATCGAGCCACCACCGGCCTCGATCATGCCAGGGGCAACAGCCTGAATGGCGAAGAACATGTGGCGGATGTTGGTGGCCTGCCGCTCATCCCAATATTCGGCCGTGACATCCTGCCAGTTATGCTGGTCATCGCGCGCCGCGTTATTGACCAACAGTCGGTGCCCTGAGCCGGTCGGCGAGCGCCGCAGGCGCCCGCAGCGCGTCGACATCGCGAAGGTCGCACATTTCATAATCAACACCGTCATGCGCAGCCTTCACACCGCGGCGCTGTTCACCGCATCAAGATCGACAAACCCGACCTTCGCTCCCTGCGCAGCAAACCCGGCAACGATGGAGGCGCCGATGCCTGATGCACCGCCAGTCACGAAAACGGTTTTGCCCTTCAGGCTGGGATAGGTCGCGATGTCACTCATGGTCTGGCTTTCCTGAAAAAATAGTTGGTAGCTGGGTGGTTGGGCAATGTGGTGGTTGGCAATGGGAATGGATGAGGGGTGCCAACGGCGTCAACCATAGAAATCCGGCTGGTCGATCATGTCAATCATAACACCATCACCGCTGGCCAGCGCCTCAACCCGGCTTCGGCGATGCGCGACGCGCAATAACCGTCCCAGCAGCTGGCCGCTGGCGCCGGAAAAGTGCCGCCAGCGGCGAATCTGATGAAATCTATGTTCTGCCGGCGATAGGCGTCCTCGTACGGCGCGCCAGTCGGGATGATAACGGCTTGCCGAGGAGGTGAAATCCCGATCCAGCCTCGTATGAACCGGCGGTGACATTGTCATGCTGCCACTTTCGCCGATGAGCTCGGCCCGCACATCATAGCCGTAGGCGGCGTTGTTATTGACCTCGACCGTCACCAGCTGGTCATCGGCGGTTTCCAGCACCATCACCACCGGGGCGACGACGTCATCGGTCCGTTTCGGCTGCCAGGCGGAAATGCGGGTGAATTCGGTGCCGAGCACATGGCGGACGATGTCGAATTCATGCGGGCGGAATTGGTAATCGCCATCGCCCCGGTAAAGGCGGCATAGGGTGTCGCCACATTCCTGTGGAAATTATGCATCATCAGAATTCGCCCCAGCGCCGCCGCGCCAATGGCGTCGCGCATTTCTGCGTAAGGCTGGTCATAGCGGCGCATGAAGCCGACCTGAACCCATCGCCGTCCTGCCGCCATCTCGGCTTGCATCACCTCGATACATTCCACCGAGGATTGCGACAGCGGCTTTTCGCAAAGCGCCGGCTTGCCAAGCTCGATACAGAGCTTCGACAGCGGCATATGGGTAGGGTCCGGGCTGGCGATGATCACTGCATCGACGTCATCGCGGCGCACCACCGCCATGCCGTCTGTGCCGATATCAGCCGCGCCACAGGTATCTGCCACCTGGCGGGCGGTGTCCCCATTCTGGTCACAGATCACCTGAAGGGTCGCGCCCGGCACGGCCTCGGCGAGCAGCCTTGCATGATCCGCGCCCATGACCCCGGCGCCAATAACAGCCACCCGAACACTCATTGCGCGACTCCTGCTTTCGCCACTTTTGGCCGAAGCCCCATTATGCCGCCACTTTCGCCGTTTCGATACCCTGTTGCGGCACGGGTGAATGAGGAACGATCCTGGCTGATTGCGTCGTTGCGATTGATCCACCCGGCAAAATCCCGGCAAGATACAAACCGATAATGACTGACAAATAAAGCTCCGGGAAAATCACAGGAGGAACCGCATGTTCGGCGCGCTCGAAGGAACAGGATATGAGATCCCAGCCAGAATTCACCGGCTGTATCATCGGCACGGCACATGTCGAGCGGTTATGGACCGGCGGGCGGTGGTGCGAGGGACCAGCCTGGTTCGGCGGCGGACGCTATCTGATCTTTTCCGACATCCCGAATGACCGGATGATGCGCTATGACGACACTGACGGATCGGTTTTCGGTGTTTCGATCGCCGGCGCAGAACAGCAACGGCAACACCAATGACGGCACTGGACGGCTGCTGTCCTGCGAGCATCTGGCCCGCCGCGTGACCCGCACCGAACATGACGGCACCATCAGTGTGATCGCCGACGCGCATGATGGCCGGCGGCTGAATTCCCCGAACGATCTGGTCGTCCGATCCGACGGGTCGGTCTGGTTCACCGATCCGGACTACGGCATCATCATGGATTATGGAAGGCAGGCGCAGCCCAAGCGAGATCGGCAGCTGCAACGTCTATCGCTGGGCCCCGGACAGCGGCGATGTCACGATTGTCGCCGATGATTATGTAAAGCCGAACGGCCTCGCCTTTTCACCGGATGAACGCCTCTATATCGCCGATAGCGGCTGGTCGCATGATGCGGACGGGTTGGCGCATATCCGCCGGCATGAAGTCACGGCGGACGGATGCGGGCTGAACGGCGGTACGGTGTTTGCCGAGAGCGATGCCGGTTTTTTTGACGGGATGCGGCTGGATCGTGACGGCCGGATTTGGACTTCGGCGGGTGACGGTGTGCATTGCCTGACGCCGGACGGCAGGCTGATCGGCAAGATCCGGATTCCGAAACCACCGCCAATGTCTGTTTCGGCGGCGCGAAGATGAACCGGCTGTTCATCACCGCCACCACCTCGCTCTACGCCGTCTATCTAAATGTAAGTGGGGTGTAGGCTTTGGCCAGGCATTCAGCCCTGCGACAGCGCCTTCTCCAGATCCTCTCAAATCCAAGGCATCCTCGAGCCCGACAGACAGCCGATGCTGCTTCGGCGATCCCCATGGCGGCGCGCTCCTCAGCGCTGACACTGCTATGGGTGGTGGAAGCCGGTAACGCAAGCTAAGAGGATTTGGAATCACCGAGATTATTGGAGATATCGATGAGCCGAAGGGCGTTCAATGTCGTGAAGGCGGCTGCCTTTCCTCCGGTCAGCGTGCAGCTGAGCAATGTGCCGCCATTTGTCATCTGGCGTTTTGCCAGCTCATGCTGCGGATGGCTTGAAGCCTGGGATACCGTACCTCTGCCACCCCGGGCTGGGTTTCCAGCCAGGCGGCAAGCGTGGCGGCTGTTGCGGCCTGACGGTCTACCCTCAGCGCAATTGTCTCCAGCGATTTCATCAGCACCCAGGCGTTGAACGGGCTGATCGACGGGCCGGTCTGTCGATAGAATTTCAGCATCTGCTCCTCTTGATGAAGGCTTCATCAGCCAGCACAGCCCCGCCAAGAACCCGCCCCTGCCCGTCGATATGCTTGGTCGCCGAATAGATCACGATGTCGGCGCCAAGCTCGAGCGGCTTCTGCGCGATCGGGGTGGCGAACACATTGTCGATGATGACCTTCGCCCCAGCCTTGTGCGCCATCTCGGCGACAGCTGCGATATCAACGAGGTCAAGCATCGGGTTCGAAGGCGATTCGAAGAACACAACCTTCGCCGGCGTCGCCAGAGCGGCCCGCCACTGGTCGAGATCGGCCCCGTCCACAAACTCGGTCGTCACGCCCCAGCGCGGCAGAATGTCGTTGAGAATGGCGAAGCAGGCCCCAAACAGCGCGCGGCTGGCCACCACCCGATCGCCCTTGTCGAGCTGACAGGCAAGCGCAGCAAAGACACCTGCCATACCGGTGCCGGTGGCAAGACAGGCCTCGGCCCCTTCAAGCGCCGCGAGCCGGTCCTGAAACATTGCCACCGTAGGGTTGCCATAGCGCGAATAGACGAACCGGTCAGCCTTCGCCGGCAAAGGCGGCTGCGGCCTCTTCAGCGCTATCATAGACAAAGCCGGAGGTCAGGTAGAGCGCTTCGCTTGTTTCCTGAAATGACGAGCGGCTCAGGCCCGACTGGACAAGCTGCGTATCGCGGCGGTATTCGTCAGACATTTGTCTGGTCTCCATCTTCAAGGGCATGGCCCGGCAGCACCACCGCCTGGCCGCAGATCCGCTCATTATCGCAGACAACCACTCACCGGATCGCCATACAGAACGTAGCTTCCGGCAAGCGCATCACTGACACGCTGGCAGAAGCTGGCGTCATCCGGTCCGACAGGAAGCGATAGCGTTTTCTCTTGGGTCAAATCGGTTTTCATTGGCCTGGCCAGGATTGTCTTGAACTGGCAGATGTGTTCGATGACAAAGTCTATAACAATCGTCAGCGCACTTCGAAACAAGAATATCGAGCCTGCACTGGACTTGTCACACCCGGAAGGCGGTATGTGGATCGGGGTGGACCAGACATTTGCCAGTCAAGCTCTGGATTGGACGGAATGGATGACACACCGGTTTTTTCGAATGTCAGTCATGGCATTTCTGATAATGGGGAACAAGTGCAATGGCAGCGGATCTGCAAATTGAAACCTCGAAACGGGCGACGGGCCCATTGCAGAAGCCGGCATGCGTGTCAGCGTGCATTATGAAGGGCGTCTAGAAGATGGCGAGGTCTTCGACGCCTCGCGGGCCAAGGGGGACAGGCCTTCAGCTTCACCATCGGTGCCGGCCAGGTGATCCAGGGCTGGGAACAGGGTGTGGAAGGCATGAATAAATCGGTGAGCACTGCCGCCTGACCATCCCGCCAGAACTTGGTTATGGCGGAAGCGGCGCGCGGGCGGCGTTATTCCGCTGAACGCAACGCTGGTGTTCGAGATCGAGCTTCTTGATGTCAGCATGTTCGTCACGCTTGGCGAAGCTGTTGGGGTTCCGAAGAGTTGATAGAGGCCCGCGAGGATGGCGTGGTCATCATCGATATCCGGCGAGAAGAGGAATGGCAGGAGACCGGCATCATCCCCGGCGCCGAGATGGTCACCGCTTTCGAGGCCAGCGGCCAGATCAATCCCGAATTTCTCGACAGCTTTCGCGCGATCGTTCCCAGCCCTGACATGCCGGTGATGCTGTATTGCCGGAGCGGCAACAGGACCAACAGCCTTGGCAACGCGCTGATCGAGCAGCTTGGCTTTACCGACGTTACGCATTTGTCCGGCGGGATCACCGGCTGGCTGGCGGAAGGACGCGAAACCGAACCCTATGTGGAGTAGCGGTGACCGGCGGGCGGCATGATCTACCGCGGCCAGGCATACACAAATGAAAGACACATGGACATACCTTTTGCCCTGTTTGCCGTCCTTGCCTTTCTGGTGCTCTACACCAGAGTGGCCAAACGTCGAAACATTCCCAAACCGGTCTATTGGACGACCATGGTCGCCGGCGGCTTTTTGCTGATGTCCCTGTTCACATTCGGCGGCTAGCCTGATGGAAGACAGCAAGCTCTACACGGCAAACAGGTTTCTCAGCAGGTTCATATGGTTCATTTCCGCGCTTCTGACCCTGCGGGTGATTGTATGGGTCTTCGAGCAGCGCGCGCATGACAAGGAATACTGGCTGATCCTCGCCCATGTCATCCCCTTCCTTCTGGGATCTTCGCCAGCGCCTTCACGCTGCTGTTCGTGAAGCACTGGGGTTGTCCGCAAACTCGCCTGCGCATCCCACAGGAATGGTGAGGCGTCAGAATGAAGACCATCGCAGTCTTTGACGGCCATAAACGATGTGCTGCTTCATGGCAGCCGGCCAGAAGATCCTTCAAATGCCTTCATCGAGGATATGATGCCGCGATCGACGTGCCTAAATCGAAGGTCGGCGGGTTCGCCGGCGGGTTCTTCGCTGTTCATGTGCCGCCGCTGGAGATCGACCACGAGGCCAGGCTTGCCGCGATGACGGCGGACAGATACGCGCTGCCACTGCCTCCGGAGCTGGACCGACCATGCTGCCGGGGTTGTGAAGGCCCAGATCGACATCCTGTTCGAACTCGAGACAAGAGAGGCGCTCAGCATTGCTGCACTGTCGGCGATATTCGCGATGCCATGGACGCCGGAAGAATGGCCGCGATCCTGCACATGGAGGGCGCCGAGGCCATTGATCCAGATCTACAAATGTTGGAGACGCTTCATCAGCGCGGTCTGCGCTCGCTCGGGCCAGTCTGGAGCCGATCAACCATCTTTGGGCATGGTGTGCCCTTTGCGTTTCTCGACCCCGGACACCGGTCCGGGATTGACCGAGGCTGGAGAGCGGCTGGTCAAAAGATGCAACGAGCTGGGTATCCTGATTGATCTGTCACACATGAACGAGGCAGGCTTCTGGGACATCGCAAGGCTTTCAGGCGCACCGCTTGTTGCAACGCATTCCAATGCCCATGCCATATGCCCTCACGCCCGCAACCTGACAGACAAGCAGCTTCACGCCATTCGTGACAGCGGCGGCATGGTCGGTCTCAACCTGGCCACGGCTTTCCTGCGTGCGGACGGCAGGATGCTCCCGAGGTGCCTTTCGAGGTGCTGATGCGCCATCTCGATCATCTACTCGGCATTCTGGGAGAGGATCATGTTGGTCTGGGGTCGGATTATGACGGCGCGGTCGTTCCCGGGCAACTTGCCAGTGTGGCGGGATCTGCCGAAACTTGTGGACGCTTATGCGTTTGCATGGCCTTGGCGAGCCGTTGATCGAGAAACTCTGCACCGGCAACCGGCTGCGCGCGCTTGCACACAGCTGGTCATGACGCGCTGCTTCGCCCAGCGCAAGCCAGGATTAGACCTAGACCACGATCAACGATGCCGATGACGACCAGCAGGCCATGCGCGAATGTCTTGAACCCTGCCACCGGCGCACGCTTGTAAAGATACTGTCCGAGGGATGCCCAAGGATCGAGGCCGGGGCGATGAGCTGCGCTCAGCATCGTTCTTGTCTCGACAGCGTCGCGCCCAAGCAGGTTCACCAACATGATCAACAGCAGCAGCCAGACGCTGACCATGATGTTGGCACGCTGCACCTGAACCGTATCTGGCGCAGCCAGGAAATAGATCACCATCACAGGCCCAGCCGGCACACCGGTGCCTCCCAGAATAACCCCGGTGACCACGCCGACGGCAAAGCTTGGCAGCGTGCCACGCGGCCCTGAATAGCGAAGGTTCAGGATAAGAACCGCCGCTGCCAGCAGAATGAAGACACCCATACATAGCCGGATAAAATCGACATCCGCCCTGACCAGAAAGCTGGAGGAGATCGATATGGATATGACAAGGCCGGCGACAAGGGGCAGAATCTCCGACCAGCGGATCAGCTTCAGCAATCCCGGTATCACGTGAATCAGGGCGACAGCACTGCACATCGCCATCAGCGCGATGGCCTGCACCGGGCCAATCAGGAAGGTGAAGAGCGGCACCATCACCAACGCGCCGCCAAACCCGGCAAAGGCGGTCATCCCGGAGGCGAAGATCGCAACAAGCATCCCCGCAACCAGAACGATATCAAAGACGTCAAGAAACATGGACCTGCCCCGCAATCTGGTGCCTAATCTTTAGCACAAACCGGAGTCCTGGTGCGGCACATTTCAGTCGGACCTGCCCTGCGGCGCCAGCTAGGAGCTGAACCTTTGGCAAGGTATCGGGCTGTTCAGCACCATGTCGGCGAGGCGGGTGAATTCCACCGAACGCGGTCCCCACCGCCACTTTTCCGGTCCGTGCCCAGGCGGCGCGAAAGAACAATTCTGCCGTCAGGTGGCAAAATGCCGGGCGTTTGGCGGCACACCTTCATGCGCCGCTGTCTCGGCCCGCATCTCCTGCCAGGTGGCAAGACATGCCATGACCGGCCCCGAATCCGCGCCAAGGTTCCTGATGAAGACTTCGAATTCGTCCGGGCCAGCACCACCATGACCCTTCAGGCCACGCGTTGCCGCCGTCAGGGCGTGAATGCCGTTAGCCCCTTCATAGATCGAGGTTATGGCGCATCACGCCAGGTCTGGGCGATGTCATATTCTTCAAGATACCCATAGCCTCCCAGCACCTGAATGCCGAGATCGGCAGCCCTGATGCCAGCCTCGGTCGCGAACATCTTGCAGATGGAGTCAGAAAATCGGCAAGCGGCAACCGGTCCGGGTCCTCAAGAACAACAAGCGCGAGATGACACATCGCCCGCGAACCGACCGCGAGGGTGCGCTGCTCATCAAGCATCTGCCGGACATCGGCATGGTCTGACAGCAGTGCGGCCACACCATCGGGCCGACGTCCCTGTGTACGTCCGCCCGCATAGCTGGCGGCGATATCATTGGCACGGGCGGCATGGGCAACACCCTGCAAAGCCACATCGATTCGGGCATGATTCATCAGTGTGAACATGGCGGCGAGACCGCCGCCTTCCTCTCCGATCAACTCTGCTTCTGCGCCATCAAACACCAGCTGGCAGGTTGGCGAGCCATGAATGCCAAGCTTGTCTTCGATCCGTGCCACGGTGATTTCATTCCGTCCGCTGGCAGTCCGCGAGGGACACAGGAATAACGACAGCCCCTTTGTCCCGGCCTCGGCCGGACCACTTCGTGCCAGCACGAAATGCAGGATGTCCTCACTCAGGTCCTGATCACCATTGGAGATGAAAATCTTCTCGCCGCTCAGCTGCCAGCCCTCGCCCCGCGACTCTGCTCTGGTACGCACACGCGACAGGTCAGATCCGGCGCCCGCCTCGGTCAGGCACATGGAATTCAGGGTCCGCCCGTCAGCAAGCCTTGGAATCCAGCGCTGTTTCTGGTCCGTGTTGCCGAAGCGAAGCAGGGTTGATACTGCCCCCGGCAACAGGCCGGTGGCCATCTGCAAGGCGTGGTTCGCACCTGTTGATATTTCCGAGATGCCGGCGGCGGTCAGTCGGTCCAGCCCCATGCCGCCATATGCCTCGGGTACCGTCAGCCCAAGCCAGCCGCCTGCCGCTATCTGCTGAAAGGGGTCATCGGCGAAACCGTCCGGCGTTCTCACCCGGCCATTCTCGAGGCGGCATCCTTGCTGATCACCCGTCCGGTTTGTCGGCGCAATCACCTGTTCGGCGAAAGCCGAAAATTGACGAAATATCTGCCGCCAGGTCTGGGTCATGCGTTCCAGCTGTCCCAGCATCAGCAACCTGATGAAGAGAGAAACAGAATGTCATCAGTTGGCGCGGTAAAATCCTTCACGGCTGCCTAGCCCCGAGTCCAAGAAGACGGGCAGCGTTGTTTTTGATGATGTCAGGCCGGATTTCGTCCTTGATGGCGATGTTCTCGAAATCATTCAGCCACCGCTCCGGTGTGATCATCGGCCAGTCAGACCCGAACAACACCTTTTTTTTCAGGATTGAATTGCAGTACCTGACCAGGATTTCCGGGAAGTATTTGGGTGACCAGCCAGACAGGTCGATATAGACATTCGGCTTGTGCTGGGCGACTGCCAGCGCTTCTTCCTGCCAGGGGAATGACGGGTGGGCGAGGATGATCTTCAGGTCGGGAAAATCCACCGCGACATCATCCATATACATCGGATTGCTGAATTTCAGACGCATCCCGTTGCCACCGCGCATGCCCGATCCGACACCTGTCTGCCCGGTGTGGAAGAGCGATGCCGCCATTTTCCTCGATTGCCTCATAAAGCGGGTAGGCCATGCGGTCATTTGCATAGAACCCCTGGAAGGTCGGATGAAACTTGAACCCGCGGATGCCGTAATCCTGCATCAGACGCCGGGCCTCCCCTCACTCCCATCTTGCCCTTCCACGGGTCAATCGACGCAAAGGGGATCAGCACGTCGCTGTTGGCGGCGGCGATTTCCGCCACTTCTTCATTGGCATAGCGGCGATATCCAGTCTCACGCTCGGCATCCACCGGAAAGATCACGGCGGCAATGTTCTGCTCACGATAATGTGCCGCTGTCTCTTCGATTGTGGGTGGATGCTGCCAGGCGCACGGAAATATTTCGCCATCGTGGATTGAGATCGTCATAGCCATCATCCGCGTGATTCCCACACGGTTCCTCGGCATGGGTATGGATATCGATGGCACGGATGCTGTCGAGATCTATCATCGGGGCTTTGCTCCTCCTCAGCAGATGGGCCGGGGTTTCACGCCGGTCACAATGGTCTCGGCTCGCGGCCGACACTGCGCCTGATTTTGACAATAGTGTCACAAGTTGGCTGCGCTCTTCTTCACCAAGATGTTGCAGAAAACGCTCTTCATGCTCACAAACCTGCTCATAGGCATTGTGTTGAAGGGCCTCTCCAGCTGCCGTCAGATGAAGCTGACGGGCCCGCCTGTCGAACGGGTCTGCAGAGCGCGTCACCAACGCCTGCGAGACAAGTTCGTCAATCACCGACACCATGTTCGGCTTTTCCATATCGATGGAAGCAGCCAGATTTGACAGGCGGATTCCGGGGTTTTCGCGAAGCATGGTAAGAATGGTGAAGGTCATCATCCGCAGGCCAAGCGGTTGCAGAACCTCAGCCAGATCAACATAGATGCCATTGAAGCTGCGTTTCAGATTATAGCCGACCAGATTGGACAGCGCGGCATCGCTGACCCGGTCGCCGGCGGGCCGGTACATCACAGCAGACATCTGTTCCGCCTTGCCCATCAGCCTACCTGAAGACCGGGCGCCGCTTTTCAAGGAAGGCGCGCAACCCCTCGGCAGCATCATCGGTGGTCTGCGACAAGGCTGCGGCCAGGGATTCGGCATAAAGCGCGTCGTCTGACGCCATGTTGGCGGCGTGGTGGATGGAATTGACAATCAAATAGTTCGACATCGGCGCGTTGATGGCGATTTTGCCGGCCAGTTCATGTGCCAGCGCGAGCGCCTCTCCCCTCGCCGCAGGCATAATGCGCCAGACCCAGCGACAGTCCGTCCTCACTGCCATATTTACGGCCAGTCAGCATCATTTCTGTCATCCGGTCAGCCCTGTGGATCCGGCCGACCCGCTGTGTGGCCCCACCGCCGACAAAAATGCCGCGACGTCCCTCCGGAAGCTGAAGATGGTGGACGGCTCGGCAATTCTGACATGGGTGGTGCTGGCAAGCTCCAGCCCGCCACCGATCACCGCCCCGAACATCGCCGACACCACAATCAGGCCGCCAAACTGGATCTGATCCATCAGCCGGTGCCAACGGCGCGAATGATGCAGGTTTTCCTCGGCGGCATGGGTTTACTGCTCGGCAAGATCCAGCCCAGCGCAGAAATGTCCCTCAATGCCGGTCAAGATAACAACACGCACGCCGTCCGGTGGTGAAGGAAGAAGGCCTCAAGCGCAGCCAGCAATGTTTCATTCATCGCGTTCCGCTTGCCGGGACGCGTCATCGTGACGACCGCGATCCTGTCTTTGACAGCGATATCAAGAACATTGGTCATCATCACTCTCCTGATTGGCATGATGTCATTTGCGCGGAAGCCGCAAGGCGCCGTCAAGACGGATCACCGTCCCGTTGAGATAGGGATTTTCAACAATCTGCGCGGCAAGAAGAGCGTACCCCTCTGCCAGGCCTAGCCGTGACGGAAACGGAATGTCGGCGCCGATCGCCGTACGAACGTCGTCGGCGTTACCGTCTGTCATCGGGTTTCGAACAATCCGGGCGCAATGGTCATAACACGCACACCAAACCGCCCAAATTCACGCGCAGCAGGAAGGCACATGGATGCCACGCCACCTTTCGAGGCCGCATAGGCAGCCTGACCCACTTGCCCGTCCTGCCATGCCACCGATGCCGTGTTGATGATGACGCCACGCTCATCCGTCCCATCGACAGGATCGCCTTCAAGCATGACGCGGGCGGTATGGCTCATCATCAGGTATGTGCCGATCAGATTGACCTGGATCGTCCGCGTGAAAACTTCTGTGGACAGCTTCCCCTCCCGCCCAACGATCCGCGCGGCAAGACCAATGCCGGCGCAGTTCACCAGAACCCTTGGCGCGCCCGCCTGGCCAACCGCGCTGTCGACCGCGGCAGCAACAGAGGTTTCGTCAGCCACATCCACTTTTACCACCGACGCGCCGATCTTGGCGGCTTCGCCCGCCGCGCCGGTATCATCAAGATCGAAGATGGTGACGATGGCACCATCCGCCGCAAAACGGCGCGCACAGGCAAGGCCAAGGCCACTGCCACCGCCGGTAATCCAGACTTGTTGCCCTGCTACCTTCATGCCCGTCATCTCTTGCGCGGCACGTTCTTCGATGTTGACATACTGCCTGCAAACCATATTGTTATGAAACATAACAATATGGGCAAAGCATGGCTCTGTCCAGAGGAATTGGCTGGCCGGGCCGGCCTGTGCGCGCTGGCCGGCCTGTTACCGGGGCAGTGATGTTTGCACAACAGGATTACCTCAAGCACCAGCTTCTTATAGACCAGCGCGACAATGGTGAAATTATCCTGTCCTCCGGGTTGAAGATCGACCCGGTCGTGCGGAATACAGGTGAATGGCTTCATCAATGGGCTGAAAAGACACCAAATGCCGTGTTTCTTGCGGAACGGTCGGGACCTGGCTGGACGGAACTCAGATATGGCGAGGCACTGGGCACAGGCCCGGGCTGTTGCGGCCGGCCCTGATGGACCACGGTGTTGTGCCAGGTGACAAGATCATCATCCTGTCTGGACCCAGCATCGCGCACGGCATCCCTGAAGCTTGCCGCGCAGTATATCGGGGTCGCCACAGTACCGGTCGCCGAGCAATATTCACTGATTCCGGATGCGCTGCCCCGCCTGATCCACATTGCCGAAAAGTCCGCCCAGCGATGGTCTTTGCAGAAAATGCGGACAAGTTCAAAAGCGGGCTGTCACTGCCGCAGTTTGAAAGCACCCTGAAAGTGGTGGCGCAAGGTGACAACACAGTTACTGGCGCTGACGCAGTTACTGGCACCGGCATGATCGCCTGGGGACGCATTGCTGTCGGGAAAGACGGATATCAGTGCCGCGCGCGATGCCGTCACCCCGCAGACCCTTGCCAAGATCCTGTTCACTTCGGGATCGACATCAACGCCAAAGGGCGTTCCGCAAACCCATCAGATGATGTGCGTGAATCAGTATCAGTACAGCGGCTGCCTGCCGTTCCTGAAGACCACGCCGCCGGTCATTCTGGACTGGCTGCCTTGGAACCATGTGTTTGCCGGCAATTCGGACTTCAACATGGCGCTTGCTTTCGGTGGCGCGCTGTATCTGGACACTGGCAAGCCGGTCAAGGGCATGTTTGATCGAACGCTCGAGAACCTGCGCATGGTTAAGCCCACCGTCTCGGCAAATGTCCCGGTCGGCTACGCGATGCTGGTTGAGGCGATGCGTGGGGATGCCGAGCTGCGCCATAACTTCTTTGCCAATCTTGATCTGATCTTTTATGCCGGCGCGTCCCTTCCCGCCGATGTTTGGCAGGGGATCGAGGAGTTGGCGATGGCCGAGCTTGGGCGGGTGCCGATGCTGACCTCAAGCTGGGGCATGACGGAGACCGCGCCGATGGCACTGTTCCATTACGAGGGGGGCGCCGCATCCGGCATGATCGGCATTCCGGGACCTGAATTCGAAGCCCGGCTCCTTCCCATTGGCGACAATCGATACGAGCTTCGCGTTCGCGGTCCGAATGTGATGGATGGCTATTTCGAGGAACCGGAAAAGAACGCCGAAACCTTTGATGAGGAAGGTTTTATGAAGACCGGTGACGCGGTCTGTTTCGCCGATCCGCAGAATATGGACATCGGACTGCGGTTTGATGGCAGGATCGGTGAGGATTTCAAGCTGCTATCGGCAGTCTGGGTGCAATCGGCAAAGCTACGCCTTGGCGCCTTGCCGGCTTTGCGGGCCTTGTGCAGGACATCGTCATCACCGGTGAAAACCGTGCCGATCTCGGCATCCTTGTGTTCCCGGACCCTAACCTGGGGTTGCAGGCAGAAGAAGATGGCACCATCCGCGACCCCGCCTATTGCGAGAAGGTCAGGTCGGTGCTGGCGAACCTGGCCGAAGCGGCCACCGGGTCATCAAACCGGATCGTGCGGGCCATTATTCTGGGCGACGCGCCATCGGTGAAGGCCCATGAAATCACCGCCAAGGGCAATCTCAACAACAACGCCGTCCTGCGGCACCGCTCCGCCTTCGTGGAACGGCTCTATGACGACAGCGATCCGGCCATCATCCTGATCAGGTAGCTAGTGCTTCCCCTCAAAGGTTCTTGGTCGGCCATCACCCCGGTGGAGACCCGCCCGAAACCGATTAGGGCACAGGCCGGCAGCGTGGCAAGATGGCCGTGACATCTGGCAGTTGACGTCTCGGCATTTGACGGGGCCTGGTCTTCAGTTTTTTTCGTATTTCAAACTGGTCATGACCAGCCTCGCGGTCATCGTTCCCAGGAAGGATTTCGCCTGTATCCTGACCGGCATGAACAGGTCCGGCCTCACCTCCGCGACGAGCACCAGAATATCTTCCGGCTTTGGCTGTTTTTTGCGCCACCGCGACTTCCGTTGATGACCGCCGGTTGGCCTGCCCACAAACCCGCATACCAAAGCCCTGCCCTCATAGGCGAAGGGGCGGTCCTTCTCCACTAGCGTTGTGCCAAGGTCGTGCAATGTGAATTCTGATGTTCATAGCCCGTCATAAACACGCGCGGACGCCGCGCAGGAACCAGTCCGGGATATCTTGCTCAACACATTCAGCATCGCGCTGAAAGGGTCGACGGCACCGTCGATATGCTCATCCATCAACGGGAAAACCTTCTTCAGGTCCAGCTTCGGCTGTCTGTTGCTGGCGACGGTGCCGGCACCCATCAACCAGGTCGTGACGGCTTCCCGTGACCGGCGCTTGGAAACACCGGAAATGGAAAGCCTGTGCGGCAGGTAGCGCCCCCGCCTCGATCCTGCCGCTGAGTTCTGTACTGCCGCGATAGCTCCGCAGGGCATCAGTCAGCCCGACAGTCCGGGAGGTGGCCGAAAGCTCAAAACTGTCCTCGCCAAAGACCCAGTCTGCGGTGGCTATGGCAACATCAACATTGCCCCACTCAACTTCGTAGGTCAGCTGAAGCGACATTTGCGTCGGCTGCGCTACAGCGGTGACGGACCAGACCAAGGCGGCAGCAGAAACGGCAAACCAGCGCGCAACATAGGTGATGCTGATCATTTACTGACCATCCGAAATGCAGCGAAAGCCGATATAGACCACAGCCATATCCTCGGCTTGGTGGCGCCATAGTCAGCTGCCATCTGCGTTGCGCCATACCACCAGGACCCTCCCATCGTTGCCTGGTTTTGACCATCACCCAAGGTCGCCCATTCCCAGACATTGGCCCCCATATCATGGAGCCCGTTCACACCGGCTGCGGTGCTGCCAGCGCTGGCATGTCCATGACCGCGCATCAAGACTTCAGAATGGTCAATCTTGTCACGCGGATTGCCCGTTGCATTGCCGCATTCCCGCAGGCAATTCGCGCCGTCAGGGCTGTCCCCGGTTGGATAGGGGTAGGTCTTGCCCGTGACAAAAGGGGAGGCGGATCGTCACGCATTTCCGTGTAGGCGTATTCGATCCATTCATCACGGGTCGGAAGACGCCCCCGCGCCACTGACAATAGGCCGCCGCCTCGTCATAGGTGATGTGGACTGCGGGTTCATCCAGCGACCCAGGCACGCCGTATGGTGTACGCCATGTCCATCCGCGCTTCACCACCCAACCGGCCTCAAACACCATGCCACCCGCCTTTTCTGCCTTGGTAATGATACCTGTTGCGTCAGCAAATTCAGCGAAACCGCCAATGGTCACCTCGGTCCGGTCAATTGTTGCGCTGCCACCTGCCAGCGCCGGCTGCGCGAGCATTATCAGGCCCAGGGTTGTTTGGAACAGTGCCATTCGGAACAGTGCCATTCGGGACAGGGCCATTCGGGACAGGGCCATTCGGGACAGGGCCATTCGGGACAGGGCCATTCGGGACAGGGCCATTCGGGACAGGGCCATTCGGAACAGGCGCATCAGGATATTCCATTCATCAAGCAGATAACTGCGTAAAGATTTACGCATCCCCGGGCTGTGCGCGAACACCGAATCCATCGGCAATCTCGAGGCATTTTTGCCATGACTCGATGCCATCCGTCGTGCCGATCCGTCTTAGTGACGCCGCAGATACAGCATGGGCAAGTCGAATTGTTGCATCCAGCTGCCACCCTTGATGCACCCCATACAGAACACCGGCCGCAAACGCGTCTCCGGCGCCATTTGGACCGGCAATGGCTTGTTTTGGGACATTTATCGAGGGGGTCAATAGTGGCTCGTCGCCTCTCGAAATGGCGATGGAGCCAAGCGGAAAATGAACGACGAGCAGCTCCATCGATCCGGCATCGAAGACATCCCGGGCATTCACAAGGCATGACGCCGGGTCTGCGTCTTCGCCATGACCGATTGGTCTTCCGGCCAGGGCGGCGACTTCAAAGTCATTGATGATGAGGTAATCAAGATGATCGAGGCATGGGGTGCCAATCGCAGCCAGCCGATCAGGCGGCAACGAGCACATCTCGAGGTTTGTCTTGATACCAGCACGACGCGCCGCCTTGAGAACCGCCACCCAGCCATTTGCCTCGCCGCCCCAGGGTGCATCCATCTGCTCATGCAACCCTGGCAGACCAAGGTGAAGAATGCGGGCATTTGAACCGGACAGGTCGAAGTGATCAGGCGTCAGAAGATGGCTGGTGCCGGGAAAATAGAGGTGCGTTCTTCTGCCGGTGTCCTGCGAGGTGAAGCGCATCGGTGAACGTCGTCCGGTGCCCGTCAAGCATCAGCAGGCCCTGAGCAGTCAAGCCCCCTCGCTCTCAGCCTGCTGCCTGAGGATCTGCGCATTCGCGTCATCGCCGAGAAGGCCAATGGTTGCCACAGGCATTTTGGGATCAAGGCGCTTGATGCCTATCGCCAGGTTGCATGCAGGGCCGCCCCCGCGCACATCTTCCTCAACGATAAGGACATGCCCTCTTCCTGTGGCCAATGATCGACGAGCTTGTTGTGGTCGGCGCACCATGTGCCACCGGCAATGAAAGCCGAACCTGTCTGCGCCGGGCTTCATTCCGCCTCGGGCCTGAGGACTTCGTCTGTGACTTCCAGGTCCTCGGTGATTGGCCGCGCCGGAGATATGCCCTTAGACGCCAGATTGTCGTGATAGGATTTCACAGCCTCTATGGTTCCGATGTCTCCTTCGACGACAGCCCTCATCAGCCGAACAATCTCGAGCGCATCCTCGGCCAGATAGATCTTTCGGCCGAACAGGGCAACCCGCCCGCCAAAACGTTCTGTCTGGGCGACAAGCTCAAAAGTGTCCCGGGTCGTGCCAGCAGCACCTCCAAGCACACCGACGATCAAATTGGCGGGGTCGTAGGACGCGAGTTCCTCCATCGCCCTTGCACCGTTGAACTGCATCTTGAGGAACAGCGGGCTTTCATTTCTGGCCACACCGGCGAGACATCTGACGATGGCATCATTTACGAACGATCCCAGATCAGCGCTGCCCGTGTCGATTGGAAAAGCCGGATTGAACACTTCCAGAAAGTGAGACATTCCAGCTTCTTCAGCCCTGAACCTGAAATCCCTGTAGGCTTCAGATGTAACAACGTCGAGGTCTCTGTCATTGTAGAACGTCACCGCATAGAGGCCGAGCGCAGCGAGGCGCCGCGCATGTGCGAGCCGCGCCGTTCTGAAAGGCCGGGCCGGAGCTTTCCGGTATGACGCTCCCCTGAAGCCCCAGATGTCTGTGGCATCATTCAGGCGTATTCCCTGGGTCACATCAGACCCCTCAAACGCATTACCTTCAGCAAGAGCTTCGGCAGAGGACAGCGATGTCAGCATGATGTCGACCAGACCCGATGCCATCATGTCCTTCATGGCCTGCCTCTGTAATCGCCGGATGTCGCCGACCGCCTGGTCCCATCACTATTTCCGAAAGAGCCAAGACCGCCAATGCCCCCGCCCATCTCGGCGTCCTTGGCGTCAGCGATGATAAAGTCGGTCGGTGAGTAGACGCCTGATCTGATGCGGGCAAGCTTTCCGGTCAGACGGTCTTTCATTTCCACAGACATGATACGAATCTACTTTCAAAAAACGACGCCCTGCAAGGATACAAAACGTTCTGAACACCAGGCAATCCATGGTCAGCTGGTCTCATTCACTCGCTGACGGCTGGACAAAAATGCCGTAGACGCCACAATAACATCAGCACGGAAGACACCATACAGCCCACCGCCGTTTGTTGGGACCGAAATCTGCGCAGGTGATCGCACACTGACATTTTGACCAAGACTTAGAGGCAGGATTCAGCATGAAATTCGACAGAGACGTTGGTCGCCTTCAAAGGCTCATGGCAGCAAGCACCGCCGGAATCAATCGCCGCCAGGCCATATTAGACTCGATGACAATAAAGCCCGGCGACCGGATCATCGATGTGGGTTGCGGGGCCGGGCATCTCCTGGGACATCTCGCCAAGGCCGTTGGAGATACCGGCGAGGTCTTCGGACTTGACCCCAGCGCAGACCAGCTTGCCCAGGCAAAGGCAAGCTGCGGCGACTTCACAAATGTCCAGTTGCTGGAACGGGGGCTGACGACACCGGCCTTGCTGACAATCTGTGTGACGCCACCACTTCCACACAGGCGCTTGAATACATCCCCGACGTTGATGCCGCGCTGACAGAGATCTCACGGGTGCTCCGGCCCGCGGGCACCTTTGTGAATGTGTCGATACTCTGGGACCATTTCAGATTCTACGGTGCCGAGGAGAGGCTCCAACAATGAGATCCATGCGGCGTTCCGGGCTCATTGCAGTCATCAGATGCTACCCATGGAACTTCCCGGCAAGCTCGAGCGCCTGGGGTTCAGACATATCAAGGACAGGTCTCTGGCCTTCGTCATCACGCGTCGAGATCAAAATTCTCCCGCGCGTTACACTGAAAATGTCATGGCGAACTTTGCCATCAGCCAGGGCGTGAACGAAGAGGACGTTGCTGACTGGCGCTCACAACTGGCGGCAGCTGAGAAAGAGGGACGCTTCGGCTTTGCAAGCTTCCCCGTCCTGACGACGGCATATCTTGATGGCTAGGCTGCACAACTGCGATCGAACGACAGCTGGAAAGGAAGGCAAGCAAAAAGGAAGGCCATGGTCGGGTGGGTGCTTCAGTATAAAAACGCCAACGCCTTTCAGCCATTGCAGGCGTTTTGGAAGCAGCACCCCCGGACATTGCATTTCAAGGGTATCGGTATCTGTCAGGGGACGAAGAGTGCGCCGGAACCGCATGCCTCTTTCCCCATACATGAAATGTGCAGGCATCATTATCTACGCCACTTGTTTGCATGTTTTGCTATTCAATAGTGATGAGTGTCATTCGACGAATTTGCGCGTTCTATTCGCGGCAGGTGCATGTCATCGCGGTGCTTCTGGGCCTTGCCTTCGCGGCGCTCTATGCCATCAAGGCAGATCCAGGCTCGGTTTCCTTCGACCTGTTCGCGCTGTTCTATGGTGGCATCACCGGATATGCAGTCGCCGGGTTTTTCATGGTGCCCGTGTTCATTTTTCTAAAATTCACTGGCGATGATCAAAGACCCGCAGAGACGACCAGCGCAATGGAAGCCCTCCTGTTCAGGCGCCATAAGAAAAAGGCGGGTAAAGATTGAGCTTCGCACGAGCCTGATCCTGGCCGTGCTGGGAGCTGAAACCGCCATGTGACGCCAGCGCTGCCGACGACAGGACGGAGGCGTGGCCGCTATAACCAAACCTGCTGAACCTTTGGGATGATGAGGATGAAATGGTGGGCGTGACAGGGATTGAACCTGTGACCCCTACGATGTCAACGTAGTGCTCTCCCGCTGAGCTACACGCCCCATTTCGCAGGCTGGCAGACCAGCAGGTCAGCCGCCAAGGCGTGTAGTTCTGCACCAAGCGCTGACATTCTGCAAGCCCCTTTTTGCCAGTTTTGTGACAGCCACAGCCTGCGTCCTGCGGTCCATTTCAGCCGTCCATTTCATCTGGCCTGCCCCATCGCCGCTGTCACCTTTTGGCACATGAACAGACGCGCGGGTGGGTTCGGCGGTAAAAGCGTGATAGCGTTTCTCCATGAACGAAGGTGCGATGATTGAAACCGCCGCGGCGGATAGCACAGCAAAGGCTGGCGACGCGGTGACGACTCCATCGGACTCCGCCGCGCGCGACCTTCACCCGGTCACCGTCAGTGACACCATGTTTGATGATGCCGGCTACACTCCGCTTGATATCTATGGGGGGCGGGGGTGGAGGCAGTGGCGCCGCGATGGATGATCCGTCGGTGTCGGTTGTGGCCTCCTGCCCGCATGCCGGACGAAGCTACCCGGCCAGCATGCTGGCCATGGCGCAGGAACCGGTGGGCGCCCTGCGCGGGCTTGAGGATTTTGGCGTTGACTGTCTTCTTCCCAGACTTGCAGACGCCGGGATCACCACCGTGATCAACAGATTTTCCCGCGCCTATATTGATGTGAACCGCGACCCCGCCGCGATTGATGCCAGCATGTTCAGCAGTCCGGTCAGCACCCGCCCGCCCTGCCATCATGTGCGTGCCGGTTACGGGTTGATCCCACGGCTGACAGCGGCGCGAAAACAAATCTATGCAGGCAAGCTTCCCGCCACCGAAATCGATGCCCGTCTTGCCCGCGTCCACACGCCCTATCACGCGGCGCTGGCATCAATGATGGACAGCACGGTGAACCGCTTCGGCAAGGCGTTGTTGATCGATATGCACTCCATGCCGGCCTTTGACCGGCTGAACAACCGGATGTCCGATATGATCTTCGGCGACGCTTTCGGGACCACACTCGACCGCGATACAGCCGCCGCGATCACCAGCTTCTTCCAGAAGCGCGGGCTCAGCATTACCTGGAACCACCCTTATGCCGGCGGTTTCATCACACGCCAATACGGCACCGCCGACAGCCCGAGGCGATCGGTGCAGGTTGAAATCAATCGCGACCTCTATATGGATGGGCCGGCGCGGCTCAACCCGTCGAGGGTGGCAGAGCTGCGGGACATGATCGGCGAATTCGGAAAGTTTCTTGTCGCACATCTTCGCACCAGCGCATAACCACCACCGGCGCATAACCACCGGCAGATCATCCAAATGTGGCTTATCCTGAAGCGGCTTGGCAGCAGAGCGTGTGACTAGCGTCGTTTCGCCTTGTGGGCATAGGGGTTGTCACCCTTGCGCATGACCATGCGAACTGGCACGCCCCGCAGGCCGAAATCGGTGCGAAGCCCCGTAGTGAGATAGCGAAGATAGCTTTCCGGCAGGTCCGCCGGCCGGCTGACAAACAAAGCGAATGTCGGTGGCCGTGTCTTGATCTGGGTCATATAGCGGATGCGCAGCCGGCGTCCCTCGACAAGGGGTGGTGGATGCGCCTCCAGCATGCCTTCCAGCCAGCGGTTCAGCCGGCCGGTCGCAATCCGGGTGTTCCACAGGCCATACATTTCATCAGCCGCAGCCATCATCTTGGCAAGGCCGCGCCCATGCAGGCCCGACATGTGCACCACCGGCACCCCGCGAAGCTGCGCCAACGAGATTTCCAGCCGGTCATCAATGGCGGTGGCGGCCCCCTGCCTGTCACGCACAGCATCCCACTTGTTCGCGCCGATGACGACAGCGCGCCCCTCTTCGGCAATCAGGCGGGCAATCGCCAGATCCTGTTTGTGAATGTCCTCGGTGGCATCGACAAGAAGCACACACAGATGGGCAAACTGGATGGCGCGCAAGGCGTCATCAACCATCAGCTGCTCGACCTTGTCGCTGATGCGGGCGCGCCGGCGCATTCCGGCGGTATCGACAAGCTTGTAGGGACGTTCCTTCCAGGTGAACGGCAGCTCGATGGCGTCGCGGGTGATCCCCGCCTCCGGCCCAGTCAACAGCCGCTCTTCGCCAAGCAGCCTGTTGATCAATGTTGATTTGCCCATGTTCGGGCGGCCGACCACAGCGATCCGCATCGGCTGCGCGGACTGCTCGTCCTGCCAGACCTCCAGCGGGTTGCCGTCCTCGTCAAGCGGCCCTCGTCGCTGTCGTCAAAGCTGTCATCGGCATCGGTTTCGGGATCAGCAAACATATCGATGCCGACGGCAGCGGCCCCAGCGATGATGGCATCATGGAGATCGACCAGCCCTTCACCATGCGCGGCCGAGATCGGCACCGGCTCGCCAAGGCCAAGTTCCCACGCTTCAGCGAGGCCGGCGGCCCCGGCGCGGCCTTCGCATTTATTCGCCAGAAGCACGACATGGGCCCCGGCGCGGCGGATCTGATCAGCAAAGAATTTGTCGGCAGGCGTCACCCCGGCGCGGGCATCAATCACCATCAAGGTGACATCGGCAAGCTCGATGGCGCGCTCAGTTTGGCGGCGCATCCGATCCTCGAGGCTGCCGCTTGAGGCTTCTTCAGGCCGGCGGTATCAATCACCCGGAACCGCAATTCAGCAAGCGCGGCATCACCTTCGCGACGGTCGCGCGTGACACCCGGCTGGTCATCGACAATGGCGTGCTGCCTGCCGATCAGCCTGTTGAACAGGGTCGATTTGCCCACATTCGGACGCCCGACAATGGCAATGGTTGCGTTCATGGTAAACCTGCCAGGCTCCCGCACTGGAAATGAGTTCGGCGCCGTGCGCGCCCCTATTCAATCGCGGTCAGCGTACCGTCGGTACTGATGATGAACATCCGCCCGCCGGCAATCTGCGGCGCGGTGCTGACAGTCTTGCCCGTGGCAAAACTCTCCACCGCCACGCCGGTGTCAGGATCGAAGGCCTGCACAACACCGGCGCCCGATACGATATACACAAGATCACCGGCGACCACCGGGCCGTAATAACGCGGCGCCACATCCGGCACAACCACATCAAGCGGCACCGCGCCGTCAAGTTCGGTGACCCACCGGATCGCCCCGTCATCGCGCCGCATGGCGTAGAGCCGTCCATCGAGCGACAGGGCGAACAGGGTCTTGCCGGCAAGCCACGGCATTTCAAGACCGGCAATGGCGCGTTCCCACACCGGCAGGCCATTGCGCGCGCTGAAGGCAACAAGACGACCGGACTGGCCGACGACAAAGATCAGCCCCCCATCATGAACCGGAGTGGCGCGGACATCGCCTAGATTCTGCATCGGTGTGCGCGGCATCAGCGATGCGACACTGTCGGTCCAGATCAGCTCGCCATTGCCTGCATCGAAATAGCTGACCTCGCCGCCAGTGCCAGCAAGTGCGATCTCGCCATCGGCAACGGCCGGGGCCGCGCGCCAAACACCACCGTGTTGGCGGCAATTCCGAGATGCGTCCAGAGAAGATCACCAGCCACCAGCGACACAGCTTTCATGTTGCCGTCGAGATCAGTCACCACGGCCCGATCTGAGCCAATGATGGTTGGCCCACCGCGGAAGGGAAGCTCAACCCTGACCGACCACGATATCTCACCGCTTGCCGGATTGATCAGTGACAGAACGCGCCCGCCGGCATGGACAACAAGCCCCTGCGGCGACAGGGCGATGCCACCACCAATTCCAGGAAGCGGGTCATCCTTGATTTTCTCGATCTCCACAGACCAGATCGCAGCCCCATTCTTCACGTCAAAGGCACTGACAACGCCGTTCGGCGCGACGGTATAGACCCGCCCATCGCCCACAACCGGCAGCGCCAGATCGGTCAGCGCGGTCGCGGTGCCGCCGATATTTGCCGACCAGACACGTGTCATCGGCGCCTGGAATTTCGGGTTACCACCAGCATGCCCGGCATTCAGCCCCGGCATTGGCGCGGCATCCATATTGACGATTTCGGGAAGGCCTGCGCCCTCGGCCAGCGCGGCCGGATCGGCGGTTTCAATCGTCACCGCAGGAAGCACGCCGATGCGTGTTCCCTTGAGAATCATTTCAGGCGGCGCGCACGATGCAACCAGCAGCAGGGCAGCGACCTTTACAACGCCGGTCATAATGCCGGTCCCAATGCCGGTCACGGCCCGTTTCAGGCCACTCGACTGGTGAGTGCTGGCAGATGGCAAGGTGGAGGTCAGCATGGGAGTGATCCTGTTTCGGGTCGATGCGAACAAAGGATCAGGACTTTAAAACTTCGGCGAGCTGCGCGGCACGCTGGCGAAGCTCTGCCGAGTCTCTTCCATTTCAATGATGCTCTGCAGTTTGGCAAGTGCCGCGTCGCGATTGCCAATTTTCAGATCGAACGCCGCGCTCAGCTCCAGCGCCAGAGGACGCCAGGGACTGGTCCCCTCGGCAATCGGCGCCAGGCGATCCTGAAGGTCTGACGGCTTCGCGGTGTCCGGCGCGTTCATCGCCGATAACAACGTGGCCGCCTCGCGGTAAAGGTTTGACAGGCTCGTATCGGTTGCAAGGGCCAGATAATCAGCCTCGGCACCAGCGGCATCGCCAGCCTCGGCCTTGCCGGCAGCAATGCGGAATCGCGCCAGAACACCATAGCCGTCGCTAAGACCAGCAAGCTCGCCCTGCAGCGCGCTGACGGCATCTTCGGCGCTGAGCGCCTGCTGATAGGCGTTGGCGGCGGCTTCGGCCTGCGACTGTTTCCAGGCGGAAAAGCCCTGCGAGGCACCAACACCCAGCACAACCGCAGCGGCGGCGGCGGCGAGATATTTGCCATAGCGAAGCCAGACTGCCTTCGCTCGGTCCTGCTTCATCTCTTCATCGATTTCGTCAAAAATATCGGCCATTTACGGATACCCGGCCGCCACCTGTGAACGCTGGTGGCCAGCCCTTGTTGAAAGTTTCGCGACCCCGCGACGCGGGTCATGACAAGCGCCAATCAGCAACAATCAGGTCCGGTTGGTTGACAGCCGGCGCAAAGCTGCCCCAACATATACAATAAGATGCAGGACAGCCAACAGAAAAGCAGGTGAACTCCGGACGTGTCTCGTGTTTCAGCTCCCAGAAAACTTCGTCGCCAGCTCTATTTCTCACGGACCGAGCTCAGCCTGATCCTGGCAGCCTACAGCGCGCGCGTCGCGGCCGGTGAATGGCGGGACTACGCGCTTGACCACCTGAATGGCGTGGCATTGTTCTCGATCTTCCGGCACACCCACGAAACAGCGCTCTTCGTGATTGAGAAGAAACAGCGGCATCCCAAGGAAGCCGCACAGTTCATTCTTCGCGACCGTAGCCGTGTGCTGTGCCAGTCGAGATCGGTGAGTGACGTCATCGGGTATTTCAACAAACTGCCTCGGCTGGTCAGCGGCTGATATTTATCCACACCATTACCACCGCGCCCCAAGCAACCCTACAAACCGGTTTTCGAGCTTGCCCGGCTTTGCTCATTGAGCTATCACTAAATTAGAACAAATCATGAACATTTGATGGCGTGCCCAGCCAGTTTCGGCTTTGTGGCGATGCCGGAGGCAGCGCGATGGGTGCATTCAAGCGGCGGCTGACGAACAGCCACGATCCAGCCAGCCCGGCCACGCTCGGCGATCTTGCCGCCGAGGGGTTGCAGGTATTCTGCTGGTGCCATCGCTGCGGTCACAATGCCGAGCTTGAGACAGCGCCGTTGATCGCCAGACTTGGCCCGATGTTCCCGGTCCCTGAACTTGGCGGCCGGATGCGATGTACATCCTGCGAAGCGCGTGACATCGCCACCCGACCGGCCTGGCCGCGACATGGCGGCGGCCAGATTGCACGACATGGCTGATTGGCGGGCCAGATTGGCGGGGCAAGGTCATGGACAGCCTTTGTGCCTTGCGATAGAACCACACGACACATCACCCCTTTGGCAAGGAGACCAGAGATGAATGCAAGTGACGCAGCGCGTGTGCAGAGCTATCTGAGATCGCGTTTCGGGAACAAGCGGCTGTCGCTGGCACGTCGCGAGAACAAGAATGACAGCGCCGACCTGATGCTCGAGGACGAATTCATCGGCGTGGTCTTTCAGGATGATGAAGATGGCGATGTCTGCTTCCATGTGCAGATCACCATTCTTGAAGAAGATCTCGACGACGCCTGATCCCCGTCAAGCCGCCGGAGCAGAGCTGAAATCAGCCCCCAAGCCAGCCGCCAGCCCGCGCCATGCCGTAGGCCAGCGCAAACATCACCAGCGCGATCAGCGTATCAAGGATCCGCCAGGCGTTTTTCCTCCGCATCTGCGGCGCCAGCAGGCTTGCGCCAAAACCAAGCGATACAAAGAACACGAGGCTTGCCGTTGCCGCGCCCGCGCCATAGGCGATTTTCTCCATGCCATCGAACTGCAGCGACACAGTGCCGATCAGCACCACCGTATCGAGATAGACGTGTGGGTTGCCGAAGGTCAGCACTGCCGCTGTGGTGAGCGCCGCTGCCAGACTTGCCTGTGACCCCTCACCCGTGCTGATCGTCTGGCCCGCCTTGACCGCATTGCGCAGACGCATCACCCCGTAAATGCCGAGCCAGATCGCGGCCAGAGCGAACATTGTCGGGGCATGACGCGCGGCAAAATCAGCAATCAACAACGACACACCGCCACCACCGGCAATGATCAGGATCATGTCGGACACGGCGCAGAACAACACCACAGGCAGAACATGCTGCCTGAGAAGCCCCTGCCGCAGCACAAAGGCATTCTGCGCGCCGATCGCCAGAATCAGCGAAAAGCCGAGGGCAAAGCCGGTGATAAAGGGTGAAGGCAGCATATAGGGCTTACTATTTCAATGCGTTACTATAGATTCTGGCGAATTCTGAACAGGCTTTGCAACACACACACCATGCGCACGCTGGCGATCATCAGCGCGGAACGTCGCAGAATTGCTTACCCCACCGATAAAACTGATGGTCTTCATACCCTCCAGCCATCCTGGTGGCTGGCAAGCTGGTTCGAAATCTCGATCAGGTTGCCGTCAGGATCGCGGACATAGACCGACATCAGCGGCCCCATGGCACCGGTTTTCGCCACTGGGCCATGTTCCAGCGGCACATCATGCGCGGCGAACCGGTCCTGCCATTCGGCAACAGGTACATCGCTGAGAAGACACAGATCGACAGCCCCCGCCACCGGCCGGCGGGCATGCGGGACATAGGGCGCGGATTCGGCATGGATGTTGATCTTCTGCGCACCAAAACAGAGCGCGCGCCGCGCCGGACTGCCATCGGGCGGGGTGAAGACCTGAAGCTCCATGCCAAGCACGTCGCGGTAAAAGGCAATGGTCTTGTCGACATCGGCAGACGTCAGAACGATATGGTCGATGGCAGTGATCATGGCAGCCTCCCCTTGCGCTAGTTCTGCCTATGCGCGGCGAATTTGCAAGGGGTTGGTGGATCATGGATCATACTTCAGCATGGTGGCTTGCGCCCAACTCCTCGAACACCGGACGCAAAAGGAACAACTCTTCGAAAAGGCGATCCGGTTGGGCATGATCTTGCTGGCACGTGCCTCGATCTTCGCCGGCAGACGGCCAGGATGCATGATCAACGCCCAAACGAACAGCCCGGATTCCGCGAGATCCTCTTTCTTCGGCAGACGCTTGGCATATTTCGTAATGAAATCTCCATCCGCCTTCTGCGCCTTCCGCCATTTCTTCGACTTGGCATAGCGCGAGTCCAGCGTGGCATGTACCGATTCATGGAACACCGTTTCCTCAAGATCATGGTTGCGAATGCGGGTTTTGATGTTCTCGGAATAGAGGACTAAGAAATGCCCCTCGCTTTCGCCAAACGCGGTTTCATCTCCGCGATGGATCACCACGTGATCAAGCTTCTTGCGCATGAAGCTCGGCAGCTTGCCGACAGCCTGAGCAGCCGGCTCAACCGATTTCAGCGCATTTTGCCTTGTGTTGAAGTCAGGATGCGCCCACAGCCCCACCGCGCTGCCGTCGGTATAATGCGCGGTGAAGATGAAGGTTTGTTCCGCCATCAGGCCGTCCTTGCGCTTATCCGGCATCTCGGCTGTGCGTCGCCCGTCAAACTTGAGACAGGCAAAGGCACTGGCGTCCGATGTGGTGATGAATTCAAGATCGTTGGACACCACCGAATTGGGATAAAGAGGTTTGCCCATGGCGGTTGAGGCGGCGGTCGCCACCAACAGGCAGACGACCTCGCAGCTGTCATCGTGATGTTGTTCATGTGCTGTGATCCCTGGTCAGGTTTCAGATCAACGAGACGGGACCAAAAGTCCGGCTCACAGCAACGTTACTCACAATTAATTAATGAAACGTAAATTAGCAGAGATGAATTTCAGGACCAGGACAGGAGAGATCGAAAACGCCATTGGCGCACGGAACCAGGCCGCGCCAAAGCCAAGAGAACGACCGGATCTATGGGTCATTCCCACTCGATGGTGCCAGGCGGCTTTGAGGTGACGTCATAGACGACGCGGTTGACGCCCTTCACCTCATTCACGATGCGCGTCGCCACATGCGACAGGAATTCATGGCTGAACGGATAGCTGTCGGCGGTCATGCCGTCGCTGGAGGTCACCGCCCGCAGCGCGCAGACATATTCATAGGAACGCGCGTCCCCCATCACCCCGACGGTGCGCACCGGCAGCAGCACGGCAAAGGCCTGCCAGATCTCGTCATAGAGGCCGGCCTTGCGGATGGCGTCCAGATAGACGGCATCGGCGGCGCGCAGGATATCCAGCTTCTCCACCGTGATCTCGCCAGGCACGCGGATGGCCAGCCCCGGCCCGGGGAATGGATGCCGCCCCACCAGGCTGGCGGGAAGGCCTAGCTCGCGCCCCAGATCGCGCACCTCGTCCTTGAACAACTCGCGAAGCGGCTCGACCAGAGTGAGCGCCATCTTTTCCGGCAGCCCGCCGACATTATGGTGCGACTTGATGGTCACCGCATCGCCGCCGGCGGCCGAAATACTCTCGATGACATCGGGATAGAGTGTTCCCTGCGCGAGGAAATCCGCGCCCTCGATGGCCTTCGCCTCTTCCTCAAACACCTCGATAAAGCTGGCGCCGATGATCTTGCGCTTCTCTTCCGGATCGGACACGCCATCCAGCCGCCCGAGGAACAGGTCCGGAGGCATCCTTATGGATCAACGGGATGTTGTAATGCCCGCCAAACAGCGCCACAACTTCTTCGGCCTCGCCGGGCGCGCAGCAGGCCGTGATCAACAAAAACACAGGTGAGCTGGTCACCGATCGCCTCATGGATGAGAACAGCCGCCACCGAGAATCCACCCCGCCCGACAACCCGCAAATGACCTTGCCGTCACCGACCTGGGCCCGGATCGCCTCGATGGCGCGGGCGCGGTAGGCGGTCATCGACCAGCTCCCCGAACAGCCACAGACACCAGCGCGAAAGCGCGATAGCAGCGCCGCGCCATCTTCGGTATGGACCACCTCGGGATGGAACTGCACGCCGTAATAGCGGCGGTCATCGTCAGCGACAGCGAGCAAAGGCGCGCCGCTGGATGTCGCGACAACCCGGAAGCCTGGTGGCAGCGCTGCGACATGGTCGCCATGGCTCATCCAGACGGTGCGGGTAACGCCAGCTGGCCACAGCCCGTCAAACAGATCGCATGGCTCAGTGATATCAAGCGTCGCGCGGCCAAATTCGCGGCTTGTACCGGGTTCGACCCGGCCGCCAAGCTGCTGGCACATTGTCTGCTGGCCGTAACAAATCCCCAACACCCGGAACATTGAGGTCGAACACCTCCTGCGGGGCGCGGGGCGTATCCGCCATCGCCACCAATTCGGCCCCACCCGACAGGATGATGCCACGCGGCGCGGCGGCGGTGACTTTCTGCGGATCGGTGGTGCAGGGCAGGATTTCGGTATAGACGCCGGCCTCGCGCAGGCGGCGGGCGATCAGCTGTGTAACCTGCGAGCCAAAATCAATGATCAGAACCGAATCATTCATGCCGTTTCCACATCCTTTATCCTGTCATTCATCGCACTGCATCCAGCGCCGCCGCGGTGCAGCACCGCCATGAAGAACCCGTCCGTACCGTCACGCCCGGGAAGAAGCCGCAGCATGCCGCCATCCAGTTGGCGGACAGGCATCATTGCCGATCACATCCTGCCAGATTTCAGCAATTTCGGCGATTTCCAGTTCTGGCGCTTCGGCCAGAAGACGTTCAATCTGCGCCTCACCCTCGCTTCGCAACAGCGAACAGGTGATATAGGCGATCCGCCCGCCCGGCGCGACCATCGCGCGGCCACGGTCCAGAAGCCTCGCCTGCGCCTCATGCGCGCGCCCAGCGCCGCCGCGTCACCCGCCAGCGGGCATCGACAGCACGCCGCCAAGTGCCAGACCCGGTACAGGGCGCGTCAATCACCACGCGGTCGAATTTTGCCCGATAGCGTTTCACGCCCCAGTCCGCGGGGATCGCAACACGTTCGATATTATGAATACCGGCGCGGCGGATTCGCGTGCCGCCGCGTTCAAGCCGTTCCGGGTCGGTGTCCAGCGCGACAATGCGGCCACGATTTTCCATCATCGCCGCCATCACCAGCGATTTCCCAGCGGCACCAGCACAGATGTCAGCAACCTGCATTCCCGGCCGCGCATCGCACAACAACGCCGCAATCTGCGAAGCCTCATCCTGGATCTCGAACAGGCCGCTGCGGAACTCTGGCGTATCCTCGGTCCGCACCCGTCTTGTCATGCGGATGCCGAGCGGCGACAGCTTTGTCGGGTGGCATGTCATGCCCTTGCCGGCCAGCCTGTCACGAAGCTTGCGGCGGTCCTTGATTTTCAACGGGTTGATCCGGATGTCGGCTCCCGCCTCACCCCGCATCGCGGCCAGCTCATCCTCGGCCAGGTCGCCAAGTGCCCGCCACCGCATCCTCAACCAGCGCTTCCGGCCATTCCAGCCGCACCGCACGCGGCATTGCCGCATCATCAATCACCGCCTCATCCAGCGCGCCAAGAACCGCAGACTCGTCATCGCTCAGGGGTGGCGGTCCGTGCTTGTCACCAGCGCCGAACAGGGTTTGAAGCTGCTCGCCAGACTGCCCCTCGACAAGGGCGCAGGGCTGCCAGAACAAGCGCCCGCGGGGTGGCCTCGGCGCCGATTTCACGAAGATGCCAGGTGAGACGCGAGATCGCCCGCTGCACCGCCCAGAACAGCGCACTGATCGCCTGTCTGTCGCCGGACCCGGCATAGCGGCGGCCTTGCAGGCCGGCGCAAAACCGCCCTGCCGGCATCTGCGCCGGGGCTTCGGAAGAATATCGATCACAGCGGCGATGCGGGCTGCGGGGTCATGCGCGGTAACGCTCCGGTAACTCAGACACGCGGACGATAGTTCGGTTCTTCTCGAGTGATGGTCACGTCATGGACATGACTTTCGGACAGGCCGGCCCCGGTGATCCGCAGGAAGCGGGCATTCGCCTGAAGATCGGCAATGGTCGCATTGCCGGTGTAGCCATTGCTGCGCGCACCCGCCCATCAGCTGGTGCAGCACATTTCCACCGGCCCCTTATAGGACCTGACCCTCGATGCCTTCGGGAACAAGCTTCAGCGGCTGCGACACCTCGGCCTGGAAATAACGGTCGGCAGAACCGCGCGCCATCGCGCCGGTCGATCCCATACCGCGGTAAGCCTTGTAGGAGCGTCCCTGGTGGAGATAGACATCGCCCGGTGTCCTCGTCGGTACCGGCAAGCAGCGACCCGATCATTGCGCAGTCGCCGCCGGCTGCCAACGCCTTGGCAAGATCGCCGGAATATTTGATCCCACCATCAGCGATCGCGGGCACACCCTGCGCGTGGCAAACTTCGAGGCATCCATGATTGCGGTCAGCTGCGGCACCGACCCCGGCGACCATTCGCGTCGTGCAGATCGACCCCGGACCGATGCCAACCTTGACCGCGTCGGCACCCGCATCGATCAGCGATTTCGCGCCATCGGCGGAGGCCACATTGCCGCCAATCACCTGTGTTTCATTCGCCATCTTGCGGATCGCACTGACGGCGGCGAGAACACCCTCGGAATGGCCGTGCGCGGTATCAACAACAACAACGTCGGCGCCAGCCTCGATCAACGCCTCGGCCCGCGCCTGCCCCTCGGGACCGGCACCGGTGGCGGCGGCAACAAGCAGCCTGCCAGCATCATCCTTCGCGGCCATCGGGTGATTGCGCGCCTTTTCGATATCCTTGACGGTGATCAGACCGATACAGCGGGATTTTGAATCGACCACCACCAGCTTTTCGATACGGTGCTCATGAAGGATCTTCTTGGCGTCCTCCTGTGTCGCCCCCTCGCCGACGGTGATCACCTCGCGGGTCATCAGGTCCCAGACCTTCTGGTTCAGATCACTGGCGAAGCGGACATCGCGGTTGGTCAGGATGCCGACAAGCCGGTGCGGGGCATTGCCCTCGCCATCGACCACGGGAATGCCGCTGATCTGGTGCGCTTTCATCAGCTCCAGCGCCTCACCAAGAGTGCGCTCAGGCGTGATCGTCAGCGGGTTCACCACCATCCCTGATTCATATTTCTTCACCCGCGCGATTTCGGCGGCCTGTGATTCGATGCTCATATTCTTGTGGATCACACCGATGCCGCCAGCCTGCGCCATGGCGATAGCAAGCCGGTGTTCTGTAACCGTGTCCATCGCCGCTGAAATCAGGGGGATCTTCAAAGAAATTGTGCGCGTCAGCCTGGTAGCCACATCGGTGTCCGATGGCAACACGGTCGAATGTGCCGGCTCAAGCAGCACATCGTCAAAGGTAAGGGCTTCGCGAATGTTCATGGAGCGCCTTCCGCATGTCCGGTGGCGGCGCACTATATCCGAGGGCACGAGGAATGACAGCCATAAATATGCCCATAACCAGGTCAGAGTTAGGTCCAGAATTAGGTCGAGAATTAGGCCCTGAACTGGACCCTGAACAGGGTCCGCAAAGACAGCGGTGGCAGCATGGAAACCGCCCTCTTGCCGCATCAGATGGGTGAGTAGCCGCCGCCGTCTGCCGAGTCCGTGCCAACTTCGTCTTCACCGTTGTCTTCCGACCCTTCGGCAGACCAGCCTCCACGGCCGTGAAAGCCGGTCGCCAACACATAGCTTTCCACCGATTCATGACGGCTTGCCGCCGGTTTCACATGGCGCACCGTGGTGAAATTGCGCTGCATGATTTCAAGGATGCTTTTCTCTGCCCCGCCGCGAAAGCATTTCGCCAGAAAGAATCCGTCCTCAACCAGCACCTCGATCGCAAAATCGAGCGCCGCTTCCAGAAGCGCGGTGGTGCGCAGATGGTCAGTCGGCCGGTGTCCGGTAGGCGCCGCCGCCAAATCACTCATCACCCCCATGCGCACGGCCACCAACGGCCCCGCGAACCTTGTCCAGCATGTCAGGATCGGTCATGTCACCGACAAAGATCTCAACCCCCGTCCAGCACATCGGTTTCCAGAAGATCAATGCCGACGAGAACCGCGCCACTGCTGCCAAGCCGGCATCTGTCGGCGGCGATCTGCAGCCAGCCGCCGGGGCGCATCCGAGATCGACAATCGCCATGCCAGGCTTCAACAATTGATAGCGGTCATCAATCTGTTCCAGTTTCAGCGCGGCACGCGAAGCGGAACCCGCGGGATCTCGCCTCGGCGACAAACGGGTCATTCAACTGGCGGGTCAGCCAGCGTTGCGAGGACGGTTTGCGCCCACGCATCTTTTTCGGCTGGCGGGTCAGACCGGCATCGCTTCGATAGCTGCGTCCTGACGGGCCGCGCGAGGCTGCGCCGCCCCCCATTGCTGTTTTGTCTGCCACCATTTCGTCTTGTCATTCTGTTCCTGTCCGGCGGCGCACGCCGGCCAATCTCCTTGCGCGCGGTTCTTCTGCGCGATACCACAGTTACCGTCGATTTGACACGACCTCCTTGCCCAGGCTCACGATGTCCAGGCTCACCATGTCCAGGCACACCATGCCGAGGTTCACCATGCCGAGGTTCACATCAAGCGAGACCTGTATTTGACGAAACCTGCCTGGCGCAGCATTGCAGCCGAAAGGACAACATGACCACCACCGCATTGAGCTGGCGTGATCATTTCCGTCCAGAACCTGCGTCTTGCTGCACCGCTGATGATCGGCCAGTTGGCGACCATCGGTATCTGGACAAGCGACACCATCGCCATGGGGCGGATCGACAGTGCCAGCCTTGCCGCCGGCGCTCTTGCGTCCCGCTATTACCAGCCGCTGTTTTTCCTGGCGCTCGGCATTTCGCTGGCGGTGGGACCACTGGTGGCACAGGGGATTGGTGCCGGCGATGAACGCCAGGTTCGCCGGGCCTTTCGACAGGGAATGATGATCGCGCTCATGCTCGGTATCATCTCGGTGCCGTTGCTCTTCATCGGCGAGCAGGTTCTTGTCGCGCTTGGTCAGGATCCGGAACTGGCACGCCTTGGCCAGCCTTTCCTGCTCTGGGCAAGCTTCGGCCTTCCCTTCATGTTTCTGTCCTTCGTGCTGCGCCAGTTTCTGATCTCGCACCAGCGTCCAATGCCGCAGGTGGTCGCGCTGACCCTGGCGCTGGCTGCGAATGTTGTGCTGAACGAGGCCTTTGTCGCTGGCTGGGGACCGTTGCCGGCATTAGGGCTTGCCGGTATCGCACTGGCGACCTCGATCATCTATGTGCTGCTCTGCGCCGGCCTGGTCGCCTATATCGCGCTTGTGCCGCCATTCCGTGACAGCCAGCCCTTCCGCCGGATCTGGGTGATGGATTGGCAGGTCACCTTCAGGTTGCTGCGGATCGGCGTTCCAATCGGACTGACCATTGTCGCCGAGGCCGGCATGTTCATCGCTGTCACCTTCATCATCGGGTTGTTTGGCACAGCCGCCCTCGCCGCCGCCGCCATCGCCAACCAGATCGCGGCGGTTTCCTTCATGATCCCGATTGCGGTCGCCCAGGCCAGCACCGTGCGCGTCGGCAACTATGCCGGTGCCGGCGACCGTCTGAACCTGACGCGAAGTGCCAGCGCGACCTTCTGGCTCGGCATTATCGTGACGCTGGCAACGACGCTGATCCTGCTGATCTGGCCTCAGCAACTGGTCGCCATCTTCCTGAACAGTGGCGATGCGATGTTCGCTGATGTGCTGGCGCTGGCGCTTCCAATGATGCTGCTGACAGCCTTGTTCCAGGTCCCTGACGGGATGCAGGCCATCGCCATGTCGGTCCTTCGCGGCCTGAACGACACCCGCATGCCCGGTGTGATCGCCATCGGCAGTTTCTGGATCAGCGGCGTTGCCGTTGGCGCGCTGGCAGGTCTGACTCTGGGCTGGGGACCAAGCGGCGTGTGGGGCGGGCTGCTGGTCGGGCTTGGCGTTGCCGCCCTGTTGTTGACTTACCGCATGAACCGGGCTGTCCGCCGGGTACGCAATGGCGGCAACATTCTTGTCGCCTGACAATCGTCGGGTTTGGCGCCGGGCACTTGCTTGGATATGCTGGATGGCATGACGAACCCGTCTCGTAATGACGCCGACCCTGCGGCGATTGTCATCGGCCCGCCGCTGCCGCTGGCGACACATGCCACCATCCTTCCCGACCTCGTGGCATGGGCCGAGGCTCATCTGCCGGATCATTCCGGCGATATCCACAGTCTGGCAGCGATGCTGGCACATTCACCCCATCTGCAGCGTCTCGCCCGCGCCCATCCCGGAATTATCGCCTCGATTCTGAATGGCGATGGCGCAGGTGTGATCGATGCGGCTGTCCTGAGGCTGGAGGCGGCCGCCAAGACGCTTGCCGACGAGACAGCAATGATGGCGGCCATCCGGCAATTGAGGCAGCACAGCGCGCTGACGGTGGCGCTGTCGGATATGGCCGGATCGGCGTCTGTCACCATGCAGATGGAATGGCTCAGCAAGGCGGCAGAGGCGGCCCTTCGCGCGGCGGTGATATTTCTGTTTCGCCAGGCAGAGCGCCGCGCACAGCTTCGCGACACAGCCTTTATCCACTCCCCCGGTCTGGCAGGATGCGGCTGGACGGTTCTGGCCCTCGGCAAGCTTGGCGCTGGCGAGCTGAACTATTCCTCGGACATCGATCTGATCATGCTGCATGACCCGATCGACAACCCGCTTGTCACGCCGGGGACGAGCCAGTCCTTCTATGTCGAAATGACTCGTGCGCTGGTCAGATTGCTATCGCAGGTCACGGCGGACGGCATCGGCTGGCGTGTCGATCTGCGGCTCCGCCCCGACCCCGGGGCGACCGCGGTCAGCATCCAGCGCGAAGCGGCGCTCGGCTATTATGAATCCATCGCCCGCACCTGGGAACGCGCCGCCTTCATCCGCGCACGGCCGGTGGCCGGCGACATCGCGATGGGACAGCGCTTTCTTGAGGATATCCAGCCCTTCATCTGGCGCCGGACACTGGATTACACGGTCATGGACGACATGAAGGTCATGCTGCGGCAACCGATGGCCGCCACAGGATGGGAAGGTTCAATCTGAAGACAGGTCCGAACGGGATCCGCAGTATCGAGTTTCTGACACATGTGTTGCAACTGGTCGGTGGTGGACGCAGCAGCACCCTTCGCCAGGGACAAACATTGCCGGCGCTGGCCGCCCTCAGCAAGGAGAACTGGATTTCGGCAGACCAGCGCGACAGTCTTGGCAGGCTGTATCTGCAGCTTCGCCGCGCCGAGCACCGTCTTCAGATGCTGGCCGATGCGCAGACCCACGCACTGCCGCGCTCGATGGAGGCGATTGCCGAGGTCGCAAGTTTCATGGGGCATGATACCAAGGAGCGCTTCCTCGATGCCCTGAAAATGACATTGGCCGAAGTTGGTCAGCAGACCAGCCACGAGGCTTTTTCCGACAGCCCGCATCAGGATGCTTCCGAAATCGGATCAGCGGATGACGATGATGCCCCGCCACCGTTGCAGGATGAGGAACCGCTGACCGTCTGGCTCGGGGCGCATGGTTTCGTCCGTCCGGCGGACATCGCCGCCACATTGTCAGGATGGCTTGCCGGCCGGATTGCCGCCACCCGCGGCGAGCGCGCACGCACGCTGCTGGCAAGGATCATGCCCGATATGCTGTCGCATCTTGCGACAGCCGCCGATCCTGATGCCGCCTTTGCCAGCTTCGCCGGCTTTGTCGAGGGATTGCCGGCCAGCGTGCAGATTTTCTCGCTTCTAGACCACAACCGGGACCTGACCCGTCTGCTCGGCGACATTCTGGTGCTGTCGCCACGGCTGGCCGCCACTTTGCGCCGTCACCCGATGCTGTTCGATCTGGTCTTGTTCGAGATTTCTTTGCAGCACTGTCCGACAGTGACCAGTTCGAAGCCGAACTTCGCGACGCCATCAGCGGCATGGCCGTCGAAGCGGCGCTGGAGGTGATTACCCGCATGGCGCGCGAACGCCGCTTTCGGGCAGAGGTACAGGGCTAAGCGCCGTAACCGGCAGGGCCATGGTGAGCCGCGCCCTCGCAGACACCGCCGAGGCGGTGATCCGGGTCGTGCGCGATCTGGCGATTACCGACATCCAGCGCCGCCACGGCGCCATCGATGGAGATATCGCCGTCATCGCCATGGGACGGCTTGGCACGCGCGCGCTGACCGCAACATCGGACCTCGACCTTGTCTTTGTCTGGGACGCTGCCGAAGGCGCGCAGTCGGCCGGCAATGAAAGCGGTGCCAGATCGCTTGGGGCCTCGGCCTATTTCACCCGTCTGGCGCAGACCATGGCCAGCTGGCTTGGCGGGGCCACCGGCGAAGGTGATCTCTACAGCATCGACACACGGCTTCGCCCGGACGGAGAAAAGGGAAGCTTTGCGCCATCGCTGACGCGGCTTGCCGATTATTACAGAGTGAGGCCTGGCTGTGGGAACGTCTGGCATTGGCGAAGGCCCGCCTTGACACCGCGCGCAAGATTTGCGGCAGAGCTGGAGACAGTGATTGTCAGGGCGCTGGCGCAGCCGGTGCCGCCCGACGGGATGGCGGCGGCGCTTCACGACATGCGCAGCCGGCTTCGCGCCGGCTATGGCGACGCGCCGGCCTGGCAGATCAGGCGGCGGGCCGGTGGCATGGCCGAACTTGATCTTCTTGTGCAGGGGCTGCGGCTCACCCATGCCGACCTCTTCATCAGAGGTGGGCAGACCGCCGAAGAGGTGCTGGACAAGCTGGCCGAGGCTGGCAGGATCACGCTGGATCAGGCAAAAGACCTTGCCGCGGCGCAGACACTCTACACCGAATTGCACCACGCGCTTCGCCTGGTGCTCGGCACAAGTTCCCACCATCCGGACAGGCTTGCCGCGGCCGCGCGGCAGTTCGTGCTGGCCGCCTGTGACAGCCCGGACCAGGCGCAGCTCAATTCGCGTCTCGACGCTCATCTCGGCACTGTCGAATTCCTTTCGAAAGGCTGATGCCACACGCCTAGGCGGTGACCCGGCAAACTGCAAAAATATTCCCCTTTTTATCGCCAAAACGACCAGAAGATGGAATTTTCTGGATAGACGCGACGTGTTTTTAGACGCAAAGAGGGCGGCGACGGTCGAGGCCGTCAACCTATCTTTCAACACATTGATGAACGCGGTCGCATTCCCGGGTCAGTTTCCGAAAAAGGCACCGCCCAAGGACCTGTAGATCCGCCATGCTGAGATCCGCCGCGTCTTCATGGACCCTGTTTTTCGGCCTGTTGCTGATCATGGCTGGCAACGGGCTTCAGGTCGTTCTTCTTGGCATCAAGGCGACCGAGGCCGGGTTCTCCAACATCACCACAGGCTTTGTGATGGCCGGGTATTTCCTCGGCATTTTCTCCGGCTCCCTGCTGGTTCCCAAGCTTCTCGACAATGTGGGGCATGTTCGGGTGTTCGGCGCGATGGCAGGCGATGGCATCGGCGGCGGTTCTCGTCGTTGCGGTGATCATCAACCCAGCGGTCTGGGCGATGATGCGGATTGTCACCGGTTTTTGTTTTGCTGGCATGTATATCGTCTGCGAAAGCTGGCTGAACGACAAGTCAACGAATGAGACACGCGGCCAGATGCTGTCTCTCTACATGATCTTCTCGATGGGCGGCATTGCCATCGGCCAGATGATGATCGGCATTGGCGACGATGACAGCATGGCGCTGTTTATCATCGCCTCGGTGCTTGTCTCGATTGCCACGGTGCCGGTTCTTCTGTCCAGCACCGGCGCGCCAAATTTCGAAGAGCCGGAACGAATGAGTGTTCGCCGCCTTCTGCAGGTGTCGCCGCTGGCGGTCATCGGTCTCGGTCTCAATGGCGTTGCCGTCTCGATGATGTTCGGCATGGGTGCCGTCTACGGGCTTTCCATCGGCATGAACAACAGCGAGGTTGGCTATTTCATGACGGCACCGGTTGTGGGTGCGCTTCTGCTGCAATATCCGGTCGGGCGGCTGTCCGACAGGTTCGACCGCCGCATGGTGATCATGGCGGTGGCGGTCATGGGCGGCGGCGCGGCGGCGCTTGCGACGCTGTTCGGCAAATCGCAATTTGCGCTGCTGCTGCTTTGCATGCTGGTCTATGGCGGCTCGCTGTTCCTCTCTACTCACTATGCATCGCGCATGCGCAACGACTTCCTGACCCCGCGGCAGATGGTGGCGGCAGCATCCGGCCTGATCATGGTGAATGGCGGCGGCGCGGTTCTGGGATCGCCACTCGCTGCGCTGTCCATCGAGTATTTCGGCATCGGCAGCTTTTTCGTAATGGTTACCGTCCTGCAGGCGCTGATCGCCATATTCGCCCTCTACCGGATGTCGCAACGCGCCGCGGTGCCGAATGAGGCTCAGGGGCCGTTTGTCGCCATACCGGAAAGCTCGAGCGCAATGGCAGCCACCCTCAATCCGGAGACAGAATGGATCCCGAGCGCCGAGGAACAGGCCGAGGAAGACGACCCCGTTCCGCGACAACCCCTATGCCATATAGGCTTCGCCTGACCCGCTTCCACGCGCACCAAATCTAATCCATCAGGACTATCCGCTGGCAGGACGCGCCATTTGGCGCGATCTGCTTTTCTGTCTGGTCCTGCAGCTCTCATTATTTTAGTTTTCTCTAATGTGTCAAAATCACGTCAATCTGCCGTCGCGGCTGGCCCTGTTGACCGCCATGATTCTCTTGGTCATGGCCAGTCTTGTCCTGCCACCGATGGCGCCAGCCCTCGCCGATGATGCGCCCTTCATGCTTTCCGGCGAGGTCATGGTCACAAAGGTCAGCGATGGCGACTCGCTAAGAAGCGGACGGCTCAAGATCCGCCTTCACGGCATTGACGCCCCCGAATTGAAGCAGACCTGCCGGGCTGCCGATGGCAAACCATGGCCCTGCGGCCAAGCCTCTCAACTGGCGTTGGCAGCGATGGTGACAGCCCCGCTGCAATGTGAATTGCGCGATGTCGATCGGTATGGACGGCTGGTAATGCGGTGCCTTGCGGGTGGCAACGACATAGCCGAAAGGCTGGTGTCACAGGGGCTGGCGATGGCCTATCGCCGCTATTCAAGTGATTATGTGGCAGCTGAGGAAGATGCCGCAGCGGATGCCCGCGGCATATGGCAGGGGCCGGTTTGAGCCGCCCTGGGACTGGCGAAGAAAGAACTAGAGCAGTCCCAGTTCACGCAATTCCGCGACAAGCTCAGGCGGCATGGTTTCATCGCCATCGGCAGCCATCGGCAGATCTTTCGGCGCGTCCTTTGCCTCGAGATACCGCCATCCCTGGAAAATCCGGACGCGCTGAGGTTCCACCGCGACAAGGTCCGGGGCGAGGACGATGCCACAGGCCGGGCGACCGTCAGCGCGCTGCATGCTGCGAAGCTCGATGATCGGCTGCCGCGCGCACATCACCCCCTTGATCACCCAGTACATGTTGCCCCCGGCAAGCACCTCTTCGGCGCGGCGCGGCGTGTTACGGGTGACATGCATAAGCTCGGATCCCCCTGCCGGCGCATCTCCTGCCACTGCCGGAGACTGGCAAGGGATTCGGATCCAACGGACAATTTCTTCAAATGAACGGGCATGCCGGGGCCGCCATGATTGCGGGTGGGAAAGGACTAGCTAGTAAACGAGAAAGACAGCGGCAAGGCCAAGGAAGACAAAAAACCCAACAACATCGGTGATCGTGGTGATGAAGACGCTTGACGCAACCGCCGGATCAATTCCGGCCCGCACCAGCCCAAGCGGCACCAGCGTGCCGCTGAGACCCGCCACCACCATGTTGGCGAACATTGCCACCGCCATCACTGCCGCGATGTCGGGATCGCGAAACCACAGGAAGGAGATGGCCGCAGCAAGCACCGCAAAGAGGACACCGTTCACCACCGCAACGGCAAGCTCGCGGCGCACGAAATTGGCGGCGGCATCGCGGTCGATCTGCCGCAACGCCAATGCCCGCACCGCCACCGTCACCGTTTGCGTTCCGGCATTGCCTCCCATTGAGGCCACAATGGGCATCAGCACCGCCAGCGCCACAAGACGCTCGATGGTGGCGTCGAACAATCCAATCACCGCCGAGGCGACAATCGCCGTCAAAAGATTGATCAGCAGCCAGGAGCTTCGCCCCTGCAGGGTCTCCAGCAACGATGAACGAAGGCTGGAATCGCTCACCCCGGCCAGTGCCATCAGGTCCTCCTCGGCCTCTTCATCAATGACATCGATGATATCATCGATGGTGATCATCCCGATCAGGCGATCATGCTCATCGACAACCGGCGCGCTGACCATGCCATAGCGACGGAACAGGATCGACACCTCCTCCTTGTCCATATCAGCCGGGATCTTGCGGAAATCACCCTCCATGATTTCGCTGACACGCCGTGGGCGCGGCGTGCACAGCAGCCTGCCAAGGCTGATCTCACCGATCGGATTGCGTGACGGGTCGATCACGAAAATCAGATAGAACTGCGTGTCGCCAAATTTCGAGCTCCGGAGGAAATCAATCGTTCTGCCGACAGTCCAGAAAGACGGCACGGTCACGATCTCACGTTGCATCATCCGGCCGGCGGAATCCTGGGGATAAGCAAGACCTTCCTCGACAAGCACCCGGTCTTCGGCCGGCAGCGCCGCCAGGACATCATCGATCTCGTCCTGTTCCAGCTCCTCAATGATGTTGACTGCGTCATCGATTTCAAGATCGGGAAGCTGGCGCGCCAGCGCTTCCATTTCCATCACCTCGACAATTGCGTCGCGGGTGTTGTCATCCAGATAGATCAGGGTTTCAGCATCGAGGCTGTCACCCAGAATGCGAACAAGCTGTGCTGCACGCGGCGCGGAGAGCCGCTCCAGAAGATCGGCCTGGTCGGCCGGGTGAAGCGGCGCGACAAGCGCGCGCGCGATCATCCGCGCTGCTCCTGATGGCAGTCACGATCGCCGATTCAACCTTCGGTGTCAGGCCATAGAGCGCGGCAAGGCGGTCGCCGTCATCGCGCTTATCGATGGGCACGACCGATCCGGCCTGACCGTCCATTACCTGCCCATCCGTTACCTGATCTGTCAGCTTCTTTGCAGACGCCATGTCACATGTTCCCAACTGTGCGCGGGAAGACCCGTCCGGCAGGGGGTCTGCGGGACTGGCGCGCGCACCATAGCAGATCAAAAGGCAATGGCAAACCGCGCTGCCACAACGTAATAATATTGCGCAGCGGGCGAAAGGTGGCGTTTTGAAATTATATTACGCGCAGCACGCTGCCCACGCTAGCCTTCGAGATCATACATTCCGATGCGACGCGAATGCCCGTCGAAACGGACCTCGTGTCCCACCGGCGGATGCGCTCGTTGTGCGCATTCCATCCTCTCGCAGACAGCGCAGCCAATCCCGATCGGGTCAAGCTGGCGCCGCTTTGACAGATCAAAATCGTCGGCATAGGCGATATCGCGGGCATGGTGAATCTCACATCCGAGCGCAACGGCAAATTCCGGCGCCGACTCGCCTGCCGGCGCCCACGGGCGGGGCACAGTGCGCACGATGGTGAAAAATTTCTGGCCATTCGGCAGCTCCGCCGCCTGGCACAGCGTCCTGTCAGGGACCCTGAACGCCTTGTGGATGTCCCATCTTGGGCATGTTCCACCATTCTTCGCGAATTGCATGCCGCCAGCAGCAAGCCGTTTCGAGATATTGCCGGCGTCATCGATGCGAATGAAAAAGAACGGGATGCCGCGCGAATTCGGTGCGTTCAGGCTGGTCAACCGGTGGCAGACCTGCTCGAAACTGGCACCAAAGCGACGGCCAAGAAGGTCAAGGTCGTGACGCAGATCACGCGCCGCGCCAAGGAATGCGTCGTACGGCATCATGACGGCACCGGCGAAATACCCAGCCAGACTGGAGCGGAAAAGCGACCGCGCCGCACCATCGGTCAGACCATGCGCATCTGCCACCATGTTGATCACGCCCGACGCGCTGGTCAGGGCAAGCTGTACCAGCAGATGAAATGTGCGCTGCGAACGGAGGAGCGCCTCACTGAGAAGAATCTCGCGGCGGTGATAGTCATAACGGCGAAGCTGGTTCCCCATGACCGTAGCCGGCAGAATGCGAACGCGAAACCCTAGATCGCTGGCGGTATACCGGATCGTGGCCTCCAAATCCTTGCTGGTCGCCGCCGTCGCCAACCACGCGGGCCCGGAAATCATCGGCAGCTTCCTCGATTTCAGAAAAGTAATTATTCGCCCCCTGCAAGACTTCACGGACAGCTTCGACTGGGCTGTCGCCGGCACCCGTCTGACGGCCATCTCCCGATGACATCTCGAGCTGGTCACGCACCTTGCGATAGGCCTGGAACAACGCAAGCATACCGCGCCCTGCCGAAGGCGCCGCCGTGACGAGGTCCTGCAATTCGCGCCGCGACACCCGTTCGCCCGCCAGCAGCGGGTCGGCAAACACCTCAGCAAGGTCGGTGATCAGCGCCGGGCTGTCATCCTCTGCAAAGCTCTTCATGTCGATATCGAAGCTGTTGCCCAGCTTCAGAAGCAGCGCCACCGTGAGGGGCCGCTGATTATGCTCGAGCAGATTCAGGTAAGAGGGGCTGATATCAAGCGCCTCTGCCATTGCTGTCTGTGACAGGCCAGCTGACTGGCGAAACCGGCGAAGCTTATGCCCGACAAGGATCTTTTCCTGCATATGCGCCCCCCACAGCGATCATGCGCTGGCAAAACACTGGCTATGCGCTGGCCATATGATCGTTACGAAGGGAACAGTAAAGTTGTAAAGTTGAAATGTAAATATTTTACCATTTGCAGATTTTCACTTTTTTACTGTTGTCCGCTGCTGCCGCGCGGTACCACAAACACAGGTCACAAATGGTTTGTCTGGTGACCATCACATGGGAAGCGGGCTTGGGGGAGCAGCGCCTCATCAGGTCATCCGGACATTTGAAGGCCGGCGGGTTTCTTTAACTTTACCGCCGGCCTTCACCCTTTCTGCGGTGTCGCCCACCATTAACTGGCCATCAGCCGGGGTTTCCATCAGCCAGGTTTGCCATCAGCCGGGGTTTCAACTCTGCAGAAACGGCGCCGCCAACGCGGTAATACGTTCCAGCGCGATATCCATATCCTCGGCCCGTGTCGCGGTGGCACCGATGCTGACACGGATCACATAGCGGCCATCATGGATTGTCTGTGTCAGATAGATGGTGCCATCGGCATTCACCGCGTCGAGGAAACGTGCATTCAGCCTGTCGAGAACCTCCCCATCCTGCGTCCCTTCAGGCCGCAAGCGGAAACTGAAAAGGCCGAGGCGCGCCGGGCTGGTGATCTCGAACCCGGGCGTGGCGCTGATCCTTTCGGCAAGGCTACCGGCCCAGGCCACATGATTGCGGATGATCTGCTGCAGACCGGAAACGCCATAGGCACGGATCACAAACCACAGCTTCAGTGCCCGAAACCGACGGCCGAGCTCCACCGTTACCTGCGAGAAATCGGTGATACCTTCGGCATCCTGGGTGACCAGATAGGCCGGTGTGATCGACATTGTTTTCTGCAGGTCATCCAGCGATTTCACGAAATGCGCCGAACAGTCGAAATTGGTCATCATCCATTTGTGCGGGTTCATGACCAGCGAGTCCGCCATCTCGATTCCACGCGCCATATCACGAAATTCGGGGCAGATCATCGCAGTGCCCGCCCAGGCGGCGTCGACATGGCTGAAAAGCCCTTCTTCACGGGCAATCGGCAGGATCTCGTCAAGCCGGTCGCTCGCCCCGACGCTGGTTCCGCCGACGACACAACAAACAGCGCAGGGCGGTAGCCGGCGTCACGGTCGGCGGCAATCGCCTCACGCAGCGCGTCCGGTCGCATCGCCCCATCCTCATCGACCGGCACCTTCACCAGGTTGTCGCGCCCGATACCTGCCAGGAACACAGCCTTTTCGACCGAGGAATGCGACTGCGTGCCGGTATAGACCCGCAGCACCGGCTGTCCAGCCAGCCCCTGCTCCTTGCCGACCCAGTCCAGCGCCTTTTCACGCGCCGTCAGAATTGCCGACAGCGTGGCCATGGCGGCACCGCTCTGGATTACCCCCGTGCCAGCCTTCGCCGATGCCGGTCATCTGCCGAAGCCAGTCGAGGACATGTATCTCCATCTCGGTGCCGGCAGGAGATGTCTGCCAGAGCATGCATTGCGCCGCCATCGTTGCGGTCAGCCATTCAGCGAGGATCGAGGGCGGGCTGCTGTTCGCCGGGAAATAGGCGAAAAAGCGCGGATGCTGCCAGTTCGTGACATGCGGGACGACCAGCGACTCGAAATCAGCAAAGATGTCCTCAACAGCCTCAGCGTCAACTGGTGGAGATGTCGGCAGGCTGGCCCGCACCTCGCCTGGTCGCGTCTGCGGCCTGACAGACTGAGACTCAACCCACCAAGATAGGCCGCGGACCACTCGGCGGCGCGGCGGCCCCATGTCTCAAGATCGCTGTTCTTCATGTCCTCTCCCCCACCTTGCCTTAACCAGCAAGGACAAAAATACCAATGTCGCCAAGGTTGGTGCCGGTTGGCGGCACCTTGAGCAATTCGCCGCGCACGTTGAGATACGGGTAGCAATCATGGGAGGCCAGCGCGGCCTGTGCCGCACCCGGGTCGAACGCCTCATCGCTCCCGACCAGCGCACCCGCCGCATCCGTCGGGCCATCACGCCCGTCCGTGCCACCGATCAATGCTGTCCATTCACCTCTGACATCCGGCATTTCGGCCATGGCAAGGGCAAAGGCGACCCCCATTTCCTGAGCGCGCCCACCACGCCCGGGATTATCACCAAGCTGCACCGTCGTCTCACCGCCAGTCACCGCCCACAGCGTGCCCTTTCCAGCCTCGCAGGCAAGCATCTCTGCGAGCGAGGCGGCACAGGTAGCGGCATCGCCGGCAAGGTCAGGCAGCGCCATTTCGCGCAGCCCGCCAAGCGTCTTCTTGCAGAACATCTCGTGCCGCTGCGCGGCAAATGCTGTTGCTGGCCAAAAGATGCGTCGTCACCCTTGCTGCCAACGGGTCACCAGGGCGCAGCGGCAGGTCAGAAGACCCGCCTGAAATACGCGCCAGCTGCCGCCATGAACTCAAGACTGTCGAGACCGCTGCCGTGGATCAGCTGCAGCGCCGTTTCCAAAGCGGAACCGGATCAGCCACCGCCAGGCCGCTGGCGATCGATCTGTACCTGTCTCCCGGGACATCCGACAGCAAGAACTGTGTGATCTGGGCCGGCGCGGCGCGGCGCGCAAGACGACCACCCTTCAGCCGCGAAAACAAACGCCGCACGACATTCATCTCATGAATGTCCAGGCCGCTGGCCAGCAACGCCCTGTTCAGCGCCTGCTTGTCGGCAAGGCTCATACCTTCGGCCGGAGCCGGCAACAACGCCGAACCGCCACCACTGATCAGAAGCAGCAGATGGTCATCCGCAGTCAAACTGTCGGCAAGAGCCATCACCGCCTTACCAGCCGCGATCCCCCGCTCATCTGGCACCGGATGTGCGCTTGGAAACACCGTCATGCCAGGCGGCAGCATCAGATTGTCATCGGCAAGACTCTCATCGGTGGTCACGATGATCCCGGGCGCATCGCAGCCAGCCTCGCGCACCGCCGCCGCCATCGCCCCGGCAGCCTTGCCGATGGCGATCACCGCCGTCGCCGGAGCCTCCAGACGCGCCATCGCACCGCGCGTCACAGCAGCAGGATGACCGGCGGCAAGCGCTGCGTCAAAAGCACGGCGCACCAGCGCCTTCATCTCTGCCGTGCCGGCCATGTCAGGCATGGCCGCCATCACCCGACAGGATCTGGAAGAGGGTCGCCAGCGGCAAAGGCGCGGGCGTTTTCCACCACTTTCATGCCCATGGCGACACGCGTTTCCTGCGTCGCCGATCCCAGATGCGGCAGCAACACCGTGTTCGGGGCCATCAGGATTGCCGGATTGACCACTGGCTCACCCTGGAAGACATCAAGGCCGGCACCGGCGATGGCCCCGCTTTCCAGCGCCGCTACCAGCGCCGCCTCGTCCACCACATCACCTCGCGCCGTGTTGATCACATAGGCACCCGGCGACATCGCGCCGATCGCCTCCTCGCCCAGAATATGCCGCGTTTCGGAGGTCGCCGCGCAATGCAGGCTGACATAGTCACTGGCAGCACAGACTTCGGCGACACTGCCAAGCTGGCGCGCACCACCCAGCGCCGTCTGCAATGTCTGAGCGGTTCTGAAAGACGACTTCCATGCCAAAGCCGAAATGCGCCCGCCGCGCCACCGCCTTTCCGATCCGCCCCATGCCAATAATGCCAAGCGTCTTGCCGGTCATCTGACGGCCGACAAGATGCGTTGGCCGCCAGCCGCTCCAGTCACCGGCACGAAGCTCGCGCTCGCCCTCGCCAGCACGGCGGCTGAGCATCAGCATCAGAGTGAGGGTCAGGTCGGCGGTGGCGTCGGTGAGGACGCCGGGCGTGTTGCTGACGGCCATGCCATGTTCCGCGGCGGCGGCAAGGTCTATATGGTTCACCCCGACGCCGTAATTGGCGATCATCCGGCAGCGTCCAGCACCGCCGGCGTTCACCACATCCGCATTGATCACGTCTGATACGGTAGGCGCGGCGATGTCGTGGCGCGCAAACCCTCGATAAGCTCGTCCTTGCCAAGCGGTCTGTCATCCGTGTTGAAGGTGACTTCGAAATGGGCGGAAAGCGCTTCCTCGGCCGCGGCAGGCCAGCGACGGGTTACGAAAATCGATGGTCTGCTCATGGCGTGGCGGCCTCTATGCCCGATCAGTCTGTCATGTAAAAAGAGGGAGGCGCGCTGTGGACAGCAGCACCTCTTCCCACAAATTCCATCATCCAGATGGCATCAGGGCACCGCGAGATGCGATGCCCTGGCACCTTGTTTACCAGCAGTCAGGCCTTACCCCCGGTGCCCTAGCCCGGGCACCTTGGCCCGGCATTTCGCCCTGGATACCCTCGGCGTAGAAGAAGACATCGCTCCACAGCCGGCCATCATCCAGCGCATCGCCGGCCTTGATCACAACATTGCCTTTGTTGTCCTTGATCGGTCCGGTGAAGATATTGTGACCACCCTTGACCTTGGCAGCGGCGGCTTCAGCAGCGGCCTTTACATCGGCAGGCATGTTCTCGAACGCGCTCAGCACGAGATAGCCGTCGGCAAGGCCTTTCCAGGTATTGCCAGCCCAATGGTCCGGACCGTCACCTGTCGACCAGCTGCCGTCGAGGACCTGTTCGATCTTCGAGATGTAATATGGCGCCCAGTCATTGACTGAGGAGAAGAGCTGTGCGTTCGGGGCGAACGACTTCATGTCGCTGGCCTGGCCGAAGCCGTGGATGCCGGCCTTTTCAGCCGTCTGCAGCATCGCCGGTGTGTCGGTATGCTGCGCCATCACATCGGCGCCCTGCGCCACCAGAACCTTGGGGGCGTCGGCTTCCTTCACCGGGTCTGCCCAGGTGTTCGCCCAGATCACCATGATCTCGGCATCAGGGTTGGCTTCGCGCATGCCGATGGCAAAGGCGTTCAGGCCCTGATAGGCCTCAGGGATCGGGAACGGCGCAATATAACCGATCTTGTTGGTCTTCGTCATCATGCCGGCAACGATGCCCTGCACATAACGGCCCTCATAGAAGCGGATGTTGCCGGTGGCCATGTTGCCGGAACGCTTGTAGCCGGTGATATGCTCGAACTTCACATCGGGAAATTCCTTCGAGACCTTCAGCATCGGGTCCATGTAGCCGAAGGAGGTGCCGAAGATTATATCGCTGCCATTCCGAGCAAGTTCACGCACAACACGCTCGGCGTCCGGGCCTTCCGGCACGTTTTCAACGAAGGTGGTCTCGATCTTGTCGCCGAAATGCGCCTGCACTTCCTGGCGGGCCAGTTCATGGGCGTAGGTCCAGCCATGGTCGCCCGGGGTGGTCAGGTACAAAAACCCGACCTTCAGCGGTTCCGCCACCGCCGCGCCAACGGAAATGCCAAGCGCGGCGACGGACAGCGCCATCATCTTGATTATTTTCTTCATGCGTCTCTCCATTTTTGGATGTCCAGAGCGTGATCCTCGGCTGCATCCATGGTTTCGTCGGGATCATCCGGCTATTTGCCAGCGTGAAAAGCCCGACCCAAACAGGCTGGCGAATTCGCCAGCGCGAAATCCCTGTTCCGAGAAATCAGTACCAATACAATAATAGTAGCAAGATAAGGCAGCATGGAAAGGAATTGCGATGGTATTGTCCATCCTTGCGCCTGTCCGGCCAACTGCATAATGGTGATACCACCGAAAATCAGCGCCCCGACCAGTACCCGCCAGGGCATCCATGAGGCAAACACCACAAGCGCTAGCGAAATCCATCCGCGTCCCGCCGTCATCCCCTCGGCCCAGTGCGGCGTCAGCATCAGCGGCAGATAGGCGCCGCCAAGCCCGGCCATCATCCCACCGAACAGCACCGCCGGAATCGCACGCCCAGAACAGGATAGCCAAGCGCATGCGCGCTGTGGTGATTGTCACCGATGGCGCGCAGCACAAGCCCCCACGGGTCCGCTTCAGGAACCAGGCGACCAGAGCCACCATCACCACCGCGCCGTACGCCATCAGATCATGCGAGAATACAAGCTTGCCGACCACCGGCAGCTCGGACAGCACCGGCAGGGTAAACTGTGGCAGGCTGTCGATGGTCTTTCCGATCAGCGGCGCCCCGACAAGGCCGGACAGGCCGGTGCCGAAAATCGTCAGAGCCAGGCCGGTGGCAACCTGATTCGTCGCGATCCAAGAACCAGAATGCCAAAAAGGCTGGCCGTCAGCATCCCGGCAACCGCACCGGCAAACACGCCAAGGACAAGGCTGCCGCTGACCATGGCGACGCCAAGGGCGGCCACCGCCCCCATCAGCATCATCCCCTCGACGCCAAGATTGAGAACGCCGCTTCGCTCGACAATAAGTTCGCCGATGGCGGCATAGACAAGCGGCACCGAGGTCATCAGCACAGTTAGGATCAGATCTTCAAGCACCGCGTGCCTCCTTTGCGGCGAGACGCGCTGCCGCACCGGGAAGCCGGAATTCAACGTGATAGCGGTTGAAGGTCTCGCTGGCGAGAAGCATGAAAAGCAGGATGCCCTGAAGACGCCGGTCACCACCTTTGGGAATGCCCATCGCGATCTGCGCCGAGTCGCCGCCCATCTCGGCAAGCGCCACCACCAGCCCCGCAATGATCACACCCAGCGGGTTGAGCCGTGCGAGGAACGCCACGATGATCGCCGTAAAACCATATCCAAAGGAAATATTCGGCTGTAGCTGACCGATATTTGCCGAGACCTCGACCATGCCGGCAAGGCCTGCAGCGCCGCCCGAAATCGACAGCACGAGAATGGTGACAAGCGCCGGGCGGAAACCCGCGAACCTGCCAGCGCGCGGTGCATCCCCCATGACTTTGACCTGAAATCCAACCATCGTGTGGCGCAAGACAAACCAGGCAGCCACCGCCAGCGCCAGCGCGCCGGCAACACCCCAGTGAAGCTGGGCAAGGCGGCCGATCCCGGGAAGATCGACCTTGGTGATCAGCGCCGCATCCGGATACATCGGCGTCAACGGAAAACCGAAGGACATCGGATCACGCCAGGGTCCGCGCACTGTCCAGTCGATGAATAGCACCGCGACATAGGTCAGCATCAACGAAACCAGGATCTCGTTGGTGTTGAAGCGCGTCTTCAGGATCGCCGGGATCATCGCCCAGGCAAGACCACCGAGCATTCCCGCCAGGATCATCACCGGCAACAGCAACGGAGCCGGCATGCCGCCCCAATAGAGCGCCACATAGCCTGAGAACAACGCCCCGAAGATCATCTGGCCCTCAGCCCCGATATTCCAGACATTCGCGCGATAGGAAAAGACCAGACCGCTGGCGATGATGATCAGGGGCAGGCCTTCACCAAAAGGTCGGCGATCTGATAGCCGCGCGACACCGGCGCGATGAAGAACTGATAAAGCGCGGCCAGCGGGTCATAGCCCAGGATCCCGAAAATACCCGCCCCGGCGACAAGAGTCAGCGCTACCGCGATGGCTGTTGTCATCAGGGTCAGGTGATGCGGGATATCGCGCGGAACAAGATTGATCATGCCGCATCTCCCTGTGCCGTGCCATCGAGCGGCATACTTCCCCCCATCCAGCAGACCAACGGTTTCCGCTGTCACATCGGCGGTTACCATCGGGGCGGAAATCGCCCCGTCGTGAAGCACCGCAACGCGATGTGAAATGGCGAAGATTTCCTCCAGATCCTGCGAGATCATCACCACCGCGGACCCGGCCTCGGCAAGCTCGAGCATGGCGCGGCGAATGAACAACGCCGCCCCAACATCAACGCCCCAGGTCGGCTGCGAGACGATGAACACTTTTGGACCCTTGGAGATTTCGCGCCCAACCACGAATTTCTGCAGATTACCGCCGGACAGCGCCGATGCCATCGGATTGTCCTGCGGCGGCGCACATCAAAATCATGCGACACTGTCGCAGCCATCCGGCGGCAGGCGGCGGAATCGATCACCCCGCGCGCGACCGTACCGCCAAGCGAATGCGACGTCAGCAGCGCATTGTCCGCCAGCGTCATGCCCGGCACCGCAGCATGGCCATTGCGCTCCTCGGGAACAAAGCCCATGCCACACTGGCGGCGTCTTGCCGGACCATCCGCGGTGACATCGCGTCCGTCGATCAGGATGATATCCCTGCCGCGGGCAACCCATTCACCGGTCAACGCCTCCATCACCTCGTCCTGACCATTGCCAGCGATACCGGCGATGCCCAGAATTTCACCGGCACGCGCGGCAAACGACAGGCCGCGCAGCGTTGCAAACGGCGTCGCTGGCGGACGGTCAAGCCCGCACCTCGAACAGGATGTCGGGGTCGGAGCCCGGACGCGTCTGCCGGTCAATGTCACCTACGCTGCTGCCGACCATCATTTCGGCAAGTTGCTTGCTGCTCTTGCCTGCGGAATCGACGGTGCCGACATTGCGACCGCGGCGCAGAACCGTGGCCCGTTTCGTCAATGACCGGATTTCCTCGAGCTTGTGCGAAATGAACAGGATTGCCACGCCATTCTCAGAGAAGCGGCGGAGCACATCAAAGAGCTGTGTTGTTTCCTGTGGCGTCAGGACCGATGTCGGCTCGTCCATGATCAGCAGCGACGGGTCCTGGAGAAGGCAGCGCAATCTCTACCCGCTGTTGCTCGCCAACAGACAGGTTGTGGATTCGCGCATCCGGATCAACACCGATGCCATATTCGGCAGACATCTGCCGCACCCGCGCCGACAGATCGGCAATCGATTCGCCCCCGGGAAGCGCCAGCGCGATATTCTCTGCGACAGTCAACGCCTGAAAAAGCGAAAAATGTTGAAAAACCATGCCGATACCAAGATCACGCGCATGCTGTGGGCTGCGAATGGAAATGGCCTCGCCGCGCCACTCAAAGCTACCGGCATCAGGCTGCAACAGCCCGTAGGCCATCTTTACAAAGGTCGATTTTCCCGCTCCGTTCTCGCCGAGAAGGGCGTGTATCTCCCTTCCTCGATCTGGAACGAGACATCGTCATTCGCTGTAAAATCCCCGAAATGCTTAAAAATTCCGGACGCGGCAAGGAGCGGGGTTTCGGTGACGGTTCGGTTGGACTTGGCGATCCGTTCATTCTTGTCTCTGCGGTGTGGCACCGGTTTGGCCATCAGGCCGGGCCGAAGCATACGACTATTCAGTCGGGACTGTAAACATGCTGGCATTAAGGAACCCGGACAAACAAAAGCCCGGCCGGGTGGATCCGGCCGGGCTCACTCTTCTCAGAGTTTCAAAAGCCATGCTTTCGCTCATGGTCATCAGACCTGTCGCGAGAACTCTGGATAGGCTTCCATGCCAAGCTCGGCATTGTCGAGACCTGCCAGCTCCTCTTCTTCAGTAACGCGGATGCCGATCGTCACCTTCAGAATTGTCCAGACAACCCAGGACACGATGAAGGTGAAGGCACCAACAATCACAACACCGGCAATCTGCGTGCCGAACGAGGCGTCGGCATTCGTCAGGGCGACAGCAATGGTGCCCCAGATGCCAGCGACAAGGTGCACTGGAATGGCACCGACCACGTCGTCAATCTTCAGCTTGTCAAGGAACGGAACGGTGAAGACCACGATAACACCGCCAATACCGCCGATCAGCGTGGCTGCGCCGAGTGTCGGGGTCAGCGGCTCGGCAGTGATCGAAACCAGGCCTGCAAGCGCGCCGTTCAGCACCATTGTCAGATCGACCTTCTTGTAGAAGATCTGCGTCAGGATCAGTGCTGCGATCGCACCACCGGCCGCGGCTGCGTTGGTGTTGGCGAAAATCCGCGATACGTCGGCAACATCGCTGACAGTACCCATGGCAAGCTGAGAGCCGCCATTGAAGCCGAACCAGCCAAGCCACAGGATAAAGGTACCCAGAGTGGCGAGCGGCAGGTTTGCACCAGGCATTGGAACGACGCGGCCGTCCCTGTACTTCCGGTCCGTGCACCGAGAACAAGGGCACCAGCCAGCGCCGCCCAACCTCCGACAGAGTGGACAACGGTCGACCCTGCAAAATCAAAGCCCATCTCATCAAGGAAACCACCGCCCCACTTCCAGCTTGCCTGGAACGGGGTAGATCAGCGCCGTGAGAATGAGCGTGAAAACGAGAGAACGGCCACAGCTTGATCCGCTCGGCAAGGGTGCCGGACACGATCGAGGCGGTTGCCGCACAGAACATCAGCTGGAAGAAATAGTCGGAACCGGTCGAGGCATAAGACAGGGTCATCCGCGGCCTCCGGCGCGACGCCGACAGCTTCCAGCACGGCAACGCCGATGACGCCGGACAGAATGCCGTCAACCGACCAGGTGCCAAGCGGGTACATCAGGTTGTAGCCGATGATGTAGTAGCCGACGGCGGCGATCGAGAAGAGCGCCACATTCTTGGTCAGCTGCATTGTGGTGTTCTTGGCGCGGACAAGCCCCGGTCTCGAGCATACAGAAGCCGCAAGCCATGAACATGACGAGGACGCCGCCAATAAGGAACAGCAGCGAGTTAAGAACGAAAACACCATGCTCGGGCACTTCCTGTTAAAGCGCCGGTGTGGCCAGCAACGCACCGGTACCGGCGATCGCGAGCGTGGATAGAACGGATTTCAACATTGGGGGGTCTCCTCAGACTTACAGCGCCGCGACGCCGACTTCGCCCGTGCGAATGCGCAGGGCAGCTTCAAGATCGAGAACAAAAACCTTGCCGTCGCCAATCTTGCCGGACTCGGCAGCAGACTTGATGGCTTCGCAGACGCCTTTTCAGCCATGCCACCATCAACAGCGATCTCGATTTTCACCTTGGGCAGAAAATTCACGGTATATTCAGTGCCGCGGTAGACTTCGGTCTTGCCCTTCTGACGCCCATATCCTTGGACTTCAGATGTGGTCAGCCCTTCGATCCCGATCGCCACCAGCGCTTCATGCACGGCGGCCAGTCGGCTGGGCTGAATGATTGCCACGATGTACTTCATAATCAGTCCTTCCTCTTATCTGTTGCCACCACGTCAACCGGCAACAGATGGCTTGGTGTCGGATCGCGCCCGCAAAACGGCGCGGTGATCCCTGTGGTGGGGTTGTGGTATCAGGCAGAGGCGCATCTTAATTCTGCTAATATTGCAGGAAGTGATGCAATTTTTGCATCACTGCACTATATCGGGGCGGTGGCCGTGTTGGCGCGCGGCGCAAACGTGTGATTTGGGCCAGGAGTTTTTTTGATGCGATTTATGACGAGCCTGAGATTTATCGATGTGGTGGCGCGCGAAGGATCAATCCGCAAGGCGGCTGACAAGCTGGCGATCACCTCGACAGCACTGAACCGGCGGATTCTGCAGATCGAGGATGAGATCGGCCAGCCACTTTTCGAGCGCCTTCCGGGCGGGGTGAGGTTGAACACCGCCGGCGAAATCTTCGTTCAGCACATCAGGTCGCAATTTGCCGATCTGGCGCGGGTACAATCACAGATCGCCGATCTCAGCGGCATCCGCCGCGGCCATGTTCAGATCGCCAGCGGCGCCGATGCGCTTCGCCGCTTTCTTCCCGCCGCGATTGCCGCCTATCGCGCCAGCCACCCGGCGGTCAGTTTCCGGCTGAACCGGTGCTATGGCGAGGACGCCGAGGCCAGACTTCTGTCTCTTGATGCGGATCTCGCCCTGATTTTCAACCCGATCCGCACGTCTCATGTTCATGTCGCGGCCACCGTGCGCCAGCAGATCCAATGCGTGATGCCAAAGGACCACAGGCTTGCCACCAAACCTGTCATCAGGCTTCGCGACCTTGCCAGCGAGGATCTTGTGCTGCCGTCGGCGCATAGCGGTGTTCGCCAGATCCTGGACAGTGCGCTGCTGCGCCGCAATATCGACCCGCAGGTGATCCTCGAATCCGACAGTTTCGAATTCATGCAGAATTTCCTGCATTTCAGATCGGCACTGTTTTTCCAGATTCCGATCGCCATGGATGGCGGTATCAGCGAAGACGATGGTGGTTTTGACGCCCAGCTTGTCTCGCGCCCTCTCGATCCGGCAGATGTGCCGGAGGGAACGCGCCACATTTGCCACCTGAAAGGGCGGGTGCTGCCTGTCGCGGCGGCGAAGTTTCTCGACGATATCATCACCAATCTGCGCAGCAGCTACCGCGATCTGGTCGACCAGTGACGCGGCTGTGAACGACGTCTGAGGGCGCCATAAATCACAAGCTGGATTTTGCCTGTGCGAGTTGTTATGTCACGCAGACAGGCTCAGGCGAACGCCCATGTCCTTTGACTATTATAGCCGGATACGAAGATGACGATTACCGAAACAGATCTTGCCGATGCGCGCGCCGCCTGGGGCGACGGCCTCATTGCCATTTCAAAAGCCTATGATGATGGGGGCATTGATGGGGCCCGCGCCATCGCCGGCGACCTTCTCGACTCTCTCTACGGATTCGAGTTCGGCCCGATCCTGTTCAAACCGACCCTGAGCGGCGGAGACAGGACGTTCCGCACTGACAAGACAGGCACCCTGTCCTACTTCATCGGACATAATCCTGATTTCCCGCAGGACACCGGCTTCGGCCTCAAATCATGGCGCGAGGTAAGCTCGCAGACATCGTCCTTCTTCGTTGAAGGCGAAGTCGCGATGTGGATGGGCTGGGTAACCTTCACCAGCAAGGATGGCGATGTGGTCAAGGTCGATAAAAGCTTTGGATACAGGCGCGCCGACGACGGCAGCCTGAAACTCGTGCTGCATCACTCCTCGCTCCCCTACGCGGCGTAACCGGACCGGACTGGACCAGCCGGCCCAAAACCTGGCCGCAATCCAGATTGCCCCTGCCCCAAATTCATGCGAAGGTCTCGGTGTGACATTCTGCCACGCCGATTTCGGCGATGCGGCGTGCAGCTTGGTGACGTATGAGGGGGGATCATCACGATGGACACGGTACTTGTTGGAGGCTCCGTCTTCCTGCTGGCGGGCGGCGCGATTTTCCTCGCCATCGACAAGGTCGGCAAATCCGACATGGCGGACCGGTCCAAGCGGCTGATCACCTACGCGCTTATGGGCGGGCTGATCGTGCTGACCATCGGCATCTTCCACTGGCACAGGGCCGTCTGGCTGGCCGAACACACCGCTAGCTAACACCTTTATTCATAGGGTGTGCCGTCCCTATGCACCCAGCGGCGTGACCCGTCCCGCCGTTCCAGCCGCAAATCCACATCGGGGTAATGCACCGTCTCGTCCGGTGATCTCGAGCCAATCTCGAACAGCACAGCAGGCTGATCAGTCCGGTTCTCGATGGCATGGCCATTCGCCATACCGGCCTTGAAGCCGGCGCAGTCTCCGGCGCGAAGCACGGTCTCGCCATCTTCCTCGCGCAACACCACCTCGCCCGACAGCACAATGACGAATTCGTCCTCCACCTCGTGCCAGTGACGCAGCGCGGTGCGCGCGCCTGGTGCCAGCACCACACGGTTCACCCCGAACTGGGTCAGCCCGGTGGCCTCGCCAACACGCTGGCCTTCATAGCCTCGGTCTCGGCATAAAGAGGCTCGGGATAGACAAGGCGGCGGATCACCGGCACAGCGGCGAGATCGATTTTCGGCATGTTGAGGCTCCTGTTTCCTGAGACAGCCAGCCTGGCGGCATTCGCCGTTCAGGTCACCGGAGGCACTCCAAAGATCCAGCCTTCCAAAGGGGCGGCTGCCGGTGCGTCCCAGCATCCGTTCTGGCGGGCGAACCAGCGCAGCGCGGCTGCCGAAATAATGGCATCCGCCTCATCGGCATCAGACCCGCGCGGGGCAAAATCCGGCCCGACACCGGCGCTGTCATAGCTGGCCAGCGCGGCCGACATGAAGAGCGGGTCGGCGGCGGCGTTCTTCGCCGGGTTCAGGCCAGTCCGGTGAAAGTAATAGCTCGGAAAAATTTCCACCAGCACCATCGCCAGGCGCGGAAGCCGGTCCACCGTCACATCATCAAACGGCCAGACGGCAAGCCGCGGCCCCAGCGCCGCCTTCAGCGCATGGATCAAACGCATGCCAGCCATCGACCCAGTGGCGACATTATCTGCCCCGATCGCCTTGAAGGTCGGGGATGGCGCGCAGGCGGCGCGGGCCGCCAGTTCGGTTTGCCGCCGGCGGCTGCGGTAATGCGGTGCGCCGTGATTTTTCGGTGACAGGTAGTAATCGCCAAAATCGGACGCAGCAAACATCGCCCCGCCATAAAGATGCGGATCATGTTGGCACTGACATTCGACAAGATCCCACAGGGCGGCAACATCGGGCGGCGAGCCTGTCAGGCCAGGGTAATAGGCCGCCTCATCGACAAAGGGTGGGCAAAGGCGAAATCGATGCCGACCAGCACCGGTCCGGCACCATCTTCCTCCGCCGTTGCCGCGCGCCGGGTCAGCCAGTCAAACACTGGCTCGCGCCCCCAGTGGCGGCCATCAACCGTCGCAATGGTAACTGGCACACCGCCGCCGGGCCTGGCCTCGGCAAGCTGGATCGGGCTGTCGGGGGCCGCGCGCACCCGACCAGTCGATCCCGACAAAGCCGCCGAATTCAGCCGTCATCGGCGATCCGCGCCAGCAGGTCGGCGGCGGTGGCACTGAACCCGTCGGCATCGGCCTTGCCGGCAAGCACCGCCTCGACGCGCTTGGCCATCACCTTGCCAAGCTCGACGCCCCACTGATCAAAGCTGTTGACGCCCCAGAGGAACCCGCTGACGGCGGTGACATGCTCATAGAGTGCCAGCAGCCGGCCAAGCTCATAGGGGCCGGTGGCCTGCCAGCTGATCACGCTTGACGGGCGGTCGCCGGCAAAATGGCGATGCGGTTCGGCGCTGTTCGGGCTGCCAACGGCCAGTGCCTCGGCCTGCGCCAGCGCGTTCGCCGCCAGCACCCGGTGGCTGTCCTGCCAGTCACCTGACAGCGTCAGTCGGTAGGACGCAGCGGCAGCAGGATATCAAGCGGCACAATGTCGGTGCCCTGGTGCAAGGCCTGAAAGAAACTGTGCTGGCAGCCGGTGCCGGCGGTGCCCCAGATCACCGGCGTAGTGGCGCAGTCAATGGCTTCACCGGTGGCCGTCACCGACTTGCCGTTCGATTCCATTTCCAACTGCTGCGCCCAGGCGGGAAGAAGATGAAGCCGCTGGTCGTAGGGCATCAGACCATACGTGGCATGGCCAAGGAAATTGCGGTTCCAGACGCGCATCAATCCCATCGGGACAGGCAGATTTTCGGCATGCGGCGCGGTACGGAAATGATCATCCATCGCCGCCGCGCCAGCCAGCAACTCGGCAAAGGCATCGCCGCCAATCCCGATCATCACCGGCAGGCCGACAGCCGACCACAGCGAATAACGCCCGCCAACCCCCTGGTCGAAATCGAAAATCCGGTCATCCCCGATGCCCCAGGCACGGGCCTCGTCCGGGGCCGCCGTGACCGCCGCCATGCTGGCGGCATGCTCGCCAAGCCATACCCGCACCAGAGCCGCGTTGCGCATGGTCTCCGCGGTGGTGAAGGTCTTCGAGGTGACAATCACCAATGTCGTGTCGGGCGTGCAGTCGAGCAGCACATCGTGAAGATGGCTTGGATCGACATTTGAGACATAATGCACCCGCGGCCCGTCGGCATGGCTTGCCAGTGCCGCGCTGACCATGGCCGGACCCAGGTCCGAACCCCCGATACCGATGTTGATCACATCGGCGACATCGCCGCCGCGGATGTCGTCGGCAAAGGCGGACAGGCGGGCAAACTCATCGCCTTCGACGCGGGCAGCGGACCGCTGCGCCATGTGAAGCACCGGACGGTCTTCCGACAGGTTGATCCTGTCGCCGGCAAACAACGCTGTGATCTTTTCCGCCAGACCGGTTTCCGTCGCCAGATCGAGAAGCAGCGACAGCGTCGCTAGCCCGACTTTCTGTCGCGACAGATCAAGGCACAGATCATCAAAATCGAACACCAGCCCGCGTGAGCGCACCGCATCGCCGAGAAGATCGCGAAGATGCTGTGCGGCCAGTCTTGATGCCTCATCCCTGAGTGCGGCGGCGGCGTTGCTCCGGATCATCTGTGTCTCCCTGCTGGTGCTATGCCGGCACAATACCCATATCCCGCCCATGGTGCCAGAGCGGCACTGGCCCATGCTGCAAAATCTTCACGCCCGGAACGGACAGCACCATGACAGCGCAGCCTCCTTACGATGTTCTGATTATCGGCAGCGGCATGGCCGGGCTGGCCGCCGCGGATGCCGCGCGCACCGCCGGCCTGTCCTGCATCATCCTCGACAAGGGCCGCCGCATTGGCGGACGGGTTGCCACGCGCCGCGCCGACGGCTTTACCTTCAATCACGGGGCGCAGTTCCTGACCGCGCGCGATGCCGCCTTTATCACCGCCTGCGCGGGCGCAAAGGATGTCGGCGCACTTGCCGACTGGCAGGTCGCCGGGCAAGCGCCCTGTGCGGCGCCCCGACCATGCGCGATTTTCCCGCCCAGCTTGGGGCCGGCTTTGAAATACGTCAGACAGTCGAGGTCACCCACATCGAAAGCAACGCCGATGGCGTGACCCTGCATGACAAGGATGGCGCAGTGGCCAGCGGGCGACAGCTGGTGATCACCGTGCCGGCACCGCGGGCGCGTCTGCTGCAGGATGTGGAACCGGATCTTGCCGCGACCGCCGGCCTGGCTGAATATGCGCCGTGCTGGACAGGGATGTATGGCTTTGATGCCAAACATATGCCGCCGGTGGCCGATCCCCTCCGCCATGACAGCGGCCCGGTGGGCTGGGCCGTCTGGGAGGATCACCGCCCAGCCGCGTCAGGCCAGACAGACGGCGCAGCGCTGATCGTGCAGGCCGCCCCCGACTGGAGCGCCAAACATCTGGAGGAGGACAGTACCGAGGTGGCGGCAACCTTGCTTGCCGCCTTTCGCGACTTGTCCGGCCTGGCGCTGGACTCACCGCGCTATGAGGCGGCGCATCGCTGGCGCTATGCGCGGGTGATGCGGCCGGCACCGGACAACGCCACGCGGATCAGCCGCGATGGCCGCATCGCGCTGGCTGGCGACTGGTTGGCCGGCGCGCGCATTGAGGATGCCTGGCTGTCCGGACGACAGGCGATGGCGCGTCTTGTTGATGCTGGCTGACCTCAGGACCGGCTACCAGCCGCAATGCCAGTCGGCACTTGTCGCCGCGAAATATTATCTGTAATCCATAACCCCTGCGGCCCTGCCAGTTGATGTAACGCTTCCTGGGGCAGCCAATACATTCTGGCTTTCGGGGCATCATGTCCGTCGTTCTTTCCCTCACAATCCCGTTTTTCGCGCTGATCTTCATCGGCATGGTCTGTCGCGGCATCGGCTTTGTCGGGGAAAGCGACGCCCGCACCCTGTCGCGCTTTGCCTTTTTCATCGCCATGCCGGTGATGGTGTTCGTCAAGATCGGCGCCGGCAGCGCGCTTGATATCCTAAAATGGGGGTTCATCTGGCGCTAAGAGGCGGCGACGGCGATCGTCTTTGTCGGCGCGGCGCTGATGGCCCGCCCGCTGTTCGGTCTGTCACGACTGGAAAGCGGGATTTTCGGGTTGAACGCAGCCTATCCGAATTACGGCTATATCGGCGTGCCGCTCACCATCATGGCGCTTGGCGACGCGGCGGCGATGCCGATGGCGCTGATGCTGGCCTGCGACACCATGGTGCTGCTGGTGCTGACCGGCTATTTCGTGGCTGCCGATGGCGGCGCAATGGGCGCGACCCTGTGGCGCGCGGTGAAAACTGTCAGCCGCAATCCGCTGCTGATCTCGGCGGTGGCCGGCCTTGCCTTCACCGCCACCGGGCTCAGCCTGCCGCCGGTACTGGACACGCTTCTCAACATGCTGGCGGATTCCGCTGCGCCGGTGGCGCTGTTCGCGCTTGGGGCCACCGTCTATGGCCAGCCAATCCGCAGCGCTTTTGGCGAACTAGCGACGCTCGGCATTGCGCGGCTGGTCCTGCATCCGCTGCTGGTCGCCGGGTTCTTCCTGATGCTGCCGGGGGTCGACCCGCTCTGGGTAAAGGCGGCGATTCTCGCGGGCCTGCCTGCCGATCGCGGCGAATGTCTTCGTGCTGTCGGACCATTATGGCGGCTATGTCGGGCGCACCGCCTCGGCGATCTTTCTGACGACGATCATCGCCAGCATCACCGTGCCGATCGCCCTCTGTTTCATCTTCCAGCTTGATGAACGCCGCCTGATCAATAACCATCCTGATCCCGGGTGGATTGACAAGGATGCGCGCGCCCCTTCATGCTGTAGACGAGTCAGACACGATGATCTTTGACTGGAATGTCCTCTTCTACGTCTCGATGGAAGAGTTTGCGACTGACAGCCCCTACTACGGCGAGTTCATAGGCATTCCGGTGACAAAAGACGCAATATATTTTAATCCGTTCGCGCCTCGCGCACCCAATCATGGCCCCCTGACATGAACAGCGGCTTGTCGGGTGGGTTCCTCGCGGCTCTTGCAGCCTTGACCTGGGCGACAGCCATTGTCCTGAGCAAGGTCAGCCTGATGGAGGCGGACGCTGTCACCATATTCTCGGTGCAGATCGTTGCGGCCACGACATGCGCTGTAGCGGTCCTGATGATATGTGGCGGGCGTCTTGCCGTTACGCGAAAAGCCTGCCTCGCCTACGCGGCTGGAATTTGCGAACCGTTTCTCGCCTACACCTTGTCGCTCTTCGGGCTGGCTCTGGTACCTGCCGGAATCGTGTCGGTGATCTTTGCTACCGAAGCCGTCATGATTGTGATCCTTTCCACCCTTCTGCTCGGTCTGTCGATACATGGATGGACAGGTTTTCTAATGCTGCTCGCAACCGCTTTTTCCGGCGTTATCATGGTCATTCTGCCGGACCTGGGTGATGGAACCGGGTCATCGGCCGTCGGATATGCAGCTGTCACCGCAGGGGTTTTCTTCGCGGCCCTTTATGTTGTGATCTCATCGAAACTAATCGAAGAGATACCACCGCTGGAACTTCTGGCAGGACAATTGATATTTTGCCTCGCCCTGTCAGTTGTCTTCCTCATGCCCTTTGCCAGCTTTGCGGACCTTGATCCAAAAATCATCCTCATTGCGGCGACAGCGGGTGTCCTTCAGTATTATCTGGCTTTCCATCTGTATTTGATGGCGCTGCGCCATATCCATGTGAATGTTGCCGGCACCATGCTCTACCTGATCCCGGTGTTCACTCTTGCGCTTGCCTATGTCTTTCTTGGCGAAACACTGGCACCGATCCAGTTAACCGGATGTGAGTCATTCTTGGTGCTGTTGCATTGATCAATCACCGGCACGCCGCCTGAAGGCGCAAATGCATTTTTTCCAGCTCAATCGGCTGGCAGCGTGTCGTGATAGCCCGGCACGGCGGCAGCGAAATCCGCCATCCATGAGGCAAGCTGCGGAGCGTGGTCGCGCCAAGCCACCTGTTTGCGGAAATCCAGATAATCGAGAAGACAGGCCAGACCGATGTCACCGAAATCCGGCATTGCGCCATTGCCGTAGGCGGCATCGCCGATGCTTTCCAGACCGCGGATAATCTTGCCGCGCTGCGTGGCCAGAACGCTGTCGACCTGCATGCCGTCGGGACGGAAGCGGCTCTCATAGACCACCAGAAGCGCGGCCTCCATCATCCCGTCCATCTTCGCGGCGCGGGTCAGCACCTCAAACCGCGCCGGGCCGGATGCCGGCAGCAGCTTGCCGCCGCCCGCCAGCGATTCAAGATATTCCATGATCACGCGGCTGTCATAGAGGGTGGCATCATCCGTGACCAGCGCCGGGATCTTGCCAAGCGGGTTCAGCCTCCGGATCTCATCATCAGGGTCGTTGGTGTTGGTCAGACGCGGGGTGATCCGGTCGATCAGGCCAAGGCAGTGGGCGACAAGCTTCACCTTGCGCCCGAACGGCGATGCGGTGGCGGTGTAGAGGATCATCATGTTGCCTTTCGGTAGCTGTCTTTCATAAACGATAGACCCACCATGGCGGTGCGACAACCATCCAGAAAGGCGGCCTCGACCAACCGTGACGGGCGTACCCGGCCGCGGGATCTGCCGCTGCGCCCAAAAATGCATGTCACCAGAGGTTTTGTGCAGGAACCGGACTTCACCTGTTGACCTTCATCCGTCTTTCTTCCAGCCTGTAGCCAGTATCAGACGAATTTGCGGAGTACGATGATGAACAAGGGTTATTGGCTGGCTATTTACCGTGCCGTTCATGATGCGGACCAGCTGGCCGCCTATGCGGCCAAGGCCAGCACGGCGATCGCCGCGAATGGCGGAGTCTTCCTGTCGCGCGGCATGCCCGAGGCGATGCTTGAGGGTGACGAGGCGACGCGCACTGTTCTGATCGAATTCCCGAGCACCGAGGCCGCGATCACCGCCTATAACAGCGATGATTACCGCGAGGCGCTGGCGGTGCTTGGCGACGCCGCCGATCGTGAAATCAGGGTGCTGAACGGGCTCTAGGCACCCGCCAGCTCGGCCTGGTGAGCGGCAACCATGTCGGCCATGCTGTCGAAGCGGAAATCATAATGCGGCATGTCGCCGGGGTGCATTGTCGCCCCGAATCCTTCATCGTCATGGCGGCGATAGATCCAGCAATTCTTCAGACTATGCCGGTTCGCCGGAGCATGGTCATGGAACATGCTCTCGGCAGTGTGGAGAATGTCGCCCTTTGCAATCCCGAGGCTGGCAAGCTGTGCCAGCATATAGTCGAAATTGGCGTCATCCGGCTTGTAGCTGCCGACATCCTCGGCGGTGTAGATGGCGTCGAAATCGACGCCGAGCTTTGCATTGCTGTGGGCGAAACTGGCATTGTCGACATTCGAGAGAATGACAAGCCTGAAATGCGTCTTCAGATAGGCCAGCGCCCCAGCGGAGTCAGGAAATGCGGGCCAGTGTTCGACTGACGCGCCATAGGTCATCGCCTCGTCCCAGGTGACCGCGATGTTCCATTCCTCGGCAAGCCGCCGATAGACACAGGCGAGAAGATCACTGTAGCGCTTCGCCGGGGTCTGACGCTGGTGCGTTGATTCCTGACGGGCATGCGCCTCGAGAATGGCATTACGGTCCGGTGCCACGCCGTCGCGGGCCGCAATACGGTCAGTCAACGGGCGAAGCCCTTCAACCATCCCAGATTCCCAGTCAATCAGTGTGCCGTAGCAATCAAAGGTCAACACTGAAAAATCTGTAAGCTTCATGATTGTCTCCTGAAAAGTCTGGCATGACCGCATTCCGGTATGCCGCTGCGCCGCGGGTGGGGATCCTAGCCCTGGCAGGATCAGGACTCCAGTGCCAAAAAAGAATCAGACGGCGATATCGGCGACCTGCGAGCCGGAATGCGACAGGGCGGCAGATACCGGCAGGGTATCGCTGTCGCCATGCAGTTCGTCGACAAGCCCGGGAATAACCGCAAAACGTGTGATCAGCGCGCGCGCGAGCATTTCCGCCCGGCGCGGGTCAAGCCTTCCGGGGTCATGATCACGCACTGGTTGCTCGATCACCAGCAGCAGATTGCCCTTTTCCATCTGCATGGCGACACGGACCTGATCGGATGCCTTGCCGCCAAGTGGATTGGCAAGGCGCTGCTGGATAAGAAGCAGATTCTCCGCAAAATGTGGTGTCAGCAGCCGCGCCGCGCTTGTCCAGTTAGAACAGGCGACCCCGAAAATATGGCCGAACTGGTCATGGTTGATCTTCATATCGTTGGAGTTGCCGGAACTGGAGTTGCCGGCATTGATCTGCCGGACCTGGAGTTGCCGGAACTGGAGTTATCGGGGCAAACGGTCGCGCTGGCTGTCGATACGGATGTGGCCATCAATGTCATGGGGAAGTGATATCCGCGCCACGACAAGATTGCGGCGGCGTCCGTTGCGCCACGAGAACCTGCCACCGCGAAGCTGTGATCGTGCTGTCAGCAACCGGATCCGGCACCCCGATAGGTGCCGGCATGGTTGGTAATGATGGCGTGTGCCGCCTCGTCCAGAATGCCGTCGGCAACAAGATCCTGAAGAATGACTTCGGCAAAGGCTTCGTTGCCGTCGGCCGCGAACAGCGCCGCGAAATGCGTCTCGACAGCCAGATCCACGGCATCAGCAAGACGAAAGTCGCGGTGCATCACAGACACCCAACTGGCAATCGCCGCAAGCGCTGCCAATGCCAGCACCAGCGACACATACAGCGGGTTCGCCATGATGCTGTCGGCGGCCACGCTGCGGTTCAACATCACGGCGGATACAACACCCCCTACCGCAAGACCCGTGACCAGGCTGGCAAACAGCATTTGTCGCCGCTTGCGGGCGTCAATTCTCGCGGCCAGCGGCGCCACATGCTGGGCCCAGCTTGCGGCAAACCCGGCCTCGGCAACAGTCTTTTCAAGAAACCCCGACATGCCATAGTCCTAGCGCAGCCTGTGCCGCAAAGACAAGCCCGGCTCGCGGCGGAAATGATCTGTTGATGATTGAAAATGCGAATTTATTAGATATTGATTGTAAAGGTAAACGCGAAGAAAACTGCCCTCATAGCTTGATGCCGTGCCGGCGCGTCCTGACAGGACCATACCGGCAGGAAAATGAACAGAGGGACCGGGTTTCCAGGCTGTTATCAGACACCGGAAGCCCGCATGCAAAATGACTGTTTTGTGGACCACCACCAGAAGGTTTGGGCTTGTTGCGACGTTGTCGGCTTTGGCGCTGCTTCCCCTGCTCCCGTCCCAGGCGGCGACTGACGACATCATCCTGCAATGCGATGGAGAAGTGCGCTCGCGTCTTCTGGCCTTTGCCGACAATCAGCTCGAGACCGAGCAGAGCCATCCGGCGGACCGCCGCATTCATATCCAGATCCGCAGCACCAAGCGCGCCGTGGTATTGGACCACCCTTCGGGTGATGTGCTGTTCGGTGCCTCACAGTGCAAGCTGTCGAGCCTGAAGGTCGCCTGTGAGGTGAATGACGGCGAGACAAGCCGGCAGATGTTCATATCGCGCACCAGCGGTGACGCGATGTTCGAGGGCTACTCGCAAACCTCAGATGAAAAATCGACGCTTGTCGTCGAGCGCTACGCCTGCGTCAAGGAAGCCCGCGAACCGCTGTTCTAAACCCGGCAAACCGGCGCAGCCAGATTTTCCAGCACATTCAGTCCCGACGCAGCGGCCTTCACGCAATACTGATCACCGCGCCCATGCCGGCGGCATGGTGTTCCATCATGTGACAATGGAACAGCCACAGTCCCGGATTATCGGCGACAAAGACAAGGTCGGCGCGTTCGCCGGGGGCCATCAGGTAGGTATCGCGAAGCACATCGCGCGGCACGTCGCCGAATTCGGTCGAACGCACCCAGAAATGATGCCCATGAAGGTGCATCCCGTGTTCCCAGCGGGTGTCATTCCAGACGCGTAGCACCACCACGTCACCAAGCGCGATATCACCGAGCAGATGGTCATACCCACCAACAATCCCGTTGAAGGCCCACAGCTTTGAATGGGTTTGCGCCAGGTCGCGAAGGGCCAGTCTCTCTCCTCGAACATGGCGGTTTCAAGATTGCCCATCGCCCCGCCCTGCATGTGGATCTCGATGATCCGCGCACCGGCATCGTCGGGTCGCGGGTACCAGCTTTCGGCAGTGGGGATCACGGGCGATGGCGAGGTGCCACTGACCCGCAGGCGCGCGGCCGCAAGCGGATCACCGGTGCTGACCTCCTCGATCACCACCTCGTCACCGTCCAGTTCGACCAGCAGATCAGCACGCTGCGCCGGGGCAAGGCGGATCATCTCGACATCAAACGGATCGCATGGCGCCCCGTCGAGCGCGATCACCCGCAGCGGGCGTGCATCCTCGAGGCGAAAGGACAGCGAGCGGGCATTCGCCGCATTGATCATCCGCAACCTTGCCGTACCAGCGGACGCGTCGATCACCGGATCCGTCGCGCCATTCACCGTCAGCCAGTTGCCAAGCCGGCCCTGATGCGACCAGTCCATCAGTGACCCGAAGCTGTCTTCATGAAGTGCGTAATCTTCTGTCAGGCGCCAGTCATCCGCCACAAGGGTGATGTCATTTGTGGTATCGGGCGCAGCTTCCTCGCGGACAATCAGCGCGCCATAGAGACCTCGTGCCAGCTGTTCCCATCCCTTGCTGTGCGCGTGGTACCAGAAGGTGCCGGCGTCGCGGAGCGGGAAACGATAGGTGAAGCTCTCGCCTGGCTCGACTGCCGCCTGCGTCAGGTCAGGGACGCCATCCATCTCGTTCAGGTTACGGATGCCGTGCCAGTGCATGGTGGTCGGCACCTCAAGATTGTTGGTGAAGACCACCTCCAGTGTCTCGCCGCGGCGCGCTGTGATCATCGGGCCCGGAGACACCCCGTCATAAAGCCACAGGTCTGTTGGCGGCGCCCCGGCCTTGCCAAGCCGGTGAGACGCGGCACCCGCACTGATGGCGTAGCGGCGGGTTTCGTCCGCCAAGGCGGCCAGCGGTGTGACCGACAAGGTAGCTGCCGTCATGCCGGCGCCCTGCAGAAAATCGCGTCTGGTGATGGTGCCAAATCCGGCGTTTGTCATCACATGCCCCCCATCGGCAGCGTAAAGGATGTGGTCAGAAGGCTGCTCGCCAGCAGGATCCCGCCAGCGAGCAGCATTTCAATCTCGATCGACCGGCGAAGTCGCAGCGCGGCACCCGTCTCGCCAGCTTGCAAGGCAGGGACCAGACGAAACCGGTTGAGCGCCGCCAGCAGCAACATTCCCGAAACAAGTGCGACCTTCGCCAGAAGCGCTATTCCGTATCCGGTCCCAAACAGCGCCGCCACTGACCCGACAAGAAGCGCCGCATAGCACACTCCGGCCACCAGAAGCATCACCACAAGCACCAGCGCCAGCCTTCCAAATTCCTCGACCAACGCGGCCAGCGCTACCGGCGCGCTGTCATCCGCCGTGGCCAGACACATGCGGCGAAGCGGCAGCAGGGCAGCAAGCCAGAAGCCGATGCCCGCAAGATGCAGCGACAGCAGGACCCCCGTCAGCACTCCGGTCGCTCCCTCGCGGCTGGTGGCGTGACCAACAAGCGTCATCGAGATGATGACGATCGCTGGCGGCAGAATCCGAATCACCCCCGGAACGGCGATAGTCATGCGCTCAACAACCAGCAGCAGTGCCAGCCCGCCAGCCGCCACCAGCGCCGCAAGTCCAACCGGCGCCTTGACCACCAGCGTCAGCAGAAGCGGGTCAATGGCGCTGGCCAGGTCACCACCAAGATTGCCAGCGGCAACCGGCACCTGCAGCAATGCCAGAACCAGCGCGGCCAGCGCCGCGCGGGCTGTGACCCGGCGCACAAAATTCCGTATCTCTTGCGGCATCCACGGACGCATCAGCAGCTCGAAACCCACACCACCGGTCGCCAGAAGCATCGATGGATAGAACAGCCACCGAAACAACGGTGTTACAAATGTCCAGATATCCAGCATGTCCGCGGTCAGTCATTGCCGACGCGGAAGGAAAAATCACCCTTCAGGAGGTGTCCGTCCTCGCTCATCGCCCGCCAGCGCGCAGTGAAGTCACCAGTGCCGATCGGTGGCAACTCAACCTGATGGCGCCTCGCCTTGACCATCAGATGATCCTCGCCAAGTGTGACGTCATTGCCATCCGCGCCAGTCAGGCGAAAGCGGATCAGCTGTGCCACGCTGCGGAACATCATCTCGATCTCTGCCGGCGCGGCGGCAACCACCGTTCCATCGGCCGGGCTTGAGGATGTCAGCGCCGAATGCGCCGCCGCCTTGAGGCTGACAAGCGGCATGGCAAACGCCAGCGCACCGATCACCATCATCAGCCTTATGAGCTTCATACCCCGCCTCCCCGGCCTAGTGGCACGCTTTACCAAGTGCCTTCAGCCGCCAGTAATTGTAGGGCAGCGGCGCGACAAACCCCGCCGCCAGCATCAGCGGCACCACCCACCAGGTCAGGATTGCTCCGCCGGTAAAGGCCACGTCAGTGATGTTCATCGCCGCTTCCATCGCAATCATCGAGATCAGCGACATGCCGGCCGCCGTCTTCAGCGCCAAGCGCAATGGCATCTGCCGCGACAGGATCACGGTTTCCAGCGCGATCGATGTCAGCAGCCCGTTGATAATGGCCAGCGTCATGATCGCCAGCACTGGCCAGGGAATGCCAGTCACCTGAAAGAACAGAATGGTGCCGAGATCGCCGATGGCGCAGCCAAGAAGGCACCAGGCGGTGTTCACCCGCGCCCGCGACCATGTATGGCGGCATCGCCAGTTGATATCGAGCGTCTGCGCTATTGTCTGTGCTATGGCTGCCATTCACCCCTCCATGTGCTACACATAATGCTTCCCCCAAGGGGAAGGTAAAGACCATATGATGGAAATATCGAGGAGAATCTCATGCAGATCGGCGAAGCCACCCGCCGGGCGGGTCTGACGGTAAAAACGGTGCGCTATTACGCCAATATCGGCATGGTCACGCCGCAACAGGATATTGTCACCGGCTACCGTATCTATGGTGAGGATGATATCGCCAAGCTGCAATTCGTCGGCAAGGCGCGACGGTTCGACTTTTCCGTCGAGGAATGCCGCGAATTATTGGGGCTGTACGAGGACCGCAACCGCCCGAGTCGTGAGGTGAAGGCGCTGACAATCAAGAAGATCGAAGAGATCGATACGCGCCTTGCCGAGTTGCAGTCGCTGAAGGACGAATTGTCCGGCCTCGCCGCCTCCTGCGATGGCGACCACCGCCCCGACTGCCCGATCCTGAACGCGCTCAGCGGCAGGTGAAGGGTCGCCTGAACCAGAATCATCATACTGATTTTAATATGATTTTTACCATTTTTAATGAAATTGAAAGTATGGCCCCTTAAGGTTAACCAGCCGAGCATGTCATTCCGTTCCACTGTGAAGGATGCTGCCGACATGACCTTTCTGATTGACGATCTGAAGACCGGCCTTCGCGCTGGATGGAAACCAGTCATTGCCGCAATGACTGTCGTAGTGCTCATGGTCATTGCCTTGACCGGCAGCTGGGAGCTGTTGGGATGGAACATCGACTCCCTACCCGACCCTGATGGCGGCATGCTTTGCATCATGGTTGTCTGTTTTTACCCGGTCATTCTTATGGCAACCTACCTCTTCTTGCGATTCTCCACCGGTCTCGCCATCACAGCGAAAACCGGCGCTGCAGTAAACATCTCTCGTGCCTTTGCTCTTTGTGCTGAATATGTGCCGCGCGGCAAGGCCATACGTCTGGCGCATTTGTTTGCCTTATGTGTATTCGGGCTGCCGTTTTGATTATGGCGGCAGGATTGTTTCTGGGCCTGACTGGATCGCCTATGTAAATCTTGTCGAGCAAAACAACCAATACCATCACCACATCAGGTTCAGAGAAGATCACCACGACCGGGACAAAGTATTCATACTCGGTGGCCAGTCCAATCATCTCATGGGTTCAGATGATCTCAGTGCCATTTGTCACCGGATTGTTCCTCATCCGGTTTCTACGCCAGATGCCGACAGACATTCCTGTTGGCTCATCCAAGCCATCGACAAATTAACAAAAGGCTCAAGCCAACCGCCGATTCTGTTAGCTCAGGGCATGATGGAGGATATTTATCAATGCCGGGGTGAGGCGCAGAACTGTGATGGACAGCTCGCCCAAAAATCTCTTTTTCAGACATATTCTTAGCTTTTCCGGCACTTTTCTGCATGAAATGCGCAAATTAGCGATTTGTAACAGAATGAAATAACAGTTTTTCACATTTGTTACGGGATTTGTCCTAGTGTTTTGACTAGAGTGTCCGATCAGGCTCAAGCCTATCTTTGGACCACTTTTGGAGGACTCCCCATGGATCGCAGATCCTTTATTTCCAAGGCAGGTGCCGGCGCGGCGCTTGCCGGCACGACCGCTCTTGCGGCACCGGCCATCGCCCAGGGCAAGCGTACCCTGACCATGGTCACTTCCGTGCCGCACGGCTTTGCTGTCTTTGACAGCGCCGCCGTGTATTTCGCCAATGCCGTCACCGAGATGACCGACGGTCAGATCACCATCGAAAAGAAAGCTGCCGGCGAACTCGTCGGTGCGTTCGAGGTGTTTGACGCCGTATCGTCCGGCCAGGCAGACATCTACCACTCCGCCGACTACTATTTCGGTGGCCAGCATCCGGGCCTGTATTACTATTCGTCAGTGCCATTCGGTGCGACCACCGAGGAATTCATGGCTTGGTATCTGCATGGTGGCGGACATGACCTTCACGACCAGCTTGGACAGATCTTCAACCTGAAGACCTTCCCTGCCGGCAACACCAACATGCAGCCGGGTGGCTGGTTCAACAAAGAGATCAACTCAGCCGATGATTTCAACGGCCTGAAGTTCCGCATGCCGGGTATCGGTGGCAAGGCGCTTGAGCTCACCGGCGCTTCGGTTCAGTCGGTTCCGGGTGGCGAAATCTACCAGGCCCTCGCGTCTGGCGCTATCGATGGCGCTGAGTGGATCGGACCTTATGCCGATGAAAAGCTGGGCTTCCAGGAAATCTGCAAGTTCTACTACACCGGCGGCTTCCATGAGCCGGGCTCGGCACTCTGTGCGGGCTTCAATCGTGACATCTATGACAGCCTGACACCGGCCCAGCAGAACATCATGTTCAATGCCGGTCTGGCGACCACCATGTCCGAGGGTACATTCGCAACCGCAAATAATGCTGCGGCTCTCGAGCGTCTGATTGCCCAGGGTGTGAAGCCGATGGAATTCCCGGACGATGTTTGGGATCTGTTCGGCGAGGCATCCAAGAAGGCCATGGATGCCTATATGGATGATGATCTCTACAAGGACATCCGCACCAGCTTCAACGACAGCGTTCGCAAGAGCGCCTGTGGCTGAACATTGCTGACCGCAAATATGTTCAGCAACGCGCACGCGTCATGGACATGTAACCACGTCCAACATCTTTCTGGCAGAAGCGTTCATTGCAACGCTTCTGCCCTATTCTTTTGAAAAATCAATAGTTCTGGTACCAATCAATGGAAAGTGAAGGTGGCCTCTCGGCCTTATCCGGCATCCTCTGGTTCTTCCAGAACCTTTGTATGCCGTGATGAATCTTGTCACCGCCCTGTCCAACCCGCAGCTCTGGCTCGACTGGTCGGACAGGCAGTCGCTGATGCGCTTTATCTATTACGGTGGCTCGACCGAACTGTTCTTCGTCTTCCTTCTCTGCTTCTTCATCATCGTCGTGGCCGGGGTGTTGAACAGCCGGTTCATGTGGGGATTCGTGCGGGTCACCGAGGGTATTTCCAACTCGGTCGGGCGGCTTGTGGCCTGGGCCGGACTGATCATGGTGATCCAGCAGGTTGTGATCGTCTTCCTGCAGCGGGTCTTCGCCCGGCCGGACATTGTTATCGGCTTCGGCATCCCGATCGAATACGGCGTCAGCTGGTTCGCCGAGGAACTAAAGCTCTACAACGCCGCGATTATCTGCCTGTGTATCTCCTACACCTTTGTGCAGCAGGGCCATGTGCGCGTTGATCTGTTCTATGCGCCGGCATCCTTCAGGAAAAAGAAGATCATCGACATGTGCGGTGCGGTGTTCTTCATGATCCCGATGGCCGCGCTGATGTGGCTTTACAGCTGGTTCTTCATGTGGCGGCACCTGATCACACCCAAGGTATCCGCCTCTGACAAGATTGAGCTGATGCAGCGCAAGGCAAAGGTGATCAAATGGAATGTCGAGACCATCGGGTTCTCGGCAAACGGTTTCACCGCCTATTTCCTGTTCAAGGTTCTGATGGTGATGATGGTCGCCTTCATCTTCCTGCAGGCCGTATCCTTCTTCTGCCGGTCGCTCGCCGAATATCGCGAAGGCGAGAAAAGCGACGGTAAATTTCTCGACCTGGATGGCAAGGACACGGTGCCCACCGCCGATGCCAAGCCGCAGCAGGCAAAGTGAGGCGCTAGATCATGTTCGGCATCGACGGCGTCCTGCTGGCGCTCATCATCACCTTCGTCATCCTGTTTGGTGCGATCCTCTCGGGCTTTCCGGTCGCGTTCGCCATCGGCGGCGCTGGCGTACTGTCCTTTGTTGTCGTTGCACTTCTGGATACGGCGGGATTGCTGACACACACGCTGGTCGATGTCCCTCGCCCGAATATAAAGAGCTGCTGAAAGACGGAATATCTCGCCTCGACATATCCAAATTCAGTTACCCAGACTTACCACGGGTCAGCGAGATCTCTCTTCCCGGGAGGCTGGGAAAACGCAGTCAACAGAACACTGTCCTTCGTGGTTAACCGGGTGAATGAACGGGTGATCGCCGGGCAGTCGATTGGAAACGCTTCTGGCCATCCTGATGTTCGTGCTGATGGGCATCACGCTGGAGAAGTCGAACATCGCGAATGACCTTCTCACGTCAATGGCGCGTGTCTTCGGCGGTCTGCCGGGCGGCCTTGCCGTATCGGTTGTCGTCGTTGGTGCTTTCTCGCCGCCTCCACCGGCATTGTCGGGGCGACGGTGGTGACGATGGGTCTGTTGTCATTGCCGACCATGCTGCGGAACGGCTATTCGCCCAAACTGGCCACTGGCGTCATATCGGCGTCAGGCACGTTGGGACAGATCATCCCGCCGTCGATCGTCATCATCATCCTCGGCACACTGGCCGGCGAAATCTATTCGACGGCCCAGGAAGAACGTGCCCGCTCGGTCGGATGTAACGATGCCCTGACCTATCTTGGCGAACCTGCTGTGATCTCGGTCGGCACGCTGTTTCAGGCGGCGCTGCTTCCGGGCATCATGCTGGCGCTTCTCTACGCGCTCTATGCCTTTGGTTGCGCTCTGCTGCGCCCAGACAGCGCACCCGCCGTGCCCATGGGCACCAGCGGCGCCAGCCGCACGAACAGGCGCAACATTGTGATCTTTGCAGCGGGCGTGCCGGCCGTGCTGGCAGGCGCCTTTCTGCTGATGCAGCAGGCCAATGTCATCGGATCGCAGGATGTCACCGTTGACAGCTATTCCGACATTGGCATCACCGCCTCGCTTCGCACCAATGTCAGCGAGGAATGTCAGGCCTCGATGATCGCGCTGCACGGTCAGGATGCCTGGGATCAGGCGATTTCCGAGGCCGAAGCCATTGCCGCCAGCGGCGGCGTCGAGGCCAGCAAGAAGCTGACCGAAGACGAAATGGCAGCCGCGCTGGACGAGAAGATGACCGCCGCCGCCCCGATCGGGTTCGGCATTGGCAGTTTTGCTCTTGTTGTGGCGATGCTGATTTCCTTTGCCCGCGGCTCTGACATCGGGCTCAGCCAGCGCCATATGGCGGTTGGCGGTGCAGGCGCGCTTTTGTCGCTGATTGCCGATGCCTGGCTTGTCACGCCGCTGACAACGCCCGGCATGACGATCATCTACATGCTCATCCCGTGGATATTGGTCTATTGGGGCATCAAGCCTGCCATCATCGCCCTGACGCGGATCGAGCTTCTTCGCGTGGTGTTCCCGCCCCTCGTCCTGATTGTGGCGGTGCTGGGATCGATCCTCGGTGGCATTTCCAACCCGACACCGGCGGCTGGCCTTGGCGCGGCTGGTGCGCTCATGCTGGCCGCCTTCCGCAAGCTGAATGACGAACAGAAATCGACAAAGGTGATCCTCCAGGCCTCCTATGCTGTGGTGATCTGTATCCTGATGGGGGTCAATTTCGATCTGCGGATAAATGTCGAGGGTGTCGATGCAGAACGCTGGATTGCGTTTCTGTTTGCCTATGGCGCCTATCTCTATGCGCTTTTTGGCCTGCTGTATTCATGCTACATCCTGTTCCGCAGCGATGTTCTGGCACCGGTGGTGCGCGACGTCAAAGGTCACCTCGATGGTCTTTACCATCCTGATCGGATCACAGATTCTGAACCTTGTGGTCATTTCCTACGGTGGCGAGCATTACATCCAGCAATATCTGCGAAGCTTCGACAATGAGGTCACCATCTTCCTGATCGTGATGGTGCTTCTGTTCCTGCTTGGCTTTGTGCTGGACTTCCTCGAGATCATCTACATCGTCGTGCCGATCGTCGGACCAGTCATCTATGGCGGCACTTTCGATCCGGCCTGGGTGACGATCATGATCGCGATCAACCTGCAGACCTCGTTCCTGACCCCGCCCTTCGGATTTGCCCTGTTCTATCTTAGAGGGGTGGCACCGAAGAGCGTGCTGACAACAGATATCTATCGCGGCGTGATCCCGTTCGTGATCATCCAGATCGTCGGGCTGCTGATCCTGTGGTTCTTCCCGGAGATCGTCACCATCGTGCCGCAGCTGCTGGACGGATAGACCGGTAGCACAGGGTCCAAAACAAAACGGCCGCCCACGGGCGGCCGTTTCTGTTTCAGGCGGTTTATTGCCGATCAGGACGGCATGTTCTGGCCGCGGATCTGTTCCAGCGCGGTTTCCAGATGCGCCACAGTGCGCTCCGGGTTCTCCAGCTTGTCGAGGCCGAACAGCCCGATGCGGAAAGAGGCGTAATCCTCGCGCTCTCCGCATTCCAGCGGCACGCCAGCGGCGATCTGCAGCCCCTGTTCGGCAAACGCCTTGCCGGACTTCATCTCGGCATTCGGCGCGTAACAGACCACCACACTCGGTGCCTGAAACCGTCAGCGGCCACTGATTTGTAGCTGTACCGCCCCATCAGTTCGCGCACCTGCTCGCCAAGCCTGATCTGCGCCGCCTTCAATGCGTCAAGGCCGAACCCTTCTGCCTCGAGAAGCGCGTCTCGGAAATGACGAAGTGCGTCTGTCGGCATCGTGGCGTGATAGGCATGCGCCCCACCTTCGTAGGTTTCCATGATCTGCGTCCATTTCTTCAGATCATTTGCAAAGCTCGAGCTGGTGGTCTCGTCAAGGCGGGCGCGGGCATGTGGCGACATCATCACCAGCGCCGCGCAGGGCGACGCGCTCCACCCTTTTTTGCGGGGCGGTCAGCAACACATCCACGCCGGTTTCCTCAAGATTGACGAAGACGGTGCCGCTGGCCACACAGTCCAGAACGAACAATCCGCCATATTCATGAACAGCACCAGCAACAGCCGCGATGAAGTCATCCGGCACCATCATACCGGCAGATGTCTCGGACATGTGGGCAGAAGACGACATCCGGCTTTTCAGCACGGATATGGGCGGTGATCTCATCCAGTGGACAGGGTGCAAACGCGGCATCGGTGCTGTCTTCAAGCTGGCGCGCGGCCAATACCGTGGTGTGCTTCGCCAGCCCGCCTGCATCGATAATCTGGCTCCAGCGGTAGCTGAACCAGCCATTTCGGGATCACCAGCACGTTGGCATCATTGACGAACTGCCGGGCGATGGCTTCCATTCCATAGGTGCCCCCGCCTGGTACAACGGCAATCGACGCCCGCGCCATAGGCATTGCGCATGATCCTGGAGATATCCCGCATCACCTCGCCAAAGGCACCGGACATCGAATTCAGTGATCGGTCGGAAAAGACCACCGAATATTCAAGAAGGCCGTCTGGGTCGATATCATCGCGAAGGGCTGGCATGGGGGGCTCCATATTGCATGTGGCACGAATGCATCTGTCTCATTCGCTTCCTGTTAAGATCCCCAAACATGTCGGTGCAGGGCGGGTCATGTCAACAGAATGACAGAATGCCCCCATTTGGCCCATTTGCTTAATGGCCGGGCTTAATGGCCGGGTGATGGTCGGGGCCGACGAGGCGCGCTATGATGACCTGCCGCCACAAGAGTAAGAATCGGGTTTTTGACCTTCAACACGCAGGAGCTGGCATGGTTGTGGAAAGTGTTGCGATCGGCGTCGGGGCCTGCATCGTCTTTGATTTGTGGCAGCGCGCGGTATTGCGTCTGACCGGCATTCCGCCGAGCAACTGGGCCCTTGCCGGTCGCTGGCTGCTGCGGCTGCTGTCAGGTGGCGGCCTGATTGCCGCCGGCCTTGCGACGATGCCGGAACGCCGACGCGAGCTCGCCGCGGATGGGCGCTTCATTATGCGGTCGCGCTCGGCTATGCGTTGCTGTATGCGATGATGATACAGGGCAATTTGCTGGCTGCCGGGGGGCGGGACGGGTTGATATTCGGCCTGGCAAGCGTTGGCGTTCCCTGGGTCTTTTTCATGCCGGCGACAGGTGCCGGCTTGATGGCAAGACTGTCCCCGAATCCACCACTGGCATGTGCGCTGGCGCTTAAAATGCATGCCATCTTCGGAACCTCGCTCGGCATCGGCTTTGCGTTGGCAGGATAAGGGACAGGCATTCCCGGTTTTTGCTATCCCCTGAAATCCTGCTATTGTTGCCGGGTCATGCAATTTCAAATTCTTTCCAAGATTGTGGTTCTTGGCCTTGCCATCTGGGCTATCTACGCGATCGTATCGGCGCTGATGGGTGTCACCATCTATTTCCCGTTGCGAATGAGCGAAGGGCAGGAGATTTCCTATCACCGCTGGCAGTCGGTCCGGGTCTCTGTCTTCATGACCTTTATCTATTTCGCGGTGCTCCATCTGGCGAATGCAAGCCGCGAGATGTATCCGATCAAGTTCCTGCAGGTCTATCTGGCGATGCTGACAGTGTCTGGGCTGGTCGTCTTTATCCGCGAGGGGGTCGATGTCGCGGAATATCTGCTCGTCATCTTCTTCGGCTTCTGCACACTGGTCCTGTACCTGGCATCACGTCCGAAATTCAGGCGTTATTTCTCGAAGTCCTGATCAAACTGACGCACAGCCCCTGCCCTGGTGTGACTTCCTAGCGTCTGCCGGCCACCAGCATCAGCGCCAGTGAAAACGCACCCATGACGGCAAAACCGATCAGCAGAGGCGCGACCGTGTCGGCGAAGTAACCGCTGACCATCCATGACAGCGGCAGCGCGATAAAGGTCGATCCGGCTCCGAAAATCGCGGCGGCAAGCCCGGCGACATGGCCAAGAGGCTCCATCGCCAACGACTGAAGATTGCCGAAAATCATCCCGATACAGAAAATGAACGCAACCTGCCAGACCATGAACAGCCAGAAATCCACCGTTCCGCCGAAATTCAGCCAGCCCCATAATGCTGCCGACATCACCGTCAGCACGCTGATCGCGGTCGCAGTCAGCCACCGCATGCCAAGGCGCATCACCAGCCGCGCATTCAGCAGTGAAGCCAGACCGGCCGAAATCGAACCGATCGCGAAGTAGATCACGAACATGTCGCCCACGAAGTAGATATCCTGGAAGATCTGCCGCGCTGTACCGAGATAACCGATGAAAGGCCCAGCAATGAACCCCATGACGGCCATAGACAACGGCCACCCCGACATCCGCAGACCTGTCTGATGCCATCGGCGATGATCGCCGGCGTGAAGGCGCGGCGGCGTTCACGCGGCAGGGTTTCGGGAAATCGCCCGGTGGAACCAAAGTGCCGATGGCACCGCCACCAGCACCAGACCGGCAAAAGTCGCGCGCCAACCACCGATATAGATCAGCCCTGCCCCATCAGCGGGGCCAGGATCGGCGCAAGGATGAAGACCGCCATGATGATCGACATGATCCGTGCCATCATCCGCCCCTTGTATTCATCGCGGACGATGGCCACGGCAATCACCCGTGGTGCCGCGGCGGCGATCCCCTGAAAGACCCGCGCCGCCACCATCAAAGCCCAGCTGTCGGCAAACATCGACATCACACACCCGAGAATGAACAGCGCATAGCCCGCCATCACCACCGGTTTGCGGCCATAGGCATCGGCAAGCGGACCAACAGCAAGCTGGCCGATCGCCATACCGAGGAAGAAGGCGGAGACGACAAGGGTCGTGTGATTGATGTGACCAACGCCAAGATCGCGCCCGATCACGCCAAGCGCCGGCAGCATGATGTCGGTGGCAAGCGCGCCGATCGATGTCAGCAATGCCATGATGGCCAGGTAGGTCACGCCAGGCCAGGCCGCGTCGGATGAGTTCATGACGTTCGCCGTCCCGGATGGTTTATCCGGTGATACATCCGATTGACGCCGCGGGCAATGGCGGCGGCAGCGATCCACCGTTATCGGTGCGGATCACATCGGGGCGCTCTGGCCTTCCTGCTGGCCAAAGAATGAGGCTGTCTTCGGATATTCCGGCAGCTCCATCTCGTAGGGCACGGAGCGAACCTTGCCAGTGGCCTCGCCGCGCACAATCGTGCCGTCATGGATTGTCGGAATCGGATTGGCAACGAAGGGCTGCGCATCCTCGGCGACATAGGTGATGATGAACAACCGCCGCGGGTCCGTGCCGAGATTTGCCGCGGAGCCGTGCAGCACCGCCGAATGCATGAGGCAGGCATCGCCTGCCTTGCCGGTGCAGGCCACCGCCTTCGCCGCCGCCATCGCCTCGACCTCGGCCGACACCGCGCCTGTGAAGGTGCCATCCTGCCACAGCGAGTAAAGCGGCCCCTTGTGGCTGGCGGGCACCAGCTGCAGCGGTCCGTTCTCCATGGTTACGTCATCAAGAAAGATCAGCACCGTCATCATGTCCATGTTGGTGTGTGGGTCGAAGGGGAAATCCTGATGATATTTCACCTCGGTTCGTGATCCCGGAAGCTTGAGATTGACCTTGGAAGCATAGAATTTGATGTTTGGCGAGAAGATCGCTGCCGTCAGGTCGAGCGCGGCATTGTCCTGCGCCACTTCCCAATAGGCAGCATCAACATCCACCGGCGACGCCACCCGACGCAGAGCCGGCTTAGCGGCCGAATGTGCCTCTGGCTGGACATCAAAACGCGGGCGACCGTCAAGCATCTGGCCAAAGGGACCGGTATGCTGGCGCGATTCATCCGTCCACCTGTCAAGCACGGTGGTCAAACGCGCCACCTGGTCAGCCGTAATGGCATCCTTCATCATGACATAGCCATCACGATGAAAATTTGTGATCAGGTCTGGTGATACGGTCATGTCCTGCCCCTGTCTTGATGACTTCATGTCTTGATGACTTCATGTCTTGATGACTTCATGTCGCGATGACGTCATTTTCCAAGTGTCATTCTGGCTGCTATTCCGGCGGCGTGCGGCCCTGTTGCCCAGATCCAGCCGTTCACGCTGGCGGTAGCGCAGGTCAACGTCAAGTGTCGATGACGATCACGCCGTACCTTGGTGATGAGGAGCCGCCCACCATATTCAGTCATGCGCCTTTGCAAATCGCTGGTCCCAGAGGCCTTTGTTGATAATTTTTGATCTTACCAGGACGTTCGGTAGTTTTTATAATTTCAGGCATTGCAGTCTTGCCGCTGACGGCATCGGCAAGGCGGTTTTTTGCGGTTGTTTTGTGGAGGTGAAGATGAAAGGCAACAGCGCTGCATGGATGAACAGAATCATCGCCCTCGTGACAGCCATGCTGATGACAGCAGCGGCTGGTATCGCCAGCGCGGAGCTACGCGATACGACATCCCCCGAAGCGCTGTGCAACAATGGCGAGCAGGCCACCTACGCCTATTTCGAAGGGACAGGCAATGACTGGCTCGTCTACATCCATGGCGGCGGGGTTGTCACCAGCGCCGACCAGTACCGCAAGCGCATGCAGCGCTTTACCAACCCGCAGGAAACAGATGATTTTGGTGCAGGGGTTCCAATGGTGAGGGACTTCCGGGAGAAAGGTTTCAACGTCATTGTGATGCATTATTGCACCGGCGACCTTTATCAGGGATTTCACACACATCAGATCGACGGCAAGACAGTGTATTTCCACGGTCGCAAGATCGTCGAGAACATCATCGACATCCACAAGAATCAGCTGGCGGGTGCCGACAGGCTTGTCTTTGCCGGATATAGCGCGGGCTCGCTTGCACTTGGCTTCAACGCCGATCTGATCGCGCAGTTCGATGCCCCCTATGTGGTCTCCGACAGCTTCTGGCTTGAACCGGAATCGCTGCGGGTGCGGCTTGGGTGGACACAGGGGCCATGGGTCAACATCACAAAATTCCTCTATGGCAATTTGCCCGAACACTGCAAGGGCGATCACTGGGCTCATTGCTTTCCGTCACGTCCGCAATTCACCAAACATGGCATCGACAAGGTGTTTCCGATCTGGAACATCGGCGACAATTACGCTCGCCACGGTGATCAGAACAAGGTGAAGGCTGGCATCATCAGCGACATCGAACATTACGGCGCCGGCTATTCCATCGACGCCAAAGCCAAACAGATCAAGGGCTTTGAGGAGTGGGGCCATGTCATGACAGCGAACGAGCTCTATGAGAAACAGATCGACGGGGTGGTGCTGCGCGAGCTGATCTGGGACTGGATCACCACATCAGACGGCAAGGCAAAGACCATCCATATCGATCACTGATAGGCAAGGACGTTGTCTGAAATCCTCAGCGATTTCTAGACAAACGCGAGGTATTCCGGGGTTTTTCGGAAGGTGATGGTGCGGCCAAGAAGACCGTTCACCACTGCGTTTCACCCGATTTCTGTCAGATTCTGATACCCAAAAACGTACAAAACAAGGGTGCATGTATCACCATTTGTATCACCGCAGCTGGTTCGCGGGTCTCAAGACGATCGCCCCTCCGCGTGATGCAACACGTGTCACGGCGGGTTGCCCCAGCGGGTTTGCGCGACAAGACCGTCGGTCGGCCATAAAGTGGTGTTTCCCGGCGATACAACGGCCATTAGGTCGCCCCGTCAACGCATCGGGTAGCAACTTCAGCCGTGCTGGTGCGTCTCAAGGGGCGTTGTTCTAGGGGGAGATGAGAAAAGCTCCGGGCAGCGGGTACGCATGGTCCACCCCGGTGGGTCGGGCACGTGCATACTGAAGTGCCAGAGATTAGTGACGGATAGGTTTCGGGATGGGTTACGAGTGTGCACAGTGGCTTGTAAGGCGGTTAGTATTACAAAGTGGCTAAAGAGACATGGCCTGTGCCCTGTCAGCCGTGTTTTAGATTTATATTCACGAATATTCGATATTTGAATGTCAGCTTAAATCGCTTTTTCTTGATTTTAGCTTTACTAAGTGCAGGCTATTGGTTCGGAGAGTCACTTTCAGGTGCCTCAACAATGTGCTGTTAAATACATCTTCATTCTTCTCATGACTTTCTTTCAGTAACGGTTGTGCCAGCCGAGGCTATCGAAAACTGGAAGGCGCGTCATAAGCTCCCAGTATCCCATCGGTTTTGAGATTTCACCGAAAGAAGCGTGTGAAAATGCCGCAGAACAGGCCAAACTCGACGCGATGAGTCTGGCTGGCTGTGAAAAGCTTTCATTCAGGCAGGTCGAAACCTGCGAAAGCTCGAGTGACGCTGAAAGATGCGCGTTTTTTCAAGAAACATTCAACGCGTACGACAACTGCTTCATCGCAAAATACAGGCTGTTGGAGCGAAACGCCAGCAAGCTTGACCCGAACCAGAATCTGGTATGAAGTCGCCCGCTGAAATCTCTGTTCGTGGGTTCAAAAGTCAACACGACCCGAATTTAATCGTACAGGTTGACGAAGGGCTAAACCGAAATTTCCGCGCTGGTGACGAAATCATCGTCAGGGGCGAACTGAGCCAACCTCGTTCGTAAATGTTCTAGCTTGGTACCCAGAGATCGATCAGGACCATCTCTATAGACTGCACTCGGACGAAGGTCTTGAGACGCCTCGGTTCGCGGATGGGTTCGTGCTGCCGCCGATGACCAATGCCGAACGGTGGTGGGCCGAAATTCCCGAGGGCTATGCGCGAGAGGAAGCAACGAATTCATGATCGTTCTGGCCTCGAAAGCACCATTCAAGGTCATACCGAAAGAGGCACGCACGGATTTCTTCAGGCGCCTTGATGAATTCCGGGCGGGAAAACTGGCGAATAGCCAGATACAGTTATCGCATCTTCAAGTAACGCATTATGAGGTCTGGCATGCGATCGGTTTTATTGGCCTTCACGGCACTTTTTGCAGTGACGGCAATCTTTGTTCAACCGGCCTTCGCGCTTACCTTCAAGAAAGACGGCAGCGTCGTTCAGTCAGATGGAACGGTCGTTAAGGAATCGCAAAACCTTGACGACACCACTCTGGACACGGTGAACACCGCGCCTCCCGCCGACAAGCCCGCTACAAGGGCGATCGCAGCCGGTCGGATCCCCGATTGGTGTGGCTCACCGCCAGAGAATACCGTTTTTCGCATTTCAGCCTGTGGCACAGCCAACGCAGTCAATCTGTCCATGGCAAAAAATAGAGCACTTTTGGATGCAAAACGGCAGTTGGCTGATGTGGTGAACGGTGCGATAGAGTTTGCCAATAACACCGTAATTAGTTCGGCCAGTGATGTGCCAATTAGGGGCTATAAACGGCTTGCACAAGAGACGATGACCATCAAGGGCAGGGCGCATCATTTTGTCCTCCTGCAAATGGAAATTGGCCCAGCGGCGGATCTGATGACTCAGTCACTTTGAATACAGTATCAACGGTTTAAACAGACATGTCCCGAGGGTTGGACAAAAGTCGATAATGGCTGCGTGATCTATTAGGCCGCCGGACTACTGAATCTCACCAGCACTCGGTCGGCGTTACCCTGAAGCTCGGGTGTCTGTGAACCGCTGGATTGCTGGATGACGTTCTGCTGGACGTAGGCATGGAGTTCTCCAGCGGTAATCAGATTATCCTGATTGGCGTCAGCGTCTCCCTCCATCCCCTTCATCAGGAAATAGCTGAACATGCCATGTTTAGCTTCCTCGAGAGGCTTGGCTGTCTGCTCGCCACCAGCGGCGGTCATGACTGTAAAGCCCTGCGGGACAGCCTGTGCTCTGGCACGGATGGCTATCGGGCGGGAAGCAATCAGGGTCTCCGTACCCTCGTCGCCGGAGTAACATGTATCAAGGAAGACGGTGACCGACCGGGGATTTGCGGCAGCGATATCGGCAAACAACTCGTCACGAAGCAATGCGGTGCGTTCGAGCAGCCGCGGCGAGCCATCATGGGGGCAGCAGGAACATTTGTTTGCCATCGTCACTTGCCAGACCGTGTCCGGCAAAGAAGATATAGATGTCTGACTTACCCGGTCGGCTGGCACGATGGAGCCAGTCCTGTACCGTCAGGAGGATGCCCTTTTCGTCAGCCATGTCATCCAAGAGCGTCTGGATTCTGTCTGCTGGGATGCCGAGTTTCTGCGCGGCAAAATCGGCAAAAACCTGCGCATCGCTGTTGGCGTAGGCGGCTTTCACTGGCGTTTCCGTGTAGGACTCAACGCCGATAATCAATGCCAACGCATCCTCGTTTGAGAGTGCCTTCCGTTTAAGAGGATTGAGCCTTTCAAAGGTGATGGTGGCGCTGGCGATTTCGGCAGCACGATCAATCCTGACGTCAAGATTATTCATTGTCCCCAATAGATTCACTACCTCGACTGGAACGGAAACGCCGCTTTCGGGGACATAGGTCTGCGCAATGAAGCTGCCATCGCTTTCAAAAACAATTTGCCTTCCGTCAACGCGCAGTTCAGCTTATCCCCATCATCCTTGACCTGACCGACGATTTTTCCCTGTGGTCCGTCAGATGATACGCTTAGGATTATTATTTCTGGAACCGTATTTATGGGTTGGCTAGGTGCAGGCTTGTCGGTTTGGGCACTGGGTTTGGCCGCCATCTGCGCGTTTGTGTCCTGTGTCTCCGGTGCCTGCAACGCAGAAAGCTGTTCCTCTCCATTCCGGCTAACCGTAGTGGTGTCATCGATAGTGACTGGCGTGGATGGCGTGCCATTCCCTACTGACGCTGTTATGGCCGGCGTATTACCTTCCAAGACACATTCCAGACCACGTTTCATCACCTCATCGACGAAAGCGGAAAATGCCTTAGTGGCACGCCACTCTCCTGCTTGTTAGTCGCCAGTCTGCACAGGGACAAATTATCAAGACTGTCTGCAAGCTTTGCGACCGGATTGGTTTCGTCCTCTTCATTTGCAGATACACTAACCAATGCTGATGAGGAACCAGATGCTGGCACAACGGTTTGGGGCACGGGTGATGGCTTCTGCGCAGGCATCCGGTTTGGCGCGGCGATTTTGGTCTGAATCTCTTCGATCTGGTCTTCTGCTGGCGCGGCCGGCGCGACGACAGATGGCGAAAGCAGGTTGCCGTCATCGTCACATTTTATGCCACGACGCAGTGCTTCAGTACGCCATACAGGGTAGGATTGTCGCAAATTTACAAACTGCTGCATCAGATTTTGAATCTGGATTGATCAACCCAGTCTCTGATCCAGAAAACGAATTTGCGATCACGGTGGAAGATGTCATGTTGAACATCAAGGCCATTGAAATTATAAAAATCAGGCGCCAAGTAGACATCACGAAGGGTTTTCGTGTGCCTAAATATGTTGGGGTTAGTTGGAGTATCGTCATGGGAAAAAGACTGCTGTGTCACTGCTGAAAATTATCGTGGCGCTTGTTTCGTTAAGTGCGTTCTCACTCCCGGCAAATGCAGTTGAGGACGGAGCCTACGCTGGTTTTTACAAGGTTACCTTTGCTCATCCAGATACAGGAGAGCGAACAGGAGACACCGGTGAATTGATTTTTGTGATCCAAGACAGCGAAATTGTAGACATTCAATACTCAGACGACGGGTTCGTTAAGGGCAAAATCAAATACAAACTTAAGATCAACGAAAAGACAGGTCAATTGAAGGGTTACTTCACCGAACGGAACCGTCGCGAGGGCGGCAATATCGTTTCGCTTCGGTGGCAGATGAAGGGCGTGTTTGTTGACAAATATTTTGCGGGAAATGCCTCCGTTTACGTGACACAGTTCAACGGCCAAACTCCAGAAACTGGAATGATTAAAGTAGGCACTTACTCTTTGAGAGCCCTTGATCGAAGCTAATTAATTGATTTTGGGCGAACACCGTCAAGATTGCAAAAGCCTCTGAGTGCCGTTCCATCCGCAATCGATACCCTTCTGCCATCTCTGGCTTTAATCGTTTTCATTATATCAAGATACCAGTCCCTGTCGACAGCCCTGCCAGCGTATAGCTGCGCTTAGACAAGGCGTTTCCGATCTGGAACATCGGCGACAATTACGCTCGCCACGGTGATCAGAACAAGGTGAAGGCTGGGCATCATCAGCGACATCGAACATTACGGCGCCGGCTATTCCATCGACGCCAAAGCCAAACAGATCAAGGGCTTTGAGGAATGGGAAACCATGTCATGACTGCGAACGAGCTCTATGAGAAACAGATCGACGGGGTGGTGCTGCGCGAGCTGATCTGGGACTGGATCGACGGCAAGGCAAAGACCACCCATATCGATCACTGATGGGCAAGGACGTTGTCTGAAATCCTCAGCGATTTCCAGACAAACGCGAGGTGTTCCGGTGTTTTTCGGAAGGTGATGGTGCGCCGAAACGTACCATCCAAGTTTTCCTACGCACTACCAGATTCGCATCTCGCAGGTTGCCAGTAATGCAACCTGATAAGTCACCATCTGTCCCAACCGGCAGTACGGTTCGAGACGCCTGGCGGTTGCCCCGGCGGGTACGTGCGCGACGCCCGCTGGTCAGGTCACAGAGGGCAGTTGTTGGCGACTGAGGGCCGCTGAGTCGCCCCGGCAACCCGTCGGGTAGCCACCTGAAAGTCAGGTGAGCCAACGTAGGTCCGCCGGGCGTTCGAGGTAGCGGGAAACAGCGGCAGCGGGTACGCATGAGCCACCCCACCCCTACCGGTACGGGTAGGTCGGTGGGAGAGGGGATTGTCGAGTGGGAAGTTATCGGCAAATCTGCGAGCACGTATCCATCATACAATCGAAACCGGCCCTGAGTTTCAGGAAGATGCACATAGCTTCGCCAAGCGCAAAAATATTTCTTTTGAGTTTCACTGATCAAGAGCGCGTTGGTCGAATTGTAATGATTAGCTGTAAGCAGACACCGATCTGCATCCACAAAGGGGAAATAGCATGCCTCTTGCCGTTCAGCTCTCGTCCGTTGCGGCGGCTGTATCTTTGACCAAACGCTAATGCTTTTTCTGTCGTTTGTTCCATGTCGAGTTAGTTCTTGCTCCAGCTCTTTCAGCCATGTCAATGCACCTTCCATGTTGGCGCGCTCGCTGATTTCATCAATAAAATTGACGCGATTCTTGTGCTGATCGCTATCGTAATTTGAGAAACGCGTATAAAGTGTCGAAAGAAGCCCTGCATCGCTCAAATGCATATACATATTAGCGTCACACCTTTGTAGAATTAAAGTTTGAGGGCGTCGCATTTCTTGTAGCAACTCGTTGGGGGAAATCGAAGAATTGTGTACAGATAACAACCAGTAAGACCAGACTAGTTTTGGAACAGTCACAGCCCATTGAGCGTCTACTGGCTTTCTCAACTGTCTTTAAGCGATTGCGTTTAAATTGATTAGCCCATGTGTTAGACTGAAGTAGCTGTCTAAAATCATATAAAGACAGGTCAACCCAAGGCAGATTATAGTTGTTGTATCAGTATTTTTGGGATGCAAACCCTGAACAACCAGCTCATTCCGATCAACCATGGATCCCATCTAAGACTTGGATCTCCAAGTGTTCTGTGTAAGTTGAAATCGATGTCGCCAACGTCGAAGTTGCAACACCATATTTTTGTGACAGCAGTGCGCTGCAGCCTTTTTTTTAGGCTTCTGTTTAATCTGAGCCTGCTCATTGAATATTCAACTTGTAGAAATACTGTTCAATAAGATTTTATCTTGGTACATTAATGTTTAAGTGAATTTCACATAGAAGATAATATCAGTGTCTAAGACACCTAATTGTCACTCCACTGTTGCTCAACGCTAAATCTTGGCGATGACATCCAATTGGCTCTTGTGATAGCTCTCTCAACACCAGGCATTTCATCTTCCTTGGCCTCAACAGAATCAGAACCATCTGTTAAAACGATATTGACCATTGCGCCAATAGACGTCCGCCAAGGTACTGCACCTCACCAAAGGAAATGCGACTACCGCGGCTTATCTTCTCTCCACTCCTTGCCGCCAGCAGGATTCCAGCGACCGCTTGATTTCAGACTTCAGCCTTTTGATTTCCGCATTCAGCAAATTTCAATTTGTTTTCCAACTCCGTCGATTTCCGCTCGAGCAAGTCACGGGATCTAAAAGTTGCGCCTCCGGTTGAGCCGGATAAGCTTCTTTAATCTCGCCACTTGCGCTGCCCAAGTCCTTCGACCTCTACCTCTAAGCGCGCTATTCTCGCGACGCAGCTCCCTAACCTTCCGTTGGGCTCTCAGCTTTGAGCAGCAGCCTCCAGACCTTGAGACACTTCAGCCGCGTAGAATGCAGTTCGTTCTTTAAATTTTGAGTCTTTTGAAGTAAATCACAAACAGCAGGACCACACGGTTGAAGGACGGCAACGACTCACCTCCATCACCGTCGTGTTGCGTAGGTCAGATTTTCGCTCTTTTTCAGCCCGCGAAAACATCATCCGCGCCTATTCAAGGAATCCCACCACTTCCGGTAGCGGCCTCGCGCAGACTTGGAAGCTAAATTCCTGATCTCATCTTCGGTCTTGGCTAAGATCACGCGCGAGCCCCATGCAACGCTGGTTGTTGATTTCAGACGCTGAATTACCAACACTGGTTTTCCAGACGCTCGGAAAACGCTTTGGAAGCTCTCGGTAGTAGACGTGACCCTGTCCTCGGAGCTGCGACAGGTCACCCTCAAAAATTTTGAACGTTCTGCAAGCTGAGCTAGTCAGCCAAAGCGGTCGGCAGAGCCCTGTCAAGTTGTTGAGGCTCTGCCGTCTCAATGTCGCCAGTTCGACTTTGAGCTCCGCTCCGCTCTCTCCTTTAATTCCGCTGAGGCTAGCGATGAGGCTCTCGATCGCCGCAGCTGGAATCGTTCAGAAGCGGTCGCGTAATGCCCTCGGTGTCGATCGCTGACAACCTGGGACGCGAACCTCTCCATTTGAGCATGCTAGAACGCTCTTTGCATCGCATCTATGGCTAGCCGGTTCTGGCCTTTCGAGGTTTTGTTCAGCGCATCGAGCGCATCAATAAGGTTCGCTGACAACAAGACCGAGCGAATTCATTGCTTCGGTTTCTGGCTCTGTGGCAGTAATCGCATCAAATTGATTGTGAGCACGCCTCACTGCCATCCCAATCACCGTCGTGGATCAGAGCCGGACCCATCTGTGCAATGATGGCGTCGACTCCTGGACCCCTTTCGGAAATGTGCTCATCATGGCTGCCACCACAGCCATCAAATGTAAATAAGAACGCCGCGCGTCATGCGATGCTGTCGCCAAACACAGCGCGGGTGTTTGGATACTTGGCGAACTTGTTTCCCAGGAAAAAATAAATGGCCATCAAACGCGGACGCGACGACCATATTCAATAACCCGGTCGTCAATGGAAACAGGATGATTAGCGGAACCAGCATACCAGGGTGACTGAGGAAAGTAGAGCCGTAAACTTCTTCTTTTGGCTAGGTTGGGAGTCAGGACCTGCCTGAGCGCTGCTTTGCGTTCATCAATAGTCTTCAGACAGGCAATTTGAGACCTAGGTCTGTTTCAGGTAGACGTCGCCTTTTCTTATTGACTGCTGCATTCTTTGTCTTGGCTCCATCGGCAGCTCCCGCTGGATGGACAGCCGTGAGGCTTCCGGCCGTGAGCTTGCCAAGCTTAGTTTCAGTATGCATTCCGGAGTTTGAGCTATCTGTCGTTCATCGATCAAAAAACCGCTTTCCCAACTTCCAGCGTCCAATCTCCAGTCTCAAGCACATAGGTAACAGACCCAGCGCCGAGCGACCTGAGCTGCGCAGCCCCATTCCTTTTCAGTGCCCCTGCAAAACTTTCAATGAGCGTCTCGCTTCGTTATTTAAGGTCTGCAAGCACCACAAACCACCAAAACGTCGAAGCCATTCCAAGTCCACTTCTTTGAAACTGGAATTTGAGGATCACGATACATTCAAACATATCAGAGAAAATAATCAAGAAAGCGCCCTTTGCGGAGCCTGCGACCGTCCAAGCTGACCGGCCAAGGCTTAGAGCGCCAGAGATGTCTGTACTGGATGAACTCTTTAAAACCTCTGGACACTGATGGTGCAATTCCTCCGTCATGTAAGTCATGAACTGGCTCTTGAGTCAGCACTGACAAAAGCTTTGATCGAAGGGCCGCATTTGGGCTTTTTGTTTCCGTAAGTAGCTTTTTCTTCGATGCAAGTACGAATTCACACACTGGCCGCCCTTGTTCGCTGAGATCAGTGGATCGGAAGTATCTGGAACCAGCGCAGGGTTTCTTTAGGGCCGTCATTTTTGTCGGCAATAAGGCCAGCCAACATCTCGAAGGTTACTGAGGTATGGCGGAGTCTTTTCGTTCAGCTGTGTAAGTAAGAGTTCGAAAAAGCCATCAAGACAATCACGTTTGACTTAAGCTTAACCAGCGCCCGGGCATGCGTTGTCGCAACCAGAGGCCATGAGAGCAACAAAGGACGCCATATAAGATTTGAACGAGTTTAGTTCATCAGGTTGGGTCTCCGGGAGAAACAGTCTGGCTGGATAGGACAAGCCATCCAATGCCGGGACTACCATTGAAGAATCATCAAGGCAAAAACTGCTCCGAGAAAAGACTGCTGCAATCTTGGAACAAAGTCCAGACTTAAAAGCTGACGCTGGCGAACCACGTGTAGAGCCTTCCAGCTCGAAATGCTGGACCAGTCAGATGTCTCCCTGCAACATAGGCTGCACTCAAGACACAGCAGGCCAAGCATGAACGGAACTCGGGGAAGACAACACGTCAGCTCCCCCCTATCTAACAGGAGATTATGAGCAGAAATATCGCTGAAAGCGATCCGACGATCGCAGCTTCCCAGCCAACCTCAGGAACCGCGTCCCACTCTCAACGATTAGTCCCGGCGACTTGTCCGTCAGACGTGTGAACGACGTTCACCTCGCTAGCTTGCCCTATCCCACTGGCGATCGCCAAGCCACAGAGTATGAGGGCAACCATAGAACTCGACCCCACCAGGTAGTCGAGAATGGAAATAGGCCACCCACGTCTGGAGGCAAGGCTCAATAGCTAGAACGAGGAACGAGGCTACCCATCATCAGCAAGTAGACCAAGATTGGAGCGATGGAATGAGGTCGCGTCTTCCGGTTGAGCTGTTGCTCTCTCTGCATCTCAGGAACTGGGACTTCGTCTCACTCAGCCAAGGAGCAGACCGCTTCAAGTTAACCTCGTCCTTGTTCTCCCGGAAAATCTTTCTGAAGGCATCAAGGTTGCTGGCTGTGGCCGCCTTAATCACTTTATTCAGCTGTGTGTTTTCTTCCCGAATGCCTGGATAGAAGCTGCTCAATTCCTTCAGAGAACTCATTGATCCCAGAGCGCAAGGTTAGAAAAAAGCTCATGCCCTTCATCTAAGATCCACCTTGAAGCGTTCTAAGATCAGATCTCTTTGGATGAAGTCAAAGTAATGCCGTGCTGACCCCGTGACCAAAGATGTAGAGGCCGAGGACGATTGGTCGGTCCCAGCAAGGACAGCCATCCACCCGCCAAGAATAGTTCCAGATACAAGGCCATCGATAAGCGCCTGCCTGCGATCCTCAGTCGTCAAAGTCGTAGCTCATCTGAGTGCCGACGAGCAGGTATAGAAAAAATTCGACCAGACGCCAACCCGACTAATAATAAGCCAGCCGAACGCGAAAGTTATGCAAGTTTCGCCCGCTGGCCTTTCGCCTCGTTCAATCTCCTTCTTGAAACCCAAAGACGACGCCAACGCCATGGTCTCGACAAGCAGTGAACTATAAGCGCAATGACGATATGGCATATGGGATATCGAAAATTTCAAGCCCATCCAGCAGTTCGTCAAAAAAACGTGTTCAAGAAGCACAGTGTTCACTCGCGACCACCGCCAGAAGAAGAGGCACAAACACGACTAATGAAGATTTTGCAGCCGGCGGAAGCATGCCCTGAGTCCAAGTCCAATTCAGGAATATCGATGTCGCGAAGACTAACCGAGCCACTCTCCAATTCATTCAGAGTATCATTGAGTTGCACCACAAAACGCGCTTTTTCGCTTCATCAGAAGCGACTCCGGGCGCTTTTTCAGCTCACTTTCAAAATTATCCAGAGCAGCCTGAACAGCATTATTGCTGATGGAAACCGCTGGCACTTCTAGCGGATAATGGAAGCAGAGTTCCGTAGAATTGATCCAAATCTGAGCGCAGCGCAACCACTCGCCTGCTTAAAAGCTAACCGATCTTTGAGTTTGAAAGTATTCAGAGTTTCATTGTTCAGTTGTCGGAACGCCTTGACCAGCAACAGCGCAAGGATTGTTTACAGGTATGTACGCTATTATACAACGAGAATAGCCAAGCTGAATTTGGCAATCGGAACCAAAGATGGCTCCAGCAGAGTTTCAGCTTCATCAATCGCGGTGCCAGAAACTCCATTTAAGCCCCCAATCTTTTGAAAACGGTGCTTGATTTATGGCTAGTCGGAAAACTCAGAGTTTTTTTCTGTTAAATAACTTTCTTCTTTGTCTTGCCTTGTTTTTCTCAACTTTGAAGTTTTTGCACATGCGGTGGATTTGAACAGAAGGCCGTCACAACAATAGCAGACAGGCGATTCACGTCATAGACCGGCGCCCTCAAGTCAGAGGTCACGCACCACTCACCAAAAGCAACCGGTACGAGGCATATTTTAATGATCTTTTTGGTAACCGCTCCTAAGGGACGTAGAGAGGTTCGGTTGAACGATGTGGTGCCAGAAAGTGGCCTGACAGGTTATGTGACTATAGACATTGAGACTGCTTGTAAGCTGCGATTGAAGGTTTTGATAAAAGATCTAGCTTGATGGCGTTCAACAGGCCCTATTTGCCTCCACTGTTACTGGAAAAGGTGCCTGCGGTAGCTATTTACGACACAGATGGTGTTTGGGGAAAAATAGAGTAATCAAATTCACACAGCAAAAGCGCTAACGTTAAATTCTTGGATAAGTAATGTTACCAAGAGATAAATTACATTTTGTTGGAGCCTTCTGGATGCGCCAAAGCACCATAAACAAAATAATTAGGCTAGGCTGCAAGACGACGAATATAAGTAAATTTGCCAAATAATATCCAAAGCCAAACTCTCCGGGCGCTCCAACGATCACCTAGAGAATATAAACACAAAGCATGAACGTTTCGGCTATTCGTATCACTTCGATCATATCAAGAAACCAGTTCCTGTCAGTAGCCCCGTGCGCATATAGCTGCGTTTTCGTCAGGTTAGCGTTCCACTTCAACTTGTATCTTTTTCTGGTTGGTGACGTATTCGAAGGCTTCCTTCATCAGGCGATGAAGCCGCTCTCCCCTCGTCAAAGGGGACAACGAAGCTGTCGTGGACTGTCAGGATAGGGATGTCCTGTTCAACGAACTTCTCGATGACGTATTCGCACATCTGGGCATCGAGGCTCATCAGACGCAGACCTGCACCGCTGCAGATCAGGTGGCTGATCTTGGGGTGGCGATCTTTGATGCCTGTCAGCAACTCGGACAGGACATCGTCAGGGAAGCTGTACGGATAGGCTTTGTAATCGTGTTGATTGCGGAATGCCTTGAACAGGGCGTCTTCGTTGTTCGCATTGAACCCCAAGAGGAACAGCAGCTTTGTGATGGCACGGCAATGTTCGGGATTGTTCACCCCACGAACAGGCAGGTCGTATGGATCATCACTGGTCATCTCCCAGTATTCAATGCCGACCTCTGAGTAGGCGAGGATAACGTGGAGAGATGAGTAATCGATCTCCACCGTCGGAACATTGTTCATCCGGATGTCTTTGCGGTAGCTGCCATCGATACGTTGCCACCAGCCACCATAGAACCGTCCCCCGTCATCGAACGTACCGTTGTTGAAGATACGCCTGACGAACTTGTCGTGGTGGGTGACGTTCACAATTGTTGGCTTGTTGTCCTTCTTTCGTCTGTTTCTTCTTCGGAGGAATGACGATCTTCGGTTTGTCGAGGGACGGTATGTCGATAAACGTACGCTCTAGGAGACGATTGTAGCGGACAAGCAGGTCTCGCATTCGCTTGGTTGAGCGATTGTCTTCGTACTCGATATCCTTCTTTGTCGCTGTCACGAAGGATCACTGTCTCTTTGTGGTCGGCATAGCCAACATCGAAATATGTGAAGAGTGCATCCTTGAACATCTGGATCAGCGGCTCAGCAGCCCAGATCCGAGTGACGTACCCTTTGCCGAGTTCTTCAGGGCCACCCTGTTCTGAGCCCGATCAATCCGAGATCGTGGAGACGGTGTACGATTTCTATCGTGCTGGGTTTGATGTTCAGAGCGTTATAGCGGGACTTGCCACCCGGTGTGACGAGACCATTGCTATACGCGTTGGGGGACATGTGGACACCGATCGATTGTTCGGGGTCCTCTGACCAAGCCACATAGAGATCGAGTAACACGACCTTCAGGTGCTTTTTCTTTATTCGGGTATTCTCACCGGGATAGTGGATCTGTTCTTCGTATATCCTGTTCACGAAGCTGTTCACTTCGGGATGGTCAGACCATCGGTGAACGTCAAGCGGACGAGAGTTGAAGTAGTCACGGTTCGTCATGGACACTCGATATCAACACAGACAACCTAGAAGCACTAGTAGTAGTACGAAAGGGGCATTTACATTACTAGTAAATTTCTACCCTGTTGCCATTCTGTGGTCACGGATAGCTGGTAAATCATGACATAGAACAGGTCGATTGCCGAAACGTCACAGCCAGATGACCGATATTTATCGGTATGGATAATCCTGCACCTTCCTGACTATCTACGGACGCACCAACTCTGCCAGTGTAAACTTTGCCATCATTAGCGCGACTTCAAGAGAGCAACTGTCAAGGAAACAACCCTCGTTGTAATCCGCGTACGGGTCAGGTAACAAATGACCGTGACGCTCGTTGTAACGCCGATCCGCTTCCTCTAGCGATACCACCTCTGTCGCCGTTACAAGCCCGGCTGGACGTACCTTCACCCCATCCTCTATCGCCGGAATGAACGCAATTTGACGCTGTGGTGTTGTGACGTGCAAAGTCAAAACAGCCGTCAGCAGCAGCATGATCGAAAAGATACGAACTTGTGGCATTAGCGCCTCCTTCTCATAAAACGAGTAATCAGCCTTGCCGATGCTTCATCCGCCAGTATTTCGTCTTCCACAAAGTGTCTTCGAATTCGCAATTGCCGAAACAGGCATTGCGGTCTGGGCGGGAGAAAAATAATCAACCCAAACGCGACCATCATCAAACACGGTCATTTCGAATATTTATTCAAGTCTGCTTTTGAACGGCTGGTCTGTAACGAATAAGGGCGATGTCACGTGATGCGTCACGATACCAAAAGATGCCCTGTTGGTCATTGCCATCCACTTCTATTGTGCAGCCACACCATCAGGTGGAACGATCTTCACTGGGCCTTCCGTCCCCGCGATAAACACAATGTGTCAGGACAAACGCTGATAAAAGAAGCAAAAACAGAAACAGGCGAAAGGGAAAGCTTTCATGCTCCCTCCATTCTGGAACCCACTGGTTTATCGCTCCAGAGTTCCAGCCCTTCCGGACAAAAGCGACGTGCTTGCTCTTCGCTGATCAGCTGGCGGTCGATCATCCAGTTGCGTATGTTTACCGAGAAGAACCCACAATCACAGATGTCTTTGATGGTCTCACCCGCTTCGAGCCGCACGATTATTCGGTTCTCGTGGTACGGATTATTAAATCCGTAACGGCTCCAGTCTTCCCAGTCGGTCTTTGTTGCGCCGACCAAGAACATCGGCAGCATCAACACGATGGCTGCGGTCGTGTTTTTGACGCATCATCACCTCAACAAACAACGGTCACATTGTCGGCACATTCGGATGGCGACATTAAGGCATGGTGGTCCGTCAATCTTTACTCGCTCTATTTTGTCACTTCTCGTCGCTGGCTCTGCTTAGCACCGGCAACGCCGACGATTGGCTGGACATCTCTGACTACCAACTGACGTCAGTGTGTAGTGATACGGTGCAAAAATACGAACTGGCACAGTTTCAGATCGAGACTGATCCCTATTACATGCATGAAATCTCCCTCCGTGATCCTGACGCTGAACTGGATATTCAAGGACGTGTTTCTAGGGGCTGGCTTTGATGGGCTTTTGTTTCAGCGTGGTGATAGAGCGGTTTTGCACTGCTTCAATCAATTCTACCGTCCAAACTTCATCCTGCTCGAGAGGTCAGAGCGGTGGATGATCTTTGAGAACTGGTGCAAGACAAGCTACAAAGCACACATCCACAGCTACATCAGCTGCGGCAGCAACTTGTGGCTTCTCTCGATACGAAAGCATCACCTTTTGATATCCCAAAAGTGCCAAAGGAAGAAGAAGGGATGTTACACAGTCGGCCTGTACCACCACTCTACTGGCTTGGCGGTGACACCCACCCAAATGAATATCCGTCTCGATGGTTCCGCAGCTACCTGACCGAAGAAGAACGCATCGTCTTCGATCGCATTATTGAGGAAGGGTAGAAGTTGATTGCTCTGCCTTCAAAGCCCTTTGGCTGTTTATCACTGTCCTGTCCGCATTACCGAGCAACATACTGTCAGCGCAGGGGAACTTACATCATCTGATTTGGTAGAGATGGTTTGATCCTCACAACAGAGCAGACATCGGCAACTTCCACCAGTTCTTAGAAACTATCGATGCAGAACGTGGCGGTGGGTTCGATGGGATGATGGATGGCGTCAGATTTCGATTTCTTTCGAAGACATGCCGGTAAAATTTGTGGGAGCGAAAACGCCACGAAGAGTACGTCTATCTGACGCTTGCAAAAACAAAGAGGTGGATGTTGAGGCGATAGCGTATCGCTATTTCTGTGAATGTTAAACCCCATCATCTCAAACTTGATTTTGCATTCCACGAAACTGGCAAGCGACACGTGGTCATCGAGTGTTCACCGCACTCCAGCCACGCTGCACCCTACCAGTATTGCGTCGACTTTGTGAACGAGGATCGCTACGAGCAGGGTTCTGTCAACGCGATTGAAGGCTGCAAAAACTTGGTGTTCGACTTCACTTCATACACCGACAAAGACGTTTGTTTAGGCTTCACAAGCCGAAAAATTTCCGTGACGAGCAACAAAAGCGCGGTCTGGATTGTGATGCTTGGTTTGCAGCTTACGAGCCATGATTAGATGGAGATATAAATGATCAAAGGCCCTGTACCTATCCACCCTTGCGACCGAACTTGGTGGGCTGGAATGTTGCAAACTCGCAGTGGGCGTTTACATCGCCCTTATGGGAGTGTTTGTTACCCTTTTTTGGAGCTGCAATTTTCGACCTTTTCAGGAATTGAAATGAACCCGTTCATGAAGACTGTATCAAGAGTTTGACGGGAACCTTATCGCCTCTTCGGGTTTACGCTCGAAGATTTCCGAAAGTTCGAAGCGGATCAGGTGACGATATCGACGAAGAGTTTGCCTCAATCTTTTGAAAGATGGGCTTTAAAGCATCTTCGTGATGCGATGAACTGGAAAATCATCGCCCTCGCTGCAATTTTCGAAGAACGCACAAACAGGCAAACGAATGACCATCGACGAGATAGCGTCCTTTGCATGGACGCTAGGGTTGCGGCTTGGATGAAGAAAACATGGACTAAAGTTTTTAGAATGACGGTTGGCTACTTAGACACGGACAAACATGCACTCTGGCCAGCATTAACTGTTGAGGGGCTGTACGAACAAGTTAACGAGGCCCAGCGGTCGAAATCATCTGCGGCAAATGCAGAACCGTTTCTCTGATTGATTTAAAGCAGCTGATCCCTGAATGTTCAACACCAGATATGAGGCCTCGAATGACGCGTTAGCCAGGCGATTATCGACGTAGCAAATGTGACGTAGGAATATGGGATCAGGATAATGAGGTGGCGTGACAATGTCAGGTGTTTGAACGCATCGTGGGTTCCGGAAATCGGTGAACTGGGATACGTTGGTACATTAAAAAAATCAAAGTCAAACTGGCTTTGGCTAGGCTGCAAATATTTTCTTCAAATGGGAGTTCAAGATGCGAATCATTTCAGCGGGAAATTGGTGGGGGCATTTACTTGGTTGCTGCTTTTTTTTCACTTGGCCTCCATTTCAAGAGGACGCAACCTTCCGTTCAGCAAATATGACGAGATTTCAGTGAATGCCTACTTTTATTATCCTGATAATAAAGAGGTCTATCTCGGGCAGATGATAGGGGCATCTGCATGTCAGAGTGCTGCAAAATAGATATGCGGCATCAAAAAACATTAGCTTGCAAATTGGAGCTACATCTGTTGTACAATCGAACAGGGATCATCCTGCTATCGAAAAATCAAATGAGCAAATAAATCCACTACGCACATCACTCATTACCCACCCCGATAACCTGCCAACAGATAATCCCTGTTTCACCCGCATGTAGGTATCCACCCAACCCCGGGTGGCCCATGCGCACCCGCTGTCACCCCTTGTTCTGCATCACCCTCTAGAACGCCCCGTGAGACTCGTTGGCTCGCCTGACTCAGGTGGCTACCCGACGGGTTGCCGGGGCGACTCCAGCGGCCCTCAGATCGCCAACAACCACCCCCTCTGTGATCGACCGACGGGCTTGTCGCGCGTACCCGCCGGGGCAACCCGCCGGGGCACGTGCCGGGCGTACTGCCGGCTGGCCCGCAAACCAGATGCGTAGGGACAAACGGTGATACATGCAACCTGTTTTGATAGTTTCTAGGTGTCAGAATGCGACAGGAAAACTTGGATGGTACGTTCTTCTCGGCCGCACCATCACCTTCCGAAAAACCCCGGAATACCTTGCAGTTTCATCGCGTACGAATGGCTAATAATCAAACGGTAGGACATCACAAAAATGAAAAACTGATTTTATTTCTTTTCGGCAGAGTGCGCTTCTCCGCAAAGAGCAGACATGGGCGAGGTAGTAAAGCGTTTTGGCAGCTGCGATTATTTCATAGCAGATGGTCCAGCGGGATATTACACTGGCTGGTATGGCGGTTAAAATCCAGACGAGGGTGACACCATCTTTGGTGAAATTGACTGATGATGGATTTACCGATGTTTTATATAACGGATCTAGGCAAGGACGCGTTTACGTCGAGGATTATCGGAATCAGCGGGGCACAAAGCGATGGACGAAATAAGAGATCATTGTTGAACGTAATGAGTTGGCCAACGAACACGAAACCTCGCAGGCTAACTTACGACAGGGCTTGGCCATTTAGCGGCCGTCATCTTCTAAATATTTAAGCCACGTCGCCACAATAGATAGTGGATATCCATTGCCGTATCGCGCCCCTACTCCCCTGAGTTTGCCAACCACCAATTTGGTCAATTACTTCAGAGGACATTCAACGGCTCTTAATCGGTCCCGCAAGTGTCTAAAGGAAACCGTGAACGACAAAGCTTCCAGACAATCTCGGCCTTAACCACTTGTTCAGCGAGTTGCTGGCATAATCCGCCTTACATCCTTTTTCTGAACAGTAACGAGGAAAAAGGTACTCGTTCGGGCTGCTTTCGTACGCTCTGTGTGCAGCCCATAAGGCGGCACCAACTAACGGCACATGCCGTTCACTGCTTCTCGTCTTTAGGCGCCTCCACGGACGCTCACAGAGTCTCACATGGGGTATCTCGGTGTCGAGGAAGACGTCCGCCTTTGCCAAGCCAGCAGCTTCCGCTAGACGCATTCCCGTGTCAGACAACAGAGCAATCAACCATCGGATATCATCGTCTTTCTGGTAACAGAGTTGCTGAACCTTTCGAATGTCGTCGATCGGTATCGGAGATCGTTGGGCACCCTGCCGGGCAGAAGAAAGGATTACACCCGAAAAGGGGTTTGGCACTTCGAGGCCAGCCTCCCGGACAGCAACATTAAATACTGAGCGGACCACTTCAAAATTACGCTTGATGCTAGAAGCAACTAAGCCACGATCAATAAGCGCGTCTCTCAGTTTGTTGGCATCCGCACGAGAATAATCAGTAAGGCTTTTGCTACCTGTAAACTCTACAAGATACCCGACTGACCGTTCTGCATACCTTCTGAACCGGTCACCCTTACCGTGCCGCTTTGTGTCGCAAATATTCAGACAGAGCGTCCTGAATGGTCATGGATGACTTTTCAGGTGGCGGCGCAAACACAAACTTCTGATGGCCAGTAACCATTGATGAAAATAAATCACCACGCAGTAACGCCCAGTGATCATCTAGCTTATCTGCTAATTGCCGCGCCAGCTTGTTGGCACGTTTGACGTTTTTCGTCTTCAAAGACTTGACGATCTTGGGCGACGAATACTGCGCCAAGAGTTCAGTAGGAACCCTCCGCTCGAAGTAATAAACGCCCCGCTTCTTGAACAGATACTTCGCCTGTTGAACTTGAAAATGTCCTACCGTTTGTCCTACCCTTTGCGTACGCGATAGGAAAACTGCAGGTATTCCGGGGTTTTTCGGAAGGTGATGGTGCGGCCGAGAAGTATGTCTGTGCTACTTGGATGCACCATCACCAATTGAAATGCCCTAATAACAACAGTCTATGTGCGGCAGATTCACTGTCAACACGCACAGATGTTTCTCAGTTTGTTTCACAGTACGGGGCGGCATGGGCCACCCCGGTGCCACACGTTATATTGTCAGCCTCAGTCACAGATCAGCTTTCTAGATAGTTAACCACTAACAGTTGCCCTGACGGGCAACTGCATGGGGCGCCGACTTGTTCACCGCCAATGCATCACAGACATGCCGTGTATGACTCCTGAAGACTCACTGAGCGTCTTTAGGTGCTGCAATGATGCTGACCACCGGAGGTGTTACACAGGCGATGTACGGGAGTCTGATGAGGATACAGAGAGGGTGGTCTTACCGTTATCAGTATAGGGTGATAGTAGGTGTGGAGGTGGTGAAGTGAAAGCCCGTAAGCCGAGGCATTTGTTAGCGGTTCATTGACCTCGCTTTATCTTTTCACATTTCCAAAATAGTGCGGCTGCGGCTAAGTCCAGAAGCATCCAACCTAATTTACTATGCAGATAAAATGGGAACACTGGATTGAACAAAACCGCACACGCTGCCATCAAAACCCACCAGCCTTGTTGCTCTTCAGGCTTCGCTTTATAAACTTGATATGCAAACAATGCGGCCGTGGCTGATATTGCCAGACGAGTTATCATATAAAACGGCGTCGGCCACGGCAGAAAAGGATCAAGCAGAACGCAATCCCGAATTTATAAAGATCTGCTTTGTAGTAGGTAAAAAAACGATCTACCCAAGATCTAGATCTGCGTTTTGAAGGCTTCTTTGCGGTTTCCCACTTTCCTGCAACATTGCTGGTCTGTGCCACTTTATGAGGCGTATCTAACGGCTCTTCAAACACCTCTTTCTCTGATTTTGGTGATCACTTTTCAGCAGTCCAGCACTAAGCACACTGAAACAAAAGGCACCAAATATAGCGATTAAAGCAACTGTCCAACTGTCTGCGAATACTGATGATGCGGCATAAAAATAGCCAGCTACAGCCAGTAGGAATGCAAAGTAGCCCAAAAGAGCACTCAACTTCTTACCTCATAATATCTTCTATTCTTGAATGCCAAATCACCGACGTTAAACGTTCGCTCTATTCCATGATTTTCTGAACAGATAGGAGCAAACAAATGAGACGTTCTCTTATTCGTAATAGTCAAAAATGTTGATGTTCCGGAATGCGGTTCGCTTGAAATTAATCTTACCCAGAAAGTCTTTCTTGCTTTCTAGAATTTCAGCCAGCAATTCCTGGCCTTTTACGAATGATTCCTCATCCTTGTATTCAAAGATTTGCGATAACTCAAAACCACCTCGCTTGTTCCAAACTCTGTTTATGCGCCATCGCAACAAACCAATTTTGAGCTGTAACCAGAACCCTTCGCCCTCTTTTTCAAACATGTTCACGTAGAGTTCCAACTCGGCTTCAGTAGAGAAATCAATCTTTACGTAACTAATGAGTTTCGCACTTTCTATCTCAGCCATTCTTCGACCTCATATGAAAATTCCTCTTATTCCACTCGCCATACTCCGGCGGTCCATCGACAATCTGTTCAATAGTTAGATCTTCAAATTCCTTATCGTCAAATGTGGACGGGAGCATGACGCCAATTTCCTCACTGACCTTGATGTCCTTTTTGAAGTGATCATAGAAGGCCCGTCGCATTGCCTCTTCCAACTCACCCATATCCCCAAATGCGTAATGCATAATGAAGCTATCATGTACTGGCAGAACCGGCTCATCGTCTGACCTTACAAATTGCAGCATGACCTTTTCAGCAATACAGCTGTCGATGTACTGCAGATGGTTGCCATGCCCTTTGAAAGAACACATCAGCCAGTGAGGGATGCGCATCCAGTACACGTTGTCTTAAGGTGGCCCAGTTAAATTCTACTTCACTCAGATCAATGCCATCAGGTTTTCCAAGCAACGGAGTGCTGGCTTGCATCATGGCGTTGAACGCTTCTTTGACTAATGGCCTGTGGTCACCATCAAACACACGGCTGTAGGCATCCTCGCTGCCAATGTCTGCACCACGTAGGTAGTACGCCATATGCGGGTTTAGCTGAGAGTAATCATACTCGCAGGTTCGCTTGCCATTGATGGTGATGTATTTGCGATACTCGCTCGGAACATTGTGCCACCAGGCACGATAGAACCTGCCTCCTTGATCAAACCTGCCATTAGAGAAAATGCGGGTAAGGATTCGCTGGCTGAAATCTACAGGAGACTTCTGGTCATCAACCAATAGTCGTTCCTGTAACGATTTATATTCATCATCTGTGATACGCAGATCAGGCCAGTTTTTCGCAAGACATGCGTTGATGGTTTGCAGGTTCTTACGTAGTTCGTCGATTTCGGCACTTGGCTCATATTCAATAACTGTACGAACCCCGTCGATGCGATCACGAAGGACAATACATTCGGCATCAATGTTGGGTTCAATATCCCTGAATGGATCACCGTCAGTGCCTTCCAGCATCTCAAGCAGCTTATCCGTTGGACGATACCTTGTGACTTCCCCGCTGCCGGTGAAATGATCAAAGTGACCATCTTTGGTGACCTCGACCAAGCGAAGCCTAACCATGCCATCAAAGGCTGCAATGGTCTGCTTGTATGTCAGATTAGGATCACGGTATCGGGGCTTTGATGAGTACCAATTGGAACTACGGTGAATGCTGGACTCATAGTTCGGACTGATTGCAGTCCCCTTCCAAACATCTTTGAGAATGGCTTCAATGGCATATTCAAAGTGAAGCTGGGCTTCGGCTGTGCGTTTGCGCTGCCGGCCCTCAGTGGAAGCTATCTCGTAAGCAATGGTTTCACTTTGAGACTTTAACGCCAACATTTGCTCTCAATAACTTCTAAACCAGAATTTCTCTGAGACCATTCTTGCGACTGAAAAACTGGTCTCATCCAATTCATATTCAAATCTTTGTTCGTCATCTTCTGGCAAGTCTCTGCTTACAACAAACCATTCAATCGCTCTGTGCAAAAACTTTCGTCCATTCTGATGTGCAAACACCTGTAACGGTAATTCCTTATACATGTCAGCAGAGGCTTGAGGGTCGCTTCTGAGTTCAAGATAGCGGTAGATAACCTGACTGTACTTCTTCAAAGATGGATTGCTTCGGATAATGGAGGGCTTGTGTTCAATGCATTCCATTATGTGAATGGAATTGGTACGACCGTTATTGATAAAGTCTGTAATTTGGTAAGTTGGTTTGTCGATCTCTCGCAACCCGTCTTTAATCCAATGCGCCAAAGCAAGGATATTTGTGTATTCCAGCTTTGACGGCTCGGGAACCACCATTCGTGGAGTGTTCCACCTCAAATTCTTCGTTCAGATCGGTTAACAAACTGCGAATGAATGCCGTTTCAAAATCAAACAGCACTATGCAATCTGCTTCTGCGTATGAGGTCATTCCGTAAAACTAAGACTCGCTATAATTCTGACCAACTGGACCCAGTACTATGCGTTATCAAACAGATAACTTTATGAGACAAATCGCAATGATCGCTTCGGTACTTACGGTCACTTAAAACAGGATTTGTTCCGCCCCTTATAGTTATCATCTTCAGTTCATCCTGCTTGTTCTCTAGCATCGCTGGAGCAGAAGTCTGTTCAACTATTTGGATGCCTGATGACAAAGAAAAAATCTGTCACGGCTACTTTCACTTTGGAAATTTTAGAGCCTCACTTCAATGAAGATCAGCTCAATTTCAATAAAGATATAGATAAAGGTACCAGTTTAAACATCCCAAGAAACCTTCGGTCATGGAGCACACAAAATTGGGACGGATATCACAAATTTTAAAATTGCTCCCAGAGGCCGGAACTGGAGTTCATCAGAAAGTAAAGTAATTAGGGCTTATCATTTTGATGATGGGCCTAAATCACTAACAAATGATGATATGCGGCCAGTTTCCTTAGTCCTGTTTAACTATTCCTTAAACTCAAGGTTCATGTTGGTGGGGCTTTTACTTTGGAAAAACAAATCCCGCATTGTTTGGATCTCAGCCAATTCGTGGTGCGGTGCGAGTGAACAAAACAAAAAGGACGGCTCCAGGTATTCGATTTTGCTTGGCTTCAGGTGAGCAATTCCAAGATTTAACGGATGCTGAATACCGAGAGCTCATAGTGGCTTCACTTGATATGATTTATCCTGAACCACTAGGATTTTTAGAGGTGCTAAATGTTTGGGTTTGGTAAAGGGAAAGAAAAATATAGAGCTGAATGCGCTGAGATAATTCAGAAAATAACGGGATTCCCTAAATTTGAATGTGATAATTTTGTATATGATTTCGACACTTTATTTGACGCAATGAAGGATGAAGGGCGTGGGCCGATGGATGGAGTGCATTGGGCCTCTCTCATTAATAAGCCAAGCACCGATCTTCATAATTTGAAGCCCAACCAATTAAGTGCGTCGATAGACGAGACTCATAATTTTGCTCGCTAGGGATTTCATAAATACCACTTCCGATAACGAAATGAGACGGATCGTTGGTAATAGCCTTGATTTGTACAAAGGCAGCCTAAAGCTGGTAGTTGGTGGTTTGAAAACCTTTCAAAAGAAATGAAAAGCTAGATTGCTTGCGGAGAAATGGATCATGAGGAACCTAAAGACACTAATTTTTGGCGTATGTTGCTGTTTTCTGATGAGCGTTGACGCTTCAGCGAAAAGTTTTTAACAACAAGGAATGTCAATTCCTCGTCAATAATGTGGAACAAGAATTTACCGGAGCAGGTAGACACTTTTACGGCTAATTAATTCGACGTGTTTAGTACATGGTGGCAAAGCTGAGTTCACTTATGTTTATCACATAGATACGAAGAGGATTTTTGTGAAATCGCTGCCTAATAGCTTCGCCAAACGGACTATTAGGGATTTTGTACAAATCCAGATTCAAGAGTTTTCTTAAATGGCGTGACAAAAATGAGGATGGACTATTACGACAAAGTCAGTGGAGATTTTTTTGGCCGAATAGAATTCAATCAATCTGATTGTTAATCCACCTCCACACCTACTATCACCCTATACTGATAACGGTAAGACCACCCCCTCTCTGTATCCTCATCAGACCGTACATCGCCTGTGTAACACCTCCGGTGGTCAGCATCATTGCAGCACCTAAAGACGCTCAGTGAGTCTTCGTGAGTCACATACGGCATGTCTGTGATGCATTGGCGGTGAACAAGTCGGCGCCCCATGCAGTTGCCCGTCAGGCAACTGTTAGTGGTTAACTATCTAGAAAGCTGATCTGTGACTGAGGCTGACAATATAACGTGTGGCACCGGGGTGGCCCGTGCCGCCCCGTACTGTGAAACAAACTGAGAAACATCTGTGCGTGTTGACAGTGAATCTGCCGCACATAGACTGTTGTTATTAGGGCATTTCAATTGGTGATGGTGCATCCAAGTAGCACAGACCTACTTCTCGGCCGCACCATTTTCCCTGCATCAATTATGCAACTAATTGAAATGCAACAGATTTCCTGTCTGCATATGGATTGGTGCGCAACAAAATGAGTTTATTTAAAGGACTAAAAACAAAGGCGGCCCTAACCCGATTACAAGAAGAACAGATCTACGAATTCATTCTTAATGAAATAGAGGCTGGGGTTATAAGAAGAGGGCTAATGGTTAAAGCAATCACAATCGCCGAAGGAGACGAAAATAGAGCACAAGCTGAATACTACATCACTTTGAGGCTGCAATCGCTCATCGACGAAAATGCTGTGTTGGAAGCCATAGCTTCAATGGCAAATATTGATAAGCCAACAACACCATTGAACGCACATAAGAACAAAACCCAGAGACAGAAAGAATTTGCACTAAGGAAACAAAGAATGAAACAGTGGAAAATATGGAACTCTTTACGAGAAGAGTTTGAAGACGCACGGCGGGAAGAAGACAAATGGCGGAGTTGATATTTTAAATGTGTTCTTCAAATCTTTCCATTGCTGAGCGATAGTGAGCCAAAATTGCACCTCAGCGCCATAACCTTTTACCGACGCCGCCGATTGCCCAACCGCCAAGCTGGTCTATCATCTCAGAGGTACATTCTACTGCTCTTAATCTGTCTCGGAAAGAATGACGGAATGAATGAATAACAAATTCCACCAAGAGATTTTTGCTTGAGCCATTTGTTTAGCCCATTGCTAGCTGAATTGGCGTTACAGCTAAATTCATTGCAATAACGTGGGAAAGCAAGTTTGCTCTCCATACTATTCTCAACAATGCGTTCAGCTGCCCAAAGGCACAACCAAGCGGTATGAGCTCTCACTTCCTTTGGTCTTAAGCGACCGCCACGGATGTGGCTTCAGATCAATATGGGGAATAGGTTTATTAAGCCTTATGTCATCCAAATGAAGCCCCGCAGCCTCTCCAAGCCTCATACCAGTGTCACTGATCAAAGCTATTAACCAGCGCATGTCATCATCAATAGTCATGCACAAGTTCTGGATGCGCTTGATTTCATCTTCGGGAATTGGCTTTCGCTTAGTCGGATTGACCTCGGTTGGAAAGTAAGTTCTGCAAATGCATTAGAACAGCCCAACCCCTGTTCTGAGATTGTCAGATTCACGATGGCACGGACTGAAGCAAAAACACGCTTAACAGTCTTTATCGTCATACCTTTCCCAATTAACCAATCACGAAAGGTTGCAGCATCTGATGATGAGTAGGCATCTAGAGGACGATCGCCTAGCACCTCAATCACATATGCGGTGTTACGCTTTGCGGTTCGCTTGAAAACCTTATCTTTACCAACACCCTTGAGGCGAAGGTAAAGGTCACAGGCGTCGCTTAGTGCAGGAGCAGCCGAGGCATTGCTCTCATTTTGCTTGAACTTCCACGGGTTATTAACCCACAGCGACCTCAACGCTGCGCGTCTACCAATTCCGCCACGGCCGCACGCGAGATGCGGTGTTTATGTCACCGTGGGCGGCGTTAATCAAGCAATTTCCTTGACCTGTTTCAACCGGCCCTCCGATGCCCAGGAAATCATGCCAGTCACGGCGCTTCAAAGCCCCGCACACCCTGCCGGCCACCCCTTCCTCCCTGCCGTCCACCCCGCCGTCCCACCCTGTCATCCTCTGGTCATTTCCGCCGTTCCCCGCCTGTGCTATCCTTGCCCACACCAGACATCACCCGCCGTTCGAGGCCAGATTCATGACGCCCCCTGACAGCACAGACAAAGCCTTGCCGCCATCGCCGGACACCTACCGCTACCCGCCTGCCCCGGGCGGCTGCCGCCACAGGGCCCGGTCGAGAGCCACGGCGCCGTCTTCACCGAGGCCTATGCCTTCATCCCGCAGGCGGTGATGCGCGACATCGTCACCAGCTTCCTGCCGCACTGGCAGGGGCTGCGCGCCTGGGTGCTGGCGCGTCCGATGACTGGCTTTTCCGAGACATTCTCGCATTATCTGTGTGCGCTGGCGCCAGGCGGCGGCAGCACCGCGCCGGAGCCCGACCACAACGCGCAGGCGGTGATCTTCGTCACCGGCGGCGAATTGCGGCTGACCATCAACGGCACGGCGCATGACCTGGGGCCGGGCGGCTATGCCTATATCCCGTCCGGCGCGGACTGGAGCGCCCACGCGTCCGGCGAGCGCGACGCCGTCTTCCACTGGGTGCGCAAGCATTACGCCGCGGTCGAGGGGATCGACCGGCCGGAGGCCTTTGTCACCAGCGATGCCGCCACCCCGCCCACACCGATGCCGGATTGCGACGCGGTCTGGTCGACGACCCGCTTTGTCGATCCGGATGATCTGCGCCACGACATGCATGTGAACATCGTCACCTTCAAGCCGGGCGGCACCATCCCCTTTGCCGAGACGCATGTCATGGAGCACGGGCTGTTTGTGCTGCAGGGCGAGGCCGACTATCTGCTGAACCGCGACTGGGTGCCGGTGAAGGCCGGTGACTTCATGTGGCTTCGCGCTTTCTGCCCGCAGGCCTGCCGTGCCACCGGCGACGAGCCGTTCCGCTATCTTCTCTACAAGGACGTCAACCGGCATATGCCGCTCAGCCCCGGTGGGTTGATGAGGGCGGGCTGATACCGTCATGCCGGCACCTGTCTTCAGGACCATAGACGGCCTCGCGCCCTATGAAGAGACCGTCACCGCCATGGCGGCACACGCGGCCGCCATCCGCAATGGCAGCGCGGGCGAGGAAGTGTGGCTTCTCGAGCATCACTCCGTGCTGACCGGCGGCACCTCGTCAAAGCCCGAGGATCTGGTGAACCCCGGCGGCATTCCCGTGCACCAGACCGGCCGTGGCGGCCAATGGACCTGGCATGGCCCGGGCCAGCGGGTCGCCTATGTGATGCTGGATTTACAGCGGCGGAGCCCCGATGTGCGCGCCTATGTCCATGCTCTGGAAGGCTGGATCATCGATGTCCTTGGCGGCTTCGGGATCGACGGGCAACGGCGTGACGGGCATCCCGGGATCTGGGTCGACGGCGACGCCGGATGGACAAGGTGGCCGCCATCGGCGTGCGGATCAGCCGCTGGGTCACCTGGCACGGCATCGCGGTCAATCTGGACCCGTCGATGGACGGGTTCGGGGCCATCATCCCCTGCGGGGTGCGCGACGGCGGCGTCACATCGCTGCGGCGGCTGGGGCTGGATATCGATATGGCGGTGCTGGATGCGGCGCTGACAGACCGTTTCGCCGCGCATTTCCCCAAGCCTGATGCCAAACCTGATGACGGCTGATCAATAGCCTTCCAGATCCTCGAGATAATCCAGCAGTGCGGTGATGCCCTTGCCGGCATCGCGCCAGTGCCAGTCGGCGGCCACGGATTCGCCCATCAACCCGTCGGTCGGCCCTTCATGATGCAGGATTTCATTGCGGCGGCCGCGAAGCCAGCCAAGCGCCGCCTTGTTGCCGGCATAGGCGAAATCAACACCGTCGACGAAACCAGCCGGGCCAGCCTCCTCATTCGCCACCACATCGACCAGCGTCGCCGCCAGCAGCAGCGCCGACAGCGGCAGCCCGGCACGCACCGCGCACGCCGCATCTCGTCCATCAGCGCCGCCGCATGCGGACCAAGGTCACCGGCATCAAAGCCTGACAGCCGTGTTTCAAGGCCGGGATCGAGCATCGTCAGCCAGCGTCACGAAGAAGGGAAAGGAAGTTATGCGCCTGCTCGATCTCGCCGCGGATCATGGCGCGCCTGTCCTCGGCCTCCCAGTCGCTGCCCCATTTCTGCGCCTGCCACAGCTCGTCGAGGAAGGCCGCCTCGAACAGTCCGGCCGCATCCATCCGGCCACGCAGCATGGCAAGACCCAGCACCAGCGAGCCGCCAAGCGTCGTCGCCCGGTAGAGCATGCCGAGCTCCCAGTCATCATGCGTGGCGGCAGCGGCACCCAGCGCATCGAGGCTAGCCTGCGGCTGCATCACCGGCATGATGCCGCGCGCCACCTGCAGGGGTGCGCCAAGATCGCGTCCCGCCCAGTCGAGCCACGGGCCCCAGCCCTGGGCCTGATGGGCGGCGAGATCGGCATCCTCGCCATCCTGATAGCAGATCAGATCATTGCCGCCATAGGCGGTGAGCTCGGACAATATGGCGTCACGCTGCGGCGTCACCCGGTCGACCACCGTCACGGCAAGGCTGAAGACGGGCATGCTGCCGGCGTCGATCTCCTCGCCCTGTGCGTCCCATTCCGCCGCCACGGCCGCGGCGAGCGCCGATGTCGGCAGCCGCACAGCGCTTCCCGCCGGTGTCTTCACCGCGCGCCCGTCGAGATGGATGGCGACACCATCCCCCTCGCCGGCGGTCGTGACTGACTTGTAAAAGCGTTTCTTCGCTGACATGGAACCCCGCCCTGAAGCTGGTGTGCTGTTATCGTCTGGCGGCAAACTGCCAGTCTGCGCCCGGCACCGCAAGGCCGAGTGTGGTCAGTGTATCGCGGAAATGGGCCGGCAGGGGCGCCTCGATCAGCGTTCCGTCGGCAAGCCGCAGCCGCCAGGCATGAAGATGCAGCTTTCCGGCGATGCCGCCCCCGGGATGCGCGCCCGGATGCGCCCGGATGTGCACGGGCACCGCCATATTTGCCGTCACCGATGATCGGATGCCCCTCATGCGCCATATGAACGCGAAGCTGGTGCGTGCGGCCGGTGCGCGGTTGCAGGGCGACCAGCGCCATGCGGATGCCCGCCGCCTCAATCAGCCGCAGCGAACTGTGCGACGGCTGACCATCAGGGTCCACCGCCATCATCTCGCCGCCTGCCCCGCCGCGTTTCAGCAGCGCGCCTCTCATCTCCAGCGTCTCGGGCGGCGCGCCGGTGACAAGCGCCAGATAGGTCTTTTCCATGTCCTGTTGCTGGAAGGCGCGGGTCAGATGCCGCGCCGCAACACGGTCCTTCGCCAGCAGCAGCACGCCCGATGTGTCCTTGTCGATACGGTGGACGAGCCGCATGCGATCGTCGTCACCCTCGGCAAGCGCCTGAAGCATACCGTCGACATGGCGGCTTGTTCCCGACCCGCCCTGAACGGCAAGGCCGGACGGCTTGTTGATGGCAAGCCAGCCATCGCCATCAGCAAGATGCATCGAATCGAACTGTTTGCGGAGTTGCGGTGTTGCGTTTGGCACCTGTTTCTGTGTGGCAGGTGCGTCCTGCACGCCTCCGTCACGAAGATGCGGCGGCAGGCGCAATGTCTGCCCGGCCTCCAGCCGCGTCGCCGGTTTCGCCTTGGCCCCGTCCAGCCGGATCAGGCCGGTGCGCAGCATCTTTTCCACCGGCCCCTGCGTGAGCCCGGTGACCAGCCTGCGCAGATAGCGGTCAATTCGCGTGCCATCCTCTGTTTCGGGCACCTCGTGAAGCCACCAGTCGGGCTTGTCCTTGCCGGCCTCGCCGCTCATGTCGGCATCCTGCCGAGAAAGGCGGTGACAATCGCCTGTGTGGCGAAGAAGGCGGCAAGCGAAAGGCCGACAGACAGCCCTACATAGAGCGCCGTCATCGCCATGCCCTGGCGCGCCGCAAGCTGGCCGGTATCAAGGGCAAAACTGGAAAAGGTGGTCAGCGCGCCCAGAAACCCGACCGCGATAAAGCCGCGCCACGCCTCGGGCAAGGATATGCCTGCCGCGATGCCGCCCGCTATCGCGCCCATCAGGCTGCTTCCCGCGACATTGACCACAAGCGTCGCCATAGGCCCGGCGATGCCGAACAACCCGCCGCCGACAAGCTGTGCCACGGCATAACGGCTCATCGCGCCGAGCGCCCCGCCGGCACCGACCGCCATGAACATCGCAAGGCTCACTGCCCGCCTCCGCTCTTTTCCGGCGCGCAGCCTGTCCCAATAGGCAAGCCGCTTGCCGATTTCGCGCTCATATCCGCGCTCCACAGGCGTGTAGAACCGCTGGCGCTGCATGCCGTCAGGGAACCCGTTCTGCCCGGCAAACCCGTCCGGATCATCATGGTCATAGGCGTAATCCTTGCCATAGCCGAGATCCTTCATCAGACCGGTGGGGGCGTTCAGGATATGCGCCGGCGGCATCAGCGATCCGGTAGAGGCCGCCGCCCGGTTTGCCGCCTTCATCGCGGCATAGGCGGCGTTCGATTTCGGCGCGGTGGCGAGATAGATCACCAGATTGGCGATGGCGAGCTCGCCCTCGGGACTGCCAAGCCGTTCATAGGCCTGCCAGGCGGCAAGCGCGCGCGGCAGGGCCTCCCGGCTCGGCAAGGCCGATATCCTCGGAGGCGAAACGGGTCAACCGCCGCAGGATATAATTCGGGTCCTCACCGCCGGCAAACATCCGCGCCAGCCAGTACAGCGCCGCGTCGGCGTCGGAGCCGCGGAGCGTCTTGTGAAGGGCCGACATCAGGTTGTAATGCTGCTCTCCGGCACGATCAAACGCCGGGGCCCGGCCAGCGACGATGGCGGCCAGCCCGGCAGGGTCGAGCGGGGCCTGCTGCCCGAGGCCCACAAGTGACGAGGCCATATTCAGAAGATAACGCCCGTCCCCGTCCGCCATTGCCTTCAAGGCGGCGCGCGCCTCGTCATCCAGCGGCAGGGAGGCGCCAATATGCGCCTCGACACGCTGCAGCAATGCCTCCAGAGCCTCAGGCGACAGCCGCTCCACCAGCATGACCTGCGCCCGCGACAGCAACGCGCCGTTCAACGCAAATGACGGATTTTCCGTGGTCGCCCCAATCAGAGTGACGGTGCCGTCCTCGACCCGCGGCAGCAACCCATCCTGCTGGGCCTTGTTGAACCGATGCACCTCGTCAACAAACAGAAGCGTACGCGCGCCTGCATCGCGGCGCTTGCCGGCACGTTCGAACACCTTGCGAAGATCGGCGACACCGTCAAACACGGCAGAGATCGGCTCGAATTCCATGCCGGCTTCGGCCGCCAGCAGGCGCGCGATGGTGGTTTTGCCGGTGCCCGGCGGCCCCCAGAAAATGATCGAGGCAAGCTCGCCCCCGTCTAGCATCCGGCGAAGCCGTCCCTGCGGACCGAGAAGCGCCTCCTGCCCTACCACCTCGGACAGGTTTTTCGGGCGCAGCAGCTCGGCAAGCGGCGCATTGGCGTCCGCCTCAGCGCCCTGCCGGGCATCCGGTGTGTCGAGATCAAGCTGGTTCATGGCACTATCTTGGCCCGAAGCCATGGTTTGCGGCAAAGAAAAAGGGCCGCCCCGGCAAGGGGACGGCCCGCAATTCTCAGTCGTTCAAGGCGATCAGGCCGCGGTTTCTTCGGTCTGCAGATCGTCCTCGACCTGTACCGGACCCGAATCCTGGCCACGGGCGTCCTCGTCACGATCGACAAGCTCGATCACCGCCATCGGCGCGGAGTCGCCATAGCGGAAGCCTGCCTTCATGATGCGGCAATAGCCACCGGCGCGCTCCTCATAGCGGGGGCCAAGAACCTCGAACAGCTTCTTGGTCATCGCATCGTCGCGAAGACGGGCATGGGCCAGACGGCGGGCATGAAGATCACCGCGCTTGCCAAGTGTGATCAGGCGCTCAACCACCGGGCGAAGTTCCTTCGCCTTTGGCAGGGTTGTCACGATCTGCTCATGCTTGATCAGTGCCTGTGCCATGTTCCGGAACAGCATCTGGCGATGCTGTGATGTACGGTTCAGTTTCCGTCCGCCAATACGATGACGCATTGTCCTGTCTCCCTTAGACCGGCTGCCCTCATGGCGTCCGGTTCACGTAAAATACTCAGTCGCTGCCTAGAAAGGTTCGTCCAGGCGGCGGGCAAGCTCCTCGACATTCTCCGGCGGCCAGGCAGGGATATCCATGCCAAGCTCCAGATTCATGCCCTTGAGGACTTCCTTGATCTCGTTCAGCGACTTGCGACCGAAGTTCGGAGTACGAAGCATTTCGTACTCGGTCTTTAGCACCAGATCGCCAATATAGACGATGTTGTCGTTCTTCAGGCAGTTCGCCGAACGGACCGAAAGTTCCAGTTCGTCGACCTTGCGAAGCAGGTTGCGGCTGAACGGCAGATCCTCGTTCATCTTCCTCGCTAGGCTGTTCCTTCGGCTCTTCGAAATTGATGAAGGGCTGGAGCTGCTCCTGCAGGATGCGCGCGGCATAGGCGACAACGGCGTCCTCGGGTGTGACCGAACCGTCTGTCTCGACGGTCAGAAGAAGCTTGTCATAGTCGGTGATCTGGCCAACACGGGCATTGTCCACCTTATAGGCAACCTGGCTCACCGGGCTGTAGATCGCATCAATCGGAATAAGGCCAATCGGCGAATCCTCGGTACGCATGCTGCCCGCCGGGACATAACCCTTGCCCGAGGTCACAGTCAGTTCCATCGAAACAGACGCGCCCTTGTCGAGCTGGCAGAGCACATGGTCGGGATTCATGATCTCGACACCGGCAGATTCGGAAATCATGCCAGCGGTTACGGTTGCCGGACCTTCTGCGGCAAGACGCAGACGCTTCGGCGAATCATCATCGACGCGGACAGCCACACCCTTGAGGTTCAAAACAAGATCGGTCACATCCTCGCGAACACCCGGGATCGACGAGAATTCATGGACAACGCCCTGGATCTGTACAGCCGAGATGGCGGAACCCTGAAGCGACGACAGCAGAACACGGCGCAGCGCGTTGCCGATGGTCACGCCGAAACCACGCTCAAACGGTCCAACCTCGATCACAGCCTGGCGCGGGTTGTATTCGGACTGCTTGATTTCCAGCTCGTCGGGCTTTTTCAGGTCCAACCAGTTCTTTTCAATCATAGTGGTGTTCCTTTATGCGAACAGTATCCAGTTTCGGCAACGCCGGCCCCACAGGCCGGCGTGCGACGCGCAGGGCAATCGCGGGTCTGATCAGACGCGGCGACGCTTGCGCGGACGGCAGCCATTATGCGGGATCGGGGTCACGTCACGGATCGAGGTAACGTTAAAACCGACCGCCTGCAGCGCCCGAAGAGCAGATTCCCGGCCAGAGCCCGGACCACGCACCTGAACGTCGAGCGACTTCATGCCATGCTCGGCAGCTTTCTTGCCCGCATCTTCAGCAGCCATCTGTGCCGCGAACGGGGTCGACTTGCGCGAGCCCTTGAAGCCCATGCCACCAGCAGAAGCCCAGGCGATGGTGTTACCCTGAACGTCGGTGATGGTGATCATGGTGTTGTTGAAGGTCGAATTGACGTGAGCCACACCACTGGTGATGTTTTTCCGCTCGCGACGACGGACCCGGCCTTGCGCAGGTTGCTTTGCCATATGCTTACTCCTCGGTGTCCGCTGTTATTTCTTCTTACCGGCAATCGGCTTGGCCGGACCCTTGCGGGTACGCGCATTGGTATGCGTGCGCTGGCCACGAACCGGCAGGTTGCGGCGATGACGCAGGCCACGCAGGCAGCCAAGGTCCAGATACCGCTTGATGTCCATGGATGTCTTCCGGCGAAGGTCGCCCTCGACCAGAAAGTCGGCGTCGATGATCTCGCGGATCTTCGTCAGCTCGTCCTCTGACAGGTCGGCAACACGGCGCTCATCAGGAATGGCAGCGCGTTCGCAGATGCTTTTCGCGCTGGTCCGGCCGATGCCGTGGATATAGGTCAGTGCGATTTCCACCCGCTTCTTGGTGGGAATATTTACACTCGCAATTCGTGCCACTGTCTGGCTCCCTTCAGAATTGACGCCACTGCTCCGGCGCCCGTCAAACTACGACCATATCGGACCTCCGTCCCCCAGGACGGACCCGCATCACTTCTGAATATCTAGAAGGTGGCGGATTATAGGCTTTTGGCCCCTACAGTCAACCTCAACGCGTTGTTGTTACCCCAGTATTCCGTCGATCGCCTGACCGACTTCATCAATCGAAACCATGCCGTCGACCGTCTTCAAAAGACCCTTGCCATCATAGTAGGGCAGAAGCGGCGCCGTATTCTCGTGATAAACCGCGAGGCGCTTGCGAAGCGTCTCGGCATTGTCGTCTGCGCGCGAACCGCCAGTCTCTGCCGCGCGGTTCTCGATCCGCGCAAACAGGGCATCCTCGTCAACGCTGATCTCGATAACATGATCGAGCGCAAGGCCGCGTTCCTCAAGCATCGCGTCCAGACCCTCAGCCTGTGCGACGGTGCGCGGGAAGCCATCGAGGATGACGCCACTGGCGCAGTCCGGGCTGTCCATACGCTCGGCAATCATACCGAGAATGATCTCGTCCGACACGAGGTCGCCGCGATCCATGATCTCCTTGGCGCGAAGGCCAAGTTCGGTTCCGGCGTCAATGGCGGCACGAAGCATGTCGCCGGTCGAGAGCTGTACCAGTCCACGCGCTTCGACAAGACGCTTGGCCTGAGTGCCCTTGCCGGCACCGGGTGCTCCGAAAAGAATGATATTCATCGGTTGCGCCCCTTCAGCTTCGACTTCTTCACGAGACCTTCATACTGGTGCGCAAGAAGATGCGACTGGATCTGGCCAACGGTGTCGAGCGTAACGGTCACCACAATGAGAAGCGACGTACCACCGAGATAGAACGGCACCGAATACTGGCTGATCAGGATTTCTGGAAGCAGACAGACAAAGGACAGGTAGGCCGCGCCAAGAACCGTCAGCCTGGTCAGGATGTTGTCCAGGTAATCGGCCGTGGTCTTGCCTGGGCGGATGCCCGGGATGTAGCCACCGTTCCGGCGCAGGTTTTCTGCCGTGTCCTGAGGGTTGAACACAATCGCGGTATAGAAGAAGGCGAAAAAGACGATCAGGCCCATATAGATGCCGAGATAGAGCGGCTGGCCACGTCCCAGAAGCGCGTTCAGGGTTACGAGCCAGTCGGCACCACCTGCGGTGCCACCGCTGAGGTTGATGATCGATACCGGCATCAACAGCAGCGATGAGGCGAAAATCGGCGGGATCACGCCCGGCACGTTGATCTTCATCGGCAGGAAGGACTGGTCGCCGCCGAAGACCTTGTTGCCGTGCTGGCGCTTCGGGTACTGGACGACAATCTTGCGAACCGAGCGCTCGATAAAGACGATGAAGGCGATGACGGCAATGGCCATCAGGAACACGCCGATGATCAGGAAGGCGGACAGCGCGCCTGTCCGGCCAAGCTCGAGCGTGCCGGCGATGGCCGACGGCACCTCGGCAACAATGCCGGAGAAGATGATCAGCGAGATGCCGTTGCCGACGCCGCGGCTTGTGATCTGCTCGCCAAGCCACATCAGGAACAGCGTGCCACCAACAAGGGTGGTCACCGTGGTAATCCGGAAGAACATGCCTGGATCGCTGACAACACCAGAGGCGGATTCAAGGCCGACAGCTATGCCGTAACCCTGAACAGTCGCCAGAAGCACCGTCAGGTAACGCGTATACTGGTTGATCTGCTTGCGGCCAGCCTCGCCGTCCTTCTTCATCTGCTCGAGAGTCGGAACGACGGCGGTCATCAGCTGCATGATGATCGACGCAGTAATGTAAGGCATGATGTTCAGGGCGAAGATGGTCATACGACCAAGCGCACCGCCCGAGAACATGTCGAACATCCCAAGGATGCCCGACGATTGCTGCGAGAAGATATCCGACAGCGCCCCGGGGTCGATCCCCGGAAGCGGCAGGTAGGTACCAAGACGATAGATGATCAGCGCACCAACGGTGAACCAGAGGCGCTTCTTCAGCTCCTCGGCCTTTGCGAGAGCGCCGAAGCCGACGCCACTTGCCATACGTTCTGCGGTGGTTGCCATTCCTGCCTACCTTCTCGCCAGTCGGGCTGCCGTCAGGCCTGGTCGTCGCTGGCCGGCAGGACGATCTTGCCCCCGCCTGCCTCGACAGCCGCAATGGCTGCTTTCGACGCGCCTGCAGCATGGATCTCGAGCTTCTTGGCGGTCAGTTCGCCCTTGCCGAGGATGCGTACGCCGTCACGCGGCTTGGAGATCACGCCAGCACCCAGCAGGGCAGCGGAATCAACCGGCTTCTTGGCGTCGAGCTTGCCAGCATCAATCGCGGCCTGCAGGCGGCCGAGGTTCACCTCGACATACTGCTTGCGGAAGATGTTGGTGAAGCCACGCTTCGGCAGACGGCGATGGATCGGCATCTGGCCGCCCTCAAAGCCGTTGATGGACACGCCGGAGCGCGCCTTCTGACCCTTGTGACCGCTACCCGATGTTTTACCGGTTCCAGAACCGATACCACGTCCAACGCGCTTGCGGTTCTTGGTAGCACCAGGATTGTCACTGATTTCGTTGAGTTTCATCATTCACTCCTCGAAGGCACCCGCCGGGCACCATTCTGCTTTGACAGCTCACTCGCCCTCGACGCGGACCAGGTGCTTGACCTTGTTGATCATGCCGCGAACGGCAGGGGTATCCTCGAGCTCGCGGGTGCGGCCGATCTTGTTCAGGCCGAGACCGATCAGTGTCTTGCGCTGGCTGCCGAGGCGGCCAATGGCACTGCGGGTCTGCGTCACGCGTACTGTTTTCGAAGCCATACTTCTTCTCCCTGTCAGGACGCTGCGGCCTGATCGTCGCTGCCGCGCTTGCCGCCGAGTACATCAGCAACACGCTTGCCACGCTTCTGGGCAACGCTGCGCGGTGCCTGCATGCCGGTCAGCGCCGAAAAGGTCGCCTTGATCATGTTGTGCGGGTTGGAGGAACCGATCGACTTGGCGACGACGTCCTGCACACCCAGCACCTCGAAGACTGCGCGCATCGGACCACCTGCAATGATGCCGGTACCAGCCTGGGCTGCACGGAGCAGCACGCGGCCGGCGCCATAACGGCCCTTGATGTCATGGTGCAGAGTGCGTCCGTCACGGAGCGGCACACGGACCATGTTGCGCTTTGCACCCTCGGTCGCCTTGCGGATCGCCTCGGGAACTTCGCGTGCCTTGCCGGTACCGAAACCGGCACGGCCACGGCCGTCACCGACGACGACGAGAGCGGCGAAGCCGAAACGGCGACCACCCTTGACCACCTTGGCAACACGGTTGATGCCTACGAGCTTCTCGAGGAGTTCCGGCTCCTCACGGGAGGCGCTGCGATCCTGCCTGTCGTTATTACGTGCCATCTCTCAGAGCTCCCTAGAATTTCAGTCCGGCTTCGCGTGCGGCCTCAGCGAGAGCCTTCACACGACCGTGGTAGATGTAGCCCCCGCGGTCGAAGACCACGATCTCGACGCCCTTTTCCTTGGCACGCTCGGCGACGAGCTTGCCAACAGCGGCAGCGGCGGTGCTGTTGCTGGTGCCGCCCTGGCCCTTCAGGTCCGCCTCGAGTGTCGAGGCAGCCGCCAGCGTCTGGCCGGAATTGTCATCGATAACCTGCGCATAGATGTGCTTCGACGAACGATGCACAGACAGACGCGGCTGGCCCGAAGATACACGCTTCAGCGCGGCCGGTTGCGGGCGCGGCGGCGCTCGAAAAGTTGCTTGGATGAAAACATCTTCGTGCCCCTACTTCTTCTTGCCTTCTTTACGGACGATGTACTCGTCCGAATATTTCACACCCTTGCCCTTGAACGGCTCGGGCGGGCGCTTGGCGCGCACTTCCGAGGCGAACTGGCCAAGAAGCTGCTTGTCGGCACCGGTGATTGTCACACTGGTGTTGTTCTCGACAGCAACCTTCAGGCCGGCCGGGACTTCCATTTCAACCGGGTGGCTGAAGCCGAGAGACAGGACGAGCTTGTTGCCCTGCATCGCGGCCCGGTAACCAACGCCGTTGATCTCGAGCTTGCGGGTGAACCCTTCTGTGACACCGACAACCATGTTGTTCAGGTTGGAGCGCATGGTTCCCCAAAGCGCCTTGGCCTGGCGGGTATCGCGTACCGGCTTCAGCGTCGCAACATTGTCGGCAACCGACAGCTCAACGTCACTGTGCAGCGATGTGCTGAGCTCGCCGTTCTTGCCCTTCACGACAATCATGCCGCCATCATTCGACAGCGTCACGTCGGCCGGGATGGTAATCGCACTGCTTCCTACGCGGGACATTGTGCAGCCTCCCTAGAATACGTGACACAGAACCTCGCCACCGACATTTGCGGTGCGAGCTTCGGTGTCAGACAGAACGCCGCGCGGAGTCGACAGGATGGCAATGCCAAGCCCGTTATAGACACGCGGAAGGTCACGGATGCCGTAATAAACACGACGGCCAGGGCGCGAGACGCGCTTGATCTCGGAGATCACCGGCTCACCGTCATGATATTTCAGCTCGATTTTGAGTTCCTTGATGCCGGGGCGAACATCCACACTGGAATAGTTGCGGATGTAGCCTTCACGCTTCAGGACCTCGAGAACATTGCTACGGAACCGAGAGGCCGGGCTGGAGACAACAGTCTTGCCAGCGCTCTGTCCGTTGCGGATGCGGGTCAGCATATCACCGAGAGGATCGCTCATTGCCATGATCTATTTCTCCTCGCTTACCAGCTCGACTTCACGACACCGGGAACCTGGCCCATCGAGGCAAGGTCACGGAGCGCAATGCGCGACATTCTCAGTTTCCGGTCATAAGCACGCGGACGGCCGGATACCTCGCAACGATTGCGGATACGTGTCCGGCGCTGTCGCGCGGCTCCTGGAAAGTTTCAGCACGGCCGCAAACCGTTCTTCCATCGGCAGGGACCGGTCGCGGATTGTCGCCCGCAGGGCCTGCCGGCGTGCACCCTTGCGGGCGACCATACGCTTGCGGCGGTTGTTCTTCTCAACGGCGCTTTTCTTAGCCATCGTTCGCTTCCTTAGGCTTTGACGAACGGGAATTGGAAGTTCGCGAGAAGCTCGCGTGCCTCGTCATCCGTCCGTGCGGAGGTAACAACGATGATGTCCATGCCGCGGACCTCATCAACCTGGTCGTAATCGATCTCTGGGAACACGATTTGTTCCTTCACGCCCATGGCATAGTTGCCACGGCCGTCAAAGCTCTTGCCGTTCAGACCGCGAAAATCGCGGACGCGCGGCAACGCAATGTTCACCAGACGATCCATGAATTCATACATCCGGTCCCGGCGCAGGGTCACCTTGCAGCCGATCGGCATGCCGGCACGCAGCTTGAATGCTGCGTTGGCACGCTTGGCACGGGTGACAACAGGCTTCTGGCCGGTGATGGCGGCAAGGTCACGGGTTGCGTGCTCGATCTTCTTCGAGTCGCGTACCGCCTCGCCGACGCCCATGTTGATGATGATCTTTTCGATCTTCGGCACTTCAAGAGTGTTCTTGTAGCCGAATTTCTCCATGAGAGCCGGGCGAACAGCCGCATGGTAATGTTCTTCCAAACGCGTTTTCATCTCAGCTTTATCTCCTTGAGCCCTGATTAGTCGAGGGCCTTGCCGGACCGACGAGCGATCCGAACCTTTTTGCCGTCCTTGACCTCGTAGCCGACGCGCGTGGCGCTACCGCTGTCCGGGTCAATATGGGCAACATTCGAAATATGAAGCGGGGCTTCCTTGTTGATGATGCCACCGGGGCTTGCCTGGGTCGGGCGGGTGTGCCGCTTGACCATGTTGCAGCCCTGAACGAGAACGCGGTTCTCTTCACGAAGCACCTGGATCACCTCGCCACGGCGGCCCTTGTCGCGGCCGGTGGTGACGACAACCTGATCGCCCTTCTTAATCTTGAATTTCTGCGCCATTACAGCACCTCCGGTGCCAGCGAAATGATCTTCATGAACTTCCGGCCCCGAAGCTCGCGGGTGACCGGTCCGAAAATACGCGTGCCGATCGGCTCGTCCTGCTTGTTCAGCAGTACAGCGGCATTCCGGTCGAAGCGGATGGCGCTACCGTCGGGACGGCGGATTTCCTTGGCGGTGCGAACGATGACGGCGCGGTGCACATCACCCTTCTTCACCTTGCCACGCGGAATGGCTTCCTTAACCGAGACGACGATGACATCGCCGACACTCGCAACCTTGCGGCCGGAGCCACCGAGCACCTTGATGCACTGCACACGGCGCGCACCGGAGTTATCGGCAACCTCGAGGTTTGACTGCATCTGGATCATATCGGCACCCCTCAGTTAGCGGCTGCGTCGTCGTAGATGACTTCGTAGCTCTTTGATTTGGACAAGGGCGCGCATTCGCGGATGCGTACCTTATCACCCTGCTTGCAGCGGTTCTCGGCGTCGTGTGCCGCGAACTTCTTCGACTTGGTGATAAACTTCTTATAAACCGGGTGCATGATCCTGCGCTCGACGAGGACGGTAACCGTCTTGTCGTTCTTGTCGCTGACCACCGTGCCCTGCATGACTCGCTTCGGCATAACTCGACTTCCTTACTGCGCCGCTGCAGCCGTCTTGGACTTTTCGCCAAGAACGGTCTTGATGCGGGCGATCTCGCGGCGAACGATGCGTGCGCGCGCCGGGTTTTCATTCTGGCCGCCTGCCACCTGGAAGCGCAGGTTGAACTGCTCTTTCTTCAGGTCGACAAGCTGGTCTTTCAGCTCGTCGGCGGTCTTTGCACGAAGCTCTTCGGCCTTAACGGTTGCCATCAGCCTCTCCCTTAATCAGCGTCGCCGAGACGGCGAACGATGCGGGTGTTGAGGGGCAGCTTGGCCGAGGCGAGCGTCAGAGCTTCCTTGGCAAGATCCCACGGAACACCGTCAATCTCGAACATGATCCGCCCGGGCTTGACCCGGGCCGCCCAGAATTCAGGCGAACCCTTACCCTTACCCATCCGGACTTCGGCCGGCTTCGACGAAACAGGCACATCCGGGAACACACGGATCCAGACACGGCCGGCACGACGAAGGTGACGCGTGATTGCACGACGCGCGGCCTCGATCTGGCGCGCGGTGACACGCTCGGGGGTTACGGCCTTCAGGCCATAAGCTCCGAAATTCAGCTGTGTTCCACCCTTGGCGTTGCCGTGGATACGGCCCTTGTGAGCCTTACGGAACTTGGTTCTCTTCGGCGAGAGCATCTACCCAACTCCTCTCGGTTAACCGTTTGACCGCGGCGCTTGGCCGGATTGCTGCTCGGCAAGACGCTTGTCCTGGGCCATTGGGTCGTGGGCCATAACTTCACCCTTGAAGACCCAAACCTTGATCCCGCAGACACCGTAGGTGGTGAAAGCAGAGCCTTCGCCATAATCCACCTCGGCACGCAGGGTATGAAGCGGCACGCGACCTTCGCGGTACCATTCGGTACGAGCGATCTCGGCACCGCCAAGACGACCTGCACAGTTGATCCGGACGCCCTGTGCGCCAAGACGCATAGCGGACTGGACCGCGCGCTTCATGGCACGACGGAAGCCGACACGGCGCTCAAGCTGCTGTGCGATATTCTCGGCAATCAGCTTGGCGTCGATTTCCGGCTTGCGAACCTCAACGATGTTCAGGCTGACCTCGCTGCCCACTTTCTTCGACAGATCGGCGCGCAGACGCTCGATGTCCTGGCCCTTCTTGCCGATGATGAGGCCCGGACGGCCCGCATGGATGGTGACACGGGCGCGGCCTGCCGGACGCTCGATGATGACGCGGCTGATAGCGGCCTGCTTGAGGCGATCCATCAGGTAGGCGCGGAGCTCGATGTCCTGATGAAGCAGTTCGCCGTAGTTACGGCCTGCATACCAGCGCGAGTCCCAGGTCCGGTTGATTCCAACACGCAGACCGATCGGTTTGATTTTCTGACCCATCTACTGGTCTCCTCTTTCACCAACGACGATCGTCAGGTGCGAAAACGGCTTCAGGATGCGGGCGCCGCGGCCACGCGCACGGGCCTTGAAACGCTTCATGACCAGCGCCTTGCCAACATAGGCTTCCTTGACGAACAGGCGGTCGACATCCAGCGAGTGGTTGTTCTCTGCGTTGGCGATAGCCGACTGCAGCGCCTTTTTCACGTCACCGGCGATACGGCGGCGCGAGAAGGTCAAGGTGGCGAGCGCCTTGTTGACGTCCATGCCCCGGATCATCGTGGCAACAAGGTTCAGCTTTTGCGGGCTGATACGCAGGTTGCGCAGCACCGACTTGGCTTCACTGTCTGCCAGAACTCTTGGTGTAGCTTGCTTACCCATGCCTGCCTCTACCGCTTTGATTTCTTGTCGGCCGCGTGACCGTAATAGGTACGGGTCGGCGCGAACTCGCCGAGCTTGTGCCCGACCATGTCCTCGCTGATGGAGACCGGAATGAACTTGTTGCCGTTGTGAACGCCGAAGGTCAGTCCGACGAATTGCGGCAGGATGGTCGAACGACGCGACCAGGTCTTGATCACTTCGCTACGGCCGGATTCACGGACCTTGTCGGCCTTCTTCAGAAGATAGCCGTCGACAAAAGGACCTTTCCAAACAGAACGTGCCATGTCTTGTCGCCCCTTATGGCTTGCGGCGCCGCATAATCAGGCGGTCCGTCTTCTTGTTCGAACGAGTGCGCTTGCCCTTGGTAGGCTTGCCCCACGGGGTCACCGGATGACGGCCACCCGAGGTACGGCCCTCACCACCACCATGCGGGTGGTCGATCGGGTTCATGACCACACCGCGGACATGCGGGCGCTTGCCCTTCCAGCGGTTGCGGCCGGCCTTGCCGATCTTGGTGTTCTGCTGGTCCGGGTTGGACACGGCACCGATGGATGCCATGCACTCGCCGCGGACGAGGCGAACTTCACCAGAGGTCAGGCGCAGGATTGCATAACCACGGTCACGACCAACGAGCTGCACATAGGTGCCTGCCGAACGGGCCAGCTGGCCGCCCTTGCCGGGCTTCAGCTCGACATTATGGACGAGCGTGCCGACCGGGATGTTCTGCAGCGGCAGCGCGTTGCCGGGCTTGATGTCAGAACCAACACCGGACATCACCTTGTCGCCAACAGCCAGGCGCTGCGGCGCCAGGATGTAGCTCTGTTCACCATCTTCATAGGTGATCAGGGCGATAAAGGCAGTACGGTTCGGATCATATTCCAGACGCTCGACGGTCGCCATCATGCCGGACTTGGTCCGCTTGAAATCGACCATGCGGTAGCGGCGCTTGTGCCCGCCGCCACGATGCCACGAGGTCACGTGACCGGAGTTGTTGCGACCGCCGGTCTTGGTCAGACCTTCAGTCAGCTTCTTGACCGGCTTGCCCTTGTACAGGTCGCTCTTGTCGACCAGGACCAGATTACGCTGGCCAGGGGTTGTCGGGTTGAACTTCTTCAGAGCCATGGTCCTACACTCCCATCAGGTCAATGGTTTGACCTTCGGCCAGGGTGACCATGGCCTTCTTGGTATCGGAGCGGCGACCCGGACGGCCCCGCCACATCTTGGCCTTGCCCTTTTGCAGGATGGTGTTCACCGCCGTGACCTTGACGTCGAACAGCATTTCAACAGCTGCCTTGATCTCGGGCTTGGTGGCGGTTACCGGAACAGCAAAAGTTACCTGACCGTTTTCATTCGCCATGGTCGCCTTCTCGGTGACGATCGGGCGGAGAATGGTGTCATAGGCGGCGGCCTTGCTCAGCGAGACCTGTGCCGGCTTGCGCGGACGGACGCTCATTTCAGACGCTCCTCGATATGGGCCGCGGCATCCTTGGAAAGGACGAGTACATCGCGGCGCAGGATGTCATAGACGTTGATGCCCTGCTGCGGCAGCACATCGACGAACGGCAGGTTGCTGGCCGCCTTGACAAGATTGCTGTCGAGCTCGGCACCGCCAATCATCAGTGCGTTCTCGGCACCAAGCTTGGCGAGGCTGGCCTTCAGCGAAGCTGTCTTGCCGGCGTTCTTGCCGCTGGTCTTCAGCTCGTCGACGACAATGACCTTGCCCTCGGCGACCTTCGCGGACAGAGCCGACTTCAGACCCAGCTTGCGAACCTTTTTCGGCAGCGAATAGCCGTGATCGCGGACAGTCGGACCATGGACGACACCGCCGCCACGGAACTGCACAACCGACCGGGGACCGTGACGGGCGTTACCAGTGCCCTTCTGGCGGTACATCTTCGCGCCAGTGGCCTTGATCTCGCCGCGGCTCTTCACGCGGTGGGTACCGGCGCGGCGCTTGGCAAGCTGCCAGTTCACGACGCGGGCGACGATGTCGGCACGCGGTGCAACCGCGAATACCTCGTCTGCCAGCGTGATATCACCAGCTGCCTTGCTGTCGAGCGTTGTCACCTTAACTTTCATCGGACTTGCCCTCTTCCTCGGCGGCCTCTGCTGCAGGCGCCTCTTCTGCCGGAGCCTCCTCAACCGGAGCTTCAGCGGCATCAGCGGCTGCATCCTCGGCTGCGGCGTCATCCGCCGGCGCTGCCTCTGCAGGTGCCTCTTCAACGGCGTCACCAACGAGGCCTGCCGGGAACGGCACACCTTCAGGCAGTTTCGCCTTGATGGCGTCGCTGATCAGAACCCAGCCACCCTTCGGACCCGGAACCGCGCCCTGAAGGAGAACCACGCCCTCTTCATCATCAACGGCAACCACCTCGATGTTCTGAGTGGTGTTCCGGACGGCGCCCATATGGCCAGCCATCTTCTTGCCCTTGAAGACCTTGCCAGGCTCCTGACACTGACCTGTCGAACCGTGCGAACGATGCGAGATCGATACGCCGTGCGAGGCACGCAGGCCACCAAAATTATGGCGCTTCATCGCACCGGCAAAACCCTTACCCTGGGTGGTGCCGACGACATCAACCTTCTGGCCGGCGACAAAGTGGCTCGGCGCGATGGTCGAGCCAACCTCGAGGACTGCATCATCACTGACACGGAACTCGGCGAGCTTCGACTTCGGCATCACATTCGCCTTGGCGAAATGGCCGCGCATGGCCTTCGATACGTTCTTGGCCTTGGCCGCACCTGCACCGAGCTGGACAGCCGTGTAGCCGTCACGCTCTTGCTGGCGGACAGAAACCACCTGAACGTCATCCATCTTCAGAACCGTCACCGGAACGTGTAGACCGGCGTCGGTAAAGACCCGCGTCATCCCCAGCTTGCGGGCGATAACTCCGCTACGCATTGCTTCTGACCCTTCCCTAGAGCTTGATTTCGACATCAACGCCGGCGGCGAGATCGAGCTTCATCAGCGCGTCCACCGTCTGCGGAGTCGGATCAATAATGTCGAGCAGACGCTTGTGCGTCCGCATTTCAAACTGCTCGCGGCTTTTCTTGTCGATGTGCGGCGAGCGCAGAACAGTCATCCGACGAATATTCGTCGGCAGCGGGATCGGACCCCGTACTTCTGCACCGGTACGCTTGGCGGTATTGACGATCTCGTTCGTCGACTGGTCGAGGATACGATGGTCAAATGCCTTCAACCGGATCCGGATGTTCTGGGTTTCCATGACTGCTTTCCCTGTTACCTGCGAATAAAGAGGGGCGCCGCGCGCCCCTCCTATGTTCGAGTCCTTACTTAACGATGGATGCGACGACGCCGGCGCCGACGGTGCGGCCACCTTCGCGGATCGCGAAGCGCAGGCCCTCATCCATGGCGATCGGCGCGATCAGTGTCACGGTCATCGCGATGTTGTCGCCCGGCATAACCATCTCGGTGCCAGACGGCAGCTCGACAGAACCGGTCACATCCGTCGTACGGAAGTAGAACTGCGGACGGTAGTTCGAGAAGAACGGGGTATGACGTCCACCCTCTTCCTTCGTCAGAACATAGGCCTCGCACTTGAACTCGGTGTGCGGGGTGATCGTGCCCGGGGCCGCAAGGACCTGACCGCGCTCGACTTCCTCGCGCTTCGTACCACGAAGCAGAACACCAACATTGTCGCCGGCCTCGCCCTGGTCCAGAAGCTTGCGGAACATCTCAACACCGGTGCAGGTCGTCTTGGTGCGTCTCTTTCAGACCAACAATCTCGATCTCCTCACCGACATTCACGATGCCGCGCTCGATACGACCGGTCACAACCGTGCCACGACCCGAGATCGAGAACACATCCTCGATCGGCATCAGGAACGGCTGGTCCTTCGGACGCTCAGGCTGCGGGATGTAATCATCAACAGCCGCCATCAGCTCCTTGATCGCCTCGGATCCGATGGTCGCATCGCTGTCCTCAAGAGCAGCAAGCGCAGAACCCTTCACGATCGGAATATCGTCGCCAGGGAACTCGTAGCTCGACAGAAGCTCGCGAATCTCCATCTCAACGAGCTCAAGAAGCTCCTCGTCGTCAACCTGGTCGACCTTGTTCATGAACACGCACAGCGCCGGAACACCAACCTGACGCGCCAGCAGAATGTGCTCGCGGGTCTGGGGCATCGGGCCGTCGGCAGCCGATACAACAAGGATCGCGCCGTCCATCTGCGCCGCGCCGGTGATCATGTTCTTCACATAGTCAGCGTGGCCAGGACAGTCGACGTGCGCATAGTGACGGTTCGGGGTCTCATACTCGACGTGAGCCGTCGAAATGGTGATACCGCGAGCACGCTCCTCAGGTGCCTTGTCAATCTGGTCATACGCCTGAAACTCGGCGCCGCCAGCCTCCGCCATCACCTTCGTGATCGCTGCCGTCAGTGTCGTCTTGCCGTGGTCAACATGGCCGATCGTGCCAATGTTTACGTGCGGCTTGGAACGATCAAACTTTTCCTTGGACATCGTCTCTGTCTCCTGTCTGTCTTAGCTTCTTCAGGCCATCTTGGCGCGGACTTCGTCAGCCACGGCCTGCGGTACCTGTTCATAGTGGTCAAACTGCATCGAATACTGGGCGCGGCCCTGGCTCATCGAACGGAGGGTGTTGATGTAGCCGAACATGTTGGCAAGCGGCACCATCGCGTCGATGGCGCGTGCATTACCACGCTGGTCCATACCACCCACCTGGCCACGGCGGCTGTTCAGGTCACCGATGATGTCGCCCATATACTCTTCAGGGGTGATCACCTCGACCTTCATTACCGGCTCGAGCAGCTTTGGCGCGGCCTTCTGCATCGCTTCGCGGAATGCGGCGCGGGCCGCAATCTCGAACGCGAGAACAGAGGAGTCGACGTCATGGCTGGCGCCGTCGATCAGCTCGACATCAAAGTCGATGACCGGGAAGCCTGCGATGCTGCCGGTTTCCTTGGCCTGCAACAGGCCCTTTTCAACACCCGGGACGTATTCCCGCGGAACCGAACCACCAACAACCGAGTTCTTGAAGTCGTAACCGCCTTCAGCGCGGGGCCGGAAGATCATCTTCACGCGTGCGAACTGACCAGAACCACCCGACTGCTTCTTGTGGGTGTAGTCAATCTCGGCCTCGCGCGAGATGGTTTCACGATAGGCAACCTGCGGGGCACCGATGTTCGCCTCGACCTTGAACTCGCGCTTGAGGCGATCGACAAGAATGTCGAGGTGAAGTTCGCCCATGCCCTTCATGATGGTCTGGCCCGACTCGATGTCCGAGCTGACGCGGAAAGACGGGTCTTCTGCGGCGAGGCGCTGCAGGCCGGCCGACATCTTTTCCTGGTCGTTCTTGGACTTCGGCTCGATGGCAATCTCGATCACCGGCTCCGGGAACGTCATGGTCTCGAGCACGACCGGCTTGGTCGGGTCGGACATGGTGTCACCGGTGGTGGTTTCCTTCATGCCTGCAAGGGCGACAATGTCACCTGCAAACGCTTCCTCGATTTCCTCGCGGTTGTTCGAGTGCATCATCATCATCCGGCCGACACGCTCGCGCTTGCCTTTGGTGGAGTTGAGGATGCTGTCGCCCTTTTTCAGGGAACCGGAATAAATCCGCAGGAATGTGAGCGAACCGACAAACGGGTCGTTCATGATCTTGAAGGCGAGGCCGGACAGCGGCTCGGCATCATCTGCATGACGCTCGATGTCGCGAGTCTCGGTCTCGTCACCCGGCGCGAAGCCGGTGTAGGCCGGAACGTCAAGCGGACCAGGCAGGAAGTCGATAACCGAGTTCAGAAGCGGCTGAACGCCCTTGTTCTTGAAGGCAGAGCCACACAGAACCGGAACGAACGACATGTTCAGGGTGCCCATACGAATAAGCCGGCGCAGCGTTGCTACATCCGGCTCGTCGCCTTCCAGGAAGGCTTCCATGGCATCGTCATCCTGCTCGACGGCAAGCTCGACAAGCTCTGCTCGCATTTCTGCGGCCTTGTCGGCGAGGTCTGCACGGATGTCCTGAACGGTCCAGCTCGCACCGAGATCCTCGGAGTTCCAGACCCATTCCTTCATCTCGACGAGGTCGACAATGCCCTCGAAATCGGATTCGGCGCCAATCGGGAACTGCACCGGTGCCGGAATGGCGCCAGTACGGTCGCGGATCATGTCGACGCAGTTAAAGAAGTCGGCCCCGATCTTGTCCATCTTGTTGACGAACACGATCCGCGGAACGGAGTAACGGTCGGCCTGACGCCATACAGTCTCGGTCTGCGGCTCAACGCCGGCATTGGCATCAAGAACACAAACCGCACCGTCGAGAACGGCGAGCGAACGCTCTACCTCGATGGTGAAGTCAACGTGGCCAGGCGTGTCGATGATGTTGAAGCGGAACTTCGCATCTTCGGCGTCGCCGGTATATTCGCCGGACGGCGTGCTGCCATCGTCTGTACGGAACCAGAAACAGGTCGTCGCAGCAGACGTGATAGTGATCCCGCGCTCCTGCTCCTGCTCCATCCAGTCCATGGTGGCGTTGCCGTCATGGACCTCACCGATCTTATGCGACCGGCCGGTGTAGTAGAGGATGCGCTCGGTTGCCGTTGTCTTGCCGGCATCAATATGGGCCATGATGCCGAAGTTGCGGTAACGCTCGAGTGTATAGTCACGTGCCATGTTCGGGATCTCCTGCCGAATCTACCAGCGGTAGTGCGAGAAGGCGCGGTTGGCCTCTGCCATCTTGTGGGTGTCTTCACGTTTCTTGACGGCGTTGCCACGGTTGTTGGCAGCGTCCAGAAGCTCAGCCGACAGGCGGTCGACCATGGTGGTCTCGCCACGCTTGCGGGAGCTGTCAATCAGCCAGCGGATGGCCAGAGCCTGTGCACGCTCGCTGCGAACCTCGACAGGCACCTGATAGGTGGCACCACCGACGCGGCGGGAGCGAACTTCCAGATGCGGGCGAACATTCTCGAGCGCGTCGTGGAAAACCTTCACAGGCTCGTTGCCCGACTTTTCCTGAATGCGGTCGAAAGCGCCATACACGATCTTTTCGGCGACCGAGCGCTTGCCGTCATACATCAGGCAGGACATGAATTTGGAAACGGTGGTGTCCTTGAACTTTGCATCAGGGAGAACAGGACGTTTTTCCGCGCGGTGACGACGTGACATAAGAGTCTTCCCTTACTTAGGACGCTTGGCGCCGTATTTGGAACGACGCTGGCGACGATCTGCGACGCCCTGAGTATCGAGCGTGCCGCGAATGATGTGGTAACGGACACCCGGAAGGTCCTTCACGCGTCCACCGCGGATCAGGACAACAGAGTGTTCCTGAAGGTTGTGGCCCTCACCCGGGATGTAGCTCGATACTTCGAAACCGTTGGTCAGACGCACACGTGCGACTTTCCGCAAGGCCGAGTTCGGCTTCTTTGGGGTGGTGGTGTAAACCCGCGTGCACACGCCGCGCTTCTGCGGGCATGCTTCCATTGCAGGAACCTTCGTACGAGCAACCGGACGCTTACGTCCGTGCCGGATCAACTGGTTAATGGTCGGCATTTCTGCCCCTTTTCGTCTCAACCAAATAAAGCACTGAGCGTGCAACAGGGCCGGTCCTCCCCAAATTCAGGGAGATCCACCCTCAGATCAGAACCCAGAAGGGTCTGTTTTTCGTCACCTATATACCGGTACAGCGTCTAGCCCGTCGCGAACGAACTCGTTCGGTTGGGCCACCACCAGCACCAAAAGGTGAGCGGAACCTATGTCAGCGCCCTTGGCGGGTCAAGCAGTTTTTCACCGCAAACCGCAGGCCTTGGGCAAAGTCCCGGCCAACACCGCCCGGCAAGGGGCGGCGTGGCGGAACAGCAACCGAAACCCGGTCAGGTCTCGGTCTGTGCGTCCTCGGCAGTTGCCCCGAATCCGTCGGTGGATTCAGCTGCCGCATCTTCAAGCGCGGGCGTTGCCGCTGCACGCTCTTCCATGATCACGCGGTCACGGTCGGCAGCGATGCGGCGCAGCCGCTTCATCACCGAGCCGGTACCCGCCGGGATCAGACGTCCGACAATCACGTTCTCCTTCAGGCCGTCCAGCGTATCCTGGCGGCCGCTGACCGAAGCTTCGGTCAGGACACGCGTCGTTTCCTGGAACGACGCAGCCGAGATGAAGGAGCGTGTCTGCAGCGATGCCTTGGTGATACCAAGCAGCACCGGATGTGCAACAGCTGGGCGCAGGCCTTCCGCCTCAAGCGAGGCGTTGGAGGACGCGAATTCCTCGCGGTCGACCTGCTCGCCGATCAGGAAGGTGCTGTCGCCGGCGTCGGTGACCTCTACCTTCTGCAACATCTGGCGAACGATCACCTCGATGTGCTTGTCGTTGATCTTCACGCCCTGCAGACGATAGACATCCTGGATTTCCTTCACGAGATAGGCAGCAAGCTGCTCGACCCCGAGAATCGCGAGGATATCGTGCGGGACCGGGCTGCCATCGAGGAGAAGGTCGCCCTTGCGAACGATGTCACCCTCATTGACCGCCAGCGGGCGGCCCTTGGGCAGCAGATATTCGACCGGCTCGCCGTCACCCTCGATCGGCGTTACCTTGATCCGGCGCTTGGCCTTGTAGTCATTGCCAAACTCGACGCGGCCGTCCGACTCCGAGATCACCGCAAAATCCTTCGGCTTGCGGGCTTCGAACAGCTCTGCAACGCGTGGCAGACCACCGGTGATGTCACGCGTCTTGGACGATTCGCGCGGGATACGGGCCAGCACGTCACCGGCCTGAACCTCGGCACCACTTTCGACCGACAGAATTGCGCCTGCCGACATGAAGTAGCGGGCCTCGAGACCGTTCGACAGTGTCAGCACTTCGCCCTTGTCATCACGCAGGGTGATGCGCGGACGCAGGTTCTGACCGCCTGCGGATGCTTTCCAGTCAACAACCTCGCGGCTGGAGATACCTGTCGCGTCATCGGTAACCTCGCGAACGGAGATACCGTCGACGAGATCGACATAGTTCGCCGTACCCTTCATCTCGGCGATGATAGGCATGGTGTAGGGATCCCACTCGATCAGGACATCACCAGCGGCAACATCCTTGCCGGCCTTGACGAACAGCTTGCCGCCATATGGCAGGCGGTGACGCTCGCGCTCACGGCCCTGCTCGTCCATGATCAGCAGCTCGGTGTTCCGGCTCATCACGATCTGGTTGCCTTCACGGTCCTTGACCAGAGCCTCGTTCTCGAGCTTCACCTTGCCGCCAATGGCAGCTTCGATGTTCGACTGCTCTGCGCCACGCTGGGCAGCACCACCGACGTGGAATGTCCGCATGGTCAGCTGGGTTCCCGGCTCGCCGATCGACTGTGCCGCGATGACGCCGACAGCCTCGCCGATATTTACCGAGGTGCCCCGGGCAAGGTCGCGCCCGTAACACTGGCCGCAAATACCGGTCTGTGCCTCACAAAGGAGTGCAGAACGGATAACCGCCTGGTCGACGCCCGATTCCTCCATGCGCTCGGCATGTTCCTCGGTCACCATCTCGCCGGCTGCAACAATGACGTCGCCAGTAGACAGATCGACCAAGTCCTCGGCCATGATCCGGCCCAGGATGCGGTCATACAGTGGATCGACGACATCACTGCCGTTCATCACCGGGCGGATCGTCAGACCCTTGCTGGTGCCACAATCCGTCTCGTTGACGATACAGTCCTGCGCCACGTCAACCAGACGACGGGTCAGGTAACCCGAGTTCGCGGTCTTCAGCGCCGTATCGGCAAGACCCTTACGGGCACCGTGAGTCGAGTTGAAGTATTCGAGAACATTCAGGCCTTCCTTGAAGGAAGAGATGATCGGCGTCTCGATGATCTCGCCCGACGGCTTGGCCATCAGGCCGCGCATACCGGCAAGCTGCTTGATCTGCGCTGCCGAGCCACGCGCACCGGAATGCGCCATCATCCATACGGAGTTGATCGGCTCACCCTCGCGGATGGTCGAAATACCCTTCATCATCTCGTCGGCGACGAGATCCGAACAGCGCGACCATACGTCGACAACCTTGTTGTACTTCTCACCCTGAGTGATCAGACCATCAAGATACTGCTGTTCGAAGGTCTTCACCTCGGCTTCGGCCTCGTTGACATACTTCTCCTTCAGGTCGGGAGTCGTCAGATCGGCGATACCGAACGAGATGCCGGCGTTACAGGCCTGGCCGAAACCAAGCGTCATCAGGCGGTCACAGAAGATGACCGTGTCCTTCTGACCGCAGTGACGGTAGACGTGGTCGATCACGTCACTGACCTGCTTCTTGGTCATCAGCTTGTTGACCAGATCGAAGGAACAGTTCGGGTTGTCAGGCAGCAGGTCGGCAAGCTGCGCACGGCCCGGTGTCGTCTCGATCACACGGCTCACACGTTCGCCATTCTCGTCACGGGTTGCGACCCGTGCCTTGACCTTGGCATGCAGACTGACAGACCCGTTGCCAAGCGCCAGCAGGATTTCCTGGGCGTTGCCAAAGATCATGCCCTCGCCCTTCTCGTTCTCACGCTCGAGCGACATGTAATACAGGCCGAGAATGATGTCCTGCGACGGCACGATGATCGGCTTGCCGTTGGCCGGGCTGAGGATGTTGTTGGTCGACATCATCAGGACACGGGCCTCGAGCTGGGCTTCCAGCGACAGCGGCACATGAACCGCCATCTGGTCACCGTCGAAGTCGGCGTTGAAGGCAGTACAGACCAGCGGGTGAAGCTGGATGGCCTTGCCCTCGACAAGGACCGGCTCGAACGCCTGAATGCCAAGACGGTGCAGCGTCGGCGCCCGGTTCAGCATCACCGGATGCTCGCGGATCACCTCTTCGAGGATATCCCAGACCTCGGGACGTTCCTTTTCCACCATGCGCTTGGCCATCTTCACGGTGCTGGCCATCGAATAGAGTTCCAGCTTCGAGTAGATGAACGGCTTGAACAGCTCCAGCGCCATTTTCTTCGGCAGGCCGCACTGGTGCAGCTTCAGCTCGGGACCGACAACGATCACCGAACGGCCGGAATAATCGACGCGCTTGCCAAGCAGGTTCTGACGGAAACGTCCCTGCTTGCCCTTGAGCATGTCGGAGAGCGACTTCAGCGGGCGCTTGTTGACGCCGCTGATGACGCGGCCGCGACGGCCATTGTCGAACAGGGCGTCGACGGCCTCCTGCAGCATCCGCTTCTCGTTCCGCACGATGATGTCCGGCGCGCGAAGCTCGATCAGGCGCTTCAGGCGGTTGTTCCGGTTGATCACACGGCGATACAGGTCGTTCAGGTCGGAGGTGGCAAAACGGCCGCCATCAAGCGGCACCAGCGGGCGCAGCTCGGGCGGAATGACCGGGATCACATCAAGGATCATCCATTCCGGACGGCAGCCGGACTCGCGGAAGCTGTCGACCAGCTTCAGGCGCTTCACCAGCTTCTTGCGCTTGGCTTCGGACCCGGTCTCGGCGAGTTCCTCGCGGATTTTCACCCGCTCCTCGTCCATGTCCATGGCCTCGAGGACCTTCTTGATCGCTTCGGCGCCGATGCTGGCTTCGAACGCGTCGTCACCGAACTCGTCCTGCGCGTCGTAGAATTCCTCTTCCGACAGCAGCTGGCCCTTCTCAAGCGAGGTCAGGCCGGGCTCGATCACCACGAAGTTCTCGAAATACAGAACCCGCTCCAGATCCTTCAGCGTCATGTCGACGAGAAGGCCGATGCGGCTTGGAAGCGACTTCAGGAACCAGATATGCGCAACCGGCGACGCCAGCTCGATATGGCCCATCCGCTCGCGGCGGACCTTCGAAAGCGTAACCTCGACACCGCACTTCTCGCAGATGATGCCGCGATACTTCATCCGCTTGTACTTGCCGCAGAGGCATTCGTAGTCGCGGACCGGACCGAAGATACGGGCACAGAACAGGCCATCCTTCTCCGGCTTGAAGGTACGATAGTTGATCGTTTCGGGCTTCTTGATCTCGCCAAAAGACCAGGAACGGATACGTTCTGGCGATGCGATCGAGATACGGATCTTGTCAAAGCTCTGAGGGCCCTGGTTCTGCCCGAAAGGATTCATCAAGTCGTTCATGTGGTCATCTCCCGACGGAGTGTGGTGTTATCTGGTTCGGATCGAGGCGGTCGCGATCAATATTCGGCTTCGTGGAGGTCCACATTCAGGCCGAGCGAGCGAAGCTCCTTGACCAGAACGTTGAAGGACTCCGGAATGCCGGACTCGAAATCGTCGTCACCGCGGACAATGGCCTCATAGACCTTGGTCCGGCCGGACACGTCGTCCGATTTCACCGTCAACATTTCCTGAAGCGTGTAAGCGGCGCCATAGGCCTCGAGGGCCCAGACTTCCATCTCACCGAAGCGCTGGCCACCGAACTGCGCCTTACCACCCAGCGGCTGCTGGGTCACAAGCGAGTACGGGCCGATCGAACGGGCGTGGATCTTGTCATCCACAAGGTGGTGCAGCTTCAGCATATAGATGTAGCCGACCGTGACCGGGCGGTCGAAGACCTCGCCGGTACGGCCGTCTGTCAGCCATTCCTGGCCGGTGTCGCTGAGGCCGGCCTTGCCGAGAAGCGATATCACATCGGCTTCACGGGCCCCGTCAAAGACAGGTGTCGCCATTGGAACGCCGCGGCCAAGAAGCTCGCTCTGCTCGAGAATCTGGTCGTCATTCATGACGTCCAGTTCACCCTTGAACTGCTCCTTCGAATAGATCTCGGACAGCTCTTTGCGAAGCGCCTTGGTATTCGCGCTTGCACGTGCCTTCTCGGCAGCCTCGCCGATCTTCTTGCCGAGGCCGCGAGCAGCCCATCCAAGATGGGTCTCGAGAATCTGTCCCACATTCATCCGTGACGGAACGCCAAGCGGATTGAGAACAATGTCCATCGGAGTGCCATCTTCAAGATACGGCATGTCCTCGGCAGGCACGATCCGCGAGATCACACCCTTGTTGCCGTGACGGCCGGCCATCTTGTCACCCGGCTGGAGCTTGCGCTTCACGGCGACGAAGACCTTGACCATCTTCATCACACCCGGGAGAAGCTCGTCACCAGCCTGCAGCTTGTCGACCTTGTCGTTGAAGCGGGCCTGCAGCTCCAGAACGGCGCTGTCGAAGTTGGCGACCTGCGCCTCGACCAGCTTCTGGACGGCATCGTCCTTGACGGCGATCTGCTGCCACTGCGACTTCGGCATATCCTCGAGCATCGCAGCAGTCAGCTTGCTACCCGCCTTCACGCCCTTCGGGCCCGAGGCAACAGTCTGCCCTTCGAGAAGCTCGACCATACGGCCGTGGAAACCACGCTCGAGAATGATGCGCTCGTCATCACGGTCCTTGCCAAGACGGTCGATCTCGGCACGGTCGATGGCAAGGGCGCGCTCGTCCTTCTCTACGCCGCGGCGGGAGAAGACGCGAACCTCGACAACCGTGCCGGAACCGCCCGGCGGCAGCTTCAGCGAGGTGTCACGGACATCGGATGCCTTCTCACCGAAGATCGCACGGAGGAGCTTTTCCTCAGGCGTCATCGGGCTTTCGCCCTTCGGTGTCACCTTGCCGACAAGGATATCGGACGGGCCCACCTCGGCGCCGACATAGACAATGCCTGCCTCGTCGAGGTTTTTCAGAGCCTCTTCACCGACATTCGGAATGTCGCGGGTGATCTCTTCCTGGCCGAGCTTGGTATCACGGGCCATGACTCTCGTATTCCTCGATATGGATCGAGGTGAAGACATCGTCGCGAACGACGCGGTCGGAGATCAGGATCGAATCCTCGAAATTGTAGCCGTTCCAGGGCATGAACGCGACGAGCACGTTCCGGCCCAGCGCCAGCTCACCATCCTCGGTAGAAGGACCGTCCGCCAGAATGTCACCCTTGCGGACAACATCGCCGACCTTGACCAGCGGACGCTGGTTGACAGTGGTGTTCTGGTTCGAACGCTGGAATTTCAGCAGCGAGTAGATATCAACCGGGGACACGTCCTCGGCGCTCTCCTCGCTGGCACGGATCACGATGCGGGTGGCGTCCACCTGATCGATCACACCGGCGCGGCGGGCGACGATGGTCACACCAGAGTCACGGGCAACCCGCGATTCCATGCCGGTGCCGACGATCGGCGCTTCGGCACGGACCAGCGGCACAGCCTGACGCTGCATGTTCGATCCCATCAGGGCGCGGTTGGCGTCATCGTTCTCGAGGAACGGGATCAGCGCTGCAGCCACCGAAACCAGCTGCTTTGGCGAGACGTCCATCAGCTCGATGTCGGTCGGACGGGCAAGACCGATCTCGCCGGCGCGGCGGATCGGGATCAGCTCACCGACAAAGGCACCCTTTGCGTCGAGTTCGGCGTTGGCCTGGGCGATGGTGTAACGCCCCTCTTCCATTGCCGAAATGTAACGCACTTCGTCCGTAACCTTGCCATCGACAACCTTGCGATACGGCGTTTCGATGAAGCCGTAGCGGTTGATTTTGGCAAATGTGGCCAGCGAGTTGATCAGGCCGATGTTCGGGCCTTCAGGCGTCTCGATCGGGCAGATCCGGCCGTAATGGGTCGGGTGCACGTCACGCACCTCAAAGCCGGCGCGCTCACGCGTCAGACCGCCCGGCCCAAGCGCGGATACGCGGCGCTTGTGGGTGATCTCGGACAGCGGGTTGGTCTGATCCATGAACTGCGACAGCTGCGACGAGCCGAAGAACTCACGCACCGCAGCAGCAGCCGGCTTGGCGTTGATCAGGTCGGCCGGCATGACGGTGTCAATCTCGACTGAACCCATACGCTCACGGATGGCACGCTCCATGCGCAGCAGGCCGACGCGGTACTGGTTTTCCATCAGCTCGCCAACCGAGCGGACACGACGGTTGCCGAGGTGGTCGATATCGTCAACCTCGCCACGGCCGTCCTTCAGTCCAGTCAGCACGCGCAGGATCGCGAGGATGTCTTCCTTACGCAGAACGCGCAGGCTGTCCTCGGTCTCGAGCTCGAGGCGCGAGTTAATCATCACCCGGCAAACAGACCACAGGTCGTAACGGTCGGAGTTGAAAAACAGGCTCTCGAACAGCGCATGCGCACTTTCAAGTGTCGGCGGCTCACCAGCGCGCATCACACGATAGATGTCGACAAGCGCTTCTGCACGGCTGTTGTTCCGGTCTGCAGCAAGGGTACTGCGCAGATGCGGGCCGAAATTGACATTGTCGATGAACAGCACGCTGATCTCGGCAGCACCCTCGTCAACGAGCCGCTTCAGCAGCTCTTCTGTAATCTCGTCACCGGCTTCGGCGAAGACCTCGCCTGTCTGCATGTCAACGCAGTCATCAGCCAGATAACGGCCGACAAGGTCCTCGTCGGGGGCGAACACACGCTCGATACCGGCGTCAGCCAGCTTGCGAAGCGAACGCGGGGTCATCTTCGTACCGGCCGAGGCGACAACCTCGCGCGACTTGGCATCGATCAGGTCGCGGATGAGCTTGTTGCCCTTCAGAGCGTCGGCGTTGAAGGCATATGACCAGCCGTCACCCTCGCGGGTGTAGCTGACTGACTCGTAGAATTCCTTGAGAATCTCGTCACGCGCCATACCAATGATGCGCGCCGGATCCAGATCCTCGCCACTTTCAGCGCAGCCGGCCATGTAGGCAACCGAATCGTCATTCGGCAGCGCCATAAGGAAGGTGGTGACAGGCAGCTTGCGCTTGCGGTCGATACGCACATTCAGGATGTCCTTGGCGTCGAACTCGAAATCGAGCCAGGAACCGCGATAGGGAATGACACGGGCAGCGAACAGCAGCTTGCCGGACGCATGGGTCTTGCCGCGGTCATGATCGAAGAACACACCGGGCGAACGGTGCATTTGCGACACGATCACGCGCTCGGTACCGTTCACGATGAAGGTACCGTTCGATGTCATCAGGGGCATGTCGCCCATATAGACGTCCTGCTCCTTGATGTCGCGGATCGAACGGGCACCGGTGACCTCGTCCTCTTCCCACACTTCGAGGCGCAGTGTCACTTTCAGCGACGACGCATAGGTCAGGCCGCGCTGCTGGCACTCTTCGACATCATATTTCGGCGTCTCGAGATCGTAGGAGACAAATTCCAGCTTCGCCCGGCCGGCGAAATCCTCGATCGGGAAGATCGAGTTGAAGGTCTCCTGAAGGCCGTGTTCTTCGCGATCGGCTCTGGAGATGCCCATCTGCAGAAATGTGTCGTAGCTCGAGCGCTGCACATCGATCAGGTTCGGCATGGGCGTAACTTCCGCCAGCTGGCCAAAGCTGCGGCGGACACGCCGGCGACTGTCGAGAGTGCTTACATGCGATGCCATATGAGTTACCTCGTCAAATTTCCGTTTGATAACAGACCATTACACAATGGCCTGTCTGGTATTCGACCCCCCTGCCAGCAGGCTGGAAAGGCGGCCCCGGTAAAACGGCCTTGCACCGGGCGGAAAATCCACCCGGTGCAAGACATGTTCGGTCGGCAATCGTAAAGATGCCGCGGCGTCGGGTTTACTTGACCTCGACGGTCGCGCCAGCTTCCTCGAGCTTGCCTTTGATTTCGTCGGCCTCTTCCTTGGACACGCCTTCCTTGACGGGCTTCGGCGCACCTTCGACGAGGTCCTTGGCTTCCTTCAGACCGAGCGAGGTGATCGCACGAACTTCCTTGATCACGTTGATCTTGGAAGCGCCGGCCGAGGCCAGGATCACATCGAATTCGGACTTCTCTTCGGCAGCGCCGCCGGCGTCACCGCCACCGGCAGGCATGGCCATGGCGACCGGAGCAGCGGCAGCGGATACGCCCCACTTGTCTTCCAGCAGCTTTGCCAGCTCAGCCGCTTCGAGAACGGTCAGGTTGGAAAGGTCTTCTGCGATTTTTTCGATATCAGCCATGATTTACTCCATTAGGCTTGAACGTCTGATCGGGGCGATTAGCCCTGCTGCAATTGGTCTGCACGTGCCTGAATCACGCGTGCCACCTTGCCGGCCGGAGCCTGGGCAACACGTGCGAGTTTGGCTGCCGGGGCTTGTACAAGCCCGACAAGCCGGCCACGCAGTTCGTCAAGGGACGGCATTTTGGCCAGAGCCTCGACGCCAGCCTTGTCCAGGGTTTTCCCGTCCATGCTGCCGCCGACGATGGTCAGCTTGTCATTGTCCTTGGCGAAATCCACCAGGGCCTTGGCGGCCGCTACCGGATCTGACGACGTGCCAATGGCAGTCGGTCCGGTAAACATGCTCTCCAGGTCCTCATAGGCCGTGCCTTTGAGTGCCAGCTTGGCAATCCGATTCTTGGTTACCTTGAAGCCAGCTCCAGCTTCCCGCATCTTCGCACGCAGGTCGCTGCTCTCTGCAACGGTCATCCCTACCTGATGCGTCACCACGACAGTGGAAGACGCGTTCAGAGTGGTCTGCAGCGTTTCGATCAGTTCGGCTTTTTCTTGTCTGTTCACCGATCGTCTCCGCTCTTTGGGGTGGCGAGACATTCACCATCCCCGGTTGCAATATGAACCGGTCTCATGACCGGTCCGCTGGCCTGCCCATCAAGAAGTTCAAGCAGAAACCTGCTCTTGCTCCCGTCTATTGCAGGGTATTAAGCCACCGCTACCGGCAAGGCCGGCAATGGCAGCACCTGCAGTCTTGGACAGGTGCGGGGCGTGATTTTCACCACACCCCTGTTCGCCGGCACCGAAGCGCCGGAGAATTCGGTTCGCGTCGCCGGTCAGGCGACGTCTTCGACCACAACGCCGACGCCCATGGTGGAGCTCAGCGTAATCTTGCGGATATAGGTGCCCTTGGCACCCGACGGGCGCGCCTTGCGGACAGCCTCGATAAAGGCAGAAGCGTTCTCGATGATTTTCGCCTCGTCAAAGCTGGCCTTGCCAACGCCGGCATGAACGATACCGGCCTTCTCGGCGCGATACTGAACTTCACCGGCTTTGGCGGCCTTGACCGCCGCGCCGACATCCGGAGTGACCGTACCGAGCTTCGGGTTCGGCATCAGGCCGCGCGGGCCCAGCACCTTACCAAGACGGCCGACAACACCCATCATGTCGGGGGTCGCGATCACACGGTCGAAGTTGCTTTCGCCGTTCTGCATGGCTTCGGCCAGTTCTTCGGCACCAATCAGGTCGGCGCCGGCTTCCTTGGCTTCGTCAGCTTTGCCATCACGCGCGAACACGGCGACGCGCATGGTCTTGCCGGTGCCGTTCGGCATGGCGATTACACCACGGACCATCTGGTCGGCGTGACGCGGATCCACACCAAGGTTCATTGCGACCTCAATGGTCTCGTCGAACTTCGAGGCAGCGGCGTTCGCTTTCACCAGGGCAACAGCCTCGGCCAGCGGGTAGGCGCGCTCACGATCGACACTGGCCAGTGCGGCCTGCTTGCGCTTGCTCTGCTTCGCCATTGTCTAGCCCTCCACTACATCAAGGCCCATCGCACGGGCGGACCCGCGGACCATGGCCATTGCGCCGTCAACATCAACGGCATTCATATCACCCATCTTCTGCTCGGCGATCTCGCGCACCTGCGCCTCGGTCACCTTGCCGGCGACCGTACGGCCCGGCTCCTGCCCGCCCTTGTTCAGGCCGGCGGCCTTCTTCAGGAAGAAGCTGACCGGTGCGGTCTTGGTGGTGAAGGTGAACGACTTGTCCTGGTAGACGGTGATCACCACCGGAACCGGCATGTTCTTCTCGAGCGAGTCTGTCGCCGCGTTGAACGCCTTGCAGAATTCCATGATATTCACACCGCGCTGACCCAGTGCAGGGCCGACGGGTGGCGACGGGTTTGCCCCGCCGGCAGGAATGTTCAGCTTGATGTAGCCTTCGATTTTCTTTGCCATCTGGTGTTGTCCTTACCCCCGGTGGTCCGTCTCTCGAACGGTTGCCACCGCATTACTAGATTTTTTCGACCTGGCTGTATTCCAGCTCGACTGGAGTCGAACGGCCGAAGATCGACACGGTCACCTTCAGGCGCGCCTTGTCGTCGTCAGCTTCTTCGACATAACCGTTGAACGATGCAAACGGCCCATCTGAAACGCGTACCTGCTCGCCAATGTCAAAAGTGACAGTGGCGCGCGGACGCTCTACGCCCTCGCTCATCTGGTGGATCAGACGCTCGGCCTCGGCATTTGTGATCGGCACGGGCTTGCCCTTGCCGCCGAGGAAACCGGTGACACGCGGCTGGCTTGTCACAAGCTGCCACGCCTCGTCGGTCAGATCCATCTTCACCAGGATATAGCCAGGGAAAAACTTGCGTTCACTTTCTACACGGACACCGCGACGTACCTCGACGACATCCTCGGTCGGAACCATGACCTCTTCGATCTGATGATCGAGACCATTGCTCTCCGCCTGCTCGGTGATGAGCTGCGCAACCTTTTTCTCCGAGCCGGAGAAAACATGCAGAACATACCAACGCTTAGCCATGACCAACGCTTTCCGTCTCAATCAAGTCCGTACAACCGGCCCGGCGTCAACCGCCGAAACCCAGTACAAACTGAACGATGTTCGAGAGCACCAAATCCACAAGAAGGAAGAAAATCGCAGCAATTGTCGCCATCACAAAGACAGTGATGGTGGCGGTCCCGGTTTCGCGACGTGTAGCCCAGGAAATGCGGTTGATTTCCTGGCGGACCTGCCTGACGAATTGTGCTGGCGATGTCTTTGCCATGGTGGATCGATGCCGATACAAGTTTCCAAAATCGCCAGCGACGCCAAGGCCAGACGCAAAATCGGACACGTCGCGCGGTTCGTTCCCCACGATGTGCCGGTTCAGGTTGTCAAGTGACTTGTGTCGCTACCGTGGAGGGTGTCTAGCAAAACGGACCCACCATGGCAATAGGGTATTGACCGGCGACGGCCGAAAATTCCCACTGCGATCCGCCCTGCTCTGCGACCAGCCTTTTCGGCAGTGTTGAACGCAGCCGGTCTCAGGCCTCTGCCCGACGCCGCATCGCTTCCAGGCTGCACATCAGCCCGACCGCCGTCATCACCCAGCAAATGCCGATGGCGAGCCGGAAATCGGCATCACCACCAAGCCAGATCACAAGGCTGCCAAGACCGGCGCTGCATGCCATCTGAAGGGCACCGCAAAGTCCTGTGGCCGCGCCGCTATGTGGTCCGGCGGCGCGGATCGCCCCGACCAGCGAATTGGCGACGATCAGTCCGTTTGCCACGCCATAACAGAACAGGAGTGCCGAAATGGGCGGTTTTGTGGCAATGCCGGCAAACGCCAGAACCAGTAGAACCGACACAGTCGCCACGCTGAAGACACTGCCGATAAGGGCGGCGCGATCCAATCCCAATTTGGGCCCGAAGCTGCGGCTGAGACTGTTCCCGCACATATAGCCAAGCGGCGTTGCGCTGAAATAGAGGCCGAATTCAAAGGCGCTAGATCCAAGCCGCTTGAATTCGTAGGGCAGGAATCCACCCATCGCAAAGAACACAGCCGTCACCGTGGCCGCCATCATGGCGTTCGTGATGAACAGCGGCGTCACCAGCAACTGGCCATAGACAAAGATAATTCGGGAGGCCGGCACCGGCTTGATGGACGGGTTACGGCTTTCCGCCAGCAGAAGGGAAGCGCCAGCGAATACGATCGCAGCCGTGATCACCATCAACCCCACCGAACCCCGCCACCCGACGAGGTCGGCCAGCATGCCGCCGAAGGCAAAGCCAAGCAGCGGCACAACGGACTGGAACATTGTGATGGTCGACATCTGCCGTCCAGCCTCGGCGCGCTGGAAACTGTCACTTATGATGACGCGCCCCATTGCCATGCATGTGGCGGCACCCAGCCCCTGAAATATCCGCATGGCAATCAGCATTTCGATGCTGGTAGAGAAAAGGGCGCCAAGGCCACTCAGCACGAATAGCAGCGATCCGTAGACAAGAACCGGACGGCGCCCGATGCGATCCGAAAGAGACCCTGCAATCAACTGGCCAACGCCAAGCATGATCAGAAAAGCGCTTAGAACGAGTTGTGCCTCGTCGGACGACACCATCAGATCGTCGCGCATCTGCGGGATCGCGGGCGACAATACCGAGATGCCCACATTGGCTGCCGAAACCGCTGTGGCGAGAACCCAAATCGGCGGTGCCAGCGAAGTCTTCACACCCTTCTCCGTCATGACCCGTCCGCCGTCATGTAGGGTGCAAGCGCATCTTTTCCGGGGAACGCAGGAAGCGCCGACATGACAATCTGCCTGAGCCCCCGCCACCAGGTGCCAAGGCTGGTGACCAGAAGCCCGATGATCAGCGCGTTGACGAAGAAGGCGTTGTCACCAAAGGCGTCGGTATAAAAGCCAAGGACCGCCCCGATATAGACAAGTCCGGCCGTCATGAAGGATCGGCGGTCGATGACAAGCGACAAGAATGCAGTGAGAACAAGCATCAGCACCGTCAGAACATGGCCGGCTACACCACCGACATTGAACAGGGTAAGCGTCACCGTGTTGACGATGGCTGGACCGGCCTGAATGTGAAGCCAGAATGCCGTTTTCGAGGCCCCGCCAATACGCAGAGGGTCCTTCAGATCAAAATAGAGCGCTGCGGCCAGCGCGATGATGCCGAAGCCGAGCACACCGAAAGCCGGCATCGCATTCTCGCGAAGATCAAAGAAATCATCACTCAGCAGATCCTTGCCGCCGCCGGAGACCAGTTCGACACATGACAGGATCGCCATCAGCAGGCTTACCCCGGCCAGAAACATCGTGAATGGCAGGCGATATCCGCGATAGCACAGCAACAGAAAGCCGAAGGTCGCAAGGCTTGCCAGCAGCGTGTCCGCCGGTGTCGATCCGCCAAGCAAGTCCGCCCCGTCGACCAAAGCCGAGAACAGCCAGACAAACCCCGTGACGACGCCGAGAAGCGAGACAATGCTCGGCAAGGTCATCCGCCGGTGACGCGCGTAATAATGCCCAAGCCCGCAGCTCATCAACAGCAGCACAAAGGGCGACAGGCCTTGAACAACCATCGTCTCGATCAATCCGCCGACACCGGCAAGAAGGATCACAAGGCCGAGCGCGACAAAAATCTCGGCAAAACCCTGAAAAATTTCGAAGGGCTCGTCATCTGCTGCTGCGACTTTGTCTTCAGGCAGGCGACCCGCGCCATCCTGTGCGGCAAGCTCAAGAATGCCCTTGCGCTGGTCAGAAGTGATAACGCCGGTCGCCACCGCCTCGTCGAGATGTTTTGAAGACAGGCGGTTCATGCGCGCAGTCCGCTCGAGGCGCAGACCAGCATGGCTGTCGCCAGCATCGTCGCATTCTGTCTGCAGGCAGCTGGCGAGGGACTATACATGTCATTTGTCTTATCCCACGGGCCGGGTCTCCGCAAGCAGGCCGTGACGCAATCAGGCGCGCCTATCCCCGGCCCTATATTCGGCGTGACAATATCGTCCGGCAGGCACACCATCTGTCGCATGATTCGCCGTGACGAAAATCTGAGAGGCGCCACCCTGATGGCGCTGAGCATGCTGGCCTTCGTTCTGAATGACGGGCTGATGAAAGCTGTCTTTGACAGCATGTCGATCTATCAGGCGATTTTCCTTCGCGGACTGATCACTGTGCCGCTGATCGCACTGCTGGCATGGCACCAGGGCGCGCTGATTGTCAGCATCGCCCCGCGCGACCGCTTGCTGGTGACGCTGCGGGGGGCGGCCGAGGTCGGTGCTACCGTGGGCTTCCTGACGGCGCTGAAACACATGCCGCTCGCCAATGTCACGGCGATCCTGCAGGTGCTGCCGCTGACAGTGACGATGGCTGCAGCGCTGTTTCTGGGGGAACAGGTTGGCTGGCGTCGCTGGCTGGCAATCACCGCCGGCCTTGCCGGTGTTACGATCGTCATTCGCCCGGGCATGGAGGGGTTTTCGATCTATTCAATCTGGGCGCTTGGCGCAGTGGGATGCATAACCCTGCGCGAAATCACCACCCGCAAGCTGTCTGCCGACCTGCCGTCGCTTCCCGTGGCGCTGGCGACGGCGATCGCCATCGGCGGCCTTGGCGCGGTGATGCTGCCTGCCGTGGAATGGGCACCTGTTTCTGTTGGCAGCTGGATGCTTCTTGGCGCGACATCTGTGGCCATCATTGGTGGTTACCTGTTCAGCGTGATGACCGTAAGGACCGGCGACATCGGTTTTGTCGCGCCCTTCCGCTACACCGCCATGGTCTGGGCGTTAATTCTCGGCCTGCTGATGTTTGGCGAGATACCCGATATGGCGACGATCGCCGGCACGGTGATCATCATCATCACCGGCCTCTATTCGCTGCATCGTGAACGGTCGATCAGGCGGTCAACTCAAGAACCGGCGCACCAAGCAGGTCCAGATCGGGATTGACGCCGATCCCGGGGGCCGTTGACGGGGTGATATAGCCGCCTTCGCGCGTTGGTGCTGACGGATCCAGGCGCGGCCCGACATATCCCGACAGATCGCAGACATTCATGATGCCGGACAAGGGTGCTGCCGCTGCAAGGTGCAGTGCGGTGCCGGTGGTGATGTCAGACCCCCATGTGTCCTCGATACACATCTTCACGCCAAGGTCGAGGCACAGGTCGCGGGCCCGCCGCATCTGGCTGAGGCCGCCGAATTTGGAGAGTTTCAGCGCCACCGCATCCATACAGCCAAGCTGCCAGCCCTTGATCAGCGAAGCGGTGTCATGCCCGTTTTCATCGATCTTCATGGCAAGGCCGGTGGCATCGCGGACAGCAGCGCATTCCTCGAGTGTCGTGCAGGGCTGTTCCAGCATGATATCGAGATCTGCAACGGCGCGGCCGACCCGCGTCGCATCCAGCCGTGATGCCCCGCAATTCCAGTCACCATAGACCAGCGTTCCGGCCGGCACCGCCTCGCGCACCTTGCGCAGCCTTGCGATGTCGGCCTCATTGTCACGGTCAGCACCAAGCTTGACCTGAATCTGGGTGATGCCGCGGCTGGTCTCCTCGGCGGCGATGCGCGCCATTTCGTCCGGCGCGAGACAGGAAATCGAGTGATAGAGCGGCAACCGCTTTGACTGCAGCCCCCGAGAAACGCATGAAGCGGCAGACCGGCGGCGCGGGCCGTCAGGTCCCACAGCGCCAGATCAAGCGGCGATTTCGCATATTCATGCCCCTGCAGATGCATGTTGGCGGCCCGGATCATCCCCTCGGCGCCGAGCGCCAGCCCGTCGCGCGCGAAGATCACCGGCGCAAGTTCAGCCAGCGCCGGAGCCACACCATTGGCATAGGCCGGCAGGTAATGCGGGATCGGGCAGACCTCGCCCCAGCCGGTCAGCCCGGTATCGCTTTCCAGCCGCAGAATGCAGCTGGTGACGGTGTCGCAAATCTTCCCGTCCGACATGTTGTAGGCGATGTGGCTTGTCAGTGGCAGATGCCATAGGGTCAGGCTGGTGATGTTCATGGAATTTGTCCGGCAAATGGTCTGCTGAGCTGTTGCTACATTGGGACCCGCAGCTCTTCATAGTCAACCATGACATGCTCCTCACGCTCCGCCAAACGATGGAAATAGGATTCCAACCCGTGGAACGGAGGCCGTGGAATTTCGATATTGAAATATCGATAAAGACAGTGGCCCATCTGTATATCCGCAAGAGTGAAGGCGTCACCACACAGATAATCGTGCTGTAACAGGCGACCATCTGCGGTTCCCAACGCCCCATTCAATCTTTTCAGCCGCCTGTGAATTTTTGCATGGTTGATTTGCGCGGGCGGCGTGCGCACCAAAGGCCAAAACACGGCGTTCCCAAAAACGCCGCGACATTGATGTTCGCCCAGTCCAGCCATTTGTCAATCTGGGACCGCGCCACAATCTCGTCGGGCCAGAAGGGCGCAGACCCGTATCGGCTGGCAAGGTAGCGAATGATCGCCGAACTTTCGAATAGCGGCGGATCTGATCCATCAACCAGCGTAGGCACCTGACCTGACGGATTCATCGCAAGATATTCAGGCGTATTTGTCACGCCGTGGTGAAGCACGATACGTTCAAATTCAAGACCAAGTTCTGCAAGGCACCAGAGCGTGGCCTGCACATATGAAGAGGACCGGCGCCCCCAGACAGTGATCATGGTCGGTTTCCTTCGTCAGCCTTTGCGGAAACCGCTATCCTAGTGGCATTGTCTTAAGGAACCGTTGTCTCACATCCACCCTTACACCATGTTCAGGAGCCGTCACTATGATATCTTCAGCCCTCATTGTCGGTGCCGGATCGGGGCTCAGCGCCTCGCTTGCCCGCCAGTGCCATGCCGCCGGCATGCAGGTGGCGCTTGCCGCGCGCGACGGCGAAAAGGCCCGCGCCGTGGCACAGGAAACAGGGGCAAGTCTGCATCGTTGCGACGCCTCTTCGATTGAGGATGTGGCCGCGCTCTTCGCCGCGCTGGACGATAGCATCGGCACGCCGGACCTTGTCGTCTACAACCCCTCGGCGCGGCTTCGCGGTCCGATCACAGAACTCGACCCTGAGACCACCCGCGCCGCCATCGAGACCACCTGTTTCGGCGCCTTCCTTGTCGCGCAGCAGGCGGCAAGACGAATGCTGCAGCGGGGATCGGGAAGCATCCTGTTCACCGGCGCGTCGGCCGGGGTCAAGGGATTTGCCAATTCATCGGTCTTCGCCATGGGCAAATTCGGGCTGCGCGGCCTTGCCCAGTCGCTGGCGCGCGAGCTTCACCCGCAGAACATCCATATCGGCCATTTCGTGATCGATGGCGGCATCGCGTCGGAACGGGCGGACCGGCAGGATGACGGCAGCGACCGGATGCTTGATCCCGACGCCATCGCCGAAGCCTATCTGCAGTTCCACAACCAGCACCGCAGCGCCTGGGCATGGGAGGTGGAACTGCGCCCGTGGGTGGAGACGTTCTAGCCGGACAGATCACCAGACAGAGGCAGATACCATACAGGAAGCTGGCCCGGAACAGGGGCCGGGGGAGACTAGAATGCGATATGATTATCTTGTGATCGGCAGCGGCTCGTCGGGCGGCATGGTGGCGGCCCGGCTGAGCGAAGATCCCTCGATCTCGGTCCTGTTGCTGGAAGCCGGTGGCCGCGAAGGGCACTGGACCATCCGCATGCCGGCCGCGACCCGCAACAATTTCCTTGGCGGGCCACGCAACTGGTGCTTTTCGACAGAACCTGAACCATGGATGGACAACCGCAGGATCTTCCAGCCGCGCGGCAAGGTCATCGGCGGGTCGTCATCGCTGAACGGCATGGTGTTTGTCCGTGGCCACCACGAGGATTTCAACCGGTGGGAGGCCGCCGGCGCCGAGGGCTGGAGCTATGAGGATGTGCTGCCCCATTTCCGGTCGATGGAGACCTGCCTGCGCGGCGGCGATGCCTACCGCGGCGATACCGGCCCGATCTCGGTCAGCAGAATGTCCGACCTGCACCCCATGGAGCAGGCCTTTCTCGAGGCTGTCGACCAGGCTGGCTATGGCACGGCGCAGGACTATAACGGCGCGGATCAGGACGGCGGCACCGCATTCGACGTCAACATCGCAAATGGCGAGCGGTCTGCCACCGCGGCCCTCATCGGCCGCATCCGTAACCGGCCGAACCTGACGGTGCTAACAGGCGCGCATGTCACCCGCCTGCTGATCGAAGGCGGACGGGTCACCGGCGCCGCCTTCATCAGAAACGGCACCCAGCAGGAAGCCCGTTGCGATGCCGAGGTGATCCTGTCGGCGGGTGCTGTGCAGTCGCCGCAGATCCTGATGCTGTCGGGGATCGGTCCGGCAGAACAGCTGCAATCCCACGGCATCACCGTCCGTCATGACCTGGCCGGGGTCGGCGAGAACCTTCACGACCATCTGGAAGTTCATATCAAGCACCGCTCGGCGGCAGGCACCTCGCGGAACGGATTGCTGAAACCATACCGGATGGCGGCCATCGGCCTGCAATGGTTCCTGTCGCGAACCGGCCCCGCGGCGACAACGCCCAGCCGGGTCGGCGCTTTCCTTCGCACCGCAAAGGACGTCTCCTATCCGGACATCCAGTATCATTTCTGGCCCTACTATCTTGATGGCTGGTCGCCGCCGCCGGACAAGGACGTCTATTGCTTCGATGTCGGGCCGGTACAGACGGCAAGCCGCGGCTGGGTAAGGCTGGCGAGTGCCGACCCGCTGGCGGCGCCGATCATGCGGCTGAACGGGCTGCAAGAGGAAATCGACCGCAAGGTCTTCCGCGACAGCATCAGGATCACCCGCGAGATCGCGGCGCAGAGTGCCTTTGACAAGGTCCGCGGTCCGGAAGTGGCGCCGGGCCCGAACGCCACCTCGGATGATGATCTCGACGCGTTTGTGCGGGCCAATGCCAACAGCGCCTATCATGTCTGCGGCACCTGCAAGATGGGACAAGACGATATGGCGGTTGTGGCACCGGATTTGCGGGTTCACGGCATTGACGGGTTGCGTGTCATCGATGCATCGATTATGCCGTCCATCACCAACGGCAACACCAATGCGCCCTCGCTGATGATCGGCGAAAAAGGCGCATCGATGATCCTTGAAACACGACGCGGAAGGAATGCTGCATGACCGGCGGCGCGATCAAGCTCGACATGTATCTGGCGCCTCCGAGCGAGGCCGCCTTTGCGGTGCTTGGCAAACGCCTGCAGGCAGTGCTGGAGGAGAACAGCATTGATCTGGACGGCAAATTCGCAGCCGGTTTCGCGGCCGGCCATGTCTGCGGAATTACTTTCGCCACCGCACCGGAAGGTCGCTACAGCTATCTGGCGACCATGGTGGCGGACAATCCCGAACTTTCCGCCGGCTATTACGACTCGCTTCTCGTCACATCGGCAAGGGTGGGCTGTCCTCTCCTTCAGACTTCGATCCTGCGCAGCACTGTGCCGTGATCAACGAGACCGGGTCCTTTTCCGGCAATCTGACCTTTGCCGCGCATATGCAGGCGGCGCACGGCATCTCGCTCGGCAAGGTGATACGGTCGGGTGCGCATCTGAAATCCATCGCAATGGTCGCGGCCGGCGAGGCCGACCTCGCCGCCATCGACCGGATCAGCTTTTCCCTCGCGCGCCATGCTGTGCCGCAGGATGTGGAAGGCGTAACCGTCATCGGCCACACAGCAAGCCACCCCGGCATTGCATTCGTCGCCGATGCCGGGCTGCCGGACCCGGTCGTCCGGAAACTCCGCGCCACGATCCTGGAATTTCGCGATGAACCGGCATGGGCGGAACTGCAAACCATCCTCGGCGTCACGGACATCACCGTCCTCGACCCGCAGAACTATGCACCAATGGCGTCAGTCGCCGCCTGACGGCTATTCGGTACAGGGCGCTCCGCAGGGCGCGCAGGCGTTGCCAAGGTCGCTCGGCGCGCCGAGGCCGGCCATGCTGCGGCTTGTCAGATGATCACCGGCCGCAAGGCCAAGCCCGGCCAGCAGCACAATCACATAGATGAATTTCGGGGTAAGACGCGTCATGGCCAGCCCTTACGCCGCAAGGCCGAAGGACGGGCGCGTCCTGATGCCGACCCAACTGCCGGCCATTGCCATGACGAACCAGATCCAGCCATGAAGCGAGCCTGACGCGATACCAGCAAGGAACGCGCCGATATTGCATCCAAAGCCGAGACGCGCGCCAATTCCCATCAGCACACCGCCGAGCGCGGCACCGGCAAGCTGGCGGACAGGCGGCCAGTCCTGACGGCGCAGGCCGCCCGACGCCGCTGCCATGGCGCCTGCCCCCAGCACCATTCCGAAATCCATCAGGCTGCTAACATCGGCAAGAACCGAATGTTCCAGCGCACGGCGTGGGCCCGGCCATTGCCAGAAGGCGAAATTCTCGACCGGCACACCCAGCGCCGAGGCGATCTTCGCCCCCCAGAGGGTAAAGCCGAAGGTCACACCCCAGGGATGTCCGGACAGGGCAAAGACAAGCCAGCACAAAACGGCGATGATGATGGTCCCGGCGATCAACCGCCGCGGCATCGCTTCACCACGGCGGCGCGCCAGCCAGAAGAACCCGCCACCCGCCATTGCGATCAACGCCAGATTGATGCCGGTAGTGGCCAGTGCATTGCCGGCAACGCCAATCGTCACTTGGCCAAGCGAGCCCCATTCAAGGGCGGCAGGCAGAAGAAAGGATCCGAGAAGCGAGCCGAATACGAAGAAGGGAAGCGCCACCATCATCCGGCCCGACCCGCCGCCAAAGCTGAACAGGACGCCCGATCCGCAGCCATTCGCAAGCTGCATGCCGATGCCGAAGATGAACGCGCCGATGACCAGCGAGACAGATACCGGCGCCACCGAACCGGCGGCAGCCAGCCCCAGTGAAGGTGCGGCGAGGAAAACAAGCGCACATAGCCCGATCAGCAGGAAATGTGCCGCAAGGCCGGTTGCCTCGCCAGCGACAAGAAAGCGTCGCCATGCCGAAGCAAAGCCGTATTGGAACCCGAGAAAGACAGCACCAAGCGCCCCGCCAAGGGCAAACAGCGCAACGCCGCGGGCCCCCGTATCCAGCGCCACGAGACCGGCCAGGACGAGCCCGGCCGTTGCCATCAGCATCACCGGACCACGCTCTGGTGATGCGGGTCGTCCTGCCAGATTTGTTGCCTGTACCGTCATTTCAAAATCCGCAAATAAAACCGGCACCGGATGCGCCGCGGCTCCCGGTGCCGATATGGATCAGCCAAGAATGCCCTTCAGGAAATTCCTGACCTTGTCCATGTTTGATTCGCCGACCAGCAACGGGTTGTCGCCATCAGCCGTCCATTCGACCATCGATCCGTCATAGAGCTTCACATCATCATGGCCGAGCATCTCGGACAGCACAAACCAGTTGGTCGCCGCCCAATGGCCGGTATTGCAGTAGCTGACGATGGGAAGATCGGGGTCAAGGTCACCATAGACGGTCTCAAGCTCGGCCACACTCTTCAGACGGTTCGCGGACACATCATAGGCATGTTCCTGAAACAGCAGCTCGGCACCGGGGATCCGGCCGCCACTGGCCGCCTTGGGATGCTTGGCATCGCCAAGAAACTGCTCGCGTGTACGGCCGTCGAGAAGCGTTGTTCCCTTGCCGGCATCGACGATCTGGCGGACCTGCTCGGTCGTCACATAGCCTTGAGGCTGGAACACAGCGGTGAAATCACCGGGGGCCGGGGCTACAGGAGCGCCTGTCTCGACCCGGTTCGGATAGGCAGCCTTCCAGCCGGCATATCCGCCGTTGAGGATCGACACCTTGTCATGACCGAAAACCTTGAAGGTCCAGTAGGCGCGTGCCGAGCTGCCGAAATCGGTCGCCCCAACACCAGCCGGTACCAGCACGACATGGCTGTCGCCCGATACACCCAGCTTTCTGGCAAGCGCCTCGAACTGCGAGGCCTCGGGAAGCAATCCGACAACATCGTCGCGACCGATACGCCAGCCATCTTTCAGATAGTCGGAATGCACGGCAGAGGGGATGTGCCCCTCAAGGTAGGTTTCATAGCTGCCGCCATCGATCTTGTTGCGCAGATCAATCAGCACAACCCCGTCATCGCCAAGCCGCTTTTCCAGCCAGGCCGCATCGACAAGCGGAGTTGCCGCCATCGCCGCCGACATAGCGGCAATGGCAAACAGGAACGGGGCCAGCGCCATGGAAATGACGCCACGAGCAAGTTTCTTCATCTGGGTCTCCATGAAGTCGCGCCAAAGATCAGCGCGGTTGAGTCATGACCCTTATTTGGGAAATATTTCTGTCAATGGCCATTAAATTCCGGGCAAACAAAAATATTTTCTCTTCACCAGTGTGATGAGAGTGGGATGTTTGCAAAAATTGAACTGACTGTAGAATGCAGGGCATTGCCAAACGGACAGATCAATCAACCGCCGCAAGACTCAGAGCATCAGCGCATCAGGCGGGGTCGGGGAACCCGTGGCGCCCCTGGAACGGATAGCCGAGCTCGCGCGCGCCGGGAAGTTTCAGCCACAGCCGCAGCTTGCGCCGGCGAAGCGCTAGATCATCATGATCCTCGAAACTCGTGCGTGAGTGCATCACCGTGTAGTTGTTCACCAGCTGCAAATCGCCGGGCTGCATCATCATGTCGATCCGCATGTCCGGCTCGTGCATGATCTGGTCGAACACATCCATCGCCTCCAGTTCCACCTCGGACATCGGACGTCCCATCATGTCGGCGCCAAGCTCGAGATACTGACGAAGGTAACGCACGGTCATCTTGCCCTGATGGTAGCTGAAGACCGGCGACAGCGCCGGCTCGTCACCGCCGAGATGCGGGTAGTACATCGGACGGTAGAAGGTCGACAGATAGTGCGGATAGCGTGCCAGCATCTCGTTATAGAGCGCGCCCGACGAGATCAGGCTGCTGATGCCGCCGGATTTTGCCTGCCGGATGCACAGCAACCCGACCATGTCCGACGGGTCCGTGTGATAGGGAAGATAGGCATTGGTCTCATAGACACGGGTCTGCCGGTCCTCGAGATCGCCGACATTCATCACCCGCCCGATCAGGTCTCCGGCCGGGTTCTGGCGCACCGGAACACCCATATGCAGGCCGAGCCCAAAATAGAGGATGTCGATCGCCTCATCGTCAAACCGCTCGATCGGCACACCTCGCACGAGAATGAAGCCTCGGCCGCTCTCCAGCTCGTCGCCCCAGGCGTGAAGCTGCGCACCAAAGGTTGGAAGCGGGAAATCCTCAATCGTGAAGTCGGGGAACGTCTTGCCAGCCGACCGCACGGATTCGACGGCTGCCTCCAGTTCGTCACACTGCACGGCTGTCAGCGGCCTGATCCAGCTGTCGTCACCCTCGAAATCAGGCCCTTTCCAGACACTCGGCCCGGTCAGCTTCTCGGTATGAATGATCCCCATCAGGCTCTTCCTCTTTCTCTTCCTCTCGACCTAACCGACCCCGCCGGCGAAGCGCGGGGTGGACTCCATCAGCATGCGCGTATAGGGCTGCTGCGGCGATTCAATCAGCTTACCCGCCTCGTTTTCTTCGACAAGCCTGCCGTCCTTCAGAACACCGATCCGGTGCGCCATCACCCGCACAACCGCCATATCGTGCGAGATGAACAGGTAGGTCAGCTGAAGATCGCGCTGAAGCTGCTTCAGCAGGTTCAGGACCTGTGCCTGAACCGACACATCCAGCGCCGAGGTCGGCTCGTCACAGACGATGAATTGCGGGTTAGAGGCAAGCGCCCGCGCAATCGAGATCCGCTGCCGCTGGCCGCCGGAGAATTCATGCGGGAAGCGCGCGGCGTCGGGAGATGACAGCCCGACCTGTTCCAGCAATTCGTCAATGCGCCGCTGTTGCGCAGCGCGGTCACTGATCAGGCCAAAGGCCTTGATCGGTTCCATCAGGATATCGCCGACACGCCAGCGCGGGTTCAGGCTGGAATAGGGAGACTGGAACACCATCTGCAGCTTCTGCCGTAGCCGGTCGTCCTGTGCCTGGCCGCCGGCCTCGTCGAATGCTGTCTGCCCGTCGATCAGGATACGGCCGCTATCGGGCCGCTCCAGCCCGACGATCATCCGCGCGATGGTGGACTTGCCGGACCCACTCTCGCCGACAAGCGCATAGGTCTGGCCCTTGGCGATCGAAAAACTGACATCATCCACCGCCTTCAGAACGCGTTTCCTGCCACCAGACACAACCCGTGCCAGAAACGGGTCGGATATGTCGAAATGCCGGCTGAGGCCGGTCACATCGAGATAGGGCCTATCCGCCATTGGATGCCCCTTCCCCTTTACCCCGGCCACGGTGGAAAATTTGTGACAGGCAACACCATCGGCGAATTCCGGTGCAATCCGCGCGCATTCAGCCATCGCATCGCCGCAGCGCGGATGGAAGCGGCAGCCGCTGGGCAGCGCCGTCAGGCCCGGCATGCTGCCCGGAATCTGCGGCAGCACGGTGTCGACCGAGACGGCGTCGAGGTTCGGTGTCGAAGCCATCAGCCCGGCGGTATAGGGGTGGCGCGGCGCGGCGATGACATCGGCCGTCGGCCCCTCCTCGACAAGTCGCCCTGCATACAGAACGGCGACCCGGTCGGTTTTCGGCAATCACCCCCATATCGTGGGTGATCAGAATGACCGCGGCGCCGCGCTCCTTGCACAACCGGCGCAACAGCGCCAGCACCTGCGCCTGAATGGAGACATCCAAGCTGTTGTCGGCTCGTCGGCGATAATCAGCTTCGGCTCGGGCGCCAGCGCCAGCGCAATGACGATCCGCTGGCGCATCCCACCAGAGAATTCATGCGGAAAGCAGTGCGGCGTTCGGGATCGATCCCTACTTCCTTCAGAAGCTCTATCGTACGCGCCTCGGCGGCATCACCGGACAGGCCGAGATGAAGCTGGATGGTCTCGACAAGCTGATCACCCACGGTGCGAAGCGGATTCAGGCTGGTCAGCGGATCCTGAAAGATCATGCCGATCTCGCGGCCGCGCACTGACGTCGCGTCATCCTCGATCCTGCGGCCCTGCAGCGCGATGGTGCCGGCGGTAATGCGGCCCGGCGGCTCCAGCAACCCCATGATGGCAGCCCCGGTCAGCGACTTGCCGGCACCGCTTTCCCCGACAAACCCAAGCACCTCTCCGGCCTCGAGGGTAAAGGAGATGCCGTCTCGCGCCTGCAACCGCTGGCGGCGGAGCGGAAATTCCACGCTGAGATCACGAACATCGAGGAGCGGCGCGGTCATTTCAACCTCGGGTTCAGCGTGTCTTTCAGCCAGTCACCAAGCAGGTTCACCGACAACGCCAGCGCCAGCAATGTCACCGCCGGAAAGGCCAGAATCCACCATTCGCCCGAGAACAGATAATCCTGGCCAATGCGGATCAGGGTGCCGAGGCTGGGCTCGGTCGGCGGCGCACCGACGCCAAGGAAGGACAGCGTGGCCTCGGCGATAATCGCCAGCGCCAGCGTGATGGTCGCAATCACCAGAACCGGCCCGATGACATTGGGCAGGATATGCCGCCACATGATCTGGCCGCGGCGCAGGCCGATCAACCGTGCCGCCTGCACATATTCCTTTTCCTTTTCCACCAGCGTGGTGGCGCGGACCGTGCGTGCGAACGGCACCCATTCCGACAGGCCGATGGCGGCGATCAGAACAAAGATTGCCATCTCGTCGCGAAGGTCCGGCGGGATAATGCCGCGCAGCACGCCGAAAATCAGCATTGCGATCAGGATCGAGGAAATGTCAGCTGGATATCGGCGATCCGCATGATCAGGTTATCCAGCCAGCCGCCAACATACCCAGCGACAAGGCCGAGCGAGACGCCGATCCCCATCGCCAGCAGCACCGACATCACCCCGACAAAGAGCGACACGCGAAGACCGTAGATAATCGCCGACAGCAGGTCACGCCCCTGATCGTCGGTTCCCATTACGAAACTCTGGCCGGTGAACATGTTGGGCGTCATCGGCGGCGTGAAGCCGTTCATCAGGTTCAGCGAGGCCGGATCAAACGGATTCGTCGGCGCCACCAGCGGCGCGAGGATCGCGATGATGAACAGGAACAGCACCACCGCAGCAGCCAGCATGGCAATCGGCGCACGGGTGAAATCGAACACAAAATCACTGGCAAGGATGCGCTGCATCACGGTCGGCGGCGATGTGTCGGGGCGGTCCATGATCACCCTCCGCGCAGATTGCGGTCACGAATTCGCGGATCGATCGCCAGATAGAGAAGATCGACGATCAGGTTGATCAGCACGAACAGCGTTCCGACGAGAAGCAGATAGGCCGACATCACCGGGATATCGACGAAATAGACCGCGTTGATGAACATCAGCCCGACACCCGGCCACTGGAACACCGTCTCGGTGATGATGGCAAAGGCGACAATAGACCCGAGTTGCAGACCGGCCACCGTCGTCACCGGCACCAGCGTGTTGCGCAGCGCGTGCCGGAAATAGACCATCCGTTCCGGAAGGCCCCGTGCCCGCGCGAACTTGATGAAGTCCTGGCGCAGCACCTCGAGCATCTCGGACCGGACAAGACGCATGATCAGCGTCATCTGGTAAAGGCCGAGAGTGATTGCCGGCAGGATCAGCGACTTCAGGCCTGAAGCTGTGAGAAGGCCAGTTTCCCAGAAACCAAGATTCACCGTCTCGCCGCGCCCGAATGACGGCAGCCAGCCAAGCTCGACCGCGAACAGCCAGATCAGCAGCACCCCGATCAGGAATGTCGGCAGCGACACCCCGATGAGCGAGGTCGTCATCACAAACCCGGCAAGGAACCCGCCGCGGTTGATGGCGGTGAAAATGCCAAGAAGGATACCGGCAGCCAGAGCCATCAACGCCGATATGAACGCCAGTTCCAGCGTCGCCGGAAGGCGCGAGGCGATCAGGTCGGCAACAGGTTCGGCCGTGCGGTAGGAAATGCCAAAATCGAAATTGAGCGCCTTCCAGACGAACCGCGCATATTGCACCGGAATCGGATCGTCCAGCCCCATCCTTTCGATCAGTTCATTACGGTCGGCGACTGTCGCTTCCTGGCCAAGGATGTTTTCGACCGGGCTGCCGACAAACCGGAAGATGGCAAAGGAAATCAGCGCCACAAGAAGCAGCACGAGCCCCGCCTGGGCAAGCCGTCTTGCAAGGATCACCAGCATGGCCGGCCTCCGGCAGGCGCCGCTGAACAGGCGTTATGGAACATGGCACGGATAATCATTCAAAGGAAAAGCCGGCAGCGGCGACGGGGCCGCTGCCGGCAAAGGTCTTAGTTCATCACAAGATACTTGAAGTGCGGCTGGTCTTCCGGCTGCACGTCGAACTGGATGCCGTTTTTCATGCCCCAGTTCAGCACCTGGTTGTGGATCGGAAGATACAGCTGGTCTTCCTGAACCTGTGCCCAGATCTCGCCGATGATGCCGTCGCGCTTGGCGAGGTCGGTCTCGGACTCAAGGGCCACGATCTTCGCGTTCACATCGGCATTGGCATAGCCGGTGTTGTTCCAGGAACCACGGTTCTCTGTGGTCTCGTGGACAAGGAAGTTGAAGATGTAATGCGAGTCGAAGGTCGGAACACCCCAGCCGAGCATGTAGAACTCGGTGGTCTTGTTCTTGATCAGCGGGAAGTGCTGTGCCTTCGGCTTGGCGTCGAGATTCACCTTCACGCCGATCTGGCCGAGCATGCCGACAGCCGCCTGACAGATCGCCTCGTCATTGATGTAGCGGTCGTTCGGGCAGTTCAGCGTGATCGAGAAACCGTCACCGTAACCTGCCTCGGCCATCAGCGCCTTGGCGGCGGCCACGTCATAGGCCGGAATCTGGTCGAGCGACTCGTTCCAGCCATTCACGAACGGCGGCATGATGACGTTTGTCGGCGAGGACTGGTCGCGCATCACGACCTTCTTGATGGCGTCGCGGTTGATCGCGATGTTCATCGCCCGGCGGACGCGGACATCGGCGAACGGGTTCTTGCCGTCGACATTATCCGTCTCGAGGTCCGCCTTGCCGCTGTTCATGCCGAAGAAGATCACACGGTTCTGCGCCGCGGTGACGACCTTCAGCCCGTCCTGGCCGGCAACACGGCCAAGGTCCTGAACGGGAACGTCCTGGATGAAGTCCACCTCACCCGAAAGCAGCGCGGCAACACGGGTCGCGGCCGATTGGATCGGGGTGTAGATGATCTCGCTTGCGGCAAGCGGGAACTGGCCCTTGCCCCAGTAGCTCGGGTTTGCCTTCAGGACTGTCTTCTGGTCCGGAACACGGCTGACCAGCATATAGGCGCCGGTGCCGTTCGTGTTCTGCGAGGCGAAGGTGGTCTCGCCGGCAGCCACATCCTGCGGCGCCGATGCGTTGTTCGCCTCGGTCCAGCCGGAATCCATCATGAACAGGTTGGTCAGGTTGTTGATCAGCAGCGGGTTGGCGCCGTTGGTCTCCATGTCGATGGTGTGGTCGTCGACCTTGCGGATTTCCTTGACGCTTGTCAGCAGCTCCTTCATCGCCGAGGTCGGCATCATCGCGCGCTTGAAGCTGTAGACAGCGTCGTCGGCGTTGAATTCCGCCCCGTCATGGAAGGTCACGCCCTTGCGCAGGGTAAACCGCCAGACATTCGGGTTGTCATCCAGCGCTTTCCAGCTGGTGGCAAGGCCCGGCGTGATCTGGCCGGCCATGTCACGATGAAGCAGCGGCTCGTAGATCTGGTGCGCCAGAGCGTGGGTCGGGCCCTCGTTCTGGGCATGCGGGTCGAGGGTCAGCGAGTCGCCCGACCGCGCCCAGCGCAGTGTTTCCGCCGAAGCGAAGCCGGACATGGCCACGCTGGCGGCCAGCACACCGGCGCCAAGAATATGGTTGAATGATTTCATGGTCTCTCTCCCTTATGGTCTTTTTTGAAATTTTCCGTGGGTCACCAAGCATGACCCCTAATCCGGCGCATGGGCAAGATGTTTTCATCTTTGAGCTTCCGGATCAATCGGCCAAAAACCCCCGAGGAATGATCCCGGGGTTTCTGATGCGGTTTTTTTTCAATACGGTTTTTCAGGTGGCAGGGGCGATAGGACTCGAACCTACAACCCCCGGTTTTGGAGACCGGTGCTCTACCAATTGAGCTACACCCCTATGCCTGCCAGTGCCGGTCGTGCCGGCACCAACGATCCTGAAATCCTTACTTGACGATGGATGCGACGACGCCGGCGCCGACGGTGCGGCCACCTTCGCGGATCGCGAAGCGCAGGCCCTCATCCATGGCGATCGGCGCGATCAGTGTCACGGTCATCGCGATGTTGTCGCCCGGCATAACCATCTCGGTGCCAGACGGCAGCTCGACAGAACCGGTCACATCCGTCGTACGGAAGTAGAACTGCGGACGGTAGTTCGAGAAGAACGGGGTGTGACGTCCACCCTCTTCCTTCGTCAGAACATAGGCCTCGCACTTGAACTCGGTGTGCGGGGTGATCGTGCCCGGGGCCGCAAGGACCTGACCGCGCTCGACTTCCTCGCGCTTCGTACCACGAAGCAGAACACCAACATTGTCGCCGGCCTCGCCCTGGTCCAGAAGCTTGCGGAACATCTCAACACCGGTGCAGGTCGTCTTGGTGGTCTCTTTCAGACCAACAATCTCGATCTCCTCACCGACATTCACGATGCCGCGCTCGATACGACCGGTCACAACCGTGCCACGACCCGAGATCGAGAACACATCCTCGATCGGCATCAGGAACGGCTGGTCCTTCGGACGCTCAGGCTGCGGGATGTAATCATCAACAGCCGCCATCAGCTCCTTGATCGCCTCGGATCCGATGGTCGCATCGCTGTCCTCAAGAGCAGCAAGCGCAGAACCCTTCACGATCGGAATATCGTCGCCAGGGAACTCGTAGCTCGACAGAAGCTCGCGAATCTCCATCTCGACGAGCTCCAGAAGCTCCTCATCGTCAACCTGGTCGACCTTGTTCATGAACACGCACAGCGCCGGAACACCAACCTGACGCGCCAGCAGAATGTGCTCGCGGGTCTGGGGCATCGGGCCGTCGGCAGCCGATACAACAAGGATCGCGCCGTCCATCTGCGCCGCGCCGGTGATCATGTTCTTCACATAGTCAGCGTGGCCAGGACAGTCGACATGCGCATAGTGACGGTTCGGGGTCTCATACTCGACGTGAGCCGTCGAAATGGTGATACCGCGAGCACGCTCCTCAGGTGCCTTGTCAATCTGGTCATACGCCTGAAACTCGGCGCCGCCAGCCTCCGCCATCACCTTCGTGATCGCTGCCGTCAGTGTCGTCTTGCCGTGGTCAACATGGCCGATCGTGCCAATGTTTACGTGCGGCTTGGAACGATCAAACTTTTCCTTGGACATGCCAGCCCATTCCCTTCTGCCTGTCTGCCGGTCTCCGCCAAATGATGGCGGCGCCGGGTTGGTTGAAACTGTGATCCGCGCGCCGCGGCCGGGCCGGGTTCGGAAATGGCGGCATGCCGCCGGAACGCCCAGGCAGGTGGTGGTGAGGGTAGGATTCGAACCTACGTACGCTACGCGGGCAGATTTACAGTCTGCTGCCTTTAACCACTCGGCCACCTCACCGGTTGCCTGATGCGTCCGTCCCCTGTTAGGTGAATATAATATTCTCCAGCAGAAGAACGCCGCCATGCGATAAAAAAGCGGGCGCGGTTTGTCAACAAAGAAGTCACCAAATGCGGCACGGAACCGAAAAGAAAAAACGCGCCAAGCCACACCGCAAAAGCAGCCGGCAGACCGGGTGGTGGTCGGGGCGGTGGTTCGGGGGGCGGCAAGTCACCCTCCATGGCACATGGAAATCACCCTGCCCCGTCAGGCCCAAAACCCCCGTCAGGTGGGTATTTTCTTTGGGGACGCCATGCCGTTATGGCAGCGCTTGCCAACCCCGAAAGACGGATTGCGGCGCTCTATGCCACGGCCGAGGCCGCGCAAGACATGAGGGAATGCATCGACGCACTTCCCGAAGCACGAAAGTCCGAGTTGCCGCAAATCACCGAGAGCGAGCGCCGGCGCCTTGATGCTGTGCATCCGGCAGGTGACGGCGACAAGGCGGTGCACCAGGGCATGCTGGCCGCTGTCTGGCCGCTGGAAGCCATGGATCTTGAAGACTGCATTGCCGGGCTTGGCGAGGACCGGTACGACTGCTGCTGCTCGACCAGCTGTCCGATCCGCGCAATGTCGGCGCCATCATGCGCAGCGCGCTGGCGCTTGGCGCGCAGGCCATCATTACCACCCACCGTAATGCGCCGGAGGAGTCAGGCGCGCTGGCACGGGCGGCAGCAGGCGCGCTGGAACGCGTTCCGATGATCCGTGTGGTGAATCTGGCGCGCGCCATCGAGCGGCTTCAGAAAGACGGGATCGAGATCGCAGGCCTTGCCGCCGACGGCGACAGTGACGTCAGATCGCTTCGCGAGATCGAGCGCCTTGGTATCGTGATGGGAGCCGAGGGAACAGGCCTTCGCCATCTCACCCGCCGTCATTGCGACAGGCTGGTGCGGATCAATATTTCCGAGGATAGCGAAAGCCTTAATGTGTCGATTGCCGCCGCTATCGCACTCTACGCGGCGCGCCTGGACTGACAGCGGCAAAATACCGGGCATTGGCGACGGGACCATGACGCAGGGATGACGGTCATGGCCCCGTCATAAGACAGTTCCTGAGGGAAATGGGTTCCCGAGAGGGTCGCCTTGCGGGGATCTGCGGGCAGACTATCCGCGAAGACGCGCACGCCCGGTGGCGCGAAGCCACGGACGCGGTGCGAAACGCCGCCGCGATTCCGCGACAGCCATCCTGAGTTCCAGCGGCGCCCAGGGTGACAGCTGGTCACGATTTTGATGCGCCGCCCGTGACCGGCTTCGAACCGGGTGATGCCGATATCGTCGCAAAGCCTTCATCCAGCTCGGCAAGTTCGCGGCGCGAGCGCGCCATCGCCGCCGCATCGGCGATCCGCAGCCGCAACAGGCGTGGCCGCGCAGCCCAGAACAGGGTGGAACGGAGCCACCGGACGGGTGGCCATTCACTGACAATCCATAACATTCCGTGATCCTTTCCATTGCATGTTTTGATGGGTTCTATCCATCGGTTTTCTTTATGATTTTGGTTAAATGCCCCAGAATGACAAATGATCGATTTTGATCATTCCCATAAGGAGCCCTGATGCCCTGTAACAGTCCCCGGAATCTCGATATTTCGGCGCTGCGGTCCTTTGTGACCGTCGCCGAGCTGGGCGGCGTGACCCGTGCCGCCGAGCGGCTGAACCTTCACCCAGTCCGCCGTCTCGATGCAGCTGAAGCGTCTGGAGACGGCGCGTTCGACCAGCCGCTGATGCAGCGGCATGGGCGCGGCGTGTGCCTGACAAATGAGGGCGAGCAGCCCTCGGCTATGGCGCCGCATGGTGAAGCTCAATGACGAGACCTGGAACCGGATGATGCATGAAGCGTTCGAGAGCCGGGTCTTCGATCGAGGTGATGAAAGTTCGGCCTTTCCACCGGAGCGGATCAACGGTGTCGTCTATCTCGCGCCGCTGAAATGGTCGAGGTGATTGGCCGGGCCACCGGTGCCGGCGAAATCTACCGCGCCCGCTGAAATGGTATGTTGGCCGCGACAGCGAAATCTTCAGCAACGGCAAAGCCCTTGACCCGACTGCATTTTTCTGCCGGTGGCGCGAGCCGCACTGGAAGGTGCCGGCATCAGCTGGGAAACGCCCTATCAGGCGAATGACTGGCGGGATCTCGTGGCCTTTGCCGCGCCTCGCCGTCGACCAACATGCCCTACATGGCGAAAATCAAGGACTGGCACGAAGTGCCGGTTGAAGGCGGACTGCCGCCGCTGCCGGATTTCGGCGTGTTCCTCTATGTCCGCGAGGACGCATCACCGCTGGCCCTGCAACTTGCCGGGATCATAAGGGATGTGGATTTCAATCCGTCAGCGATCGCCAAGCGGGGGTGAACCGGCAAAGCAGGGACAGGGACTGGTTTGCCTATTCATACAACGTGGCCTATTGACCGCAGGAGGGTTTCTGGTAAAACGCCCTGCAGTGCTGGTGTGGCTCAATTGGTAGAGCACCCGATTTGTAATCGGGCGGTTGGGAGTTCGAGTCTCTCCACCAGCACCATTCTCCCACATCACATCATGTGCTAACCAACTGAATTGCAAGCAGATTGCGTGTTTGCAGGTGATTGGTGATGCACAAACTGAGAAACATATCTAGCCCTCCTCATGTGATGAACAGGGCTGGCATCTACTATTATGTCCGACGTATTCCAGCTGACTTGAAGCAGCACTATTCAGTCAAACGACTGTGCTTCAGCTTGCGTACCAAGTCCCATAGTCAGGCAATGCGGACTGCATCGTCAGTGCATCAAAGGCTTGAGGACTATTGGCTTGGGTTGCGTCTTCAGCAGATGGACATTCCTGCCATTCATCTGGTGAAGACAGATGATGTGGAAGACACATCGCCTCTGATGATGGATGCGGTTGAGATGTATCTGTCCATCAAGTGCAAGGACGATAGGACGTTCATCCGGACTGCTCGTCGTAATGGTGAGTATGTGTCGAAGGTGTTGGGCAATAGACCCATCACTTCTTACTCATCATCAGAGGCTGCTCAGTTCAGAGACTGGTGCTTTGAGCAAGGCATGAACATCAACACAGTCAAACGTGTCTTTGCCTCAGTGCGTTCCATTATCAATCTGACAATGCGTGAGCATGGGATAGAAGGCAGCAATGCCTTCAGTGGCACATTCATGCCTGACAGAGGTGATGCATCGACACGGCAACCTATCCCCACAGACAAACTGAGAGTCATTCAACAACGTTGCCAGACAACTGATGATGAGCCTCGTTGGTTAGTGGCACTTATCAGTGACACGGGCATGAGGCTGTCAGAGGCTGCTGGTCTTGCCAGAGAGGACATCGTGCTGGATGCAGACATCCCCCATGTCATCATCCGTCCACACCCGTGGAGGCGTCTGAAGACCAAAGGCAGTGAGAGGACACTGCCACTTGTTGGGGCGTCTCTGTGGGCTGCTGAGAGGGCTGTAGAGGCATCACAGCACTCCCCTTACCTCTTCCCTCGTTACTGCAATAACAGAGGCTGTAAAGCCAACTCAGCTAGTGCTGCACTGAACAAGTGGCTGAAGCAGACTATTGGTGATGGCTATGTCATGCATGGCTTCCGTCACTCCATGCGTGACAGGCTGAGAGCAGTCAGCTGCCCATCGGAGATGATTGACCAGATAGGTGGGTGGTCCAAGAGGTCAGTCGGTGAAGGCTATGGAGAGGGATATCGCTTAAAGCCACGGAGAAAGCATGAAGAGAGGAATACTCATAGCGTTACCGCTATTTGAGTAGGCGACATTAATTTCCTGAAACCAAAGAGATCTAAGTTGCAGATCCTCAACTACTTTTCTGAATAATTTTGCAACAAGTGAACTACTAGAGATGGAATTGCTGTTCAGCAAAACTTTCCAACCCATTTGCTCCAGATTGTTATTGACCGTGGCGTGGCAAGTGCAACTCTAAGCTTATCTGTCATCAAATTGCTTCATACCGAAATTTTGGAGACAGTGCGCATGGTTCATCTTTGACTCCAATCAACTTTGATACATGCCAATTCCCACTCAGAATGATGACTTCATTAACTCATTCCGCTTTTCCTACGAAGCAGAAGAACAAAATCAGTATTAGCACAGCCCAAAGAAAACAATTCTCATCTACATCACCAATCACCTGCAAACACGCAATCTGCTTGCAATTCAGTTGGTTAGCACATGATATGATGGGGTTTATGGTGCTGGCGGAGAGGAGGAGTTCCTAATCCAAGCACCAATAACCAACCAAACCCAAGCGTTACAGCCATTTTGGGACAGTGCATGTCACTGTCAACAGGCACATCTGTTTCACAGTTTGTTTCTCACCCAAAACCACACCTGAACCTGCCATTAATCGCCCTACAATGACTCAGGACAGGCGCTTAGCTTGCTCCATGCACATGGCTACAGTCAGAGGTGTTACAGGGGGCTGTGACGGAGTCTGAGGGCGGTGTTTGCTTAGCGTTACTAGTACAGGGAAAGTGGCACATTGAGATGCGACACAGAAATCTTCTGTAATGGAAAGGACCTACTACAAAGACATGTACCTACAACATGGGCAGGGAGGAACCATACCCACCACGTAGGTATTATACATGTGGTGTTACACAGATTGGGTTACAGGATAGGCAACCAGTTCAGATGATCAGTTGAAGAGATCCTTGACCTCATCGTCTGTCATGACACCAATGTTGAATTCCTTCGCACCAACGTCACGCTAGCAGATGAGATAAGCAGACAGCAATATGGATGACTCAACAGACATATTGTAGCCAACCATGAACTTGCCCTTGTTACGCTGTATGCGTCCAGCGGTTGATCCATCCTCATAGACTTGGAAAACAACCTCTGTGGAGGAAACGCCCTGCTTCTTTTCTTCACACACGCCATCGGGGATGCAGCTTGCTGTTTTTCTATCCTGCGATTGACGTTGTTCTCTTGAGAGCAACCTTCGTCCACTCATCAATCTTGTTGGGCCAAAGATCAACGCACCGATGTCATCATGGGGGACATCAATGCTGTCTCTGACCCGTCATAGGTTGACGTCGGATCAAGGAAGTCGAACTGGTAGTTGAGATAGCCTCGTCACTAACACGAGGCACGACCAGCATCTCACCTATCTCATTCGTACCCGGCACATAGAATGGGATCTTAGGGAAAGTATCAGCTGCTCTGAACGCTGATACGGAAAGGTTAGCGTTGTTGGGGCGGATAGGTGTTGAGAACCGGCTACTCAGCTGATCCTGTAAAAGCTGCTTCTCTTGTTGCAGCCTTGCGATCTCACTATCCACCACACTGAGAACTCTATCCTTCATGGTCAAAGGCTGCTGCTTGATGACATCAGAGATCGCCATGAACATAACGATGGATGCTTGTATCGTCAGCAAAGCGCTGCGCTTCAGCAGTATCCTTGCATCACGCCACTTCGTTGAAGATGCACTGACTGATACAGTCGATGTGGCTGGTGTGGTGGAAACTGTAACTGCAGAAGTTGAACTCTCAGATGGAGTGGAAACAGTTGCCGGTGGCGGTGAAGTAGATTGTTTGGATGGGCTGTCTGTTGAAATTAATTCTTCAACTTCATTTAGCAAATTGATTTTGTTGCTTGCTGCACGCGCATAAGATGCGCGACATGGATAATCTAAATCAAGTACTGTGATAATGCCGTAGTCACTTTTCTTCGCCCAATTCAATAACATTGAAGAGTTTTGGCCGATAAGCACTCCATTATACTCATACCCCCAACGCTGTTTTGAAGCGTGTTTTTTTTCATCAAAACTTAGTGAATAGCCATGCGCTGTCTTGTCAAAGAAATCTCCAAAACTCTTGTTGAAGTGTGCCGAACATATGACAGAAGGGTTTTCAACATAATAGAGGCCGGCAAACGCCATAGATGCCGAAAAAAGCATTCCAGCAGACGTTATTACAAGCGTAAAAATCAGAGTCAGATTACTAAATTCTATGTTTGTTAAAGTTAGCTTTGTTGATTGGTTGCTCATATTTCTCAGCAATCGGTAAGTCTACAATCAATGGACACCCACCCGTCCCCGATTTCTATAATCGCTTCTGGGTTAATATTGTATCTAGCTATAAGTGCGTCGAGCCAATTGTCTACAGCTTCTTCAACAGCTTCTTCAACCGCTTCAGAAACTGACTCTTCTAGCTGCGTTTCAATACTAGCCTCTAAAGTATCTTCAATAACACTACTAACATTAACCTCTGATTGAGATGCAAACGCCTTAGCTTCAATTATCCGTTTACCTAACTCAGTATCAGCTACGCCAGCGTCGTTTACAAATATATCCAATGATGAATCTAAATATGATTGGACGTCGATTTCAGATATTCCCATTTCTGTGATGAAGTCTGGAGTGGCATTTGCGACAATGTATCTGTAGAGACTGTCCTTGTTTTTAAAACCATTCAACCGATATACCGCTGCTAGATATTCCTCGCCGCGCTTATTCCCTGTATCCTCAAAAGCGGTATTGCCTGGTACAAATACTATCGTCTCCAAAATATCCAATCACTTGCTTTTTTGAACCGGTTGATTTGTTCCAGTTTTTTTGGGTTTTCTAATCTCCGCTGAAAGGCGGTTTGCAAAACTTTCAACAACAACCTTACCGCTTTTTGCACAACGGACCCATCACTCTTGAAGGTTAACGCTTTTGCATCCGGCATCCATGACATCGAAAAAAACAACAAAGTTATAGGGGTAACCTTTGCTTTTTGCATTTAGTCCACCGAATGGTCAAAAATAAAACGACGCTATGCATTTGGCGTTAGCATCTGAAATCATATTAATTTAAAGCCAATAAAAATCACCATATTGATCTTTGAATGTTGTAATACTGACGTGATCAACAAGAGAAGCTGCTGATCAAATTCATGGGCTTTCAAAAGCACCAGTGCCGATTTTCAACATACTTTCAGGTGTTTGTCCATTGTATTGGGTTAAATAGACTGCCAGCGTTTCCAGCAAAATGAGACCCGACAAAAACACCTTCAGTTGCCAACGAAGAGAAACGACGTCGGCTCCATGCCGCCTATTTCTCTCAGTAAAATAACCTTCAATTCTCCTATTTTTTTCGTCAATCTTTAACTTGTATTTGGTTTTACCCTTCACAAAACCGTCGTCAGAATAGTCAATGTCTACGATTTTGTTGCTCTGAACGCTGAACACCAATTTCACCAGTATCACTCTCCGTTCACCAGTGTTTGGTGTTGCAAAAAAGTGACTTTGTAAAAACCACGCATATGCGCCATCATCTATTGCGTGTACTACGGTCGGCGAAACGCAAAGCCTTCGCAAAAAAGGACCATTGATTTCAACAAAAAATGATATTGCTTATTTCTCATGGTTAATTTCCTCTTTTTCTTTTTAGGTTGCGCGCCCGACCGGCCGTTTCGATGGAAATGGGATTGGTAGCCTCGATTTCAATAATCGTGATCGCTGAAACAAACCCAACATCGCTTTTAAAACATACTGCCAAAGACGTCTGAAAATTTAGTCTAAGCCTAAATCTGACGAAGCTGTGTAAGTTTTTCACTGATTTTGCCAGAATGGCGCATTGAGGCAATCCGACGTGGGATTAAATGCGACAGTGAAGGACTGGTGATTTCAAAGGCAGTCAACCCAGCCAGTCAAGAAGAGAATCTAAGATCAAAGGTGATCAGTCAGAGAGCACCAATGCCAAAAGCCAACCTACGGAAGCCAACAATGCAAAGGCGATAGAAGCTGAAACAGCAGCACAATCTGAAGTATCACTCCACAGCGTCACTAGCGGTGCAGGAGTAAAACAGCAATCCTTTGTGACTTTGGCTAATGATCTCGACGATATTTCACTTTGTAGATTAGCAGTAAAAAGCGATGGAAGTTGGCAAAGCCCGAATCGACCTTGCTTGCTTCTTGCTGATGTTGCCAAAGTCGTGGATTAACATGTACATCCAAACAATCTACTTCACCGCCACCGGCACCCGAGCTCTCCTCCATCTGAGAGTTCAATTCTGCAGTTACAGTTTCCACCACACCAGCCACATCGACTGTATCAGTCAGTGCATCTTCAACGAAGTGGCGTGATGCAAGGGATACTGCTGAAGCGCAGCGCTTTGCGCGACGAGATACAAGCATCCATCGTTATGAAACGATGGCGATCTCTGATGTCATCAAGCAGCAGCTTTGACCATGAAGGATAGAGTTCTGTGTGGTGGATAGTGAGATCGCAAGGCTGCAACAAGAGAAGCAGCTTTGGCAGGATCAGCTGGAGTGACCAGTTTTCTCAACACCTATCCGCCCCAACACCACCTTTCCGTATCAGCGTTCAGAGCAGCTGATACTTTCCCTAAGATCCCATTCTATGTGCGGGTACGAATGAGATAGGTGAGATGCTGGTCGTGCCTCGTGTTCGTGGCGAGGGCTATCTCAACTACCGTTTCGACTTCCTTGATCCGACGTCAACCTATGACAAGGTCAAGAGACAGCATTGATGTCCCCCATGATGACATCGGTGCGTTTGATCTTTGGCCTTAACAAGATTGATGAGTGGACGAAGGTTGCTCAAGAGAACAACGTCAATCGCAGGATAGAAAAAACAGCAAGCTGCATCCCCCGATAGCGTGTGAAGAAAAGAAGCAGGGGCGTTTCCTCCACAGAGGTTGTTTTCCAAGTCTACGGATGGATCAACCGCTGGACGCATACAGCGTAACAAGGGCAAGTTCATGGTTGGCTACAATATGTCTGTTGAGTCATCCATATTGCTGTCTGCTTATCTCATCTACATGCGTGACGTTGGTGCGAAGGAATTCAACATTGGTGTCATGACAGACGATGAGGTCAAGGATCTCTTCAACTGATCATCTGAACTGGTTGCCTATCCTGTAATCTGTGTAACACACACATGTATAATACCTACGTGGGTGGGTATGGTTCCTCCCTACCCATGTTGTAGGTACATGTCTTTGTAGTAGGTCCTTTCCACACCAGAAGATTTCTGTGTCGCATCTCAATGTGCCACTTTCCTGTACTAGTAACGCTAAGAAACAAAGCCTCTGTAAGACTCATACAGGCTGCTTAGCACCGCATGTGTAACTATGGCTTGTTGTGCGTAGCTAACGCCCGTCAGTGACTCTCCACGGGCCAGCACAGGGCATGTCTGTGTGCTGGCTTGAAGTGAGAAACAAACTGTGAAACAGATGTGCCTGTTGACAGTGACATGCACTGTCCCAAAATGGTTGTAACGCTTGGGTTTGTTTGGTTGTGCTGGTGCTTGGATAAGGAACTTCTCCTCCACCAGCACCATTCTTCCTGTCATGTCATACAGTCAGACGCTGATCTCGCATTGATCTTGTTTCGATCAATTTGCGCGGGTAGACAAATGCGCCGCTTCTAAACTCTATCTGTGCCCAGACAATTTCATGCCTGACCCAAATCGGCTTACACAAGCCGAATTCACTTAACCTTCTTCAGCAATTTTGACACTTCGCCCAGCCTCTGGGTCAATGCAATCTGTTGTTGCTCTATGTCAGCGATCTCGGCTTTTAACAAAGCCATTACCTTTTCATGACGCCCTTTGGTCACGACAGCGGGATTGTTTGAATTGCCCTCTTCGGCCAACAGATGGGTCGGGCTGACGCCAAAGATGCCCGCCAAGGCCACAAGCTTGTTCACGCGTGGCTCGCTTCTATCCCTTTCCCAGTCTCTCAGTGTCGATGCTTTAACACCGGCAAGGTGGGAGGCCAGATTCAAGGTGAGACCTGCTTCCTGGCGAGCATTATGGATCCGTTCGCCAAGAGTAGTCTCCGGATCGAAACTGGACAGGACGTTGTCTCCCGAAACAGCAATCACAAAACTATCCTTTTTTGTTAAATTTGTCGTTTTAAGAATATTTCATACTGGCCCGAAACTCAACCAGAAGCTGACAGCTAAATTGCAGCAACCTTCCATCCAGCCGATTTTTGCCCTTTGATCGCCCCGATCTGCAAACTCGGCACATGAGTATATCTGCTGGCATAACAACGGTTTGCGCCTCTTCACCTTGCAGAGAAATGCCACCGCGCCAGGCCATCTTGAGCGGGAAAAACCCTCTGTTTGACACTTTGATACCCAAAGCCTTTTGGTGCTGTTTGGTTGACTTTCTGCGCCAAAGGGTTCATTTACCGCCATACAAGCCACCCGGCTTGTTGGTTTCCACGATTTTCTCTCTTGAATTGAATGGTTTACCGAAAACCCTAGTTCATAGGAGATATATGATGAGCGTCGGGACAGTTAAGTGGTTCAATTCCACTAAAGGATTTGGGTTCATTGAGCCGGAAGACGGTGGCGCTGATGTGTTTGTTCACATCACTGCTGTTCAAGCGTCCGGTATGAACGGATTGGAAGAAGGCCAAAAGGTTTCTTACGAGCTGGAAGAGGGCAGAAACTTAATCAAAACAAATGCTGTGGATCTGCAAAATCAGTAAACAAATCCGACTGGGAAATACCTTATGAAATCGAGCGGAAACAATTTCGTTTCCTCGCTCTTTTTTGTCCTCCTCCGGCTGAGCCAACCTGTCCGGTGCCGGATCATGAAGAATCAAGCAGGACCAATCCGCATCCAGTAGACGGCCTTGCCGCCTGTCACCTCGACAAGCGATCCGCACATATAGCGCGATGCGTCAGACGCGAGAAACAGCACCACATCGGCAATATCCTCGGGCTGGGCGATCCTGCCAAGCGGCACCGATTTGTCGAGGTCGGCAATCGCCGTGTCCGGGTTGAGGCCGCGCACCTCGAAGCCGGTGCGCAGCATCGGTGTCGACCTCCAGCGGGCAGACCGCGTTCACGCGAATCTTCTGATGGGCATGATCGCGGGCGAGGCACTGGGTCAGCGAGGCGACGGCGGCCTTCGAGGCGCAATAAAGGGGGTGCGCCGGGCCGGGATGAACGCCCCAGCAGGATGATGTGTTCACGATCGCGCCACCGCCATTTGCCTCGAGAAGCGGGATCGCCGCACGGCAGATTCCTGAAGGGCGCATCGAAATTGATCGCCATTGTCCTTGCCAGATCGTCGTCCGTCGTCTCGGTGATGGCGCCGCGGGTGATGATGCCGGCATTGTTCACCACGATATCGAGCCCGCCGAGCGCATCATGCGCCGCCTTGGGCAGCCCGTCGGCATAGCCGGTGTCACGCAAATCGCCGGGAATCAGCACATTGGCGGCGGAGGCGGCCAGATCGAGATCGGAGGCGGCCACCATCGCACCTTCTGCCTGCAAGCGCGCGACAATGGCCTGCCCGATGCCGCCTGCCGCGCCGGTTACAAGCGCCTTTCTGTTTTCAAGTTGCATGTCGAGCCCCCTTGCCCACCTTGCTGGTCAGACGACTGCGCCGTCATCCGGCCGCAGAACCTTCAGGCGATCTCGCCACAGAACGAAGTGAAAAAGCTAGCTGAAATCATATTGGACGATGCCGCGATAGGGCAATGACCTTGGAGACAAAATTGAACTTGTCCGATGTGTCGGCAAGAAACTGCTGCCAGATCTTGTCACAGGCCGCGAACGCTTCCTGGTCCTCATATTCCAGCCAGTTGCCGATGGTGTATTTGTCGCCCTTGTTGAACACGCGCGAGACATAAATTTCGTCATACCATGCGCCCTGAGATTGGCGGCATGCCCTTCCATATGTTCCTCGACAAAGGTGAAGCAGGCGAGCATGTCGCCCTCCGAAAGGAAGTCCAGAAGCGTGTAGCTGGTAATGACGGCTTTCGACATGATTTCACTCTCTCCTCGCCGGCCGACAGGCCGGGCAGTTGATCCGTCCTTGATCCAGCCTAGTGACACCTGCGGAGGCATGACAACCATTTCCCGACTTGGCACAGCAGGCCATGCCGCCTCGGCAAGCCTGAAGGTCTGGAAACGGCCAGCTGTCTGGGGCACACTGCGCGCATGGATCCATATGGCCGGATCACATGCGGAGGCCGCTTTGAAACTTGAATTTCACCACATCAATTATGTCTCGAAGGACGTCGATGCCCTGCACAAATTCTATGTCGATATCCTGAAGATGGATGATATCGCACCACAGAATTTCCCGCGCACCGACGCGACCGACAAGACCGGATATGACGGGCATATCAAGTTCGCCACCGAAGGCAGCATGCAGATGCACCTCGCCGAGCAGGATTTCGATGTCGCCGCCAGAAACGGCAGGCACATCAATCCGGTAGAGAGAGGCCATATCGCCTTTCGCACCGACGACATCGAGGCTTTCATGGCGCATCTCAGCGCCAATGGAATCGAATATGCCGATTACGGCACCCACCTTTGCCGCCGAGTGGCACCAGATTTTCTTCTACGACCCCGAAGGGAACATCATCGAGGTGCATCAGCAGGTGGTGTGAGCCGCAGCCTTATTCGGCTGCTTTCGCTTTGCCGACAGCCATGCAGATCAGCCTGACCGTATAGCCATAGAACAGCGGCAGCATGGATACGGCGAGCGCCGGCCCCATTTTCTCGACACTGCCCCAGGCCCCGAAGGCGTTGCCTGCGATGGCGACAAGGCCAACCAGCAAGCCGAGCCAGCCTGAATAGACGGCACCGTCACCGAAGTTACGCGGCATTTCTGATGTCTCGTTCTTCAGAAGCGCAAAACCGACGGCGCCACCCAAAACGAACGTCAGGCTCATAAAGTCATTATAGAGATGAAAGCCGACATGTGAGACGGCACCAAGGATTATGGCAAGGCAAATTGCTATTCCGGCGTATTTCATTGCTTCCTCCTTCTTGATGGAACGCCAAAACTGACGTTCGTTAAACAGTAAAACAGAATTCCTTAAATGCACTTTCGAGCATGTTGCGGCAGATACTGCAGCAGCCCAAAGGGTCAGGAAGCGAGGATTTTCTCTGCGGCTTCACGGACTCCAATCCTGCGTCTCGCAGCCCTGCCTTGCGCTTGGCATCGGGGAAGGCATCAAAAACGGCGCCGAAGGACGGCCTCTCCCGAACGGCGTCCCACCAGCCGGCAAGGTTCGGCCTGCGGGCCCACATCCAGTCCATCGCCAGTTCATCCAGTCGCGAGACAAAGGGCGTCAGCGCCGCATCCGCCAGTCCGTAGCCACCCTCGACAAGGTGATCATTTCCGGCAAGCGCCTCTTCCATATCTGCAAGCATGCCATCCAGAGTCAGAAAAGCCTGCGCCACAATCGGTGCTGCAATGCCGTTCTCGACAACGGATTTTCGTTGCGCGCGGCGCTCGGGATCGGGAATGTCCAGATAATAGGCGGCGAGCTCCTCTGCCGATTTCAGCAAGATCTGCTTTCGCCGAAAAAGCCCGTATGCGACAGCGCCGAGCGCCGGAAGATAGGCATCATCCGCCGTTTCAACCAGGCTGCCACCTGCGCCCTTCCAATCGCCGTATCCGGCCTGAGCGACGGACCGTCAAAGGCCTCGTCCGTATAAACCATGATGATCGAGGATTCGATCAGCACCCTGCCGTCATGAACCATTGTTGGAACAACAGCGTTCGGGTTCAACGCCAGATATTCGGGCGTGACCAACTCGCCGGCATCACGGTCCAGCACGCGATGGGTAAAATCCACGCCCTTTTCCGCAAGGGTAAGCCGTGCCTTGTAACCGCAGGTCGCTGTCGGGAAGTAATAAAGGTCCGGCATGAAGTCTCGCCCTTCTGGATATCGAAATGCCGCCAGTCAACTCGGCCTAACCGAGGATAGCACGGATTTCTGGCGAGTCAGGCGCGTACCATCGCGCCCGAAACAGCCAGTTGTGGCGGCCGAATTGTTCCGATTGCACGAAATGCGGGCTGATGAATTCGCGAACGACATCGCCGCCGGGCGTCACCTCGAAGATACAGCCCTTGTTGCCTTCGCAGATCAGGGTATTGCCGCCGGGCAGCCACTGCGTGCCGCCCATATGCGGCGAGAAGAACGATGTCATATTGTCCCGCGCGCTATAGCGCCACTCGATTTCATATGTGGCGGGATTGATCTCCCACACCTGACTGTGATGCAGATCGCGCGAATAAGCGCCGTTGGCAAAGACCAGAATATTGCCATTCTCCAGCAGCTGGGCGTCGTGCTGGCCGCCCATTTCATCATTCCGGTATTCCCAAACCACCTCGTCGGTGGTCGGGTCGATGATAAAGACCATGTTCAGATTTTTCGAGCTGACCAGAATGGTGCCGTCGGCAAGCGGAAGCACGGTATTGGTGTAGGCCATAGCTCCAGCGGTTGGCGTTCCAGTGCAGCGGATATTCGGCAAAGCCAAGATTGCTGAAATGCCACTCCCAGACAACCCGTCCTTCCTCGTCAACCTGTCTGATCACCTCTCCAAATGGACCACCATCGGCCTCGCTTCCCGGCACACCTCCCCTGATCGACGATTTCTCGGCATCGGCAAGCTCGGTGAAAGCAGCATAAATGGCACCATTTTCGAGGCGGCGCGCATCGTGATGCTGCCAGGGATCCTCATGCGACCAGACGAGACGGCCATCACGATCATATTCCGCCATCCTGCCGCTGACTGTCAGCGCCACGCCCTTGCGCACCGCGCTGCGCTCATTCGCAAACAGATGGCCGTTCGGCAGCAGATAGCCCCAGTTGGTCATACCGACCCGGCCTGTCCAGCTATGGGCAACCTCGCCATCGGGATCGAGAAGAAAACTGCTGTCCCCTTCTGCCGGCCGGATCAGCAGATAGCCCGGAGTCGATCGCCCTGGCTCGTCATGGATCAATCCTGTGTTGGTAATGCGCATCTGCTGGTCCTGGCGACTGATTGTCAAAAGGCGGCAATGACCTGTTTAATACCATCTGATCAGGCCGATCACCGCCGAAACAGCATAGAAGAACTTTCAGCGTCAGGAAAGCCCAGCGCCTGTCCAGCACCGCCCAGAGGGCGAACAGTCCCGATGACACCAGAAGAAGCGCAAAACCAAGAACCTCGTTGCCAGTGTTGGACGCAACGAGAAGCGCATAGGCGATCGCAAGGGTCGAGCCGATCACCTCGAAAATACTGGTGAGGCGCCTGCGTGATCCGTCCATTTGGAAATTCCTTCAGAAAAGGTGGCCGCCCGCCGACATGCATTCAGGGCAGGCGGACCGGGCGAGTTACAAGAACTTGATGGGCTGCAACCACCATTGCGGCAGGTTCGGAAATCATCGGGGTTCCGGCAACAGTGATCAGCCAATCCGGGCCGCGTGCCGGATCACATTCCGGCTGGCCTCGATGACCGCGCCCGTCGACAGCTCTCCTCGAGGAAGGGAGCGGTGAATTCCTTCATCACTTCCTGACAGGCCTTGAAGGCCTCGGGGCTTTCATATTCAAACATCACCGACGTCTTGAAGGTGCCGGGGCTGTTCCAGACCTGGTTGTAGGAATAGGCGGTGCAACCAGCCTCCGTCAGCTTTTCGAACATCTCCGGAAACCGGGTTTCCCAGATCTTGATATGGAGGAGCATCTGCGCCTCCGACGGGAAGGTGAAGATGTTGTAACTCATTAATGCTGACTTTTTCGACACTGCACGCTCCCGCATCAGATACCTACAGAAATCGGAACACCGGGTCTGACGCCGGCGACCATTGCTTCAAACGTTACCAAGAACAGCTTTCCTGTAACAGCCAGACACCTGCAGAAGATTTGATAAATCTACTTTTGTAATCTGTAAAATTTTACACTTAAATTTTTTACCCTATTTTCCTTGAAGGCTGTGTTCCCGGTCCGTATCAGGTTTCGCACGGACTGCCACGGACTGTCACCCGGATTTTGACAGCCACTTGGACAACCATTGCGACACAGACCCCAGGGGAGACCGACGATGACGCAGGATTACAACGAATTCGAGGAACTCACAGGCAGCCGAGGACACTTCAGCAACGTTCAGCGCGACTACGAGAGAGGTGAACAGGCTTTCCGGATCCGTGCATGTCGAACATTCTCTCGCCCGTCGCGGCGCCGACAAGCTGTGGTCGCTTCTGAACACCGAGGATTATGTCAACACGCTCGGCGCGATGACCAGCAATCAGGCGATGCAACAGGTCCGCGCGGGACTGAAGGCGATCTACCTGTCCGGCTGGCAGGTTGCCGCCGACGCCAATACCGCCGGTTCAATGTATCCGGACCAGTCGATCTACCCGGCCAATTCCGGACCGGAGCTTGCCAAGCGGATCAACAAGACTCTGCTTCGCGCCGACCAGATCGAAACGGCCGAGGACGGCGCGCCGAAGCGTGACTGGCTGGCGCCGATCGTTGCCGATTGCGAGGCCGGGTTTGGTGGCGCACTCAACGCATTCGAGCTGACCCGCGCCTATATCGAGGCCGGCGCGGCAGGCGTTCATTTCGAAGACCAGCTCGCCTCCGAGAAAAAATGCGGCCATATGGGCGGCAAGGTTCTGATCCCGGTCCAGCAGGCGGTCACCAACCTGAACGCAGCGCGTCTTGCCGCTGACACATGCGGTGTCTCGACCATCATCATGGCCCGCACCGATGCGAAGAGCGCCAAACTCATCACCTCTGATGTCGATGAGCGCGACAAGCCGTTCATCAGTGGCGAGCGCACCGCAGAAGGCTTCTACCGCCTGAATGACGAGGACGCGTTCGAGCGCTGTGTTGTTCGCGGCCTCGCTTTCGCGCCCTACGCTGATCTTCTGTGGATGGAGACATCGACGCCTAACCTCGACCAGGCCTGACCGCCTTTGCCGAGCCATCCACGCAAAGAGTTCCCAGAACAGATGCTGGCCTACAACTGCTCGCCGTCCTTCAACTGGTCGAACCTGTCTGATGACGACATCGCCAGCTTCCAGAAGGAAATCGGCAAGATGGGTTACAAGTTCCAGTTCATCACGCTGGCCGGCTTCCATTCGCTGAACTACTCAATGTACGAGCTGTCCCGCGGTTATCGTGATCGCGGAATGGCGGCTATTCGAGCTTCAGAATGCAGAATTCGCCGCCGAGGAACATGGCTATACCGCACACCGCCACCAGCGCGAGGTTGGTGCCGGCTGGTATGACGCGATCTCGGTCGCAGTCAGGGCGGCGCATCCTCAACCACAGCGCTCAATGACAGCACTGAAGACGCACAGTTCGTCGCAACCGCCGCAGAATAGCGGCCAGAATGGAGACAGATATGGAAAACCCGATCCAACAGGCCGGTGGTGAGATGAGCGATCGCATCACCTCATCATCCCGTCCTTCCATGCCGCGGCCCTGGAGTTGCACCGCCAGTTTTCAGAATGTGGGACAAGGGCTACAGACTGGAAAGCTCCATCTCGGAGCAGGCCTTCTTCGAGAGCGACGGCAAAAGTGTTACCTCACTGTTCGACGGCAAGCCAATGTTCGCCGCCACCTTCGTCAAAAGTTCCTCGACAGAATAGAGAGCTCTTGCGGGCGGCGGGAACAAGAAACAGCACCCGTTCAAACCCAGCCCCTTCGCCGACACGTCCGGCGAGGGGGTTTTCGCATGCGAGTTTCTTCTGGCTCGCGAGACCTGCAAGCCGGTATGCTCTTGTCTCGGCCACCACTATTGACCGGGGAATCTTCTGATACACCCGAACATGGCTCTATCGTGTTGTGAGACCCCATGCAGTTGAAACTCAGCCATCTTGCCGGACGCCTGTCGCGGCATCTTCCAAAAAATCGCAGAATGATCCGGCGGGACGGACTTGCGGCGCGTTTCTTCGTACCCTGGGGCTGCCATTATGTGGCTAGCGACCTTGATGAGCTGGAACATTTTCGGCCAGCGCGAGCCGGATTTGTATCAATGGTTGTCTGGTCTTCCGAGTGGGGCCGTTCTCTTCGATGTCGGCACGAGCTACGGTCAGGAAGCGGCACTCGCCTCCTCGCTTCAGGACCGTGAAGTGACCGTCGTCGGGTTTGACTGCGGTCTTTTGCATGCGCATTTCTGCGCCCTGAACAAGCGCCTCAATGACGACAGGTTCGATTCGTCTTCGCCGCTGTCGGCGAGACGGGCATCAGCATGCCGGTGCCGATCACCTGCAATTCCGACACGCACCTGCCGCATCTGCATCGCAAGAACGCGCCCTACAGCTATCAGGTGCCGTCGCTTGCCCTTGACGACTATGCAGCGTCACGCGACCTGCTCCCGAACATCTGAAGATCGATGTCGACGGTGCCGAGTTCGGCGTGCTGAAGGGTGCCGAGAAAATTCTGGCGAACCCTGCACTGACCAATATTTTCATCGAGATCGACAATGAGAATGCCGGCATTGTCGAGTTTCTGGAATCTCGCGGCTTTTTCAGTGTCGTGGAGATATGACAAGCCGCAGAATGCGGATGTACTGTTCACCGCTGATCGGCCACGCCTTCTTTTCAGTCAAAAAAAGCCCGGGCGACAAAGCCGCCCGGACCCTCAACGGTTATGTCAGCCACAAATCGCTCTGGCAGGGTTTGCGTCCATGATCGACCTCCGCCTCGCTCGCCCCACTTGCGATCAACGCGTCAAGCTGCGCTGAAATTTCCTCGGCGGCGGCGATCTTGGCAGCTTCCTGCGCGCGAATTCCGCCACATAGGCTGTCGCCTCGGCAAGGTCTTCCTGCGAGATGTTGGCCCAGGCCTCTTTCGTTGCCTCGGCAGCCTCGGCAGCCACAACGCCCGCGATATCAGCGTTCGCGATTTCATCCAGTGCAGCAGCAATGTCACCTTCAGAAGCGGCCTCGAGGCCTCGTCAGACAGGTTCTCAATATCCACACCGGCATCCGCCAGAGCTTCGGCCGTCAGGGCCTTGGTGACTGTACCGGTTACCTTCTCAACGACGATTTCCTTGATTGGATCCTCCGACTTGCCGGCGATGTCTGAAAGCGGCACGAACGTCACTGTGCCCTTCACCACGACAAATAGCTGGCCCGCGGCTACCAGCGGACTTGCCCCCCGATTCCGCCTCGGCAATCAGACGTTCGCGCAGTTGAGGCGACGCACCGTCGTAGACCTGCCCATCAGGGCCCAGAACCTGGCCCTTTTGAAGGTCAGGGCGGACGCCGTCATTGGGAATGTGAAAATGGCAACAGCCAGAAAGACAGAATATATGATCGTCATTTTGCGAATACCCCACTATTCAATTCGCTCGCCACCGCCATAACCGGGGGCGACATTAAGTGGCAACGTTATATATGAAAACGCTGATATAAGCGAATTGAGATGACAGTTTGCGCGTTGCCGGTCAATTTCGCGGATAGAAAACATTGCCCCCTTGTTCAATCCTTGGTCAAAGGTGAACCAGCATGCCACTCAAGCAAAATTATTGGCGCCTGATCTTCCTGTCGTGGATGGCCGTGCTTGTTCTCATTTTCCCGGCGCTGACGATGAGCTGGGGTTCTGATGGTATGGACCCGCTGATGTGGGTCGGGGCAATCCCTCTTCTGGCGCATGGATACGCGTTCATCGCCGCCATTCCAGCCTTGCGGGAACGTCAGGATCAGGTGCGGATCGGCGCGGCGCTGCCGGTGTTGTCCTATCCGCTCGGCTGTATCGCCTGCCTGCCCTTCATGCCGCTGGAAATGGCGCTTGGCATGCCCTATGCGGGCATATTCATGGGCATCCTGACCTTTGGCATCTTCTTCACCGGCCTCGCGCCGCTTCTCGCCATCGCGCTGACACGGGTGGTGATGGCACCCGAACTGAACAGGCGCCGCATCATGATCAGTCTGATGATGCTGACCGCCGGATGGATGCTGTCCGGGATTACCGGATATCTTCTCGGCAACGCCTGACCGTTGGCCGCAACCGGGCTGCCAAGGGCTGTCAGGCCAGCGCCGCGGCCAGGACATCACGTCCAGCTTTGCCACGGCAAGATCGCGGGTCAGCATTCCAAGGCCGCAATCCGGCGCGATCACAAGCCTGTCACGGTCGATATGCTGCTGCGCGTCCCTGATCCGCTCGACAACTTCGTCGACCGTCTCGATCCGGCTTCTCGCCACCGCCACCGAGCCGAAGATGACCGCAGTATTCTGAAACAGGCCAAGCAGGTCGAGGTCATTGCAGCAATGCGCATCCTCGATCGAGACCTGATGGATCGGCAGCGCGTCCATGGCACCAGCCAACCGGTGATAACTTTGCGGGTCGGCTTTCCTGTAGTCCTCGTCATCAAGGTAATCCGGATATCCGCAACAGATATGAACCACGCGCGTCACATGGTCCGGCACATTGTGGAAGCAGCGCTCCAGCCCTCCATGCCGAAACCGAGCGCATCTTCGACCTGCCGTGCAAAGAGCGGTTCATCGACCTGGATATGGCGACACCCGGCATCGACCAGCGCCAGAATTTCCTTGTTCACGGTGGTCGCCAGATCGGCAGCGAGGCGCGGCCTGTCGTTATAGTGGCAGTCCGCCGTGGTATCCATGATGGTGAGCGGCCCGGGAAGGGTGAATTTTACCTCTCGTGCGCTGACCTCCTGACTGGCGATAAAATCATGCGGGCTGTAGGCCGGGCCGTCATGCGAAACCTGCCCTCGAATTGCCGGAAGTTCCGCCTCATAGGCACCATCACGCAGCACGCGGCGTTCAAGATCTCGGAAATCAGATCCGTGATATGGCGGCAATGATAATGGATGTAGTTCTCGCGCCGCACTTCACCGTCGGTCGGCACATCGACGCCAGCATCGACCTGAAGGCCGATCACCTCTTCGGCCGCGCGGCGGAACAGCGCCTCGTCAGCAGCAGAGGATTTCCATCTGGTATAGCCGAGCGTCACATCGGTTGATCCCATAGTGCCGTTCTGGCGCGCCGAGTCAGAACCAGTCACGGATGGGAGATAGTCCGGCTTCGGGAAAGAGCCGATCACCGTCGTCGGAAGTTTGTTTGTCATGCTCGCCCTCTTTCCAGTCCGCTACGATTTCTGGGTCGTAATGGCTGAAATTTCGTCTGTTCTTGCCCATGATATAGGCCCCGGCCTCGATCGGTGGCAGTGCCTCGATATCCGCCTGGGCGTCGAAGTCGCGCGGGTCCACGACCGCGTCACTGGCTGGGTCGCAAAAGATCGGGATCGAATAGCGGGACCGGCCTGAGCGGTTGAGAACACGGTGCCTTGTCGAAACGAGCCTTCCGTTCGTCCAGCGTTCCAGCAGATCACCGATATTGCAGACAAAGGTGTCTTCGATGGGCATAGCCTCGATCCAGTCGCCGGACCGGTTGAGAACCTGCAACCCGCCCAGACTGTCCTGTTGCAGGATGGTGAGCACGCCGAAATCGCTATGAGCCGCCGCGCCGAACCGTTCGGCCTCGATGTCGGCCTCGCCGATCGCCGGATAATAGACAAGCTGGCCACGACCAAGCGGCCGGCCATAGGCACGGGTGAAAATGCCGGGGTCCGCATCAAGGCCGATGGCGAGGCATTCAAGAATGCGCAGCCCGAGCGCCATCACTGAATTGTAGTAGGGAAGAATGCCACTGCGCAGGAACGGCGCCGCCTCGTCCGGCCACTGGTTCGGATGGACAAGCGGAAGGCCCGCCTTTACCTGCTCGTCATCGGCATCGACATCACGCCCCCAGAAGAATACTTCCTTGGCGTCGTGGGTTGCCGAACCTTCGAGATTGGCAAGACCCTGCGCCATCCAGCCTCGCTGGTGCCGGTCAACCGCGATGCCGGCCTTCGCCGCCTCGGGCAATTCGAAGAAGCTGCGGCTCGCCGCCATCGCATCCGCGCACAGCTGTGCCGAAACGCCGTGCCCGGACACATAGAAGAATCCGATCTCCGACGCGGCCTCGACAAGCTCTGCCGCGGCGGCAAGACGTCCGTCAGCCGTGTCTGTTCCAGCCAGATCAATTACGGAATATCCTCGAGACCCGACCGTTTTCGCCCTGGCGTAATCCGGTGTCGACGACTTGGACATGTGTCTCTCCTCTGCGGCGGCGCTTAAAGATACGCCGGATTGACGATATCAGCTTTCATTCCGTCGATAAGCGTCAGGATGTCGAATATCTCGATATCGAACCTTGCCTTCAGCGCGTGTTTGTAGGGCGGCAGGTTCGTGCATTCCAGAAGCAGCGCCCTCACCCGGCCGGCGGCGCACAAGCCATCGACCAGACGGACAATCTCGTCTTCGGCACGTTGCCGGTCCAGTGTCGGCAGGTCATTTGCGATCACCTGACGCAGATGCGACTGCGCCGCGAGACCTGCGACAGGCCCGGCGAACCCGTCTAATGACGGGGCGAAAGCAGGCGATGTCAGCACATCCGCATTGAATGTCAGGATCGCAAGCTCGTCATCGGCAAAACGTGTCCTGAGATCGGGAAGCGCCAGCAAGGCCGAACTGACGAATGGCGTGGTCGTTCGCGCGGCGAGGCGATCCTGCCAGTAACACAGAAAACCGCATGATGTCGTGAGGATGTCTCCGCGCGCCCGGTCCATCGCCGCCTCAACCGCCGCCATGTCGGTGGCGCCGGGATCGCTGTTGATCACCCGCGCGACAGAAAGTTCCGGCACCACATGGATATCGAGATCGGCGCGCCAGGTCTCAGGCGATCCGATATCACCGGGAATTCGCGGAAAGCTTGTGTCGAGCTGGAGAAGGCTGACCACCGGCATCAGCCGTCACCCGCGCGGCCCCTGCCGCACATTGTCGGGAAGCCAGGTAGCAAGTTCCGGCCAGATGACGAGGATCACTACCATCAGCACCATTAGCCCGACCATGGGAATGGCCGTGCGTGCGATATAGGAAATCTCGTGTTTCGTCATGCCCTGCAGCACGAACAGGTTGAACCCGATCGGCGGCGTGACCTGTGCCATCTCGACCACCACCACAACAAAGACACCGAACCAGATCACATCAATGCCTGCCTGCCGGATCATCGGCTCGACGATGGCCATGGTCAGCACGACAGACGAGATGCCGTCGAGGAACATGCCAAGAATGATATAGAACACCGTCAGCGCCGCGATCAGCACGATCGGAGACAGGTCCATGCTGTCGATCCAGCCTGCCAGCGCGCGCGGCAATCCGGTGAATCCCATCGACAGTGACAGGAACGACGCCCCCATCAGGATCAGCGCGATCATCGCCGATGTGCGTGTCGCCCCCATAAGGCTGGCAAAGAATGTCTCGCGGGTCAGCGAACGTTGCACCAGCGCCAGTGCCAGCGCGCCGATGACACCCACGGCGGCGGCCTCGGTCGCGGTCGCCCAGCCGAAATACATCGATCCGATGACGATGAAGACAAGCGCCATCACCGGGGCAAGGAAGCGGCTGTCCTTGATCATTTTGGCAAAGCTCATTGATGGTTCCGGCTTTGGCCGCTCGCCGGGACGCAGATAATGCCAGCCGATGATGTAGGTCATGAACAGACCGGCAAGAACAAGGCCCGGGATAACACCGGCAAGGAACAGCTTGGTGATGGATTCATTGATCGAGACGCCATAGACGATCAGCGTCAGCGATGGCGGGATCATAAGGCCAGAGTGGCCGCACCGGCCAGCGTGCCGATGATCATATATTCGGGATAGCCGCGCTGGCGAAGCTCGGGGATCGACATCTTGCCAACCGTGGTCAATGTTGCCGCCGATGATCCAGACACAGCCGCAAAGATCGTGCAGCCGGCGATATTGGTATGGAGCAGCCCGCCGGGAAGCCATCGCATCCATGGCGCGAGGCCGCGGAACATATCCTCTGACAATCGCGTTCGATACAGAATCTCGCCCATCCAGATGAACAGCGGCAACGCAGTCAGGGTCCAGCTCGACGCGCCGGTCCAGATGGTGGTGATCATCGCGTCGCCAGCCGGGCGCGAGGTGAACAGCTCCATCCCGATATAGGCCACACCGACAAGCGCCAGGCCAACCCAGACGGACCCGCCCAGCAGCGCGAACATTGCAAACAGGAATATCGCGGTGGCGTAAAGCTCGCTCATTCGACGGTTTCCCCTTTGATGGCCGTCTCGTCGGTAACGAGAAGTCTGATCAGATGATCCCAGACAGCAATTGCCAGAAGGATGGTGCCAACCGACATGGGAAGCTGCGGCACCCAGACAGGCGTGTAAATCCACGCATCACCCGTTTTCTCCCAGATCGCCCCCCAGTTGCCCGGGGCCGTGCCGAACATCGACAGGAATGAGACAACCCATTCCGGAATCTGGTCCTGCCCCTGCGTGCGGTCATTCAGCATTTCCGACAGGAAGTTGGTCTTCACCGCATATCGGGCGAAATATGTCGCGATAATCGCGGCGACCAGCATCGCCCCGGCATCAAGCCACATGCGGGTGAAACTGTTGAGATTGAGCAGGATAGAGACGCGGATATGCGCGCCGCGGCTGAAGGCGTGCGCCAGCGCGAAGAAACTCGTCGCCGCCATCGCATAGCCGGCAAATTCGGTCGACCCCTCGAACGTAATGCCGGCCCAGCGCGCGCCCATCTGCGCAACGATCAGCAACAGGATCATCACCATGAACACCGCTGCCAGCACACCAGAGGCCAGATAGACAGAATCGAGCACGCGCCAGATGCGCCGCAGCAACGGCATCAGCCGGGCACGCTGCAGACGCGCGATTGCGGCCAGCGCCGTCGGGATGACGAAAAGCCAGACCCAGAGCGGCAGGCCGAGGAACGGGGACCAGTCAGACATAATCTATATCAGCAGAAGCATGCGGCCCCCGGCGAGACATCGCCGGGAACCGCTTTAAGGTCGATCAAACTACATCGCCTTGTAGGCGTCGACGATGGCCTGGCCGTCGGCACCGACCGAAGCAAGCCAGTCAGCCTGCATCTTCGCACCGATGGTCTGGAGCTCCTTGAGGAACGCCGGGCCGGCATCCTCGACCTTCATGCCGTTGGCCTCGAGCTGCTCGAAATACCAGTTGGCAAGCTCGGCCGACTTGGCGGCACAGGCAGCGCCTGTCTCGTCAGCAGCCTTGTGAAGCGCATCCTTGGTCGCACCGTCGAGGCCGTTATAGACGCCCTTGTTGATGATCACATAGTTGCGCGGCAGCCATGCATTGACCTTGTAGTAATGGGTCAGATGCTCCCACACCTTGCGGTCATAGCCGGTCGAACCGGAGGAAATGAAGGCCTCGGCAACGCCGGTAGCCAGAGCCTGCGAAAGTTCGGCAGCCTCAATCTGGACCGGGGTCATGCCGAGTTCCTTGGCGAAGGTCGCTGTGGCGGCGTTGTAGGAACGGAACTTCACGCCCTGGGTATCAGCCGAAGAAGCAACCGGCTTCTTGAAGTAGAAGCCCTGTCCCGGCCACGGGCAGGTGTAGAGCGCGACAAGATTCAGGCTGTCGAGCTGCGCATTGACCTTGTCCTTGGCAGCGGCCCACAGCTTGTTGTTCGCCTCGTAGGTGGTCGCCAGGAACGGCAGGTTGTCCCAGCCCAGAAGCGGGGCCTCATTAGCATGGGCCGACATGAAACGCTCGCCGATCGGCGCCTGTCCGGTCTGCACGGCACGCTTGATCTCGCCGCCCTTGAACAGCGATCCGCCCGCGTGAACGGTGATGTCGATCTTGCCACCGGTATAGTCACGGACCTTGTCGGCGAATACGACACCCATCTCCGAGTGGAAGTTGGTCGCGGCATAGGCCATCGGCATATCCCACTTTTCAGCATGCGCGGCGCTGGCCGACAGGGCGAGGCCGGCTGCTGCGGCTTTAAGAATCAATTTTTTCATAGGTCTCTCCCTTACTGATGCGGCCCTTCACCTGATTCGATGCGCGGTCCGTCTTTTTCGTTTCAGCAGTCTGCGGCTGAAAACCGTTATGACAAGACTGCAACCTGTTTTGGGAAAGCTGTCAAGCGGATGCACAGAATTCAGGCCGGCTTTGCCAACTCTTCGACAATATCGCAATCCGGCAGCATCTCGAAGATCGCCGGCGGCACCTTCCAGCTTGGACGTGCGGTTGCCACCGCCAAGAATGATGTATTCAAGGTCCATCACCGTAGCCTCGACCCAGACACGCAGCCCCGGCGGCAGTCCGATGGGTGTGACACCGCCAATTTCCATTCCGGTGATGGCGCGGGTGTCTTCGGGCGGTGCAAAGGAGGCCTTTTTCGCGCCAAGACGTTTGCGAACGACCTTGTTCACATCCAGCCGGTGTGTCGCCGGCACCATGCAGAGCGCCATATCCTCGGGCGCGGTCTTCGAACGCACAAGGATCGCATTCACCGAATTTTCCGGCGGCACATTGTAATGGGCGCAGAACGCCGCGGTGTCGGCGAGGCTGTCATCACACGGCCAGATTTCATAAGGCAGGCCGGAAGCCTTAAGAAAGGCCTCGATCTGCGGCAAGGTCAGTCCAGATACGTCATTCATGACAATAATCCTGCCAAAGCACAGCAGCGCGATCCAGCCCCAAAGCAGACCACCCCACCTTTACAGCAAGCGGCGAGATGCCCATCTCGAGAGGATGGACAAAGACACACGCCAGACCACGCCAAAACAGGGCGGCAGGATCGCCCGGCAGGCCCGTGCCGCCGCTGCCACGATTGCCTTTGCCGTCGGGGTGGCAAGTGCAGGCGTGCTCGGCTCCGGAACCGGTGTGCAGGCTGGCGAGGATTTCCGCTTTCCGATGACCGCCGACCAGGCCGCTTACTGGCGGTTCGTCACAGACGGCGTGATGGGCGGGGTCTCACGCGGCAAGCTGTCCTTCAGATCATCAGATGATGTCGATTATGCGCGGCTTACCGGCGATGTCAGCACCGCCAACAATGGCGGCTTTATCCAGTTGCGCGCCGGCATCAGCATGGCCGGGCTTCCCGCAGGCGGCGCGGGTCTGGACGGCATAAGAATTCTCAGCCGCGGCAATGGCGAGACCTATTTCGTGCATCTGCGTACACGCGACAACCGGCGTCCATGGCATTATTACGCGGCCTCCTTCACCGCCGGTGATGACTGGCAGGAAGCCACCCTGCCCTTCGACAGCTTCCGGCATTCGGCAGGCCTCAGCCCCACCACCCCGCGCCCGCAGGACATTGTCTCGATCGGCATCGTTGCCTATGGCCGCGATCACCGGGCCGATGTATCGGTAGCCGCCATCACCCTCTACTGACGGCGGGGCAGATGGGATTTATTCGCAATGATGCCGGCGCCATCCTGCCCCCTTTGGCGGTGAGCGGTTCCCGTGGATCGGTGGCGATCTGCAGACCATCAGACATTACCTGCGCCATGACGCGCCGGTTCCCGATGCCGGCGAGGAAGTGCTGATCGAGCTTGCCGACGGCGACCGTCTGCTGGCCGCCTTTCATCCGGCGACAGGCTCCCGGTCAAAAGGATGCGTGATCGCGGTCCACGGGCTGAACGGCTGCATGGACGCCCAGCATATCTGGTGGCTTGTTCCAGAGGTGCTGGCGGCCGGCTACAGCCTGTTGCGGGTGAATATGCGCGGTGCCGGCCCGGCCCGGCCGCTCGCGAAGAAACCTATAATGCCTGTGCCGGCGGCGACCTTGTTCCCTTCATTGATGCCGCAGCAGCTCGTGACCCGGGCGCGCCCCTGTTCATGATGGCGCATTCGCTTGGCGGGACGGCGGCGCTGAACATGGCTCTCGATTTCCCCAAGGCCGCGGCACGGCTTGCCGGGATTGTCACCATCGGCACACCGCTCGACATGGTGACGACATCACGGCGGTTCAGCCGCCTTCGCAATCTTGCCTATGGCCGCCATATGCTGAGCGCGCTGAAACAGCTCGCCGGCGATGCACCGGACATTGACGGCGATACGCTCGCGGCTGCGCAGTCCGCACGAAGCATCACGGAATTTGACGAACTGGTCACCGCGCCGATGGCAGGCTATGGCGGCGCGGATGAATATTACCGGGCTTCCAGCGTTGATCGGCGGCTGCAGCAGATTACCGTGCCGGTGCTTGTGCTGCAGGGATCCAACGATCCTTGGGTGCCGGTGCCGCCATGCCTGTCACAGCCCGTGCCAAAGGACCCGCTGACCGGTATTGCGGTTGTGGTGACACGAGGCGGCGGACATGTCGGGTTCCATGACGGCAGGCTCAACTGGCATATCCGCGCGACATTGGCCTGGTGCGATGCGGTGGCAGAAACTGGCTAGGCCGGGACTGCCTAGGCCGGGATCAGGGGCGCACCCTCGGACTGCCAGGCGCGGGTGCCGGCAAGGTTCTTCCAGCCAAAGGCACGTTCCGACGGGCCGTGTGTCCGAAGATGTTCCAGCCGTTCCATCGCCTCGGCAAAATCCGGGGTGGTGCCGGCGGGAATCCACCACATCGCCAGAAAGGCCCGGTCCGGCGGAACGAACCATTTGTGACGGTTGTTCATGAACCGCCGGTGCACCGTGTTCCACGCAAAGAATTCCAGCGCATCCGCCGTTTCCCACACGGACAATGTGTAGGTCTCGCGCGGGTCGGCCAGAATGGCCTTGGCCGCGGCATCAGCCACCGGATCGTCCTGCCGCCAGACAAAACCGGGGGAACGCTCGGCAATGCCGTTCACCTTGTTCAGCGCGGCCATGAATTCGGCCATCGCCGGCTGGTCGAGATCATCGACAGCACGCGCCAGATTCACCTGCGCCAGATGATGCCCCGCAGGCTGCGGAAAAATCACCCTTTGAGGCTGCTGTGCTTTTGGCTGCTGTGTTTGCGGCTGGCCGTCCGGCATCGATGATTGTCCTCACCGGTGAATGACTTCATTCTGGGAATCCTATCAGACAGCTGCCAGAAACGCATGACCCAAAACTTCACAATCAGGAAAGCAGGTCCGGGGGACGATGCGCAACACGCCACACTTCTGGCCCCGACCTATGGAACGGATGCGGCAGGGCTTGCCGCCGAGGCGGCCGAGATCCGCCGCCGCTTTCAGACTTTTGGCGATCTTGCGCCCGGCATCGTCCGGCTGGTGGCAGAGGGTACGGATGGCGCAATCCTCGGCGCGCTGGAGGCGACCGTGAGGCTCTACGCCAATGGCTGCGAGAGCGTCGGTGTCATGTTTCTCGAAGGCATCGCGGTCGTACCTGAACATCACGAGACAGGTATTGCCGCTGCGCTGATCGCGCGTCTCGAGGATATCGCCGTCGAGGCGGGCATTGCCGAAATCGCATCGGATGCACGGATTGACGATATGACGGGGACTGCATTTCACACTGCCCACGGATTTGCCGAGGCCGAGCGTGTTGCCTGCTTTGTCAGAAAGGTCGGGCGCTAGCTGTCGCTGCCAGCTTCCGGCTCGTTGATATGGGCGCGCACCCCGCGGATGGCGAGCCAGACAAGAAAGGCGATGAACGGAACAGCACCGGCCTTGACCAGATTGATATCCCATCCAAGGGCCGCAAGCGGCAGCGGCTTTGCCAGATAGCCGACAAGGCCGACGCCGTAATAGGTCACAGCCGCGATCGACAATCGCTCCACGGTCTGCTGCAGTCGCAACTGCTGGCGCGCACGGGCATTCATCGACTGCAACAGGTCGCGGTTCTGCCGCTGGATAATCATCTCTGTCTGGGTCTGCAACAGGTCGCCGGCACGGGTGATCCTCTCGGACAGGCGCGACAGCCGTTCGGCAAAGGCCCGGCAGCTGTCCAGCGCCGGTGTCATGCGCCGCCCGAGGAACCCGCGAACCCCCTGAAAGCCGGCAAGCCGCGAGAGCTGCAGGCTGGCGATGCGGTCCATCAGGATGGCTTCATAGGCCTTGGTCGCCGCCAGCCTGTAGGATGTCTTCGCGTAGATTTCTTCAAGATCGGCCGCCTGCGCCGACAGCACCGACAGCAGCTGCTGGACCTGGCCATGCGACTGCCTGATCTGTGCCGCAAGGTCGCTCGTCAGGCTGCCGACTGTACGCTCGATCCGGCCGAGCGTGGCACCATGCTCGCGCACCGCCGCAAATCCGAGAAGCGCCAGCATGCGATAGGTCTCGAGCTCGACGATACGCTGGACCACGCGGCCCATCCGGTTTGACGAGATATGCTCGTTGAATATCGTGATCCGCGAGAAACCGGCATCATCGATATCGAAGGCGAAATGAAGCTGTGCCGCCCGTCGCTGAACAGGTTGGAAGCGATGCCGCGGCTTTGCATCATCTCGCCAACCTTCTCGGGATTGATCCCACGCGGTGGCTTGCCGCCGATTTCCAGCCAGATAGCGTGAAAGACCGGCGCCGGGATGCCGCGTGCCCAGGCCAGCGGAAGAATACTGTTAGAGGCATCGAATGCGTCACTCAGCAGACCAGTTGCCTGTTTGCGCCCCTTCTCGATGAAGCTGACAGACAGGAACTCGGTATGCTGCTCCACCCGGATGGCGAACCCGTCCATGTCCAGCCGAAGGAATTTCGACCCTTCGGGAATGGGGTGCTGGCCGTTTGCGATCAGGAATTCATCGATATAGGCGAGGATGTCGCCAGTGCCGCCTTCGGTCAGGAAGACATAGCGAATGAAACGGCCGGCACCTTCAAATTCGTGAAAGGCGCGGGCGTGAAGCTCGTCGGAAAGGCTTCGCCGGAGGGCGTGTTCTTCCATGGAGGCGGCTCCTGCTACTGATCACGCCGGACAGCTTGTGCCCGGATGACAGGTTTCATCTCTCCCCCACAGCCATCGATCAGCGTGCAAGCTCTTTCTCGATGACATCAATTACCTTGCTTGAATCGGGCGAAGTTGTCGAGGCGAACCATTCGACAAGATTGCCGTCCGCATCGATCACATGCTTGTAGAAATTCCAGCGCGGCAGCTTCCTGCGCCCTTGCGTCGCCACCCACTGATAGTAAGGATGCGCATTGTCACCTCTGACACGCACCTTGTCCGTCATCGGAAAGGTGATGCCATAGTTGATTTCGCAGAACTGCTTGATCTGGTCAGAGCTGTCATATTCCTGACCGCCGAAATCGTCACTCGGGACACCCAGCACGACAAGGCCCCGGTCGCGATATCTGTCATAGAGGGCCTGCAGCGACTCATATTGCGAAGTGAAACCGCACATCGAGGCCGTATTCACAAGAAGCACGGTCTTGCCGGCGAAATCGGACAGCGGCAGCGGACCACCCTCGATATTTTCGAACGTAAAGTCATGCGCCGTCACAGGCGCGCTTACAGCCGGATAAGCCAATACCGTCTCCATTGTGATCAAAATGCAGGCAAGTCCGCCAATTCTGGCGACAAGAGCGCGAATTCTGCCTATAAATCCTTTGCTAAATCCATTGCCGGTCATCTGTCGGGTTCCTGTGGTCTTTGTGGGGCATTCGCTGCCGCAGCATATGTGGGAACTGAACAGCGCTTTCCAATAGGGGCCGGCGAGCGATCAGGAGATTTCACATGTCAGATGACCAGCAGCCGGCAGTAGAAGCAGCGACCGGAGACAATGTCATGGGCAAGGTACTCGGCACGTTCGACGGCATTGTCGACAATGCGACCGCCGCGGTCGGGGTCGCGGCATCCGCCGTCAAGGACGCCGGCGCAGGCCTTGTCGAAAAGGGTGGCGAGGTCACGGGAACGCTCGGCGAGAAAGCCACCGGCGCTGCCAGCGGCGTTGGCGCCGTAATCTCGGAGAATTTCGACGCGGCCGTCACCTTCGCCAAGGGGCTGTTCGGCGGTTGAACAGACAGTCTGGCTAGCTGCTGCAGTCTGATGCGGCGGACATTTTGCCGCGATCTTTCGCCGGAGCGTGACATTGATGCACGCCACCCCTATCGTCTCAGTATTGTTTTCAACAACGCAAAGGAGGTGATCTGATGTCTAGTGTGTATGGTTTTGACGGTGCAGAAGCGACGGGCGGACTGAAGAGCAGCCTCGTCAGGAACGCCTGACGCCGCAAAAGGCACTTGTCATATCCAACAAACGGAAAGGAGGCCCTGCGGCCTCCCTTTTTCATATCGCCTCGCTTCATATCGCTTTTTGCATCGCGATCTTGTCAGGCGTTAATTTGCCTTCTTGTAAGTCCTGATCGCCGCCGCGAGCTGTTTCTTTTCCTTGCAACTGAGGAAACAGACCTTGGTGAGACGGGCGAACATGTCTTCGGCGCCTTCAAGATTGCCAAGCGTCAGATACAGCTCGCCCTTGTATTCAAGCGCGCCCTTGTGCTTGGGGTCGATGGCAAGGGCTTTGTCATAAGCCGTCTCGGAGGCGGCATAGTCGCCCATCTTGCGCGACGCATAGCCCGTCAGGTTCCACGCATCGGCATTGTCCGGGTTCTTCGCAATCTCGGCCTCGAGAAAGGTCAGCGCGCCGGTGTAATCCTCTTTATTGATCATCACCGTCGCCTTGCGCATCTCCTTGGATGCGACGGCCACCGTGTATCCGGAACCGCCAGAGCTGCCAGAACTGCCGGAATCGCTTCCTGCTGCCTTTACGGCAAAGGGAACCATCGCGATGCCGAGCGCAATCACTGCGGCAAGGCCCAAAACAAGGATTAGCGGCGCGCGGCTGTCGGCAGCCCGGGCTCTGGTTTTCAGATGGTTGCTCATGATTCCGTCTCTCCGCCAGCGTTGATCCAGTCACCAATACCGCCGACATTGTGAACTTTGCCGTAACCCATCTCGCTCAGCGTCTTGCCGGTCAGCGCCGCCATGCCACCTGCCGCGCATACAAGGACGATGTCCTTGTCCTTGTCCATCGCCGCGGTGTGAAGGGGATGTGCGTCATCTGCAGCAAATTCGATGAAGCCGCGGGGGATGCGCAGCGCACCGGCAATGGTGCCGGTCTTGGCGATGTCGCCACTGTCGCGCACATCGACAAATACAGCGCCGCCAGCCTTGTGAATTTCAATGCCCTGTTCCGGCGTGATCCGCGGGACAACCGCGTTCGCCGCTTCGAGGTAATCAGTTGCGTGTTTCATTTTCACCCTCGCCTGTTCGGTCCGCGTCCAGACCGGTTTCCGCCGCCCCCTGTTGCCGTCGCCTTCCAGAGATAGGCGCTGACGGGATGCATTCAAGCGGGGTCAGGCGGTGATGGAGATACCGTCCGCGACGGCAGCCGAAGCCAGGGTCTCAAGATCTGCCGGCGCAGCCTGGAACACACAGTGCGGGTGGCCTGCAGCGGCCCACACCACCGGGAACCTGAACAGCGAGGCATCTATAAAAACCGGCAATTCGGCCGGCAACCCGATTGGCGAGACACCGCCGATGGCATATCCGGTCGCCGCCTTCACCCGGTCGGCGTCCGGACGCTTGCACTTGCCGGTGCCACCGACACAGGCGGCGAGCGCCTTTACGTCGCACTGCCGGTCACCGGCAACGAGCGCAATGACGGGGGTTTCAGGATCGCCGGCTGTGAAGACCAGCGTCTTGACGATGGCGCCCGTCTCAACACCAAGCGCGGCCGCTGCCTCCTCCGCGCTACGCGCGGTATCGTCAAGCGCGATAACCGGGTGAGGATGCCCGGCCGCTTCCAGACAGGAGGCGACGTGGCGGACAGACGGATGGCACAGGAAGCGTTCGCTCATGGCAATGCAAGCCCTTTGGGCCGTCAGGCGTAATCCGGCATGGTAATCGGTGCCTTTTTCAGGCTGTTGGCCAGAAGTTCGATATGGACTGGCGTGATTCCACAACAACCCCCAATGATATCAGCGCCGCTCTCGGCCCATTGCTCGGCATAACGCAAATAAGCCTCAGGCGTGATGTCCTTGCGAAGCTGGTGCACGCTGGCATTCGAGGCTTCATATTCCTCGTCTATCAGCGGAAAGGCATTCGCATAGGCACCGATCATCGGCCGTGCAGCACCATGCTGGGCGGTAAAGGCTTCAAGCTCGGCCCGGGAGATGCACACCGCATCATTCATCACTTCGGGCTGGCTGCAGTTAAAAAGCAGAGCGTCGAACCGCATGCCCTCAATCGACAGCAGCAATTCGGACAGCGGCTCGCCGGACCGCAGGCGCGGCGCACCATCAACCGGGTCACGATCCTCGAGGGTGACGGACAGCCAGAGATCGGCGGCACAATCGGCAAAGACGTCGAGATAGGTGGTCGCCTCGGTGACGGACCCAAGGGTCTCGCCGATAAAGATATCGGCAACCGGCGCCAGGTATCGCCGGAACTGAAGCATCATCCGGCGTGCACCCTGCACTTCGAACTGTTCGGGCAGGTAACTTCCGAACATCGGCGGAATACTTGCCGCCACCTGGACTTCCCGAGGCACCGAGTCGGCGGCGTCGCGCGCCAGTTTAGCCGCAAGTTCCAGCAACGCGGCTCCCTGATCCTCATACCGGTCTTCACCAATATGGAAGGGAACGATGGCATAGGTGTTCGTGGTAATGATATCCGCGCCAGCAGCAATAAACTGGTCATGCACCTCGCGAACAGTATGAGGCGCTTCCATCAGCGCAAGTGCCGACCATTCCGGCTGCCGGAAGGGCGCCCCGTTCTCTGAAAGCTGCCGCCCCAGTCCACCGTCGAGAATGATCACCGGCATCTTCCTTTCACCGAAAAAACGCACCCTGCCGGGGCGTAGTCGCATCACATGTCAATGTAGAACGCGAACCCTGACAAGAGCAAGATGAACACGGGCCGTGGAAGCGTTGCAAAACAGCGCAGGGAGGGTCCGAACGCGGTAATGTGATTTGCCCGGCCGGCTGGGCACATGCCATTCTCTGCGGCGAGGCACACGGAAAGTAAGCCACAGGACGACACATCATGTACGACCCGGGTCTGGCGGCAAGGCTGGACGACATCATGGCAGGCATGCTCGAGATGGAAGTTACCCGCATGTTTGGCGGTTATGGCTTTATGATGAATGGCCATATGTGCCTTGCCGTGTGGGATGACAGGCTTGTGATCCGCATTGGAACAGACGGATGGGATGCCATATGCGACCAGCCCTGTGTCGGACCGATGGATTTTACCGGGAAGGTGATGAAAGGCTGGGCAATGATCCATCCGGACGGGATTTCCGAGGACGAGGATTTGCGACGCTATGTCGATATGGCCATCATGTTCTGCGCGGCGTTGCCGCCAAAACCGGGACGCTGACCACCGCTGTCTCGATAAGAATTATCCGAAATCAAAGCCGCACATATGGGCGATGGCACGGACCACATCCTGACTGCGCACGGCAAAGGGCAGCACGGCGATGGCCAGAATCATGATCACGCCCCAGATGACCCAGACCGACATATCTGCCGGATAACGGCTTTCCGAGACCGTGTCGACAGCGTCGGCGCCTTGCATCTCCTTGCTGCCGGTCATCCGCTCATCCGTCATTGAATCATCAGTCATCAGCCAGTCCGCATCACGAATTCCAGCCCCGACTGCGAGCCGACATACAGCCCCGGCTTCTGCATATTCAGCGACACCAGAAGATTGCCGCCGCCATCCAGCATTACATCGACACGGTTGCCGACGATCCGGACAATCGTGCCGGAGGCGTCGTTTCCGGTATCGGTGCAGGACAATGTGACTTTCTGGTCTAGTGCAAGCATGCCGGCCTCCTTCTGGTGTATCAGCCTATCACAGGCCGTTACTGCAGGTCGATGGCGTGCGCCTTCAGATCCTCGAGCTTGCAGACAGCAAGGGTCACGCTGTTGGTCGACTGAAGCCGGACCTTCGGCGCATGGCCGGCCTCGCGGGCCTGTTCCCAGCGACCGGCGCACAGGCACCACTGGTCGCCATCCTTCAGCCCGGGGAAGCCGAACTGCGGCATCGGTGTCGACAGGTCGTTGCCGACGCTCTTGCTGAATTCGAGAAAACCGTCTGTCATGATCGCGCAAACGGTATGCAGGCCCTGATCATGTGGGCCGGTATGGCAGCACCCGTCGCGGAAAAACCCGGTCATTGGATCGTGCGAACAGCTCTGCAGCGCGCCGCCAAGGACGTTCTTCTGCCCTTCCGGGCGACCCTGTGATCCATCCATGACGCTCTCCTCAACCGGCTGGCTTGTTAAGGAGATATGGGGCGTCCAACTCTGCCATTCTAGTCTCGATGGCTGTCTCGAGCCGCTCCATAAAGTCGCGGCGCGACAGGCCGGGCTCGATCGGCGCAAGGAATTCCACATCGATGCGGTCGGGACGTTTCAGCCAGCTGTTCCTGCCCCAGACATGCCCCGAATTCAGTGCGACCGGCACCACCGGCAGACCGGTCGCCTCATAGAGCGCAAAGACGCCAATTTCGTAACGATGCTCCACGCCCGGGGCCACCCGGGTTCCCTGCGGAAAGATCAGGATCGACCGCCCGCCCGCAGCAGCAGCGACAGCATCATCGCGAAGTTTGCGAAGCGCACGCATGCCCGCCGACCGGTCGACGGCAATGCAGCCGGCCTTGCTGAAATACCAGCCAAGAAGCGGCAGCCGCAGCAATTCGCGTTTCAACACAAAGACAGGCGTGTGGAGAAGCAACGCCAGCACCACTGTTTCCCAGGCGGACTGATGTTTGGCTGCGTAGATCACCTGACTGCCGGCATGAGGGTCGCCTGACAGCCGGTGCGTGCCACCGGCAACGCGCAGAGCCTGCACTGTGATCCAGCCCCACAACCGCGCGGCGGCACGAATGACGGCAGCCGGCAGCAACAGGGCCGGCAGCACGAGAAACGCCATGACCACGGTTGTGCCGTAGAAGAGAATGTTGAAAATCAGCGAGCGGAGATACACCATGGCCGCGACAATAGGGAGTTTGCTCTCCAGTCGCAATCACAGGTCACAATCACGGGTCGCATTCAGGAACGCAGGATCATGACAGGCACCGAGCAGCAGAATGATGACGGATGGCAGCAGCGCGCCGCCATGGCGTTGTCCGCAGCGGCAGCTGCCGAGCGACTTGTCACCTATGCCGAGCTTGCCGATGCCGCCGGGATCACCGGCCAGCACCGCATCAACAGGCTGACTACCTGGCTGGAAGCGGAACTCGAACGCGAGGTCAGCACCGGCGCACGGCTGTTGAGCGCGCGTGTGATCTCGCGTGCCCGCGGCGGTCTTCCTGCCCCGGGATTTTCATCAAATGTGCCGAACTCGGGATCTACAATGGCCCGCCAGAAGGCCCGCAGGCGCTTGCCTTCCATCTGAACTGCCTGCGCTAGGCCGCCACCTCGATATGGAAGGTGAAGATGCCGCCCTCGGCATCATTGCGGACCAGCCTGTGGCCTGCCGTGTCGCAGAAATGCTCGAAATCCAGGGGCGCCGCCGGATCGTCGGCAAGCACTTCGAGAACGCCGCCCGTCATCTGGCCGATCTGCCTGCGTGCCTTGAGAACGGGTAACGGGCATTTCAGACCGGTCAGGTCCAGCGAGACAGTGATGGCATAGCTTTCATCCATAATGGGGCGACCCTAGACCGAGTTCAGGCACCATTCCAGTGGCAATTGATCGCAGCGACGCTTGCCAGCACCTGTTGCCAACCGCTAGATAGGCGCATGAGTATTTGGGGCATGATCATCGGCGGGGCGGCCGGCGCCGCCATCGGCGGTCCGATCGGCGGGCTTCTCGGCGCTGCCGCCGGGATTGCCGTCGAACGCGGATTCGTGACCCCGGCCCTGACCGCCAATACAGAAAAGGATGCCAGCCGCGGCGTCGCCTTCACCGTTGCCGTAATTGCGCTGTCGGCGAAAATGGCCAAGGCCGACGGCATGGTCACGCGCGACGAGATCAGCGCCTTTCGCGAGCGCGTGCATATCCCGCCATCCGAGGTACCGCAAGTCGGCCGGTTCTGGGATCTCGCGCGTCAGACAAAAGAAGGCTACGAGGGCTATGCAACGCAGGTGGCACGGATGTTCAGCCCCCGCGCGCCGGTGCTTGAGCAGCTTCTCGACCTGCTGTTCCATATCGCCGGATCCGACGGCAGCCTGACCGCGCCGGAAATCGAATATCTGGCCCGGGTGAGCGAAATATTCGGATTTACCGAGGAAGATTTCCACAGGTGGCTTGCGCTCCATGGCGATGAGGGCCGCGCCCGTGGGACGTGCTTGGCGTCGATCCGGCTATTCCGGATGACGAGCTCAGGACCCACTGGAAAACGCTTGTTCGCGACCATCACCCCGACAAGCTGGTCGCCGACGGCATGCCAGAGGAATTTGTCGCCGCCGCGAATGACAGGCTGGCGCGGATCAACGCCGCCTATGATTCGATGATGCGCTCGCGCGGATTCGGCGGCGCGCCGACCGGAGGCGCGGGATAGGATGCCGACGCCGCTCCTGACCATTGCTTCTGCCGGTATCAATCTTGGCGACCGCTGGCTGCTCCGCAACGCCGACCTGACACTGCATGCCGGTGACAGGCTGGCGCTTGTCGGTCGCAACGGTGCCGGCAAATCCAGTCTTATGAAGCTGATGGCCGGTCGCGCCGACATGGATGAAGGCAGCCTGTGGATGGCGCCCGGCTCCAGCGTTGCCTATCTGCCGCAGGCGCCGCAGCTGCCGACCGGCATGACGCTGCGAAGCGTGGTTGTCGCCGGACATGATGCCGACTGGCTGGGACGGCCGGTGCCGGTCCACAAGGCCGAGGAGTTCCTGCAGCGTCTAGGCCTCGACCCCAACCGGATGAGTGACGGCCTGTCTGGTGGCGAGGCGCGCCGCGTGTCGCTTGCCCGCGCGCTCTATACCGAACCCGATGTCCTGCTTCTCGACGAGCCGACCAACCATATGGACATGCCGACCATCGAATGGATGGAAGAGATGCTGCGCCAGCATCGCGGTGCCCTGCTCGTGGTCAGCCACGACCGTGCATTCCTGCGCAATCTGGGCACCGGCATCGTCTGGCTGCACAACGGCAAGCTGCGCCGCCGTGAGGGATTTCGGACCAGTTCGACGACTGGTCGGAGGGCATTCTCGCCGACGAAGCCGTCGTCCTGCACAAGATGGACCGCAAGATCGCGGCCGAGACCCGATGGTCGCGCGAGGGCATATCCGCCCGCCGCAAGCGCAACCAGGGCCGCCTTCGCGAGCTCGAGGCGCTGCGCCTTGAGCGTGCCAGCACCGGCGGCATCACCCAGCGCACCATGAAGATGGAAACCGGCCCGGCCGAAGGCGGCGGCCAGCTTGTGCTGGAAGCCATCGACCTGTCGGTTTCGGTACCGATGCCGCCGCGCCCGAACAGTGACGACGGCGACGAGGCAGCGCGCCGCCAGCTGCTGAACCATTTCAACATGCTGGTACGGCGAAGCGACCGGATCGGCATTGTCGGGCCAAACGGCATCGGCAAATCGACGCTGGTCAAGGTGCTGCTGGGGCTGTCGGACCCCGATGGCGGCCGGGTGCGCCAGGGTTTCGGCCTGCTGCCTGCCTATTTCGACCAGCAGCGCAGCGCCCTCGACCGCAATTCATCGCCCTGGACCGTGCTGACCGACGGCAGCAGCGACATGATCGAGGTCGCCGGCACCACGCGGCATGTCACCGCCTATCTGCGCGACTTCCTGTTCGACGACCACAAGATGACGCAAAAGGTCGCCACCCTGTCCGGCGGCGAGCAGAACCGGCTGCTGCTGGCAAAGCTGTTTGCCGAAACACATAATTTTCTGGTGCTGGACGAGCCGACCAACGATCTGGACATGGAAACGCTCGACCTGCTGCAGGAAGTGATCGCCGAATATGACGGCACCGTCCTGATTGTCAGCCATGACCGTGATTTCCTCGACCGGACCGTGACCGCCATCCTCGCTTTCGAGGGCGAGGGCAAGGTCAGCGCTCATGCCGGCGGATTCTCCGACTATCTGGGACGCCGCACCGCCGCCGAAGCGCGCCGCGCCGCGAAGGAGGATGGCAGGAAATCAGGTGGCAAAACCGGCAGCAAGGCCGCGGCCAAACCGCCTCACAAACAGGCCGGCAACCGCACCGCCAAGCTGAGCTTCAAGGACCAGCACGCGCTGGACACCCTGCCGGGCGAGATCGAGGCGCTGGAGGAGGAGATCGCAACGCTGGAAGCGCGGCTTGCCGATCCCGAGCTGTTTGCGAAGAACCCTGACAGGTTCAACGCCGCCGCCGACCGGCTTGCCGCCGCGCGCGACGAGAAGGATGACAAGGAACTCCGCTGGCTGGAAGCCGCGGAAAAGGCCGAAGCGCTGGAATCAGACCGGGGTTAGAACGCCCTCACCACCTGATCGTGATGTCGATCTTGTCGGTCGCCACGCCGAAGCGCGCGGCAAGCCCAGCCTTTGCCTCGTCGATGCTGATGCCGGGGCCAATTCCGACCAGTCACGGACTGGAACAGGGCGGCAAGCTCGTCCCGCGCCGGTGCGGCATCGCCCATGGCGCTTCCGGCACGCACCAGTTCGGCGGCATAGGCCGATCTTTCCTGCGCCGAGGCTGGAGAGAGTGGTGTGAAATCCAGCTCGTCAAACCCGCCGATGCCGAGCTTTTCCAGAACCTCATCCTCGGCAAGATAGATCGTCGGATTGCGCCAGGACGGCATGAATGCGGGAATGTCGATCAGGCAGACATCGGACATTCGCACCAGCTTGCGGTTTGGCACTTCCCACTGGTCGCCGAAATAGAACAGCGGGTCACCCTCCTGCACCGGTTCCACCCCGGCGATACGGCCGATCAGGAAGGCGGCGTTGTCGCGCGCCGGCGGGTTGCCATGGGCAAAAGGAAGTTGCGCCGCGCCATTGAAGACACAGACAACATAATGGCAGCTTTCCAGCAGCAGGTCGGTGTTGAGCCGCCATTTCGCCGTGCCGCCGAGCATGCGGATATCTTCCGGGCCATGCCCGGTGAATACACACAGCACTTTCTTTTGCGAGTCCATATAGTTTTTATATAGTATTTTTATAGTTTAAACTATCAAAAACTATCTGATTGATGATTCCACTGGGGTGGCTACAACCAAGGATGCTTGACCGGCCTGCTTGACCGGCCTGACTTGCGCTGCCTATTCTCCGGCCGCTGTCAGATGGCCGGACGGCTGCTGCCCGAACCCTTGCGGTGCGGGGAGAGGAAAGTCCGGGCTCCACAGGATCAGGATGCCGGGTAACGCCCGGCGGGGGCGACCCCAGGGAAAGTGCCACAGAAAACAGACCGCCGGCCCCGGCAACGGATTTCCGGCAAGGGTGAAAAGGTGCGGTAAGAGCGCACCGCCGGCCTGGCAACGGGACGGGCATGGTAAACCCCATCCGGAGCAAGACCATGTAGGGACACGCGTCGCCTCGCGCGACAGGTGCGATCCTGCACCGATGTCCGGGTAGGTTGCTCGACGTTGCCGGCAACGGCCGCGCTAGATGAATAGTCGTCACCGGGAAACCGGGACAGAACCCGGCTTACAGGCCATCTGACAGCCAATCCCCTAATGCTGCCCTGCCCTGCGCCAGCTGCCTTTGTCATAGCCGCGCAGCACCATAGATTCCGAAAAGCTGAACTGGATGCACCAAGCCTGCCGTCCACGCGCCGTGAAAGCCAGTGCGCGGCCGCGATGCCGCCATCACCCCTTCACATCACAATCCATTGACATAAATATGAACAAAAACAGAACGAAAAGGCATTTTTAATGTTTTTTCAGAGTGTTATGGCGCGCAGCTCTCAAATTCATTTAACATATTGGAAACATTGAACAATTCCCATGAAAATTCAGTCTGAACCCATTGACGGCCAATATTTCCCATGATATCCCAAATAATCCCAGATCAGGCAATTTGGGATGGTTGCCACCTGTGGTGGGCGCGCAACCGGCCAAAACCAAGCCTTGGCCAGGCATTCCTCACCGAAGCCTCGCAAGGGTTTCACATAGGCATTAAAAGGAATTCGGCGCGTGGATCTGTTTCTGTCCACATTCGAGAACCGCATCGACAAGAAGGGTCGGCTGTCCGTGCCGGCGCCCTTCCGCGCGGTGCTGGAGCGCCGCCGCGACCCGCTCTATCTGTTCAAGTCGCTGACCGAACCCTGCCTTGAAGGGCTGCGGACCCGAGCGCATCGGCCAGATCGTCGATGCGATCGAGTCCATGGACAGCCTGTCGGCCGAGGTCGCCACATTGCAGACCATGCTGTCGAGCGCGCAGGAAATGAAGCTGGATGGCGAAGGCCGGATGATGCTGTCCGGCGATTTCATCGATTTTGCCGAGCTCGACGACATGGCGCTGTTCGCCGGCATTGGCCGTTCCTTCCAGATCTGGCTCCCCTCTCGTTATCGCGAGCGCGAAACCGCCGCGCGCAGCCGCGCCAAGACAGACGGCTTGCCGAGCCTGAGGCTTGGCGGCGCACACCGCCCGCCAGGCGACACTGACAGGAGGAGCTGATGACGGCGCACCTCCAGCATCAGGCTCTGCATACGCCGGTGCTGCTGCGCGAAGTCGTCACCGCACTGGCCCCGACCGACGGCGGCACCTATCTCGACGCCACCTTCGGAAATGGCGGCTACACCACAGCCATCCTCGAAGCCGCCGCCTGCGCGGTGATCGCCATCGACCGCGATCCTGACGCCATTGCCCGTGGCGCCGATCTTGCCGACACATATAAAGGCCGGCTGACCCTGCATGAGGGTGTGTTTTCCGAAATGCAGTCGCTTGCCGGGCCAGACGCCGGTCTCGACGGAATCGCCTTTGATCTTGGCGTCTGCTCCACCCAGATCGACCAGCCGGAGCGCGGCTTTTCCTTCCGCTTTGATGGACCGCTCGACATGCGCATGTCGAAGAGCGGCGACACGGCCGCCGACATCGTGATGAGCCTTGACGAGCGCGAGCTTGCCGGAATTCTGTGGGAATATGGCGAGGAGCGCGCCTCGCGCCGGATTGCCCGTGCCATTGTGCGCGCCCGCGAAACCAGCCCGATCACCACCACCGGCGAGTTGGCAGCCATCATTCATGCGGTGATGCCGGCACGCCGCCCCGGCCAGATCGATCCGGCCACCCGCAGCTTTCAGGCACTGCGCATCTATATCAACCGCGAGCTTGGCGAAGTCGAAGACGGGCTCGCTGCGGCGGAAGCCATGCTGAAGCCCGGCGGCATTCTTGCCGTTGTGTCTTTCCATTCTCTTGAAGACCGCATCGTCAAACGCTTCCTGACCGAGCGCAGCGGTGGCGCGGCGCGGCCATCCCGCCATATGCCGGTCACCGAAGGACCACCCCCGACATTCGAGCTGGTCTCGCGAAAGCCTGTCGCCCCTTCCAAGGCTGAGGCTGAAACAAATGCGCGCGCGCGTTCCGCCAAGCTTCGTGTGGCACGCCGCACCGAGGCGCCGGTTGTGCCCTCTCTACAAAACCGCAGCGGAGGTCGTGATGCGCCTGATCCTTCTTGGCACCATTCTGACAGCCGTCCTCGGCACCACGCTCTATCAGGTGAAGATCGGTATCGACGCCCGCGAGGCCTCGCTGCTGCAGCTGGAGCGTGAAATCCGCGACACCGAACGCGAGATTGCCGTTCTCGAGGCCGAATGGGCCTATCTGTCACGCCCCGAGCGGGTTCTGGAGCTGTCCGACCGCATGCTGGAGATGAAGCCGATCGACACGGATCGCATTCTTCCCATCGAGGCCATTCCGATGCGCATTCTTCCTGATTTCAAGGACCGGATCGCCGATGTCGGCGTGATCACGCTTCTTCCCGCCGAGGACGAGGGTCCGGCTGATGAGATGACACGTATTTCCGCAGATTCGGCGGAGGTGGCGCGCCAATGAGCCTTTCCGCCAACATCAGCAACAGACTTCGCGCGCTGGTTCTGCCATCGCGGCCGGATCCGGCGCGCTCGCGGCGGATTGCCGAGGTGCGGCTGATGTTGTCGGCTGTTCTGGTTGTGGCGGTGTTCTCGGTCATTGCCGGGCGCGTATTGTTGCTGGCCACGCAAGAGGCCAACGCCCGCACCGCCGCGATGATCCAGCTGCCGGCGGCGGAACGTGGCCAGATTCTGGATCGCAAGGGGCGGCTTCTTGCCACCAACCTGCCGATCACCGTGCTGCATGCCGACCCCAAGGAAATCATGGACCCGCGCGAGGCGGCCAGCCTGCTGGCACCGCTGTTGCCGCGCCATGACGAAGCAGATTTGGTGCGGTTGCTGACGAAGAAGACCCGCTATGTCGAGCTCGACCGCAAGCTGACACCGGCACGCCATGCCGAAATTCTGGGCCTTGGCATTCCAGGCGTCTATTTCCGCAAGAGCACCCTTCGCAGCTACCCCAGCGGCAAGCTGGCCGCGCACATACTCGGCCAGGTCGACATGGACAATAAAGGTCTGGCAGGGCTGGAAAAATCGCTTGATGCACGTCTGTCCACCGGCGAGAACATCACGCTGTCGATCGATGCAGGCGTGCAGGCTGTCGTCGCCCGCGAGATCGCGCGCCAGATGGAAGTGTTCGAGGCCATCGGCGGGGCCGGCGTGATGCTCGACATCCACAGCGGCGAGGTCGTCGCCATGGTCTCGCTGCCCGACTACAACCCGAACCATTTCGCCGCGATCGAGGATAATGCGCGCTTCAACCGGGCCACCCTCGGCCTGTACGAGATGGGGTCGACTTTCAAGGTGCTGAATACGGCAATCGCGCTGGAATCCGGCGCGTCCACAACCAGCTCCTATTATGAAGTCTCCAAACCGCTGCGCTTCGGCCGCTTCTCGATCTGGGACTACCATATGTATGACCGCGATCTCAGCGTGCCGGAGATACTCGTTCTGTCATCCAACATCGGATCCGCCCGGATGGCAGCCGATATCGGCGCCGAGAGGCAGCAATTTTATCTCCGCCAGCTGGGTCTGTTCGAAAAGGTCTCGCTGGAAATTCCCGAGACGGCACGTCCTCAGGTGCCCGGCACCTGGCGGTCCACATCGATCGCGACAGTGTCCTATGGCCACGGCATTTCGGTGTCTCCGCTTCACCTCGCCTCGTCGGTCGCCGCGGCTAGCGGATCCGGTGCCATGGTCGGGCCGACCTTGATGTATCGTGGCGGCGCACCTGCACCGATGAGCGAGCGGCTCTTCTCTGAAGAAACGACCAAGGCCGTGCGCTCGATGATGCGGCTTGTAGTCTCGCACCCCGACGGTACCGGCAACTTTGCCGAAGCCAAGGGTTACATGGTTGGCGGGAAGACCGGCACCTCGGAAAAAATCAAACCTGACGGCGGCTATTTCAAAGACAAGAACATCGCCAGCTTTGCTGCCACCTTCCCGGTTCATGACCCGCGATATGTTCTCGTGGTGATGGTCGACGAACCGAAAGGCCAGAAACATTCTTATGGCTATGCCACCGGCGGATGGGTGGCCGCACCAGCAGCAAAACGCATCATCGAACATTCGGCACCACTTCTCGGAATTCTTCCTGTTGACGAGAATTCGCCGGAAATTCGCCAGAAACTGAGACTGGACTTCAAGATCGGCAAAGAGGAGAAAGCTCTTGCATCTTATTGATCTTGTACCCGGCCCAGTCGCCGCCCATTCCGTCGCCGCCCATTCCGATGCAGGCAGCATCGGCACGATAAACGTGACCGGCATCAGCAGCGATTCCCGTGCCGTTGCACCGGGGCACCTGTTCGTCGCCCTCAAAGGCAGCAGCGGTGACGGCCGTACATATGCAACCGCCGCGGTCGAGGCAGGCGCCGTCGCCATCCTGACCGACGAGCGCGAACTCGACTCATCCATGGCCAAACTTGCCAAAGGCGGCGTGCCAATCCTGACATGCAGCGCGCCACGTCTTGAGCTGGCATATGCAGCGGCCCGGTTCTGGCGTCGCCAGCCCGGCATGATTGCTGCTGTCACCGGCACCAACGGCAAGACCTCGACAGTCGAATTCCTGCGCCAGATCTGGTCGCGCGTCACCTGGGACGCCGCATCGATCGGCACGCTTGGCCTGCAATGCGACGACCCGCGCAAGATGCAGGGCAGCATGCACGGCCTGCCGCCGCTGACCACACCCGACGCTGTCAGCCTTCACAGCGCGCTGCAGCCACTAACCGGGGCCGGCGTGACGCATCTGGCGATCGAGGCAAGCAGCCACGGCCTTGCCCAGCACCGTCTTGACGGGCTCAACATCCATATTGCCGCCTTCACCAATCTCAGCCGTGACCATCTCGACCATCACGCGGATATGGACAGCTATTTTGCTGCCAAGTCGAGACTGTTCACCGACCTGTTGCTTGCCGGCGGCGCTGCCGTGATCAACATTGATGATGAATATGGCGCGAAACTGGCTGCTGCCATGCGCAAGGCCGATCCGCGCCAGCACGTCGTCATCACCTTGGGCCAGGACGAGGCGGCCGATTTCCGCATTGCCGACATCTCGCCCATGGATTTCGGCCTCGAGATCACGGTTGAACACAAGGAGCAAACCTACCGTATTCCCGTGGCGCTTGCTGGCGCGTTCCAGGCGGTCAATGCCGTCACCGCGGCAGTCATGGCCTATGCCAGCGGCCTGCCGATCCATGATTCCCTGTCGGCCCTTCCCTATGTCACCGGTGCGGAAGGACGGATGCAGCTTGTCACCGGACACCCCGGCGGCGCGCGTGTAATCGTCGATTACGCGCATACGCCGGACGCGCTGGAAGCCGCTTTGCGCGCACTGCGCCCCGAAGCAAGAGGGCGTCTTGCCGTTCTGTTCGGAGCCGGCGGCGACCGTGATTCAGGCAAACGCCCGATGATGGGCAAGGTCGCGCATGACCATGCCGACATTGCCTATGTCACCGATGACAATCCCCGTTCCGAGGATGCCGGTGCGATCCGCAGCCAGATCATGGCTGCCTGTCCGAACGCCATTGAAATCGCCGATCGTGGCACAGCCATCAACACAGCGCTGGACGAGCTGGAAACGGGCGATGTCTTGCTGATTGCCGGCAAAGGTCACGAGGCTTTCCAGCTTGTTGGTGACGAAACGCTGCCATTCAGCGATTCCAGCGTGGCGCGGAACGCCATCCAGCGGCTGACAGAAGGGGGCGAGCAGACATGAGCGCCACCTCAATGCGGATCGACGCCGAAACACTCGCATCCCGAACTGGCGGCAGCTGGGCCGGGCATGCTGTGACGGGCGATGTGACGTCAATCGAGATCGACAGCCGCCGCTGTGCGGAAGGCAGCCTGTTTGTCGCCCTTCCCGGCGCCCAGGCCGATGGCCATGACTTTATCTCCGCTGCCGCCGATCGCGGCGCAGCGGCGGCCCTCGTGTCACGCCCGGCCAATGATGCAGCTTTGCCCTATGCTTGTCGTCGATGACGTCCAGCAGGCTCTTACCAATCTCGGTGCGGGCGGCCGAAAGGCCCATATCGCGGCCGGCGGCCGGCTTGCCGCGATCACCGGTTCGGTCGGCAAGACCGGAAGCAAGGAGATGCTTGCACATCTGTTGCAGCCCGGCGGCTGCCATGCGAGCCGTGCCAGCTTCAACAATCATCTTGGTGTGCCGCTGACGCTTGCCGCGCTACCGGAAACACCTATCGACGCCATTCAGGAAATCGGCATGAACGCCCCAGGCGAGATCAGCGCCCTCAGCCAGATTGCGCAGCCTGATATCGCGGTGATCACCCGCATTGCAGACAGCCATGCCGGCTTCTTTGACAGCCTTGACGATATCGCGGATGCAAAAGCCGAGATCTTTGACGGGCTTCGCGAGGGAGGCATCGCCATCCTGAACCGCAACGATGCCTATTTTGACCGGCTTGCAGCGCGTGCGCATGACGCCGGTGCCGCCAGAATCATCAGCTTCGGCACAGCAGAGAACGCGGATTTCCGCCTTGTCAGCGCCGAGCGGCAGATCGACGGCATGAGGGTGACTGCACAGATTCAGGGCACCAGCCTGAGTTTTGACCTCGGCATGCATGGCATCCATTGGGCGACAAACGCCATGGCGATGCTGGCGGTTTGCGAGAGCCTCGGTCATGAGGTTGCCGCCGCGGCAGGGCGGCTCGCCTCCTTTGCCAACCTTCCGGGGCGCGGCGCGGTTTCCAGCGGGACATTTGACGGCAAGGCCATCACCCTCATCGATGACAGCTACAACGCCGGTCCGGCCTCGATGAAGGCCGCCTTTGCCAGCCTTGCGGCCAATCCACCACAGATCATGGTGCTGTCCGAAATGCTGGAACTCGGCGACGGCAGCGCCAAAGCGCATACCGGCCTTGCCCCCGGTATCATGTCCCTTCGGCCCCGCGTGGTGATCACCATCGGCGCTGAAATGTCCCGTATGGCAGCAGACCTGCCCTGCGCCGCGATCCACGAGCCGGCAGCCGATGCCAAGGCGGCGACAGACCGTCTGCGGGCACAACTTTGCGACGGTGACATCGTTTTCATCAAGGGATCGAACGGGTCCGGCGCGTGGCGGGTTGCCGCCACCCTTATCGAGGCGCTGCGCGACGGCGACGCCCCAAACACGGGGGAGGCCCACGATGCTGCCTGATCTGCTGACACCACTTGCCGGCGAATACCAGTTCTTCAACCTGTTCCGCTACATCACCTTCCGCACCGGCGGGGCCACCATCACGGCGCTGATCATCAGCCTGATGTTCGGCCCGGCGATGATCCGCTGGCTGAAGAGCCACCAGGCGGAGGGCCAGCCGATCCGGGCCAACGGTCCGGAGTCGCATCTTGTGACAAAAATCGGCACACCGACCATGGGCGGATTGCTGATCCTTGGCGCTTTTGCCCTGTCGACGCTGCTGTGGATGCCGTTGTCGAACCCCTATCTGTGGCCGGTTCTGACAGTGGCGCTGGCCTTTGGCGCGGTCGGGTCGGTTGACGACTGGATGAAGCTGCGCCGTCGCTCGCATCACGGCATGTCAGGACGGATGAAGCTGCTGCTGCAGCTTGGCGTGGCCTTCATCGTCACCCTCTTCCTGATTGAAATGTCGCCGCCGCAGCTTCGTTACGGCGTTGCCGTGCCATTCCTGAAGGACACGATGATCTCGCTGGGGCTGCTGTATGTGCCATTTGCCATGATGGTGATTGTCGGCGCATCGAATGCGGTCAATCTGACTGACGGGCTGGACGGGCTGGCGATTGTTCCTGTGATGATCGTCGCCGGCTGTTTCGGGCTGATCGCCTATCTCGCCGGAAACTTCAATTTCGCCGGATATCTGCAAATCAACTATGTCCCCGGCACTGGTGACCTCGCGGTGATGTGCGGCGCGCTTCTCGGGGCCGGTCTCGGTTTCCTGTGGTTCAACGCCCCGCCTGCCAAGGTGTTCATGGGCGACACCGGGTCGCTGGCGCTCGGCGGCGCGCTTGGCGCAATGTCGGTGGCGACGCGCCACGAGCTGGTGCTCGCCATCACCGGCGGCCTGTTCGTTGTCGAGACGCTGTCCGTAATCCTGCAGGTCGCCTCCTTCAAGCTGACCGGCAAACGTATCTTCCTGATGGCCCCGCTGCATCATCATTTCGAGCGCAAGGGCTGGGCCGAATCCACCATCGTCATCCGTTTCTGGATCATCGCCGTCGTGCTGGCACTTGCCGGCCTGTCGTCGCTGAAGCTCCGCTAGAGGTACGCATGCTCGTTCCGCATTCCATGTCAGGCACAAAGGTCGGGATCCTGGGTCTCGGCCTGTCCGGCATGGCTGCGGCTCATGCGCTGGCCGCGGCCGGCGCAACGCTGTGGCTGTACGATGACAATGCCGCGCCGCGTGGCGAGGTTCCGCAAGGCGCGCAGCTGTGCGGCTGGCAGGACTGGCCCTGGGACGAGCTGACTTCGATGGTGATCAGCCCCGGCATTCCGCATGCACACCCGCAGCCGCATCCCGCTGCCGCACGCGCCGCCGAGGCAGGTGTCGAGGCGATCAGCGAGATCGAAATCGCCATGCGCGCCGAACCTCAGGCGCGGATCGTGGCGATCACCGGAACCAACGGCAAATCGACAACCACCGCGCTGACTGGCCATTGCCTGCGTGCTGCCGGACGCGCCGTCACCGTCGGCGGGAATATCGGCGATGCCGCCTGCAATCTGGACGACCCCGGAGCGGACGGGGTGATCGTGCTGGAGCTGTCCTCCTACCAGCTCGAAACCACCCCGTCCTTCGCGCTGATGTGGCGATGCTGCTGAACATCACGCCGGACCATCTGGTACGGCATGGCGGCATGGAAGGCTATGTCGCGGCCAAGGCCCTTATTCTCGATGCTGCCGGTAATGACGGCCTTGTCGTGATCGGCACCGGACCGCATCTGGACCCGCTTGCCGACGCCCACCGTAAGGCAGGTGGCAAGGTGAAGGTCATCAATCCGGCCGATGCCCCCGCCACCATCGCCAGTTCTGCCTCGCTTGCCGGACCACATAATGCCGAGAATGCCGCGGCAGCTGCCACATGCCTTGTCGCGCTCGGCCTCACAGAAGACGAGATCGCCACCGGCATGACCAATTTTGCCGGGCTGCCGCACAGGCTGCAGACCGTCACCTCTCATGGCGGCATTTCCTTTGTAAATGATTCCAAGGCGACCAACGGCGTGGCCGCCGCCAAGGCGCTTGCCGCCTTTGACAATATCTACTGGATCGCCGGCGGCGAGGCCAAGGAAGACGGGCTCGGCGAGGCAGCCGGGGAAACAGCAAATGTGGCGCATGCCTATCTGATCGGCAGCGCGGCACAGGCCTTTGCCACTGAACTGGATGGTATCGTCGAGACCAGCCTGTCCGGCGATCTCGAAACAGCGACCACATCCGCCTTTGCCGATGCCAGTGCCGCCGCCGGAACAGACGGCCGTGACGCCACCATCCTGCTGTCGCCGGCGGCCGCCTCGTTCGACCAGTTTGCCAGCTTTGTCGCCCGCGGCGACGCCTTCATCTCCATCGCCCGCAGGCTCACCGCCGAAGCGGCCACCACGGCAGTTCAGGGGGGCGCGCATGCTTGACCGTACTGATCGCTCTCTCGTTGGCGTGTGGTGGTGGACCATCGACCGCTGGCTGCTGGCCAGCGCGCTGCTGCTGATGGTTGTGGGTGCGCTTCTGGTGATGGCAGCAGGACCGGCAGTGGCGACACTGATCAACCTGCCATCGCAGCATTTTGGCGTGCGTCAGGGAATTTTCCTGGTGCCGGCCGTCGGGCTGATGCTGGCCGTATCCCTTCTGGAACCAAGGCCGATCAGGGCGCTGGCGCTTGTCGGGCTTGTCGGGATCATCGGCCTGATGGTGCTGGCAATTGTCGCGGGAAGCGAGATCAAGGGTGCTACCCGCTGGATCACCATCGCCGGGATCAATCTTCAGCCGTCGGAATTCGCCAAGCCACTCTTTGCCGTCGTCTCGGCATGGCTTCTGACCCTGTGGCGCGAGGGACAGGATTTTCCGGGATGGATCTATTCCTCTGCGCTGATGGCAGTGATCGTCGGCATTCTCGTTCTGCAGCCTGATATCGGCATGACCCTGATGGTGGTGCTGACCTGGGGTTTCCAGATGTTCCTGGCCGGCATGCCAATGCTGCTTGTCATCTGTATCATCGCGCTGGCACCGCTGGGGCTGGTGGTCGCCTATTTCACCCTTGGCCATGTTCACAAGCGGATCAACCAGTTCTGGGAAGGCGGTGCCTGGCAGGTCGAGAAGGCCCGCGATTCATTTGCCAATGGCGGCCTGTTCGGTGTCGGCCCCGGTGACGGAACGGTAAAGCACCACCTGCCAGACGCGCATTCGGATTTCATCTTCGCCGTTGCCGGTGAGGAATTTGGCGCGCTGGCCTGTCTGACGCTGCTGACGCTTTATGCCTTTATCGTTCTTCGCGGCTTTTCTCGGGCAATGTCTGATGAAGGCCTGTTCTGTCTGATCGCCAGCGCCAGCCTGCTGCTTCAGTTCGGCGTGCAGGCCGCCATCCATATGGCCTCCTCCGTGCATCTGATTCCGACCAAGGGCATGACCCTGCCGCTGATCAGCTATGGCGGCTCGTCGCTTGTCGCGAGCGGGCTGACGATGGGGCTGATCCTCGCCCTGACGAGGCGGCGCGCGCCCTATGTTCTTCCCGGCCGGCGCAATCTGCAGGAGGCGTCGTCATGACCGCACCCTCCCGCCCATTGATCGCGCTTGCCGCAGGCGGCACCGGCGGCCACGTATTTCCGGCTGTTGCCGTCGCCGAGGCGCTGGCGCGCCGTGGTGCCGATACAATGATGATGACCGACCGTCGCGGCGCACGCCTGCTGTCGGGAACATCCTTCAGCGTGTTGCCGGCGGGATCGCCCTTCCAGCGTGGCCTGATCCGCAAGGTCCGGGCGGCACTGCAGCTTGGTGCCGGTGTGGTCATGGCGCTTGCCATGCTGCGACGCCGGCGGCCCACCGCCATGGTCGGGTTTGGCGGCTATCCGTCCTTTGCGCCGATGCTGGCCGCGCGGCTGACCGGCATTCCGGCCGTGCTGCATGAACAGAATGCTCATCTCGGGCGTGCCAACCATCTGCTGGCGCGCTGGTGCGGCCATCTTGCGCTGAGCTGGAAAGGCACGCGCAATCTTCCTGACAAGGTCATGCATTTCGTTGCCGGCATGCCGGTCCGCGCAGCGTTCCTCGAGATCGACGAGCTGTCGGGCGGGGATCGCGAAACCATGGAACTGACGATCGTCGGCGGATCGCTTGGCGCGGCGGTGTTCGCAACCATGGTTCCCGATGCGCTGGCACAGATCGATCCGGCTCTGCGCGCGCGGTTGCATGTCACCCAGCAATGCCGCGCCGAACAGGTGGAGATGCTGCAGGCCCGCTATCGCGAGATCGGGATCGACGCAGAAATCAGCACATTCTTTGACGACATGCCCGACAGGTTCGCCAAAAGCGACCTTGTGATCAGCCGCGCCGGCGCCTCCAGCGTCGCCGAACTGGCCGCATCGGGACGCCCTGCCATCCTGATCCCCTTTGCCGGTGCGATGGACGACCACCAGACGGCGAATGCGCGCCAGCTGGAAACTGCCGGTGGCGGCATCTGCCTTGCCGAGGCAGAGCTTGACGCGGCCGCACTGGCGGCGCGGATCACAACATGCCTGTCGGACATGCCGACACTTGCCGCGATGGGACGCGGCGGACGCAGCCTCGCCGCCGCGGATGCCGCCGACACCATTGCCGGCTATGCCCTCGACCTTGCCACCAGCAGCGACAGCAGGAGCGCCCGATGAGTGAACTTCCCTGTCCATCGGCACTCTGCATTTCACCGGCATCGGCGGCATCGGCATGAGCGGCATCGCCGAAATTCTGTTTGAGCTCGGCTATCAGGTGCAGGGAAGCGACAGCTCGGAAAACGCCAATGTGCGCCGCCTTCGCGACAAGGGCATCAAGGTCATCTGCGGCCAGGCCGCCGAGAATGTGGCCGATGCCTCGATCGTGGTGATCTCGACCGCGATCAAGCCCGACAATCCCGAAGTCATGGCCGCGCGCGAGCGGTTCATCCCAATCGTGCACCGCGCCGAAATGCTTGGCGAGTTGATGCGGCTTCGCTGGTCTGTGGCCGTTGCCGGCACACATGGAAAGACGACGACCACCTCGCTGGTGGCGACCCTGCTGGACAGCGCCGGCGTCGATCCGACGGTGATCAATGGCGGCATCATCACCGGCTGGGGAAGCAACGCCAAGCTTGGTCATGGCCAGTGGATGGTTGTCGAGGCCGACGAGAGCGACGGTTCATTCGCCAAGCTGAACCCGACCGTCGCCGTGGTCACCAATATCGATCCGGAGCATCTCGACCATCACGGCACCTATGATGCGCTGGAACAGGCTTTCCTGAATTTCGTCGCATCCATTCCCTTTACGGCTTTGCCACCCTGTGCATCGACCATCCGGCCGTGCAGCGCCTGATGGCCGGCATCAAGGATCGCCGGGTCATCACTTACGGTATGTCGGCAAACGCTGATGTGCGCGCCGTCAACCTGCGTGTCGACGGCGCGGCGATGCTGTTTGATGTAATGCTGTCCGACCGCACCGCCGGCGGGTACGAGATGATGCCAAGCGTGCGCTTCCCGATGCTTGGCGAGCATAATGTCCAGAACTGCCTTGCCGCGATCGCGGTGGCGCTGGAGATGGGTGTCGTTCCTGACCGCATCATGACAGCCCTTGACGGCTTCGGCGGAGTCGGCAGGCGCTTCGAGACCAAAGGGATCAGCGGCGGCGTAACCGTGATCGACGATTACGGGCACCATCCGGTGGAAATCCGCGCCGCACTTCAGGCCGGGCGCATGCTGTGCGGCACCAACAAACTGGTCGCTGTCGTACAACCGCACCGCTATAGCCGCCTTGCCGACCTGTTTGATGATTTCTGCGGCTGTTTCAACGATGCCGACGAGGTTCTCGTCGCCGATGTCTATGCCGCCGGCGAGACGCCGATCCCCGGGGTCAGCCGCGATGATCTGGTCAATGGACTGCGTGACCGTGGGCACCGGGGTCCGGCTGCCCTGCAGGGGCCAGAGGCGCTTGCCGCCGAGATCATGTCGCGCACCGGCGAAGGCGATCTTGTGATGTGCCTCGGCGCCGGAGACATCACCGGCTGGGCGGCGCGTCTTCCTGAAGAGATGGACGCGTTGCGGGAGGCAGGATCATGACCGGCTCGTTGATCAAACGTCTTCCTGCTGTTCGCGGCGACTATGGCGAGGCCGTGCCGATGGCGCGCCACACATGGTTCGGTGTCGGCGGTCCGGCAGATATCATTTTCAGCCCAGCGGATGCTGCCGATCTCGGCAACTTTCTGGCCAGCTGCCCGGCCGATATTCCGGTGCTGCCCGTCGGCGCAGGGTCAAACCTGCTGGTGCGTGACGGCGGTATTCCGGGCGTTGTCGTCAGACTTGGCGCGCATATGACCACCATCAGCCATGACGGTGAAATTGTTACCGCCGGATCCGGCACCACCGACGCCGATGTCGCACGATATGCCGCGCGCAACGGCCTTGCCGGGCTGGAATTCCTGATCGGCATTCCGGGAACGGTCGGCGGCGGCCTGCGGATGAATGCCGGCGCCTATGGCAGTGAATTCTGCGATATCACCATTCGTGCCCACGGCTTTGACCGCCAGGGACGGGCCGTAACCGCCACCCCGGCGGAAATGGGCATGGCCTATCGCCATACAGATGCTCCGGCCGACTGGATCTTCACCCATGCCGAACTGCAGGCACGCCCCGGCGAGACAGCAGCCATCAAGGCGCGCATGAAGGAAATCGTGGCCAGCCGCGGCGATGCACAGCCGCGGGGCGTTCGCACCGGCGGCAGCACCTTTGCCAATCCGCCGGGCGGCAAGGCCTGGCAGGAAATCGATGCGGCCGGATGCCGGGGTCTTGTGGTCGGCGGCGCTCAGGTCTCGGAAAAGCACTGCAATTTCCTGATCAATACCGGCGACGCCTCGGCACATGACATCGAGACGCTCGGCGAAACCGTGCGGCACCGCGTGAACGCACGCGGCGGCCCGGCACTGCGCTGGGAAATCAGGCGCGTGGGTGCGCTTGCCGACGGGCAGGCCGATCCGCAGAACCAGTCAGACACAGGAGGCGGCGCATGACAGGCGATCGTGTTGCCGTGCTGATGGGCGGCTGGACATCTGAAGCGCGCGTCAGCCGTGTCACTGCCAGCTTCTGCGGTCAGGCAGCGCGCAATGCGGGATGGGATGCCGCCGAGATCGAGGTCGACCGGAACATTGCCGCCACTCTGGCAGAGATGAAGCCGGCGCGTGTGTTCAACGCGCTGCACGGGCAGATCGGCGAGGATGGCAATATTCAGGGGCTGCTCAACATCATGAACATCCCCTACACCCATAGCGGCCTTCTCGCCTCGGCAAACGCCATGGACAAGGTCCGTGCCAAGCGCATGCTTGCCGAGGTCGGCATCGCCGTGCCCGCCAACCTGCTGCTGGTCGAGGACAGCAATGTCTATCCCGCTGACTTCACCGGTGCGCATGTCATCAAGCCACGCAATGACGGCTCCAGCGTCGGCGTCGTCATCGTTGATGCCGACAGCAAGAGCCCGCCGGCGCGAAGCCAGTGGGACATCGATACCGAACTGATCGCCGAGCCCTATATCCCCGGCCGCGAGCTTACCGTGTCGGTTCTCGACGGCACCGCGCTTTGCGTTACCGAGATCAAGCCGAAGGTCACCTTCTATGATTTCGACGCGAAATACGCACCCGGCGGGTCCGAACATGTGCTGCCGGCCGATATTCCACAGGAAGTCACGCTTCAGGCCTGCGACTGGGCCGAGCGTGCCTATCGTCATTTCGGATGCCGCGGCGTGATCCGCGCCGATTACCGCTGGGACGAGGATCGCGGCCAGCTCGTCATGCTGGAGATCAACACCGTACCCGGCATGACCGCCACCTCGCTTGTTCCGGAACAGGCCCGTTTCGTCGGCCTGTCAGGGGAAGAACTCGTCAATCATCTGCTGGAGACTGCGCAATGCGACGATTGATCCCGTTCATGCGCTCCGGCAAGGGAGCGGACAAAGCAACTGACATCGGGGCGGACCGGCCCGTGGACCTGCAGAGCGGCCGAGCGGACCGTCGATACAGGCATGGCACGGCCGGCCAGACGGCCAAGCATGCGGATCGTCATCACCGGCGCGATGATGGCCGGGCTGCTTGCCACCGGCATTTTTACCTATGCAGAGCGTGACCGCCTGTCGACCGGGTTCGTGACCGCCAGCGCCGATGCCGGCCTTCGCCTTCAGACCATCGAAGTTCAGGGGCGTGCGCATACGCCGAAAGAAGTTCTGATCGCCGCGAGCGAGCTCACCCTCGGGCAACCGATGCTGACAATCTCGCTGCCCGCGCTGCATGAACGCCTCGCCACCATCGGCTGGGTGCGCGAGATCGCCGTCGAACGCCGCATGCCGTCAACCATCCGCCTGATCCTAACCGAACGGGTTCCGATGGCGCTGCTGCAGACCGAAGCAGGACATCGCGTGATCGACGAGCATGGCGACATTATCTCCGGCGCCGACCCGGCTGCCTTTGGTCATCTTACCGTGGTCGCAGGAAGCAGCGCCGCGCCGAACGCCGCGCCGTTGCTGAACATCCTGCGGACCGAGCCGGAGCTGTTCGCCGAGGTCTGGGCCGTCACCTACCAGTCCGAGCGGCGCTGGGACGTTCATCTTCGCAACGGCATAAGGGTCCGCCTTCCCGAGACCGACCCGCGCACGGCATGGTCGCGCCTTGCCGTGATCGACCACAGCAAAAGGATCATCGACCGCGATCTGGCGGTGATCGACATGCGTGTGCCCGACCAGATGATTGTCGAGCCGAATATTCCGGTTCGCGGCAAGGGGAGAGAGACATGAGGCTCGGAACCCGGCGCAACAGCCACAAGCCGATTGCCATTCTCGACATCGGCAGCTCGAAAATCTGCTGCATGATCGGCGAGATCGACAAGCTCGGCACATTGCGTCTAATCGGCCAGGGCACCCATGCATCTGCGGGGATGCGCGCCGGCGAGGTGAATGTGCTGTCCGAATTCAGCGATGCCATCGGCAATTGCGTGCAGAGCGCCGAGCGCGCCGCCGGACTTTCCGTTGCCTCGGTCAGCGTCGTGATGCCGGGCGGGCGGCCACGCTCTGCCTTCGGCACGCAGGACATGACCCTGTCGGACAGCACTGTCAGCCGCCGCGACATCCGCAGGCTTCTCGACCGCTGCGGTGCACAGACGCTCGACCCGGCGCTGCAGCTGATGCAATTCCACCCGCTTCATTACAGCCTCGACGAGATGCGCGGCATCGCCGACCCGGCCGGCATGCGCGGGAACAAACTGTCGGTCGATTACCTGACGGTCGCCGCCTCACGCACAAGCCTGTCCAACATCATCGAGGCGCTTGCCCTGAACCATTTGCGCGTCGACCGGTTCATTCATGCCGGCTATGCCGCCGGGCTTGCCTGCCTTGGCGAGGAAGAGCGCGAGCTGGGCTGTACGGTCATCGATCTTGGTGGCGGGACGTCATCTGCCGCGATCTTCATGGACGGCAAGCTGATCTATGCCGACACGGTGCCGGTGGGCGGCCAGCACGTGACCACGGACATCGCCAGAATCCTGTCAACGCCGCTTGGCGAGGCCGAAAGGCTGAAAGCGGTCCATGGGTCAATCACTCCGGTCGATGCCATGGCCAAGGCCCCCTCGCCCGTGCGCCAGGCCGTTCAGCTCGGCATGTCCGACAATATTACCATCCCGGGGCTGGGAGATGTGATCGAGGCAGGCGGCAAGACCATCGAGCGCAGCCTGCTGAGCGCCGTGATCAAGCCCCGCATCGAAGAGGTGGTCGAGCTTCTGACAGACCGTATGCGCGCCGCGCGGATGGAATATGCCGCCGGCAACAGGTTTGTGCTGACCGGCGGCGCCAGCCAGCTTACCGGCATCGCCGATTTCTGTGCCCAGCTCGCCGGCCGCAACGTGGTTCTCGGCCAGCCCTCGGGGATCAGCAACCTTGCGAGCGAAGAAACAAGCCGGTCGAGCGCCGCCGCCGTTGGCGCGCTCATCCATGTCAGCAAGCTGACAGCGGATGATCCGGCAGAACGACAGACACGAACCCTGCCTCACGGGCCGATCGAACGGCTCGGCGCATGGTTCCGGGACAATCTGTGAGAAAGGAGCAGTTCAGATGACAGCCAGCTTGACTGATTTCCAGACACGTTTTCCAGCACCCTTTCAAGGGGGCCGGCCATCGCTGCGGGGGCGACCGGCCCTGCCAATACCCCGCACCCAACCGCTGCCAGGCCATGTGTGTTTCCGGCACAGGCAGCCACATGGTCAACCACCACAACAGGGAGACAATCATGACCATCAATCTGTCCGTTCCGCAAACCATGCAGGAACTTCGCCCGCGTATCACCGTGGTCGGTGTCGGCGGTGCCGGCGGTAATGCCGTCAACAACATGATCAGTGCCGATCTTGACGGCGTTGATTTCCTGGTGGCGAACACCGATGGCCAGGCGCTAGCGCATTCGCTTGCACCTCGCAAGATCCAGCTCGGCTCGGCGATTACACAGGGTCTCGGCGCCGGCTCCAAGCCGGATGTCGGCCGTGCCGCCGCCGAGGAAAGCATTGAAGCTGTGATGAGCGAGCTTGCCGACTGCAACATGGTCTTCATCACCGCCGGCATGGGCGGTGGTACAGGCACCGGTGCCGCACCCGTGATCGCCCGCGCCGCGCGCGAACGTGGCATCCTGACTGTCGGTGTCGTGACCAAGCCGTTCGACTTTGAAGGTCAGCGCCGTATGGGGCAGGCCGAGACCGGCATCGAGGAGATGCAGGCCCATGTCGATACGCTGATCGTGATCCCGAACCAGAACCTGTTCCGGATCGCCAATGAGCGCACCACCTTCGCTGATGCCTTCCACATGGCCGATACGGTACTTCATCAGGGCGTGGCAGGCGTCACCGACCTGATGATCAAGCCCGGCCAGATCAACCTCGACTTCGCCGACATCCGCTCGGTGATGTGCGAAATGGGCAAGGCGATGATGGGAACCGGCGAGGCATCCGGCGAAGGCCGTGCCACCCAGGCAGCCGAGGCCGCGATCAACAATCCGCTTCTAGATGACATCTCAATGGCGGGCGCGCGCGCCGTGCTGATCAATGTCACCGGCGGCATGGACATGACGCTGTTCGAAGTCGATGAGGCCGCCAACCGGATCCGCGACGAGATCGACAGTGACTCCGTGATCATCTTCGGCTCAACCTTCGACGAGAAGCTGGATGGCATCATGCGGGTCTCAATCGTCGCCACCGGCATCGAGACAGCTGCCACACGCCGCGAGGCACCGACCTTCATCAAGGCGCCGACCTCGCGTCCCTCGACAGTGATCTCGGCACCGACGGGTATCGCGGACAGCGCGACGACAGCTGTTCCGGAGGTCGCAGGAGCTGCCAGAACCTCCGGCAGCGCCAAACCCCAGGCACCTGCTGAAGAGCCAGCATCTGCCACAGCAGAACCTGCGGATACAGTGACAACCAGCCTGCCTGAGACAACCGAAGATCAGGCCACTGCAGAACCGCAGCCAAGCCCGCGCCTGGCCTTTCTCGCCATCGGCAAGGGCGGCTCACGCGAGCTGCCGCTAGCGCGCGAGCATGAGACTGAGGCAGAGAGCGAAGACAGGGCGCAAATGTCGCTTGACCAGGCCATCGCCAACGAGCGCGCCGCCTCCTTTGCGACGGGCATGCCGGCCAACATTGACCAAGCTGGCGATCCAGCAGACCAGGAGATGGCTGTCGACACCTCCGAAGAAAATGTAATGGTCGCAGACACGCCGGAGGAGTTGACCGCACCACGCCGCGCCTTCTTGCCGGCGGAACCAGTCGCCATGCCCGAAAGCGAGTCCGTGCCGGAAACCGAACCTGCCGGTGGCAAGACCAGCCTGATCAACAAGATCTCGAACCTGTGGACGACAAAGCCCGCAGACGAGGCTGTGTCGCAGCGGGTTGAGCCCGAGGTCGAAACACCGGCTGAAGCCGCAGCCGAGGAGACGGCGAAATCCGACACACCGTCGATCCTCGATCTGCCGCGGGCCGATGTGATGAGCCGGATGCCCGAACCTGCAGCGCTGGACCAGCAATCGGACGATCTGGAAATTCCGGCGTTCCTGCGCCGGCAGGCAAACTGACGCGACTCACCCTGAACAGGCGGCATGCACCGCCGCAAGGGTGTGAAAACAAAACAGGGGCCCGGCATCCTGCCGGGCCCTTTTCTATGCTTGGCAACGGGTTACCAGTTGCAGCTGTTGTAACAACCAGTAACCAAATGTGATTTGATTGTGGTGGCCCGGCGTTTATTAATTCACGCGTGGTCTTTTGCGTAGCAATCGGCCTTCACCGCGGGACAACTCGCGGAAAGACATAATAATACGAGCCGGGACCATCTCGTCTATGCACAGTGAACAATCGATGCAGACCACAGTAAGCAATGTCATCTCCTTTGATGGCATCGGACTGCACTCCGGCCGTTTCGTCCGGGTCGAGATTCATCCGGCTGCTCCAAATTCAGGCATCCAGTTCCGCCGCATCGACATCACCGAAAGCCGTCAGACCATCAACGCGCATCCCGACAATGTCGAGCAGGCACGACTGTGCACGCGAATTTCCAACGAGGACGGCGTTCGCCTTGAGACTGTCGAGCATATCATGGCGGCCTTTGCCGGTCTTGGTGTCGACAACGCCATCGTCCAGATCGACTCCGGTGAGGCGCCTATCCTGGATGGCAGCAGCCTTCCGGTCGTAGAAGCGATCCTGCGCGCAGGCATCACCACACTTCCGGCGCGTCGTCGCACGCTGGTCGTTACCGCTCCGGTCACCGTCGAGCATGGTGGCGGATGGGCGAGGATCGAACCGTCAAACAGCCTCGAAATCGAGGCAGAAATCGATTTTGAAGATCCGGCGATCGGTCGTCAGAGCTTCCACTATTTTCATGGCAATGGCAGCTTTGTCCGTGATCTTGCGTCGGCTCGCACCTTCTGCCAGATGCGCGATGTCGAAGCGATGCAGAATGCCGGCCTTGCCCTTGGTGGCTCGCTCAGCAACGCAGTGGTTGTAAAGGATGGCGAAATCCTGAATGAAGGCGGCCTTCGCATGCCGCGCGAATTTGTTCGCCACAAGATTCTCGACTGCCTTGGCGATCTCTATCTCCTCGGCATGATGACGCGTGGCAAGGTTACGGCGTCCCGCCCCGGCACGCCATGTGCGCCAAGCTGATCCGCACCCTGTGGAATAGTCCGGCCTGCTACCAGATTATCGAAGAAGGCGTTGCCACCGACCATTCGGACGGATACGCACTTCCCGAAGTTGCAGCCGCCGCTGCCGTCTAGGCCCTCTTATCACCCCGCAACACCGAAACGCAGACACCCAAGCGATGGGTTTCGCGCGCGTAATCTGGAACCCAACTGGCGTCTTTTCACCTGACGCGCTTGCGGCTATTGTCATTCCTTACGGAGCCCGGGCGTCTGACGCCCCTGCCGGTAAAACCCTCATCCTGCTGGAGAGCCACCTTGGCCCATCACCTGATCTCCCGTCATTCCCTTGCGATCGCAGTTCTTGCTGTTTCTCTTGCCGGTTGTGCCTCTCCCGACTTGCCGGAACAGGTCGAGCGCCCGGCCGACAAGCTGTATGACGAGGCGTTGTCTCTGGTGCTCAGCGGGGATGCCGAAAAGGCTGCGCCACAATTCGAAGAGGTCGAGCGCCAGCACCCCTATTCCGACCTTGCCGTGAGAGCGCAGATCATGGCGGCATGGTCGTTCTATCAGGATAACAACTACCCGCGTGCCGTCGCTGCGCTGGAAAGGTTCATCGAACTCAATCCGGCTGATGGCATGGTGGAATACGCCTATTATCTGAAGGCCCTGTCCTATTACGAGCAAATCGTCGATGTAGAGCGTGACGCCGAGATGACGCTCCTTGCGCTGAATGCCTTTGATGATCTTCTTCTTCGTTATCCGGACAGTACTTACGGCCGCGATGCGAGGCTGTAGGCCGACCTTGGGCGCTCGCATCTTGCCGGCAAGGAGATGGCGGTCGGACGCTTCTATGTCGAGCGTCGGCACTATGCGGCCGCCCTTCGCAGGTTCGAGCGCGTTGTGCGCGATTATCAGACAAGCAATCAGGTGCCGGAAGCGCTGTACCGGATGGTTGAGGCTTATCTGGCGCTTGGTCTGGTCGAGGAGGCGGACCGGGTCGGATCGGTCGCGGTCTATAACTATCCCGATTCCTTCTGGACGAGCGAGCTCCTGGCTCTTGCCGAAGACCCGGAAAGGTCGCTTCCGAAAGGTATATTCCAGCGCACGGAAGATTCCGTCGCCTCGCTTTTTGATGTCGAGTGATGCTGCACAGCCTGACCGTATCCAACATCGTCCTGATCGAACGTCTGACGCTTTCCTTTGAAGGTGGCCTGACGGTCCTGACCGGCGAGACCGGAGCGGGCAAATCCATCCTTCTCGACGCGCTGGGCCTTGCGCTTGGCAGCCGGGCAGATTTCCGGCTGATCCGCGAAGGTGCCGATGCGGCACATGTGACAGCTGTTTTCCACCTTGATGCTTCCCATCCGGTATGGGGTCGCCTCGCCGAGGCCGACATCCCGCCGGACGAGGAGCTGATCCTGCGACGCAGGCTGAAGGCCGACGGCAAGTCATCGGCCAGCATCAACGATGTTCCAGTTTCAGCTGCCCTCCTTCGTGATGTCGGCGATGCGCTTGTTGAAATTCAAGGTCAGTTCGAGGGGCGCGGACTTCTCGATACATCGACACATATCACCCTGCTCGACCGTGCCGCCGGTCATGACGACGTTCTGGAAAAGCTGAAATCCGGCTGGGAAAACTGGCTTCAGGCACAACGCAACCTTGCCCGTGCCAAGCAGGAGCTGGAAAAGGCCCGCGCCGAGGAAGAATGGCTCCGCGATGCTGTGGAGCAGCTTGACCTGCTGGCACCGGCTACCGGCGAAGAAGCCGAATTGTCGGCAGAACGCGAGAGGCTGGCAAATGTCGGGCGCATCGGCGAGAGCCTTGGCGTTGCCGACGACGCCATTTTCGGTGAAACAGGGGCACAGTCGACTATCGGGCGTGCGCTTGCGGCGCTGGAGAAAGCTGTACCCTTTGCCGGTGGCATCCTTGACGAGGCGAAATCGGCGCTTGAACGCGCAGATGCCGAATTGTCAGAAGCAGGCGCAGCCATCAGCGGCGCCGGACATGCGCTGGAAAATGATCCGGGGCGGCTTCAGGTTGTAGATGACAGGCTTCACGAGCTTCGCCAGCAGGCACGAAAGCATGATTGCGAACCTGACGCACTTGTTGATGTTCACACCCGCCTTGCAGCAAACCTTGCCGGGATCGAGGATTCCGCCGGCGCGCTGGCGGGCCTTGCCGACAATGAGCGACAGTGGCGCGACTATTACCGCAAGATTGCCGAGGTTGTAGCCGCCAACAGGCTTCGCGCAGCACAGGCTCTTGATGCGGCGGTCGGCACCGAACTGCCACCATTGAAACTCGACGGGGCGACCTTTGTCACCGCCATCAGCGACCTGCCTCCCGAACAATTCGGACCGCTTGGCACGCAACAGGTCCGTTTCGAGGCCAGCACCAACAAGGGTATGAAAGCCGGTCCCCATCGACCGCATCGCGTCAGGCGGCGAGCTTGCGCGCTTCCTGCTGGCACTGAAGGTGGCGCTGGAAGGTGACGAGACCGGCCGCACCCTGATCTTCGACGAAGTTGACTCAGGCGTTGGCGGCGCTGTTGCCGCCGCCGTTGGCGAACGGCTTGCACGGCTTGGCCAGACGACCCAGACGCTTGTTGTGACCCATTCCCCGCAGGTGGCAGCCAAGGGCGACCAGCATATGAAGATTGCCAAGACCGCCACCGACAGCGGCGTCATCAGCGGCACCGAACCGCTGGACGACAGCGCCCGTACCGAGGAAATCGCCCGCATGCTGGCAGGCGAGGAGATCACCGCCGAGGCACGTGCTGCCGCCCTTGCCTTGCGGGAGGGCTAGAATGGCACATCAACAGGACGAGACCGGTGATCCGTTGATCCCGGGGCTATTGATCCCGCGACCATCAGGCCCGGTACGATCCCCCCTGAACAGATGGACGAAACTGCCGCCTCGGCAGAGCTTGCCGGGTTGGCCGCAGCCGTAGCTTTTCACGACATGCGCTATCATGGCGAGGATGATCCGGTGATCAGCGACGCCGATTATGACGCGCTGGTGGTCCGCAACCGCGCGCTTGAGGCCGCCTTCCTGCCCTGATCCGCGAAGACAGTCCGAGCCTGCGGGTCGGCGCACCTGCTGCCAGCGGTTTCGGCAAGGTGCGCCATGCGCGTCCCATGCTGTCATTGAACAACGGCTTCAGTGACGAGGATATCGAAGATTTCGCTGCCCGCATCCGCCGGTTCCTGTCGCTTGGCGAAGATGACGAGCTTGCCTTCACCGCCGAGCCGAAGATCGACGGCTTGTCGCTGTCCCTGCGCTATGAGGGCGGGAGGCTGGTTCAGGCGGCGACCCGAGGCGACGGGGCCGAGGGCGAGGATGTGACGGCCAATATCCGCATGGTCGATGCGGTGCCGCAATCCCTCGCCGGATCGCCGCCGCAGGTGCTTGAGTGCGCGGCGAGCTCTATATGGACAAGGCGGATTTCCTGGCGCTGAACGCATCGCAGGAAGCCGCCGGTGCCAAGATATTCGCCAATCCGCGCAACGCCGCCGCCGGATCGCTTCGCCAGAAGGACCCGGCGGTTACCGCTTCGCGAAAGTTACAGTTTTTCGCCTATTCGCTTGGAGAGGCCAGCGCGCCGCTTGCCGATACGCATATGCAGAGCCTCAGCGCACTTGGCGAAATGGGGTTCAGCATCAATCCGCTGTCGGACCGCCGCGTTGATGTCGCCGGGCTTCTGGAACATTACCTCGCCATCGGCGCCGCGCGGCCTGATCTCGGCTATGACATTGACGGCGTTGTCTACAAGGTCGACAGGCACGACTTCCAAGCCGGCTGGGACAGGTGGCCCGCGCGCCGCGATGGGCCCTTGCCCATAAGTTTCCCGCAGAACAGGCGGAGACCGTGCTCAACGCCATCGATATTCAGGTCGGCCGCACAGGTGCACTCACCCCGGTGGCGCGGCTGCAACCGGTTACCGTCGGCGGGGTGGTCGTGTCAAACGCAACGCTGCACAACGAGGACGAAATCCGCCGCAAGGACATCCGGGTCGGGGACCGCGTCGTGATTCAGCGAGCCGGTGACGTCATTCCGCAGGTGGTGCGCGTCATCACCGAGGCACGCCCGGCAGGCAGTGCCGAGTTCACCTTCCCGGACAGCTGTCCAGACTGCGGCGCACCAGCCATACGCCCCGAGGGCGAAGCGGTCCGGCGTTGCACCAACAGCCTCGAATGCCCGGCACAGCGCCTCGAATGGCTGAAGCATTTCGTCTCGCGCAATGCCTTTGACATCGAGGGACTGGGCGCGCGCCAGATCGACCAGTTCGTCGAGCTTGGCTGGATCGAGCGGCCAGCCGATATCTTCCGGCTTGCTGAGCGGCGCAACGCGATAGCAGAGCTGGACGGCTATGGCGAGGTGTCGATCAACAACCTTGTGGCGGCGATCGAAGCGCGGCGCGAAATCGCTTTTGAGCGGATGATCTTTGCCCTTGGCATTCGTCAGGTCGGCCAGGCCACAGCACGGCTCCTGGCGCTGCATTTCGACAATCCAGACGCGATGATGGCAGCGCTGGCACCCGATGCCGATATCGAGGCTGCAATTGCCGAGCTGATTGCCATCGATCAGGTCGGCGATTCCATGGCGGCAGACCTTGTCGGCTTCTTTGCCAACGAGACCAATCGTTCAGCGGTCGAGGACCTGCTGGCGCAGTTGAGCGTTGTGCCGCCGGAACGCCCGTCCGAGGACAGCCCGGTCAGCGGCAAGACCATCGTCTTTACCGGCACCCTGTCCGGCATGTCGCGGGCCGAGGCCAAGGCGCGCGCCGAGGGGCTGGGGGCCAAGGTATCGGGATCTGTATCGGCGAAGACGGATTATCTGGTCGCCGGCGCTGATGCGATCGAAAGCCCGCAAGGCGGCCGAGCTCGGCGTCACCGTTCTTGCAGAAGAGGAATGGCTGGCCCTGATTTCAGACTAGCGGAGCGCAGCTCTCTACCACCGTCCAGCCAGGCCAGAACTTCATCCTCGCCCTTCAGCTCGGGTGACAGTTCGGCTTTGAACCGCGCATGATAGGCATCAAACCATGCACGCTCCTCGGCAAGCAGCATGCCGACATCGACCAACCGCCTGTCGATGGGACAAAGCGTGATTGTCTCGAAGCTGAAATAGCCGTCATCATCCGGCGCATTCACCGCGATCAGGTTTTCGGTGCGAATGCCCCAGCCACCGGCGCGGTAGAATCCCGGCTCGTTCGACATTAGCATGCCCGCCGCAAGCGGCACACTGCCGCGCTTGGAAATGCTGGCAGGCCCCTCATGCACCTGCATCACATGACCGACCCCATGGCCGGTGCCATGGGCATAGTCCAGCCCGACAGACCACATTGGCGCGCGTGCCATCACGTCGATCTGCTGACCGGTTGTGCCTTCGGGAAAGCGCGCTTGCGCCACTGCGATATGGCCGCGCAAGACCGCGGTGAAGGCATGGATCATCTCGGCATCCGGTGTGCCGATGGCGACCGTGCGGGTGATATCAGTGGTGCCGTCATTGTAATGCGCGCCAGAGTCGAGAAGCAGAAGACTGTCCTCTGTCAGCGTGATATCGGCCCCGGGCAGCGCCCGGTAATGCACAATGGCCCCGTTCGGGCCGGACCCGCAGATGGTCTCGAAGCTGGACGCCATGAAACGCGGGCTGGCCTTGCGCAGCGACAGAAGATGCGCCGCGATCTCGGTCTCGCGCATACCGTTCGCCGCGCCGCTGTCGAGCCAGCACATGAACCGCGCCATGACCGCACCATCCTCGACATGCGCTCGTCGCGTTCCGGCAAGCTCGGTCGGGTTCTTCAGCGCCTTCATCGCGGTCACCGGGCACGGCGCCTCGGCAAGGTCGATGCCGGCATTCACCAGCGGCGCATGCAGCGCCTTGGGCAGGCTGTCCGGATCGAACATCACCTTTGCGCCGTCTTCATAGCCCGCACGCGGATCAATCAGCTCGTCAAACCGCGCCAGCGGAACAATGGCGGCGTTGTTGGCAAGATCGCCTTCCATCACCGGCGCCAGCCGCTTGATATCTCCAATCAGGATCAGGCCGTTCTCGCGGTGGTAGAGCGCGAACAGCAGATTGATCGGCGTGTTGGAAAGATCGGTGCCGCGGATGTTCACAAGCCAGTTCACCGCATCAGCGCGGCTGATCACCACCGCATCGCACCCCGCCTTGGCCAGACGGTCATCAAGGTCAGCGAGCTTGTCTGTCATGCTCTTGCCGGCGACACGGTCCGGCATCCGGAACGGGCGTGAGACAGGCGGCGCGGGGCGCTCGTCCTTCCACAAGGCGTCAATCGGGTTGTCTTCCTCGGCGACGAGACTTCCGCCAGCGGCGGTGACCTGCTTGGCAAGCCTTGCATAGCCGTTGACCGTTATCAGCTTCGGGTCAATCCCGATGCGTGCACCTTCCAGATCCTCTCCGGCGAGAAACTGCCAAGCCCGGCCTCTGGCAGGGTGAAGCACCGCCAGTGATCGCCATCCGACTGATTGGACATCTGCAGCGTATAGCGTCCGTCACTGAACAATCCTGCCGAACCACCAAGGATCAGTCCGAAACCGGCCGACCCGGTGAACCCGCTGATGAAGGCCAGCCGTTCTTCGGCGGCAGGCACCTCTTCGCCCTGATACATGTCCTCGCGCCCGACATACCAGCCATCGAGGCCGCGGGCCGCAAGAATGTCACGAAGGCCTGCCAGCCTTTGAGAGGCAACATTGGGAGAAGCGGTCATGTCAGTGGTCCGGATCAGATGGCGGAAACATTAATCCGAGGATGCCACAGGCCCGCAGACCGGCCAAGCCTTGCCGGCCGCAGCACCAGCGTTGTCCAGTCACCGATTGTCAGCCGCGCCGTGATCCGCGCCCCGGCAGCAGCATAGCGGCGTTCGACCATCACAGCTTGCTGGTTGAGGATGCCTGACAGCACCAGCCAGCCATCCGCGGCAAGCGCCGCCATCTGGTCCCGTGCCATACCGCAGAGCGGCCCGGCGAGGATATTGGCAAAGATCAGGTCATAGGGCGCGTGATGGCGCACTGCCGGGCCTGCATAGCCTTGCGAAAGCACTGCCTTGACCCGAAGCGGCGGCAGATGGTTGATCCGTGCGTTCTCTGCTGCGGTGGTAACGGCAAGAATGTCATTGTCGGCGGCGACAAGCATGGTCCCGGGCCGCGCCTTGAGCAGGCCAAGACCGAGGATCGCAGACCCGCATCCCATATCCAGCGCACGCCAGCGAAGCCGCCTGTCACGGCGCAGGATCGCCTCGGCAGCGCGAAGACAGCCTTCGGTCGTCGGATGCGTGCCCGACCCGAATGCCTGTGCCGCCTCTACCAGAAGCGGCCAGCTTGTCGGCGGCGGGGGCGTCTCCACATGAGTGCCGTATATCCAGAACCGGCCGATGCTGCGCGGCGGAAAGGCGGCGCGGTTCTCGGCAAGCCAGTCGCGCTGGGCAAGCGGCGTGATGGCCACCGGCACCGGTGCCAGCCCGCAATCCGCAAAGACGGGCGCCAGCAGGGACGCCACCGCATCTTCGGCAGGCGGGTCGGTGAACAGCGCCTCGATCAGCCAGTCACCGCCGCCATCGCGAAGATGGGCCGTGGCCGCCGCGTCAAGAAGCTCGGAAAACACGGTTTCGAAGCGGGCAAGCTCGGCGGGGGTGAGACGCTCGTCAAGCTGCAGCCGTGCCTGGAACAACGCGGTCATCGGCGTCTCAGGGTTTGCTGACAAAGCCGGCGACGACCTTCTTGTGGCCGGCCCGGTCAAAGGCGATTTCCAGCTTGTCGCCATCGACATGAACAACATTGCCCATGCCGAATTTCTGGTGGAACACCCGGTCACCCGAAGCAAAGCCTCCGGCATTGCCCTGTGCTGTAAAGGAGGGCTCGCTGCCGGCCTCCTGCCGCGCTGCCATGCGCCGCCAGCCGGGGCCATAGCCGCCGCGCTGCACATCACCGAACTCGCCGCCACCGGCAAGTCGCGCCTGGCTGGCGCGGCCGAACGGGATGCCCCCGCCAAGCCCCTGTGCGATATCCTCGATCACCGTCTCGGGCGGCAGTTCCTGAACAAAGCGCGAGGGAATGGAGGATTGCCACTGGCCGTGGATCCGGCGGCTGCCGGCAAAGCTCAAATGCACCTGTTTGCGGGCACGGGTGATGCCGACATAGGCAAGCCGCCGCTCTTCCTCGAGGCCGACCGCGCCATTCTCGTCGATGGTCCGCTGGCTCGGGAAGACGCCCTCTTCCCAGCCCGGCAGGAAAATGGTGTCGAACTCCAGCCCCTTGGCGGAGTGAAGCGTCATCAGCATGACCTCGCCCTGCTCGCTGTCAGAATCACCATCCATCACCAGCGAAATATGTTCGAGGAAGCCCTGCAGCGTGTCGAAATCCTGCATGGCGTTCACAAGTTCGGTCAGGTTCTCCAGCCGCCCCTCTGCCTCCGGCGAGCGGTCCGCCTGCCACATGCCGGTATAGCCGGACTCATCCAGCACCATTTTGGCAAGATCGGTATGGTGCATGCCTGGCGCGGCCTCGCGCCAGCGGCCGATATCCTTGCAGAAGCCGCCAAGCGCGTTGCGCGCCGCCGGGCGCAGCTCGTCGGTCGTCACAAGGTCGATGGCAGCCGCCATCAGGGGTTTGCCGGATGCTCGCGCCTGCACATGGACGGCCTGAAGGCTGGCGGTGCCGAGCCCGCGTTTCGGCACATTGACGATCCGTTCGAAGGCAAGATCGTCGGAAGGCTGGGTGACAAGCCGCAGATAGGCGATGGCATCGCGGATCTCGGCGCGCTCGTAGAACCGTGTTCCAAGCACCTTGTAGGGAAGACCGATGGCGATGAAACGTTCCTCGAATTCGCGCGTCTGGAACCCGGCCCGCACAAGCACAGCCACCTTCGAGAGATTGACCCCGGCGGCCTGAAGAGATTCGATTTCCGATGAAATGGACCGCGCCTCGTCTGCGCCGTCCCAATAGCCGTTCACACGCAGCTTTTCGCCTTCGTCGGCAGCGGTAAACAGCGTCTTGCCAAGGCGGCTCTCGTTGCGCGCGATGATCCCGGATGCCGCTGCGAGAATATGCCCCGTCGAACGGTAATTCTCTTCAAGCCGGACGATCTTGGCGCCGGGGAAATCGCTCTCGAATTTCAGGATGTTGCCGACTTCGGCACCGCGCCAGCCATAGATCGACTGGTCGTCATCCCCGACGCAACACAGGTTGCGGTCCTCTCCGGTCAGCAGGCGCAGCCACAGATATTGCGCCACATTCGTGTCCTGATACTCGTCCACCATGATGTGGGTGATGCGGCCATGATATTCGGCCAGAACATCGGGATGCGCCCGGAAGACCGTCAGCATATGGAGCAGCAGGTCTCCAAAATCCACCGCGTTCAGCGCCAGAAGTCGGGCCTGATAGGCCTCGTAGAGCTGGCGCAGACGTCCGTTGGCAAGGTCGCCAGCCTCGGCAACACCAACCTTGTCGGGGGTCAGGCCACGATCCTTCCAGCGCTGGATCACGCCGCCAAGGAGCCTGACCGGCCAGCGCTTGGGATCGATGTCGTCCGCCTCCATCAACTGTTTGAGGACGCGGTTCTGGTCATCCATGTCGAGAATGGTGAAATCACTTCGCAGACCCACAAGATCGGCATGCCGTCGCAGCATCCGCGCAGCAAGCGCATGGAATGTGCCGAGCCAAACCTGTTCTGCCATCGGCCCAACCATGCTGGCGACCCGCATCTTCATCTCGCGCGCCGCCTTGTTGGTGAAGGTCACCGCAAGGATGTTCCAGGGCTTGGCCTCGCCGGTCGCAACCAGTTCGGCAAGGCGCGATGTGAGTACCCGGGTCTTGCCAGTTCCGGCGCCAGAGAGCACCAGCAACGGACCGGAAAGGGTCTGCACCGCCTCGCGCTGCGGGTCGTTCAGGCCGTCAAGCCAGGGGTGGGCTGTCGAAGGGGCTGTCTGCATGGGCGACAAAGTCGCAAATCGCCGGGCGGGGGTCAACGCCCGAAGCCGGCCATGCGGCATTTGACCCGGCCTGCCGGGCCGGATTGTCCGGACAAATTTGCCTCACATCTGCCGCTTTGTTTGACGATATTTTCATTTGCGTCGGGTTACGATATCTTTGGGCGAAATGACGACGGATGACTTTTCATATGATGATGTTCCACAGACTGTCTAATGCGAAGGCTGGCTACACCGCCAAGAAGTCGGCCATGCCGATTGTCCTTGGCGCGGCGCTTGCGCTGTCGGCATGTTCATCCGTTCCGGTCGAGGAGCGCAGTGATGTGCGCGACCGTTATGAAGGCGCAAATCGCAAAGTGTTCGCCTTCAATATGGGTGTGGACAGCTATGTCCTCGAGCCTGTTGCCGGCGCCTATCGGGACACCGTTCCGGAAGGTGGCCAGGCAGCCGTCAGCAATCATCTGCGCTGGGCCTCGTTGCCCTCGACCGCGGTCAATTCCACTCTTCAGGGCAAGTTCGAAAATGCTGCCCTCGCCACGCTTCACTTCCTTGTAAACGGCTTGACGCTTGGGTTTGCAGACCTTGCCGCCGATGAGGAAGAGCAGATCACCAAGGAAGATTTCGGCCAGACACTGGCCTCGTGGAACGTGCCGGAAGGCTCCTACCACATGGTGCCGGTGCTTGGTCCGCGGACCACGCGCTCGCTTGGCGGGACCGTTGTCGATTTCGCGTTGAACCCGCTCAGCGTGTTCGGCACAGGCGAAGTCGTGCAAACAGTCAACGCGGCGCAGGCGCCGGTTGGCGCGGTCAGTTTCCGGGCGCAAAACTACGATGCCATCAATGATGTGAAGTACAATTCGCTCGACCCTTATGCACGAACCAGATCGGTCTATTACCAGTCCCGGCAGGGTCTGCTGGAGGACCGTGTCGCGAGAGGAGCCGCAAGCGCAGTGTCCGAGGACGAGTTCGATTCGCTGTTTGAAGAGGAGATCAACTGATGTTCCGCCGGCAGATGATGGCGATGATGATCGCCAGTCTCACCCTGTTTCCGATGACCTCGTTTGCCGATGCGCGGATCACCGCCGCCGGCGCGCTGGTCGACACGATGATTTCAGACCTCGAGACTTTTCTCGCCACCGACACAGGTGAAGAAAGCGCACGCACCGCCGAAATCGACCGCGTGCTGAACACCTATTTCGACATGGACAGCATCACCCGCTTTTCTGCCGGGCAATATTGGCGCGCCGCCAACAGCGAACAGAAAACCGAATACGGGTCCCTGTTCCGCGAGGTGCTGTGTGGCACCATCGTGCGCAATTTCGACCAGTTGCAGGGGCTGGCCTACACGGCCGATGCGGCGACGGCAAAGGGCGACAAGTTCGTGATTGTCAGCGGCACCTTTACCGACACCACCGGCGAGCGCCCGGCGGTCAAGGTGAACTGGCGGGTGCTGACCCGCGAGGGCGCTGCCCCGAAAGTGTTTGATATCGAGATCGAGAACCTGTCGCTGCTGATCACGCAGAAACAGGAAAATGTTGCCGTCATCCGCAAGAACAAGGGCGAGTTCGTCGCCCTGATCAATGCGATGAAGGAGCTACTGGCGAACCCGGTCCACAACGACAGCTGATCTTGCCGTCAAACTGAAGACGCCGGCCCGGGGTCGCATGACCCCGGAATTTGTGCGTCGCGCAGGCTGTGTGCCTAGCGGCTGATCGGCTTGTACTTGATGCGGGTCGGGCGGTCGGCCTCGGCACCAAGGCGGCGCTTGCGGTCGGCCTCATAGGCTTCGTAATTGCCCTCGAACCATTCCACATGGCTGTCGCCCTCGAAGGCGAGAATATGTGTCGCGATCCGGTCGAGGAACCAGCGGTCGTGGCTGACCACGACAGCGCAGCCTGCAAACTCCTCCAGCGCCTCTTCCAGCGCGCGGAGCGTATCCACATCAAGATCGTTGGTCGGCTCGTCAAGAAGCAGCAGGTTGGCGCCGCTTTTCAGCATCCGCGCCAGATGCACGCGGTTGCGCTCACCACCCGAAAGCTGGCTGACACGCTTTTGCTGGTCGCCACCCTTGAAGTTGAACTGGCCGACATAGGCACGCGAGGCCATTGTCCGCTTGCCGAGCTCGATCTCGTCGAGACCGTCGGAAATGACTTCCCAGACCGTCTTGTCGTCTTCCAGATCGTCACGCGACTGGTCGGCATAACCGAGTTTCACCGTCTCGCCGACGGTGAAGGTGCCGGCATCCGGCGCCTCGCCACCGGTGATCATGCGGAACAATGTCGTCTTGCCGGCGCCGTTCGGGCCGATTACGCCGACGATGCCACCGGGCGGCAGACGGAAGGACAGGTCGTCGATCAGCAGCCGCTCACCGAACCCCTTGCTCAGCCCCTCGGCATTGATGACGATGTCACCAAGGCGCGGGCCCGCCGGAATATGGATCTTCGCGGTGTCGACCTGACGGTTGTTGTCCTCGGCAAGCATCTTTTCATAGGCGCTGATCCGGGCCTTGGACTTGGCCTGGCGCGCCTTTGGCGCGGCGCGCACCCAGTCCAGCTCGCGCGACAGCGACTTGACGCGGGCGTCCTCGGCCTTGCCTTCCTGCTCGAGCCGCTTCTGCTTCTGCTCCAGCCATCCGGAATAATTGCCCTCATAGGGGATGCCGGCACCGCGGTCGAGCTCGAGGATCCAGCCCGCCACCTCGTCGAGGAAGTAGCGGTCGTGGGTGATGGTCACCACCGTTCCGGGGAAATCATGAAGGAAGCGCTGCAGCCAGGCGACCGATTCCGCATCGAGGTGGTTGGTCGGCTCGTCAAGAAGCAGCATGTCCGGCGCGCTCAGCAGCAGCTTGCACAGCGCAACCCGGCGCTTCTCACCACCAGACAGCATGGTGACGTCGGCATCGCCCGGCGGCACACGAAGCGCATCCATGGCGATCTCGGCCTTGCGCTCGAGATCCCAGCCGTCGATGGCGTCGATTTTCTCCCTGAAGCTCGGCCTGTTCGGCGATGACCTCGTTCATCTCGTCATCGGTCAGTTCTTCGGCAAATCTGGCACTGACCTCGTTGAACCGGTCCATCAGCTCCTTTGCCTCGCCAAGGCAGGACAGAACGTTGCCGGTGACATCCATGCTGGCGTCGAGCTCCGGCTCCTGCGCAAGATAGCCGACCTTGATGCCGTCTGCGGCCCAGGCCTCGCCGTTGAACTCGGTATCGAGCCCGGCCATGATCTTCAACAATGTCGATTTACCGGCGCCGTTCAGGCCAAGAACGCCGATCTTTGCACCGGGAAGAAAGGACAGGCTGATGTTCTTCAGCACTTCCTTGCCGCCGGGCCAGACTTTGGAAAGGCGGTGCATCACATAGACGTACTGGTGGCTCGACATAACATTCCTCGCTGACTGGCGGCGCTCGCCTGCCCTGATAATGGCGTGGCGGTCACCGGCGACTGGCTGTTTGATAATCCTGACAGTTTCTAGCCTGCGGCCCAGCTAATCTCAACTGGCAATCTCAACTGCCAATCTCGGTCCCCAAATGGGGGCCCCGAAATTGGTCTCCGGAATTAGCCCTTGCGTCGAATGGCCCGGACCTTAAGCTGTCTGCGTGTTTGAAATACATCCGCGGAGATTGACATGGGGAGCGATGTGCCGGCGCTGGGGGTCCTGATCGACCTGCCGCTTGGTATAGTGATGTGGTGCGCCATCCTGCGTTTCCTGTTGTCCATGGTGGTCAAGGAAGACAGCAAGGCCAGCATCATGCGCGTACTGAACGCCGTGGTCATGCCGCCTGTGCATGCGCTGCAGATCGTCACGCCGCGATGGGTTATCGACCGCACTGCGCCGCTCTATCTGGCATTTTTGATTTTCATTGTCCGGTTCTATGTGGCACCGCTGGCCATCGGCTATGACGTCAACGGGTATGCCGACCTGCCGCTGGAGCATCTGATCCTGTCGGTAAGGACCGAAGTCGGCATCTAGCGCCTATTCCTGCGTGACCGAGATCACCTGCAACCGTTCGCCGGACGGCGAAACCCGCCAGATTTGCTGACCGGTCGGCGTATCAACCACGAGGACATAGCCATTATCGGCAGCGCTTGCCGCACGAAGCTCGGCGCCTGCGGGAAGTGTCAGTTCGGCAGCTTCCGGCGGCGCGGCCTTGCCCGACAGCCGCGAGATGACCGTGGCCACCAGCACCGCTGTCAGCACGATGATGAGCACGCCCATGATCGCCGACGCCGCCTTGATCGCGCCAAGTTGCGCGTGGTGAAGGACGGTTCCGGCATGTCATGCTGTGGGTCATGCTCTGGACCGGTATTTTCGGGGCTCATGCCAATATCCTTTCACCTGACCGCCGCAGGACGGTGTTACCGCGGCGCAATATAGGCTAACCTGCCGCCCCATGACCAGTGACGACGTACAAAGACTGACCATCACCGCCCCGCCCGAGGCCGCCGGAGAGCGTCTCGACAGGTTTCTTGCCGCCGGACTCGAGGCTCCCCACGCCGCTGTCGCGGACAAGGCTGAAGGCGCTGATCCTCGAGGGCGCGGTAACTGAAAACGGCACCGCCGTGACCGACCCGTCGCAATCGGTGCGGGCCGAGGCGGAATACGCGCTGCTGCTGCCGCCCGTGCGCGAGGCGATACCGCAGGCCGAGGACATCCCGCTGGATATCATGTTCGAGGACGACCACATCATCGTCCTCAACAAGCCGTCCGGCATGGTGGTCCATCCCGGCCCCGGCCAGCCCGACGGCACCCTCGTCAACGCGCTGATCGCCCATTGCGGCGACAGCCTGACCGGCATTGGCGGGGTGATGCGTCCGGGATCGTCCACCGTCTGGACAAGGACACGTCCGGCGTGATGATGGCGGCGAAAAGCGATGCCGCGCACCAGAAGCTGACCGACATGTTCGCGGCGCATGATCTCGACCGGCATTACCTTGCGCTCACCTGGGGCATGCCGCCGGAAACCGAAGGCCGGATCGAGGCGGCGCTTGGCAGATCGACCCGTGACCGCAAGAAACAGGCGGTGGTGCCGAACGGCCGCTATGCCGCCACCAACTGGACGGTGATCCGCAGGCTGCCGCCCTTTGCCAGCATTGTGGAATGCCGGCTGGAGACAGGCCGCACCCACCAGATCCGCGTTCACATGGCGCATCTGGGGCACGGCGTCATCGGCGATCCGATGTATGGCAGGGCGATGCGAAGCGGCCAGATGCCCGATGCGGTGGCCCGCGACTGCCTTGCCGAGATCTGCGGATTCCGGCGTCAGGCGCTGCATGCTGCCAGCCTCGGCTTCGCGCATCCGGTCACCGGCGAGCAGCTGCATTTCGAAACCCCGATGCCGGATGACATGGCCGGACTGGTCGCCGCCATCGAGGCCGGCATCGCGCGGCGGGCGACAGCGCCAAAAAATCGCTGAAAACATTGCCAGACGAGCAATTTTTTGCCGTTTTTTCAACGATGAAGCTGTTGGCACGCCTTCTTTTCCGGGCGGTAAGTGCCTACATATACAGGGATAAAAGACTTTTGCCGAAAACTGCCTTAATCACGCCGCGATGACGTGATTTCATACAGTATCGGCAAAAGCCGAAAGTAATGGCCGACCCGTGCTATCCGGCCTCCATGAGACGAACAGCCCGTTGAAAAACGGGATCAGGGAGACATAAAGATGGCGGCTTCGAAAACTTCGCTTCCGGCGATTAGCCCCGACGGTAATCTGTCGCGCTACCTCGAGCAGATCCGTTCCTTTCCTATGCTCGAGCAGCAGCAGGAATATATGCTTGCCAAATCATGGAAGGAGCGCGGCGATGTCGACGCGGCGCACCAGCTGGTGACAAGCCACCTGCGGCTCGGTGGCGAAGATCGCCATGGGATATCGCGGCTACGGCCTGCCGGTTGCCGACCTGATTTCCGAGGGCAATCTAGGCATGATGCACGCGGTCAAGAAATTCGAGCCCGAAAAGGGCTTCCGCCTCGCCACCTACGCCATGTGGTGGATCAAGGCGGCGATTCAGGAATATATCCTGCGCTCATGGTCGCTTGTGAAGATCGGCACCACCGCCGGCCAGAAGAAGCTGTTCTTCAACCTGCGCCGCATCAAGGGCCAGATCCAGGCCATCGACGACGGCGACCTGAAGCCCGAGCAGGTGACGCAGATCGCCACGCAGCTGGACGTGTCGGAGGCCGAGGTCATCTCGATGAACCAGCGCATGGCCGGCAATGACCGCTCGCTGAACGTACCGCTGTCGCGCGACGGCGAAGGCAGCGGCGAGTGGCAGGACTGGCTCGAGGATGATTCCGAGGATCAGGAAACCACCTTTGCCGAGCATGAGGAATTCTCCGCCCGCAAGCGGCTGATGCTGGAGGCGATGCAGGGGCTGAACGAGCGCGAGCAGCGCATCCTGCAGGCCCGCCGCCTGGCCGAGCCGCCGCTGACCCTCGAGGACCTCGCCTCGGAATTCGGCGTCAGCCGCGAGCGCATCCGCCAGATCGAGGTGCGGGCGTTCGAAAAGCTGCCAGAAAGCCGTCCGCGACAAGGCCGAGGAGATGAAGCTCCTCCCCTCCGAGGAAGGCGCTCTGCTGCCAGCCTAGGGGTCGTCTGCTCTTCAGCTATTCATTGCTTTCATCATCGCGCTTGCCAGTCGCCTGTCGCCAAGTCCGGTCAGCGGCACTTCAGCAACGCGTAAATTGCAGGCCTGACAGACACGCCCCGGCATTAACTCGGCATTAACTTAACGCGAGTCATCATGCCGGCATGATGAACCTTTTTCTCACGCACCAATATGGCTCAAAACGGGCCTTCCCTGCCCCGCCCGGTGGCGCTGCTTGCCGGCAGTGCGGTGCTTCTGGCGCTTGCCGGCTGTTTTGGTGGCGGCATGTCGGATGGCATGCAGCTCACCACCGAGGAGGCTGCCGCCAGCCCGCCTGCCGAGGAAGGACCGATCAGATTTGTCATGCAGACCCCGACCGAGGGGGAAAATACGCTGATCGGCACCACAACCAGCACCACCAGCGTGCCGACCACTGCCTTCATCGCACGGCAGAAAATCCATGAACACCGTCACAAGCCGGTCGTGTCGAACCGATCCAGCCGGTGATCGACCCCAATCGTGTGAATGAGCACCCGCCCCAGTCCGGCGAAACGGAACAGATCAGGCTGGTGCCGCTCGATGGTGGCAATGTCATCCGCAGACGGGCCGGTGCGGCCGCGGTTGTCGGCGAGGTGACTGTGCTGGGCGTGACCCAGGAAAAGATCGAACGGGCGTCGCTCCTGCCCTGAGCGCGGCGATTTACCCGCCGAACGGGTCGGTGACGAGGATGGTGTCGTCACGCTCCGGGCTGGTGCTCAGCAGCGTCACCGGCGTCTTTGTCAGCTCTTCCACACGGCGGATATATTTCACCGCATTGGCCGGCAGATCGGCCCAGCTTCGCGCGCCATAGGTGCTTTCAGACCAGCCCGGCATTTCCTCATAAACCGGAGTGCAGGCCGCCTGCGCGGCCGCGTCGGAGGGGAAATGGTCCAGCATCCGGCCATCCACCTCGTAACCGGTGCAGATCTTCAGCGTCTCGAACCCGTCAAGCACATCAAGTTTGGTCAGCGCCATGCCGGTGATGCCGGCGACAGCGTTCGCCTGACGCACCATCACGGCATCAAACCAGCCGCAGCGGCGCTTGCGCCCAGTGACCGTGCCGAATTCACGGCCGCGCTCGCCCATGCGGTCGCCGTCGGCACCGAAATCCTCGGTCGGGAACGGGCCGGAGCCGACGCGGGTGGTATAGGCCTTGGTGATGCCGAGAACAAAGCCGACGCTGGTCGGGCCGGTGCCTGAACCGGTCGCGGCCTGTCCGGCGACGGTGTTCGACGAGGTCACGAACGGATAGGTGCCGTGGTCGATATCCAGCATCACGCCCTGCGCGCCCTCGAACAGCACGCGGCGGCTGTTGGCGCGGGCATCTTCCAGCACGCGCCAGCTTTGCCCGGCAAAGGGCAGGATTTCGTCACGAATCGCCAGCAATGCCTCGAGCATCGCCTGCGGGTCCGCCTCGTCCTCTCCGGCGGCACGAAGCCAGACATTGTGATGCGTCGCCATCGCCTCGAGCTTGGCGCGCAATGTGTCTTCGCTGGCCAGATCACCGAGACGCACGGCGCGGCGGGCGACCTTGTCCTCATAGGCCGGGCCGATGCCGCGGCCGGTTGTACCGATCTTGCCGGCGCCGCGCATCGCCTCGCGCGCATGGTCCACCGCCTGATGCAGCGGCAGAATCAGCGCCGCGGTGTCAGAGACGACCAGTGTGTCCGGGCTGACTTCGGCCCCCTGGCTGCGCAGCAGGGCGATTTCCTTGATCAGATGCCACGGGTCGATGACAACGCCATTGCCGATGACCGACAGCTTGCCCGGGCGCACGATACCGGATGGCAGCAGCGACAGCTTGTATTCCACCCCGCCGATGACCAGCGTGTGGCCGGCATTATGGCCACCCTGAAACCGGACGACAACGTCGGCGCGGCTGGACAGCCAGTCGACGATCTTGCCCTTGCCCTCATCGCCCCACTGGGCGCCGATCACGGCCACGTTTGTCATGCTGGTTCCTAGCTTATCTGTGGGCTTTGTCTTACGGGAATGACGCATGAATGCGCCAGCCGGACGGCCATGCGCAAACGGCGTCAGTGATAGCCAAAAACGGCCCGTGCCGCAAGCCGCTCGAAGGCGGACCCGATCAGTCGAAATGCAGCATGTCGGCGCGGACCACCTGTTTCAGCCCGCGAAGCTCATCCATCACGGCGGCATCGATCTGCCCGTCGATCTCGACAAGGGCGATGGCCTCGCCGCCAGCCTCCTTGCGGCCAAGATGGAAGGTCGCGATGTTGATGTCGTGACGCCCGCACAGGCTGCCGAGATCGCCAATGAAGCCCGGCTTGTCGTAATTCCGCAGATAGAGCAGCGTGTCCGGGAAATCCGCTTCGATGGCGATGTCCTGAACCTCGACGATCTCGGGGCTTGTCGCCGCCGACGAGGGTGCCGGCGATGGTCCTGTGGCCGCCCTCATAGGTAACGGTCACCCGCAGCAGGGTTTCATAGTCGCAGCGCCGGTCATGCCGCACGGTCGATACAGCGATGCCGTTGGCGGCGGCGGTGGTGGCGGCATTCACCATATTCACCGAATCCATCACCGGCCCCAGCAGCCCGGCCACGGTCGATGCCACCACCGGATCTGGGTTCAGTGCCGCTGCCTTGCCATCGAACTCGATCGAAATGGCAGTGATCCCGGGGCTCTCAACCTGTCCGAGAAAGGCTCCCAGCTTGCTGCCAAGCCCCATATAGGGACGCAGGATCGGCGCTTCCTCGGCGGTGACAGAGGCCATGTTCAGCGCGTTGGTGACTGCGCCGTTCACCAGGAAATCGGCCATCTGCTCGGCCACCTGAAGCGCGACCTTTTCCTGCGCCTCGGTGGTGCTGGCCCCCAGATGCGGGGTGGCGATGACGTTCTCCATGCCGAACAGCGGGTTGTCCTTCGCCGGTTCGGACTCGAACACATCCAGCGCGGCCCCGGCGACATGGCCGCTGGACAGCGCCGCCGCAAGCGCCAGCTCGTCGACCAGCCCGCCACGCGCGCAATTCACGATCCGCACACCCTTCTTCGTCTTGTTCAGCGCGTCTGCCGACAGAATGTTGCGCGTCTGCTCGGTCAGCGGCGTGTGCAGCGTGATCACGTCGGCCACGGCCAGCAACTCGTCCAGCTCGACCTTCTCGATGCCAATCCGGCGCGCATGTTCCGGGGTCAGGAACGGGTCGAACCCGACCACCTTCATCTTCAGCCCCTGCGCGCGGTCGGCGACGATCGACCCGATATTGCCGCAGCCGATGACGCCCAGCGTCTTGCCAGTGATCTCGGTTCCCATGAAGCGCGACTTTTCCCATTTGCCGGCCTGGGTCGATTCGTTCGCTGCCGGTATCTGCCGTGCCAGCGCGAGGATCATGCTGATGGCGTGTTCCGCTGTGGTGACCGCATTGCCGAAGGGCGTGTTCATCACCACCACGCCACGCGCCGTGGCAGCCGGAATATCGACATTGTCGACCCCGATGCCGGCCCGGCCAACGACCTTGAGATTGGTTGCCGCCGCCAGAATATCCTCAGTCACCTTGGTGGCGGAACGGATGGCGAGACCGTCATAGTCGCCGATGATGGCCGCGAGTTCCTCTGGCGCGAGGCCCGGCTTCACATCGACCTCGACGCCGCGCTCAATGAGGATGTCGGCAGCGCGGGGGCTGAGCTTGTCACTGATCAGAACTTTAGGCACCGGAAAACTCCTTATAGAAAAACGACCGGATCTGGATTTGGCGGGGAAAATCAGCCATCGTCATGCTGGCTTTCATGCTGAAGATCGGCACGGACTGTCTCGTAGGCCCAGTCGAGCCATGGCAGCAGAAGCGCGATATCTTCTGGATCAACTGTCGGACCGCCCCATATGCGAAGGCCCGTCGGCGCGTCGCGATAGGCGTTGATATCAACCGCCACATCTTCCGCCTCGAGCAGTTTCAGAATCGATTTCACAACGCCAGCCTGCACCTCGTCGGGCTGGGCGGTAAACCATGCATCACTGATCACAAGGCACAGCGCCGTCGGCGAGATGGTTGCCGGGTCACGGGCCAGCACATCGAAATGCGGGCTGGTGCCAACCCAGTCCATGAAATGGGCAAAGCTTGTATCGACCCGCTTCAGCAGCACCTCGATGCCCCCGATCTCCTCGGCCCATGACAGCGCGTCGATGGCATCCTCGATCACCAGCAGCGACGGGGTATTGATGGTCGCTCCCTCGAACAACGCGGTATCAAGCGCGCCCTTCTTGTGGAGCTTGAACAGCTTGGGAACGGGCCAAGCGGGTGTATGGCTGTTCACCCGTTCAACAGCACGCGGCGACATGATCAGCACACCATGGCCGCCCTCGCCGCCAAGTCCTTTCTGGAAGCTGAAGGTGACGACATCGAGCTTGTGCCACGGCATCTCCATGGCGAAACAGGCGGATGTGGCATCGCAGATCGTCAGACCGGCACGGTCATCCGGAATCCAGTCGCCGTCCGGCACCCTGACGCCAGAGGCGGTGCCGTTCCAGGGAAACACGACGTCATTCGCGAAATTCACCTGTGACAGGTCGGGAAGCGCGCCATAGGGCGCCTCGTGGCAGGTCAGGCCATCCAGCTTCAGCTCGGCAAGCGCATCCTTCATCCAGGTCTTGCCGAACGCCTCCCAGCCGAGCACATCGACGCCGCGCTGGCCGAGAAGCGACCACATCGCCATCTCGACGGCGCCCGTGTCCGACCCCGGGACAATGGCGGTGATGTAATCATCGGGAAGCTGCAACACACGATGGATGCGCGCGATACAGTCCTTGATCTGTGATTTCGGGTGGGTGGCACGATGCGAGCGGCCGAGCGATGCTGTCTCGAGCGCCTCTGCTGTCCATCCTGGCCGTTTGCGGGTTGGTCCCGTCGAAAACAGCGGCGATGCCGGCTTGCTGGCCGGCTTGGCAATCGGAATTCCGCTCGACGGATTCCCAGTGCTCGGGTTCATGGCGCCCTCGTCAGTCATGTTGCCACCCGTTGGGGGGTGACGGCCCACACTGAAGATGGGGCAGCCGGCCCGCCGGCGTCAACAGGAGATCAGATTTCAAAGAGAAAGAATTTGCTCAGCTTTAGAAATTTGTTTTTATTCAGTTTTTTCGGCCTGCTCTTTGATAAGCAAAATTATTTCCTGCATAACCTCGTCGAGAAGGGCCTCCTCATCCGCCTCTACCATGACACGGATCAGGCTTTGCGTTCCCGACGGGCGCACAAGAATGCGGGCCGTACCGGCAATCCGCGCCTCGATGGCGGCGAGCGCTTCGACCACCGGCGGCTGTTTCAGCACAGCCGGATCAATGCCCTCGAGGTTCTCCAGCTTCTGGGAACGCGCCTCGAAGGCCTGGAACAGCTTGCTGGCCGGCTGGCCGCTCTTTGACAGCAGATGCAACATCTGAAGGGCTGCAATCAGACCGTCGCCGGAGGTGCTGAGCGACGTCAGCAGGATATGGCCGGAGGATTCCCCGCCTAGGTTCAGCCCCTCGCGCTTCATGCATTCCAGCACATAGCGGTCGCCGACATTGGTGCGATGTAGAGACAGGCCAAGACCTTCCAGAAACGGCTCGATGCCACCATTTGTCATCACCGTGCCGACAACGCCGTCACCTTGCAGTGTTCCGGCAGTCCTTCATATCACGCGCCAGACATGCCAGTACCTGGTCGCCATTGACCTCGGCCCCGGTCTCATCGACGAGAATCAGCCTGTCAGCATCACCATCCAGCGCGACCCCCACATCGGCACCATGAGCGAGAACAGTTGCGGCAAGTGTCTGGGGATATACGGCACCGCAGCCCTCATTGATGTTGAAACCATCCGGCTCGTTGGCAATCGCCACCACTGTGGCACCAAGATCGCGAAGCGTGTCTGGCGCGGTGCGATAGGCCGCCCCGTTGGCGCAATCAACAACAACCTTCATGCCGTCGAAACGGACATCCGATGCCAGTGTCGATTTTGCAAATTCCACATAGCGCCCGACAGAATCCAGCATCCTGCTGGCACGGCCGAGCAGTTCCGGCTCGGACAGTTCGATGGACCCGGATGCCAGCTCGGAAATGCCAAGCTCGATGGAATCATCCAGCTTGAAGCCGTCCGGACCGAAGAGCTTGATGCCATTATCGTGATGCGGGTTGTGGCTTGCTGAAATCATCACACCCAGATGGGCACGAAGCGAGCTGGTCAGATAGGCAACACCGGGTGTCGGCATCGGCCCCAGCAACCGGCAATCCATACCGATAGAGGTAAACCCGGCAACAAGCGCTGCCTCCACCATATAGCCGGACACACGGGTGTCCTTGCCGATCACGACAAGCGGCCTTCCGGACCGCCTTTCGGGGTTGTTGTCGATGAACCAGCGACCGGCGGCCAGCGCCAGACGCACAATCGCCTCGGCAGTCATTGCCCCGGTATTGATCCGTGCGCGCACCCCGTCGGTACCGAACATTCCTGCCATGCGAAACCCTGTGTCTGCGGATCGTCAGTATTGGTGCCACAATAGGCAGGCGGCCGGCCTTTCACAAGCAGCAGATAACCGGTCGGCAGAAGATCAGTCGGCACCACCGAGCGCCATGGCCACCGACAGGGCCTGACGGGTCTCGGCGACGTCGTGAACACGCAGTAACTGACAGCCCTGCTCGACACCCTTCATCGCGAGAACCAGAGATCCGGCAAGCCGGTGATCGGCATCCTCGCCGGCCGACATTTTCGCGATACTGGATTTGCGGCTGGCACCGATCAGCACCGGCACACCAAGCCCGTGAAGCATCGCTGCCCAGTTCATCAGCTCAAGATTATGCGTCACCGTTTTGCCGAAGCCGAAGCCGGGATCGACAGCGATCATCGCCCGGGGGATGCCTGCAGCAACGGCGGCCTCGATCCTCTCTGACAGAAACTCCATGATCTCGACTGGCGCGAACCCGTATTCAGGGGCGTTCTGCATCGTCTCCGGCGTGCCCTGCATATGCATGATGATCACCGGCACATTTGCCGCTGCGGCAGCATCCAGCGCACCGTCACCGCGAAGACCGCCAACATCATTGATGATCCCTGCCCCCGCCGCCGTGGCACGGCTCATCACATCGCCATGGCGGGTGTCGATGGAAATAAGGGCATTTTCAGGTTTCAGTCCGGCAATCGGCGGCAGCACCCGCGCCAGTTCCTGATTGCGGGTCACTGCCTCGGCGCCGGGGCGTGTTGATTCCCCGCCAATATCGATAATCGTGGCACCCGCCGCAATCATCTCGCGCCCGCTGGCCACTGCGCGGGCAGGCGCGTTGTGGCGGCCGCCATCCGAAAAGCTGTCGGGGGTGACATTCAGGATGCCCATGATCTGGGGCCGGTCCATCGCCAGCCCGGCAAAGGGCGCGCGCGGCGCGGTGATCAGGTCAAAGGCAGCTGCAGCGGCATTGCGGTCACCGGCGGTCCTGAACAGCTGGTCCGGCTCCATGCGCAGCACGGCATAGGCACCCGCCTCATCACGCTGCACAAGATCGATCTGGTCGAAAGCAGCCCAGCCACCAGCAACAGAGTGCCGGCCATGCGGCACCACAATCGGTCTGATCCAGGTGGGAACAGAAAAGGCAGGAGCCGGCAATTCCGCCAGCCGCTGAAGCGGTGATGTGCCACTCATCCCGGCGTTGCCGCGATCAGGCAGGCTCACTGCCCGGTTTCTTCGAACGGCCGGACCCGGGGATCGAAGCACGCTTGCGCTTGGCACGCGGTGTCTCGATCTCGTCTGCAGGCTCCTCGCGTGACAGCGTTCCGCCTTCGACGATGATCTGGATTTCGTCTCCGTTCAGGGTCTCGTATTCGAGAAGGCCCTGCGCCAACCGCTCAAGCTGCTCGTTATTGTCCTTGAGGATCTTCGTGGCGTGGGTATAGGCCTCATCCACGATCCGGCGAATTTCCGAATCGATCACCGAAGCGGTATTGTCCGACATGTTTTTCTGCTGTGCCACCGAACGACCAAGGAAGACTTCCTGCTCGTCGGCGCTATAGGCGAGAAAACCAAGCTCGTCCGACATGCCCCATTCGGTGACCATGCGACGTGCCATATCCGTGGCCATGCGGATGTCCGAAGACGCACCGGTGGTCACACGCTCCTCGCCAAAGATCAGTTCTTCGGCGATCCGGCCACCACAGGCAACACGAAGATCGGCATAGATCTGCTCGCGTGCCAGAGAAATGCGGTCGCCCTCGGGAAGCCGCATCACCATACCAAGCGCGCGGCCACGCGGAATAATGGTGGCCTTGTGGATCGGATCGGATGCCGGACAATGCAGGGCTACGACGGCGTGACCGGCCTCGTGATAGGCAGTCAGACGTTTCTCGTCATCAGTCATCACCATAGAACGACGCTCGGAACCGAGCATGACCTTGTCCTTGGCCTCTTCAAATTCCTGCATCGACACGGTCCGACGTCCCTTGCGCGCAGCCAGAAGCGCCGCCTCGTTTACGAGGTTGGCAAGATCGGCGCCGGAGAAGCCGGGCGTGCCGCGCGCGATGGTGCGTGCCTCCACACCCTCGGCAAGCGGCGTCTTGCGCATATGGACCTTGAGGATTTTCTCGCGACCGACGACATCCGGGTTCGGCACAACGACCTGACGGTCGAAGCGGCCCGGACGCAGCAGCGCCGGATCGAGAACATCCGGACGGTTGGTCGCAGCGATCAGAATGACGCCTTCATTCGCCTCGAAGCCGTCCATCTCGACAAGCATCTGGTTCAGTGTCTGCTCGCGCTCGTCATTGCCGCCGCCAAGACCGGCGCCGCGATGACGGCCAACTGCGTCAATCTCGTCAATAAAGATGATGCAGGGAGCGTTCTTCTTGCCCTGCTCGAACATGTCACGCACACGGCTGGCACCGACGCCGACAAACATCTCAACAAAGTCCGAACCGGAAATGGTGAAGAAGGGAACATTGGCCTCGCCGGCAATCGCCTTGGCGAGCAGCGTCTTACCAGTACCCGGAGGGCCCACCAGAAGCACGCCCTTGGGAATTTTGCCGCCAAGACGCTGGAATTTGCCAGGGTCCTTCAGGAACTCGACAACCTCTTCAAGCTCGGTCTTGGCCTCGTCGATACCGGCGACATCTTCGAAGGTCACACGACCCTGATGCTCGGTCAGCAGCTTCGCGCGCGATTTGCCAAAGCCCATCGCACCACGGGATCCACCCTGCATCTGGCGCATGAAAAATACCCAGATACCGATGAACAGCAGCATCGGGAACCATGACAGCAGGATCGACAGGAAAGACGGCATGCCGCTGTCCTCGGGGCTGGCAATGATGCGAACGTCATTTGCATCGAGCACCTGCACCACATCGGTGCCTTCCGGCATGACCGAGGTGATGATGCGGCCGTTCTTTGCCGTGCCCTTGAGGTTACGTCCATCGATGACAACCTCGACGACCTGCTGGCCTTCGACTTCGGCGATGAAGTCGGAATAGGCCACCTGGCTGCCTGGCGATGTCGAAGACGGGCTCTGGAACAGGTTGAAGAGCGCCAGCAACGCCGCGCCAAAAACCAGCCAAATGATGATGTTACGTCCCATATTGTTCACGGCCTATGCCTTCCCTCAACCCTGTTGCGCCGCGCCGGTTTCATGTGCACAGGCGGCGGCGTGAGAATGATTGCTGACCATCAATGCCGACGGCATCCGGCGCGTTCGTATGGCGCAGGCATTCCGCCTGTGCCGTGACACCTCGCGCAACCGGCTGGTCATGTGAAATTAAGTGGGGGTGTAGGACCGCCCCGTCAAGGGTCTCAAGCACCGGCAGGCTGCGTCTGGCAAGCGGCGGAATGACGCTCCAGCCACGGCTCTCCTGCCAGCCGCCCTGGCTACCGCTTCCCGCCTCGCCAAGATAGCGGATCATCGCATCGACCGGGCTCGTAATAAGCCAGCTTCCTGCGAATAGCGCCTCTTCACCTGCGCTCACCTTGCAGCGTGGCGGCTGCCTGCCGATTTCGGCAGTCACCAGCCATCCCCCCTGCTGCGGCGTAAACCTCGCGCCACCAAGAGTTGACGGCTTGTTGTCGTGCAGACGCTTGCTGAGGCGTGCCAGCGCATCGCTTCCGGGCGCATGGCCGGGAATGGCGACCATGCCGATGACACCCGCCAGCAAACGCGCCAGAACAAGAGGCGGCATCTGCAGGGCGGCAATCGGCAGGACCAGATGTCCGGCGGCCTCGGGCGCCACTGGAATGCCAGCAGAGCCGAACTGGCGCAGCAGCGCCCGATCAACCGCAGATGCCGCTTTGGCAAGCCGCAACAGCCCGGACGACACCTGCATCCCAGTAGCATCCATTGCGGCAATCTCGGCCCGTCTGCGAACCCGCTCGAACCGGCGGTCATTGTTGCTGGGATCGGCTTCAGTGGTAATCGTGTGTTGGTCACAACTTGCGATGATCGCAGCGCGACTGGCGTCAAGCAGAGGCCGGATTACCGGCACCCCTTCGCGCATCGTCACCGGACGCATCCCGGCAAGTCCGGCGAGGCCCGACCCATGAGCAAGACGCATCATAACGGTCTCGGCCTGATCACCGGCATGCTGACCGACAAGAAGACAGGCCCGATCGCGACGCGCTTCGGCAAGCAAATGTTCGTAGCGGCGCGCCCTCGCCCATTCCTGAATGCCGGTTGAAGGCGCAGGGGTCTGGATACGAATACAGCTTGCGGAAATACCATGCGCTTCAAGCCGGCTTACCACGCGCGCCGCCTCGGCGTCAGACCCCGGCCGGATACCATGGTCGATGACAATGCTGCGATGCGTGCCGCCATGTGCCACAGCGAACCGTTGCGAATGAAGCGCGAGGGCGATGCTGTCAGGCCCGCCGGACACAGCGCTGATCAGCCTGCAGCGAGATTGAAAACGGGGCAATGGCGGCACCTGAGCAAGCGCCGCTGTCATTGCCCTGTCAAAGACCGCCGCGAGGGGGTCGGGGAATGAAATTGCCGGGCGGGGATCAGCCACCGCAATTGGCGGCCTGGCTCAATGCGGCCAGCCGTTCGGTAAAGCGCTCGGGCGGTGAATCGATCAGGTTCGGCAATGAGGCATAGATGGCACAGGCCTGATCGGCAGGTGCAAAGCGCGACACGGCCTCGGCAATCCACATGGTGGTATCGACGATACGGGCATCGTCGGGATAGGCCGAATTGAATTCGGAGAACGTCATCGCTGCCAGATCAAACTGTTCACGAAGGAACTGGATACGGCCAAGCCAGAACAGGGCGTCGGCCTCACGGGGTGCCCCTTGTTGAACTTGCGGAACTCGGCAAAGGCTGCCTCTGCGGTTTCCAGATCATTCTGCATGGCGCGGCCAAGCGCGAAATTATACTGCTCTTCGGGATCAGCATCCGGAAGCACTTCCGGTGCGGGTGGCGCAGGCGCCACGGCTGCCGGCCCCGCCGACTGGGATGCATTATCGCTAGTGTCGGCATTGTCGGCAGCAATCTGCGAGGACGAGATCCACTGTGCTGTCCTCAGGCTGCGCAGCGAGGCTGGCAAGATCAGTCGACTGAGCGGCGGAATCCCCATTCGCGTCGTCATCGAGTTGCTTGTTGAGTTCACTCTCGCTCATCTGCCAGACAACTTCGCCGGTATCGACATCACGGCTCATCGCCACCTGACCACCTTCACCAGCCGGGATGGTGTCGTCCTGAACAGCAGCACGGGCAAGCTCGTCACCGCCCAGATTCATCAGGGTCTGCAACCGCTTTTCCATACGAAGCAGGCGGAATTCCATATCCGAGGTGAGCTCGAGTGTCCTTTCCATACGGCGGCTGGTCATTGCCACCGCATCGGCAAGGCGCTCGATCTGGTCGCGAAGGTCGCGGATTTCGGCGGTGGTGGCTGTCTCTCCGCTGCTGGCATTGTTGCCAAGTTGCGTGATCTGCATCTTCAGATTACGGACATCCGTTTCCAGAATGCCCCGCATGTCCCGAAGATCCGTTTCCAGCAGGTCAAGCCGTTGCCCCTGACGGGTCAGAAGCACCGATGCGCTGGACCCCGTCGATCCGTCCACAACCTGCGCCACACCATCCTTGGCGGAGCCGGATGCCGCGCTGGAGCGTGTCTCTTGCGCAAATGCTGCGGAAGAGAACGCTGCCACCAAGGCCACAGCGGTTGTCGCGATGATTCGATAATTGCGCATGTTCACGTGCCTTTGTGCAGAAGAACAAGAATGCAGAAGGATTTCATAGTCATCATTTGAGGCACAATTTTGGCAAAAAGAGGAGCCGATGGCTCCTCTTCTCAAATGTTCATGTCGCGGTAGGCTTGCCACCGCCAAAACCCTGTGGCTATGCCTAGTTCAGGACTGTCGCGGCGCGACGGTTCTTCGACCAGGAGGTCTCGTTGGAGCCCGCTGCAACCGGACGCTCTTTACCGTAGGAAATCACGCGGATGCGTGCCGGGTCCACACCCTGAGCAAGCAGATAGTCGCGGGCAGCAGCAGCACGGCGCTCGCCAAGGGCGAGGTTGTACTCACGGGTGCCGCGCTCGTCACAGTGACCTTCGATGGTTACGGTCAGCGACGGGTTGCCTTTCAGGAATGCAGCCTGACGATAGAGCGTCGCCTGCGAATTGCCGTCAAGCACAGCGCTGTCATAGCCGAAGTATACAGTGTTACCAACGGCAGCAAGCTTGTCCTCTACGCTGTCAACACCCCCGCCTGAGCTGGAAGCGGCGCTTGAGCTGGACGAGCTAGACGAGCCCGAAGTGCCCGAGCTGGAAGATGTCGATGCCGACGACGAAGCTGCCGACGAGCTGGACTCGCCAGCGCTGTCTGTGGACGTCTGTGATGCTGTTTCACAAGCGGCGACGAAAAATGCGACTGCCGCGAGTGCGATCAGGCGTTGCAACATGGTTATGCTCCCTGTCTTTAATCCTGGCTTGTCGGCAATCCGGATATCCGGTTTTGCCCGATGAACTCCCCCTGTTCTCACCACGGTGGCGCCTTTCACTTCGATCGACAGACCGCTGGAAGGCATTCGCCGATGGCCGTATGAAAACAAGCCTAGTGGTTTCGGGAACACCCGAGCCCACAAATCTCGTCACTTAGTACCGCAAATTTCTGATAATTGAAACAAAAACTCCGTTCATCACGAGAATTAGGATTTTTTGCCTTTCTACAGATATCAGCGACGCAATGGCGACCAGGCTGGGTCAGACGCATCAGAGGGTGTGATGATCCGGCGTTCGTTGAATCCGGTGATATCAATCCGGTAAAGCGAAGTTGCGCCACCCGAGCCGTCGTTTTCGAACGGTTCCTGCTTGTAATACATGAGTACGCGCCCATTCGGGGCCCAGGTCGGCCCTTCGACAAGGAACCCCTTGGCCAGAAGCCTCTCGCCGCTGCCATCGACATTCATGATGCCGATATAAAAAGTGCCTTTATGCATCTTGGTAAAGGCAATGATATCGCCACGCGGCGACCAGACCGGCGTGGCGTAGCGGCCTTCTCCGAAGCTGATGCGTTGCAGATTGCTGCCGTCATTACCCACGACGTAAAGCTGTTGCCTGCCGGCGCGGTCTGATTCGAAGACAATGCGACGCCCGTCAGGCGAATAGGACGGTGCCGTATCGATAGAGCTCGATTTTGTCAGCTGCCGGATTTCCTGTGTTCGCAGATCCATCTCGTAGATGTCGGTCAGACCGTCCTGCGCCCAGCTCATGATCAATCTGTCGCCGCGCGGCCCGAACCGCGGTGCAAAGGTCATCCCGGGGAAAGAGCCCAGCCTCTCGCTTCGCCCGGTGCGGATGTCTTGGATATAGACGTTCGGCTCTTCATTGAAATAGTTCAGATAGGCGATTTCCTGAGTTGTCGGCGAGAACCGCGGCGTCAGGACGAGGTCGAGGCCGCTGGTCAGGAATTTGTGGTTGTGCCCGTCCTGATCCATGATCGCGAGACGCTTGATCCGGCGCGCCTGCGATCCGGATTCAGCCACATAAACGATCTGCGTATCGAAATAGCCGGAATCACCGGTGAACTCCTCATAGACCAGGTCGGCGATCTTGTGGGACAGCTGGCGCAGCGAATTCGGGTCGGCCGTTCCGGTGCCGGAACTGAGATCACGTCCGGTCACCACATCCCACAGAACAAACTCGATGCGCAGGTTGCCTTCGTCATCATTGATCGCCGAGCCGACCAGCAGGCCTTTGACACCCAGCGGTGTCCAGTTTGCAAAGTTCGGCTTGATTCCGGGCGAACTTGGCGGCGCGATAAAGGCAGCGCTGTCGACCGGATCGAACAGGCCCGAGCTTAGCAGGTCGTTGGATTTGATCGAGGCGATCTCGCGGCCGGCGTCATTCGCCTCGCCGTTGCTGCCGGTGAAATCGGCAATCGCAATCGGTGTCGGCGCGACCATGCCTTCTGTAATTTCGATGCGGAGCTGTGCAGAGCTGACTGGACCACGAGCATGGCAGCTGCAAGCATTGCCAGGAATTTCGACATGCGCCTTGCGGCGATGGAATAGCGAGAGAAATACAACACCATCTGATCACACCCTAACGTGAGAGAAATGCCGGATCGAAGCTAAAGGTGAATTCCTTGAGCTGATCAAATTTTTCCGGCGGTATAGGCAAAGGCGAGCATTCGACGATCGCGCGCTTTGCAGCAATCGCCGAGGCTTTGAAATAGGAGTCGAGATTGAAGCGCAACTTGTCCTCGATTTCCGCTCTTTTGACTTCACCGCGTTCATTTACAGATACAAATATGTCAACTTTAAGAGTGTCGTTTCCGGCCGCGCCAAGAGGCGGCTGCCAGCATTTTGACACATGCTGCTGGATCCGCGCGATATCGTCGATGCCGACCGGAGACAGGCTTTTCTTCGGGGGCGCCTTCACCGCATTGCCGGCAACAGCGGACAATGTCTTTGTGACCGTGTCAGCGGCTTCCTTGCGCTCCTGCGTCTTGCGCGCCTTTTCCGCGTCCTTGGCGGCAAGCTGTGCTTCGGCAAGGTTCTGCAGCACACCGCTGGCGGCCTGTTCACGCTTCTTCTGATCCTTCACCAGCTTGTTCAGCTGGTTTGCCACCGCGTCATTTGCCTTTGCCGGCTTGGCGGTCGGCGCAGGTTTATTCCTGTCGGGCCTGTTAACGGGCTTTGGCGTCGGCAGCACAGACGGTGAGGGCTTTGCCTTCGGCTTGGACTCAGATTTGGGTTTCGGCTTTGGCTTTGGCTTGGGCGCTACCTGGGCCACCTCGGTCTTTTTCGGCTTCGGCTTCGGCTTGTCTGGCAGAATCTCGGCTGCCTCGACCTTGGCCGGGGCTGCCGGCTCAGGCTTTGGCTGTGGCGGCGGCGGTGCCGGCTTTGAAGATGCGGGGCGCGGCGGTGGCGGCGGTGGTGGCGGTGGTGGCGGCTTCTTTGAAACGGTGGCCTTCTGCTCCTGCTTGGCGGTGCTGGGCTTGTCGCCTTCGATCAGATTGGTTTCGGGCACCGTGCGCACGATCTCGAGGCGGACGATCGGCATCTCTTCGGGAAGATCGCGCCCAAGCATCGGCAGCCCGAACACGGCGATCACCGCGAACAGGGCATGCATGCCGATGGAAATGAGGAGCGGGCGCGACATCATCAACGCAGAAAGACTCCGATCACTGTACGTCCGGCAGCTGTGCCACCAGGGCGACACGCTCAAAACCGGCAGCCTGAATACGTCCCATGACGCCGAGCACCTCGCCGTAAGCAACTGCCTCGTCACCGCGAACAAAGATGCGTACCTGTGGATTGGCGTCCGAAATCGCCTTCAGCCTTGGCACGAGGTCCTCGCCCTCGACAGCTGTCTCCTGAAGAAACAGGCTGCCATCGGCCTTGACCGAAACAACGAGCGGGGCCGCATCGGCATTGATCTGACCGGCCTTGGTCTTTGGCAGGTCGACCTCGACCCCGACTGTCAGCAGCGGCGCCGTCACCATGAAGACGATCAGCAGGACAAGCATTACATCGACAAAGGGCGTGACATTGATCTCGCCCATCGGGCGATGCCTGCGCCCGCCAGCGCGCGGCTTGTTCACCGACATGCCCATTAGCGGCCGCCCTCGTCGAGCTGACGCGCCAGCAAGGTCGAGAATTCCTGCGCAAAGGTCTCGAGCCTGCCACCGACACGGTCAAGATCACCAGAAAACTTGTTGTAGGCGATAACCGCCGGGATCGCCGCTGCCAGCCCCAGCGCCGTCGCGAACAGCGCCTCGGCAATACCGGGGGCGACAACAGCAAGGCTGGTATTCTTGGACTCGGCAATCGACTGGAAGGAATTCATGAAACCCCAGACGGTTCCGAACAGTCCGACAAACGGAGACACGGAGCCGATCGAGGCAAGGAAGTTCATGCCACGCTCCAGCCGCTCCATCTCGCGGGTGATGGTGAAATTCATCGAGCGTTCCACCCGGCCAAGAAGCGAAGCGCGAAGGTCGGCACGGGCCGAACTTGCAAGGCCGCTTGCCTTGGCGCGGCGCCATTCCCGCATACCGGCGGCAAAAACGCGTGTCATCGCATCGCGCGGGTCACCGCCGATCTCGTCATAAAGCGCATCCGCCGAACCGCCGGACCAGAAGGCATCTTCGAACGCGTCCGAATTTCGCCGCTCATGCCTGACCGAATTGATCTTCTCGACAATGATCGCCCAACACCAGATCGATGCCAGAACCAGAAGCATCATCACCGACTTCACCAGCGGGTCTGCCATCATGAACAGGCCCCAGATGCTGAGATCGGAAGAAGAATGCGCTACAAAGCTGTCAACAGATTCCATCAAAGAACCCCACGTCACCCAGTACCCGGGCGACTGACAGGTCCGCCTCGGACCCCGTCCCGCCGGGCGTTCAGCCTGCGGCGGGGTCTGGTGGCGTGGCGGCCCGCAGTCGTTCGACCACCGCGCTGGGCATCCGCCGTGGCCGTGCGCCCCCGTCTCTGCCGGCGGCGACGCACCCTATGTCTACGAGAAGTCGGGCAAGAATGTGGCCATTTTCAAAATTGATGACCTCTTGCAAAAGCGTCATCGAGGCACCGCGAAGCGATTGCAGCCTTGTTTCGACCTTCAATGCCGTGCCAAGCCCGGCCGCGCGCATGTAATCGATGCTGAGCCGCCTGACCACGAACATCATGCTGTCATCCGCAACAGCCGCCATTGTCTCTTCCTGGCGAATATCGATGCAACGCAGATAGGCCGAACGCGCCCGCTCCGCAAAGGCAAGATAATTGGCGTGATAGACGATGCCGCCGGCATCAGTGTCCTCGAACTGGACACGAAGCAGATAATGATGCGCCCGTCCTCTACCCAGCCGTCGAGATCGGCGGGGCTCATCCTGTCACTCGTCATGATCAGGGCCGAGATCGGACAGCATGTCGAGCTGACGGGTCGCGCTTTCCGGCGGGGTCATCCCCAGATAGGCCCAGCCAGCCGTCGACAGGCAGCGCCCCCGCGGGGTGCGCATGAGTAGCCCGGTCTGCAGCAGATAGGGCTCGATCACCTCTTCCAGCATGTCGCGCTGTTCGGCCAGAACGGCAGCCAGCGTCTCGACACCGACAGGACCGCCGGCGTAATTCTCGGCAAGACATCCCAGATAGCGCCTGTCCATCGCATCAAGGCCGCTTGCATCCACCTCGAGCCGAGACAGGGCGGCATCGGCAATAGCTGCCGTGACCTCGTCATGGCCGTCCACGGCGGCGATGTCGCGGACCCGTCGCAACAACCTGCCGGCGATACGCGGGGTGCCGCGCGCGCGGCCGGCAATCTCTGCCGCACCGTCGCCAGCCAGGTTCATGCCAAGCCGTGTTGCCTGATTGGCAAGGATCACCGCCAGTTCGTCACGGCCATAGAATTGCAGTCGCATCTGGATGCCAAACCGGTCGCGAAGCGGCGTTGTCAGCAATCCGGCGCGGGTGGTTGCGCCGACAAGGGTAAAGGGCGGCAGGTCGATGCGAACGGAACGCGCCGACGGCCCCTCGCCGATGATCAAATCAAGCTGAAAATCTTCCATGGCTGGATAGAGCACTTCCTCAACCGCCGGATTCAGCCGGTGAATCTCGTCGATGAACAGCACATCACGCGGTTGCAGATTGGTCAGCAGCGCGGCAAGGTCGCCCGCCCGCGCAATCACCGGGCCGGAAGTGGCGCGAAACCCGACCCCAAGCTCGGCAGACACGATCTGCGCCAGCGTCGTCTTGCCAAGACCGGGCGGCCCATGAAGGAGCGTGTGGTCCATCGCATCACCGCGATCACGCGCGGCAGCAATAAAGGTTTCGAGATTGGCGCGGCCACCCCCCTGACCGATGAAATTGACAAGCCGCTCCGGACGGAGCGCGTTGTCGGCCCGTTCCACGGTATCGTGCTGCATTGCCTCGCCACCGATCAGCCTGTCCTCGCCGTCATTCATTGTCCAAGCTCCTGCAGCGTTGCCGCAATCAATGCCGACAGATCATCACCTGCGCCTGCCGCACGGGCGCGCTGCATCGCGGCATGCGCCTCGGCACGGCCATATCCCAGATTGACCAGCGCCGACATCGCATCGACACCGACCGATCCCGCCTCGCCGCCAGCAGGCATCGCGACGCCTGCGGGCGCACCCGCAACAGTCAATGTACCGATTTTGCCAGCCAACTCGTTCACGATACGCTGCGCCAGCTTCGGCCCGACACCGTCGGCGCGCGCCACCATCGCCTTGTCCCCCGACATAATAGCGGTGGCGATTTCGTCCGTCCCCAGAACCGTCAGGATCGCCATCGCCGCCTTTGCGCCGACACCCTGAACAGTGATCAGAAGACGAAAGGCCTCGCGCTCGGCAGCATCGACAAAGCCGAACAGCGTCATGCTGTCCTCGCGGACCTGCATTTCGGTCAGCAGCGTGACGGCCACATCCCCGGTCGACAGCCCGGCGCGGGTCTTGCCAGACACGGTCACAGCATAGCCGACGCCGGCGACGTCGATGACAATTCCGGCATCGTCGATCAGCACGATGGTGCCGCGAAGCTGGGCGATCATGTGGCGCCTCCTCTGCTGCCGGCATCACGCGCCAGCGCGGCCGCAATGGCTCGCGACAGCCCGTTTTCATCTGCACCCGTGTCAGTTGCCAGCTGTCCGCCATGCAATGCGGCAATGGCAATGGCGAGGGCATCGGCCGCATCGGCATTCACCGCCTTCACCGAAAGCAGCCTCGTCACCATGGCAGCAACCTGGCCCTTGTCGGCATTGCCTGTGCCGACGACTGATTTTTCACCTGCTTGGCGGCAATCTCGGCCACCTCCAGACCGGCACTGGCGCACTGCATCATCGCCACGCCGCGTGCCATGCCCAGCTTCAGCGCCGAGGCCGCAGAGCGGGCGACAAAAATCTCTTCAATGGCGGCACTGTCCGGCCGGTGAGCCTCGATCACCGATGCAAAGCCCGGCTGCGATCACGGCAAGCCTTTCGGAATCGCGCATCTTCGTATCGGGCTGGATGACGCCGTTGGCCAGATGAACAAGGCGTGAGCCGTCGCGTGTGACCACACCCCAGCCGGTGTTGCGGATGCCTGGATCAATGCCGAGTATGCGCATCCGCCACCATCCGGTCAGGCCAGCTTGGCCATGATCTCGTCGGAGATATCGAAATTCGACGACACGTTCTGCACATCGTCATTATCGTCAAGGGTGTCGAGGAGCTTGATCAGGGTCCCGGCCTGATCTTCGTTCACCTCGATGGTGTTCTGGGGCTTCCATACAAGGCCGGATTCCGCCGGCGCGCCGAAGCTGGCCTCAAGCGCCTCGACGACGCTGTTGTAATCCTCGGTCGCACAGATGATTTCATGGCCTTCATCATCGGACTCGACATTGTCAGCCCCGGCCTCGAGTGCCGCCTCGAACATGGAGTCGGCGTCTGCCGCATCAGCAGCAAAGATGATCTGCCCAACCCGGTCGAACATGAAACTGACCGACCCGGTCTCGCCAAGCGAACCTCCGAATTTCGAGAAAGCGGCGCGTACTTCGGAAGCGGTCCGGTTCTTGTTGTCGGTCATCGCCTCGACGATCAGCGCGGTGCCGCCCGGGCCGTAGCCTTCATAGCGGATCTCGTCATAGACCTCGCCCTCGCCGCCCTCGGCCTTCTTGATCACGCGGTCGATATTATCCTTTGGCATATTCGCAGCGCGTGCCGCCGCCAGCGCTGTGCGAAGACGCGGGTTGGACGCCGGGTCGGTGCCACCACGCGCGGCCACCGTCAGCTCCTTGATCAGACGACCGAAGATTTTCGCGCGCTTCTTGTCCTGAGCGCCTTTGCGATGCTGAATATTCTTAAATTTACTATGGCCTGCCATGGTTCCTGTATTTCCGTAGCTGCGAGTTGTGTATCCGTTCGAACCGACAGTGTTGCTATAGCAAATTCACCGCAGGTTGCGCCAGAGTCGATAGGGTTTGTCGATGAGATTGGTCGATAGAGCCTGTTCCGGACGGTGATCAGGCGGGTTTCGCCACGGACAGGCGTCCGCCGCGGCGCAAAGGCTCCACCGAAATGGCGTGCCCCTCGTCATTGCTCTCGACAAGAAGTCCGCACAGGGTCGGCTCGCCAACCGCCACTGACAGGCGGGGCGCTGCCTCACCGGTGAAGCGGGCAGTGGCCGCCTGCTTGTCCATGCCAATCACACTGTCATAGTCACCGCACATCCCGGCATCTGTCTGAAAGGCGGTGCCGCCTGCGAGGATCTGGTGGTCCGCTGTCGGCACATGGGTGTGGGTCCCGACGACAAGCGAGGCCCGGCCGTCGGCATAGTGGCCAACCGCCATCTTTTCGGACGTCGCCTCGCCATGAAGGTCGATCATGATGAAATCGGCATCACGGCCAAGCTGGTTGCGCACCAGCGCGCCGTTCACCGCCGGAAAGACCGGGTCGTAATCATTCATGAAGAGGTTGGTGATGGCATTCACCACGACCAGCCGCTTGCCAGCGTCATTGGTGACCTGAACCGTTCCCTTTCCGGGCGTTCCCTCGGCCATGTTGATAGGACGAAGCAATCGCGGGTTGGCCTCGATATAAGGAATGATCTCGCGCTTGTCCCAGACATGGTTGCCAGTGGTCAGGACATCGATACCGCAGGCAAACAGCTCGTCACAGATGGCCGGGTGACACCAAAACCGCCAGCGGCGTTCTCACAATTGACGACAATGAAATCCAGGCTCAGCTCGGACCGGAGCGCGGGCACATGTTCGATCACGGCATGGCGGGCGGCGCGGCCAACAATATCCCCAAGAAACAGAACACGCATCAATATACTCCTCGAGGCAGTCAGCCGGCCGAACGAAGGCCGGAGGGGGTCAGCACCCCGTCCAACCGCATGTCATAGGGGCCGGTCGGCACCTTGTCCACAAACTGGCCGTCATAGGCGATGCCAAGCGCCACAACATGGCGGCCGGCGGCGCGCAGCCCGGACAGTGTCCGGTCATAGAAGCCGCCACCATAGCCAAGGCGCCAGCAGAATGAATCAAAAGCCAGCATCGGCGCGAGGATCACAGACGGGATCATCTCGGCGGCATCGGCTGGTGGCTGTTTGGTATTGTAGGGACCTTCGGCCAGCGGCGCACCAGGGGCCCAAGCCCTGAACAGGAGCGGATTACCGGGTTCCGGCGTGACGGGCATCGCGGTGATGAAACCTTCCGCTACCAGCGCCTCGATCAACGGCAGAGGGGACAGCTCGGACCGGATTGGAAGATAGGCGGCGATGACCGGTGCTTCGCCGTCACCATGCGGAGCACCCTCTTCAGACAGCGATGTGGCAATTTCAGCGACAATGCCGGCCTGCGCGGCCAGCCTGTCGGCAGCATCCGCATCTGCCGCCGCGAGCGCTGCACGGGCCTTGCCGGCGTCTTTGCGAAGGGCGGCTTTTTCAGCTGCGGGATCAAACGAGGGTCAGACATGATGGTATGGCGCGGCCACTGGACTGGCACATGGAACAAGGAAGGCGGCGACGACCAAAACAACCGTCGGTAGCTTCATCCTCTGTGACCTGCAATGCAGGTGGGCACCGCGAATAACCGGACCACGATCCAGCCAGAGGCAGCTCCCGAGAGATGATTTATGGCCCCAGGGATCGAAAATCCAACCGCGAGGCTCAGTCGTCGCACTCGGTCTATTTAGTTTGAAGACAGTTTCGATGCAAGCTCGACTATCCGGTCGGCGGCGCGTTCGAGCGCGTCTGCGGCGGCGTCCTCGCTTGCGGCCGCACCGCCACCACCGCCATTGGTGCCGGATTTCGATGTCTCCTGCGCGCGATCCGCAAGGATCAGCGCTGCCATCGCCAGCAGCCTCGCCTCACCAATCTGGCCTACTGACCCGATCAGTGACTGAAGCACCTCTTCAATATCCTTGCCGAGTGCCTCGATACGCGGCTCCTCACCCGGACCACAGCCAATCTGGTACGGAGTTCCGTTCAGGCGGATCGTGACAACCGACTGGCTCATGCGTTGCCCCCTTCGGATACGGCACCGCGGCGGATGTCGGCGAGCAGTTCCATTGCCTGGGCGAGTTGCGCGTCGATGCGGCCGATCTCGCTGATGATCATGGCACTGTCCGGCATGCCGTTTGACGCTGCTGTGTCCTTGCCAGCTGTCGTGATGGCTGTCTCGAGCGCCTCGAGGGCGGCTGCCAGCTTGCTTTCGGCATCAGCTAGTCGCGACATGGGCAGGCTCCTATCTGCGTGGCGGCGGGACGCGCGACCCCGGTCTCGGCGAGCATCTGACCTGCGATACGATCTGGCGAATCACTCTGACAGATGGAGGCCCGTGCGGCGGGCACGCGGCCGGGCAAGGGCCTTTGCCCAGACAAAAATCAAGTTGCCCGATGTGAACCATCAAATAAAGCCCCATTTTCAGAGCACGGAAATTCTTTGTTATTTTGCACTCGGCGCTGTCACAAATCATAGAAAGGCAGCGACTCGCAGATTGACGAATCGGGTCGGTGAAGGCAGATTGCGCGCAGAAATTGCGCATCCGGGCCGGTCCCGTGAGCAGGCCCCCTTCAAGGAGACATTCATGCCCAACAATCCCACGCGTCAGGACATGGCAAACGCCATCCGCGCCCTGGCAATGGACGCTGTCGAGGCTGCAAAATCAGGTCACCCCGGAATGCCGATGGGTATGGCGGACGCCGCCACCGCGTTGTTTGCGGATCACCTGAAATTTGACGCCGGCACGCCCGACTGGCCGGACCGTGACAGGTTTGTGCTGTCGGCGGGACATGGATCGATGCTGATCTACGCGCTGCTGCATCTCACCGGCTATGCCGACATGACGATGGACCAGCTGCGCAATTTCCGTCAGCTGGGCGCGATCACCGCCGGCCATCCCGAGGCTGGACATGCAGGCGGCATCGAGACCACCACCGGCCCACTGGGCCAGGGCATCGCGAATGCGGTCGGCATGGCGATGGCGGAACATCACCTTGCCGCCAAGTTCGGCCGCGATCTGGTCGATCACTTTACATATGTCATCGCTGGTGACGGATGCCTGATGGAAGGTGTCAGCCATGAGGCGGCGTCAATGGCTGGCCATATGGGACTGTCACGGCTGATCGTGCTGTTCGACGATAACGGCATCTCGATCGACGGCAGCACCGACCTTGCCGTTTCCGAGGATACGACCGCACGTTTCGAGGCCTATGGCTGGCAGGTGCTCGCCGTGGACGGCCATGACATGGATGCCGTGTCGGCAGCAATTGCCGAAGCCCGCGCCGACAGCACACGGCCGAGCCTGATCAGGTGCCGCACCGTGATCGGTTATGGCGCGCCAAAGAAAGCAGGCACTGCTGGTGCTCATGGCGCCCCGCTGGGTGCCGAGGAGATTGAAGGCACACGCGCCGCCATCGGCTGGTCGCATGCGCCGTTCGAAATTCCGGCCGAGATCACTGATGCCTGGCGCGCTGTCGGCAGCCGCGGCAGCGCCGCGCGCGAGGCGTGGCAGTCACGTCACGACGCCGCTGACACCACGGATTTCGATGCCGCGATGAAAGGCGACTTCAATGCCGCCATCGACAAGGCCGTCGGTGCATGGAAGCAGAGCCTGTCAGCGGAACCGCAGAAACTTGCCACCCGTGTTGCCAGCCAGAAGGCCATCGAGGCCATCCTGCCGGCCTGCCCGTCGATGATCGGCGGTTCGGCCGACCTGACCGGATCGAACAACACCCGTGTCGGCGGCCAGGATTCCTATGGCCGTGACAGTGCCGCCGGAAGCTATGTTCATTACGGTGTTCGCGAGCATGGCATGGCAGCGGCGATGAACGGTATCGCGCTTCATGGCGGGGCCATTCCCTATGGTGGCACATTCCTTGTCTTCACCGATTATTGTCGTCCGTCGATCCGCCTGTCCGCACTGATGCGCCAGCGCGTCATTTATGTGATGACGCATGACTCCATCGGTCTTGGCGAGGATGGCCCGACACACCAGCCGGTCGAGCATCTTGCGGCACTTCGGGTAATTCCGAACCTGCTGGTGTTCCGCCCCGGCGATGCGGTGGAAACTGCCGAAGCATGGCAGTGCGCGCTCGCTGCCGAGGATCACCCTCGGTCCTCGCTCTGAGCCGCCAGGGGCTGGAACAGTTCCGGCTTGGCGATCTGTCCGAGAACATGACGGCGCGCGGCGCCTACATCGCCGCAGGCGAAGCCGAAGGACGGCAGGTCACACTGATGGCGAGCGGCTCGAAGTCGGCATTGCCATCTCAGCCCGCGAGATGCTGGCCGCAGACGGCATTGCCGCAACGGTTGTCTCGGTTCCTTGCATGGAGCTATTCTGGCAGCAGGATGCCGCATGGCAGAAGAAGGTCCTCGGCACCGCACCACGCATTGCCATCGAGGCTGCTATGCGCCAGCCTTGGGACCGGATCCTTGGCGAGAATGACGCTTTTGTCGGCATGGATGATTTTGGGGCATCGGCACCTGCCGGTGACCTGTTCCCGCATTTCGGGATCACTGCCGACGCCGTCGTCGCCGCAGCAAAAGCGCGTGTCGCCTGAGCCGCGCAAGGCCAGATAGAACAACCAATCCGCCGGAGGATTCCTACGTGACCACAAGACTAGCCATCAGCGGCTTTGGCCGGATCGGCCGCATGGTACTCCGCGCCTTTGTCGAGTCCGGCCGGGATGACGTCGAGATTGTCCTGATCAACACACCCGGACCGGTAGAGGCATCCGCGCATCTTTACGAATTCGACTCCGTTCACGGTCGCGCAAAGGGAGGCATCACATTCGGCGAAGGCTGGATGGATGTTGGTACAGGTCGCATTGCCATGACGCATGAACGCGACCCGGCGGCCATACCGCATGGCGAGCATGGCATCGATGTGGTGCTTGAATGTTCCGGTCGTTTCAATGACCGCGACGCATCGGCGGCGCATCTTGCCGGTGGTGCGAAACGCGTTCTGGTGTCCGCGCCCTGCAAGCAGGCCGATGCCACCATCGTCTATGGCGTAAACCACGAACAGATCAGCGCCGACCACCTTGTGATCTCCAACGCGTCCTGCACGACGAACTGCCTTGCTCCGGTTGCCAAGGTGATGTCTGACGCGGTCGGCATCGAGGCCGGCTACATGACGACAATCCACGCCTATACCGGTGACCAGCCGACACTGGATACCAGTCACAAGGATCTGCGCCGGGCGCGGGCGGCGGCCATGTCGATGATCCCGACTTCGACCGGGGCAGCACGGTCGGTCGGCGAGGTCCTGCCGCATCTGAAGGGCAAGATGAACGGATCGGCCATTCGTGTGCCGACGGCCAATGTGTCGGTTGTCGATTTCGGCTTCACCGCCGAGCGTGACACCAGCACAGATGAAATCAACGCCCTGCTGCGCGCAGCGGCGGAAGGACCAATGAAGGGTGTGCTGTCGGTCAATGACCGGCCGCTGGTTTCGGTTGATTTCAACCATGACCCGAACAGCTCCATCGCCGATCTCACACAGACGCATGTGATGAATAATCGTCTTGTGCGGGTACTGGCCTGGTACGACAATGAATGGGGTTTTTCGTGCCGGATGCTGGACAACGCCGCGGAAATCGGCAAAACACTCTAGCCATATGGTTGCGGCCTGCCGTAAATGCGGGCCGAGGCATGATCAAGCGACAAGAGGAACGCCATGAAGCTGAACGGTAACGCCGTCAAACCCGGCAATGTGATCGAACATAAGGGGCGCCTGTGGACCGCGGTAAAGGTCGAACATGTAAAGCCCGGCAAAGGCGGCGCCTTTGCCCAGATCGAGCTTCGGGACATCCGTGACGGCACCAAGCTGAACGAGCGGTTTCGCTCATCGGAGACGGTAGAGCGCGTAATCCTCGAGGAATCCGAGTGCAGCTTCCTTTATGATGACGGCGACAACCTCGTCTTCATGCATGGTGAGACCTACGAGCAGATTGCTGTCGCCAGCACCATGGTCGGTGATGTTGCCGCATTTCTCCAGGACGGCATGCTCGTGACCGTATCCAGCCACGAAGGCGACCCGATTTCAGTGCAGCTTCCCGACAAGGTCGTCATGGAGGTTGTCGAGGCCGATGCCGTGGTCAAGGGCAGACCGCCTCGTCAAGCTACAAGCCTGCCGTTCTCGAAAATGGTGTGCGCGTTCTGGTGCCGCCGCATATCGAGGCCGGCACCCGCATCGTCGTGCGTCCGGAAGACGCCAGCTATGTCGAGCGCGCCAAGGACTGACTCCAGCGCCTGCCCCGACACAAACTAGAGGATTATGATCCATGGCCAGCCAGTCCGCGCTGATCAACGTCATGCAAAGGCGTCAACCTATGCCAGCCGCGGCATGCTTCGCGACTTTGGCGAGGTCGAGAATTTGCAGGTCAGCCGCAAGGGCCCGGCGGATTTTGTCAGCCGCGCCGACATCAATGCCGAGAAGACCATCCGCAAGGAACTGTCGAAGGCACGGCCGGGCTGGGGATTCCAGCTTGAGGAAGGCGGCGTCATCGAGGGAAGCGAGCCCGGCGCGCCAGTCTGGGTTGTTGATCCGCTGGACGGCACCACCAACTTCCTTCACGGCATTCCGCATTTCGCGATCTCGATCGCGGTGATGGAAGTCGATGCGCAGGGCCGCAAGACCATCACTGCCGGCAGTGTTTTCGATCCGGTGAAGAACGAATTCTTCTATGCCGAAAAGGGCAAGGGCGCCTTTCTGAACGAACGCCGGCTTCGCGTATCCGGTCGCCGCAGCATGGCAGATTCCCTGTTTGGCTGCGGTATCCCGTTCCTCGGGCGGGGTAGTGCCGAGGATCATGCCGAATTCCAGAAACAGCTGGGCACCATCATGTCTGTCAGCTCGGGCTTGCGCCGCAACGGCGCGGCCGCGCTCGACCTTGCATGGGTGGCAGCCGGACGCCTCGACGGGTTCTGGGAAAAGGGCCTGAGCCTGTGGGACATCGCCGCCGGCGTGCTGCTGGTGCGCGAGGCAGGCGGCTTCATCTCGGACTTTGCGTCGCGTGACAAGGCGCTGGACAGCGGCGATGTCGTGGCTGCCAACCCGTCGATCCATGGCGAGTTGATCCGCAAGCTGCGCGCCTGGACCCTGCCCGGCCATCAGCCTCGCTCAGGTCAGGCCGGCCTGTGCCGCTAGCCATGCGGCCTCATTCCTGCCATTCTTTTTCGCAACGTTGCAGCACGCAATGATCGCGCCGGAATGATTCCACAGGAGACAGGGCGATGATGACCGACCCGCGCCGCTACCTTGTTCGCATGCTGATGTTTCTTGCGGTGGTTGTCGCCATCGCGGCACTTCTTCATGCACCACTGCTGCAGGCCTTTATGGGCAACCCGGCGCTCAACGGGGTGATTGTCGGCGCGCTGTTTATCGGCATCGCATTCAGCTTCAGACAGATATTGAGGCTGATGCCGGAACGGCGCTGGCTGACCACGATCCAGAAAACAGGGAAGCTCGACAACCGGCAGGTGAAGCCGGTGCTGCTTGCCACCGTCTATGCGATGCTCGCCGACCAGCGGCAGGAAGCCCAGCTTTCGGCGCTGTCGCTGCGTTCCGTTCTCGACGGCGTTGCCGCACGCCTCGATGAAGGGCGTGAAATTTCGCGCTATATGATCGGACTTCTGGTCTTTCTCGGCCTGCTGGGCACCTTCTGGGGCCTGCTGCAAACAATCGGTGCCGTGGGGCTGGTCGTCGGCTCCCTCGACACTGCCGGCACAGATTTCAACGCGATGATGGCCCAGCTCAAGGGCGGGCTTGATGCTCCATTGTCCGGCATGGCCACAGCCTTCTCCTCGTCGCTGTTCGGCCTTGCAGGTTCGCTGATCCTCGGATTTCTGGACCTGCAGCTCGGCCAGGCCATCGGCCGTTTCTTTAACGAACTTGAAGACTGGCTGTCCGCCTTTGCCCGCTTCAATGATGGCGGACCAAGCGTTGGCGAGCGCGGCGTCACCCCGCTGGCACAGGGAATGAGCGAGGACGCAGCCCGCGCGCTGATCCATCTCGGCAATTCCATCGCCGCGGGCGAGGACAACCGGCAGCGCGTGCTCGACCAACTGAGCAATATCAATATGACACTCGCTGCTCTCAACGAGGCGCTGACCGACGACCGACGCCTTCGTGAGCAGCTGGCGCAGCTGAACGCCGGGATCGCGCAATTGTCGTCCGACCTGCAGGAAGACCGGACAAAATCCAGCAGCGCCGTAACCGCCGAGCTTCGCGCCCTTGCCAGCGCCATCAACAAGATGGCCGGCACCCGTACCACCCGCACAACCAAAGGGTCCTGATCATGGCGCTGGCGCGTCTTGGCGGCGCCCGTCGCCCGGAGAACTACACCTGGCCCGGCTTTGTCGACGCGCTGGCGACCCTTCTCATGGTCATCATCTTCGTCCTGCTGGTCTTTGTGCTGATCCAGGTCAACCTCGCCTACCGGGTGGCCGGTCAGGACGCGACGATGAACGACATGCGGTCCCAGATCGTCAGCCTCGGCGACCTGCTCAATCTCGAGCGCAAGGCGAATGACGAGTTGAAAGACGAGCTTGCCAGCATCTCAAGCCTTCTGGATGCCACCACCAAAGAGCGCGACAGCCTCGTCACCCAGCTTGCGAGTGCCACGGCGACACTCAACTTGCGCGACAGCGAGATCAAGCAGCTGACGGCTATTCAGGCAAAGACCGAGGAATCGCTGGATGCCGCCCGTCCAGACCATTGCCGAACGAGTCGCCGCTCTCGAGGCCATAGAACTTACCCTTGCAGAAGCGCAGGCCAAGCTCATGAAATCAGAAGTCGAGATTGCCGATGCCACGGCGCGCAATGTGAGCTCGCTTGCCCGCATCAGCGAACTTGAAACGAAGAATGCTGCCTCGCAGGCCGAGGTCGCACAGATGACCAATGCCGTGACGGCGCTGCGGCTGCGGATCGAGGAGCTGACGACCCTTCTGGCAGAGAAGGAAGCTCAGGCGGCGCGTGACAAGATCGCCATCGCGAGCCTTGGCAAATCGCTGAACAACGCGCTGGCCTCGCGGGTTCAGGAACTGCAGCGCTTCAGATCCGAATTTTTTGGCCGCCTTCGCGAAGTGCTTCGTGGCCGCGATGATGTGAGGATCGTCGGCGACCGCTTTGTCTTCCAGTCCGAAGTGCTGTTTGCGCAGGGGGCTGCCAGCCTGGGGCCGGAGGGTCAGGAAAAACTTGGTCAGCTGGCCGTCGCACTGAACCAGATCGCGGCGGAAATTCCGGAAGACATCGACTGGATTCTTCAGGTCGAGGGCCATACTGACGACATTCCTGTTCGCGCAGGGCGGTTTGCCGACAATTGGGACCTGTCGACGGAGCGTGCCCTCTCGGTGGTGCGGTTTCTTGCAGAATCAGGACTTCCAGCAAACCGGCTGGCTGCCGCCGGCTATGGCGAGTTCCAGCCACTGGACGGCGCAGGATCGGATGAAGCACGACGCCGCAATCGGCGCATCGAGATGAAACTCACCCAGCGCATCACCGGCAACTGATCTTTCTGCTTTCACCACCATGTGAAATATAACCCGGCCTTCGTTAACGGATGGAATGATCATCTGAAAGGATGATCCTTTCAGTCTCTCTGCCTGCTGCCAGACATGCGCGCAAAGCCGCTTTGGTTCCCCTCCTGCTTATCCTATGGCTTGTGCCATTGCCTGCCCGCGCTTGCCAAGGCGGTGCCCTGTGCGCTGATTACATCGATGCGTTCTTCATGCCGCTTATTGCCAGCAGTCTGACCGAGGAAGCGGCCGCGGTTGCTGCAGCGCCGGTGGCGGACATGCCGGCAATGGCGCTGCCCGATGAACCGGCCATCATAAAACCGGTCATCATAAAACCACCCCCGCGAACGTCACCGCCACCCGAACCGGGCATACCCGGCTGGCGGGTCAGGGTGGAACAGCAACTGGTCACGGGTCGGTTGACGGATGGAGGGCATGCAAAACTTCATACACGGACCGCTGCGGCTCGCCTGCAAAAACAGGTTCTCGCCAGTGCAAATCCCGGCGGGCCGCAACCCGGATTGCCGGGACTTCTTCCCGATCCTGAGAATGCGAACATATGGCGAATGGACAATACGCTGGACATTCCGGCTTTTGCCGGTTGGCCTCTGGGCACAGTTCGCCAACAGCTTGCCATGCAGTTGACCTGCGGTGCCTGCGGACATGAAGGCGGGGCAACCCGGTTCGTCGGGTCGGCATGGCTGGAATTGAATGTGGACGAGCTTGCCGAAGGCTGGATCGAGGATGTCGAACTTGTATCAGCGGGCGGAAGCAAAGCCACCGGCGAGCTGTTTTCTTCGATCAGCAGCCCCAGCAGCATCTGCTCAGGGATGATCAGGCGCAGCTGTTCTTGCGGATCGACAATGGCAAGGGACGCAGTGAGAACGACATCAGATCGGCTGACTTCACCGGTGTCCTGACCAGTTGGATCGAGGGCGACGGCAAGATCAGCGGCGCATTCAGCGGCGTACCGCTGGATGGGACCAGTGGCATCGGCGCGGTAGCCGGTCAGTTCAGCGGGGAAGCCTGCGTGCCGTTTTGCGGGGTCGAGAACTGAAGATCTGCGAGATGGCGGTAGAGCGCCGACTCATTGATCAGCTGTTCATGCGTGCCTGTAGCAGTGATCCTGCCGCCATCCATCAACAGGATACGGTCGGCGCGAACCACTGTCGCCAGCCGGTGCGCAATGACAATGGATGTGCGGTCACGCATCAACCGCTCCAGCGCCGCCTGTACCGCTGCCTCGGACCGCGCGTCCAGCGCGCTTGTCGCCTCATCGAGAAGAAGCAGTCCCGGATCGCGCAGGATCGCTCGTGCGATGGCAATCCGCTGGCGCTGGCCACCTGACAGCCGCACGCCCTTTTCCCCGACGGGCGTGTCATAGCCGTTTTCGAGCGCAGCGATAAACTCATCTGCTTCGGCCTGCCGCGCAGCGGCGATGATCTCCTCTTCGTTCGCGTCGGGCCGTCCAAAACCGATATTGTCACGCACACTGGTGGAGAACAGCGCAGGCTCTTGCGGCACCAGCCCGATATGTTGCCTTATGTCGCCAAGAGCCAGATTACGCAGATCCTCGCCGCACAGCCGCACAGTCCCCGCACCCGGGTCATAGAAACGCAGCAGCAAATGGAACAGGGTCGATTTTCCGGCCCCGCTCGGCCCGACAAGCGCCACCCTCTCTCCGCGCGAGATTTCGAAATCGACCGCGCTGACGGCGGGCCGGCTGGTTCCGGCCGGATAGGAGAAATCGACGGCCTCGAACTGGCAAGCCACTTCAAAATCACGGCGAAGCGGCAGCGGCGTGGCAGGCCCTGACAGATCAGCCGTTGCCTGCAATGTCTGGGCAATACGTTCCGCGGCACCGGCGGCCCGCTGCAATTCGCCGGCCAGTTCCGACAGAAATCCGGTCGAAGCCGCCACCAGAAAGGCATAGAAGACGAAAGAGGACAGATCGCCAGCAGATATGCGCCCGGCGATCAGGTCCTGTCCACCAATCCAGAGGATCGCGGCGATGCCCGAGAAAACGAGGAAGATGATGATCCCGCTCATCCAGCCACGAAGCCTGACCCGCCGCAACGCCGCCTCGAGACTTTCATCAACCGCCGTCTCGAAACGCGAGGCCATCATGCCCTGCCTGCCGAAGGCCTGAACAGTCCTGATGGCGGCCACCGTTTCCTCGGCCTGAACCGCGACATCGGCAAGCCTGTCCTGCGCGATCCGCGAAGCCTTGCGCAACCGGCGGCCAAGGATGATCAGCGGAATCACCACCAGCGGCACGACGACAAGAACGACAAGTGACATCTTCGCGCTGGACAGAACCACCATCACAAGGCCGCCAAACAGCAGGATGACATTGCGCGCCGCCATCGACAGGGTCGATGTCATCACCGTCTGCACGATCGCCGTATCGGTCGTGATCCGGGCAAGCACGTCACCGGTGCGGGCCGATTCGTACCATGCCGGCGGCAGGGTCATCAGATGGCCGAATACAGCGCGGCGCACATCGGCAAGAACGCTCTCGCCGATCTGGTTGACAAGGGTGGTACGAAGGTAGCTTCCGGCGGCCAGCACAAAGGCAATCACCGCCGTGCCGATGACAGCGCCATTCAGCAGATCCGGGTCCTGCCTGCCAAGCCCCTCGTCAACGAGATAGGCAAGCCCGCGCCCCATTGTCAGCAATGCACCAGCCACCATCAGCAGTGCCAGCGCCGCTCCGGCAATGCGCCAGCGATAAGGGCTGAAAAACGGCCAGAAGACGCGCAACAGCTCGGTCGAGGAATAGGCTGCGCCGCCTTCGCCCGGCAATGCGCTTTGCCGCTCGAATGCCGTGTTGGTGGTGGATTGGAATGATGGCAAGCCAGGCCGCCCTTGTGCTTGTCCGGCAAGCCGATTGGGGCTTGCCTTCTATGATGGTTGGGGATATACCACCGCACTCGGACATTGACCAGCGCGACAGCTTGGCGCGCCGCATGAAAACCGAGTGAAGACAGCAGAACAAATAGGGCCCATCGGGGCTGGGAGCATTCTGATGAAGAAAGATATCCATCCGGACTACCACGAGATCACTGTTGTCATGACCGACGGCAGCGAGCACACGACCCGCTCGACCTGGGGCAAGCCCGGCGATGTTCTCAAGCTCGACATCGACCCGAAGACACATCCGGCATGGACCGGCCAGCACCGTATCGTCGATTCGGGCGGTCAGGTGGCGCGCTTCAACAAGCGCTTCTCGAACCTCGGGATCAAGTAAGCCTTTCCGCACATCACGGAAACGCAAAGGCCGGCTTTCGCCGGCCTTTTTGTTTGTCTGGACCCTGTCCGGCTAAAGCCGGCTACCCGCGGCCACGAATCGCAGCCTGTGCCGCGGCAAGACGCGCCGCCGGCACCCGGTAGGGCGAACAGGACACATAATCCAGCCCGACCTCTTCAAAGAAGCCGATCGATGCCGGATCGCCGCCATGCTCGCCGCAGATGCCGAGCTTGATGTCCCTGCGTGCGGCACGTCCGCCTTCCACACCCATACGCACCAGCGCGCCGACACCTTCGCGGTCAATCGACACGAACGGGTCCGCCGGATAGATCTCGGCATCGGTATATGCATGCATGAAGGATCCGGCGTCATCACGGCTGATGCCGAGCGCGGTCTGCGTCAGGTCGTTGGTGCCGAAGGAGAAGAACTCGGCCTGCTGGGCAAGGTCACCGGCACAGACAGCGGCACGGGGCAGCTCAACCATGGTGCCGACAAGATATTCGATGCGGGTTCCAGTCTCGCTGGCGACAGCCTCGGCCTCGGCATCGATCACCGCCTTGCAGATCTCGAGCTCCTTGCCGGTGGCAGCAAGCGGGATCATGATCTCGGGCACCGGCGCGGCATCACCCTTTGCGGCGATGGCGGTCGCCGCCTCGAAGATGGCACGCGCCTGCATACGGCAAATCTCGGGATAGGTGACTGCAAGCCGGCATCCACGGTGCCCCAGCATCGGGTTGCTTTCCGACAGCTTCAGCGCCCGCTGGCGTGCGGTTTCCGGCGAAATGCCGGCGGCGGTGGCCACATCGGCAAGCTCCTCGGCCGAATGCGGCAGGAACTCGTGAAGCGGCGGGTCCAGAAGACGGATCGTTACCGGAAGCCCGGCCATGATGGTGAACAGCTCTTCAAAATCCTGCCTCTGCATCGGCAGCAGCTTGGCCAGCGCGGCCTCGCGGCCGGCGGTATCGACAGCCATGATCATCTCGCGCATGGCGATGATCCGGTCGACGTCAAAGAACATGTGCTCGGTCCGGCACAGCCCGATCCCCTCGGCCCCGAAATCGACCGCCGTGCGGGCATCTGCCGGAGTCTCGGCATTGGTGCGAACCGCCATGCGGCGGGTCTCGTCGGCCCACCCCATGATTGTTGCAAACGACCCCGACATTTCGGGCTGGATGGTGCCGACCTTGCCAAGGAAGACCTCGCCGGTGCCGCCATCGATGGTCACAATGTCACCTTCCGCCAGCTCGTGCTCGCGGATATAGACCTTCCCCGCCGTTTCGTCGAAGCGCAATTCGCCCGCACCGGAAACACAGGCACGTCCCATGCCCCGCGCGACAACAGCCGCATGGCTGGTCATGCCGCCGCGTGCGGTCAGGATGCCGGCGGCCGCGTGCATGCCGTGAATGTCTTCAGGGCTTGTTTCCAGCCGTACCAGAATGACGCTCTTGCCAGCTGCGGCCAGCTCCTCGGCGCGATCGGCGCTCAGCACGATCTCACCGGCAGCGGCCCCCGGAGAAGCCGGAAGCCCCTGCGTGATCACCGTCTTCTGGGCATCAGGGTCCAGCGTCGGGTGAAGAAGCTGGTCAAGCGCGATGGGATCGATCCGCAGAAGCGCCTCGTCACGCGTGATCAGACCTTCCTCGGCCATTTCCACAGCCATGCGAAGCGCTGCCGCGCCGGTCCGCTTGCCGTTGCGAGTCTGCAGCATATAGAGCTTGTTCTGCTGAACGGTGAACTCGATATCCTGCATGTCGCCGTAATGGGTCTCGAGCTGCGTGCGCACCGCGTCGAGCTGGGCAAACACCTCGGGCATCGCCTCTTCCATCGACGGCTCGCTCTCGCCGGCGGTCTCGCGCGCCGCCCTGGTCAGCGACAGCGGTGTGCGAATGCCGGCAACGACATCCTCGCCCTGGGCGTTGATCAGATACTCGCCATAGAAGCTGTTCTCGCCAGTCGAGGGATCGCGGGTAAAGGCAACGCCGGTGGCGCAATCCTCGCCCATATTGCCGAACACCATCGCCTGAACATTCACAGCCGTTCCCCAGGAGGCGGGAATGTTGTTCAGACGGCGATAGGTCGTGGCACGCGCGTTCATCCAGCTGTTGAAAACAGCGCCGATCGCACCCCAGAGCTGGTCATGCGGGTCCTGCGGGAAATCCTCGCCGCTCTCGTCACTGACAATCTGCTTGTAGGTGCCGACAAGGGTCTCGAGATCGTCGCCAGTCAGGCCGGTATCATCAAACACACCGCAACGCAGCTTCAACTCTTCAAGCGCGTCCTCGAACAGGCCGTGATCGACCTCCATCACCACATCCGAATACATCTGGATGAAGCGACGGTAGCTGTCATAGGCGAAACGCTTGTCATCCGAGCGTGCGGCAAGGCCCGCGACGGTCACATCATTCAGACCGAGATTGAGAACAGTGTCCATCATACCGGGCATCGATGCGCGGGCACCCGAGCGGACCGACACCAGAAGCGGGTTCTCCGGGTCGGCGAACCCGGCTCCGGTCTGGGCCTCGATACGGGCAATGGCGTCCTTTACCTGGCTCGCCAGCGCGTCAGGATAGCTGCGGCCATTATCGTAATAATGGGTGCAGACCTCGGTTGTGATGGTGAAGCCAGGCGGCACAGGAAGGCCGATGCCACTCATCTCGGCAAGATTCGCACCCTTGCCGCCGAGCAGATTGCGCATGCCGGTATCACCGTCGGTGCCGTCCGCGCCAAGGCTGTAGACCCATTTTGTAGAGACGTCGTTCATGACCCCGCTATCCCTCCAGTTTCGAGAAATCGGCGACCCGTTGCATGGAATGGCGCACCATGGCCAGAAGGCCAAGGCGGTTCTGCCGTACCGCCGCGTCATCGTCATTCACGACAACACGGTCGAAGAAACCGTCGATCGGACCTCGCAACCCGCCAAGCGACTGCATGGTGGCAAGGAGCGTCTCGCGATCCTGTGCCCCGGCAGCCGGTTCCGGCAGGGCTGTGAGAGCGCCATGCAGCGCAATCTCGGCATCTTCAGTGAACAGGCGCGGGTCGGTTTCGGGGGAAAACGCCTGTTTGGCTTTGCTTTCCTCGGCATTGAGGATACTTGCGGCGCGGCGCCAGCCGGCCAGAAGGCCGGTTCCGTCGTCACCTGAAAGAAATTCGGACAGTGCCGCTGCACGGTCGGCAAGCGCCATGATATCGTCGCTTCCGTCGGCACCGTCATCACCAAGGGCAGCGGCCACGACATCATGGGCCAGACCGTCATCACGAAGCGTCACGCGCAGACGCTCGCGAATAAAGGCAAGCAGGTCGGGATCGACGGCATCAAAGCCATGCGCCTTTGCAGCTGCCAACAGGATCGTTCCAAGCGGCATGCGGATATCGCGTTCGCGGATGATCCGGATGATACCCAGCGCGGCGCGGCGCAGCGCAAACGGGTCCTTCGAGCCTGTCGGCTTGGCACCGACACCAAAGAAACCGACGAGGCTGTCGATCTTGTCGGCAAGCGAGACAACGCATCCCTCCGCACTGCCGGGAAGGCTGTCGGCCGGGCCTTGCGGCCGGTAATGCGCGGCAACCGCATCTGCCACGGCAGGTTCCGCGGCGCGAATGTAATGTCCGCCCATGATGCCCTGAAGCTCGGGGAATTCGCCAACCATACCGCTGACAAGATCAGCCTTGGCCAGCCGCGCGGCGCGTGCTGCGGTGGCAGCATCACACCCTCGATGTGGCCGGCGATGGTGGCGGCAAGTGCCTCGAGCCGCATGGCCTTGTCATGGACCGAGCCAAGCCCTTCATAAAAGGCGATGTCGGAAAGACGCGGCAGCATCTCTTCCAGCGGGGTTTTCATATCTTCCTGCCAGAAGAATTCCGCATCGGCGAGACGGGCGCGCAACACGCGCTGGTTGCCGGCAAGGATCACGGCGTCGCGTTCGGCATCGGCGAGCCGGTTGCCGACAATCACGAAGCCCGGCTGCAATGCGCCATTCGCATCCTCGGTCACCAGATATTTCTGGTGCGCGCGGATCGAGGCCTCAAGCACCTCGTCGGGAAGCGCCATGAAGCGATCCTCGATAGACCCGAACAGCGGCGACGGCCATTCGACAAGGCCGCAGACCTCGTCAACCAGCCCTTCATTCGCACGCAGCGACGTCCCCGCTGCTTCGGCAAGCTTGGACGCACCCTCGAGAAGCACGGCACGGCGCTCGTCTCGGTCGACCATCACATGGCCGGCGCGAAGCCGTTCAACATAATCATCGGCGCTGGCAAGACCGGCGAGGTCGATGTCAGCCGCATGCTCGAAATAATGGCCACGGCTGATAGCTGTGAAAGGCAGTGTCGCGCCGCCAAGATCGAGTTCCCCGGCAAGCGGAGCGCCGCCGAGAAGCAGATTCACCCGGTGAAGCGGGCGCACCCAGCGGAACCGTGTGGCGCCCCAGCGCTGGCTTTTCGGCCAGGGAAAATCAGCCAGCACGGATGTGACCATATCCGGCAGCAGATCGGCGGTGGCGGCACCCGATTTTCAATACGTGCAAACAGGAACCTGCCTTTCGGCGTGTCTTCCTCGGTCAGCTGCTCGCGCGACAGCCCGGTGGATTTCAGGAAACCGGCGATTGCCTGTTCGGGCGCGTCTACACGCGGGCCGCGACGCTCTTCGGACACGTCCTCCTGCCGCTCTGCCAGACCCTCGACATAAAGCGCCAGATGCCGTGGCGCGACGAAATGACGGGCCTCACCATGCTTCAGCCCGGCCTCGTCAAGCTTGCCGGTGATCAGCCGTTCCAGATCAGCTGCCGCACGTGCCTGCATGCGCGCCGGGATTTCCTCGCAGATGATTTCAATCAGCAGGTCGGCCATCAGTTCGCCTCCCCCGCCTTTGCGGCACCGATCCATGCCTCGCAGCATCCCCGCGCCAGCGCCCGCACGCGCCCGATATAGGCGGCGCGTTCAGTCACAGAGATCACGCCACGCGCGTCGAGCAGGTTGAACAGATGGCTTGCCTTCATGCACTGGTCATAGGCGGGAAGCGCCAGTGGTGTCTCGAGCGCGAGAAGTTTGCCGCATTCGGTTTCGGCATCGCGGAAATGCTGCAGCAATGCCGTGGTATCCGCGTGATTGAAGTTCCAGTCGGAAAATTCGACCTCGGCGCGGTGGAAGATATCTGCATAGCGCTTGCCACCCTCCTCGCCCGGAACCCCGTCCCAGTCGAGGTCGTAGACATTGTCGATTCCCTGAATGAACATGGCGAGGCGCTCGAGCCCGTAGGTCAACTCAAGCGGGACCGGATCGCATTCCAGACCGCCCACCTGCTGGAAATAGGTAAATTGCGAGACTTCCATCCCGTCGCACCAGACTTCCCAGCCGAGACCCCAGGCGCCAAGCGTGGGTGATTCCCAGTCATCCTCGACAAAACGGATATCATGGGCGGCCGGATCGAGCCCGATCGCGGCAAGGCTGCCAAGATAGAGTTCCTGCGAGTCCGGCGGCGACGGCTTGAAGATCGCCTGAAACTGGTAATAGTGCTGGAGCCTGTTCGGATTTTCGCCAAAACGCCCGTCGGTGGGGCGGCGCGAAGGCTGAACATAGGCGGCGCGCCAATGGTAATCCGGCCCAAGCGAGCGCAACGTCGTTGCCGGATGAAAGGTGCCGGCGCCGACCTCCATGTCATAGGGCTGGAGTATCACCGCGCCCTTGCTGGCCCAATAGGCCTGCAACTTAAGGAGGATTGACTGGAAATCTAGGCCGGGACGGGTGGTGAATGTCTTGGACATCAGGGCTGTTTCCGCTGGAACCGAGGTCGCAAATTAGCCGCATTCGGGCTGGCAATGCAAGGGGTTGAATCCCCTATTCTGCCGGTAAATCAGGCGGTGCCGTCGCGATAGGGGCAGGCCTCGCGCTCGCACGCCTCGCCAGCGACCCATGCACGGCAGACACGGCACTCTTCAAGGTCGAGCGCGCGATGCCCTTTTTCGGCCTGATCGCCGACAGAATCCGCGTCCTCGTCACTGCCTTTGCGGCGTTCGAGATATTTGAAACCCATCCAGACGGCCCAGATCACACCGGCAAGCGCCATCAGTTTCGGTAGCGAGAAAATCATACCGGGTCACACCCTTTCCAATTGTGCCGCGCCGCCGGTCACAGACCGAACCGCGACAGGTACGCGCGTTCCACAGCCAGCTGGGCGGCCTCGTCCACGACGCTCGCCGCGGCGGCGCCTGCCAATGATTCGGATGCCAATGATCCGGAAAGGCCGCCAATCCCACTGAAGAGTTTCTTCTTCGGCTGAATGGTCATCAGGTCGACCTCTTCACCAAACCGCCTCGTCACGACCGAGCGGCAATCGCCAAGCCCGTCGATCAGCCCCAGCTCAACCGCCGTTTCACCGGACCAGAAGGCACCGCTGAACAGGTCTTCATGCGCGCCCTTCAGCTTGCCGCCACGCCGCTCGACGATATGGGCAATGAACTGCTGGTGAATTTCAGCCTGCAGGGATTTCAGCCGTTCGACATCCTCTTCGGATTCGGGCCGGAACGGATCGAGGATCGCCTTCTGTTCGCCGGCTGTGTAGACGCGCCGGTCAATACCAAGCTTTTCGATTGCACGGTCGAAACCAAACCCGGCCGACACCACACCGATCGACCCGATGATCGAAGCACCATTGGCGCGTAGATCTCGTCGGCACTCGCCGCAAGCCAGTATCCGCCACTGGCGGCGACATCCTCGCAAAAGGCCAGCACCGGCACATCGGCCTTGCGCGCCAGATCCCTGACCCGCTGCCCGATCAGCGCCGACTGCACGGGCGAACCGCCCGGGAATTGATGATGAGAGCGACGGCCTTGGCGCTTTTGATGGAGAAAGCCTTCTTCAGCTGCGGTTCCACCGCCTCGAGCGAAATTCCGCGGCGCAGACCGCCACTGGCGGCAATCACGCCGGAAAGGCGGACCACCGGCACCACGGCACTGCGCTTGCGCCAGAAGAGCAGGCGCGACAACACCGTCCTAGGCCTCGTCGCCGGCATCGCCGCGACGCCGGTTGTTGGCAAGGGGACGCGCCGGATGGACAAGGGCAAGCGGGCCGCCGGCCATGATCTGTTCGGCAACATCGGTGAAGCCGCCATCATCACGGTGCAGCACGATGCCCGGAAGAACAGCACCCGGGCCGTCAACATCGCGCCTGACCTGAATAATGACCCGGCCTGCCGGGCTGGAATGGCGCGGCCAGAGCGGGAAGAGCACCGCCTCGCCGGCTCCGTTCTGCTCGAACAGGCTGATCAGTTCCGGCACCCGGTCGGCGCGGCAGATAAAGGTAATCTTGGCGCGCGGCTTGGCGGCCCAGACCGCTGCCTTAACCCAGTCCACCATGTCGGTATCCTCGCCCATATGGGCAAGCGCGCGGTCAGGGTTGCGCGGGCGGGTGCCGTGCGAATTGTGATAGGGCGGATTGCTGACAACATGGTCGAAACTGCCAGCAAGAACCGGCGGCATCTCGCGAATGTCTGTTGTCAGGACACGCAGCCTGTTGGCAACGCCGTTGACCTCGGCATTTTCCTGCGCCATGGCCGCCAGGTCGGCATGCTTCTCGACGGCAGTGACCTGCAACTCGTGATGACGATGCGCCACGCACAGGCAGACCCCGCCAACACCTGCGCCAAGGTCGAGCACCCTGCCGCTGCTGGTGGAAATTGCCGCCGCAAGCAGGACGGCATCCGTTCCAACCCTGTAACCATCCGCCGGCTGGGTGATCTTCACAGCCTCGTTCAGCACGTGGTCATGCGTCACCTGCATCATCCGGATTTCGCCTTCAGGCGTGGATTTGTCAGTCATCGTAATATTCCTCGGCATCGCGAAGCACGGTCTCCGCCGCCAGCCTCTGCGCCGGTGGAACCACGAGCCGTCTCGGGAACGCGCCGATCCCGCCCTCCAGAGCCGCGATGTTCTCGTCGAACACCTCGGTATGGATGCCGGAATCCGACAGCAGCGCCCGCAAAAAGGACAGGCGCACAATGTCCGTGGTTCGTACCAGCGTCACCATGGCAAAGATATGCGCCAAAAGCCGGAATTAGCCAAGAGCTGACAGAAAAAAACACTCTTGCGCAAAGTGATAGCTGCGGCGAATTGGCAGAAACCGGTCGCGGTGCATGTTTTCGCTTGCCCCGGGCAAGCGGCGCGCGATATTCGGTGAACATACAAGATCGAAAATTCGGCACCAACATGACAGTCACGCAATCGGCGACCGAGACTGGCGAAACGCCGTCACTCACACCGCTGATCGACATGCTTTCCGCGGATATGGCCGGGGTCAACGCCACCATCATCGACAGGATGGCTAGCGAGGTCCCTCTGATCCCGCAACTCGCCGGGCACCTGATTGCCTCCGGCGGCAAGCGTATGCGCCCGATGATGACCATTGCCGGTGCAATGCTGGGCAGCGAAGATGCCGGCAAACGCGCGCCAGCCGTCAAGCTGGCGACCGCCGTCGAATTCATTCATTCAGCCACGCTTCTGCATGATGATGTGATTGACGAATCCAACCTGCGGCGCGGCAAGGATACGGCGAATGCGCTGTGGGGAAATGACGCTTCGGTTCTGGTGGGGGATTTTCTGTTCGCCCGCGCCTTCGAGCTGATGGTCGAGGCCGGCGATATCACCGTGCTGGGACGGCTTGCCGCCGCCGCCGCGCGGATCACCGAAAGCGAGATCAAACAGATGGCGATCACCGGCCAGCCGGATACGCCGGTCGATGATTATTTCGATGTAATCGGGGGAAAGACCGCAGTGCTGTTCTCGGCCGCGGCGGCAGCCGGCATCGAGATCACCGGCGCACCGGCAGAGCGCGTCGAGGCGATGCGGGTCTACGGGATGGAGCTCGGCATGGCGTTCCAGATCATGGATGACGCGCTGGACTATACCGCCGATGCCGATGCAGATGGGCAAGAATACCGGCGATGATTTCGTCGATCAGAAGATCACCCTGCCGACCATTCTGGCCTGGCAGGACGGCGATGCGGAGGAGCGCGCCTTCTGGCAGCGCACGCTTGGCGAGGCTGATTTCGCCGAGGGCGACCTTGAACACGCACAGGCGCTGCTGACAGCGCATGACGCGGTGAACCGGTCGGTGGCGGTGGCGCATGACCACGCGGTAAAAGCCGGTGCGGCACTGGCCCCGGCCTTCATCGGGGACGAGCGCACCTGCACCGCTGGCCCGCGCCCTTGCCGACGCAGCACTGTTTGCCGCGCACCGCGCCAGCTAGGAACGGTCAGCCACTTCGCAGCAGCGCCGTATTGACGAAATGTGGGTGATTGGCCGGGTCGTCTGGTTTGCCCGCAGCCTGTGATACTGATGCGAAGAGGATGATCCCAGCATGAATCGCCGCAGATTTGACAGCCGCCGCAACCGTGGCGGCAAGCTGCCACGCAACGCCGCGCCGGTCGAACTGACGATCAGCCATGTCGGTGGACGCGGCGACGGGGTCGGACGCGCGTCCTACAAGCACAATCACCTCCTTATCCACCGACGCCATTGGCGATCACTGATGAACATTCGGTCTTCGTCCCGGCGACACTTGCCGGAGAGCAGATTGTCGCAACACCTGTGGCCATCAGTGGTCAGGGCATTCGCGCTGTCCTTCACGAACTCATCACGCCTTCGCCTGAGCGTCGCGAGCCGGATTGCGCCGCCTTTCCCGCCTGCGGCGGCTGCACCTTCCAGCACTGGCAGGACGAGGCGGTCACCGCCTGGAAGCAGGATCTTGTCACCGGCTTTCTTTCCCGTGCCGGCGTCCCCTGCCCCGAGATCACACCGCCGCATGTCGCGCCCCGGCAGGCACGCCGCCGCGCCACTTTCCATCTGAAGCGCCTGGCGGGCGGGGTGGCCGCAGGATTCCTCGAACGCGGTTCGGACCGCATCATCACGCCGCAGGATTGCAGCATTCTGGACCCGGCCCTGATCACCTTGCTCTCGCATCTCTCCGATCTGGCAGACAGCCGCTTTCCCGTCGGTGTCAGCATCGATGCACAGGCCAACATGCTGGATAACGGCATCTGCCTTCTTCTCAGCGGGCCGGACAACTGGCACGACCGGATCCTCGAGGATCTGGCCGGATGGGCGGCGGATCGCGGCCTTGCCCGCCTGTCTGTTGCCGAGGGCGATGGCGAGCCCCTGACCCTCCTTGCCCCGGCGCCGCCCGTCATCCGGCTTGGTGCCATCGCGGTAACACCACCACCGGGCGCCTTTCTCCAGGCGACAACAGACGCCGAGGCCAGATTGCAGCAGGCGGTAGCCGGCATCGTCGGCGAGGCTTCACGTGTGGTTGACCTGTTTGCCGGCAGCGGCACGCTCAGCCTGCCCCTGCTGAAAGGCCTGTCAAAACTGACCGCCGCAGAAAGCGACGCCGCGGCTCTTGCCGCCATGAAGGCCGGCGTAGATGCTGCCGGGCTTGGCGCACAACTCGAAACTGTCGAGGCTGATCTGATGCGCGCGCCGCTGACAGCAGACATGTTCGGCGATGTCGAGGCAGTCATCATCGACCCGCCACGCGCCGGGGCATCAGCGCAATGCGAGATCCTTGCCACGACCGCTGTGCCCACCATTGCGATGGTGTCATGCAATCCGGCCAGTTTCGCGCGCGACGCCGCGATCCTCGTCGCCGGCGGCTATCGGCTGACCAGCCTGCAGGTGATTGACCAGTTCCGCTTCAGCAGCCATGTTGAAATCGTCGCCGAGCTTGTGCGCGGCTGATCGAAATAACATGTCAGACAGCACCATATGAAAAAGCGATCTGTCAGCATCAGAGGGCACCGCACCAGCCTGTCGCTCGAGGACAGGTTCTGGGAAGAACTCGCACGAATTGCCCAGCTTCGCGGCACATCTGTTGCCAGCCTGATCGCCGAGATCGACAACAGCCGCAGCGGCGGTCTGTCTTCGGCTGTCCGACTGTTCGTCCTCGACACGCTCAAGCAAGAGGTCGCCGCTTGCAGGACAAAGGCATCGCCCCTAGATTGATAGCCTGACATTCAGGACGGGAAGAGACCCGTTCCGGAGGACGCCACCATGCATATCGCGATTTTGGAAACCGGCCGTATCAATGAGGCCATAGCCGACCAGTTCGACCGCTATCCGCAGATGTTCCGCACCATGTTCGAACGTGCCGGCGCCGCCGACTTTGAGCTTTCGACAGTTGCTGTCGTGGATGGCGAGTTGCCAGCGCATGTGGATGATTTCGACGGTTATCTCGTCACCGGCTCGGCTGCCGGCGTCTATGATGATTTCGACTGGATCGCCCCTCTCATGGAATTCCTGCGCAGCGCCCATGCCGCAGACAAGCCTTTGGTCGGTGTCTGTTTCGGCCATCAGGTGATTGCCCATGCGCTTGGCGGACGCACCGAGAAATGGCATGACGGCTGGGGTCTCGGCGTATACGACGTAGCGCTTGACGGCGCGCCCTCATGGATGCCGCCAAAAGACAGCGTCAGGCTTATCCATATCCATCAGGACCAGGTGGTCGCTGTGCCGCAGGAGGCGACACTCATCGGCAGCACCTCTTTCTGCACCAACGCTATGTTCCATATGGGGGACAATGTGTTCTGCATGCAGGGGCACCCCGAATTCACTCCGGACTACACCGCAGCTCTGATGGAAACACGGCGCGACCGGATGGGAGACGACCGGGTGGATCATGCTCTTCATACCCTGAAGGACGATCATGAAGGTGTCGACATCGCCGGATGGATCGCGACCTTCTTCCGCCAGCATGCGCAGAAACGCGCTGCGGCCTAGCATTCCCGTCACCACCTGAACCAGCCGGGACCAGTGCCATGACCCTTGTGATCGGGCTAGACACCGGCGGCACCTACACAGATGCCGCTCTCCTCGACACCGCTACCGGAACCGTGCGCGCGACCGGCAAATCCCTGACCACGCGCGACGACCTGTCGATCGGCGTCGGCGGAGCCATCCGCCGTGTCCTTGAAGAGTTCGACGGCAAAGCGGCCGATATCGGCCTTGTCTCGCTCTCGACCACCCTTGCCACCAACGCAGTTGTAGAGGGTGTCGGCGGACGGGTCGGCCTTCTTATGATCGGATTCGACGAGACATCGCTGCAGCGCGCCGATCTCGCCCGCGCGCTCGGACAGGACCCTGCCTTCTTTATCAATGGCGGCCATGCCGCAGACGGCGCACCGCAGGCACAGCTTGACGAGGCCGCCATCCGCGAAGCGGTCAACGCAACCGAAGGCGAAGTGTCCGCCTATGCGGTTGCCGGACATTTTGCGACCCGCAATCCTGCCCATGAAAGCCGCGCCCGCGATCTTCTTCGCGACCTGACCGGCGCCCCGGTGACCTGCAGCCACGAGCTGTCTTCCTCGCTTGGCGGCCCCCGCCGTGCCCTGACGGCAGTGCTGAACGCGCGGCTGGTCAATCTTCTCGACCGGCTTGTTGCCGCGACCGAGGGGATCATGGCGGCGGAAGGCCTGTCCTGTCCTCTTATGGTGGTGAAGGGTGATGGCTCGTTGCTCGAATCCGGCTATGCGCGTTCCCGCCCGGTGGAAACCGTTCTGTCCGGTCCGGCGGCCAGCCTTGCCGGCGCCGCCTTCCTTGCCGGGGCCCGCACCGCCATGGTCGCCGATATCGGCGGCACCACCACCGACATCGCCCTCCTGCAGAATGGCGCGCCGCGACTGAAGCCTGATGGAGCACTGGTAGGCGGCTGGCAAACCATGGTTGAGGCAGCAGATATCCGCACATGCGGGCTTGGCGGCGACAGCGAGGTCGCCCCCGTCGGTCGCGGCACATCGGGCGGCCTGACTCTCGGCCCGCGGCGCGCCGTGCCGCTGTCATTGCTTGCCACGCAATGGCCCGAGGTCAAGGACAAGCTGGCCGAGCAGCTGGCCGTTGCAGTGCCCATGTCGACAGATGCCCGCTTTGTCATGCCGCTGATGCCGAACGGCGTTCCTGCCTGGCTGACCCGCTCCGAGGCACGGCTTGCCGCCAAGGCAATCGAAATGGGGCCCTCCAGTGTGGCCGAAATTGCCGGCACGCAGCTTGCCCTCGGCGCTGTCGACAGGCTGATCGGCCGCGGGCTGCTGACACTCGCCACCTTCACACCGACAGATGCCCTTCACGTCACCGGCGATTTTACCGGCTTCGATGCAGAGGCGGCGCAACTTGGCGCAAAGCTGATCGCCCGCCAGAAGACAGGGATCGGCCAGCCAATCGCCGAGACGCCCGAGGAACTGGCGCAGCGCACGCTGTCCGAGCTGCACCGGCGCACAGGCCTTGCCCTGATGGATGCCGCATTGGCGCATGACGGCGCTGGTGAGATGCAGGCGACCAACAACCCGCTACTGGCCAATCTTTACCGTGATGACACAACCGGCAAAGACAGCCTTGTGAAGCTGTCACTGGAACTCGGTACCGGGCTTGTCGCCCTTGGCGCCTCGGCAGCAACGCATTATCCGCATGTGGCCCGCCGCATGGGGGTGGAACTCACGGTTCCAGATCATGCCGAGGTGGCTGGTGCTGTTGGCGCGGCAGCCGGCTCTGTTCGCCAGCGTGTGATGATCTCGGTAACCCAGCCTTCCGAGGGACGCTACCGCGTACATCTCCCGGGAGGGCCCAGGGACCTCGGCGTCATGGATGAGGCGCTCGCCTCGGCCCGCGAGGTCGCCGGCCAACTGGCCGAGGAACGGGCGCGAAAGGCCGGCGCCGCCAGTGTGAGCATCGAGATCAGCGAGAACATCAAGCTCGTGCCGCTTGGCGGCGGCAAGGAACTGTTCATCGAAGCGCTGGTGCAGGCGACAGCCGACGGCGCTGCTACTTGAAAACAGGATCCGTTTCCCCGATTTGCATTTAATCACCTGCCTGCGTTACCCTGCGGCCTGACTGGCAGCGACGATGCTGCCTGCCGAGTATGGGACAGGCACTATGACATCCATCCTGATCTTTGCCGGATCGGCCCGGCGCGGTGCTTTTTCCAAACAGCTTGCCGCTGCGGCCACCACCATCATAGCAGAGGCGGGCGCCAAACCGACGCTGATTGATCTCGCCGATTTCGAGGCGCCGCTCTATAACGCGGATCTTGAGGACAGCTCGGGCATCCCGCAATCCGTTCTTGATTTCCGTCGTCTTGTGGCAAGCCACCGCGGGCTGATGATCGCCACTCCGGAATATAACGGCTTTATTACGCCGCTGGTGCTCAACATGCTGTGCTGGGCGTCACGCCCGTCACCGGGCGATGACTTCGGATCGGTCTTTCAGGCCAAGCCGGTGGCCCTGATGGCTGCCAGCCCCGGGCGGCTGGGCGGGGTTCGCGTCATCCCAAGGCTCCGTGATGTCCTTGCCGAGCTGGGAATGGTGCCGGTGCCGGGGTTCGTTACCGTCCCGGCAGCCGCATCAGCCTTTACCAGCCGCGGAAGACTGGCCGACGACGTGGTCGAGACAGGCCTTGTCGCGCTCGCAGACAGGTTGCTCGACGCAAGCCGGCCAAGATGACGTTCTTGAAATGATGGGAAATCAGAAAGTGCGCTGGCGCACAGGCATGCAGACGGCTTCGTAGCTTTTCTCGTCACGAAGCTGGACCTTGCTCGGACGGATGGCACCGGGAACTTTGTGATCCTTGACCCGGCTCTCACCCCAGACAAGGCTCAGGCTGCCATTAATCCGATCAAGCCGCATATCCACCGTCGCCACAAACTCACGGGTCGGCACCAGCGGTTTGCCGTCGACACGGGCCCTGATGATCGGGCCTCGCTCGGTCGATTGATGAAGCGTGATCGTATCAGCGGTGGCATCGATCTTCAGCTCGTCTGCTGGCATCTCGGTGCGTGCGTCCTCGGCACCGGCCAGTTTTCCGGCTGTCACCAGTCCCGGCACGGCCGTCATTGTCGTCACGGCCTCATCCTCGGCCGGCTCTTCGACTTCCATCATCAACGCATAGTTCTGGAGCGGCATCTTCATGTCGCCCTCATAGGCCTGCAGTCTGACCTCGACGAACTGGCCCTCATGTTCGACAAGCGCAACATGCATGGTGCCGCCAAACATATCCTCGGCGACCGAATCAATGCTGGCCTCCTGCGTGCGGTATTCACCTTCACAGACCAGGCCGATTGACGACGCGGATCGGCCGCCGGCGCGCCGAAGCACGCCGCCAGCACAAGGGCCATCCCGAATTTGTTCGCTTTCCAGAACATGCTGGAAAACTAATTTAATTAACGAATTGCGCAAAAGCCTTTGGTCGCGCCTGAAATCGGGCCTCAGACGGGCGGCATTGGCAGGCTGGCCCCGCTTGTATAGGCATCAAACCGCTCTTGACCGATATTGGAGCCACAGGCCAATACACCGACACGCTTGCCCGCCGCCCGGTCGCGAAACGGCCCCAGCACCGAGCCCAGCGATGCCGTGCAGGCTGGTTCGGCAATGATGTTCAGCGTATGGCGCATCAGAAGCATCGTCTCCGCCATCAGGCTGTCGGGAATGGTGATCAGCTCATCCACATTCTCTCTGGCAAGGTTCATCGATTCTGCCAGTGCCATCGGCGCGCCGAGGCTGTCGGCAATTGTGTTGATGCTGTCCAGTGTCTCAGGCCTGCCGGATGCGAAGCTGCGTGACATGCTGTTCGCCCCTTCCGGTTCAACACCGATGATCAGCGTGTCAGGGCTCATCTTCCGGATGGCGGCCGCCATGCCGGCGATCAGGCCCCCGCCACCGACGGGCAGCACCACCATATCGAGCGGAGGCATGTCCTCGACCATCTCTGCGCCGCAACTGGCAGCTCCGTACGCCATGTTCATGTCATTGAAGGGGTGCAGGATCTTGCGCCCCTCCTCTGCCTCGATCCTGTCGAGCATCGGCAGGGCGGCAGCAATCCCGTCGACCAGCACAACCTCGGCGCCAAGGTCACGGCATCCCTGTATCCGATAAGGGTCGGCCGTCTTCGACATCACCACCTTTGCCGGCACGCCTGCCGATTGCGCTGCCCATGCAAGCGCCAGCGCAAAATTGCCACCGGAAAATCCGGCCACGCCGCGTTGCCGCTGCGCATCGTCAAGCCAGTCGATGCCCAGGCAGGACCCGCGCGCCTTGAAGGAGCCGGTATGCTGGAACAGCTCGAGCTTGATAAAAAGCTCGGCATTATCGGGGATATAGGGGGCGATCTTGCTGCCGCAGAGCGGCATCGCCGGGGTGCGGATTACCCGCCCGGCAAGGGCCTCGCGGGCAGCGGCAATCTGGTTATAATCGAAATCTGTCATGGCGCGACGCTAGCAATCGCCGGCCGCGGCCGTCAATTGGCGAAAGCTCCTCAATCCCACACGACCCGGAAACCCTGATGTGCCGCCGTTGAATCAGGCGAAATGCCGGACCGCGCGGCAATCCGGTAGCGGTAGCAGTAGCTCCGGTGACACAGGAACGAGCCCCCTTTCGACAGCCGATATCCCTGCATCGCCTTCAGCCGTTCCTGAACGCGTTTCTTCAGCGAGCGGATGCGGTACAGCTCGTCTGTCCATTCCCAGACATTGCCGACCATATTGTACAGACCGAACCCGTTGGGCTCGAAAGATTGTGCCGGCGCGGTGCTGGCGTGCCCGTCCGCAACGCTGTTCGCCTGCGGAAACCGGCCCTGCCAGATATTGCACGGGAAATAGCCGTTATCGTCAGGCTCGTCATCACCCCATGGAAATCGCACGTCGCCAAGACCTCCACGCGCCGCATGCTCCCACTCGGCCTCGCTTGGCAGCCGCCCGCCGACCCATGCCGCATAGGACGCCGCATCGTTCCACGACATATGCACAACCGGATGATCGGGGTGCCAGACCGCATCTGCTGTTCCCGGCCCGTGAATGTCGCGCCAGTTGGCCCCGCTGACGCGCCGCCACCATTCGCTGCCGACAACACCTTCGGTGGGGCCGACGCTTGCCGGCACATCCGACCAGAACACGAAAGACCAGCCCCAGCGTTCCGCCTCGCTGACATGCCCTGTTGCTTCGACAAAATCCGCGAATTCGGCATTGGTGACCGATGTCGCGCCCATCCGGAACGGCTTCACCCCGACCCTCCGGACCGGCCCCTCGCCATCATCCGCAATTTCGGTGCGACTGGTCCCGACATAGGCACGCCCCCCCGGAACCTGCACGGCATGGTCCGCCACCTGTCTTGGCCCCTGAACCGGCGGCGGCATGGTCACGCTCTCGACCCCGCCAGACCCCTTTTCTGCGTCCGGTCCGGTGCAGCAGCCATCGACATCCTTGTCACTCTTGTCGGTCATTCCGGCGACGCCCTATTCGTTTTCATCTGCCGATGACAGTCCGCCGAGCAATCGTCTGTCTTCCTCGCGCTCGAAATGGATCTGCCGTGCCGGCCCGGTGTAATGCTGTGTGAAATCCACGCCAAGATCATCCTCGCGATTGACCCCGACCAGAATGCCTTCACGTTGCGGTTCGCCCTTCTTCTTGTCGATATCCGCCTCCGACATGGTCACCCGTTGCGACATGCGAAGCCCCCATTCATGAAGAAAGCTGTAAAGCCTGTCGAGAGCCGGGCGACGACATGCAGGATCATCGCCGCGGTCATGAAATTCGTCCGGGTCATTCTCGAGATCGAACAGCATCGGGCGATGCCCACCGGCGGAATGCATCATCTTGTAGCGGCCGTCATACACCATGAACAGCCGGGCATCGCGGCTTTCCATGCCAAGCCGACCAGCCATCGGCGTGACCGCATAGTCATATTCGCTGATCACATATTCCCGCCAGTTGTCAGGTTGCTCGCCGGCAAGCAGCGGCACAAGCGAGCGTCCTTCAAGGATATGCATCGGCGGGTGTCAACCAGCCATCTCGATAAAGGTCGGCGCAAGGTCGATCTGCTCGACCAGCGCGTCGTTTGCCGTGCCGCGGGTGGCGTCACAGGCCGGATCCGGGTCGGCAATGATCAGCGGCACCTTGACCGACACCTCGTGGAACAGGTCTTTCTCGCCAAGCCAGTGATCGCCAAGATAGTCGCCATGATCCGACGTCAGGACGATCACCGTATCCCTGTCGCGCCCGGTCGCCTCGAGATGATCAAGAAGAACACCAAGCTGGTCATCACACTGTTTGATCAGCCCCATATAGGCGATGATGGCCTTGTTCCTTGTCTCGTCGTCGCGAAAGGTCTCGGCAATCTTGTTGGTAAAGAAGGATTCATAGACAGGATTGGCGTTCTCGCGTTCAACCTCGGCACGGATCAGCGGCTGGATGTCGTCCGGCCCGTACATGTCGTGATAGGGCGCTGGCACGATATAGGGCCAGTGCGGCTTGATGAAGCTGACATGCGCGCACCACGGGCTGGTGGCCTGGTCGATGAACCTGATGGCCTCGCGTGTCAGCCAGGGCGTTTCACTGTCCTCTTCACGAATATTTGCTGGCTTGTCGGCATTTTCTATGAAGCAGCCGGAGGCCAGTCGTCCGTTCTCGACAGACCCGTTGGCATAGGTTGCCCACGGGTTGTCCGTGTCATACCCCTTGTCCTTGAGATAGCGGTTATAGGGGCCGTCATTCTCGCCATAGTCACCATCCCAGCCATTCCCGTGCAGCCCGTCATCCCGTACCCACGGATCGAACCCGCATTCGGACTGGCGCACCCCGATGATGCTGTCCTTTGGAATGCCAAGCCGCGCCATGCCCTCCTCGTCGGCCTGCATATGCGTCTTACCGAGAAGCCAGCAGGACATGCCGTTCTGCCGCAGATGATCGCCAAGCGTGACCTCGCCGACGCGGATGGGAAACTTGTTCCAGCCGGCTCCATGGCTTGCCACATAGCGGCCCGTATAGGTCGACATGCGGCTCGCCCGCAGACCGGCGACTGGACATAGGCATTGGTAAAGCGGACCCCGCGCGCGGCCACCCGGTCAAAATTGGGGGTGTGCAGGGTCTTGTGCCCGGCACAGCTCAGATAATCGAACCGTAGCTGGTCATACATGATGAAAAGGATGTTCTTCTGGGTCACGGCTTCGTGGTCTCCGGCCTCTGTAATGCGCACCTCCATTTCAAAGAATGCCCGGCATTTTGCCAAGCGGTTTATGACCTGCAGGCCCCCTCCCTGCGAAGCGCATATCCAGCATGACCCGCCACGCCAAAAATGCTATCGATGGAAGAGCAGATGCACGCCCAGAACATCAGGAAAAAAGAATGGCCACAGCACATTTCAACGAGGAAAATTCAGCCGATATTGTCATCGGCCAGAATGCAAACGCGAAGGACGAACGTCTTCAGCAGGTGATGGAAGTCATCACCCGCCACCTTCACGCCGCGGTAAAGGAAATCGAGCCGACACAGGAAGAATGGATGCAGGCTATCCAGTTCCTGACGGCCACCGGCCACAAATGCGATGACTGGCGTCAGGAATATATCCTGCTGTCCGATGTGCTTGGCGTCTCGATGCTGGTCGATGCCATCAACTCGCGGCGTCCGGCCGGCGCGTCCGAGAACACGGTGCTCGGCCCGTTCCATATCGGCGGCACGCCGGAATATGAAATGGGCACCAACATCTGCCTCGACGGCAAGGGCGAGGACATGGTCGTGCGTGGCCGGGTTCTCGATATCGACGGCAACCAGCTTGAAGGTGTGAAGATCGATGTCTGGCAGGCCAATGACGAAGGCTTCTATGATGTGCAGCAGCAAGGCATCCAGCCTGATTTCAACCTTCGCGGCGTGTTTCGGACCGGGGCCGACGGCAGCTACTGGTTCAAGGCGATCCGCCCGAAATTCTATTCGGTGCCCACCGATGGCCCCGTCGGCAAGCTGCTCGATGATCTTGGCCGCCATGGAAACCGGCCGGCCCATCTTCATTACATCGTGTCAAAGGACGGGTTTGACGAAGTCACGACGCATCTCTTCGACCCCGACGACCCCTATATCGACAGCGACGCGGTATTCGGCGTCAAGAAAAGCCTGATTGCTGACTTCAACAAGGTCGATGATCCCACTCGCATTGCCGAAGTCGGGTTCGAAGGCGACCATTACTGGGATGTCGAGTTCGATTTCGTCCTGGCTCCGAAAGGATAGGTTCATGTCGAAGCCCTGCATCATCTGTGTCGCCATCACCGGTTCGGTACCGCGCAAGGAAGACAACCCTGCCGTTCCGATCACCGTTGATGAGCAGGTTGAGAGCACGCAGGCCGCCTTCGAGGCGGGCGCCACGATCTGCCATGCGCATGTCCGCAATGACGACCAGACGACAAGCAGTGATCCCGAGAAATTCGCGCGCCTGAAAGAAGGGCTGGAAAAATACTGCCCCGGCATGATCATCCAGTTTTCCACCGGCGGGCGCTCGGGCGCAGGACAGGAACGCGGCGGCATGCTGCCGCTGCGGCCCGATATGGCGTCACTGACCGTGGGGTCGAACAATTTCCCGACACGCGTCTATGAAAACCCGCCCGATCTCGTCGACTGGCTGGCGTCGGAAATGATCGCCTACGATATCAAGCCCGAGATTGAGGCTTTCGACCTGTCGCATATCTTTCAGGCCGCAAAGATGCAGGAGGACGGGCGCCTGAAGGGTCCTGCCTATGTCCAGTTTGTCATGGGAGTGAAGAACGCCATGCCGGTCGACCGCGAGGTGTTCGATTTCTATCATCCGCACGATGCAGCGGCTTCTCCCCAACAGCGAATGGTGCGCGGCCGGGATCGCCAGACATCAGATCGAGGTCAATGAATGGTGTGTTGCCGCAGGCGGCCATGCACGGACAGGTCTTGAGGATAATATCCGGATGAATCGCGAGACCCTTGCCCCATCCAACGCGGCCCTGGTCCAGCGGGTGGTCGAGCTATGCGAGCAATATGAGCGTCCGGTGGCAACGACGGCGGAAGCACGGGCGATCCTCGGCCTCGCCGATGCCTGAAGTCTCTCGCGGATTGTGGTCAGGCGGTGAGATAGATCGGTGACGACCAGGCCTGGTGCCCGTCTTCCATCGTCACGCACACCCAGATCGGGTTGTCCTGACCCGGTATCATGACCACCTCGCCCTCGAACGACATCGACGGCTCGAGACCCGCGTCGGGAAGGCGCGTCACGGTGAGCTTCCGCTCAAGGCCGCCGCAATCCAGCGTAACCGGCTCCACGCCCAGATCAGCGACCTTCACGGCCAGATCACCAAGGTTCGTGCGGATGGTCAGCTCCGCGTCATCGGAATCGAGATACAGGTCGACTCCGCCGAAATTGCCGGTGGTCACCGCCTCAAACGCCATTTGCGCCCGGCCGCGCTGTTCCAGCAGCCCCTCAGGGTTCCAGCGGTTGATCGGTGTGCTCGACAGGATTTCGGCACCATCAACATCAATCACCCCGCGCCAGCGCCCGGCCGCGCTGTTCCAGCAGCCGCTTCGTTGCGCCCCCGCCCCCGATATTCGGCACCCGACCAGGCAACGCGCACTCGCCGCCCAAGCGACGCAGCATCGTGGCTGCGCATTGTCTCGATCACCTCGGCGCCGTTGCAGATCTCGATGGTCTCGATCCCCGACCCGGCATGCGCCGTCACCCGAACCGGAACCTCTGCCGCGCCAGCAGCGGCGATGTCACCCATCATCTTCGTGCCGTCCGCCGTATCTGCCGCCACATCCAGATGCAGGCGGCATCCGGTGGTGGCGTAGTGATGGCGCGCACGCATCGCCTCGAACAGGGCTGAGCGCGTATTCTCGGCGGCGAGGAAACAGGTCAACCCGCCATAGGCCCCGAAATCCGAACTTCCCGGATAGCTTGCGCCAGGGCGGCCCTTGTGGCCATCGCTGTTGGCGACAATGCCGATGCGGCGGCCAAGGCGGAAACTGTCAGTCGCCATCCATTCGAAGGTTCCCCAGTCGGAATGGATTTCGACGGCCGTCTCCAGATCGGCATCATGGTCGATCTCGATATTCGCATAGCGTCCGCCAACATGGGCGAAGATCACCGTGTCCTCGCCGCTCTTGCGAAGCGCTTCATATAGGTCGGAAATGGTGTTGGCGTCATTCTCCAGCTCGTCCCGCTGTTCCAGCAGCGCGTGCGAGCATCGCCGCAGCGTACAGCCCTCATTGGCATAGATCACATTGCGATCGCCGCCCACAGCCGTGTTGCCCGACCATTCATAGCCCGGAAAGGCGGTGAAACGTCCCGGCTCGTCCCACTCTGCTGTCACCGCGTTCAGGTGATCCCAGAATTTGCGCTTGATCTGGAAATCATTGCCCTGGTGGCATACCGCATCGAGAAAAGCGCGGTTGCGGGCGAAATTCATATAATCCTCGATCCGGCCGATGCCGATCGTCTCACCGCTCTGCCCGTGCAGGTCGCCCCAGAAACCGGCATGCGGCGCGTCGGCGATGACCAGCGGTCCGGCGGTGAAATCATCGCCGCCATCGGGTGAAAGCGTGAAGCTGACGCGTCCCGGCGCATCACAGGACAGCCCTTCAACCATCACCGTTTTCGACGTGCCGTCGAACTCAACATAGCGCGGGCAGGCCCGATACCGGCATGCTTGCCGTAATCCCGACCCTGCCGGCAGGTGCAATGGCCGGGTTGCCCCATTTGTCCTCTACCTTGATACCAAGGAAAAACGCCTCTCCCGGCCGCCGCTGGGTGGCGGTCACTGCTTTCCAGACAGCGGGTGGTCCGGGGACGATCGGCACATATAGCTGGCAATCGGGAAGCGGGTAGAAATTGCCGGTGGCCTGCACATCGGCCATGACGACAAAGTCGCGCCCCGCCTCGGCGAATGTCTGCATCAGCAGTCCCGGGCTGCCGCCGCGCCGGTCACCGACGCGAATGGTGATGGTCTCGCCCGGGCGGAGATAGCCGCCATGCTGGGTGATGGTCAGGATTTCACCCCATGGGCGCTGTCCGCCGCGTCGACTGTAATCCAGCGACAGACGTCCCTCTCCATTGCTTTCTGCGCTGACATAGTTCGGCGCTGCCGGGTTCTGCGTCTGCATCAACCCGCTATCGCCAATCCGCCGCCAGGCGATCCGGATGCCGCCTGTGTCATCCAGTCCCAGCGACCCCACAGTGTAAGTCAGCGTGAAGCTCTGGAAAGTCCGCACCTCGACCGGGTCGGTCGGACCGAGAGTAGCACGCCCCAGGATGGCCGGGTCGTCCCCCGGCAGAACAGACGGGGCATTGTCGCCCACGAGATCACGGGGGACGGGAAGATCGAATTGGCGTGTCATATATGCTGTCCGCGGGTTGGTAATCTTGAATAACGCAGTGTTCTGACGTTGCCCGACATGGCTGCAATTGTCCATTGCCTGCGCATTGCCGGGCCATGCCCCCGAACTGGACGCTCGGTACCGCGTTGGTCTAACATTTTCTGAAAAATCCGGGCATGCACCGGACAACTGGGGACAGGAGGGAGCCGGCAATGATGATCAATGTTGATGACATCGAGACTGAAATCAGACAGGCCAAAAGCCAGCTTCGCAGTGCCGGCGGCGACCTTGAAGCAGGGGTTCGCTGCGCTTGATTCCCTGATTGAGGAACAGATCGCCGAAATTGAACAGATCGTCGCCGACGGGAGATCACCCATTCCGGTTACAAGCCTTGCCGAACTGGGCTCGCTGGACGAAGCCTTTCACGATCTGGTCCGACGGCGCGGCTGCGTGATTATCCGAAACGTCTTTTCCGAAGACCAGGTCGATGGCTGGAACGACGCACTGATGTCGTATGTCCGCGAGAACGGCTATTTCGAAAAGCAGGCTGAAAAGGCCAGCATGGACAAGTATTTTTCCAAACTTGCCAGCGACAAGCCCCAGATCCTGGGCCTCTACTGGTCACGCCCGCAGATGGAGGCGCGGACATCGCAGGAACTGGCCAGGGTCCGTTCCTGGCTGAACCGCCTGTGGACATTCCAATCACAAAACGGCACCGAATTCGATCCTGATCTCGAATGCCTCTATGCCGACAGGCTTCGCCAGCGCGAACCGGGCGACAGGACTCTCGGTCTCAGCCCGCATGTGGATGGTGGTTCAGTGGAACGCTGGATCGACCCCGGCTACCGCAATGTATACCGCCATGTCTTTTCCGGCGACATCGATGCGTATGACCCGTTCGATGCCGCCTATCGTACGACCTCGCAGGAAATTCATTCACCTGCGGTTTGCTCGATGTTCCGCACCTATCAGGGCTGGACCGCGCTGAGCCGACAGGGACCCGGCGATGGCACCTGAACCTTGTGCCGATCAGCCGCGCGATGGGATGGATGCTTCTGAGGGCACTTCAGGACGACGTCACCGACGAGGATCTGTGCGGCGCTGCCCCCGGCCGCGCCATGGTTGTCAGCGAGGCGCATCATGCAAAGCTGCTTCGCGCCTATGTTCCCATTCCCGAGGTTCGGCCCGGCGATACGGTCTGGTGGCATCCCGACGTCATTCACGGCGTCGAGGACCACAACCGGAACAAAGGCTACAGCAATGTGATGTATATCGGCGCAGCACCCGATTGCGAGAAGAACCGGCGCTTTCTCGACCGCCAGCGGCCCGCTTTCGAGGATGGCAGGTCATGCCCGGACTTCGCGGCCGAGGATTACGAGGTCGCGTTCGAGGGTCGCTTCACGCAGTCTGACCTCGACGCGCTCGGCCGCAGGCAGATGGGATATGAAGCCTGACGCCGTTCAAGCGTGCCCGCAGAGGATCAGAGGAAGGGAAGATAATAGTCCCGGATCTGGTCGATATGGCCGTTCTTCAGCCGTTTTGCCTCGTCTCTCTTGAGGACCAGAAAGGCTTCCACGAGAAGCGGGTTCAGAGCTTCGATAAGGCGCCTGTCCTTTTCCAGCCTGGCCAGCGCCCGGGTCAGCGTGGGCGGCGTATGGCGCTCGGCCCTGACATGCTCGATGCCGTCCAGATCCTCCGGTTTGCCGGGGGCAAGCTTGTCGATCACGCCTAGACGCGCCGCCTCCAGCACGGTCGCCACCGCGACATAGGGATTGGCGCCGCCATCCGACATGCGATGCTCCAGCCGTGCAGACTTCGGTGACTTGCGGCTCGAGCGGATGGTGGTCAACCGGTGGTCCTCGCCCCAGTTCGCCCAATATCCGGACAGGCTTGCCGGCGTCAGCCTCGCATAGGAATTCACCGTCGGCGCCAGCAGCGCCGCCATCGACTCATGGTGCCTCAGCAGCCCGCCGATACAGTGGTTGGCGAGATCGGACAGCTCGCCATCCGGCGCGATGACGTTGCTGCCGTCCTGATCCGTAAAGCTGAAATTGACATGCAGGCCGGAACCACCGCGTTCGGGCATGGGCTTCGGCATGAAGGTCAGCAGATATCCGCTGCGATATGCCAGTTCGCGCGCCATCATCCGGAACAGCATGGCATCGTCGCAGGCCTTCAGCGCATCATCGAAACACAGGGTCATCTCGAACTGGCCGTTGTCATATTCGCCATTCATAGACTCGACGGGAAGACCGCATTCATCAGCTGTCTTCCAGATCATGTCGACAAGCCCGGCCGGGTCATTTTCCGGACCGGTGCCATAGACAAAGGCCCCCGGCGTGTCATAGGGGCGCCAGACACCATCGGCATCACGCTGGAAGACAAAGGCCTCCAGCTCCAGCCCGACCATCGGCGTCAGGCCGGACTGCTTCCAGTTGTCCACCGTCTTCATCAGCAGCGATCTTGGGCACAGATCAAAAGGCTTGCCGTCAACCTCCAGCCGGCCCAGCGCGATCTCGGTATCCGGCTGCCATGCCGTGCGCCGTTCCTTGTCGAGCACCATTTCCATGTCGGGAAGCCCCTCATAGAAGCCGGTTCCCGGAACACTCAGCAGTTCGCGGTCATAGGACACGGCGAAGGCACCACGCGCAAATCCGATGCTGCCGCCATCGGCCAGTGACGCCGGGACATATTTGCCACGCGGCAAATTCATCAGATCGCAGAAAACAGCGCGAACCCGCTGTGCCTTGTCTCCTCTGGCAGTGCCCATCACGCGGCTCCAGACCGCAGATGAACCCTCACCGGAAGCCGCTTCACCCCGCAGATGAAGTTGGACCTTGTCCAGCTCGGCTCCTCCAGCATATCGAGGCGTTCAACCCGCTGGCACAGCATTTCGAGGACAATGCGGATTTCCATGCGCGCCAGCCACATGCCGAGGCAGAAATGCGGCCCGCCCTGGCCAAAGGCGGTGTTGGGATTGGGCGACCTGTCGATCACGGCATCATGCGGCCTGTCGAACACGCTCTCGTCGCGGCTTCCCGAAACGAACCACAGAACGACCTTGTCACCCTTGCCGATGGCCTGGCCGCCAAGCTCGGTATCACAGGTGGCGGTGCGCCGGAAATGCATGGTCGGCGAAGCAAGCCGGATGAATTCATCCGCAGCCGTCTCCCAGCATTGTGCGGCGGCGAGCTGGTTCAGCAGCGCCGGATCACGGGCCAGACGATACAGGCTCATCGCGATCGAATAGCGGGTCGTGTCGTTGCCGGCGGCAATCAGCAGGCAGAAGAAATTCTTGAAATCGGCAGCGCTCATCCCGGGCTCGGCACTGCCAAGCACCCGCGCAAGCACGCCCTCGCTGCTGACCTTTATCTCGCCGGACATGACCTTGTCCGCATAATCATAGAGGTCGGCGCCGGCGGGGCTGCGGAACGGCATGAAGCGATAGGCGTCGCTGTCGATCTTGTCGATCACGAAATCGGTGAAATCGGGGTCGGAATTGCCGATCAGCGCGTCACCCTTTTGCACGAGCCAGTCCAGATCCGCGCGCGGCAGGCCGAGGATCTGTCCCAGCATCAGCATCGGCAGCTGCTTGGCGATGGTCTCGACACCGTCGATCTCGGGATGCGCCAGCGCCTGGTCCAGAACTTCACCCGCCATCTCGCGGACCAGCGCTTCATATTTCTGCATCGCCGGGCGCGAAAAGGCCGGGTTCACCATCTTGCGGGTGATGCGGTGTTCCGGTGGGTCGGTTTCCTGAAAGGTGCGGCGCGCCAGATATTCCTCGTGGGTCTGGTCCTCGATCCTGATCCCCTGCGCTGAACTGAAAATGTCCGGGGCGCCGTTGGCGGCAAGGATATCGGCGTGGCGTGTTACCGACCAGAAGCCGCGCATGCCGTCAGTCGGTTCAGTCCATGACACCGGATTCTCGCGGCGAAGCCGCTCGAACGTCTTGTGCGGCACGCCATTCGTAAAGCTGTCATGGTCACCGACATTGAGGAATCCGTCATCAATCATGGCCGTCCACCTCCCGCGTAAAACGCCTGCGCCCATCTGGCAAAGGCAGCGCCATCCGTCTGCTGTGACAGGCTTGCCCGTGCCGCCTTCAGCAACGGGGATGCAGACCCGTCCGCCATCTGATCGAGCAAGGCATTCATGAAATCATTATGAAATTCAGGATGCGCCTGTAGCGTCAGGATGTGAGCATCCTTGTAGAAACCGGCGATCCCGCATCCGTCGGTACGCGCCATCAGCCGGCACCCGGGCGGCAGATCGGCCACCTCATCCTCATGAAACATATGAAAGGCCGGCATCTCGGGACGACTGTCGAGGCCGGGTGGCACCTCCACGAATTCATGCGGCTCGACGCCGATGTTATATCCGCCTTCGCGTTTCACCAGTTTGCCACCAAGCGCCCTTGCAATAATCTGATGGCCGAAGCAGGCGCCGATCATCGGGACTTTCGCCCGGTCACAGTCGCGGATGAATTCCATCAGCCCGACAAGCCATGGCAAGCTGTCATCAAGAGCGCTGAGAGGGCTGCCGGTGACCAGAAACCCGTCCTGTTCGTCAGGAGATTGCGGAAGCTCGCCGCCGATCGTCATATAGACACGGTAGCGGAACCTCGTATCCAGCTCGTCGAACAAGTCACGGAACCTGTGCGAGTCATCGGGAAAGCGATCACCGATATCCTCGCTCTTGTCGTGGTTCACCTGAAGAATGCCGATGCGCAGCGGTGCCATCTCGAGACTTGCCTGAAAACTGGTCTGAAAGCTGGACGGGACGGGGCATGCCCCATCCCGTCCTTGTTGGTCCGGTGTCGTTGGGTCCGGCCCTAGTTGATCATGGCCGCGATTTCGGCCGCCTTGCGACGGTCCTCATCGATCCGTGCCATGGACTCGGCCATACCCTGCCAGTAGACACGCGCGCCGGTTTCCTTCATCAGCTGCTGCGCCTCGTCGCTGGCCATGGTGGCCGTGCCAATCTCGGCGAGCTTGTCGATGACTTCCTGCGGTGTCCCCTTGGTTACGAACAGACCGTTCCACAGCTCGAGATGATTGATATCGGCCTGCGCGGCGAGGGTCTGGACGCCCGGCAGCTTGCCGATCGGCTCGCTGCCGATATTGGCAAGGACATTGATCTCGCCAAGGCAGGGCTCGATCAGCGCCAGTGTGGTGTTGATCACATCCGCGTCGCCGGACGACAGGGTGTTGCAGTCGAGCATGTCGAACGCACTGTCATCAGCAAAGGAAAAGCCCATCTTCGCGGCAGCGGCAAAGCTTGCCTGGGTCGGTGTCAGTCCAGCACCAAAATGGCCCAGCACCACGTCATTGCCCTTCGCATGCGCTGCAAGCTCGGCCATGTTGCTGTAGGGCGCGTCACCGCTGGCAGCAAGGACGAACGGATAGGTCAGGAAAATCCCGACCGGTACGAAGCTGTCCTCGGCAATGCCGATATCGATCTTCGGTCCGACGACCGGCACACCGATAACAAACGATCCGACGACCGAGCCGTCAGACGGGGCCTCGAGCACTTCCAGCGCGCCGGGGAACGGACCGTCGCCGCCACCCGGGCGATTGACGACGCTGGCGGACACACCTGTCGCTTCCTGCATGTTCTTTGCGATCATGCGGGTAAGGATGTCCTCGAAGTCACCCGGAGGCCACGGAACGATGAATTGAACCGGTCCCGTCGGATAGTCGGCGCGCACCGGATTGGTAACGATCAGGCTGAACATGCAGAGCATGACTGCTGCTAAAATTCTTTTCATGGTCTTCCTCCCAATATTCGTGACACCGGTGACCTGAACCAGATGTCAAACGTTCCTGAAACGCTGCCACACGGTTGAGCCCAGCGCAAAGACAATTACGACGACGATCACAGCTGCCAGCAGGCCCGAAACCGGCCTGTTGACGAGATCTGCCAGCCGCAGGATCTGGCTTGCCCCGGCGGTCAGACGCTCGACCATGATCGACCCCAGCACCAGGCCCAGCACCAGCGGCACGAGAGGCCAGTCCAGCCGCCGGAAGATCAGCCCGAGAAAACCGAAGGCGGCAGCGAACAGGCAGTCGGCAAAGCTGTTGCGGATGGAAAACACCCCGACGAAGGACAGCACCAGAATGACACCGCCCAGAAACTTGTTCGGCACATGCACCAGCTTGGCGATCCATTTCGTGCTGGCCATCAGGAACATCACGACGATGACATTGATCAGCAGCAGGGCGATGAACAGGCTGAACAGGAAATCTGCGGATTTCTCGAAGATATCCGGCCCAGGCTTCACCCCGGCGTCAAAGAAGACCACCATCATCATCGCCGTCAGTGCCTCACCCGGCACGCCGAGCGCCAATAACGGGATCATTGCCGATGCCGGAACGGCATTGTTCGCCGTCTCCGAGGCGATCAGCCCTTCCGGCGATCCATGGCCGAAACGGTTCGGATTCTTGGACAGGCCGCGCGCCGTCGCATAGCTGAAGAACTGCGCAACGAATTCCCCGACCCCGGGGATAATCCCCATCACCGTGCCGTAGCAGGCCGACAGGAACGCCACCAGCTTGAACCGCCGCAATTCGCCAAGCCCCCTGAACAGCTTCCTGTCCACATGCGCCGCTGGCGGATCCTCGTCCTTGCCGGTCATCAGCTTCAGCGCCTGCGAAATGGCAAAGATGCCTACAATGACAACAATCAGGTTGAAACCGGCATAGAGATAGTCGACGTCGAACGTATAGCGGTCGATCCGCTTCAGCGACTGCCGCCCGACAAGCGCGATCATGAAACCGAAGCTGAACAGCAATGTGGCAATCACCATGGTTCGCCGGTGCGCAACGATCAGCAGCACGGCGCCGAGAAGCGCCGCCATGAAAATGTCGCGCTGGCCGAACAGGGCACCAAGGTCGCGAAGATAGGGGCCGAACAGGATCAGCGAGCCAAGCGCGACAAGGATCGAGAAACTGCCGCCGAAGAATGAGGCTGAATAGGCGAGCGACAGCGCCCGTGTCGCCTCACCCCGCTGTGTCATCGCATGACCGTCATAGGTTGTAAGGGCGTTGACCGGCGTGCCCGGCGTGTTGATCAGGATCGCCGGGATCGCCCCGCCATACATGCTCGACCCGTAAACCCCCAGCAGCAGAACCAGCGACACCAGATCGTCGAGGAACACCGTCGCCGGCAGAAGAATGGCAATGGCAATGGCTGGGCCGATACCCGGAATGGCACCGATCACCAGACCGCCGATGGCCCCGATCACAAGCGCCATCGACACCTGCGGTTCGGCTATGTTGGCCAGTCCCTGGAAAAAGGCGTCCATGTCCTACACCGCCTCAGAACCAGGTCTTCATGAAGATGCCGACGGCATCGGGAAGCTGGTTGTAAAGCCAGATATTCACCGGCGTCTTGATCTGCAGCGCGGTGCGGAACAGCAGCACGATGGCAAAGGCGACAAGGCACGAGACGCGAAGCCAGTACCAGCTGCGGTAACCAAGCCGGAACGTCAGGAACGGCAGCAGGATCATCGTCGAAAGAAGGTAGCCGAGAACCGGAACGGCCAGCGTGTAGAGCGCGAAATAGCCGATGAACTCGAGCGCCCTTGCCCACTGCCCCACCTCATACCGCCAGCGCGGCGGCATTTGCTGGCGCTTCCATTTGCGGGTCGCCCGCCATGAAGCCACAAGGTTCAACGCCGCCGAGGGCAGCATCACGACAAGACACATCATCGGCGCGAACCATCCCTGTTTCAGGATGGTGCCGAGACGGGCCACCCGCCCCTCGGCGTCGAGCAGGCCAAGCTGAATGCCGATATACTGACCCATGTCAGCCGGGAGTTTGCGCTTTGCCCAGCCGGTTTCAGCAGCAAAATTGACAATCAGGAACAGCGCCAGCACCAGCATCAGGATGGACAGCACAATGTCTCCCCGCACCCGACGAAAGGCAAAGAGGTCAGCCGAGTTGAACTTTCGTTCCGGCGGCACTTCTGTGATCACCGGCTCGAACGCGCCGTCGGTCACGAAAAAGATATAGGGTGCTCCGTCCGCGGAGGTCTGCGGGCCGGCTTTAGGTTTGGCCACCTGGCACTCCACTTCCAATTCCAACTGATCAATCGTTCTCGGAAAACCCCCACCTTTGCAAGCCAAAAAGCCTGTGTCGGGACGGGACGGAAAAGGGCCACAGACAGGTGAACATCACCAGCCGAATGCAGGCCCTGCCTTGCGCCCTCGGCCATCGGCGGGATAGCATTCACCCACAGATTTTTGCCGTTCGTTCACCCCTTGCTTGCGTCCACTCATCATGTCTTCCAGTTCCATCCCTTTGATCATGAATGCCATCACAGCGCAGCCGCCCGGCGGCCCCGATGTGCTTTGCATCACACAGCGCGAGGTGCCGTCACCGGGTCCCGGCGAGGTGCTGATCAAGGTGCATGCAACTGGCGTAAACGGGGCCGACCTTCGCGAGCGCGAGGGCAAATACCCGGTCCCGCCCGGCGCGCCCGATATCATGGGACTGGAAGTATCGGGAGAGATCGTCTCAACCGGCAGCGGCTGTACCCGCTTTGCCGTCGGCGACCGGGTCTGCGCGCTTCTGATCGGTGGCGGCTATGCCGAATATGCGCTGGCACCAGAGGGACAATGCATGCCGGTTCCGGACGGGGTGTCGCTTACCGACGCCGCCGGCCTGCCAGAGGTCTATTGCACTGTCTGGACCAACATGATGGACCGATGCGCCCTGCAGTCCGGCGAGACGGTCCTGATACAGGGCGGCACCAGCGGCATTGGCTGCGCCGCCATCCAGATCGCGCGGGCGCATGGCGCGACCGTGCTCGCCACCGCCCGAAATGACGAAAAATGCGCTGCGATGCAAACCCTCGGCGCGCATCACCCGATCAATTACAAGGATGCCGATTTTGCCGAGATCTGCCGCGCTGCCACCGACGGGCGCGGCGTCGATGTGGTGATCGACATCATCGGCGGCGACTATCTGCCGAAGGAAGTCGAACTTCTGGCGCATGGCGGCAGGCTGATGATCATCAATCTTCGCGGCGGCAAACTGGCAGAGGTCGATTTCGGCCATGTTCATGCCCGCCACCTGACCATCACCGGCGCGCGTCTCAGGCCGCGGTCCATCGCCGAGAAATCCGCGATTTGCCGGGCGCTGGAGACGAATGTGTGGCCGCTGTTTGCAGACGGCACCATTTCGCCGGTAACATATGCCACCTTTTCCTTTGCCGAGGCAGGCGAGGCACATCGCCTGATGGAGTCGAGCCGGCATATCGGCAAGATCATCCTGACCGCATAGGGAGGGGTCCCGTCCGGGCGCCTGCGGGCGAACCTGCCACACCAAGGAGACACAACATGGACCAATTACTGTCTGATCTGGCATCCCGCTGCAGCGCCTTGCTGAACGACGCGCCGGGTCCGGAGGGGCGCAAGGCGGTTGCCGAGTTGCTGTCGGGCATTCTCGCCGATCCAGCAAAGGTCGACGCGCTGGTTCCGCCTTCTACCGGCGAGCGCGAGCTTCTCTATCAGGACCCTGACCAGGGGTTTTGCATCCTTGCCCATGTCTATGACAGCCCGAAAATCTCTTCGCCGCATGATCACGGCCCCTCTTGGGCAATCTATGCCCAGGCGCGCGGCCAGACGGAAATGACAGACTTCGAGATCGTGTCGGAAGCGGCGCCGGATGCCCCCGGCACCGTGCGCGCCACGCGGAGCTATCAGCTTCGGCCCGGCGATGCGCATGTCTATAACGAGGGTGATCTGCACGCACCTCGGCGCGACGGCCCCACCGCCCTGATCCGGATCGAGGGCACGGACATGACCAAGGTGAAGCGGCTTCGTTATGAAGCTGTCTGAGCGTCGGCACGGCAAGGCGGGGGCATGAACCTGCCATGAGCCGCGGCCTGTTTGCATCACTCTATGAGGCGGGGCGGCCCTTCGCCCTGATCGACACGCGTGAGAGGCGGGACCATGTCGACGGACACTGGTTCGGCAGCACGAACATTCCCCTGTCTGTGCTGACGACGAGAATGACCAGCATGGTGCCCGACCGCAATTTTCCGGTGTATCTGCTGGACTGGCAGGATATGGCGAGCGATGCAGCAGCGCAGCAGCTGTCGCGGCTTGGATATACCAAGGTCACAAACTGCCCGACCGGCCACCCCGGCGGCTTTGGCGAAGGCTTTGTGAAAGGCGAGTATGTCTGGTCCAAGGCGTTTGGCGAGGTCCTCGCCCACAGATGCGGCCTTCCGGAAGTGACACCGTCCGAATATCTGGAACACCATCGCGATGCCCTGCTATTCGATGTTCGCCCCACAGCCGAGTATCAGCAGTTCACCATTCCCGGCTCGCAGAGTCTTCCCAACAGCCTGCTGCTGGCGAATATGGAGGCGCTGCAATCGGCTGGTCGTACCGCCCTCCTGCATTGCGCCGGGCGGACCCGGTCCATCATCGGCGCCTGTACGTTGAAGGCGGCCGGATATGGCGGCCCGTTTGCCATCTTCAAGGGCGGCACACAGGCATGGCAGCTTGACGGCCATGACCGCGAGCATCAGGCAGACCGTATCTTTGCCGGTGATACCGACAGCCCGGCGGCAACAAGGGCGTTCCTCGACAAATGGAACATTCCGTTCGAACAGGTGACGCTCGAGGACATCAGTCCGTTTGTCGAGGCGCATCCTGGCCAGCTGCTGTTCGATGTGTCGGATGATGCCGCCCGGGGCAGACCGATGGAACACGGCATCCTGAAAGTGTCAGGAACCAATCTGATCCAGCAGACGGACCAGTCCGTCGCGCGCTATCACGTGCCGGTTGTGCTGTTCGATCACGGGTCGGGCTGCCGTGCCGCCTTTGCCGCCTACTGGCTCCGCGCCATGGGATTTTCGGTAACGGTCGCCCTGCTGAGCCGCCAGCTTGACGAGACGCCTGCGCCGGACACAGGTCAGATCGAAACGCCGTTCCCCATTCTGGCAGCGGATGAATTGACCGCCCACCGGAACCAGTCCGGGCCGCTTCTGGATTTCCGTTCATCGGCGGCCTTCCGGGCGGCAAGCCTGACCGGCAGCAGCTGGCAAAATATCAGCGCATGCCTATCCGGCAGCCCGCCACCGGAACCGGTGGTGATTATCGCGAATGACACCATGCACGGAGCCGGGACCGCAGATATGCTGGCGGCACATGGGTGGCAGGTGGCCGGAATTTTCCCGTGGTCGTCGGCCACTCAACTCGACCCGGCCGGCATCGTGCCGGGTGATCCGGGCATCGCGATCGACGAAAGCGCGCTGTTCGCCGGGCGTCATCACGGCAACATGCAGGATTCGCGCGACTATCTGGCATGGGAGGAAGAGCTGCCGGACCAGATCGACGAGCCAATCCTCGCACAATGGCACCGGCTGCTGGCTTCATGAACCTGTCGGCCCTGAAATCACCACCCTTCCGAAGCTATGTCATCAGCCTTCATCTGGCGCTTAACGGTTTCTGGGCGCAGCGTGTGATCATCGGCTGGCTTGCCTGGGAGATGACCGGATCAGCCGGCTTCGTCGGGCTTGTCGCCTTCCTGAACTTCTTCCCCACACTGTTCGTCAGCCCGCTGTTCGGTGTGTTTGCCGACAGGATCGATGTACGCAAGGGCAGCATCCTCAGCTACGCCCTTGCCGGAATACTCTCGGCCCTGTTTGCCGGGCTGTGCATCTTCGGCAGCCCCACCCCGATACTCCTGGCGCTGTTGTCCTTCGTCACCGGCGTGATCTCCTCGGCCAACCATCCGATGCGCATGTCGCTGACACCGCGCCTTGCCCCGGCCGGCGACCTGCCTTCGGTCGTCGCCATCACCTCACTCAATTTCAACATGTCCCGGCTGACCGGCCCGGCCATTGGCGGCATCCTGATCCAGACGATCGGCGCGCCGCTGGCCTTTGCCGTGACCGCTGTGACCTATGTCGCGCCGGTGACCGCCATCTATTTCATGCGGCCGCGGGACCGTGCCACCCCGGCACAGGCCGCCGCGACCGGATATCTGAACCAGCTGGCTGAAGGCTGGCGATACGCGCTTGAACGGCAGCATCTTCGTGCCGCCGTAATCTTTGCCGGCATCGGCGCGCTGGCCGGGCGCAGTGTGCTGGAAACGCTTCCCATCCTCGCCAACGGCGTGTTCGGACAGGGACCGTCGGGCCTTGGCTATATGACCGCGGCGGCAGGCGCCGGGGCAGCCGCAGCCTCGATCTTCAAGGCCGTATCAAGACCGCAGACCCCCGGCGAGTTCCAGCCCCAGATTCTTGCCATGCCGGTGATCATCCCGCTTCTTGTCGCCGCCTTTGCGATGATCGGGGATTTCGCCACGGCCGTGGCCGCTGTCGCTCTTGTGGGGGCGACTGTGACCCTGATGTCGATTTCACTGCAATCGACCGTACAGATGGAAATCGAGGACCAGTATCGCGGCCGTGTCATGGGTCTGTGGACGACGATATCCATCGGCAGCGGCGCGGCAGGCGCGGTGCTGATGGGATTTCTTGTCGATCTTGTCGGTGTTGCCCCGGCGCAGCTGATGATCGGCCTTGTGCTTGCCGTCGTCAGCATTCTGGTGCTGCTGCGGTTCAGGCGCGGCCTCAGTCAGCCTGACGCCCGATAATGTCGTGCGCACGGGTGATGATCGGCAGATCGACCATCTTGCCATCCACCGTAACGACGCCCGCCCCGTCACGCTTTGCCTTGGCAGCGGCTTCAACCACCCGGTGGGCCCAGGCGATTTCCTCCTCGCTCGGGGCAAAGACGCGATTCAGGATTTCCACCTGCACCGGATGCACGGCGTAACCGCCCACAGCCCCGATCCGGCGGGCCCATCCGGCGGCGCTTTCCATCTCCTCGGCATCACGGAAATTCGCCATGGATGCCGGCACGGCCAGCGGCGCGATGCCGGCGGCATGCGCCGCCTGCGTGATCTGGTAACAGGCCGGGCGAAGAAGGTCCGCATTCGGCGTGGCGCCCATCGCCGTGGCGTAATCTTCCATGCCGAGCGTCAGGCCGGCCATGCGCGGTGATGCGGTCGCAATCTCGCTCGCACGAATGAGAGCAGCCGGCGATTCCAGCATCGCAATCAACCTGACCGTGCCCGGCGCAATGCCACGATCGGTCTCAAGCTGCGCAACACGATCCGCCACCTTTTGCACATGGGCCGGGTCTTCGCACAGGGCGAGATGAAGCGCCGAGACACCGGGGATCACCGCCGCATCCAGATCAAGCGATGCCGCGTCCCATCCCGCATTGATACGCACAGTGGTCGTGACCTCGGGTGACAGGCGCGCCACCACGGATCCCAGAACCTCACGCGCCTCGACCTTGCGGTCGTCGGCCACCCCGGCCTCGAGATCGAGAATGATCGCATCGGCACCGCGCTCGGCCGCCTTTGCGATAAATCTGTCCTCCAGCACCGGAATGAACAGCAATGATCGCCACATCTGATTGTCCCTCCACCCGCCAGAACAGCCGGCAGGCCTGATTTCGTTAAACAGCGTGAATTTCCGGGCGTCAAACAGAAATCCGCTCAGGCTGCGCCGCTCTGTTGTGCTTCATGCCGCCCGGTTGCTACTGTCCCGCCGATGGCCAAATTCGAAATTCACAGCCTTGACGAGTCGCGCGCCGAACAGGCCTTTGCGCTGGCAAGTCTCAATTTTGCCACCCAGAGCGTCCTGCACAAAACAATTGCTGCCGATCTGCAAGAATACAGGGCCTATCTGCGCCCGACCTTCTTTGATGACCTTGGCAACGGGCTGTCGCTCATGGCAACCGACCCGAACAGTGGTGAGTTGATGGGCATCCTTGTTGTCAGGGATTTCCGCAAACAGCGATTTGCCGGCGACCTGCCCTATCAGGACAAATACGACCAGATCTCGGCCCTGTTCGAAGAGCTCGAGGGCATCTACATGCAGGCAAGGCATCTCGCGCCAGGCGATGCCCTTCTTGTCGATATGGCGGCCGTACCGTTGGCCCATACCGGCAAGGGAATTTATCAGGCGCTGCGGGCCGAAATCAGCATCCGGGCGAAATCCCTCGGCTATAAATACATCATCGGCGAGCTGACATCCTCAGCAACACAGAAGGTGGTGCTCGAAAAAATGGGGCACCAGAAATGTGCCGAGATCGCATTTGCCGAATTCACCCTTAATGGAACGCGGCCTTTCGCCTCGATCACCAAACCGCAGACGGTGATCCTCGCCGAAGAGACGCTTTGAACAGAACATGATGCCGGTGTCAGCTCAGCCGGCGCGACGGGAACGGGATGACTTCCACCGCCCTGCCTTCTATAACCGGACACGGCTGATGTGACCGTTCCGGCTTTCGCGGAACATTGAACTCCAGCTTTATGCCGGAGCATCAGAATGACCGAAGTCGACAACCCGTCCCGAACAATGTCCAACGCAAACTTGCGAAGCATCATCCTGATGGTCGCGGCGATGGGATGTTTCACGCTTGTCGACCTGATGATCAAGATTGCCAGCCGGACAATGCCAGTCGGTCAGGTCATGGTCATGTTTGGTGGCGGCCTGACCGTAGTATTCGCCGGTCTGATCATGATCAAGGGCGAGACCATCAGGTTCACGCCGCTGCGCCAGCCAGCCATGCTGCTGCGAAATGCCGGTGACATTCTTGCCGGCATCACCATGAGTATCGCTCTGGCCTATGTCCCGATCTCGATCATCGGGGCGATTATTCAGTCAGTGCCACTGATGCTGACTGCAGCGGCCGCACTGTTCCTTGGTGAACGGGTGGGCATCCGGCGCATTTCGGCCATTCTTGTGGGTTTCTCCGGCGTCCTGTTCATCATTCAGCCGGGCAAGTCTGACTTTGACCTGATGGTTGTTCTGGCCGTCATCGCGGCGGTCGGGCTGACGATCAGGGACCTCGGAACCAAACTGGTTTCTCGCGATGTCTCGACCTTGCTTGTGTCATTCTATGCGTCCGTTCTCTACACCCTCAGCGGCAGCGCCCTTCTGTTGATCAGCGGCGGCGCGACCCTGCCCGATGGCGGAACGCTGGTGCAGTTCGCCGCCATGATCGCGCTTGGCGCCCTTGGCTATATCTGCGTGACGAACGCCGTGCGGGTCGGTGATATGTCTGTGGTCAGCCCGTTTCGCTACAGCCGGATGCTGTTCTCGGTTGCCGTCGGCATCATCATCCTCGGCGAAGAGGTCAACAGCATGATGATGTTCGGCTGCGCGCTGACAATCGGTGCCGGTCTCTATATCTGGCGGCGCGAGCTTGTCCTGAAGCCGGAGCCGGTTACACATAGGTAACTGCCGCATAGCTAGCGGCCGCGTCGAGGCACACTGGCATGACATGTGTGACCAGTCCGGCGCACCAGCGCAGTGGGTCAGCCCCGGTTCTTCATCAGATGCGCATCAAGCGCTGCCAGCCCCTCGTCAAGGCCGCTCCGTCCGTAGCCAAGCCTGAACCTGTCGGTGGGTGTCGGCCCGAGGTCTGACGAATAGATCGTACTCGGCAGGAACAGCACGCCACTTTCCTCGACAAGCGAATGGCAGAACGCTTCAACGCCGCCTGTGCCCTTGTAGCGGGGAAAGGCCATGCAGGACCCGTCAGGGTGACGCCAGTCGAAAAGATCCTCATGGCGCGCGAAGAACGCATCCCATTTCGGCAGGTTCTCGTCCACGATCGCGCAGTTCCGCGCCAGGATCCGGTCACGGTTGCGAAGGGCAATCATCGTCAGCCGCTCGCTGGGACCCGAATTGCATATCGAAAGATAGTGCTTCATACGCTCCATCTTCGACAGGATTTGTGCGTCCTGGCAGGCAATCCAGCCGATGCGCAGCCCGGGCAGCCCATAGGATTTCGACATGACATTCAGCGACAGGCCGCGTTCATAAATGTCGGCGATGAACGGCAGGTGCTGCGTGTCCGACTTGCCGAGCCCGTTGAAGATCTCGTCATGAAGGATATAGATGCCGTGCTTTCGGCAGATATCGACCAGCGCCTCGTACCGGTCCAGCGGCAGGATCGCGCCGGTCGGATTATGTGGAAAGTTGATTGTGACCAGCTTCGTATTCGGCCTGATGGCGGCGGCCAACCGGTCAATATCGAGTGACCAGTTGTCGTCGGGGTCGAGGGGAATGCCCGTCACCTCGCAAATGGCGGCCGGAAGCGTCTCGTGCGACTGGTAGTTGGGGGTAACCACAATGGCGTGGCTGTCCTGGTCGAGGATTACGCTGTTGGCGGCGAAGATGCCTTCGCTTGCACCAGCGAAACACAGGATGTCGGATGACCCCTGTTTTGCATATGTGCCGGCAATCACCTCGCGCAGGTCCGGAGCGCCAAAGGTCTCGGTATATCCGAGCCACATGCCCTCAAAGGCCTCGCGGTCCTCGGGGCTTGCCATCGCCAGAAGCTCACGCATCGACATGCTTTGCGCATCGGACGCAGTCATGTGATGGCGAGCCTTGAATTCCCATTTGGAAAAATGGGTTTCCAGTCGAAAATCTGGCAATGTCGTCATGATGGTCTCTCCAGCTCACGGTGTTCAAAATGATTAAGTCAGGCCGTTTCGAAATAGAAGCCTTAATCGACCTGCCCGGCGGCGCCCCGGCCGTCGAATCCGCCCCGGCAATCAAGGCCGCCTGTGTCACCGCCGGCAAGGGTCGCGTGAAGCTGCCGCCAGCCGACCACATGTTCGTGCCTTGCGCATCGGCCAACTGCCCCATGGTCCGGTCATGACAATTATTTACGTTGATGCAGACGCCTGTCCGGTGAAGGACGAGATCACCGCCATCGCCATTCGGCATGGCTGCCGCGTGGTGATGGTTTGCAACGGCGGGATCAGACCCAATCCGCACCCGCTGATCGACCTCGTGATCGTGGATGACGGGCCTGACGCCGCCGACATCTGGATTGCCGAGGCAGTTGCCGCAGGTGATATTGTCGTCACCAACGACATCCCGCTGGCAGCGAAATGTGTCGCCAATGATGCCGATGTTCTGCGCCCCGACGGCAGCGTGATCAATACCGCCAATATCGGCAGCATACTTGCCACGCGTGACCTGATGGCCGATATGCGCGCGGCCGACCCGCTGCAGCAGAACGCTGGCCAGCATGGCAGGTCAAAACCGTTTTCCAAGGCAGACCGGGGCCGCTTTTCGCAGGCACTCGACCAGGCTATCTCACGACGAAAATAACCACCTTCTCTGGCATGGCGCTCTCCAGATTCAGATCCCGGCCAGCAGTTCCTTCTGGATCGCCCGTGGCCGGGTGATCGACAGCACCGTTCGGGCTTCCTGCCTGCGCCCGTCCCTTGCAAGGCAGACGGCGAGGGAGAAATCGATCAGATCACGTTGCGCGTTGGATCCGCCGAGGCGGGCATGCTGGGGCTGCACCTCGACAAAGGCACCCGCCGCCTCACGCCAGTTCTGGTTCGCCATCTCCAGAAAGCCCCTCACCAGCGGCTTCGTCAGGTCGGCGACCGGCCCTCAGGCGCGCTCGATGATATCTTCGACCATGTCAGGGCGTCCGCCCTTGGCATGCGCGATGGCGGCATGCATATCGGCAAATCCCAGCCCCGGCTTGGGGAATTTGGCCAGCGCATAGTCGCTCAGCTTCGTCCAGCGATCCGCCGGCACGTCCACGCCCGCAAGTTCGGCCCTGAACAGCAGCGCGACATGATCGGTCAGCACATTCAGCGGCGGTCCGGAACTGACCTCCGGCGCGATATGGTCATCCAGCACCTGCCACATCTGATCCAGCCGGCCGCTCTCGAGCGACCACAGTCCGACATGCCAGGAAATATGATTATAGAGCGATGCCGACGGGTCATAGGCCTTCCACTGGCCGGTCAGGTAATCCAGCCCCTCATCGTCCCGCCACTGCTCGTAAAACAGGTGCGCCTTCACATGTTTTGAATGGGCGCTGTCGGGATTGCCGTCCAGCGCCGCCTCGATGTTGGTTTCCGCCTGCTCCAGCTGCCCCACCTCCAGCTGGGCAAAGGCCAGCTGTGAGAGAAACCACCAGTCATCTCCATAGGCCGGGACGAGCGCAGACAGGAATGAAAGCTGTTCCGACTCACGACCGGGCGAACCGGAGAAGCCGATCAGCCCGAACACGCCTGCGCACATCTGCGCGATCAGTACGTCGCGGGCCACTCTTTGACATGCTCATACACATGGCGTCTGGCCTCGGCCCCTTTGCCGGTCAGCAGCAATATCGATGTGCGGATATGCGATGCTTCTCTGGGCGTCACATCGGCAGACAATTCCTCAGCACGTGCAACACACGCATTCACCCGGTCACGTTCGGCACGAAGCTGCAGCTCCCGTGCAAGCCCGATATGGGCAAGCGCAAAACTCTCATCAGCCTCAATGGCTGCGGTGAATGCCGCCTCTACCCCGGGTTCGGCGCCCAGAAGTCGCCTGACACCAAGATCATAGGCATCGCAGCGCATCAGCAGATGTGGTGGACAACCCGTTCCCGTAAGCATCCTTCAGCAAATCCCGCTCCTTGCAATCCAATCACTCGGGCCCGTCAGTCTAGCGCGCACAAGATCACGGCGCAAAATGTCGGGACTGATCAGGACAGCAGCCAACAAAACCCCATTCGCCAAACTGCTGCAAAAATTGCATCGTCGCCATGCAAATTTAAACATTTTCCTTTTCACGTCTTTGAAGGAGTTTGATGGGCTGAGAGTCATTAATTCAACAGTCGCGAGACCAGTAGCGTGCCAACCATTTTTATCACGGACCTTGACGGAACATTGCTCGGCCATGACGATTTCGGGTTTGCGGTGATCCGCGAGGACATCCTGTCGTTCCTCGAGCGCGGCGTGGCTATCATCCCGAATTCGAGCAAGACGCGCCGGGAGATCGAGCATTTTTGCGGCGAACTCGGTGTCACGCTTCCTTTTGTTTGCGAAAACGGCGCCTCGCTTGTGAATGCCAATCTCCTGTGGGGAACGCCAGACGCCCTGGCGCCTCGCCAGATCGATGCCGGATTATCCGTCGAACGTCTGATGAGCATCTGGATCGATGCAGTCGATCCTGCCCTCAGGCGGCGCTGTGACTTCCTCGATGCGATGGATGAAGCCGAGCAATCCCGCATCCTCGGGCTGTCGGGAGATCATCTGGCAAGGGCGCTCGCCCGCGAATTTTCGGTGCTGTTCCTGTTCAATGGTGACGAGGGGGAATTCCTCCGCCTGCGATTACAACTACAGGACGCCGGCCTTACCGTTCATCGTGGTGGGCGCGTCTGCTGCCTGTCCGGGCAGCATGACAAATCCACCTTCAACCACATTATACGCGGTGCACGCCTTCCTGATCATGCCACTCCGCTGGTGATCGGTTTCGGCGATAGCGAGAATGATGTCGCGCTGCTGTGTGCAGCCGATGTGGCGTGTGTGTTGTGCCGCGCCCTGATGCGCCGCTGCTGGCGCTTCCCAACCCGCCCGACAATGTGATCATCGCCCCGGAACCGGCACCTTCGGGATGGATCATTGCTGCCAACGCCGCCTTCAGGCGGCTACAACCAGAGATGGAGGCCTGAATGGGGGACTTTTTCCAGAACGGAACAATTGCAACGCTTCACGATTTCGGATCGCGGACCACCGCGGAACTGGAAGCCGAACTGAAACTCTTTTCTGCCTACAGGCCGATGGAAATCATCCTTCCCTGCCTGTTCTCGGAACTGGAGGGCGACGCGCTGCCGAACATCGTCGATGAGATCGCCTGCACGGACTATCTGAACCATGTAGTTGTCGGGCTCGATCGCGCCGATCGTGAACAGTATGAATATGCTTATGAATTTTTCACCCGGCTTAAGCAGCCCTTTTCGATGCTGTGGAACGACGGTCCGCGCCTTAAGGCCATCCAGCAGGAACTCGAGGACAAGGGTCTTGGACCAACCGAGGCAGGCAAAGGCCGAAATGTCTGGTACTGCATCGGCATGGTAAATGCCCGTGGCAAGGCCGACGCGGTGGGCCTCCATGATTGCGACGTGCTGACCTATGACCGCCGCCTTCTGGCCCGCCTTCTCTACCCGGTGGCCAATCCGAATTTCAGCTTCGAATTCTGCAAGGGATATTATCCGCGGGTTGCTGACGGCAAGATGAATGGCCGGGTCAACAGGCTGCTTGTCGGGCCGCTGCTGATGGCGCTCGAACGCGTTCTTGGCCCGAATGAATATCTGTCCTTCATGCGGGGGTTCCGCTATCTGCTTGCCGGTGAATTCTCCTTCCGCCGGTCACTCATACCTGAATTGCGCATTCCGTCGGACTGGGGGCTTGAGGTCGGCATTCTGTCGGAAATGCAGCGCAATCAGGCAAGTGCCCGTATCTGCCAGGTAGATCTCGCCAACAGCTACGATCACAAGCACCAGCCCCTGTCTCCCGAGGACAGGAGCGCCGGACTGTCGCGCATGTCGATCGACATCACCAAGGTGATGTTTCGCAAGCTGGCCACAAAAGGCCATTGCTTCGGGCCAGATACATTCCGGACAATCAAGGCAGCCTATTATCGCCAGGCTTTGGATATGGCGGCCTTCTACCAGTCGGATGCCGAATTGAACGGCCTGTCCTATGACATCGACAGTGAGGAACGCGCCATCGAGATGTTTGCCGAAAACATCATGCGTGCCGGCGACGCGTTTACCTATGTACCGATGGAAACACCGTTCATTCCGGCCTGGGCACGGATCAATTCGGCCATCCCCGACATGGCCTTCCGGCTTCGTCAGGCGGTCGAGGCGGACAATCAGGAACAGCGGGAACGGCTGGCTTCACGCCGACGGGTTGCCTAAGGCATCAGCCAGGGCGCTTCCGGCTAGAGCCGGCTTTCGCCCTCATCGAACAGATGCAGTGAGTCCTGCGCCAGCATAAGCTCGACGTCACTGCCGACCGTGCACTCCACTGCCGGATCGACCCTGACCGTGATCACATCCTCAAACCCGCAATCGACATAGACATACTGCTCGGATCCAAGATATTCGGTCACCATGATCTTACCGGCGCTCATGCCCTTTTTCGGATCACATAGGGTGATGTGTTCAGGCCGTACGCCAAGCCAGGCAACATCGTTGCCCGTTGTCGGAATGCCGGATTTCTGAATGCTGGCAGACAGCAGGCTGAGCTGGCCACCCTCTTCCCGGCATGGCATCAGGTTCATCTTTGGGCTGCCGATGAATTCCGCGACGAACTTGTTCTGCGGGTTGCTGTAGAGCTCACGCGGACTTCCTGCCTGCATGATCACGCCTTCATTTAGCACGACGATCCTGTCAGCAAGCGTCATCGCTTCGGTCTGGTCATGCGTCACATAGATTGTGGTGATGCCAAGCTGGTCGTGAAGCCGCGAAATCTCGAGACGCATATTCACCCGTAGCGCCGCATCCAGATTCTGAAAGCGGCTCGTCGAAGAGAAACCCCTTGGGTTCACGGATGATGGCTCGGCCGATGGCCACACGCTGGCGCTGTCCGCCGGACAGCTGTTTCGGCAACCGGTCCAGCAACGGCTCAAGCCGCAGGATCTTTGCCACCTGCGCCACACGGCTGTCTATTTCGGACCGGCCGACACCGGCCGTCTTCAGCGCAAAGCCGATATTCGCCGCAACATTCATATGCGGATAGAGCGCATAGGACTGGAACACCATCGACAGGCCGCGTTCAGACGGCAGCCTGTCAGTCACATCCTCGTCATCGATCAGAATCGACCCCAGAGAGGCATCCTCAAGCCCGGCCAGAATGCGCAGAAGCGTTGACTTCCCGCAGCCGGACGGTCCGACGAGAACGATGAACTCACCCTCCTGGATGTCGAGGTCGAGTCCCTTGATAACCTGTACGTCATCAAACCATTTTTCGATTGCCTGAAGGCGGATCGCAGCCATCTTATGCTGACCCTTATCCCGTTTCTTTCAAAAGTTCGGCGACGCGGTCCTGACAATGGTCGAGATAGATCGCAGCCGTCCATGAGAAATCCATACCCCGAGGCCAGTCCCGTCGAGCGGGTCGAAATATTCGGCCATGCCCTCGTTTTCGATCAGCTTCTGGGTATCGGACCGGATGCGCTGCGCCAGCATGTCCTCGCCGGCATCGGCAAGACCGGTGGCCAGCATATGGTTCACGACAGCCCACACAGGACCACGCCAGTAACGGCGAGATTCAAAATCCGGATGCTCTGGGTCCCAGCTTGGCATGCCGTACTGACAGGCTGCCAGGATACGCCGGCAATGCGCCGCCATGCTCGCTCTCTGCTCGGGCGAACCGACATCACCATAAAAGCACAGCATTGATGCGTTGGTGATCGCGTTACTGAACGTGCCGGTGCGGACATCGCGCGCGCAATAGCCGCCGACATTGTCATTCCAAAGCCAGTTGGATCCTTCACTGACCCGGGCGATCAACCCGCGCAGTTCATCCGTGACCTCGTCCATTCCCAGCATCTCTGCCAGCGTCAGCAGGTCACGGGTCGCGCGCAAAAAGATAAACTGCACACCGGGATCAGCCATCAGGAACGGACCTTCGGCGTGGATTTTGTGATGATCCCAGCCGGTTTCACGACCGAACTGAACGATGGTGATGAAGCGGTCATACTGATCCTGCGTCGGCCGCTGGTCGCTGTCGACATGCGAGGTGTCCCGACGCTTATAGGTCATCAGGTTGTCGGGAACGGTGATCGCATTCATCCCGATATCCCAGTCAGGGCAATTGTCACGCCCAGATTCCCAAGGGTGAATGATCCCGATGACGCCGGTCTCCTGCGGGTCACGCGCCGAAGCAAACCAGCGGTGATAGGCCATGAGCCGAGGGAAAACCTCGCGAGCCTTGCGCATGTCATAGGCAGTGCCGCTCTGCACCATTCGCAGGATCATGCTTGCCAGAACCGGTGGCTGCGAATGGCCGCTGGATGCCGGTTCTCGGTATTGGTCTGCCACACACCGGGTCCGGGGAAATAGTCGGGATCATTCTGCCGGAAGACAATATGGGGCACCATGCCGTCCTCCCACTGGGCATCCAGCAATGCCATGATCTCGAGCCATGCGCGCCATTTGTTGAAATGCCAGATGCCGAGCGCGGTAAAACCTGAATCCCAGTTCCACTGATAGGGGTAAAGCCGGTTGGTCGGCACGGTAAATCCGCCACGATCATTCATCTTGATGGTTTTGATCGCCTCTTCGATACGGCTTTCCATGACTTATCCTTTCACACTTCCTGCGGTGAGGCCGGATACGAGGAACCTCTCAAACCACAGAAAAATCACCAGAACGGGGGTTGTTGCGATGACCGCGCCAGCCATCAGATGTTGGCGCGGAACCTCGGAGGAGTTCAACGATACAATGCCGCGCGACAGGGTAAAAAGCTTCACATCATCAAGGAACATGAAGGCAAAGAGAAACTCGTTCCAGGCGATCATGAACACATAGAGCGCAACCGAGGCGATCGCGGGTGTTGAAAGCGGCATGGCGATCCGCGTGATGATCTGCAGCCGAGACAGACCATCCATCAGGCCGGCATCATCCAGTTCCGACGGCAAACCGGCGAAATAGCCACGCAGCATATAGAGCGCGACCGGAATGGTCGTGGCCGGATAGACGATGCAAAGCCCGAGAAGCGAGTTGCGAAGCCCAAGCTGACTGAACACGGCATAGAGCGGAATCACCAGGATGATCGCCGGGATCAGATAGATCAGAAGCACCGACCCGGACAGCCATTTGCGTCCGGGAAAGCGCAGCCGCGCCACCGCATAGGCGCCCGGCACCGCAAACAGCAGGGTGATGAACACGGTCATCACCGACACGATGGTCGAGTTGATCAGCAGCGTGCCGAAATCATATTTGGTAAAGAGCTCGATGTAGGAGCGGAAGAGCACCGCACCGCCGACACCCGGATCTATCGAGAAATTCAGCGGGTTGCCAAGCAGGCTTTGCTGGCTCTTCAGGCTGGTCATCACCATCACATAGAAGGGGATGGCGACAATTAGCACGAACATGACAAGCCCAAGTCCCCAGACAAGGCGCAGATAGAATTTCTCGGCAGCGTAGCGCGCCTGGCGCGCCGGGCTCATATCGCCGATCGCAGCTGAAATGCTGAACCAGCCGGCCCCGGCGGCGATGGCCAATGTAAGCCAGCTCTGCCATGCCGGAAGGATGGATTTGGGATCAAAGGGCGCGCCAAGCGAGAACCCCCAGATCAGCACACCCGTCGCCAGCACGCCGCAGATATGACGCAGGATTGTGCGTTCCGGACGGAACAGGATGGCGAACAGCCCGACGCTGGCACCCGCCAGCACCGCAGGCCCGGTCTGCAGCGAAAGCCCGGCCCCGGTCGAGACGATCAGCGCCATCGTCAGCACGATCTGCCAGATTCCACCCCACAGGCAGCCGGCAAGCACCGCTCCGAAAATGCCATGCATCCAGAACCTCATCAGCCGGCATCCTTTGGCGAGAAACGAATGAAGATGATCGAGAACACCAGCAGCAGCACGAAGATCACCACCGCCACCGCCGCACCAGCACCAAGGTTCGAGATCGCAAAGGCCTGCTCATATACATTGACCGTCAAGGTGCGCGTGCCGGCATTGCCGCCGGTCAGCAGGAAAATGTCGTCGAACTTGTTGAAGGTCCAGATGAAACGCAGCAGGAACAGGACCGCGAGAATTCCGGCGATATGCGGTAGCGACAGGAAGCGGAACTGCTGCATCGGCGTCGCGCCGTCAATCTCGGCCGCCTCATAGATGTCAGAGGGGATCGACTGCATGCGGGCCAGAATGAACAGGAATGACAACGGGAAATAGCGCCAGACCTCAAACAATATGACCATTGTCAGCGCCATGGGCAGGTTGAATGCCACACCAAAAAAGCTGACCTCGATCATTCGTTGCCCAAAGAAATTGATCGGCCCTGACGCCACATCCATCTGCTGCAGCATGGCATTGACCGCCCCGGAAAACGGATCGAACAGCACAACCCAGGAAAAGGCGACGGCAATGACCGGCGCAACATAGGGAAACAGCATCAACCCGCGGATCACCGGCCGGCCAAAGAAGGCCTTCTGCATGATCTGTGCGGCAAACAGGCCGAACAGCAGCGCGCCTGCCGTTCCGAACACGGTGTAGTAGATCGACACCTTCAGAACGTCCCAGAATTCAGCCGCAGAAAAGATCTTCTGAAAATTGCCAAGCGTGAAGTCGAACGAGGTCATCACGTTATAGGCACTGAAGGTCGCTGCCGGCACGCTGGCCCTGAAGTCTGTCTTGCCCGGCGGATCGCCGGTCAGCGCTTCGATCTCGACCCGGATGCGGCCACGTGACTTGGCCTCAACATCACCAAGCTCGCAGGTCAGATTTGCTGTGCCTTTATCAATCCGGCAGGCTTCGTCGAGCCCGGTGACCTTGATTCCTTCTGGAAGTGTGTCTGTGAAAGACACTCCGCCAAGCGGGTATTTGATCGACGAATTGCGAAAACGGTATTCAATCCGCGCCGTGTCTCCCTCCGCCGCCAGTTTGCCACGAAGCTGTTCCTTGACGATCAGTTGTGGCGGGCGCAGGTCGGCAAGCGTGACCGGCTTGAAGGAAATCCAGAAATTCGCCAGCAGCGGAAGCAGTATGACGCCGAGAACCAGCGCGAATGTCGGCAACAGAAGGCTGTAGGCAAGCCGCTTCTCGCGGCGTGCCAGCGCTCCTTCGCCTCTGCGCCTTGCGCCATCACTCATCTTCGGTCGCCATGATAGAAATGGATAAAGCAGGAATGAGAGGGCAGCCAGAACCTTCTGACTGCCCTCGTCAGATTTATTCTACAGCAGCCAGCGCAGCGTTGAGCTTGGCAACTGCATCGGATGCACCGATCTCATCGTCAATATACTGACGGACGATACGGTTGATCGCCTGCGAGTTGATCATCTTCGAAGCCAGCGACAGCTGACCCTCGGCAACGCCCCAGCGGTCGGCTGTCTCGAGGCCGCCAACGATGCGACGAATGGTGGCCGCATCATAGAAGTCGGACAGTGGAGCCTTGCGGTCCACACCAACCGGCAGCTTCGACCATGCGTTGATGTAACGGGCAGTGTCCGTGACTTCGCCGCGGCGAACCGGGAACTTGCCCTCAGGTGCGATCGACAGGGTCGCGGTGTAACCGTCCTTCATGGAATAGGTCACGAACTCGCTTGCAACATCGGTGTTGGCGTCGCTGGTGATGCCGAAATAGCGGATGTCGGCCCAGGCAGCGCCGCTTGCGTTCGACGGGCCGCCAAAAGTGGTGACAATACCGGTCTTCGACGCCAGCTCGGGCGAAGTCGGGTCATCATTGATGGTCGGCGGGGCGGAGTCACGAAGACCTGCCAGCTCGTCAAGAATAAAGGGCGACCAGATGATCATCGCGGCCTGACCTGCGAAATACATTTCGCGCGACTGCTTCCAGTACAGCTCACCCGGAGGCGATGCCTTGGAGATCTTCTTGTAGAAGTCCAGAACTTCGGTGGTTGCAGTCTCGTCGAGGGCAGCAAAGCCGTCAGCGCTGACCGGCGAAACACCGTTGGCGAGGAACACATGCTCCAGAACCTGGCTCATGAAGTTCTCATCGACCTTGTTCGGCGCGACGAAGCCATACATGGATGGCGGGTTGTGCAGCGCGTCAACAGCTGCCTCAATCGCGGCATAGCTGGTCGGTGCTTCAAGGCCGGCCGCCTGGAACAGGTCCTTGCGATAGACAACCATCTGTGTCCAGCCGTCGACAGGAACAGCGGCGGTCATGCCGTCAAACTGCGCCATGGTGATGGCACCCGGTGCAAAGGTGTTCTTCTGCAGCGAATCAACGATGTCGGAGTTGGCTTCCACATCGAGAATGCCTGCCTCTGCCCACGGAAGAACATATTGCAGCGTGTGGTAGATCACATCCGGAAGGTCGCCGGCAGCATAGGCTGCGGTCGCGCGGGTGCCGAGGTCCTTCTCCTCGACCGGGATGACCTCGACAGTATGGCCGGTGGCCTTGTTGAAATCGTCCGCCATCGCCTGCTGCTTGGCAAGGCGCTCCGGCTGGTTCTCGGTTGTCCAGAACCGGATTGTATCAGCATTCGCTACACCCGCGACCATGGTGGAGATCACCACGGACGCAGTCGTTACAAATAATGGTCTCATGACTCAAAACCTCCAATATTTGAGTTGATTTATTGCCGGTCTGTTGTGCTCCGGCCTTCTGGCACGCCCTCACCTAGAGGGTTGGCCGTTCCCCGCCGCACAAGTGATGCGCGGAAGAGTTCCTGATTGTCGGAGGGCATGCTCTTGCCCTCGACAATTGTAATCAGCATTTCTGCAAGCCTGCTGCCTGCGGATTGCAGCGGCTGGCTCATGGTTGTAAGGGGCGGGTCGAGCAGCGATCCGATTTCCAGACCGTCGTAACCGACAAGGGAAATCTCGCGACCCGGAAGATACCCGGCGTCTCTGATGGCACGCATTGCGCCGATGGCAACGACGTCCGAGACGCAGCAAACCGCGGTTGGCGGCTTTTCAAGAGCGAGAAGGCGCTTCATCGCGGCATTGCCGCCTTCGAAACTCAGCTCGGTTGATTCTGCGTAGCCTGCCATTTCCTTGAGGCCGGCATCCTTCAGGCCGCGCTTCCATCCGTCGGCGCGCTGGCGGGCAAAATTATAGACGGGTGCGCCGCCGATATGGGCAATCCTTTCATGGCCGAGCGACGCCAGATAGGTTGTCATCTCGACAAAGGCGAGCTCGTTATCGACATCCAGCCAGGCCGCGTTTCCGCTGTCGTTCGAGCGACCATGCGACACAAACGGAATTTCAAGATCCTGCAGAATGCGGAACCGCGGATCATCGCTGTAAGTACGCGAAATGATCAGGCCGCTTACATGCCGCGCTCTGGCAATTTTCTTGAACATCGCCAGCTCGTCCTCGGGACTGTGCGGTGCCAGAACCATCAGGTCCCAGCCACGGCCCGCCAGCATCTTGGCCATGCCGGCCATCAGTTCGCCAAGGAAGGTTTCGGTCAGCTGGCCGTCCTGGATCGGCATCACATAACCGATCGTGTCTGACTTGCCCGATGCAAGACGGCGCGCATGCGTATTGGGCTCGTAACCGAGTTCCTCCGCCGCGTCGCGCACACGCGCTTTTGTTCGGGCGGAGATATCCCGGTAGTCGTTCAAGGCGCGCGACACCGTGCTCTCTGACAGGTTCAGTCGCTCAGCTATTACTTTGAGACCTGTTGGCTCTTCCATGGAAAAAGCATTTCCCGAAAGCGATTTCGGAGTCAACCGAAAACGCTTTCGGACCGGCAAAAGCAGCTTAAAGCCCGAAATTGCGGTATTTTTAACTATGCAGTTTGAAACCCGTTAATTGAAAAAGCTGGCAGACAGCAAAGCGGAAACCACATGAATCGGGGGCCAGAGAGATCACCACAGCCACAAAGTCTGGCTGATGGATCATCGATGGCCCCCTGCTGCTGACCGCCTTGGTCACCAGGCATTCAACGAGATGACAAAACCTGCCCTACTTCAGCAGGCAGTCCTTCAATGAACCGGCCATATTCCGGATCAGAGTGAAGTAGAGATCTGGCCCGTCATCAATCGCTGATCCGAGAGGGTCAAGAACGCCGGTGCCTGCATTTGTGTTTTCGGTGACCGTTGCCACAAGTTTCGGCTCGAACTGCGGCTCGGAAAACACGCAGGTTGCGCCAAGATCCCTGACCTTGTCCTGAAGCTGTGCAACCCGCTCCGCGCCAGGCAGAACCTCAGGCGATACGGTAATCGAACCTACCGCAGAGACGCCAAAGCGCTTTTCAAAATACTGGTAGGCGTCGTGGAACACCACATAGCCGCGGCCTTTGACAGGCTCGAGCTCGGCATCGATCTCGGCCACCAGATCGTCAATCCTCGACATCAATGCCTTGGCATTGGCTTCATAGGCTGAGGCGTTGGACGGGTCTGCCTCGACAAGTGCTTCCTCGATTTCGTGAACCATCGCCTTGGCGTTGACCGGATCAAGCCAGACATGCGGGTCCTCCCCATGATGAGCGTGCTCGTCATGATCATCCGTGATCCTCTCGTCATGGCCGGCCGTGCTCGTCATGCTTGTGCTCGTCATGATCGTCGTGATCCTCATGGCCGTGCTCGTCATGATGATCGTCATGATCCTCATGGCCGTGCTCGTCATGCTTGTGCTCGTCATGATCGTCATGATGGCCGTCTCGTCATGCTTGTGCTCGTCGTTGTGCTCGTCATGATCATCATCGTGGTCATCATGGTCATGCGAATCAAAGGCACCACCCTCACGGAACGGCAGTTTTGTCAGGCCATGCGCCTCCATCAACGGGACGGACTTGGCGTTGGTCGCGATGTTTTCAATCGAGTTTTCAAGAAACGCCTCGAGATCATGGCTCATCCAGAACACCAGCTCCGCATCCTGAAGCTGCTGCGCCTGCGATGGCTTCAAAGCGTATGTGTGCGGCGACCCGGCACCCTTTACCAGAAGGCTTGGTTCACCAACCCCTGCCATCACCGCCGATACAAGAGAATGAACCGGCTTGATCGAGGTCACCACCTTCACATCTGCCTGGGCCAGCGACAGACTGGCTGACAATATCGTGGTTGAAAGGAACGCTGTTCTGATGAAGCGCATTTCGGTGTCTCCTGATGGCAAAGGGGTGTTGCATAGCTGAAATGTAAGGTTATAACATAGCGATCGAGAAAGGTTTAGCAACATCTATCTTGTTGCTTTAAGTTCCACGCTGCACACCCGCCAAGGACAAAGGCATGCTCATATCGCTCGACAATGCTGGAATTTACCGCGCGGACAGATGGCTTGTTCGCGGTGTTTCGATGACCATCGAAGCCGGCGAGATTGTCACGCTGATCGGACCGAACGGGTCGGGCAAGTCCACAACTGCAAAAATGGCCCTCGGCATCCTGCAGGCCGATGAAGGAACGGCACGGCAGAAACCCAATCTGCGCACCAGCTATGTGCCGCAAAAGCTGGAGGTCAACTGGACATTGCCGCTGAGCGTGACCCGCTTTCTGCAGCTGACGAACCGCGCAACGCAGCGCCAGATCGAAGACGCGCTCTCGTCAACGGAGACCGGCCACCTTGCCAATGCGCAGATGAGCAAACTGTCGGGCGGCGAATTTCAGAGGGTTCTGCTTGCGCGCGCCATATTGCGATCGCCGGAATTTCTGGTTCTCGACGAACCGGTTCAGGGCGTCGACTATAATGGCGAGATTTCGCTCTACAAACTGATCGAGGATATCCGCAACCGGTTGAATTGCGGTGTCATGCTGATCTCCCACGACCTTCACGTCGTCATGTCGAAAACCGACCGTGTGATTTGCCTGAACGGTCATATCTGCTGCCACGGCACACCAGCCAATGTGGCATCCAGCGACGAATTCAGGGTCCTGTTCGGCGACCAGGCAGCGTCGGCACTCGCACTCTATGAGCACCGGCATGACCATGAGCATCTGCCGGACGGCCAGATCTGGAGCGCCGACAATGCAACCGGTTGCGCCGGACATGAACATGAATCATAGGCATGATCATGGGCATGGGCACGGCGCTGCCTCGGCGAGCGAAGGGGAAAAGATCGATGCTTGACGATTTTTCACCCGCGCTGTCATTGGCGGGATTGGCGTTGCGCTGGTGGCCGGGCCGGTCGGGTGCTTCATCATCTGGCGTCGCCTTGCCTATTTCGGCGACACGCTCGCATTCGGCCCTGCTTGGTGTTGCCATGGCGCTGTTGCTGGAAACCAACGTCACAATTGCCGTCTTCATCGTATCGGTGGTGGCGTCACTGCTGCTCTTGATGCTGCAAAGGCGGGCCGCGCTCTCGTCTGATGCGTTGCTGGGATTGCTGGCGCATTCAACGCTGGCCGTGGGTCTTGTTGTCCTTGCCTTCATGACCTGGGTAAGGGTCGATCTGATGGGATTCCTGTTCGGTGATATCCTTGCCGTGACCAGGATGGATCTGGCCGTCATATGGGGTGGCGGCGCCGTTGTTCTGGCGGTGCTTGGATATATCTGGCGTCCCCTTTTCGCCGCGACGGTGAACCATGATCTGGCAACCGCCGAAGGCATGCGGCCGGACCTGATGAATATCATCTTCATGGTTCTTGTGGCGGCTGTAATTGCGGTTTCGATGAAACTTGTGGGGGTGCTGCTCATCACCGCACTGCTGATCATACCGGCGGCAACGGCGAGGCGATTTTCGGTATCACCTGAACAGATGGCAGTCATTGCCGCGCTTGTCGGAATGGCATCGGTCTGGATTGGCCTTGAAGGCTCGCTACAATGGGACACGCCGGCCGGCCCGAGCATTGTGGTCGCGGCATTGATCTGCTTTGTGCTGTCTATGCTTCCCCAACCATGGAAGCGGAAAGCGGCACGACCGAACACCGCCGGCGACCCTGTTGGCTCGCCAGCCGGGAGAAAGTCATGAAGAAGGACAATTCGGCAAAACACAGCCTCACAAAAAACCAGTCACTGGTCATGCAAGCACTGGCCGAAGCCGACCAGCCTCTTGGCGCCTACGAGCTGTTGAACAGGCTGCAACCTTCAGGTTTCAAGGCCCCCTTCAGGTCTACCGGGCGCTGGACCAGCTGGTGGAAAAGGGGCTTGTCCACCGTCTGGAAAGGCGGAACGCCTGGACCGCCTGCTGCGAGGACCAGCACAGCTACACGCCAGTATTCGCCATTTGTGACGACTGCGGCAATGTCACCGAACATTTTGACGAACAGCTTGCCGGCAATATCGAGAAAGTCACCAAGCGCAGTGGCTTCACGCCTGACCGATCGATCATTGAAATCCACGGTCAATGCGATGATTGCGGTGCGGGAACGCCCTGACGACGAGACTTTATGAGAAGATGGCGGAGGGACGGGATTCCAAACCATTATTCAACTATCTGACAAATATATGTTTTTCTGGTTAAAGGCAGATTAGCCCCCACACCCGTTCCCACATTCAATCGCCATTTAAGAAATCTGTTTGAGATTGCTGGCACTATTGTTCGCTTCACCTTCAACGGTTTTCTGACCTTAAAGTCATAAGCTGCAAGGCAACCGGACTTCGAAAGTTTGAGGACGGCACCCAGTCAAGTCGCGTCTCCTCCAGCCCAAACTTTGGCATTTTTTCGATGAAGACATTCATTGCTCGCTCCATGACCATGCGCGCGAAATCATTGCCTATACAGAAATGCTTGCCCGTACCAAATCCCAGATGCCCTTTCGGATTGCGATGAAGATCATATTTGTCGGCATCCGGAAACTGGCGTTCATCCCGGTTTGCCGAACCATATGCCAGCACAACGAAGTCGCCCTTGCGCATATGCTGGCCATGAAGCTCCACATCCCGGGTCAGCACCCTCTTGAAACGCTGTGCCGAGGTATTATAGCGCAGAGATTCCTCGATTGCGGGCTTCATCAGAGCCGGATCCTTGCGCAGTGCATCCTGCACATCCGCCATCTGCGCAAGGTTCATCGCGAAGATGCTCATGAAACTCGAGAGCGATTCAACACCGGCCACGACGAACATGGCGGTTGTCAGCACGATTTCCCGCTCGGTAAGCGCGTCTCCGTCGATTTCTGCCTCTGCAAGTCTCGTGATCAGGTCATCTGCCGGTTTGCGCCGTCGCATCGCCACTGCTTCTCCAAGAAAACCGGAAATCTCGGCAAAGGCGTCATTCATTTCCGCACTGCGACCTTTGTTGGCCTTGTCTGTCGAAATGGACAGTACGACTTTCGATCTTATTTCCGCAGCGTCGCGTTGCGGCAGGCCGAGTATGTGCAGAATTGTGTCCACCGTCACTTTGCTGGAGAAGGAACTGACGAAATCAAAACCATCCGCGCCGGCGCACTCATGAACGGCGCGCCGGGCGACTCGCTCGGCATGATCTACAACCTCGGCAAGATTCTTTCTGGCGAAGGCATGATTGGCAAGGCGTCTCAGACGATCATGAAAGGGCAGGTCGGTCGTTCCAAGCGTGCCGCCAGATCGCCCTGGTATTTCATCGATCAGATTGCCACTGAGGGAGGAGTATGTTTCCCAGTCAACAGCCGCGCTGGCCACATCCGCATAGCGGGACAGGAACCAGATGCCCGCGCTCCTCACTCCAGTAGCATGGAAATTCGTCACGAAGGCGCTGATAAGCGGGAAAGGGATCCGCATCTATCTCCTTGCTGTAGAGCTGGATCGGTTCACTCATACAAGCCTCCATTGAAAATGATGGATCATGCACACGTCGTTAGAACAGCCAGCCCGGAACGCTCGAAATCGAATGATGCCCCTGGAACTGGACAACACCTTCATATCCGAGATTGCGTCCAACCCGCTGTCCTTGAAACCGCCAAAGGGGCCTCGGAAATCCTGCGCCGTGGGCCCGTGGTTATTCAGATAGGTATAGCCTGCTTCCAGCTGACGGGAGATTGACAGGGCGCGGTCACGGTCCTCGGTCCAGACGGATGAACAAAGCCCATAGCGGGAGTCATTGGCACGACGGATGGCCTCATCCTCGGTGTCGACCGGCATGATGGGCAGCGCCGGGCCAAACTGCTCCTCTGCCACGATATCGAGGCTCTGGTCGGGATTGAAGATCAGCGCCGGTTTCTGGAAATATCCCCTGCGATAGAGCGCCTCGTCAGACACCTGCCCGCATTCGCGCACTTCGGCACCGCTCGCGCGAGCCTGACTAATCATGTCTGTGACGGTTTTCAACTGTTTGGCATTGTTGACCGGGCCCATATTCGTCTCGGGCAGCAATCCGTCGCCAACAACCATCCTGTTGCAGACAGCGCTCAACCCCTCGATCACCTCGTCATAGCGCGACCGGTGAACATAAAGCCGCTTCAGCGCCATGCAGATTTGCCCAGACGACATGAAAGTGCCGAGATACATGTTCATGAAGGCCTTGTCGTCAAGCCGCGCATCAGCGCAGACAATCGCCGGATCGTTGCCGCCGAGTTCCAGTGTCACCGGCGTCAGCTGGTCGGCCGCCACCTTCATCACATGCTTGCCGATACGCACCGACCCGGTGAAATTGACAAATCGCACCAACGGATGCCCAACAAGATTGTCGCCAATCTCGGCGGCGTCACCGGTGACGATGTTGATCACCCCGGGCGGAAACATCTCGGCGATTTTCTGAAGCGTCATGCTGGGTGCGAGAACGGACAGCTCCGACGGCTTCACGACCACCGTATTGCCGGCCATCAGCGCCTGCGGCAGCTTCGCGCCGAGGATCGACAGTGGCCAGTTCCAGGGAACGATCAGCGTTGCCACGCCGCGCGGCTGGCGGGTGATGATGGTATCGAAGGGCGGGCCGTGCTCGATCTCATCTCGTGCCAGCCTGTCGGCATAGGCTGCTGTTGTCCGGAACCGGTCACCAAGGCGCGACACCTCGAGATGGGTTTCCTTGATCGGTTTTCCGTGCTCGCGGCAGAACAGCCTTGCCCGCTGATTGACATCGTCCTGGCCGGCTTCAAGATAGTCGGCCACCTCGTTCAGCTTTGCGGCGCGCTCGGCATAGCTTGTTCGCGACCATGCGGGATAGGCGGCATGCGCGGCACGCACCGCTGCATCGACATCAACGGCGGACGACAAGGCCGCGTGACCAACCAGCTCGTCAGGACGTGCCGGATTATACAGGGCATAGGTCCTGCCACCTTCGGCCGGGCGTGCCACACCGTCGATATAATTGCCCGTGGTGACGGGTGCGTCACCACCGGTTGCGCGCAACATGGCTCACTCCCTGCCCTTCTTTGTCCTGCCGACCTTTGCTTCGCCGATGGGCATCAGGACGTCTCGTCCCTTGGAGGCTTGCGATCGCCATCGACAACCCCGCTCATCCCGTCCTCGAAGCTGACGCCGAGATCCTCACCGATCTTGCGAAGGGCGGGGAGCTGCACAGCCATGTCCATAATGGAATCAAGCGCCTGGTTGACCGGAGGCTTGTCATTGCCACGTTCACCGCCACCGCCGGACGACCCGCTGCGGTCAAGAGCACCACCGGTAATGTGATGGATCTTGATGGAGTCGATCTTCTCGGCCGGGCGGACCATCTGCTCGACAATCTTCGGCAGCGCCTCGAGACGTGCCTTGTCACGCGCAAGGTCGATAACCTCGGGCGACATGGCATTTTCCGCCTCGTTCATGGCACGGGCATTGTCCGCCTTCATCGTCATTTCCTCGGCCATGGCTGACAGCCTGACCTTCTCTGCATCGGCGTCGGATTGCGCCGCTTTCAGACGCGCGCCTGCCAGCTTGACCATGGTGTCCGCCTCGGTGTCAGCGGCTTGCTGCTTGCGCAGACCATGCACCTGGCTTTCCTTCTCGGCGCTGATCAGATCAAGGCTTCTTCCACGCTCGGCGGCGGCTATCGCCTTTGCCGTCTCCACATCCTCGGCGGCCTTCACCGCTTCTGCGCGCGCGCCGCTGGCGGCAGCCTCGGCTTTTGCCTCGTCCATGCTCTGCTTGCGAAGCGTGATGTTGCGTTGCTGCTCAGCCGTTTCAACGGCCAGCCGCTGCGCGATCTCGGCCTTGCTGATCTCCTCTTCACGCCGGATATCACTGGCACGAATGGATTTCTCCATCTCGATCTTCGCGGCATTGGCCGCGATTTCGGATTCCGCCTTGCTTGCGGCAATCTGGGCAAGCTGCGTGGCGCGGAGCGATTCCAGCGTCTTCACCTGCTCGATTTGCGCTTCCTGCTCCTCAAGATCGATTTGCAGCGTCCGCTTCGCCGCTTCCATGGCCGAACGCCGCACCGACACTTCGGCATCGGCGTCGATCGTGGCACGCTCCTTCTTCGAGGTCGCGATCACTTCGGCGAGCTTGCGCATGCCGACGGCGTTGAAGGCGTTGTTCTCGTCAAGCGCAGTGAAGGGCGTCTGGTCGAGGGCGGACAGCGAGACGGATTCAAGCTCAAGACCGTTGCGCCGGATTTCCTCGGTAAGCGACGCTTTCACCTCCTTGACGAATGCGCCGCGGCCCTCATGAAGCTCGTCCATGGTCTGCTGCGCTGCAACCGAGCGCAAAGTGTCTACCAGCTTGCCCTCTATCAGGTCACGCAGCTTGTCGGCCTCGAATGTGCGCCGTCCCAGTGTTTGCGACGCCCGCGCGATCGATTCCTCGGTCGGTTCCACCGACACATAGAATTCGACCCCGACATCGACGCGAAGCCGGTCCTTTGTGATCAGGGCCTGCTCGCCATGCCGGTTCACTTCGAGCCGCATGGTCTGCATGTTGACGCGGCTGACCTTATGGAAATAGGGCAGCACGATCACCCCGCCATCAAGGACGACCTTGCGCCCTCCGAGGCCGGTGCGTACCAGCGAGACCTCGCGCGATGCGCGTTCATACAGCCACGCCGCAACCACAACAACGATGGCGACGAGGACAATGACCAGAAGAATAATCGATGTAGCGGACATCACATTCTCTCCTTCTCGGGTTAGAATTGGTGCATGTTCTGGTAGATGTGCGAGGACATTCCACCATCAAGCATCAGGTTGGCTCCGCGGAACCAGTGGGTCATGTCAGACAACAGGAAGCAGACGACAGGCGCGATATCATCGGGCCTGCCGGCGCGGTCGTTGACCGACATGTCTTCCTCGGCGCGGGCGCCGAGGGTTTTCACGAAATCTGCGAGGATCGGCGTCTCCACCGGACCCGGGCTGACGGCGTTCATCCGAATGCCGCGGTCGCGCCAGGTCCAGCGGTTCTTCTTCGTCCAGACAACAAGCGCCTCCTTGCTGAAGAAATAGCTTCTCCCGCCTTCATTGCTGATCTGGTAGTCATGCATGAAGCGTTCGACGTCCTCGAACGCAAGGTGTTCCGACGCCCTGATCGCCTCCAGTGCGTTCGGCCAGCCAAATCCGGCAAGCGAGGCGAGGTTCACGATCGACGCGTTGTCGTTGAGCCTGGGAATCATCAGTTCAGTGAAGTATTTCAGGCCGACAAGATTCACTTTCACCACCAGATCGGCCGGCGCGGTCGGGGGCAGCCCGGCAATGTTTGCAATCCCGTCAATACGGCCCGGCAGGGCGTTAGCGAGCGCCTTGATGGTGCGCCGGTCGGACAGGTCGGCGAGATACAGCTCGTCGACGTAATCCTCGGTCTTGTTGCGGTCGACACCGATGACATCGCCGCCAAGCTGCTTGACTAGCTTTGCCGTGTCCCGCCCGATCCCCGACGAACAGCCGGTCACCACGATCGTCTTGTCGCGGAGAAGCTTGCCGTAGGTCCAGTCTCGTGATGCCCAGTCCGTATCCTGCATCCTCTTTCCTCCCCTGCGCCTAAAACACCGGCGGGAAGCCGCGCCCGCCGCGTTCCAGGGTCACCCATCTGGTTTCGGTGAAGGTTTCGGTGGACCAGCGCCCACCATGACGTCCGACACCGGATGATTTCGACCCGCCAAAGGGAACATGCGGCTCGTCATTCACCGAGCTGCAGTTCACATGGCACATGCCTGTCTCCAGCGCGGCGGCGATCGCGAGGCCGCGCGACTCGTCGCGTGTGATCACCCCCGACGACAGACCGTATTCACTGTCATTGGCGATGGCGATGGCCTCGCTGTCGGTGCGGTATGGGATCACCGGCACCACCGGGCCGAAGGTTTCCTCGGCATAGACCTTCATGTCTGGGGTCACGCCGGTCAGGATGGTGGGCTCGACGAAGCGTCCCTCTACCCCGCCGCCGATCACGACCCGCGCACCCTTGGCCACAGCGTCCTCGATCTGTTCCCTGACCTTGCCGGCCTGCTTGTCATTGATCAGCGGGCCGATGACATGGCCCTTGTCGGCATTCGGATCACCGACCTTCAGCTTGGCCGCGCGCTCGGCGAATTTCGACAGGAACTCGTCGAACACAGGCTCCTGGACCAGAATTTTCTCGACCGACATGCAGATCTGCCCCTGATGCATGAAGCTGCCGAAATTGGCCGCGGCCGTGGCCCGCTCCATATCGGCATCGTCACAGACAATCAGGGCATCCTTGCCGCCAAGCTCGACACAGCATTTTTTCAGATGCGCGCCGGCTTTGGCAGCGATCACCCGTCCCACCGGCGTCGAGCCGGTGAAGCTGATACCCTTGACCAGCGGATGTTCTACGATCACATCGCCGACGGCGGGGACATTCTCGCGCGAGCAGGTGACGACGTTCAGGACGCCCGGCGGGACCCCAGCGGCTTCGAAAATTTCGGCGAATATCATGCCGCCCGTATAGGGTGTCTCCTCGGACGGCTTAAGCACCACGCAGTTGCCCGCGGCGATCGGGAACGCGAGGCCGCGCGCCGTCAGCAGGGTTGGGAAATTCCAGGGCGAGATCACCGTTACAACACCCATCGCACGGCGCATGGCCAGCGATACCTTGCCATGGTCCGACGGCAGCACCTCGCCAATGGCATTGTAGGTCATCGCGGCGGCGGCGCGGAACACCTCCGGCACATAGCCTGATTCAAACATTCCCTTGCCGAACCAGCCGCCACCCTCGCCCTGCAGTGCGGCAACAAGATCATCGCGCCTGCGCTCGAACTCATCCGCGACTTTGAGCATGTAATGGGCCCGCTCGTTATAGGTCAGTCCAGACCATTGCGGGAAAGCAGCCTGCGCGGATTCGATGGCCCGCACCGCCATGCCGCCATTGCCGTCGGCGACGCGCGCCCAGACGGTCCCGTCGGCCGGGTTGAGGTCGTCAAATGCAGCGCCCGCCGGAACCCAGGACCCGCCAATGAAGAGATTGTCGAAGGATCGCGCCATTTAAGCCTCCCTTGCTTTCACCAGCGCGCCGTTCTTGTCGCGCTTGAACACCTCGACCTTGGCCTTGCGGAACACCGGAATTTCCGGAAGACCGTCAGGCTCGCCGCCATGTGGAATGGTGTAGTCTGGTGCGTTTGTTCCGCCATTGGCCCGCGGTCGACGGGCCTTCTGGGCGGCGATTTCGAAATCGGCAAGCAACGCGGCGATCCGCTCGTCGCCGGCGGCGACCGCCTGCCCGGGAACCGTCCTTTCCGGCGCCGGCGCGGCTCTTTCGGGTTCCGGCTTGATTTTAACGGCCCTCGGGCCCGTCTTGCCGCCGGCAGGCTGCGCCGGCGTCACAGTCGATGACGGGCGCGCGGCCGCATTTGCCCGCCCGAGGAGGCTGTCGAGGTTCTCGCCGATCAACGCGCCGGTATCCATGGCCCCGCCAGACAGGCCGGTGGGCTGTACATAGACCCGGCCGGACCTTGTTGCCGCAGCGGCCTCGGCAGCGGCGGGCGCCCGACCCGCCTGTTTTGCTGCCACCGCCGGTGTCCGAGCCGCAGGCGCCCCGGCGCGTCCCGGCTTTCCGCCGAGATAGGCCGCCTGAACCGCGGGATCTGCCGCCAGGCTCGCCGCGTCATTGGCCCCGACCATGCGTCCGTTCTCGATCAGGTATCCACGGTCCGCGATGGCAAGCGACAGCTTGGCATTCTGCTCCACCACCAGCACCCCGGGCCCAGTCTCGCGGATGCGGCCAAGCGCCTGAAACAGCTCCTTGCTCAGAAGCGGCGACAGGCCAAGCGACGGCTCGTCCAGCATCAGGATGGTCGGATCCGACATCAGCGCGCGACCCACAGCCACCATTTGCTGCTCGCCGCCCGACATGGTCCGGGTAATCTGCTTGCGCCGCTCGCGAAGTTTCGGGAACAGGGTCAGAACCCGGTCGAGATTGGCCTGTTCGTTCATCCGCGCCCGCTCACTGTAGGCGCCGAGCCGCAGGTTCTCCTCGACATTGAGATCGCCGAAGATGGCCCGCCCTTCCGGCACGAGCGCGATGCCGCCGGTGACGATGTCGTCAGGATTTCGACCGAGCAGGGATTGCCCGGCGAAGCTGATATCCCCGTCGCAATGCCCTTCCGACAAACCGGCGATGGCGCGCAGCAGAGACGACTTGCCGGCTCCGTTCGCGCCGAGAATGACGACCACCTCGCCCTTCGAAATCCGCACCGAGATATCGACCAACGCGCGATGCTGGCCATAGCTGACGGAAAGATTTTTGACCTCAAGCATCAGACATCCTCCCCAATATAGACTTTCACCACCTCGGGATCGGCAAGCACCTCGCCGGGAGACCCTCGGCGATCTTGCTTCCCGCCGCCATCACGATGCAGCGGTCGCAGAGCGAGCGGATGGCGTCCATCACATGCTCGACGAGGATGATGGTGATGCCCTCCTCGCGAAGCGACCTGATCAGATCGATGCCTTCCTGCAGCTCGGTCGGGTTCAGGCCCGCAAGCCATTCGTCGAGAAGCAGCAGCTTCGGCGACGAGGCCAGCGCGCGGGCAAGTTCCAGCCGTTTCTGGTCGATATAGGTCAGGGAACCGACCGGCACGGCCTCCTTGCCGGACAAGCCGACGCGTTCGATAAGCTTGCCCGCCTCGTAGCGGGCCTGGTCTCCCCAGAGCCGCCTGTGGCCGAACACCATGCCCGCCATGCAGTTTTCAACCACGCTCAGCCCGGGCAGCACACGGACCAGCTGGAAGGTGCGCGCGATGCCGCGCTGGTTGATCTGGGTAGCAGTGAGCGTGCTGATAAACCGCCCGTTCAGGCCGATCGACCCTTCGCTGACACGCAGCGCGCCGGAAATGAGGTTCATCATCGTGGTCTTGCCGGACCCGTTCGGGCCGATGATTCCCATCACTTCGTTCTGCTGCACCTCGAAGGACAGGTTGTTCACGGCGACGAGTCCACCGAAGCGCTTGGTGGCGTTCGCCACGCTGAGGACTGTCGCTACCATGTTGAGCGCCCCCGCCTTGCCAGAATCTGCTCGATCCGTCCGACAACGCCCTTCGGCAGGAAATAGACGATCACCAGAAAAGCGATGCCCATCACCAGGGTCGAATAGTTCGAATAATTGGCGTTGATGTATTCCTGCAGCAGGGCGAACGGGATCACCCCAACGATCGGCCCCCACAGCCTGCCGGTGCCGCCAAGAAGCGCCATGATGACGACAATGAAGGAAATCTCGGGCGAAAACACGCCATTCGGCTCGATATAGGTATAGCGCGGCGCGATCAGCGCCCCCACAAGCGCGGCGACGAACCCGGAAAAGGTGAAAAGGATAACCTTGGACGTGGCGGTGTTGATCCCGACATGGCGCGCCACTGTTTCATCATTGCCGATGATCCGGAGCGCAAATCCCAGACGCGAGCGGGTGACCCACCAGCCGACCAGATAGACCACCGCCGCCAGGATCACGAGATAGATGTAGATATCCGCCTCGGTCAGGTCGGTCAGGACATACAGACCGCGCGACCCGGTGAAATTGTTCTGTATCCAGGACACCAGGGTGCGGATCATCTCGGCGAGGCCCAGCGTGAAGATCACGAAATAGACCCCGGACAGCCGCAGGGTGGCAATGCCGATCAGGAAGGCGAGCACCGCCCCGACGACCGGCGCGATCGCGACCATCGTCCAGAAGTCCATGTTGTAGTCCGACATGCCGGTACCGACCAGATAGCCACCCACCCCGAAGAAGGCCGCGGTGGCCAGCGAGATGTAATGGGTCGGACCGGAAAACAGCGACCAACTCGTCGCCAGGACGGTGAACATCGCGATGGTCAGCGCAATCGACATCCAGTAGCCGTTCGCCACCAGCGGGACGCATGCGGCCAGCACCAGAAGAACGGCGCCCCAGACAAGGGATTTGAATTCGTTTTCGTGGCTCATGTCGGCTTCCTCCCGAACAGGCCCTGCGGCCTGAACAGCAGAACGAGAACGAAAATGGCATAGGCCGCGGCCAGCGTGAGGCCGGGGTCGATCAGCCGTGCCACCGTCGTCTCCACCAGCCCGAGGATAAGGGCCGCCACAATCGCACCGCGGATATCACCGACACCGCCCATGATGATGATAATCAGCGCCTTCATGGTGAAAATCACGCCAACCGACGCATCCAGCGTGATGAAGGTCGAGATCAGCGTGCCGCCCATGGTGGTCACCGCGCCGCCAAGCGCGAAAGCCAGCGCCGACATCTTCTGCACATTGATGCCGACAAGCCCGCTAGCCTCGGTGCTGACCGACACGGCGCGCATGGCCATGCCGGGCCTGGTGAAAAACAGCCACAGCCACAGAGCCACCCCTATGAGCACGGCGAAGCAGAAGGCGACGATGCGGTTCAGCGCGAACGTCTCGCCAACGATCTCGAACGGTTCGGCGAGATAGGAGTAGGTGAAATACTCGCCATGGATCGACACCATTATCCCGACAAGCGCGAAACTCATGCCGAAGGTTGCGAGAATCGAGTCCACCTCCAGCTGCCCCTTGTTCTTGGCACGCCTGACAAGCGGCATCAGAAGGGCCTTGTAGATCACCCAGTTGCCGAAAAAGGCCAGCGGCGCAACGATGAGCATCGTCAGGATCGGGCTGATGGAATCAGCCACGAAAATCCAGAACGCGGCCAGCGCGCCAAGCACCAGGAACTCGCCATTGGCTAGGTTCATGATCCTGGCGACGCCGTACTGCATGTTCAGGCCGAAGGCGATCAACGCATAGGTGCCGCCAAGCAACAGGCCTGTGATGATGATGTCCATCTCCACCCTACCCCAGGGATGAGAAATCCGGTTCGTTCACCCCGATGGCGGACGTTTCGGCACCGGATTCCCGGGAAACAAATCAAGGAAGATGAAGCCGGCCGCACCGATGGCGGCCGACTTCGTGTCATGTCTGGATCAGTTCCAGCCGTCCTTGGCGACGATCGGAGCGGCACCGTCCATCTGCGACGACTTCACGCCGCGGAACTTGCCGTCCTGCCACTGGCCGACGGTCCAGTACTTGTTCGAAATCTGGTTCTCGAAGCTGATCGGGCCCATGATCGTATCGAAGGTGTTGTCCTTGATGTACTGGGTCACCGTCTTCCGATCGAGCGTGCCTGCGCCTTCAATGGCCTGGCCGAGAATCTGCATCGACACATAGGTGTTGGCCGAAGCCCAGCCGTCGGCTTCCTTGCCGGTGATTTCCTTGTGGGCCTTGAAGTACTCCTGGATCTTCGGTGATTCCTGGTTCACGCCACCGGCGCCGAACACACCCTCGATCTTCGAGCCGAACTTGCCCTTGAAGGCCGGGAAGCATGTGGCGACAGCCGTGTAGTACATCTTCACATCCAGGTCCTGGATGATCGCCTGTTCGGTCAGGCCGAAGGTGTCGGGCGGATAGGACCAGGCGACGAAGGCGTCCGGGTTGCTGTCCTTGGCGCCCTTGATGATCGGCGACAGGTCTGGCGTGCCCAGCGGGTAGGACTTGTCATAGACAATGTCGAACCCGGCTTCCTTAATCTTCGGGCGCGCCGCCTCGGCAAGCTCGATGCCGAAGGCATCGGCGACATTCACCATGGCGACACGGTTGCCGATGGTGCCGGCGTCACGCATGTCCTTGAGGATGTCGATCACCGAGTCCGTAAAGGATGTCGTGTTGCCAAGCGTGAAGAACAGATTGTCGTAGCGGGCCGTCAGCTCGGGCATCTTGTCCGAGATCGCCGACACGCCGATATGCGGATAATTGTATTTCGCATAGATCGGCGCGGCCGCAAGGTTGAAACCGGTGCCATAGGGCGCGATGATGAAATCGACCTTGTCGACTTCGGCCAGGCGCTGGGCTGCCTTGATGTGCTCGCCCGGGTTGGTCTTGTCATCATATTCGATGATCTCGACCATCATCTTCTTGCCACCGACATTCAGCCCGCCGGCCGCATTGACCTGCTTCGACCAAAGCTCGACGTTCGGCCATTGTGTAACGGTGGCGCCGCCGGCCAGCGGACCAGACTTCGGCGCGACCTGGCCGATCTTGATCACGTCAGCCGCCTGCGCCGCAACGGCCAGGAACGACGCCGATGTGGCAATGGCCGCGGCTTTGAACAATCTCTTCAACATAGTTTTCCTCCCAGAACGATAGAGCCCAGCCACCCGGTTGCCCCGGGTTGACCTGCTTTTCTTCACTGAAAACTTTAGGAAGCCACGCAGGGTCCGCAACCAAATTCCAACTCTGAAAATTTTATGAGTTCAATTTTTGATGTTTTGAATTCATAAATCGATAAATATTGCATTTTTAAGCAAATTGCTATTTTTGAATGCGTTTGAAATCTCATTGAATCCTTTCTGATTCGACACGGACCGAATCGGCAATTTGACAGGAGCCCAGCATGAGACGGCACCCGGAAACAGGACGCCAGGACAATAGCGACGAGGCCGTTGCCAACGCCATCCGCGAGATGATCACGGAGAACGCCTTCAAGGAGCATGAGCGGATAACCGAGAGCGACCTCAGCAGAAGGCTCGGCGCATCGCGAACGCCGGTCCGCATGGCGCTCAAGCTTCTCCACGCCGAGGGATTGCTGACCAAACTGGAGGGACGCGGCTACCGCGCGAGGCAATTCAGCGACGAGGCGTTGCTCCAGGCCACCGAGGTGCGCGGGGTTCTCGAAGGGCTTGCTGCCCAACGCCTTGCCCATACCGGCCTGTCATCCCTGAACCGCGAGCGGCTGGACAAATCGGTCGAGGCCACAAGCGCCGTCATCAATCGCGGCATTGTGGACACGGAGGCGATCGAGGCCTTTTCTGTGGCCAACCTGATTTTCCACCGGACCATCATGCAGGGAAGCGACAATCCCTTCATCGAGGACTGCCTGCGCCGGCTGAAGGTGATGCCGGACAGCGGCGTGGGCGAGGTCCTGGCCAGCGACCGGGTCAGCTGGTCGCTGAACCGGATTATCGTCAGCCACAGCCAGCACCTGATCATCAAGAAGGCCATCGAGGCGGGTGACGGCGCGCGTGCCTTCAACATCATGCGCGAACATTCCAGCGCCCCGGCCGAATATCACGAGCTGTTCTAAGCCTATTGCAATCAGGCCGAATGAAACTCACCATGTGGCCATGAATTCGTCATTTCCGTCTCCAATCCCACCGGCTTTCACACCGGTCAGGCAACACGGTCATGCAGGCTGATGTCGTCATCGTCGGCGGCGGTCCCGTCGGTGTCGGTCTTGCCATCGACCTCGCCATTAATGGCGTCAGCTGCATCATCGTCGAGCGGCACGACAGTATCCAGCGCATACCGAAGGGCCAGAACCTGACCCCGCGCACAGGCGAGCATTTCCGCCGCTGGGGCGTCACCGATGCCATTCGGGCCGCCTCGCCGATCCCGCGAAGCTATGGCAGCGGGGGCATGGCGACCTACGGCACGTTCCTGTCCGATTACCACTATGAATGGTTCAACCGGGCGAAGATCATCGATTACTACGCGGCGACCAACGAGCGGTTGCCGCAATATGAAACCGAGGCCGTGCTGCGCGCCCGCGCCGGCGAATTTGACAACATCGTCATGCTCACCGGGTGGAGCTTCGCCTCGCTGGCCCAGGATGACAACGGCGTCACGGTCGGCATCAGCGAGACCAAGGGCGAGGGCGCCGCGCAGCCTGTCGGCACGCTATCTTGTGGGATGCGACGGCGCACGCTCGCCGGTCCGCGAGGCCGCCGGCATCACCCAGGCCATCGACCCGCATGACAGGCTCATGGCGCTGCTCGTATTCCGCTCGCGGCAGCTCGACGAAAAACTGTCTGTCTACGGCGACAAGACGATCTTCAACGCGATCAATCCGGACATGAACGGTTACTGGCAGTTCCTCGGCCGGGTCGACCTCGATTGCAACTGGTTCTTCCATTCGCCCGTTCCGGCGGGAACCACCCGCGACAATTTCGATTTTCAGGCGTTCCTGGAAAAGGCCGTCGGCGCTCCGATCGATGTCCGGTTCGACTATGTCGGCTTCTGGGAATTGCGTCTCAGCCTTGCCGACAATTATGACAGCGGCAGGGTGTTCATCGCGGGCGACGCGGCGCATTCACATCCGCCCTATGGGGGATACGGCGTCAATACAGGCTTCGAGGATGCGCGCAACCTGTCGTGGAAGCTGACAGCCTGTTTGCGCGGATGGGGCGGTGAAGGCCTGCTGGCAAGCTATGGGGCGGAACGACACCCGGTGTTTGCCTCGACCCGTGACGACTTCATCGTGAAGTCAATCATCGAAGACCGCGACTTCACCGATGCCTTCGACCCCCGCCGCGACCTTGCAGACTTCAAAGGACGCCTGGCGGCGGCGGGCGACTGGCGATGACAGCATGGTGACCCAATATCTTCCACATTATGCCGGTTCGCCAATTGTCTGCGGGCATGAAGGCGCGGCCTCCGGCGCCACCGGAACGCATGGTTTTGACGCCCTGGCCGGGCACCACCTGTCGCCGGCGACCCGGTCCGACGGCGCCGAACTCTGGGATCAGCTCGGCTCGGGTTTCACCTTGTTGAACCTGATGGGAAGCGCCGCCCTGTCGACGGCGTTCGCATCTGCGGCCAAGGCGCGCGGCATGCCCCTGACGACGCTGGACCAGCCGGATGCCGGACTGGCGGAGCATTACCGGGCAGAGGCGATACTGGTTCGGCCGGACCATTTTGTCGTCTGGGCTGGACTCGCCCTGGAGGCAGACCCAAATCTTATTCTGGACCGCGCCATAGGAAAGTTAGGAGACAATCAATGACAGCCGAGTTTGGACATCACTACATCGCCGGCGAATGGCTTTCCGACGCGCCGAACGGAATGATCGACGTGGAGAACCCGTCCGACGGCAGCCTTATCGGAACTGCGCCAAACGGGTCGGCCGGACTGGCGGGCGATGCTGTCATGGCGGCGCGCCAGGCCTTCGAGGCCAGCGACTGGGCAAGCAACCCGCGCCGGCGCGCGGCCGCCCTTCTGGAATTCGCCGACATCCTCGAGAAAAGGGCCGACGAAATCGCCGCCCTCATGGCGCGGGAGAATGGCAAGGTGCTCGGCCAGGCACGGCACGAGGTGGCGGCCGGGTACAGCGAGGCCCGATATTATGCCGGTGTCGCCCGCAATGTCTTTGGCCGCACCTTCGAAAGCGGCGCCGGTAAGCTGAGCCTGATGACCCGCGAGCCGTCGGGGGTCGTCTCGGTCATCGTTCCATGGAACGCGCCGGTGACACTGCTGGTGCGCTCGGTGGCGCCGGCGCTGGCGGCCGGCTGCTCGGTGGTGCTCAAGCCCGCGCCCCAGGCCCCGCTCACCAACGCCGCCGTGATGGCCTGCTTCCACGAGGCGCCGTCCCTTCCCGCGGGCATAGTCAATTCGGTGAATGAACACGGCACCGAGGTCGGGACCGTCCTGTCCTCGCATCCCGAAATCGACGTCATTTCTTTCACCGGGTCCTCGCGCACCGGAAAAATCATCATGGCGAATGCCTCGGACACGATCAAACATGTCTCGCTCGAGCTTGGCGGCAAGGCACCAGCGCTTGTTTTCGATGATGCCGACCTCGACAGGTCGGTTGCCGAGATCCGCCGGGGCGTCCTGGCGCTGAACGGGCAGATGTGCACCTGCATCAGCCGCATCCTTGTTCAGGATTCCGTCTATGACAGCATGAAGCAGCGGCTGACGCAGGCCTTCACGGCAGTGAAGATCGGCGACGCCAGTGCCGCCGGCACCGAACTTGGCCCGATCATCGACCGCGCCAACCAGCAGCGCCTGGCCACGATCATCGACCGCGCCGCCGACCAAGCGCGGATGGTGGTTCATGGCGGTGTCGGCCAAGGCGACCTGGCGAAGGGTTTCTTCATCACGCCCTCGATGTTCGAGATCGACGATCTGGGACACGACCTCGTTCAGGACGAACTGTTCGGGCCGATTGTCTCGCTGGAACGCTTCGGCGACGAGGCGGACGCCCTTGCCATGGCCAATGCCACCCGTTACGGGCTGGCGGCTTCGGTCTATACGTCCGATCTGAACAGGTCGATGCGGATGGCCCGAAAGCTGACATTCGGCACCGTCTGGATGAACTGCCACAATCGTTTGCTTGCCGAGGTGGAAACCGGCGGCTATCGGGAATCCGGCATCGGCAGGCTCCACGGCATGGAAGCCATGAACGATTTCCTCGAGACCAAGCATATCTATCTCGAAGCCGAAAGCTGATGCCGACGATCAACTATCTTACGCGGATCGAATTCGATTTCGGCTCGATTGCCGGGCTTGGTCCGGAGATTGAGCGCCTCGGTCTGAAGCGGCCGCTTCTTGTGACCGACCGGGGGATCGCCGAGGCCGGAATCCTGCAGCGCGCGCTTGACGCCGCCACCCCGTCAAAGCCGGTTGTCTATGACGGCACCACCGAGAACCCCACCGAACAGTCGCTTCTGGATTGCCTTGAAATCTGGAACGACCGGGGCTGCGACGGGGTCATCGCACTCGGCGGCGGGTCTCCCCATCGACCTTGCCAAGGCGGTGGCTTTGCTGACCAGCCATGGCGGCAGGCTGGCCGATTATAACGTCAAGACAGGCGGGTCGGCGAAGATCGGCAAGGTATCGCCCCAGATCGCCATTCCGACCGCGGCCGGCACCGGCGCCGAAGTCGGCCGCGCCTGCGTGATGAGCCTGCTGGACGGCAGCAAGATTGTCGCGGTGAATTTGAACATGGTCGCGGATCTCGTGATCTGCGATCCGGAACTGACGCTTTCATTGCCGCCGCGCCTGACCGCGGCCACGGGCATCGACGCGCTCAGCCATGGCGTAGAGACCTATTGCAGCACCTGGGACAATCCGCCGGCCGCCGCCATCGGGCTCGAGGCCGTCCGCCGCGCCGCAAAATGGCTTCCCGTCGCTGTGGACAATGGCGGCGACCGCACCGCGCGCTGGGAAATGATGATGGCTTCGCTGATGGGTGGAATGTGCCTTCAGAAGGCGCTTGGCGGCGCCCATGCCATGGCCACGCCCCTCGGCGAACTGCACCTTCATCACGGCACGCTGATCGGCGTCCTGCTGCCGCATGTCCTGCGCTTCAACAAAGGCTATGCCGAAACGGCCTATGCCGACCTCGCCGAGGCAATGAAGGTGCCTGACGGCACGGATCTTGACGAGTGGATGACAGGCTTTGTCACCGGCATCGGCCTTCCCACGACCCTGTCCGCGCTGGCGGTCGACCAGATGCTTCTTCCCGCAATCGCCGAAAAGGCAGCCAAGGACCATCTGTCGGCGACCAACCCGCGCCCGGCGACGGCCGGCGACTACCTGCAGCTGCTGCGAGACGCCATGTAGGTGCGGCGGGGGAAGACGGCCTACAGAATGACCGCCTGCTCGAAGCTGCGCTCGCCGATGCCCTCTTCGAAGATGCCGCGCTCGTCGATCCACTGGCGCGACTTTTCGTATATGTCCCGCGAATATTCCTCGAACACGATTCGCTCACCGGGGCCGAACAGCCTTGTGTCGATCTGATCGCGGAACCGCTCCGGAAATTCCTCGCGGTAATAGTGGGTGTAGAGCTCCGGCCGAAGGTCGATATCGGCCTGGGCGCGGCGAAGGGCGGCGAAATATTTCTCGATGTCCTCGAGCGATGCGTCCTCCGCCACCATCGCGGCCATCATGAAGCTGGTGTCCAGCACCTTGCGGAAACCGAGTTGCTGCATGAAGTAGTAGGGCCCGCTGAACAAGGCTGACCGCCGGCACATTGCCATCGATCAGATGCTCCATCCGGCGGAACAACAGGCCGTCGGAAAAGGACAGGTTGATCTGCTCTTCAGACAGAAACGGCTCCAGCGCCTGGATCGTCGAATAATGGCTTCCCGACTGATAGCCGGCCGAGATCGGCACATTCGCCAGATCCTCGGGTGTCCGGATGTCCGAATCAGCCGGAACGAAGATTCCGCAGGGCGACACTGAATAGACCTTGCCGTAAAGCCTCCCGTGCCCGGACGCCGCCGCCACGTTCACCGTCCAGTGACAGGCGCAGCTGACATGGCTGGACCGGCCTTTTTCGAAGGTCTGGTAGGCGCCGACCTTGTCGCCGAGGTCATGCACATGATTGGTCGCAGAGCAAGCTGGTCCTCAAGCGTGTAGACGAGCCCCTCGTCGTCGAAATAGCCCTTTTCAACAGCTACCCATTCATGAAGCCGCATATGCGGTGCGATGACAAATTCACCTGACATTTTGATCTCCAGACTGCGACCCGGTGAAGCCGGGCCTCGAAATCAGCGGCGTTCCCGACCCGCTGGCGGAAACAGTAAGACAAAAATCAATTCCCAGTCAAAAGTCGGCAAGTCACCACATGGCGAAAGCCGGCCCGCCGGCATAGTTCGGCTAGAGATGTCCCGGCCCGGCCAGATGGCACCGGCGGTCCGAAACAACAGCGCTTGCCTTCCCCGACAGGGCGAGGATGCCGAATGCGGCCGTGCTCCTCATCACCTGTCAAAACCTTATCGAGCAGCTTCTGTATACAACGCGTACTTAATATGCTCGTATATCGACTCTCCAAAGCAGGGAATTGCTTAAATTTGTACACAGTAATTGGAACCCATGACAGATTCCAAGGATAAATCTCACAGCCAGGCGGCGCGGGCCCTGAAAAGCGCAAGGTCATTGATCCTGAGCGGGGTCTTCTGTCCTGGCGAAAAGCTGCCTGAACCAGTGCTGGCATCACGGCTTGGAGTCTCGAGCACACCGCTTCGCGAGGCCTTGGCAACTCTTGAGAAGGAAGGTCTCGTCGAAAAACTTCAGTCCGGCCGTTGCCAGGTGAGCAGCTACACCATTCAGGACATTGTCGATGCCATAGAGTTCCGCGGGACGACGGAAGGGCTGGCGGCGAGGCTGGCGGCAGAGCGCGGCATTTCGAATGAGATCCTGGCGGAGTGCCGCCAGGTGCTTGCGGCTCTCGACAAGCTGATCGACACCAATGCCGACATCAAATTCGAGCGGTATGTCGAACTGAACGCGGCCTTCCATTCATGGATTTCGCGCGCCGCCTCCAGCGTGACGCTGGAGCGCGAGCTGGAGCGCATCGGGAAATTGCCGCTGGCATCCCCGAGTGCCTTTCTTGAAGGGCAGGAAGACCTGCCGGCGTTCAGGAAATCCCCGACATTCGCCCAACGTCAACATCGCGCGATTTTCGAAGCCATCGTGGCCCGCGAGGGGGCTCGCGCCGAATCCCTGTGCCGCGAACATGCGCGCCTGGCGCGCGAAAACCTGTCCCTTGTGATGGCCGATGAATCCCTTCCGCGGGAAAAATCCCCGGGCTTTCGCTTGTAACGAACAACTAGAAACGAACTTTCAGGAGAAGAGATAATGTCCAGCCTACAAGCCGCGATGAGCCGGTTTAAGACACCTGTTGAAATGCTCCGTAGCTCAAAGATTGGCATGTATGTGTATCCGGTTGTTGCGCCCGAATTCAGCAACTGGCGCGACGAACAGCGTGCCTGGCGCGACAGCGCGGTTCTCTTGATCAAACGCATCACATGGATGAGCTCACGGTCGAGGGGCCGCAGGCCGAGGCGTTCCTTGCCAATACCGGGATCAACGATTTTTCCAATTTCGGATTGAACCGTGCGAAGCATTTCGTGCCGGTCACCCCGGCGGGCCACGTGATTGGCGACATGATCATCTTCCGCGAGCTTGAGGACAAGTTCATCCTTGTCGGACGCTCGCCGACGGCCAACTGGCTGCGTTTCCAGGCCGCGTACGGAAACTGGAATGTGCGTCTGTCCTACGATCCGCGCTCGGACAGCAGGCCGGACGGCGAACGGGTCATGAGGGGCCATTACAGGTTCCAGATCCAGGGGCCGGACGCGCCGAAAATCTTTGAGAAAATGAATGGCGGGCCGATCCCGGACATCAAGTTCTTCCATGTCGACTGGATCAATATCGGGTCGAAGAGGGTTCAGGCACTGCGCCATGGCATGGCCGGGGCGCCGGGCCTGGAAATCTGGGGCCCCTACGCGGACAAGCATTACATAAGGTCCACGATCATGGAGGCGGCCCGCGATGTCGGCGTGAACCTCGCCCCTGTCGGAAGCCGCGCCTATTCAACGAACACCCTGGAATCGGGCTGGATTCCCTCGCCCCTTCCCGGAATCTACACAGGCTCGGGCATGATGGCCGAATACCGCAACTGGCTCGGCGCCGACAGCTACGAAGCCGTCGGTTCGATTGGCGGCAGCTTCGTCTCGTCCGACATCGAAGATTACTACGTGAACCCGTTCGAGCTCGGCTACGGCTTCTACATCGGCTGGAAAAGGATGACTTCATCGGCAAGGCGGCGCTGGAAGGCATGAAGGACGCGCCGAAACGCAAGCGCGTGACGCTGGAATGGAACCGGGACGATGTCCTGAAAGTCATTGCCAGCGGCCTGGAACAGGGCACCCCCTACAAGTGGATCGATTTCCCACAGCCGAACTATGCCTCATCCTCTGCAGACATGGTGATGAAAGACGGCGACATGGTCGGGATGAACATGTTCAACGGATACAGCTTCAACGAGCGGTGCTTCCTGTCACTCGCGGTCGTCAACGAGGATGTCCAGATCGGCGACGTGCTCAACCTTGTATGGGGCGAGCCGGATGACAGCGGCAAGACGTCCACCGAGACCCATCAACAGACAGAAATCCGCGTGCGGGTGTCGCCAACGCCCTATGCGGCGGAAGCACGGGAAAATTATGCAGAAAGCTGGCGCACAAAATCCGACTAGATGGATTTTGCTGCGCCTGAACAAGTTTCGGATGGCTAACCGGAAGACAAGAAAAAACCAGGAGGAAACTCAAATGAAGCACCTTAAACCAATCGTTCTGGCGAGCATCGGCCTATTGATGACGGCAAGCGTTTCCGCTGACGAGCTGAAACTGGCGCACTTCTCGTCAACAAAGTATCACCTTCACAACGAGATGTTTCTGCCACTCGCGGACAAAATCTCCGAGGCGACAGGTGGAGAGACCACGATCCGTGTCTATCCTGCCGGCGAACTGGGTGCGGGCCCGGTGAAACAATATGACCGCGTGCTGGATGGCGTGGCCGACATCGTCTACGCCCTGCCGGGCTTCACGGCGTCCCAGTTCAAGAAGACGCTTCTTGTCGAGCTTCCCGGCGTCGTTCCCGGCAACGAGGACATCACCAAGAAGATGTGGAACAACATCGACGTGATCGGTGACGAGTTCCGCAGGACCAAGCTTCTGGGCCTGTGGTCCGCCGAGCCGGCGAAGCTTCTGATGGCCGAAAAGAAGATCGAGAAAATGTCCGATCTCGCGGGCCTCAAAATCCGCGTGCCGTCGAAGAACACCGGCCGGGTGATTGAGGCCTGGGGCGCGACAGCCGTGTCCATGCCGATCACGCAGGTCTACCAGTCGCTGGAGACAGGCGTTGTCGACGGCGTGCTCGTGGACACGTCCGTTCTTTCCAGCTTCAAGCTTGGCGAAGTGGTGAAATATGTCACCACAGGCATGGACGGGTCGAATTCCCTTTTCATGCTGGTGATGAACCGTGACAGCTGGGACGGGCTTGATGACGACACCCGGGCCAAGCTCTCGGCCATGACCGGGGCCGAGATGTCGCAGGGCGGCCATGTCACGATGTCGACCTCTGGCGTGAAGGCCCTGGAAAAGTGGGAAGCGGACGGTGGAGAGGTCATCGCCTGTCGCCGGAACAGGCGGCCGAATTGATGCCGCGTCCTCCCAGCTTGCGACGGCGCTGATCGCCGAACTCGAAGCAGACGGCATCAAGGCGCAGCAGTGGGCTGACGCGCTCAAGAACTGACCTTGAAGGCCCTCGCTGAACATAAAGGCGTCCGGACATTGACCGGGCGCCTTCTCAGAGCGCTCGCCGCCATCAGCGGCGCAGTGCTTTTTCTGATCATGTGCCTTGTCAGCTATGCGGTGTTCAGGCGATACGTGATGAACGATCCGGTGCTGGGCGACGCGGAAATCGTGCAGATCGGCATGTCGCTGGTGGTGATGATGGCGATGCCCTATGCCACCGCCAACGGCGCTCACATAAGGGTGGATATCTTTGATCGCCGGATCGGCGCCTGGGGGCGTTTTCTTGGTGACCTGATGGCCCGTTCCGTGGGCGCATACATCCTGTTTCTATTGATTGACAAGACGTGGGACAAGGCGCTGGACGCGCATGAATATGGCGATGTCACCAACATGATCGAGATACCCGTCTGGATCGCCTATGGCTCAATCACCATCGGCATGGGAGGATACGCCGTCGTGCTTGTCTTGCAGCTGTTGCTGCAACTGATTTCCGGGGTCCGGGACTATGAGTGAAACGCTCATCGGCTTTCTTGGCATTCTTACGTTGTTTTTCCTATTGGTCGCGCGCATGCCGGTCGGCATGGCGTTGCTGGCCGTCGGATTCGGCGGCATATGGTTCATTGACGGGCAGCGTGTCGCGGTCGCGACCCTCTCGTCGGAAACCTACTCATCGATCACCGCCTACAGCCTGTCGATCATTCCCTGTTCGTGCTGATGGGCAACATGGCGGCGCCGCCGGCTATTCGCAGAAACTGTACGAGGCGGCCTATGCCTGGATCGGCAGGCTGAAAGGCGGGCTGGCGTCGGCCACGGTCGTCGGGTGCGCCGCCTTCGCCGCTGTATCGGGGTCATCTGTGGCCACGGCGGTCACCATCGGCAAGGTTGCGCTGCCGCAGATGAAACGCTTCGGATATGGCGACGGGCTGGCGACCGGATCCGTCGCCGCCGGCGGAACGCTCGGCATCCTCATACCCCGTCAACGGGCTTTGTGCTGTATGCGATCCTGACCGAGGAAAGCATCGGCAGGCTGTTCATCGCCGGCATCCTGCCGGGCATCCTGCTGTCGCTTCTGTTCGTCGCAACGATTGCCATCGTGACCGCCGTGAACCCCGCCGAGGGCCCTGTCGGGCCGCGCACGACGGCGCGTGACAAGGTTCTTTCCACCCTGCATTCCCTGCCCCTTGTCGGCGTTATTTTGACCTCCATCGGCGGCATATATCTGGGCGTCTTCACGCCGGTCGAGGCGGCGGGTGTCGGGGCGTCGATGGTCACTGTGCTCGCCCTTGGCACAGGCGCGGTCAAGGCCGGCCAGGTTCCGGGTATCCTGCTGCAAACCGTGACCATGACGGCGATGCTGTACCTGATCATCATCGGCGCGCATGTGTTCGGGCCGTTCCTTGCCCTGACCCACATCCCCGAGACACTGGCGCTCGAGCTGAAGGCGCTCGGCCTCGGCCCCTATGGCACATTGTTCCTGATCCTTCTGGGATACATCATTCTGGCATGTTCTTTGACGGCCTCGCGATGCTGGTGGTGACCCTGCCTGTCGTGTTTCCGATCATTTCCGGCCTCGGATCTGACCCTATATGGTTTGGCGTCATTTGCGTGATCGTCATCGAAATGGGGCTCATCACCCCGCCTGTCGGGGTCAATGTATTCGTCGTCAAGGGCGTGGCGTCGGGCGTGCTGGATGGCCACCATCTTCAGAGGTGTCCTTCCCTTCTGGGTGGCGATGGCGGTTTGCCTCGGCCTGCTGGTCGTATTTCCGGATATCGCGCTGTACCTGCCGAGCCGATGTAAACGGCATTGTGACTGTCTTGCGGGGGCCAATGAAACAACCGGACCGTTTGCTTATCCAGCACGAATGCGAACAGCTGATCCTTCGCTATGCCCACCTCAATGACCTTGGTGACTGGCAAGGCCTCGCCGGCACCTTCACCGAGGACGCGACCTTTTCCCGCCCGTCCGCGCCGGAAGACATCATTCAGGGGCGGCGCGACATTCTTGACAGTTTCCTGGCCCGAAAGCCGGGCCGGACCGTCCATGTGGTGACCAACATCATGGTGGCCGCCATTTCGGCCACAGAAGCCGAGTCTCGCTGCATCATCCAGCTGTTCCCGGCGACATCGCCGGCGGAAGGCGGGGTTGCCCTGCATGCCCGCGAGACGCCCTTCATCGGCGGTTCCCTCGACCGGTTTCGGTGCGAGGACGGCCGATGGCTTTTCTCCGAACGCCGCGGATATCTGACAATCAAGTAACGCCCCATCCCTTTGCGAGGTAGGATCATGACCATTGAAACCACACATGTCGGCAGCCTTCCCCGCGGGGACGAGCTGTCATCCTTTCTTCTGGCGAAGGACAAGGGCGAGGCTTACGACAGGGACCGTTTCGAGGTCAGCGTGCAGAATGCCATCAACGATGCTGTGAGACGGCAGCGCGAGGTAGGCGTCACCATCGTGTCGGACGGGGAACTTGGCAAGGTCGGATATTCAACTTACATGCAGGAACGGCTGAGCGGGTTCGGCGGCCATATCGAACGCAAGCCGGCGAAGGACCTTGCGGCGCACCCGGAGCTGAGCAGGAAGCTCAGCACGGTCATGGGAAGCCAGGAATTCACCCGGGCATCGTGCATCGGCGAGGTCAGGCTTGTCGACCTTCAGCCGGCTCTTGACGACATCCGCCGGTACAAGGCAGCTCTTGAAGCCGAGGGACAGGGGACAAGGGCCTTCATGAACGCCGCGTCCCCCGGACTGATCACGGCCTTTCAGGTAAACCGGCATTATCCGAGCCATGAGGCCTATCTGGACGCGCTTGTCGCCGCCATGCGGCCCGAATATGAAGCGATCCTCGATGCCGGGCTTGATATTCAGTTCGACTGCCCAGACCTCGCGATGTCGTCCCATACGGGATATCAGGACGCATCCGAAGAGGAATTCCTGAAAATCGCCGCCGCGAATGTCGAGGCGCTGAACGCCGCCACCGAGGCCTTCCGTCAGACCGGATGCGCATGCATCTCTGCTGGGGCAACTACGAAGGTCCCCACGACCACGACATTCCGCTGGAAAAGGTCATTGATATCGTTCTCGCCGCGCGGCCCGGCACGATCCTGTTCGAGAGCGCCAACCCGTGCCACGAGCATGAATGGACCGTTTGGCGCGACACCGGCATCCCGGATGACAAAATCCTGGCGCCCGGCGTCATCGACACCTGTTCAAACTATGTCGAGCATCCCGAACTGATCTGCCAGAGGCTTGGCCGCTTCATCGACATTGTCGGCATGGACAGGGTGATCGCCAGCACGGATTGCGGCTTCGGCACCTTTGCCGGGTACGGCAAGATCGACCCGGGCGTTACCTGGAAGAAGCTTGCCAATCTGCGCCGCGGCGCCGATCTGGCCGAGAAAACCTACCGGTAACTTTCTAGCTTGTTTCATCCCGCAAATCACTGGACGCTGCTTTTCCAACCTTTCCAAGGTCGTCTGCACAATCGGTTATTAAGCAGGACTAGCTGAATTGTGCTGAGGCAAGCGCAACACAATCTGTTCGCTTAGATTGGCTGGGATTTTTTAAATCTGGACAAACATCTGGGATGGCGATCAAGTGGTTGGCAGATTAGGTGCTGACGCAGATCGGAAATCAATGACAGCTTGGCGTGCGAAGATCTCATCTGAAAGCCAAGGCGCCATCCTGCTAATTGCCGGCATTTCCATTTTCGGCTTCTCGGACAATTTGACGATGCTCGTCTCGGACGATGTGGGGGTGGGTCAATTCCATTTCAGCCGGTCTCTTTTCGCCATTTTCATGGTGGCAATCCTCGGCAAGCTGCTTGGTCTTTCGGTGATCCCGAAACTTTGGAAGCCGGTTCTCGTCAGAACGCTGTTCATGGTGATCGCCATCTTCCTGTATTTCAGTGTCATGCCGATGATGGCGATTGCCGAGGCTGGCGCAGGGCTGTTCACCTCACCCATATTCGTATTGCTTTTCTCGGCCATTTTGTTCAGGAGCGCATTGGCTGGCGCCGGATCTTAGCCGTCGTTATCGGAAGTTGCGGCGTATTGCTGATCCTGCGGCCAGGAAAGCGCCGGTTTTTCCCCCTATCATCTGATACCGGTTCTTTCCGGTGCTTCCTATGCGTTTGGGTCAATCATCACCTTCAGATACCTCAGCGATGAAAGCCCTCTCGCCATCCTGATGAGCTTTATCGTCGCCATCGGCCTTTGCGGCGGCGCCTTCGCCACCGGGCTGCAGGTGTTGCCCGTATCGATGAATTGATCACGCAAGCGCCATTTCTCTTCCGTGGGTGGCAAGTGGTTGATGTCTGGTTCTGGATTTGGATGGGTGTGATTGCAACGGGCGCCTGTATGGCACTCTCAATGATGACGCGGGCCTATCAAATCGCCCAGACAAGCTATGCTGCGATCTATGAATACGCCTATCTGATCTCTGTCGGTTTTTCAGTTGGGCGTTCTGGGGCGTTGTCCCGCGCATGCTGAGCATTGCGGGAATAATCTTGATTATCTTTGCCGGGGTTTTGATCGTTCTTGCGCAGCAGGGCAAAGACCAACACTCGGAATAATGTAAGGCCACGCAAATCGTTATTTGAAGCTTAGCAGTAACCTTACCAAAGCTGACCTTGTTAGTGACAAAGCACCGAGTTTCGCGGCTCGCGGTCCTCGGGACTTTGTTTGGTCATGTTTTTTATGCCGTCTTTATTCGATGTGATTGCGGACTATGCGAGATGGCGTTGGATGGTCTCGGGCCTGACGACATCGAAGTGGATGGTGTTATGTCCCAACCATCTGATCCCATGCCATGCAAGAGAAAATATTAAGTGTGTTCGCTCCTATAGCTTTTTCTGTACGAAAAAGTTTTTGGAAAAAATTTTTGGGAAATGGTGTGTGTGAGTGAGTGTGAGTGTGTTGAGTGTGATTTCATTGACAGAATCTCAACACACTTCAACACGTTCAACACACTGCGAGTCCGACGCGCGCGACCTTTTCCTTTTGAAAAACAAAAACCCACAGAAAAACCTATAGGGGGCTTACCCCTATAAGCTGTCGATCAGCTTGCGGATATCATCCTCACGCCAGACGGTCGTGTTCTCACTGAGCTTGATGGGCTTTGGGGTATTTGCCTTTGCTGATGCCATCCCACCAGGATGACTTGCTGATGGGGATGATCGGCTCAACTGGTGGATCTGCTTTTGGATCACCAAGGATCTGCTTCAGACGAAGAAGACGCGGGATCTGCGGCTCTATCATCTTGCATCTCCTGTCTCGTGAAGCTGGATGACCTTGCGGTCCTTACCGGTGAGGAAGGCATCCCAGTCAGCCATCATCTGGCGGCGCTTGGTAAGCAGGTTGCCGCGACGGTAGGCAGCCTCGACCTTGCTGCCGATCGAATGCGCCAGCGCCATCTCTGATACCTCATTCGGATATGTTGTGGTCTCTGCTGCCCAATCCTTGAAGGCAGAGCGCATGCCATGGACGGTGGCGTCCACACCAAGGCGCTTTTGCAAGGCAAGTCTCTGCGTATTGTTCGACATCGCTTTGCCATTGAGTGAGGAGGGGAAGATCAGGCCGTTATCGAGCTTCAGCTCTGCTGCGGCTTGCAAGATCTCGATCATCCGCTCTGTCAGCGGCACTTCATGGTCCCGGCTTGCCTTCATCCGCTCTGCTGGGATCACCCAGAGCTTCTTATCAAGATCGATCTCGCTCCAATGCGCTTCCAGCACCTCTGTGGTCCGTGAGGCCGTCAGGATCAGGAACTCCAGCGCAAGACGTGTAGCAAGGCTCACAGAGCTTGTCCTGAAGCCGGTAATGATCTCTGGCAGGTCGTCATAGCTTACGGACTTGAAGTGCGCTCCTGAGGCTTTGACCTTCGGTAGAGCCTGCTCAGCCAACTCAACTGGATCATCACCGGTAAAGTAGCCCTGCGCCCGCGCCCATTTGATAATCATGCGAAGGCGCTGCCGGATCTTCTTCGCCGTATCAGCCTTCTCAATCCAGATCGGTGCCAGCACCTTCAACACATCAGCAGATGTGATAAGTGAGACAGGCATTGATCCGATGATGGGGAATACATGTATCTCCAGCGAGGAGAGCCACTGGCTGGCATGCTTATCATTGCCCCATGACGGCACATTAAGCTCATGCACCTGAACCGCAGCCTCACGGAAGGATATAAGCTGGCCTCGCAATGCCTGACGGTCCAGCAGAGGATCACCGCCTGATCTGGCGATGCGTCGATACTGCCGGGCTAGATCACGAGCTTCTTCAAGGCTGACAAGATCCACACTACCAAGGCCCATATCACGTCTGCGGCCTCGCACAACGATGCGAAGAAGCCAGCTTTTGGATCCCGATTCTGAGATGGTGAGGTAGAGACAATTGCCGTCAGCATAGCGCCCAGGCGAAGACAGCTTCTTCACCTGCATGGCATTTAGCTTGTGAGCTTTACCTGACAAAACGATCCAACCCCACATTTGACCCCACATAATACCGTGGACAGGGCTGGATGCCAATGGGCTGGAAATATCTTTTATGCCAGGATTATCCCACAAATACAGGGAGAAGCATGGGATATGCTAGGCGTAAAATTGACCTGATGTGAGGGGTATGGCGGAGGGACGGGGATTCGAACCCCGGAGGGGCTTTCACCCCAACACGCTTTCCAGGCGTGCGCCTTAAACCGCTCGGCCACCCCTCCCGCGACGGGCCAATGCCCGAACCAATGCGGCGCAAACTATCAGTCCCTTTGACACAGATCAACCTCGCCAGACCATCACTGTGGCGAAAAATTCTGTTCACCGTGATCCGCGCAATTTGCGCTTGAACGGGGCCCGTTGCGGGCTCACACTCAGGCAATGGTGAGCAACGGCTTTCGCATATTCGGATATCTGATCGGCCTCATGGCGCTCTATGTCATGTGGCTGGATCTGAGCGTGACGGACGAAGCAAGCAAGGTGCTTGGCCAATTCTGGTTCGAACACCACGCGACCTCTCTGCAAATCACCGAAGCTGTCGTCAGCAGGTATGTGGATCCCTGCGGCCTGATCGTTCCCCTCGGATGCGAGCCATTCCTGTGGCACCCGGTACTGGTAACGGTCCTTGGCTGGCCGACTACCCTTGTCCTGCTGATGCTGACGGGTTTCTTTCTTGGCATTGCCCGCCTGATGCGTGGCAGCGGCGAACGTAAAATCCGCAGCCGTGATCTGAAGCGCCGCGGCGAAAAATAGGCGTAGTCCTGCCATACCTTTTCATCGAGGATGAGATTGCGAAAGGCGCGGCCCGGGCCGTGACGGAACATGACCGACAGGCACCTTTCATCAATCCAGCAATTTGCCCGGGACGGCGGCAGGATGGCACTCGACCATTTCCAGAAGGTCGATGAACTCGAGGTTTCCGAAAAAACCCGCAACGATTTTGTCAGCAATGCCGATCGCGGCGTTGAAATACTGATTCGCGAGGCGATTGCACGGGACTTTCCCGAAGACGGGGTTCTGGGTGAGGAATATGGGCACGAGCCCGGCCCTTCCGGCATTACCTGGGTGATCGACCCGATTGATGGCACTGCCAATTTCGTGCGCGGCCGACCACACTGGTGCGTCAGCATTGCCTGCCTTCACCATGCGCAGATCATCGCAGGCTGCATATATGACCCTGTCCATGACGAATTATATCTCGCTGGCAGCAGCACAGCTTCCACCCGCAATGGCCGGCCCATCCGTGTCACCACTACAGAAGAGATCGACCGCGCCACAGTCGGTGTCGGCCTGAAACCGTCAAGGGCGACAGCTCCGGCCTTTTATGCTCACCCCGATGGTCGAGGCCGGAACGCGTCTCTACCGCAATTCATCGGGCGCGCTGTCACTTGCCTATGTGGCAGACGGGCGGCTCGATGCCTATGTCGAGAAGTCACATGCATTCATGGGATTTTTTTGCCGGGGCGCTGATCGTCCGCCAGGCGGGCGGACAGATGCGTGACTTTGATCCGGCAGCGGCGCTGACAGCAGGCGCGCCGGTCATCGCCAGCAACGGCAGGCTGGACCTGCTGCTGCCGCCGGAATATCGGTAGCCAGCGCTAGTTGTCGCCCATCTTCAGCGCTTCAAAGAAGGCATTCTGCGGGATGTCGACCTTGCCGAACTGCCGCATCTTCTTCTTGCCTTCCTTCTGCTTCTCCAGAAGTTTCTTCTTCCGGCTGATATCACCGCCATAGCATTTCGCGGTTACGTCCTTGCGCAACGCCGCAATGGTCTCGCGGGCGATCACCTTGCCGCCGATCGCCGCCTGCAGCGCGACCTTGAACATCTGCCGCGGGACAAGGTCCTTCAGCCGGATGCATAAGGCGCGGCCGCGGTACTCGGCCTCCTCACGGTCTACGATCATCGAAAGCGCATCGACGGGATCGCCATTCACAAGGATCGATACCTTCACCAGTTCGCCGGCGCGGTATTCATCGATGGCGTAATCAAAGCTGGCATAGCCGCGGGTGATGGATTTCAGCCTGTCATAGAAATCAAACACCACTTCGTTCAGCGGCAGGCGGTAGACCGCCATCGCCCGGTTGCCGGCATAGGTCAGGTCGAGCTGCTCGCCGCGACGCTCAGTGCAGAGCGTCAGCACCGGCCCCAGATACTCATCCGGCGTCATGATGGTGGCCTTGATCCAGGGTTCCTGAATCTCGGAGATCTTTGTCACCTCCGGCATATCTGCCGGGTTGTGCAAGCTGACCTCCGCACCATCCGTCATCGTCATGGTGTAGACAACCGACAGCGCGGTCGAGATCAGGTCGAGATTGAATTCGCGCTCCAGCCGGTCGCGGATCACCTCCATATGAAGCAGTCCGAGAAATCCGCAGCGGAAGCCAAAACCAAGCGCGGCTGAAGTCTCCGCCTCGAAGGAGAATGAAGAGTCGTTCAGGGACAGCTTCTCGAGCGCCTCGCGAAGGCCGGAGAAGTCGTTCGTGTCCACCGGAAACAATCCGCAGAAGACAACCGGCACCGACGGCTTGAACCCCGGAAGCGGCTCCTCGCAGGGGCGGCGCTCTTCAGTAATCGTATCGCCGACACGCGCGTCCGACACCGTCTTTACCCCGGCATTGATAAAGCCGATCTCGCCCGGGCCAAGCTCGTCCACCGGCGTCGGCTTCGGCGAGAACACGCCGACCCGTTCGACGACATGCGTCGCACCAGTGCCCATCATCCGGATTTTCATGCCCTTCTTGATCTTGCCGTGGCGCACCCGCACCAGCGTCATCACGCCCAGATAGGCGTCATACCAGCTGTCCACCAGCAATGCGGTCAGCGGCGCGGCCGCATCGCCCTGCGGCGCCGGCATCTGCGTGACGATCCCTTCCAGAATATCGGAAATGCCAATACCCGTCTTCGCGCTGCACTCGATGGCGTCATCGGCGGGAAGGCCGATCACCTCCTCGATCTGGCCGCGCACCCGCTCGGGCTCGGCGGCGGGAAGGTCGATCTTGTTCAGGACCGGCACGATCTCGTGATCCGCCTCGATGGCCTGGTAGACATTGGCGAGGGTCTGCGCCTCGACGCCCTGGCTGGCATCGACCACCAGAAGCGAGCCTTCACAGGCCGACAAGGACCGCGACACCTCATAGCCGAAATCGACATGACCAGGCGTGTCCATCAGGTTCAGGACGTAATCCTTGCCGTCCTTGGCGGTGTAGTTCAGCCGCACCGTCTGCGCCTTGATGGTGATCCCGCGCTCGCGCTCGATATCCATATTGTCAAGCACCTGTTCGGTCATCTCGCGCTCGGTCAGCCCGCCGCACACCTGAATCAGGCGGTCGGCAATGGTCGACTTGCCATGGTCGATATGCGCGATAATGGAACGAAATTCGAATGTTGTCTGTCGCGGTCATCGGGTTCCTGAGCGGTTGTTCGGCATGGTGGTCGCGGCTTTGTGCGTTATAGCGCGATGCGCCCACCGGCATGAAGCAGTGTTTTGCCGTCCTTTTGTCGCATCGGCAAGGACTTTCGCGCTGACGAAGGTCAGACAAGACGATGAAAATCCGATGAAATAATCTGTGAATTATTCTGTTTCGCTAACGGGGCTTCCTGTATAATCTGGCGCACTCGAAAGGCCCGATCCGGCCATTTCGTTTGAAACCGAAACAGATAGTTTGAAGAGGACTCGAAACCGATGACCAGCCCGGATCATGTCTCCAACGCCGCCGTTGCGAACGGCGCCGCGGGGCATGAAAAATACCGTCCCTATGCCGGCCCCGATCTGCCAGATCGGACATGGCCCGGCATGCGTATAGAAACAGCGCCCGTATGGTGCTCTGTTGACCTACGTGACGGTAACCAGGCGCTAATCGAGCCGATGGATGCAGTCCGCAAAATGCGGATGTTCAAGCTTCTGGTCGATATGGGTTTCAAGGAGATAGAGGTCGGATTCCCTCGGCATCCGAGACCGATTACAATTTCCTTCGCGAACTGATCGAAGGTGGCCATGTGCCCGATGATGTCACCATTCAGGTGCTGACCCAGGCGCGCGAACATCTGATCGACCGCACGATTGAAAGCCTCGACGGCGCGCCAAACGCCATCCTGCATCTTTATAACTCCACCTCGACGCTTCAGCGCCGCGTGGTGTTCAAGGCCGACCGTGACGGGGTCAAGCAGATCGCCGTCGACGGCGCAAAAATGGTTGCCGACCGCATTTCGAAATGCGGCGCTGACAATCTGCGCCTACAATATTCACCGGAAAGCTTTACCGGCACCGAGCTCGATTACGCGCTTGAGGTCTGCGAGGCGGTGATGGATGTCTGGCAGCCAACGGCAGCTAACCCCACCATCATCAACCTGCCAGCAACGGTCGAGATGTCGACACCGAACATCTATGCCGACCAGATCGAATGGATGCACCGCAATTTCAGCAAACGCGAGACGGTGATCCTGTCGCTTCACCCGCATACCGACCGCGGCTGCGCCGTGGCCGCGACCGAGCTTGGCCTGATGGCGGGCGCGGACCGGGTAGAAGGCACGCTGTTCGGCAATGGCGAGCGGACCGGAAATGTCGATATCATCACGCTGGGGCTGAACATGTTCACCCAAGGCGTCGACCCGACCCTGACCTTCTCCGACATTAACGAGCTGGTCGAGGCGGCGGAGTTCTGCAACCAGCTGCCTGTGCCTGAACGTCATCCCTATGCTGGAAAGCTGGTCCATACCGCCTTTTCCGGCAGCCATCAGGATGCCATCCGCAAGGGCATGGACGCCATCCGTGATGCCAATTCCGATGTCTGGGAGGTACCCTATCTTCCCATCGATCCGGGCGATATCGGTCGCACTTTCGAGGCGATCATTCGGGTGAACTCGCAATCCGGCAAGGCGGGTTCCGCCTATCTGCTGGAGGCCGACCATCATGTCCGCCTGCCGCGCGGCGCCGAGATCGAGTTTTCCGGCATCGTCCAGGACGAGGCAGACAAGACCGGCAAGGAGATCACAAGCCAGCGGATCTGGGAGCTCGCCGAAGAGCACTTCATCAAACAGACCGGCCGGTTCGAGCTGTTGTCCTTCGATGTCAGCAAGGCGACCGCCGACGGCTCTACCGAGCGTGTGGTGGCGAAAATTCGTCATGACGGTGCCGAAGTGGATGTCAGCGCCACCGGAAACGGTCCGATCTCGGCCTTTGTCGAGGCCATGCGGAGCGCGTTCGACCTCGAATTTCGGCTTGCCGATTTCGGGCAGAACACGCGCTCGGCGACATCCAAGGCCGAAGCTGCCGCTTATGTCGAGCTTGTGAAAGAGGTCGATGGCAAAGCTGTCTCGGTTTATGGCGTGGGGATCGACACCTCGATCACCATGGCCCCGATCCGCGCTGTCGTATCGGCCCTTAACAAGCTGTAGGCAGATGGCACCCAGAAACATCTTCAGGGCCGCGCTGGTAGGTGCGGCCCTTTTTGCGTGCGCTTCGGCACCGGTGGCCGGCGCGGCGACCATCGAACGTGTGGGGCCCCGCCTCGCTCACCCGTGGGGCATGGATTTCATCGGCACGGACCAGGTGCTGGTGACGGTGCGTGGTGGCGGGTTGCAGCGCGTCAGCCTTGCCGATGGCAGCGCCGCGGAAATCGCCGGCCTTCCGCAGGTCTTTGCCCGCCGCCAGGGCGGCATGCTTGATGTGATGGTGGACGGGCCGCATGTCTATCTGTGCTATTCGGCACTTCTGGAACGGCAAGTCTTCAACGGCCATCGACCGGGCACGGCTCGAGGGAGATGCGCTGGTAGAGCGTGAGACGATCTTCACCGGCAACAATCCGGCCCGGTCCGGGCATCATTTCGGCTGCAGGCTGCAGATGGCGGGGGATACCTCTTTGCCAGCATTGGTGACCGCGGCGATCGCGACAACGCGCAGGACCCGGCGGCGCATGCCGGCAGCATCCTGCGACTGAATCCCGACGGCACGGTGCCAGACGATAATCCGCATGCTGCCGGGCAGGCAGATGGCTGGGCACCGGAACTCTATTCCATCGGCCACCGCAACCCGCAGGGCATGGCAGTGCACCCGCAAACCGGCGAGATCTGGGCGCATGAGCACGGCCCACGCGGTGGCGACGAGATCAACATCCCGCAAAAGGGTGCCAATCACGGCTGGCCGACGGTCAGCCATGGCCGCGAATACGCCACCGGTCGACGCGTCAGCAAGCATGACGGCCTGCCGGGCTATGTCGATCCGGTCTGGGTTTGGGACCCGTCCATCGCGCCGTCAGGCATGGCGTTTTATCCCCGCCGGCAATGACTCCGGCGCTGCGACCGGATCCATGTTCCCACGCTATCAGGGACATCTTCTGGTGGGGTCGCTGAAATTCCGGCGGCTCTATCTGGTGATGCTCGGCGCAGACGGACTGCCGGAATCCGAGCGTGTCATTCTCGACGGGCAGATCGGCCGCATTCGCGATGTGGCTGTGGTGCCTGACGGCCCGCGCGCCGGCGCCATTCTGCTGCTGAGCGACGAGGCACAGGGCGGGTTGTTCATGATGCGGCGTTGAAACACCTGAAATCGTCGTCCCAAGCGGCAGAAGCTGATCGGCAACATCATCCCAAAAATGGCTGCCATGGAAAATCGAGCTGAAAACTCAAAAAGGAGGCTGATCTTTAGGGATTATCCCCGCAGCGTCGCACCGCAGTTCTTGCCGGCGATCTTCACGATTTCGGCGGAGATTTTCTCGATCTCCTCCTCGGTCAGTGTCGCCTTGGTCGGGGTCAGGGTGATGGTCACCGCCACCGACTTCTTGCCCTCGCCGATATTCGCGCCTTCATAAAGATCGAAGACATTCATATCCGACAGCAGCGGGCCGGCCCCCGACTTTACCGCCTTCAGGATGTCGCCGGCGGCAACATCACGATCAACGATGAAGGCAAAGTCACGCGTCACCGGCTGATAGACGGACAGGCTGAGAAGCGATTTGGCAGGTCCCTTGGATTTCGGCATCGGCACATCATCGGTATGAATTTCGAAACCGACCACCCGGCCGCGCAACCCATAGGCCTCGGCCACCGCCGGATGAATTTCACCAAAGCTTGCCAGCACGGTGCGACCCTGGATCAGCTGGCCGCGCCGGCCTGGATGAAACCAGTCCGGACCTTCGGCTTTGACCTGTACACCGGCAAGCTTCACGCCAAGCGCGGCGAGCGCGGCCTCGGCGTCTGCGCGGGCATCGAACACATCGATGGCGCGGGCGCTGCCATGCCATTCACGCGGCGCGGTGCCGCCATGACGAAGGCCGGTGGCGGCGGTGCGCTGATCCTCCGGCGCATCACCAAGAAAGACCGGGCCAACCTCGAACATCGCTGCATCAGCCTCACCGCGATCCTGATTGCGCGCCGATGCCGACAACAGGTTCGGCAGGATCGACGGGCGCATCACAGACAGATCGGCGCTGATCGGGTTGACGAGTTTCAGATTGTCCGCCCCGCCACCAAAACGGACAGCGTCATCATCGGACAGGAAAGAGAAGGTCACTGCCTCCATCAGGCCGCGCGTGGCCAGTGCCCGGCGCAACCGGAACAGGCGCGCCTGCGCAGGTGACAGGGACGGTTTCGCCACCACATCCTCACGCGGCAGATGGTCCATCGGCAGATGGTCGAAGCCGCGGATACGGGCGATTTCCTCAACGAGATCGGCGGCGCCGTCAATATCTCCGCGCCAGGATGGCGGGGCCACGTCGAATCCGCCATCTGCCGCTGTCACTGTGAAGCCGAGGGTTTCCAGAATGCGCTGCTGCTCGGCTGCATCGATCTTCATGCCGGTCAGGCTTTCCACCTTGCCGGCGCCAAGGAAAATGCTGCGCTTCCAGTCAACGCCCGGGCCCATGGTGACCGGCACCGAGGCTTCGCCGCCGCAGATATCCGTCACCATGCGGGCAATATGGCCTGCGGCCCAGACCGGGCTTTCGGAATCAAGCCCGCGCTCGAACCGGTAGCGGGCGTCGGAATTCAGGTTCAGCTTGCGCCCGGTGGTCGCCACCGAAATCGGGTCGAACACCGCGATCTCGAGGAACATGCCGGTGGTGCCATCGCTCACGCCGGTACGCTCGCCGCCCATCACGCCAGCCAGATCATCAACACCTTCGGCATCGCCAATGGTGATCATGCCGGCTTCCATCTCGTAGGTCTTCTCGTTCAGCGCGGCAAAGGGCTCGCCGCCATCCGCCTGCCGCACGATCAGCTCACTGCCGTGGATCTTGTCGATGTCATAGGCGTGAAGCGGACGTCCAAGGTCAAACATCACATAGTTGGTGATATCGACAAGGGCGCTGATCGGGCGCTGGCCAATGGCATTCAGGCGCCGCGCCATCCAGTCCGGGCTCGGCCCGTTGGTGACGCCGCGGAATGCGATGCCGGTGATCAGCGGGGCCAGATGCTCGGCCCCGTCAAGATCGAGCCGCCAGGTGACCGGGCTGTCGAAGCTGCCTTCATGCGCGCTGGTATCCAGCGGTTTCAGCGTGCCGTAACCGGCAGCGGCCAGATCGCGCGCGACACCACGAACGCCGAGGCAATCAGCACGGTTCGGGGTGATGGCGATCTCGATAACCGGATCATCGAGGCCCGCATAAGCGGCGAAACTCTCGCCGACCGGCGCGTCCTGATCCAGATCAATGATGCCGTCATGCTCGTCAGAGATCATCATCTCGCGCTCCGAGCAGAGCATGCCGTTCGAATCCTGCCCGCGGATATTGCCCGCCTTCAGCACCAGATCGATGCCGGGCACATAGGCACCGGCCGGGGCGAATACACCCTTCATGCCGGCGCGCGCGTTCGGTGCGCCGCAGACAACCTGCACCGGATCGCCGCTGCCGGTATTCACCATGCAGACACGCAGCCGGTCGGCATCGGGATGCTGCTCTGCCGAGATCACCTCGGCGACGGTGAAAGAGGCAAGGCGCTTGGCCGGATCGTCGAAGCTCTCGACCTCGAGTCCCAGCATCGGCAGGGCGTCGAGAATTTCGTCGAGCGGGCGGTCGGTGTCGAGATGGTCGAACAGCCAGTTACGGGTGAATTTCATCAGACAGTCCCCCCGACAAGGCCGGCATGGATCGACGGCGCATCGAACGGCAGGAAGCCGTAATGGCGCATCCAGCGCAGGTCGCTGTCATAGAAAGTGCGCAGGTCCGGAATGCCGTATTTCAGCATCGCGATCCGTTCGATCCCCATGCCGAAGGCAAAGCCCTGATATTTCTCCGGGTCGTATCCGCAATTCGCCAGAACGCGCGGGTTGACCATGCCGGAACCCAGAATCTCCAGCCAATCGTCGCCGGCCCCGATCTTCAGCCCGCCTCCGTCGCGAGTGCAACCGATATCGACCTCGGCCGACGGCTCGGTGAACGGGAAATAGCTGGGGCGGAAGCGCACCGGCAGGTCGTCCACCCCGAAGAAGGCGCGGCAGAAATCGATCAGGCAGCCCTTCAGATGGCCCATATGGATGCCATCGCCAATGACCAGCCCCTCGCACTGATGGAACATCGGCGAATGGGTGGCGTCATGGTCGGACCGGTAGGTACGTCCCGGAACAATGATCCGCACTGGCGGCTCTGTCGCCTCCATGGTCCGGATCTGAACAGGCGATGTATGTGTGCGCAGCACCTTGCGCCGTCCCTCGTCATCAGGTGGCAGGTAAAAAGTGTCATGTTCCTGCCGGGCCGGGTGCTCTTCAGGAATGTTCAGCGCGGTGAAGTTGTAATAGTCGGACTCGATATCCGGCCCTTCGGCGACGGTGAATCCCATCTCGGCAAAGATCGCGACAACCTCTTCGATGGTGCGCGACAATGGATGCAGGCGCGCCTCTGTCTCGGGACGGGACGGCAGGCTCACATCGACCGCCTCGGCGGCAAGCCGCGCATCCAGCGCCGCGCGGAAGGCGCGGCCTGACGGGTTTCGATGGCGGCCGCGATGCTGTCCTTGACCGCGTTCAGCGTCTGACCGGCGGTCTTGCGCTCTTCCGGGTCCATGCCACCAAGCTCACGCATCATCAGCGAGATGCGCCCTTTCTTGCCAAGCGCATCAATGCGCACGGCTTCCAGCGCGTCGGTGGTGTCTGCGGCCTCGACCGCACTCAGGATTTCAGATGAAAGCTCGTCCAGATTCTGCATCGTACCTGTCTCGGAAAGGGCATTGTTCGGGCTGTATCCGCGTGCCGAAATTTGCCGCAAAATATAAGGGCCGCCGCCTTGAACTGCCAGACCAAAAACTGTTCCGGCGTGGTGTCAAAGCGACGGCCCGTTGTCTCGGCCTTGATGGGTCCGGTTACGCGGCCGCGCGTGACTGCTCAACCAGCGCGGCAAAAGCTGCCGGCTCGTTCACGGCGAGATCGGCAAGCATCTTGCGGTCGATCTCGATGCCGGACTTGATCAGTCCGCCCATCATCTGCGAATAGGTCATGCCATGCATGCGGGCAGCGGCGTTGATCCGCTGGATCCACAGGGCGCGGAACTCACGCTTGCGGGTGCGACGATCGCGATAGGCATATTGACGTGCCTTGTCGACGGCCTGGGTGGCGGTGCGGAAGGTATTCTTCCGACGTCCGTAATAACCCTTTGCAGCCTTGATCACCTTGGCGTGACGCGCGTGGGTGGTAGTACCTCTTTTGACTCGTGCCATGCTCCGTCCCCTTTACGCGTAAGGCAGGAATTTTTTGACGATGCGCGCATCGGCGTCGCACAGGATCATCGTCCCGCGCGCCTGGCGCTTCATCTTCTGGGAGCGGCGGCGCAGATTGTGGCTCAGGAACGCTGCCGAGCCACGGACCTTGCCGCTGGCGGTCAGGCGGAAGCGTTTCTTCGCTCCGCTCTTCGTCTTCATCTTGGGCATTTCAACCTCGTCAGTTCTAAAGGTGGCCACTCCCCTCGCGCGGGGCCCGATCAGTTGGACGTGGCGGTCAGCCGGCCGGGCATGCCCTGATTTTTCAGGCCCGGACGCGACAGTGATGTGCGCGAAGCCGTGGTTATAGGGCTGCGCGCGACAGGAATCAAGCGGTTTTGGCTAGAAAGGCGATGCAGGTCAGCGCGGGGCGATGACCATCACCATCTGGCGGCCTTCAAGCTTCGGCATGGCCTCGACCTTGGCGACCTCCTCGGTCTCCTCGCGCACCCGCGCAAGAACCTTGGCACCCAGCTCCTGGTGGGCCATTTCACGGCCACGGAACCTCAAGGTGACCTTCACCTTGTCGCCGGCGGCGAGAAACTTCGACACATTGCGCATTTTCACCTGGTAATCATGCTCGTCGATATTGGGACGGAACTTGATTTCCTTGACCTCGATGGTCTTCTGCTTCTTGCGCGCCTCGTTGGCCCGCTTCTGTGCCTCGTACTTGAACTTGCCATAGTCGAGAATCTTGCAGACAGGCGGGTCGGCATTCGGCTGCACCTCGACAAGGTCGAGACCGAAATCTTCAGCTTTTGTAAGGGCTTCACGGGTATCGAGGACGCCCAGTTGGTTACCTTCCGGGTCGATACACCGTACTTTCGGCACCCTGATGGCGCCGTTTACGCGCGGGCCGTCGATGACGGGCGGCACGTTACTATGGGGACGAGCTATCTAACTTCTCCTGTTTTATCAGCGCCGACAACCGGCAGCCAGAACACATTCGACGGCGGCGTCCCGCGCACCGTCGTGGGCATTTTGTATCAAAAACTGCTCGATTTGCCTAGTCACTTAGCGATTCGCAGCTTTGCAGTGCTGCCGCGGTCATTCCGCAGCCATCGCCGCGCGCCGCGCCAGATCCGGCGGCAGGCTCTCGCCGCGAAGCATGGCCAGCGCCTCCTGCATCGGAATTACCTGCTGCTCGTTGGAGCCAAGGCGGCGCAATGCGACCGTGCCAGCCTCTTCTTCGCGGCCACCGACCGCCAGAATATAGGGCACCTTCATGACACTGTGCTCGCGCACCTTGTAGCTGATCTTCTCGTTGCGAAGGTCGCTGCTGGCGCGCATACCGGCAGCGCGGAATGCTTCGGTGACCTGCTCGGCATAGCCGTTGGCGCTGTCGGTGATCGAGGCGACCACCACCTGCGTCGGGGCCAGCCACGGTGGCATGCGGCCGGAATATTGCTCGATGATGATGCCGATCCAGCGCTCCAGCGAGCCGAGGATTGCGCGGTGCAGCATAACCGGCCGGTGGCGGTTGCCGTCCTCGGCCACATATTCGGCGTCCAGCCTGTCCGGCAGCACGAAATCCACCTGCAACGTGCCGCACTGCCAGTCACGGCCAATAGCGTCACGCAGCACAAATTCCAGCTTTGGCCCGTAGAACGCGCCCTCACCCGGGTTCAGCACGGTTTCCAGTTCGGCCGCGTCACAGGCATCGGTCAAGGCGGATTCAGCACGGTCCCACACATCATCTTCACCAGCGCGCACTTCCGGCCGGTCCGAGAATTTCACCCGAATATCCTCAAACCCGAAATCGGCATAGATGGACTGAAGAAGCTCACAGAAGATGACCGACTCAGAGGTGATCTGGTCCTCCGTACAGAAGATATGCGCATCATCCTGCGTAAAAGCGCGGACCCGCATGATGCCGTGAAGCGCACCGGACGGCTCGTTCCTGTGGCATGAACCAAACTCGGCCATGCGCAGCGGAAGGTCACGATAGGATTTGATGCCCTGGCGGAAGATCTGCACATGACAAGGGCAGTTCATCGGCTTCAGCGCCAGCGTGCGGTCATCCTCGGCCTCGGCAGTGAACATGTTCTCGCGGAATTTGTCCCAGTGGCCGGAGGCCTCCCCACAGCGCGCGATCGACAAGCTGTGGTGTCTTCACCTCGTCATAGCCACCCTCTTCAAGTCGGCGGCGCATATAGGTCTCGATCTCGCGATAGATGGTCCATCCGCTCGGATGCCAGAAAACAGACCCCGTCGCCTCCTCCTGAAGATGGAAGAAACCGAGTTGCTTGCCGAGCTTGCGGTGGTCCCGTTTTTCCGCCTCCTCCAGCATATGGAGATAGGCGTTGAGTTCCTTTTCAGTACGCCATGCCGTGCCATAGATGCGCTGCAGCATCGGACGGTTCGAGTCCCCGCGCCAGTAGGCACCGGCCACGCTCATCAGCTTGAAGGCATGCCGAATGCGGCCTGTCGAGGCCAGATGCGGCCCGCGGCACAGATCAATGAAATCGCCCTGCTGGTAGAAGGTGACCGTCTCACCAGCCGGAATTGCCTCGACAAGCTCGATCTTGAATGGCTCGTTGTTCTGTTTATAGAAGTCGACCGCCTCGTCACGGGTCCAGACATTGCGGATGATCGGCTCGTCGCGATCAACAATCTCATGCATGCGCGCCTCGATGGCGGCAAGGTCCTCGTCGCTGAACGCGGTCTCGCGATGGAAATCGTAATAAAACCCGTTTTCGATCGACGGGCCGATGGTCACCTGTGTCTCTGGATACAGCTCGAGAACCGCCTCAGCCATCACATGCGCGGCATCGTGCCGGATGGTGGCGAGAATGGTGTCATCCTTTGCTGTCAGGAGTGCCAGCGAGGAATCAGCCTCAATCTCGCGGGTCATATCCCATTCCTGGCCATCGACAACAGCCAGCATCGCCGCCTTGGCGAGGCCCGGGCCGATATCAGCCGCAATGGTCGCCGGTGAGACCGGGGAGTCATAGCTTCTGGTGGATCCGTCTGGAAGGGTTACGATCGGCATGGGCCTGTATCATCCTGGATGTCGCGCGCGAAAATGGCTTTGAGTGGAAACGCCTGATGCGCAACCTAGCTTCACGCTTCGGCAAACTCAAGACCGGAACAAATTCAGCCGGTATGGCGATCCTTCAGAAGACGTGCGTAAATCGAAATGGTCCGGTCGCACATCTGTTCTGTCGAAAAGTTGGTTTCGATTTGGTTGCGCGTTTCCTGTGCCATCGTCTGACGCTGGCTGGCAGTGAAATCAAGCGCTTTGCCAAGGCATTCAGCAAGGCTTCCTGCGTCCACTGGCTTGGCAAGCCAACCGGTCTTGCCATGAACAATCGACTCTATAGCCCCGCCATGGTCAAAGGCCACCACAAGCCGGCCCATAGCCTGCGCCTCCAGGGACACACGGCCGAATGGCTCCGGCGTGACCGACGGCATGGCAACGATATCCGCTGCCATCAGCGCAGCCGGCATGTCATCGACGCCATGCGCCAGCCGGAAACGGCCCTCGAGCCCCAGCCTCATGCCGGTCTGTGTCAGCCTGTCAATGAAGGCCTGCTTGCCGTCCGCCGCGCCAAGCAAAACGCAGATGAACGGCCGATCAGCGATCTTTGCCAGAGCTTCCAGCAGAATTTCATGGCCTTTCCAGGCCGTTGGCCGTGCCGGCAGCATGATCACCGGCTGGTCTTCGGGAAGCGCGATGGAATCGACAAAGCGGATGATCCGCGACTGCGCCACGGCGGCCGGATCAAACACATCGGTATCCACACCGCGCTGGACGACGGTCAGCTTGCTTCCCTGCTCGCCGAACTGGCGCTCGATCTGCGATTTCACATAGCGCGAGATCGCGATGATATGGTCGGCGGCCAGCATCTTGCCGTTGAAGATGCGCTTCAGCAGGTTGGTGTTCTGGAAGCGGCCATGCACAGTACTGACCGAAATGATCCCCAGCGCCCTAGCGACGGGCAGCGCGATCTGCGCCGGCACTCGCGAACGCACATGCACGACATCGGCGCCCTCATCCTTCAGGATGCGCCTGACCTTCCGGCGCAGGCCCGACCAGGCAAGCGGATTCTTTACCCCGACAGGAAGCTTATGGTGAACCGCACCGATCCGGTCGAGATGCCGGACAAGCGGCCCGCCCGATGAAATAACCACAGCCTTGCCCCCGGCATCGATGATGGCGCGTGCCATTTCGATTGTGCCGCGCTCGACACCGCCACGCACCAGCGCCGGCAGCACCTGTACGATAACGGGTCCCTTGCCGCTCTGGCTGTGCGACTTGACGAAGCCTGCTGTCCGCGTGTTAGTGGTCATGAGGTATCTCCTGACGGCGTGATAGCATTGGCGCGCCGGAAATTCGAGAACGTTTTCATGGCAAAAGGATGACAGGTTTGGCGCAGGCAGACTATCTCGAGATTGGCAGCGGTGAACGGCTGGCCTATCGCCGCCTTCAGGGCAACGGTACCGGCGTCACATTTCTGTGCGGACACGGCTCGGACATGGACGGGACCAAGGCGCTAGAGGTCGAGGCATGGGCGCAGGAAACTGGCCGCCCCTGCCTGCGGTTCGACTATCGTGGCCACGGGCTGTCGAGCGGCGATTTCCTTGACGGCAACATCTCCAGCTGGACATCCGACTGCCTTGCGGCGCTCGACGCGCTGACCGAAGGTCCGCAGATTCTCGTCGGATCATCGCTTGGCGGCTGGCTGATGCTGAATGTCGCGCTGGCGCGCCCTGACCGCGTTGCCGGGCTGATCGGCATTGCGGCGGCGCCGGACTTCACCGAGGACCTTCTCTGGACCGAATTCACCGACGAGCAGCGCGCCCGGATCGAGACCGACGGTGTGATTGCGCTGCCGAACCCCTATTCCGACGAGCCGGTGAAATATCCCTGGCACCTGATCACTGACGGACGGAACAATCTGCGACTTCGGGGCGGGCTGGATATCACCTGTCCGGTCCATCTCCTTCACGGCATGCAGGATGAAGAGGTGCCATGGCAGACGGCCACAAGCACCGCACAATCTCTGGCAAGCACGGATGTCGAACTGTCTCTGGTCAAGGGTGCAGGCCACCGGTTCTCCGAGCCGGACCAGTTGGCACTGCTTCGCGGTGCGCTGGAGCGGATGGCGGCGCGGACAGGCTAGCTGTTCAGGCTGGTAATGCCGACTAGAAATCCAGATCGGCGTAATGCGCCGCCGGCGTCAGGCCGGCCACCACATCAGCCAGCAGATCGCGGAATGACGGCCGTGACTTGATCTTCGCATACCATTGCCTGGCTTCGGGGTGGCGGTCCCAGTCGATATCACCGAAATAATCGGTCACCGACAGATGCGCCGCTGCCGACAAATCGGCAAGCGACATCGCCTTGCCGGCGAGCCAGTTGCCCTGTTCGGCAAGCCAGTCGATGTAGTCGAGATGGTTATGCAGGTTTGCCATCGCTGCGCGCATCACTTCCGACGAGGGATTGCCGCGGATCGAAACACGCTTGATATACCGCTCCTTCAGAAGTGGTGCGCCAACCTCGCGAACAAACTTGTCCTCGAACCATGTGGTCAGGCGGCGAATCTCGGCACGTTCGGCAGGCGTGCCCCAGATCAGGCTTGTCGACTTGTCCTCGGTCTCTTCGAGAAACTCGGCAATCACCATGGTGCCAGCCAGAACGACACCACCCTCGGTGACAAGCACCGGAACATCGCCGGACGGGTTCATGCTGAGGAATTCCTCATGACGTTCCCAGGGAAGTTCCATTTTCGGGAAAAAGACGAGGTTCCGCTCGGCAAGCATCAGCCGCGCCGTGCGAGAGGCGCCATAAAGGGGATGATGATGCAGGAAGCGCATGTGGTCTGTCTTGCCGCCTCGTCGAAGAAGTGGGTCAAACCCTAGCCGGGAAGCGCCCTCACGGCAAGTGGCCCCGACGGCAAATCGCCCAGTGCACCTTCTTTCAATTCAAAGAATTGAAGACGCTCCGGCTCGATGAATCCCGGCCAGTCGATACCGTAGGGCGTGGCCGGCACAAAGCCGAATTTCGGATAATAATCCACCTCACCGGAGACAAGCACCAGTTGCCATCGCCCGTTCTTTGCCCGGCCAAGTGCCTCTTTGATAAGATCACGGCCGAAACCGCGCCCGCGCTCGCTTGGACGCACCGCAAGCGGCCCCAGCAGCAATATGCGCTCGTCACCAAGCATGACTTCCCAGAATCGCAAGGAGCCGACAGTCTCGCCATCTGCGCGGATGACAAGGCACAGTTCGGGAACCGGCGGGCCGGGGCGGAGCTGCCAAACCGAACGGCTGTGGCGCTTCGGCCCGAAGGCCTCGGCCATCAGCGTTTCAATGGCCGCCAGATCGGCATCTGTCTGTACGGAAATCTCGAGCATGGAACCGGATTAACCGAATTTGCTTTTTCAGACAACAAACAACAGAACGGGCGCCACAAGCGGCATCAGGCAGACGTGCCGCCATCAACCGCTGCGGCTTCCATATCGGACAAAGGCATCTCGAGCCGTGGCACGATTTCTGTCGGCACGACCTGCCAGAACTTGCCAATCTCGACATCCCACTCATTCAGCAGGCGCGCGGCAAGGGCGGAATCGGTGGCCTCGGCATGCGCCTCGACCAGACCCTTCAGTTCCGCTTCCCAGTGAGGTGTTCCGATCCTGACAACCTGCAGGCTCTCGGGGTTCACCCGGTCCATGAACTGGCCGTCGGGGTCATAGACAAAAGCCATGCCTCCAGTCATGCCGGCACCGAAATTGTCGCCAACTTCGCCAAGGATCACCACACGTCCGCCTGTCATATATTCACAAGCGTTGGTTCCGGCACCCTCGACAACCGCTGTCGCGCCGGAGTTGCGCACGCACAGGCGCTCGCCGGCCTGGCCGGCCGCGAACAGCTTGCCAGAGGTTGCACCATAAAGAACGGTGTTGCCGATGATGGTGTTCTCATGCGCCACAAAGGCGGCAGCCGCCGATGGACGCACGATGATCGTGCCGCCCGACAGTCCCTTGCCGACATAGTCGTTGGCATCGCCGATCACCTCAAGGCGCAGTCCCTGCGTGGCAAAAGCGCCGAGCGACTGGCTGGCCGTCCCGCGGAGACGCACCGAGATATGGTTCTCGCGAAGGCCGGTCATGCCGAACTTGCGGACGATGTGCGAGGACAGGCGCGTGCCGATGGCGCGTTGCGTGTTCTCGACATTGTAGGAGAGCTGCATTTTCGATCCGAACTGGAGCGCCGTATCGGCGTCGCGGACCATCAGCGCATCCAGCGTATCCGGAACGGCCTCGCGGTCACGGTCGCGCGGGCTGCCGGCCTCGGTATCGCGCTCGGCCTGCACCAGAATGGGGTTCAGGTCGAGATCGTCGAGTGCGGCGTCACCACGACTGACCTGCGACAGCAGGTCGGTGCGGCCGATCACCTCTTCCAGCGAAGTGAAACCGAGAGAGGCGAGAATTTCGCGAACCTCTTCTGCCAGATGGGTGAAGAGCTGCACCACCTTTTCCGGGGTGCCCTCAAACTTGGCACGCAGATCGTCGCGCTGCGTACAGACACCGACCGGACAGGTGTTGGAATGGCACTGGCGCACCATGATGCATCCCATTGCAATCAGCGCCGAGGTGCCGATGCCGTATTCGTCGGCACCGAGCATCGCCGCCATGACGATGTCGCGGCCGGTCTTCAACCCGCCATCGGTGCGCAGCACAACTTTGCTGCGAAGATCGTTCATGCACAGCACCTGATGCACCTCGGACAGGCCCATTTCCCAAGGCAGGCCGGCATGCTTGATCGAGGATTGCGGGCTTGCACCTGTGCCGCCACCATGGCCCGAGACCAGAATGGCGTCAGCCTTGGCCTTGGCCACACCGGCGGCAATGGTGCCGATGCCGGTAGAGGCAACCAGCTTCACACAGACCTTGGCGTCAGGATTGATCTGCTTCAGGTCGTAAATCAGCTGCGCCAGATCCTCGATGGAATAGATGTCATGGTGCGGCGGCGGCGAGATCAGCGTCACGCCGGGGGTCGAGTGGCGAAGCCGCGCGATCAGGCTGTCGACCTTGATCCCGGGAAGCTGGCCACCCTCGCCGGGCTTTGCACCCTGCGCCACCTTGATCTCGATTTCCTTACAATTGTTCAGATATTCAGCGGTCACACCGAAACGGCCAGAGGCAATCTGCTTGATGGCGCTGGACGGATTGTCACCATTCTCGCGAAGCTGGAAGCGCGACGGATCTTCGCCACCTTCGCCGGAGTCGGACTTGGCACCGATGCGGTTCATCGCAATCGACAGCGTCTCGTGCGCCTCGGGGCTGAGCGCGCCGAGCGAGATGCCCGGCGAGACCAGCCGCTTGCGGATACGGGTGATGGATTCGACATCCTCGATCTTCACCGGCTCGGCGGCCGCCTTGAAATCCATCAGATCACGAAGGTTGATCGGTCCCTGGCTTCCGACGAGCGAGGAATATTTCTTCCAGCTCTCGAACGATCCGGTGTCGCAGGCGTGCTGCATGGCGTGAATCAGCTGACCGTCAAAGGCATGGCGCTCGCCCGAGCGGCGATAGCGGAAGAAGCCGCCGACAGGCAGTACGGCGTCAGCCGCCTCATAGGCCTTGCGATGCATTTCAGTAACGCGCGATGCGATGCCGGTCAGGCCGAGGCCCGAAATCCGCGAAGACATCGGCGGGAAATATTTCGCCACAAGCGAGCGCGACAGGCCAAGCGCCTCGAAATTGTAACCGCCGCGATAGGAAGCGATGACCGAAATCCCCATCTTCGACATGATCTTGAGAAGCCCGTCCTCAACAGCCTTGCGATAGTTGGCAACAGCTTCGGGAAGGGTCAGGTTCGGCAGCAGGCCACGGTCATGGCGTTCGGCAATGGCTTCTTCCGCGACATAGGCATTGATCGTCGTCGCACCGACACCGATCAGCACCGCGAAATGATGCACATCGAGACATTCACCGGTGGCGACATTGACCGAGGCAAAGGTGCGAAGCTGCTGGCGCACCAGATGCGAATGCACGGCGCCGGTCGCAAGGATCATCGGGATCGGGCAGCGCGTTTCCGATACTGCACGGTCCGACAGCATCACATGCTCGCAGCCCGAACGGACGGCCTCTTCGGCCTCATTGGCGATGCGCTCCAGCGCCGAAGTGAAATCATCCGGCCCGTCGACATCGAAGGTGCAGTCGATGGTGACCGCCTTGTCACCGAGATATGAGACAAGCGCATCCCATTCCGGCACCGTGAGAACCGGCGACTTCAGAAGCAGGTGATCACACTGCTCCGGCGCCTCGTCGAGAATGTTGCCAAGATTGCCAAGCCGTGTGCGAAGCGTCATCACATGGCGTTCGCGAAGGCTGTCGATCGGCGGGTTCGTGACCTGCGAGAAATTCTGCCGGAAGAAATGATGCAGGCCGCGATAGCGGTTGGACAGCACCGCGAGCGGCGTGTCGTCACCCATCGAGCCGACGGCCTCCTTACCACCTGCTGCCATAGGCTGCAGGATCAGCTCGAGGTCTTCCATGGTCCAGCCCGCCATCATCTGGCGGCGACGCACGTCAAGTGCAGGCAGCCGCTCGGGCGCCTTGGCTTCGTTGTTGGCCAGAAGCGTGCCCATCTGCTGCGACCGGCCAGTCCATTTTGCCCAGTCGCGCTTTCCGGCCAGCTCGGCCTTCAGATCGTCATTCGAGAACATCGCGCCGCGCTTGAGGTCGATTCCCATCATCTGGCCGGGGCCGATACGGCCGCGTTCAAGGATTCGCTCTTCCGGTACGACGACCATGCCGGTCTCGGATCCGGCGATCACCAGACCGTCGTCGGTCACGACATAGCGCATCGGGCGAAGGCCATTCCGGTCGAGACCGGCGATCACCCAGTTATTGGCATAGGCAGCAATGGCCGCCGGACCGTCCCACGGTTCCATCACAGCATTGCAATAGGCGTAGAGCTTCGCCAGTTCGCCGTCACCGTCGACATCGACAGCAGCCGGAATCATCATCGTCTTGACCATCGGCAGTGTGCGCCCGCCATGGCCCATCAGTTCGAACACCGCATCGAGAGCGGCCGAATCCGAGCTGCCCTTGCCGATCACCGGCTTCAGATCCTCGATGGCATCGCCAAAGACATCGGAATCCATCCGGTCCTCATGGCAGGTCATCCAGTTCTGGTTGCCGCGAATGGTGTTGATCTCGCCATTATGCGCCAGCACCCTGAACGGCTGCGCCAGCTTCCAGGTCGGCATGGTGTTGGTCGAATAACGCTGGTGATAGATGGCAAAGGACGACACAAAGCGCTTGTCCAGCAGGTCCGGGAAAAAGGCCGTGACCTGCTCGGCAAGGAACATGCCCTTGTAGATGATCGAGCGGCTCGACATCGAGCAGATGTAGAAATCGGTGATCAGCTCGGCGGTGACTGCCTTTTCAATACGGCGGCGCACGACATAGAGCTGGCGCTCGGCCTCTTCCTCGTCAATATCTGTCGGCATCGAGAACATGATCTGCTCGATCTCGGGACGGGTTGCATTCGCCTTGTCGCCAAGCGCATGCGTGTCCACCGGCACCTGCCGCCAGCCATAGATCACATGGCCGACCGCCAGGATTTCCTGCTCGACAATGCAGCGGCAGCGTTCCTGTGCCGCCAGGTCGGTACGCGGCAGGAAGACCATACCGACAGCCAGCCTGCCGCCGTCATCATCGTGACCGGTGCGGGCGATATGCTCGATAAAGAAGTCGCGCGGAATCTCGATATGGATGCCGGCACCGTCGCCGGTCATGCCGTCGGCATCGACCGCGCCGCGGTGCCAGATTGCCTGAAGCGCCTCGATCGCCGCATCGACGACCGCGCGGGTCGGCTTGCCGTCGCGTGCAGCCACAAAGCCCACGCCGCAGGCATCATGCTCCATCTGCGGGCCATAAACCCCGGCATCTGTCAGGCGCGCCTCGTTGCGGGCGCGGCGGGCCAGATATTCGGCTTCGTCAAAAATCTCGTGCTTGCTCATGGTCATTATCCTCGAAACAGGCGAAACAGGTTCAGGCGCCGGCGGCAGCCACGCGCGGCGCATCACTCTGCGCCATGATGTAGGAATGGATGGATCGGCAGCGTCACGTCCGTCACGAACGCCCCAGACCACCAGCGAGGCACCGCGGACGATGTCACCGGCAGCGAATACACCGGGCAGGTTTGTCATCATGGTGCGCCAGTCAACGCCGATGGTGCCCCATTTCGAGACCTCCAGTTCAGGCGTGCCGAACATTGTCGGAATGTCCTCGGGATCAAAGCCAAGCGCCTTGATTACCAGGTCGGCCGGAATTTCATGCGAGGAATCTTCGATGATCTGCGGCACCTGGCGACCGGTGGCGTCCGGCTGGCCAAGGTGGATCTTCTGTGCCTGCACAGCGCGCACATGATTGTCGCCAAGGAAGGCCTGCGGAGCAGACAGCCAGCGGAAATCGACACCTTCTTCCTCGGCGTTCGCTACCTCGCGCTGCGAGCCCGGCATGTTGGCGCGGTCGCGGCGGTACAGGCAGGTCACCGAGTTTGCTTTCTGGCGGATGGCCGTGCGAACACAGTCCATCGCGGTGTCGCCGCCGCCGATGACGACAACATCGCGGCCTTCGGCGTTCAGAAGGCCGGAGTCGAAATCAGCAACCTCGTCGCCAAGGCTCTTGCGGTTCGATGCCGTCAGATAGTCCAGCGCCGGCACAATGCCGCCCATGCCAATACCCGGCGCCGAGATATCGCGCGCCTTGTAAACGCCCGTGGCGACCAGCACGGCGTCATGCGCCTCGCGGATTTCATCAAAGGTGATGTCCGTACCGATATCGCAGTTCAACCGGAAGGTGACGCCGCCATCTTCCAGCAGCTTGTGGCGGCGCTGCACCACATGCTTTTCCAGCTTGAAGCCGGGAATGCCTTAGATCAGCAACCCGCCGACGCGGTCATAGCGGTCATAGACGGTGACCTGATAGCCCTTCTCGCGCAGCATGTCGGCAGCGGCGAGGCCAGCCGGACCGGCACCGATGATGCCGACCGATTCGCTACGCTCGGCAACAGGCTGCGGTGGCTGCACCCAGCCATTCTCGAACGCCGTCTCGGTAATATGTTTCTCGACCGCCCCGATGGTGACCGACTCAAATCCTTTTTCGATCACACAACTGCCTTCGCACAGCCGATCCTGCGGGCAAATGCGGCCGCAAATTTCCGGCATGTTATTGGTCTGGGCTGACAGTTTGTAGGCCTCTTCCATCCGCCCTCGGCCGTCAGCATCAGCCAGTCGGGGATGTTGTTGTGCAGTGGACAGTTGATCTGGCAGAACGGCACGCCACACTGTGAACAGCGCGATGCCTGCGTTTCGGCCGAAGCAACATCGAATTCATTGTAGATTTCGTCGAAATCGGCCACACGGTCGCCCGCGCCGCGCTTTTCCGGCATTTCCTTGTCCGTGGTCGTCACGAACTTCAGCATCTTGTCCGACATCGTTCTGCCCTCTTACCGAGACCATTATTCCGGAAGACAACAATGACGCGGACCATTGCCCGTCGTCAGCCCGCCAGAGGCTGACGCTTCACAGGCACCGCGTCATAAAAAGTCAATAATTGTTACCCTTTTTGAATGTCGATAGCAAGTTTTATTCCATCACATTCCTGTGTGAAGAGGGAAAATTAGAGTTTTAGTACCATATCGGTACTATATTGGAGCCGACTGTTTTTGTCGGCTGGCAACCGGTTTGACGGCCACACGCCAACAGGCTAGGTCTCTATGCCACTCGGCATGCCACAATGCAGGCCGCGTATCTGCAATTTCGGAACGTTCCGCCATGCCGCTTCTGCTTCTTGTCCTCGTCGCTGCCGTACAAGGCCTGACAGAATTTCTGCCCGTATCGTCATCGGGCCATCTGGCGCTGATCCCGCTTGTCACGGACCAACCCTATCAAGGGCGCGCCATTGATGTGGCGGCGCATGTCGGCACGCTTGGCGCGGTGCTGCTGGTATTTCCGCCGCGAGCTGATCGCCATGCTGCTGGCGTTGCGACCGGGACACGCGCAGACGCAAGACACAGCGGGAAGCTGTGGCAGAACAGCGGCAGATGATCCGTCTTCTGATCATCGCCACCGTGCCGGTCTTTGCCGTCGGCTTTGTGGTCAATGAAATCGATCCTGCCTGGCTGACGGACATCCGACACTTGCCGCTGCAAATCTCGTCTTTGCCGCCCTGCTATGGCATGCCGACCGCGCGCCCAACATCGCTGGCAAACTCGCCGACATGCGGTATGGCGGCGCTGTGATGATCGGACTTGCCCAGTGCCTTGCTCTGATTCCGGGCGCCTCGCGCTCAGGCGTCACCATGACGGCGGCACGCTATCTGGGCATTGGACGGGTCGATGCGGCACGGTTTTCCATGCTGTTGTCGATCCCGACCATAGCCGGAGCAGGCCTGCTGAAAGGGCTTGATATTGTTGCAGATGGCGATGCCAACCTGGCATGGATGCCGTGATCGTGGTGGTGCTGTCTTTCGTATTCGCGCTGGCAGCCATCGGCTGGATGATGCGCTGGCTTGAGCGCGCCGATTTCAGGATCTTCGTCTGGTACCGGTTGGCGCTTGGTGCGCTTCTTGTACTCGCGATCGGGCTTGGCGCCAGTTGACTGGCAGAGCCTGATCGGAACCAGCGACTGCTAGCGCTTGGAAAACTGCCCGCCGGGCCGGTAACAGCCCATATAGTCCGGCAGGATGGCAGAGACCGGTGTTGCGGTAATGCCAAGGTCGGACAGCCCCTTGGCGTCATAACCAACCACATTGTCGATGGCGAGCAGGCGTACCTGGTCGACTGTCAGCGGCGGGTTCGGCAGCATGCCTGCAAAGACCGCGCCGAGTGACATCACCGGCAGCGGCACCGGCAACAGCATCCGGCGACGACCGATGGCGCGAAGCGTAATATCCATCAGGTCACGGAAGCTGTAGACGTCAGGCCCGCCAAGCTCGAAAGTTCCGCCACGCATCGACTTTGGCAACGGTTTTGGGGCTGCGCGATAGCCAAGCGCAACCATCACCGCCTCGACCACATCACCGACATAGACGGGCTGCATCTTCATGCGCCCGCCACCCGGAAGCGGCAGACCCGGGGCCAGCATCGCCATGCTGGCAAAACGGTTGAAAAAGCTGTCACGCGGACCAAACACGATCGACGGGCGAAGGACCACAGCCTTCGGGAAACGCCGCTCAACCTGCCTCCCCATCGGCCTTGCTGCGGGCATAATTGCTTTTTGAATTTGCATCTGCGCCAATCGCTGAAATATGCACGACATCACCGACGCCCATGCTTGCCGCCAGCGCACCGATACGGGCCGGAAGCTCACCCTGCAGCGCTGCAAAACGCTGCGCGCCACCCTCGGCCAGAATGCCGATCAGATTGATGACAGCATCTGCCGGCGCGATCACCGTCTCCAGATCATCTTCATTCAGCGCATTGCCGGCCACCAGCGTTACCTGCCCGACAACCCCCATGGTCTTGAGGTACTTCGCCTTTTCGGCATTGCGGCACAGCACGATAACGCGCGCACCTTCACTGGTGAGTTTCTCGACGACGGCGCGCCCGATAAAGCCGGACCCGCCAATGACTGCAACCGTCTTTTCCATCCGATCCCTCCGGCGCCCGGGCGCCAGTTGCTGTTTCCAGAATTCGTGCCTTGAGATAGCGGCAAGCACCCTGTTTCGTCCAGCGCCGAATCAGTGGCGCGGATGCGCCGCCAGCCCACACAAGGCCGGCGAGAGGATTCAGTTGACAAGCGATGCGTGGCGGCTATTCTGCGCGCCACCAACGACAGGGCACTCCCTGTCGGCCCCTGATGCCCAGGTGGCGGAATTGGTAGACGCGCTGGCTTCAGGTGCCAGTGGCCGCAAGGTCGTGGAAGTTCGAGTCTTCTCCTGGGCACCATTATCCCCAAGATTCGTGGTTCAAGTTCCTGATTTTCAAGCATTTTGATGTTTGACTTCAGGAAGTGTGAGCCAAACTGTGATCCAAAATCACGCCTATCTTATTCGCCGTAATGGCATCTTCTACTTCTCCCGCCGTGTCCCTGCTGATGTGCGCTCTCGATTCAACAAGGATCGGGTGATCGTCTCGCTGCATACAAGATCGCTGCCCAAGGCGCAGCGATCTGCTGCTGCTCTGTCTGACAGGCTGGAGCGATACTGGGACAGCATTCGTCTGGAGGTCTTCCACACAAGGGAGCTTGGGCTTTCATTGGTGCAGGAGGTTGAGGCAGACCGAAGTAGCGTATCTGTCTCCATCCAGGATGCGCTCGATAGCTATCTCCGCCTTGAAGGGCGCTGGCCGAAGCAAGACCTTCTTCCAGGGAGCAGAGCGTGCAGTCGGCTATCTCGACAGAAGCCACTGATGCAGAGGAACTGTCATCTCTATCGGCTTCTGATGCCGCACGCTTCCGCGACTATCTGATTGGCAAGGGTATGACAGCGGCATCAGTGCGCCGTGTGTTTGGCACAGTCAAAGCCATCACCAACCTTGCCATCAGAGAGTATGGCCTCGCCTGTCCCAATGTCTTCGCCAACGTCTTCATCCCGGATGATGAGAAGGCATCTACCCGATTGCCAATCCCCGATGACAACCTTGTGGCCATCCAGAAGGAGTGCGTTGAACTGGATGACGATGTCAGGTGGCTGGTGGCGCTGATCAGTGACACAGGTATGCGCCTGGCTGAAGCTGCAGGACTGCTGGTGTCGGACATTAATCTCAATGCCGACGTTCCCCACATTGCACTACGCAAGCACCCTTGGCGTTCACTCAAGACCAAGGGAAGTGAGCGCGACATCCCGCTGGTTGGCATGTCGTTTTGGGAAGCGAGGCGCATTGTCGAAAGTCAGCAAGACTTCGCCTTCCCACGATACACGGACAGTTCAGGCTGCAATGCAAACTCTGCCAGCGCGGCTATCAACAAATGGCTGAAGCCCCGCGTGCCTGACGGCTGTGTAGTTCACAGCTTCCGCCACAGCCTGCGCGACAGGTTACGCCGTGTTGAATGCCCGTCAGATATCGCTGATGCCATTGGCGGTTGGGCCACCGCAGGCGTGGGCCAGAAATATGGAAGCGGTTACGGTCTCGAGGTTAAAGCTAGATGGATGAGAGCGATTGTGAGCAACCACTAGCCGTTCCTAATCCGGCAGACCCTTCACTGGGATGTGATGTTTTTTCAACACAAATGCCAGAGCAAGTGCACCGGCCAGGCTGCCGATGAATTCAGCAATGTAGGGAATATCCAGCCCTAACTGCCTAAGTATTGTGTTTACGGCTACGGCGACAATTCCGCCGATTATCATGGCCGCTAGGATGATCGGAACCCATGCGAGAACAAGATGGCGTGTGCCCTTAAGCTCCAAACCAACCTCGTGCCAAAATGTAAGAGATGTAAGCAAGGATGATCAGAAGGAAACACAACACCGAAACGATTTGGCTTTTTTGATCTGTTTGGCCTGCCAGTTGACAGCGCATTTGTAGCAAGCGTGTTGCGAAATAGATCCTTGTCCATGTCTCCCTGCCTTTTGATAACCCAGGCTAGTGGCGAACTGGGGTAACCAAGCGGTTACGATAGAATGCTCTCCAAGGCGAGCACCGCCGTATTGAAGTTTCAATGATAGGCGAAACTCATTTCTACGCAAACATTCCTGGTTCGTGCACCGTGGACAAACAACCACGATGTAGCTTGAAAATCAGGACCTTGAACCACGAATCTTGGGGATAATGGTGCCCGGGGGCTGAGTTCGACGCCCTACCCAGGGACCATCCAAGACCTGACTTCCAATCTATTCAGTATCTTGGCCGATCAGAACCTGTCAGCCAACGCCCTATTTTGGATAACAGTCTGGATAACTTGGACCACGGTCCAAGGGCCAAGGTCAGCACATAGGTCCGGGTCCACGGACCTTGAGCTCCGGATCTTGGACAGCGTCTCGAGGTTCAAGCTTCGCTGCTGCCGCCTCTCGGTCGCCGAACCGGGGTTACTGAAGCTGGTTGCTAGAACTGGATCAAATTGGGTCGAGGGGTGGGGCGAAGTTCGGGGTGGCTGTTGCTTGGACCTCGGGCGGGTGATGGATGGGCGAAAACAAAGACGTTTAATTTTGTTTGAGCCTGCCGCAAGTTCAAATCCTGCCCCCGCAAACTAAAATAGACCACATGTCATTTGAAAGGCCTCCAAATAACCGGGTTGGCCAGTATTGACATTGAAACCAGATGAAAATGACACGACTGACACGATGTTGTGTTGGTCAGTGGTGGTGATGGTCAAAATTAAATTGATCAATCAGGACACCTCGATAGCCGGAGGTGACGTTTTCAATCTTCTCTTTCCATTTGGTTTCGATTTGTTGCCATATTGGAATGCAGGCATCTGCGGCTTCCTGATCCCGATATTCAAAGACATGAAGGAGCTGGAACTGGCCCTCCCCGATTCCAGACTTTTGAGGTAGAATACCGAACCAGTCCCGCGTCCCTAAAAGCGGCATGAACTGGTCTTTCACACCATCCCATCGCGAGATGCTGAGTTCCATTTCATTTTCTGTTTTGAAGGTCTGAATGGTAACGTTCATTAGCTCTGTCATGATCTCTTCCTAGTGTGAAACTCAACGATAGGATGCAAACTCTGTTAAGCATTTACCTGGTAAAATCGCACCGAATTATCGCATTTATAGCAAACTTAACGGCACCAGAATTATCATGCTGGTGTCCTGCGAAAATATCTGATGAAGGTCACGCTGGCACAACCGAGAAAAATTCTCTTAAGATCAAACCATCCGTAACGGCTTGAAGCTTATACCGCCAATTTGCCTGGGCTATTTCATTGGCTTCATTGCCACGCAGTGCTCTCAATGACTCACTCTGCTTTTCTTCTGCGGCAATCATTCGCTCTATAGACGCACAAAAATGCTCCAGTAATATCGTCCTGCTGTATAATCTGCCAGCCAGCTGAGTGAAGCATTGAAGGATAATGTGTCTCGCTGTGGATAAATTCTGGCCCTGCCTGTACTGCTCGTTCCATAGCAGTCCCTTTTAACCCGTTTGCCAACCTGATCACCGTGAAACACATCCGGCCATCAGCATTTATGACCCGTCGACACTCCTGCAGAACGGTTAGCTTGTCTTCAAGACAGCACAGCACATCACTATGGCTGATAGCTGTGAAGCTTTCCGAAGGAAGGGGCATATCAGCAGCATCCCCCTGTATGGTGGAAAGCTGCAATGTCATCCCGTCCGTTTCAGCTCGCGCCTGAGCCAGCCGCAATCCGGTTTCCGGCAGGTCAAGCAAGGTTACGGCACAGCCAGTTTTCTGAGCCAAATACAAACCCGGCCAGCCAGCTCCTGCACAATATCCAGCAAATCGTGAGAGGGCATCAAACGGAGATGCTCTTAATCATCACGTCGGCCTCATTGCGTGTCGTCCAGCTGTTGCCGATATAGCCGCAATCGCAGACTTTGTTTGTTATGTTCTGAAAAACAGGCGACTGTGCATCACGGAATTCCTGGTTGAGACGGGCTGTCTGTTTTCTTCCGCCACGCTTCGTGCCATGAAATCACCTGCATCTTGATTGACTGCCGAGAATTCAGCCATTGGGTTTTAAAGCTGAACGCGACAGAAAAACGTTACATGATAGTCGGAGCAAAGCGCAACAATAAGGCCCAATATCAACGGCTTGGAGTTAACAATAAGCTGACCAAAGCTGACCGTCACTAGCAAAAGGCTCCGAGTTTCGCGGCTCGCGAACCACGGGACTTCCCTCTGCAACTAAGTTCCACCCACCTCGAAGCGCCACTCAATCTGCGGTATAATAACACCTCATAAGCGGGGTGTTATTCATGCTTACAAAAGACAACGTGACAATCGGTATCGAGTGGCGGTTCGGGCCTGACTGGCCTGGGCAGCGATGCGGTGCAAAGACGCGTCGGGGCACCGCGTGTCAGCGTCCTGCCAATAAGAAGAATGGCCGGTGCCGCCTCCATGGCGGGGCCAGCTCTGGCGCAAAGACCGAAGAGGGCCGAGCGCGGATCTCGGCGGCGAACCTTCGTCATGGGAAGTTCACCAAGGACAAGCTAGAGAAGCGGCGTGAGAACGCTGCCAAGGGACAGGAGATCAGGAAGGAGCTTCGCCAGATGGAACGCGAGTTGATTGCTGGCGGGCCTCTCGACAAGCACTGGCGGGATAGCTTCCTGTCATAGGTGTCATAGCAGACACCCCAGAATGGGTTCGCTGCATCGCCTATGACAACGGAATACCATGAATCTCAATTTACCTGTGACACCTATGACACCTGTGACAACTGAAGGCCCAGCCAACGTTTTGGTGTCATAGGAAGCAACATCTCCTGTGCCACCTATGACAAAAACGCGGATTTATAAACAAGACTCGCGCGCAACATTCGCGAAACCAGCGTAACTCCATTCGCGCATTCGGCGAAACCGTACCTGTCTAATTATTCTTATTAATAAATACATATATCTATGGGTATATCAGAGGGCGCGGCCATGGATGGTAGCGGGGGCGCGCAACCGCCATTATTTGCACCTGGATTTTGTAACTGTTCAGGGCTTTGAATGTTGTGGGCGCAGTCTTCACATTTGAAAATTATGTCAGATGCGCAAGCGCGTGGACGCTAGCAGACGCGGTATTTTCGCAGCGGTTCCAGGTCCGGCTCATAGCCAAGGCCGGGCGCATCACCGAGACACGCCATGCCCTTCTGTCTGCTCAGCAGATCGCCAACAAGGTCGCTTCGCAGCGGGTTGGCGTTGATATCCACTTCCAGCATGCCATCGCCGCCAACGGCAGCCAGCGCATGCGCCGAGGCCACAAGTCGATTCCGCCGCCGAGATAATGCGGGCAATAGCGTTTTCCCGACGCGATGATCTGCCGTGCCACCGGCACCGTTCTGGAAAGCCCGCCCCATTTGGCAAGGTCGGGCTGCACAACACTAAGAATGTCAGACCGCAGCCACGCGGCAAACCGGTCATCCCCCTGCACATTCTCTCCAGCCGCCAGCGGCATGCCTGCCAGATCGCGGATCGACCGCCATTCGGACTCCGGCCGATCAGCCGCGATGGGCTCCTCAAGCCAAGCAAGGTTAAAGGGTGCCAGCTTGTCCAGCATGGCGCTGGCCTCACCGACATCCCATGCCTGGTTGGCATCGGCCATCAATTCCCTGTCGTCACCAAGAAGGTCACGAAGCGCGGCCAGATTGCGGGTGTCACGTTCCGCCCCAAACCCGATCTTCAGCTTCAGCGCCTGATAGCCTGCATCCAGCGCGGCCGCGGCGATGACCTCTGGGCTGGTCGGGTTGATGCCGCTGGCATAGACCGGCACGCAGTCGGTGGAACCCCCATACAGTTTCCACAGGGGAGCGCCCGCCAGCTTGCCGGCAATATCACAAAGCGCGATTTCCACGCCGGCGATGACCTGCGCTAGAGGGCCAGTTTCACCTGTCTGCAATCCCAGCACCCAGGTGGATCCCGTCAGATGATCAAACGCCGCCTCAGGCGAGTCGAAATCACGCGCCAACAGGAGTGGCGCGATGACATGTTCAGCAAGCCTGGCGCGATGTTCCGCCCCGACATTCGGGAAATTGCACCAGATTTCACCCCATCCGACAACACCGTCCCGGCCTGTCACCTTCACAACCACCATCGGGCGGTCCCGCATCAGCCCGAAGGATGTCTGCACCGGCGTCGCCAGCGGGTAGCGATAAACCGATGCCTCAAGGCGATCGATCCTGATCATATTTTCAACTCCATACTGTATTGGATACAATCATGCCGATAATGCACTTCGGCGCAGTAGATCAGTTCATTGGCGCTGTCGGTTATGTAGCGTTTGACTCTGGCAACCGGATCGCCTGGTGGAATTTTCAGCAGGGTTGCCACACTGTGGTCAGCCTTTTCAATCTGCAATGTCTGCCAGGCCCGGCCAATTTTCACGTCCGCGTCCTCAAACAGAACCGGCAGGGCCAGCCGCTTGCGAAAGTCATCTTCGTTCCGTCTGAACAGATCTTCCCTGATATGAAGGGTGATCAGACAATAGCGCATGCCATCGCGGATATGCGCCCGCTTCATGAAATAATAAGATTGACAAAGGGTGAAATCAGCCTCGGACAGAGCCGGCATGGACACGCCTTCATCCAGCGGCTCCAATTCCGGCACATCCTCGGAATAGAGCCGGATCAGTTCACTGACCGTCGATTCAAGATAGAGTGGCTTGTTGGTGGCCGGCACCTCTACCACAGACGTGCCGCGCCCACGTTCGGACATCACAAGCCCATCGGCGCGCAACAGTTCAAGCGCCTGGCGGATGGTCACGATCGACACGCTGAATCGCGCCGCGAGCTGGGAATTGGCGGCAGAAACTCGCCTGCCGCCCACACTCCGTCTGCGAGCTGCGCGCGCAGGGTTTCATAGATCTGGTAATATAATGGCAATGGCTGGGCCCGGTCAGGCCCAGTGATGGATCCTGTCATCCTGACGACCTCCTGACAGTGCTATCCAACCGGCTTGCAGTTCATCAAGCCCCTTGCCAATGGACCCAACGTAATCTACACAAAGTTATAACATATTAAGTTTAGAATGTTTAGGAAATTTCGTAATGAAGCCCATCGATGGCTCCTTCACACATATCATCATTGGCGCCGGGTCGGCGGGCTGTCTTCTTGCCAACAGGCTGTCGGCGCAGGCGGACAATCATGTTCTGGTTCTCGAGGCCGGCGACTGGGACCGCAATTTCTGGCTGAAGCTGCCGGTCGGATATTTCAGGTCGATCAACAATCCGTCGGTTTCACGCCATTTCGCGACAACCCCAGGCGAAGGCACCGCTGACCGGTCGATTGACTGGCCGCGCGGCAAGTTGTTGGCGGGTCAAGCAGCATCAATGGGCTGATTTTCATTCGCGGCCAGAAGGACACCTTTGATGAATGGGCGGCGCTGGGCAACAAGGGTGGTCCTTTGCCGATGTTCTACCCTATTTTCGCCGTCTGGAGTCATTCGCCGGTCCGGATCCCAATATCATGGCAGCCATGGCGAGATTCAGGTCTCGCAGCTTCGCAATGATCATCCGCATTGCGCGGCGTGGCTTCGCGCGGCCGGACAGCTTGGTCTGGCGCAGAATGATGATTTCAATGGCACCACCACGCTTGGCGTAGGCGCCTATCACCTTTCGATCGGACGTCGATGGCGCAGCAGTGCCGCCAGGGCATTCCTGAAGCCGGCCATGAAGCGGCCGAACCTGACGGTTCTGACCAAGGTGCTGGTGGAAAAGATCATCATCCGGAACAGACGGGCCGAGGGCGTGCGGGTCCGGGTCGAGGGCGAAACCACGGATATCATGGCCAGCCGAGAGGTCATTCTCAGCGCTGGCGCGATCCAGTCGCCACAGCTTTTGCAATTGTCAGGCATTGGCCCCGGCAAATTGCTGAAGTCATTCGGGGATTCCTGTCATTGTCGACAGGCCTGGTGTTGGCGGCAATCTGCAGGACCATTATCAGATGCGCACGATCGTCAGGATGAAGGCCAGGGTGTCACTCAACAATCAGGTTCGCGATCCTTTCTCTCTGGCTAAGATGGGGCTGGACTGGGCCATCAGGGGGCGCGGGCCGCTGACCGTCGGCGCCGGCCAGGTTGGTGGCGGCGCGCGCACAGAACACGCGCCGACCGGGGCGCCGGACATTCAGTTCAATGTCATGCCGCTTTCGGTCGACAAACCGGGTGACCCCTGCACCGATATCCCGGCTTCACCGCCGCGGTATGGCAGTGTCATCCGGAATCCCGTGGCCGGATTGACATTGTCTCGAACGATCCTGCCGCCGATCCGCTGATTGACCCGAACTATCTGACCGCCGATCTTGATCAGAAGACCATCATTGCCGGAATCAAGATGCTCCGTGATATCTATCAGCAAGCCGGATTCCGCCATTTATGGGATGTCGAGATGGTTCCGGGCCCAGATGTCAAAACCGATGATGAGATCCTCGATGCCGCGCGATCGGGCGGCGGCACTGTCTATCATTGCACCGGCACCTGCCGCATGGGTGTTGATGATGGCGCGGTTGTCACCCCCGATCTGAAGGTGCGCGGCGTTGACGGGTTGCGGGTTGTCGACGCGTCGGTTATGCCAGTGATCACCTCGGCAAACACAAATGCCCCCACCTACATGATCGCCGAGAAGGCGGCCGAAATCATGCTGTCTGAATCATAGGATACGCCACCAGTGACGCGTATCGATTGCCGTGGAAACACAAAGGAGACCTGAATGCCCTATCCAGTCTTGAAAATGCTCATCTCCGGCGAATGGACCGACGGCAGTTCAGGCAAAGCGAACCGGTCATCTGCCCGGCAGATGGAAGCCAGATCGGCACCCTGCCACATGCAAGTCCGGCCGATCTTGACGCCGCCCTGACAAGCAGCCGTGACGGCTTTAATGTCTGGCGCAGGATGACCCCGCACAGCCGTCAGGAGATATTGGAGAAGGCCGCCTGCCTTCTCGAAGACAGGTTCGAGGATATCAGCGCCAATCTGACGCGTGAAATGGGCAAGCCGATTGGTGAATCCCGGATCGAACTTCGCGTCGCCATCGACCTGCTGCGCTGGTACGCCGAAGAGGGCAAACGCGTCTATGGCCGGATCATCCCGTCGCGCTTTCCGAATATGCAGCATGAGGCCCGCAAGGAACCGGTTGGCCCGGTGGTGGCCTTTGTGGCCTGGAATTTTCCGGCAACAAATGTCATGCGCAAGGTTGCCGGCGCCCTGGCCGCCGGTTGCTCCATCACCATCAAGCCAAGCGAGGAAACCCCAGCAACGGCCATCGCCATCGGCAGGGCACTGACCGATGCCGGTCTACCGGCCGGCGTTCTGAACATCGTCTTCGGCGTGCCGCCGGAAGTCTCTGAGCATCTTCTTGCCTCTCAATCCCGCGCAAGCTCAGCTTCACGGGCAGTGTCCCTGTCGGCATCCATCTCCAGCAGCTGGCAGCGCGGAACATGATCCGCTGCACCATGGAGCTTGGCGGTCATTCACCGGTGATGGTGTTCGAGGATTGCGATATCGAGGCGGCGGCAAAGCTCTGCGCGGCAGGAAATTCCGCAACGCCGGACAGGTCTGCATCTCCCCGACACGTTTCTTTGTTCAGGATAGCATCCATGACAAGTTTCTTACCCTGTTCAAGAAACAGGTCGAGGCCGTCAAGGTCGGCAATGGCCTTGATGAGGACATGAATATGGGTCCGCTTGTGGCCGAACGCCGGATTGAGATCATGGACGGCTTTGTCTCAGATGCCGTAAGCAAGGGGCCGAACTTCTGGTTGGCGGATCGAGCATTCAGAGCCCGGGAAGCTTCTTCGCCCCAACATTGCTTCAGGATGTGCCGGATACGGCACAGATCATGACCGAAGAGCCGTTCGGACCCATCGCGCCGACCGCGCGGTTCGCATCACTTGATGAGGTGATCGACCGGGCCAACAGCCTGCCCTTCGGGCTGGCCGCCTACGCCTTTACCGGCAGCGCCAGAACCGCCGGGTGTGCTGAAGCGCGAAATCGAGACGGGCATGCTGGCGATCAATTCGCTGCATGTGCATTCGGTTGAAACACCATTTGGCGGGCTGAAGTTCAGCGGCTACGGGCATGAGGGCGGAATCGAAGGTCTGGAGGTGTTCCTCGCCACCCGGTATTCAAGCGAAATCTACGGCTAGCGTCACCCGCCCGTCAGCGCCCTGACGGGCGACCCTATTTTGGCGGGCGGGGGTTTTGCGGCGGGGTTGTCGGCACAAAGGGAAAGCGCTTGCGTGCCTTGGTCGCCGTCGTGCTGGGATCAACAGCCCCACGAACATAGGCACGGCCGGCGTCGAATGGCGGGCTGTAGTCCCAGGACGGAAATTCCCCGTTCTTCATCGCTTCCTGCACAAACAGACGAGCCTTCTGCGACGCCAGGACGCGCTGGCCGAGCGCGGCCTCGTCCCAATGACCCGCCACGCTTTCCCGCATCGTCGTGATGGTATCGGCATAGGCCGGTTCCCCGGCAAGATTACGCTGTTCATCCGGGTCGGCAACCAGGTCAAAAAGCATTTCCGGATCAGCGCCACACCGCACATATTTCATGTTCCGATGACGACACATCAATGCCGGGTCATGCACGCCCTCGCCGCAATATTCGAAGAAGACAAGATCATCCTCACTTCCCGCCTCGGGAAGATCGAACAAGCTTCTGCCGTCAATGGGCGCGACATAGTCTGAATAACTTCCGCCATTCGCGATGTCGGCGAAGGTCGGCAGCAGATCGACAAGGGTGGTCAGCGCTGTTTCGCAATGGCCCTGTTTCAGACCTGGCCCCATCGCAATCATGGGCACACGCACCGAAGCTTCATAGGGATTGAACTTGTACCACATGCCGCGCTCGCCAATCATGTCACCATGATCGGAGATGACAAACACATAGGTGTTGTCGAGTTGGCCGATCTTCTCAAGTGTCTCGACAAGGCCGCCAACAAGCCAGGTCAAAATAGCTCGTCATGGCGAAATAGGCGTGGCGGGCCTTGCGAAGCTGTTCTGTGGTGATGTCGAATTCATCCTGCCTTATGGTCATGTAGTAACGCTGTGACCATGGATCGCGTTCCTCATAGGGAATGAAATCCACCCGCGGCATGGCGATCGCCTCATGATCATAGAGGTCCCAGAAATCCTGTGTTGTCACAAAAGGATTGTGTGGATGGGTAAAGGACGCATGAACGAAGAACGGGCGTTCATCATCTGATCTGGCAATGTCAAAAAGTTCCTGCTTTGCCATGTTGAAAACATGGTCGTCATAATCGACCTGCAGGCTGCGCTCGCAGGTGCCCGCCTCAACGACGCTTAAAAGGCTCATCCGCGAGGGTGCGTATTCCTCCTCATATTGCGACCAGTCCGCTGTCAGCTGAAATCAGAGGGTAAATATCCGTTGTCAGCCGGCGCTCGAACCCGTGAAGCTGATCAGGCCCCACGAAATGCATCTTCCCGACCAGGCTGGTCTGATAGCCAAGCGTGCGAAGATAATGCGCATAGGTCGGCTCGGAAGACAGAAACTCGCCAGCATTGTCATAGACACCGACATTCGATGGCAATCGCCCGGTCATCATCGAAGCACGTGACGGGCCACATACCGGGCTGTTGCAATAACTGTTGAGGTAGGTTGTGCCGCGCGCGGCAATCCGATCCATATGCGGCGTCAGCGCATAGGGAGTGCCATAGGCCTGAAGGCACAGGGCGGTGAGCTGATCCGCCTGAATGACCAGAATGTTTGGTTTTGACAAAACTCATTCCCCTCAAAATTCGCTGGCAAGATTTGCTGACAACAATGCTTTCAGAAGACCTGTCAGAACAGCCAAATAATTGCCTTGACTTATTATTTAATTAACTAAAATAATAAAATCAACACAAAGCTTTTTCTGACCCGTATGGCGTTGCCGATGCGTTTTGACATGTCAAACAGTGATGGGGTTCGCAAAACCAATCGCGCCCGAGTCATGCGGCTGATCCATGACTCACCCGGCGTTGACCGCACCGAGCTTGCGCTGTCGGTTGGCGTCAGCAATGCCGCCATCACCAATATTGTCAACGAGCTGCTCCGCGCCGGTCTGGTTCAGGAAGTCGATTCACAGCATAGTCCAGGCGCCCGAGGTCGCAGACGTATTGGACTGCGGATTGACGGAACGGGTGGCTATGTGATGGGCATCAACGTCCTTGCCACCAATGTCGGCATCGTCCTTGCCAACATATGCGGCGGCGTGATCGACGAGATCGACGTCAATCCAACGCAGATCCGTGACCCTGCCCGCACACTTTCGCAGATACAGGAATCAGCCAATGTCGTTCTGGACCGGCACAATGTGCCTTCGGACCGGCTTTTGGCGTCGGCTTTTCTGTCGCCGGCTATCTTGATGCCGAGAGCCGCAGTCTCGAGCGCGCGCCCTATCTTGGCTGGCCGAGTTTTGATCTGAAAAAGAACCTGCAACGCATGTTTGGGCATATTGTCACGATCGAAAATGTGACGCGCTGCATCGCGCTGGCTGAAAATAGATTTGGCGTCCTGTCAGACGTGAATGACATGGTTCTGATCCGGTCTGCCCTTGGCCTTGGCGGTGCCGTCATCACCGCTGGTCAGCTGCTTCGCGGCAGCCAGAATTTTGGTGGTGACATGGGCCATTTGCTGGCTGTGCCGGAGGGACCTGTCTGTTCATGCGGCAAACAGGGCTGTCTGAACACGGTGGCATCCGGATGGGCTGTCATGCACAAGCTTGGTGCTGCTAGCAAATCCTATGAAACGGTCAACCAGTTCCGCAGCCAGAATTCGCAACTTCAGCTTCTTCTGGATGCTGGCAACGCCGACGCCAAAGCTGTCTCAAAGGCACTGAGAGAGGCTGGCGTGGCGCTGGCGACGCATACCATGACTACCCTTCAGGCGCTGAATCCCGAAGCGGTTTGTCTGACTGGCCCGCTTGGCCGACATGACGCCTATTCGCAGGCCTTCCGCGACAGGCTGATCGCGCTGGGGCTGGAGGCGCGGATCTTTCTTGCCAGCGAGACCGAGATCATCACCCCGGCAATGGCCTCAGTATATCTGGCGCTGTCCGACATGGTGTATTCGCCGCTTTTCAATTTCACACAGATTTCCCACGTGAGCCGAGCTGAGGCGGCATCCAGATGAGCAACATCGCGAACCCACAGCTTGACGGCATGCCGAAGATGGCATTCGCGCTTGTCAGCATCGCGCTTGTTTCATTTTCCCTATACACGGCCATGTTCGGTGTGTTTCCGGACATGATCCAGCGTGGCGCGCATCTCTCGGCTGTGATCGCGCTTGTCTATATTCGCTTCTTTGGCTTCTCGGCACCCGGGCGGGGCCTTTGGGATTTGGCTGGAGTCACGCCAAATTTCTTATCCTTTGCGCGGTTGGTGTCGGCGTTACCGGCTATCAGTTCTTTTTCTATGATGACGTCACCTCGCGATACGGGTCCATCGCCAGCTATGAAATGCCAATCGCCATCCTGGCCATCATATTGCTTCTTGATGCCACCCGAAGGACCATCGGATGGTCGATGGTTGGGCTTGCCATATTCTTTCTGGTCTACGCGCATTTCGGCCGGCAGTTCCCCGGCCTTCTGGCGCATCGCGGATATGATGTGGTCCGCATTCTCGAACAGGTCTATCTCGGCGCGGATGGAATCTACGGCACACCGCTTGGCGTCAGCGCCACCTTTGTCATCATCATTGTTGTTCTGGGGGCGTTGCTGGAAAAACCGGCGCCAGCGGCATCTTGATGGATATCGCGGTGGCGATGACCAGAAAATCACGCGGTGGGCCGGCAAAGGCTGCCGTCGTCGGCAGCAGCCTGATGGGGATGATTTCGGGAACAGCGGTGGCAAATGTTCTGACCACCGGCACCATCAGCATTCCGCTCATGCACCGCGCCGGCTATCGGCCCGCGGTGGCCGGCGCTGTAGAGGCGGTGGCCTCGACCGGCGGGCAGTTGATGCCGCCGATCATGGGGGCGGCGGCCTTCCTGATGGCGGATATCATGGAAGTGCCCTATCTCGACATCACCAAGGCGGCGCTGCTGCCGGCATTGCTGTTCTACATCGCGGTATTCTGCTCGGTACATCTTGAAGCCCTAAAGTCAGGACTAAAACCGCTTGAAGACATGGACGTTCCGAATGTTGGCCAGTCGCTTCGTCAAAGCGGACATGTCCTTCTGGCCATTCCGGTGTTCATCGGCGCCCTGGTTTCCGGCTATTCGGTGATGTATTCGTCGCTTGCCGGTATTCTCTGCGTGCTTGGCCTGTCTTTGCTGAGAGGGTCCAGCCGGATGTCCCCGCGCCAGCTCATGGCGGCAGCAGTGTCTGCATCCGAAGCCATACTGCCGGTGGCTCTGGCAACAGCGACAGCGGGCATCATCATAGGTGTGGTCACCCTGACCGGGATGGGACTCAAGTTCAGCTCATTCATCATCTCAATTTCCGGCAACAATCTTGTCGTGGCGCTGGTGCTGACAATGGCCTCATCGCTGATCCTGGGGATGGGGCTGCCGACAGCCGCCGCCTATATCCTTGTCGCCACATTGACAGCGCCGGCGCTTGTCACCATGGGTGTCGACTTGATGGCAGCGCATATGTTCGTCTTCTATTCAGCCATGCTGTCATCCATTACTCCGCCAGTCGCCCTTGCGGCCTTTGCTGCCGCTGCCATTTGTCGCGAACCGCCGATGCGTGTTGCGATGATTTCGGTGAAATACGGGTTCGTAGCCTTTCTGCTTCCCTATTTCTTCGTATTGGAGCCGCGACTACTGGCAATGGGCAGTGCCGTCGAAATACTTGGGGTGTTTGCCATGGCGATCATAGGTATCATTGCCCTTGCTTGCGTTCTCCAGGGTTACGCGTTGGGTCGCCTGTCTTTGGCGATGCGCATCATTCTGGCTGTGGCCTCACTCAGCGTGCTGATGCCTGACATAACCTTCAAATTTATCGGAATAGCTATCATTCTGGCCACTTTGGTAGCTTGGAAAATCGGCCAAATCATGAAGTCTGACGGTACCTGAACCCGGCTCTTCGGGGCAGCTACCAGCAGCGATAAAAAGGAGGAAACAATGCGTTACCCAAAATTAGCAGCAGCTTTGGCTGTGACCGGCAGTATGTTTTTGTCGGCTCAGCTCCAGGCAGATACATATCTGTCTATCGGCTCGAACCCGGTCGGCAACACCGCCTATCAGTGGGCGGCAGGCATTTCCGAGGTTGTGAATAAAAATGTCGGTGGCGTGAATGCAGCAGCTGAAGGCACAAAGGGCTATGTGGCGAATGTCCAGCTGATGCTTGACGGCAAGGTCGAGGCTGGCTTTTCAAACACGAAGCTTGCCTATGAGGCGCATCACGCCGAAGGCGATTACGCTGGGCAGAAGGCAGGCCAGATTGTCGGCTGGATGTCGATCAAGCCAATCGTCATGCATGTCATTGTCATGGAAGACTCCGATATCAAATCTGTGACAGACCTAAAGGGCAAGCGCGTCGGCATGGGTCAACCTGGCGGCACCTCAATGCTGGATGCCGATTTTCTAATGCGAACAGCAGGCCTTGAGCCTGGGCAGGATTTCAAGGATTTCCGTGTAAAACTTCCTGCTATGGTTGACATGCTTGGCGATGGCCAGCTTGACGCGCTGATCTGGAATGGCTCGCCACCAATGCCACCTGTTATTAAGCTGAAGTCACAGCACAAGGTCAGGATCCTCGACATTCCGCGTGATCTATCGGCTACCATCCGTAAGGCATCACCCGCCTACACGGAGGGTGACCTTCCTGCCAACACCTATGCGGATCAGCCAAATGCTGTGATGTCATATCGCCTTGGGAATGTATTGCTAATCAAGTCGGATGTGCCTGAGGATATAGTCTATCAGGCGACCAAAGCGGTGATGGAAAACCTCGACTTTATGGGAACCGTGCATCCAGCATGGAAGAAAGTTAGCAAGGATGGAATCATCAATGGATTCACCATCCCGCTGCATCCTGGCGCGTTGCGTTACTACCGCGAAGCTGGTGTCCCGGCATCGAGGAATTTGCCAAAAGTGTCGGCAACTAAAAGTCTTGCCACACGCCCAATAGGGCGTGTGGCGTCCATACTGTTTCAACCTTCAGAAACCCCATCAGATGAAAACCGTCTTCGTACTTCTGGACTCACTAAACCGAAATGCCATGGAACCCTATGGCGCGAAAACGGTTCACACGCCGAATTTCACCCGGTTCCAGCAGCGGGCGGTGACCTTTGACAATCACTATGTCGGAAGCCTGCCCTGCATGCCGGCACGTCGCGACATGCACACTGGCCGCAGCCATTTCCTGCATCGCAGCTGGGGGCCGCTGGAACCCTTTGATGATTCCTTCCCCGAGATCATGAAACAGAACGGCATCTACACCCATCTTGTAACCGACCATCATCATTATTTCGCAGATGGCGGCGCCACCTATCACCAGCGCTATTCATCCTGGGATTTGGTCAGGGGTCAGGCCATCGACCGCTGGAAGGCACATGTCTCGCCCGACCTTAACGCGCTGCAATCGGCCTTTCACCCGATGCAGCAACATCGCACCAATTACATGATCAATCGGCAATTCATGGTGGATGAGGAGGACTACTGTTCACCTCAGCTTTTCGCCCTTGCCGATGATTTCCTGCAACGCAACCATGACAGCGACAACTGGCTCCTGCAGCTTGAATGTTTTGACCCGCACGAACCGTTTCATGCGCCACCGCGTTTCCGTGACAGGTACAAAACATCATATGAGGCCCATTCTGGACTGGCCAATCTATGACCGGGTCAAGGAATCACCCGAGGAAATTGCCGAGCTGCGGGCAAATTATGCCGCCCTCGTCACCATGACAGATGAATATTTCGGGCGGCTTCTTGATATCTTCGACCAGCATGATCTTTGGGCCGACACCGCCCTTGTGCTGACCACCGATCATGGATTCCTGCTTGGTGAGCATGACTGGTGGGCGAAGAACCGGATGCCGGTCTATGATGAAATCGCGCACATCCCGCTGATGGTCTATCATCCTGATTTTGCCAGCGAAGGCGGCAGCCGGCGCAAGGCCCTAACGCAGACAACCGATCTGATGCCAACTTTGCTTGATATGGCCGGGCTGGCGATCCCGCCGGATGTCACCGGCCATTCGCTGATGCCTGTTCTTGGTGGCGAGGACGGTAAGCGGGACAGCGTGATCTTTGGTTATTTCGGCGCCGCCGTGAATGTGTGTGACGGTCGATACAGCTATTTCCGCTACCCCACCGTATCCGGAGCCGAGTCCCTGCATGAATACACATTGATGCCAACGCGCATGACAACGCGCTTTTCTATTCGTGATCTTCTTGGGGCGACCCTGCACCCGTCCTTTTCCTTCACCAAGGGTGTGCCAGTGCTGAAACTGGACCCGAAAACCGATGATGAGGGACAACCGGTCGAGGTTCAGGGCATGGGATTTGAAGACTGGCAGTCGGCCCTTTACGATCTTGAAACCGATCCCGGGCAGACAACACCGCTGAACAATTCCGAAATTGAAACGCATCTCTGCCAGAAGATCATCGCCAACATGGCACGGCTTGATGCGCCACAAGAAGCCTATTGGCGATTTGGCCTGCAGGCACGAGGGAGACCGCGTGATGTCCAACAAACCCAATATCTTGCTGATCATGGCCGATCAGCTGGCAGCCCAAGCCCTGTCGCTGTATGGCAACAGGATCTGCAAGACTCCCAATCTGGAACGCCTTGCGGCCGAAGGTGTCACCTTCGGCAATAATTATTCAAACAATCCCCTGTGCGTCCCAAGCCGCGCCTCGATGATGACCGGCAGGCACAGCCCTGAAATCAGAGTGTATGACAATGCCAATGAAATCCCCTCATCGCTCCCTACAATGGCGCATTTCATGCGCGCGCTCGGCTATCAAACCTTCCTGTCCGGGAAGATGCATTTCATCGGCCCCGATCAACTTCACGGCTTCGAGGAACGGCTGACGACAGATGTGTATCCTGCGGATTACCAATGGATTGCCGACTGGTCGGCGGGACCGGCTTTCGTCCCATCGGGAACAGCGCTAAACGGCGTTGTTGAGGCCGGCCCCTGTGTGCGCACAATGCAGGAGGATTACGATGACGATGTCGAATTCCAAGCCCGTCGAAAGATCTTCGACCTTGCTAGACAGGAGGAGACCAGTCAGGAAGGAGCGGAAGCCGTTCTTCGGCGTTGTGTCCTTTACCAGCCCGCACACCATTCAATGTCGCGCAACAATATTGGGATCTCTATGACCATGATGACATAGGCCTTCCCGATGTGCCTGCGATCCCCTTTGCCGAGCTTGATTATTTTTCCAAGGCGCTGTTTTTCGCCCATGGCCGACACCGGCACAGTGTGACCAAAGATCATCTTCGCAGAACGCGGCATGCATATTTCGCGATGATCTCCTATCTCGACGAGAAAATTGGCAGGCTGCTCGACCAGCTTGAGGAAACAGGCCTTCGCGACAACACGGTCGTCATCTTCACCTCGGACCATGGCGAAATGCTGGGCGAACGCGGCATGTGGTTCAAACAATGCTTCTGGGAATGGTCCGCCAGAGTGCCATTGGTCGTGTCGGCACCGAAAGGCCGGCGCGGCGCGTGGGTCAAGGTCAACACCTCTCTGGTGGATCTGGCGCCAACATTGATCGAACTTGGTGGCGGCGCTGCCGGCCTGCCGGATGAGATGGTCGCCGAGCTGGCCGGCAATGCGATCACGACATTACTGGATGGTGACGAAGAGACCTGGCCGGACATCGCGATCAGTGACTATCTGGCGATCGGGCCCTGCGTGCCATGCCGGATGGTCAGGAAGGGACGGTTCAAATACATGTTCACCTATGGACAACCTGATCTATTGTTTGATCTTGTGGCCGACCCAGACGAACTCGAAGATCTTGCCACCGCGCCAGATCATGCCGCCACACTTGCCGAACTGCGCCAGATCGCATTGCAGGATTATGATCCTGAAGCCCTGATGTCAGAGGTGATTGCCAGCCAGCGGCGGCGACGCTTTATCGCAACAATCCCGGGCACAACACCATCTTGGGATTACGTCGCCTATCAGGGTGATGCTGATCGCTATGTCCGCCGTGACGGCGTAGATGCCACAAAGTCCAGGCTTCGCCTGCCAAGGGCCGAAAGCGTGATGCCCGACATGCCAGACCTGCCGGCCAAAACCATCGACAAAATGATGCGCGGTGAACTTAACTTTTCGGCCTGATAGACGCGCTGAATACACCTGACAACATCACGCAAGCTAACGAGTCGATCAGGCAGCTCATCGAAAAAGTCAGGACGGTGCCAGAAGGCAACATTTTCAATATCGAGCTGTTTGGTGAACTGGCATCGCTGATATCGTTGGGCATAGGGCCAAACGACAAGCACCCACTGGTAGATGCCAGAGGGTGCAAGTAACGCTGGTTGCGGGGGCAGGATTTGAACCTCGCAGCTCATCCGAACAAAATCACTCGCCGCTGCCTCTACCCATCCATTATCTATCCAAGGACCGAGCCGCAAGCCCCGCCAACACACGCCCCACCCCTCGACCCAATTTGATCCAGTTCTAGCAACCAGCTTCAGTAACCCCGGTTCGGCATCCACGCCTGCACATTCAACCGCATGCTGAATGGCGTGACACATCATGGCAGGGGATTTGATATTGTTCAGTGCACCTTTGAAGGCAACCCAAATAGGGGTCGGGCGGTTGACATGACAGCTGCTTCCCTCATGACTTTTCCTTTTTGGCATCAAAATGTGCGCCAAGTGTCACGCGCAAGGTTGCAAGTTGTTCCAGCAAAGGCGCAGGCGTGAACCACATCTCACCATAGGCACCTAGCGAGTGCCGATAGTGGGTCATGCGTTCTAAAATCTGACTTAATCCAATCTCGTCAGCATAGTGCATCGGGCCGCCACGCCAGTTTGGAAAGCCATAGCCATTGACCCAGATCAGGTCGCAATCGCCCGGACGCATCGCAATGCCCTCTTTAAGGATCAAAAAACCCTCGTTGATCAGGGGATACAGACAACGCTCAAGGATTTCCTGATCGTCGATTTCCCTGCGCTTCACGCCATGCAAGTCCGCCAAATGGGCACTGATTTGAACAATCTCAGGGTCTTCGGCCCGTGTCCGCCCCTCGTAGACATAGCTTCCTCGCCCGGTTTTCTGGCCCAGTCGGCCCTGGATTCAAACAACCTGTCCTGCACAGCTTGGTATGTCGGATCATGTGCGATTTCACTGCGCCGCTCCTGACGCACGCGGGCGCCCACATCGACCCCGGCCAGATCTGCCATCGCGTGAATGCCCATGGCCATACCGAAGTTCTCAAGGACGTCATCAACCTGTTTCGGCGTCGCCCCTCCAGAAGCAGACGGGACCCTTCGCGAAAATATGGCTCCAGCATACGGTTCCCTACAAAGCCGTAGCACACGCCAACCGTGACAGGGAGCTTTCGGATTTTCTTTGCAACCGTGACTGCCGTTGCAATGACATCAGGAGCGGTCTTGGCGCCACGCACCACCTCCAGCAAGCGCATTATATTAGCCGGGCTGAAGAAATGGAGACCAATCACATCCTCCGGGCGGGACGTGGCCGCGGCGATTTCATCAAGATCCAACGTCGATGTGTTTTTGAAGCCAATATCGCGCCGGGTTTGGCGTGCTGGCCCAACGCTTCGAAAATCTGGCGTTTGACATTCATGTTTTCAAACGCCGCTTCAATGACAGGTCGGCTTCTACGATGTCGCCGTAGCTGAGCGTCCCGGTCGCGTTGGCGGAGATTGCCTCTGCCTGATCGGCCCTGAGCCGCCCTTTTTGAGCCGCACGCTGGAAATGTTCCCTAACCTGACCCAGCCCCTGTTCCAGCGCTGTTTGCGTATTTTCTAGGATCGTGACTGGATATCCAGCCTGTAGAAAGGTGATGGCAATGCCGCTCCCCATTGTCCCTGCGCCGATCACGGCAACCGATGTAATATCCCGTGGTCGATCTGCGCGGACAACGCCCGGAACCTTGGTGCATTCACGCTCTGCAAAGAACAGATGCCGGCCCGCGCGCGATTGAGGTGTGTCCGAGTAGTTCAGCGAAACCTGCCTTCTCTTGTGCCAACCCCTCGGACAGCGGCAATTCGCACGCGGCCTCGATGGACACCAAGCATCGTTCAGGGGCAATAAGGTTTTTGGACCTGTGCGCTATCTGGTCTCGGAAACTCGTTAGATATCCCTTTGGATCAGGGTGTGTGACGGTCATATCCGCGCAACTGCGTTTCGGATCGCCCTCATGGCTGACACGGGTGGCGAAACCCAGAACATGCGCGCAAAAATCCCTGGTCGTTCTCAAATAGTGCGTCGACCAGCCCACAAGACAGGGCATATTCGCCTTTTACGGGATCACCCGAGAGGATCATTTGCGTTGCCGCTTCCAGCCCGGCAATCCGGGGTAGTCGCTGGGTGCCTCCGGCACCAGGCAGCAGCCCCAGTTTGATCTCAGGTAGGCCCATCACTGCATCCGCGTTGCAACACGGTAATCACAGGCCAGTGCTATCTCCAGGGCACCACCTATCGCAGGGCCTGCAATCGCAGCGATAATAGGTTTCTTGCTGGTTTCAATCGTTACACAGGTCCGGCAGGTCCGGCTTGTCCCAAAGGGCTCCGGTGCGGAACTCAACGATATCAGCGCCGCCGCAAAAAGCGGCAGAGCCGAGCATAGAACAATAGCTTTGACTTGTTCATCGGCGTCCAACTTGAATGGCCGAGGAAAGCGCCTGCCGCATCTTCAGGCCAAGAGCGTTCACTGGCGGGGCATTCAGCTCAATAAAGCAACACCCTCGGTGTGTTTAATGAAATCATGTTTGGAGACCTCAACTGGACTGTTTGGCAAGATCTTGTTCGATCTCTGCCCAATCGTCGAAGTGGATTACATTGCAGGGTGAATTCGTTCTCGAGCCAGACAAAGACGGAGATGAATGGCTGGTCATAGACCCGGGTGGCGTGGGGATCGCCCGCCGCGTTCCAGATGAGTGATCCAGCTGGATAATCCTGCCAGTCACGAGTACCAAACCGCCAACCAGATTTCTCGGACAGGTTCAGGTACAGCTCTGGCGCGTCGTGGTTGTGGTCGCGATACAGCGTCCGTGGACCCAGCATAAAAATGCCAAGGCTGAAATCGGGATGGTGATGCCCGCATGCGTCCCGCCCAATCAACAGACTATGCAGGTTGCACTTCTTGTACCCCTCTCCCAGATCGGCGCCGAGTGGGTAGAATTGGGCGTTGTCCTCGCGCCAGACTAAATCATCTTTGACGCTTTCAGACAATTTGCGATTTCCTGCAATTCCGGGGCGGCAATCCTTGCAATAGCGTTCTTCAAGACTTCATCGTGCCGAGTTCCTTGGGGTGGCGCATCAATGAAGCTCCTGTCAGACAGGTCTATAGTAGCAAGCTTGTTCAGTGTCAGATCGATGCCACGCGCGGCACCTCTGTGGACCCGCAGATAGGAGATAATTGATAAAATGAGTTTCTGGATACGACGTTGCTTATCTGCCATGCCGTTACGTCCAAGTGCATTGAAATATGGTACTGCCAACATCACCAAGTCATAGCTTACCACTAATCAAGTTGAGAATCAGCAACCAGCCACCCCCTCAACCCAATTCGATCCAGACCTAGCAACCAACTTCAGTAATCCCGGTTCAGCGTCCACGAGACGGGAGCCGCGAAGCTTTAACCTCGAGACGCTGTCCAAGATCCGCGGCTCAAGGTTCGTGGACCACGGACCTATGTGCTTGGACCTTGGCCCTTGGACCGTGGTCCAAGGCTGTTATCCAGACTGTTATCCAAAATAGGGCGTTGGCTGACAGGTGCTGATCGGCTAAGATACTGAATAGATTGGAAGTCAGGTCTTAAATGGCCCTGAGTAGGGCGTCGAACCCTTCTCCTGGGCACCACTCACCATCACAATTGATGTGCTAACACGCTGTAATCGAAGCATTGTTGTTGTTTCGATGAAGGTGTGGGTAGACCATATGGTAGACCATTTCAGCACGTATATTTACCAGAAGCGTGGCTTCTACTACTTCTCCCGCCGTGTGCCGAAGGAAGTGCAGCCATTGCATGGTAAGCAGCGCATCGTGCTTGCGCTGAATACTCGTAGCCGTGCCAAGGCTCTCAAATACTCTCAAGTCATCTGCCAGCGATTAGATGAACGCTGGCTTCCCATGCGCCTTGATGCGATGGGGCTAGGCAATGTGCTTATTGATGATGTGAAGCAGCAGACTGCGCCGCTGCTGTCAGAGGCCGTTAGCCAGTATCTGCAGCTAAAGGGCATTGGTAAGGCCAAGACGTTCCATCAGGCAGCACTGCGTAATGCTGGCGTGGTCATAGACCAGCTTGGTGACAGACCGCTGTGTGATTACTCCACAGTCGATGCTGGCAAGGTGCGTGATGCGCTGATTGATAGAGGGCTATCCGTACTATCAGTCAGGCGTATCTTCACGACTGTGAAGGCAGTCATCAATCTGGCGATAGCAGAGCATGGGTTGGATATCCGCAATGCCTTTGCTGCCATTTATATGCCAGAGGCAGAGAGCAAGAAGCGTGTCTCCATACCAGTAGAGACAATCAGGCAGATACAGCAGTCATGCATGGAGCATGATGATGACATGCGCTGGCTGATTGCACTCATATCAGACACAGGCATGAGACTGGCTGAGGCAGCAGGTCTGCACGTAGATGACATAAAGCTGGATGAAGACATCCCATACGTGGATATCAAGCCTCACCCATGGCGTTCATTGAAGACCAAAGGAAGTCATAGGCAAATACCGCTGGTAGGTGCATCGCTATGGGCAGCACAGCGCATTAAGTCAAATGCGTCTTCATGCTTTGCCTTCCCAAGGTACACTGACAATACCCGCTGTAATGCCAACTCAGCATCCAATGCGCTGAACAAGTGGCTTCATGCGAACTTCCGCAATGACATCGTCATCCATGGCTTCAGACATGCCCTGCAGAGACCGCCTGAGAGCCGTTAGCTGCCCATCAGAGATGATTGACCAAATAGGTGGATGGTCATCAGGAAAGGTCGGTGAAGGCTATGGAGAGGGGTATTCAGTTTTACAGACCGCCCAATGGATGACACGCTTGCCGCTTAATCAAAACCAAGGGTGGATGTTATGAAGTTTTTAGGTCTGGCAATCTGTTTGGGAACCTTAGTCGGTGCTGCGGCAACGGTTCGAATCCATTTGTACTTCGATATTCTCAGTTTCTTATTCGTCCTTGGCGGGGCAATTGGTTTTTTGGTCATGAAGAACAAGCCAGAAAATCATCTCCAGAACTTTGGTCAGGGTGCTGTTTATTTCGGATGGCTTGGCACAGTTGTGGGTTTGATTGCCATTACTGGAACGCCTTCTTTCGTTTGGGGAGACGTTGAAAAGATGGGACCAGCGTTAGCCGTATGCATGCTCACTGTTTTGTATGGCTATTCATTGAAGCTAGTAACAATTGCACTCACAGAGGAATGATTCCTATTCACCATAAATCTGCCAATCAGAAACGAATGCTCCTTAATATTAACGCAACAGACATGTTTGATGCTCTAGTGGTTATGAGCCAAAGAAATCAAACTGCCGACAAAGGAGAGAAAGATGTCCAAGACTGCATATATTGAACTTCCTCTGAAGCCAGAACATGCCGAAGACTTTGCTAATCTCGCCAATTCTGACGAAGGCTTCGCGTTGACACAAAAGCAGCCGGGCTTCATCTCTGCTGAATGGATGATTTCAACGGCTGAGGACGGCAGCACCTGTTTCCATCTTTGGGAGACATGGGAAAGCCCAGAGCATTTTGGTGCATATCTGCAAATCCCGGAACGGACTGAAGGAAGCAAGTTTGAGGCCGCGATGATAAACTGGGCGGCAGGAGAACTGAGGGTTTGTTGGGGCGAACCAACTAGTGTGAAGTAACGCACTCACTGAACGCCAGAAAATAGAACCGAATATGCAAAGTGACGGCCATGAGGCCGTCATTTTTTGTTTACCTCACTGTCGTTGGCTTCAGACATGCCATGCGTGACCGCCTGAGAGCCGCCAGCTGCCCATCTGAGATAATTGACTAGATAGGTGGATGGTCGTCTGGAAAGGTTGGTGAAAGCTATGGAGAGGGGTTTGAGGTGGGCCAATTACATGCCCACCTCAAAGATATCATTTAGTCGAGTTCAAGGACCACATTTCCCTGCATCGCCCCAGTTACGGACATTCCCACAGCTGAACCAGCTGCTGCTCTAATCTTGTCCAAATTCGCCTCGACTTCTTCTTTACTGCTCCAGAGTGTCATTGTTCTGATTGAATTTGGGCCAGTTACTGTCGCGCGCATACTCACAGCGCCAGCAGCTTTCATGTCTGGCCAAAAGTTCTTAGCGTTCTGAGTTGCAGCCTCAACGTTTCCATCAAATTCCCAGTCAGTAAACGTGGTAAACATCTTGCTCTCCTTGATGAGTTGAAATGGGTCGTTTTCAGCTGGGCAAACCTAACTGTGGGGCTAGTTTGGCCAGCGAAGGCATAGTCATTCTATTCATTAATTGAGAGAAACGGTGCAGCAATGCTGGCTATATAGCTAGCCCGAATATCCCAGAGTGTATTTGCCAGCTGAATATTAGCTGTAATCGTACTGGACGATACCACGGTGTGGCGCGATTTTAGCGGTAACACTCGTGTTACGGCTATATACTTCATTCATAAAGGTCTTCCAGATTTGGTCACAAGCCGCGTATGCGTCCTGATTTTTATATTCCAACCAATTGCCGACTGTGAATTTTCCATCCTTATTGAATACGCGCGTGATGTAGAATTTCACCATCCCATTGTCGCGAAGGTCACTTGCCAGCTGGTCATAATTCTGTTCAACAAAAACAAAGAACGCGGTCAGGTCACTCTCAGTGGGGAAGTCAATAAGCGTGTAGCTTGTTATGACTGCATCACTCATCACAAATCCTCGTAAACGTTATGGTCAGTTACGCTTCAAACTCTGAAACAACTATACCGCGGTTGTTTTGGAACTTGACCGCAAACTTGTTCATGAACTCTGAACGTTCCAATTCACCAAATATTTCCCGACATTTCTCCAAGGCATCTTTGGAATTATATTCAAAAACCACAGATAGCCTGAACTGGTCCTTGTTCCAGACCTTGGACACAACCTGTCGCTTAAGTCCTGCTGCTGCGAGGCGGTCATATAATTCTGACGTCATGATTTCGTCACGAGACTTCAGATAGAGTTCCAAATCATTCTCTGAGGCAAAATCGATAAGCATGCAGTTCACATAATTGTTCGCATGGCTCATTAGAATGCACCTTCATCGAAACAACAACAATGCTTCGATTACAGCGTGTTAGCACATCAATTGTGATGGTGAGTGGTGCCCAGGAGAAGTGATGGTTCTCAGCACAGGCACCAACCAACTGCTGTAATCTTTGCTACGCTTAGAATCTCATTTGCACTGACACTCGTCAACGCAGGGTTTTGGTCTACCCAGTGGTCTACCCAAATGATGTCACACCAAGATGAGCATTGTGGCTGCCATCAAAATGTCACTCAGTGACAATTTCATGAGCCGGGGCCTGAACCACCCCCGGTGCATACGTATATATACACAGGCTCTTACACAGATTGGGTTACAGGATAGGTAACCAGGTTAGTTCAGGGCCTATAACCAATGACGTTGATAAGGATACCCTCATAAGCCTCACCTTTGACAGGGTGTTTGGCAGGCTGGAAATCCCATGCAACAAGTTTTGTCTCGCTGCCATGCCTAACTGGGTTAATTTCTCTGTTGGTCCATTCGTGAAAAGAAGCAGATTTCTTGTCATTAGGAATGCCGATGACCTTTTCGCCGTCACGCATATAGATTTTGGGCCTACCTTGCAGGAAAGGTGAAAAACTGCTGCACGTGATGTAATCGGCGCCATTCCACTCAACGAAAGACAGAAGTGTGCACCAATCTGGCATAGTCTCACCCTCTTGCCTCTGTGGATTTATCTGCTGCACTTTCTCACTGGCATCAACAAACTCAGTGCCATTCCATTCCAGTCTTTGTATGAACCTGCCTCTCCAATTCATGTCCGTTTCGGCGAGTGCAGCAAACAAAGCCAGCGGTCCCTTGGTATCAACTACCACTTCGCTGTAGCTAGGCTCACGTTTCATGATTTTTGGAGCAGGAATAAACTGCTTTGGGGTGAACCTGCCGTTGAGATTGATCTCAAAGATGTCAATGCCTGGCTTGATCTTTGGGTATGAGCCTCGTCCTCCTACAAAATGAAGGGTACCGTCAATCTCGATAACACTAGCGGCATCGTAGTAGGGTTTTCTCCCGAACGAGTTGCTTTTGAATTCAATTTTCTTCCGTTTGAAGCCTTCTGTGCCTTCAGACAGCAACAAATAGCTGTCATTTGAGAATTTACCCTTGCCGCATTTATCACGTTTTATGAAAGGGCTGTTGACCACAATGTGATCCAGTCGGCCGTCTTCATTAAGGTCGGCGGATGCAATGCCATGGGAATAGTCGTACACATCATGTGGAACAGTAACACTGGAAACTTTGCCTCCATCAAATCTGATGAGTTTATTTGGTGCGCCACAATTCGGTGCATGGCCTCCGTCTAGGCCATGATCTGCAATGAACAGTTCAACTTCGTTGGTCAGGGGTTTTTTGATCCGATGGCCCGACGAGGCCAATGCATCTCTGGCAGTTTGTCTTGAACAGCCTTATCAATTTTGTAGCTGTTACTGTTTGTGTCCCAAAAAAATATGACGGGCTTCACAAACTCTGTTGGGCTATGGAAGTTGGTCTTTTCATCGTTAATGGCAGCGCCAAAGACGAGGTCATCGAAACCGTCGTCATTTAAATCGAATATTTCATACAAGCCCCAAGCCACTACACCATTTCCAGAGTAGCCTGTCGCAGTCCTCATGTTGTTTTCGCTGGTATTGGAATTGTAAAACCCACCAAGCGCAGCCTCCCAACAAAAGTGAGTGCGAGGCCGAAAACAATAGAGGCGAGTTTTTTGGATGCCATGATTAAACTTTAATCCTCTCATTAATTGATTTGGATACTTTCAGAGTGTCTGAAGGTAGGAACTTCAGTCAATTTACCTACAAGTTGAATACCACGCTGCAACACAATCATCCATGTGATGCCTCAAAATCCACAACACCTAGCCCATGCATGGGCCATGGGGGGTGTGTACGTATTATGTCGTTGGGGTGTTACACGGATAGGTGTTGGAGAGTGGTCAACACAGATTAGTGCCGTTCAGACAAACCTATAACAGATGGCATCATAAGCGTGTCGCTTGGTGATTTTCTGATCAAAGGCAAATATATCAAGCATCGTGTTGTAGCCTTCTTCGGAAATGGCCATTTCAGGCGGCCAGCACCCCATTTCCTGGTAGGCGTGAATACATTGCGTTAACACCGCCTCATTTATCCCGGGAAAAAGCGATCTCTGCGCGGATGCTATGTCCGCAGCAGGTGTTGATGCCATATATTGACGTGCACGAGCATACGCACTGAGGAACGCCCTGCCATCATCAGATTGCAACCAATCAGGCATGGCAGCAACGCTTGAAAATGCACAGGGGCCTACCATGGGGGCCAAGTGCCGCTGCTATGTGGCCCACACCATCAGCCTCAAGCTGTTGAGGGGCCGGCCCCTGCTGATGGATGTACTGACCTTGCCCGTCACGAAAGGCGGCATCCATTTCCTTGGCGTTGCCTGCATCAATGATCTTGATTTTGGAGATATCAATGCCCGCTTTCTGGCATGCATATTTGAACATCGTCATCGGCTGACCACTGTGATGCACAAGCACTTCAGACCCTTCCAGTGATGCCCAGTTGAAGTGGTTGTCACGATCACGACCAGTAATGAAAAATCCATCCATATTGTTGATCAGTGCGAAATGCCGTGCAGTGGGTGGATCACCCTTTTCCAAGGACGAAAAACCTTGGCTGATCGTAGATTGCACGACTTGGGCAGTTCCGGCTGCAAGCGCCTCCAGTGCGGACACGCCCGGGCTCAGCAACACTCCACTCATAGTCAAAACCCTCTTCAGACAGAAAGTTTCCGGTCATGGTGGAAATCAGAGGGGAATAGAAAGCTGAAAATAGAGTGAATTGAATGTGGATCTTGGCCAAAGCATGGTCCCCTTAATTGGAATTGAATCGCACTGTAATTTGGATTATTGGCTGGATCTTCATTCGTAATAGTCGAAGATATTGATGTTTCTAAAAGCAGTTCGTTTGAAATTCATCTTTCCAAGGAAGTCCTTCTTTCTTTCAAGAATATATCCCAACAATTCCTGCCCCTTAATGAATGAGTTTTCGTCCTTGTATTCAAAGATCTGAGATAATTCGAAACCACCTCTTTTGTTCCAAACTCTGTTCACACGCCATCGCAGCAATCCAATTTCCTTAAGCTGCAGCCAGAAGCCTTCGCCTTCTTTTTCGAACATATTTATGTAAAGTTCCAATTCGGCCTCAGTCGAAAAATCGATCTTCACATAACTGATCAACTTGGCAGTCTCTATTTCAGCCATCCTTCGACCTCATTCAGCATTTCAAGCAATTTCAAATGCCCGTCGGTACACAACTGGACAACAGAAGCTACAAAGAAACAGCAGCATCATAATCGGCAATGACGCGATCTATCTCTTGCAGTCCGTCTTTGTCGAATTGGATCTGCTTGAGCCTAGTTAGGTAGTGGATCGACAAGCCAATGCTCTCCATGACACATGGAGTGTCAGAGATGGTGCCATCAGTAGAGTCCACATAGAGGCATTCCTGATCGCGGTATTTGATCCATTTGCGCTGCACATCACGGATCATGCTTTGCTTCACATCAAACAGACGGAACTTAGCCATCACATCCTTGTAGAGGGCGTTGAGTTCATCATCGAGATGCACTGAGAAACGGTCTAGCACCACAAACATCGCCTTCAGTCTGTCGTTTATTAACGACACACTGTGGATATGCCTCATAAACGATATCTTTGATTAACGCTCTTATCTCACCTATGGCAGGTGCTGCCGATGCGGTGTTTGCTGCTGCTATCAGCATGATGTACGCGACCAGTGTCGCGATTGAGTAGAGGGTCCACCTCGCTGCCGTTGCCATTACCAACCTCCATCATCAAGAAACTGACAACAGATTGCCGCTTTGATTGGGCAGGAATTGGTTTTGATCTTGGCAGCTATGTGCGGAATTGAGGCGATAATGCCTTAATCATACTTCTCTGCGATAAAGAGCCGCGCGCTTTGAATTTGCGCCAGATTTACCTTCTTGAAGCTTTGTTATGGCTCCAATCGTCACCAATCTGTTCATGATTGGTTTGACGTCCGCTTTCGAACAATGCGCTTCTTTAGCAGCTTTGGCTGTTGGCCAAGCGATGGTGTCACCTTTAGGGCAGAGACGCTTTATCTTTCCCCACATGAAGTAAAGGTTTTTGTCATCCTCATCGAGAATCTTTGCCTCAATCGTGTCCGGCTTCAGGTGCTTGTCGATTTTCTGTTGAAGGAAAGTGATCAGCGTCTCTCGTTGTGAAGCACTTAGTGGATTATCGCCAGAGTGTTCAATTTCTAATTCGGCGGCTTTAGCAGCTACGTCATTACTCGTTGCTAATGCTTCTGACAGTTCAAACGCACATTTCCGTGCAGCAGCCATCAATGCCTCATTTTCGATGAATGCATCGCCAATCCGTTCTCTTTGATAAGCTGCCTGCGCTGTGCGGGCCTTCTTGTCCTTAAGCGCTTTGCCTCTGGCACGCGGCTTTAATAGGGCGTCAATTGCATCATAGCATTCATCAAGTGTCTTATGTGTTCCGTCGTTGATGGCTTGCATTAACGCTTTCTGAGCAGGTTTGGCTTTCTGACTATACGCTTCCCGCCAATAGACCCAATCTGGATCAAATTGCGGGAAACGCCGGCTGATAAGTCTGTCATCTCTGTTGAACATGCAATTGCGGATGGCATGCCATTCAATGCATCTAATTGCTTTGTCAGGATGGTCAAAATACTTTGGCTCTATCTCCATAGTTGTTGCTCCTTTCTGTATTAATCACGAACGAAACGCATTAAGGTCGACTTAAAATCGATTTCAGCCGCACGAATTTCTTTCGCAGCAATATCTTGATTGATCAGACAGTAACAAAAATAAGAGATAATCAGGCCCCGCAAGGAATTTGAGTACGCATGAATACTACTATATTATATAGTAAAAGAACTATGGCATCAATTCATGGGATTTGTAGGCATTGTGCAATGCTTGAAAGTTAATTCCCTAACGGTCATTAACTTCTTTCCTTCATTAAGAAGTCACTGAGAGTGAACCGCTTAAAATCGTACTTTTAACAGCGATATGATCCTAGGATACCATCAAGACACAAAGCCTCTGTAAGACTCATACAGCCTGCTTAGCATTGCATGTGTAGCTGTGCTGGAAATTCTGCAAGTGGCTAACGCTTCCGTCAGTGACACTCCTAGAATTATACAGGGCATGTCTGTGATGCATTGTAGTTGCCCATATCAGTGACCCATTGGATTGACAATGCAAAGGGCAATTGATAGTGACGTTACCACTCTCCCATCACTATCTGTGTAATCAGCCGTGTATGCCTGATGTATATATACGTATGCACCGGGGGTGGTTCAGGCCCCGGCTCATGAAATTGTCACTGAGTGACATTTTGATGGCAGCCACAATGCTCATCTTGGTGTGACATCATTTGGGTAGACCACTGGGTAGACCAAAACACTGCGTTGACGAGTGTCAGTGCAAATGAGATTCTAAGCGTAGCAAAGATTACAGCTGTTGGTTGGTGCCTGTGCTGAGAACCATCACTTCTCCTGGGCACCATTACCCCCAGTAAATTCCTGTGCAGACTGCTGGCCGCACTCATGTGCCGTGCCGTCGCACATTTATGGTATGGTGGAAGCTCAGGATTGAGAAAACAGCAACGTCTTGCTCGCCAACATGGTGAAGGTTTCCATGATCACGCTCCCCAGACCCATTATCTCCGTCATTGCCGGTATTACGCTGCTGTTCAGCCTCGCCGCCGGCGTGGCCGGCAGAGCCGGTGCAGATGATTATGAACGCGGTTTCCGCGCGCTGGAGGACGGCAGGTTCGACGAGGCGCTGTATTATATCAGCCTCTATGCCGCCAATGGCGACCCGCGCGCGCAATACACGATAGGGGTAATGCACCGCAGGGGTGCCGGTGTGGAGCAGGACGACCGTGAAGCCCTGCTCTGGTTTCTCGCGGCAGCAGAATCCGGCCATATGCTCGGGCAATATGCGGCGGGCCTCGCGTTTGATCAGGGCCGTGGCATCGAACGTGATTTCGACAATGCCATACACTACCTGCGGGAAGCCGCACTGAACGGACATGCGGCAGCGCCTGTTCAGCTTGGCAATGTCTATTTCGACAAGGCAAACCCGGACGCCGATCATGCAAAGGCTCATTTCTGGTGGACCATAGCTGAACGCCGGAACGCCCCCGGCGCACGCCAGAACCTTGGCAAGCTGGAAAGAGTCATCAGCCAGGCGGACAGGCAGAGGGCCACTGCCTATCTGGACTCATGTGCCAAAGCGACCTTGCGAAACTGTTTTCCGCGAACCCCCTAGCAAGAAAAGCCCTGCAGGATCAGGGCGCATCGGCGCTCACTTTGAAAGCATGGGCAGGACAGGATGGCTGAATTGAATGAAAGCGTGACCCTGCTGGCCTGTCAGATCAATGTCCCGGCCATGACCACCGCCGCCGAACGGGACGCGCATACAGACCGCGTCGCGGCCGCCATCGACGCTGAGCTGACCGCCGGCGGGCCGGTCGATCTTGTCGTTCTGCCCGAACTTGGCACCCTCGAATATGCCCGTTCCTGCTTCGACCGGATCGACGAGATGGCCGAACCTCTGGAGGACAGCCCGACGGTCGCCAGGCTTCGCCAGGTGGCGATGACGCATCGGACCCCAGTCCTCGCCGGTATGGCACGCCGGGGCGATCCGCAGGACCCGGCAGGCGCGGCCTATATCACTCACTATATCACCCAGACACTGATCGGGGCTGATGGCAGCATTGCCGGGCATTACGACAAGCTTCACATCGCGCAGTTCGGTGATTCCACAGAAAAAGACTATTTCACAAGAGGCGACCACTTGCTGGTGTTCGAAGCGGGCGGCTTCACCTTCGGGACCATCATCTGTTACGACATCCGCATTCCGGAATTGTCGCGCAACCTGGCGCGCCGGCACGGGGTCGATGTAATCCTCCACCCCACAGCCTTCTGCCGGGATGAGACCTTTCACACATGGCATGCTTTCGCCACCACCAGAGCTGTTGAAAATCAGGTCTATTTCGCCAGCGTGAACCGGGCCGGCGCCGATTTTGGCGAATCCGTTCTGATCGAACCGTGGATGGACGAAACCGTGCCACTTCAAAGACTGGGCACAGACGAGACATTTGCTCGCTGGACCCTGTCACGGGCGACGCTTGATCACGCCCGCGCGCACTATCCGTTCCTGCAGGATGCCCGTGATGATTACGACAGTCTGCCGGCGGCACCAGACCGGGAATAATTGGCACACCACGCATGGATCAACCGGCAAAATTCGTGATACGGTTTTTTGAAACTGTCACTCACGGAGACCCAGCATGATTACCTCCGTTACTGTCGCCGAGAAAGGTGACGTTCTTGTCTGTGCCAATGGCGGCGATCACGATATGCGGTTCCACGCGGTCTGGCTGCGGGACAACGCGCCCGATGCCGACACCAGGTCACCCCAGAACGGCCAGCGGCTGATCAGCATCACCGACATCCCTGATGATCTGGCGATCCGCTCGGCAGAGCTTGCAGGCGGCAAGGTGATGGTCCGTTTTTCCGACCGCGATCAGGACATCGCCTTTGAACCCGACTGGCTTGCCGCGCACAGCTATGACACGGCATCCACGACAGGCGGCTTCCGGCTGGCTCCCGATGTGGAGACCTGGGACCAGCGCCTTGGCAACGCCATGCCCTGCGCGGATTTCGGCGCACTGCATGATGACCCGGCCGTGCTGCTCGACTGGCTGCAGGGGCTGAACCGCTTTGGCGTGGCCAAGGTCACCGACGGTCCGGTCGAGAGCGGCGCGCTGCTGGATGTGGCATCGCTGTTCGGTTATGTGCGGGAGACGAATTACGGCAAATGGTTCGAGGTCAGGACCGAGGTAAACCCGGTCAATCTCGCCTATACGGGCCTTGGCCTGCAGGCGCATACCGACAACCCCTACCGTGATCCGGTCCCGACCATGCAAATCCTGTATTGCCTTGAAAACTCTGCCGAGGGCGGTGACAGCATCGTTGTTGACGGCTTTGCCTGCGCGCGTCGGCTGCATGAAGAGAACCCCGAGGATTTCGAGCTGTTGAGCCAGCACTGCGCCACATTCTCCTATGAGGGCTCGAAGGGCGTCGCCCTGCATTCCCGGCGTCCGATGCTGGAATGCACGCCGGATGGCGAGCTGACAGGCGTGCGGTTCAACAACCGTTCCGCCGCTGCCTTTACCGACATCCCCTTCGACAAGATGAATGCCTATTACCGGGCCTACCGGCGGCTTGGCGAACTGGTGGACGACCCGCAGATGCAGGTCGCCTTCAAGCTGCAGCCGGGCGAGTCCTTCATCGTCGACAACACACGGGTGCTTCACGCCCGCAAGGGATATAGCGGGGACGGCACACGCTGGCTTCAGGGCTGTTATCCGGACAAGGACGGCATGAAATCCAAACTGGCGTCCATGATCAGTGAGCAAAGGGCACAATCATGAACAGCACTACCGAAGAGGTGATCACCACCATCGTCGATATCTTCACCAACCAGGGTGACGAGGAATATCTTGGCGAGCCGGTGACCATTTCGGAACATATGCTGCAGGCAGCGCATTTCGCCGCCGAGGCGGGCGCCGACGAGACCACCATCGTTGCCGCGCTGGTCCATGACATCGGCCATTTCACCTCGGAGCACGGGTCCTTCACCATGGAGGACACCAAGGACAGGTTCCATGAACATGCCGGGGCACGCATTCTCGAGGGGGCATTCCCGCCGCTTGTGGTCGAGGCGGTGAAGAACCATGTCGATGCCAAACGCTATCTCTGCGCTGTAGACAGCGCCTATCACGACGGGTTGTCCGACGCCTCGGTGCATTCGCTGAAACTTCAGGGCGGCCCGATGAATGCCGATGAACGCGCCGCTTTCGAGGAAAACCCCTATCTAGACCAGATCCTGCTGGTCAGGCGCTGTGACGACAAGGGCAAGGTGGCGGGCCTCGATGTACCGCCGCTGGACCATTATCTGCCAATGATGCGGCGCGTGCTGCAAAGCTGACATCTGTCAGGAGGCCCCGATGCTTGCTCTTTATTACTCTCGCAAATCCTGCGCCTATGCACCGCACATCCTGTTGCATGACGCCGGCGCCGCGTTCGAGGCGCGACACATCGATTTCGCCACCGGCGAGCAGAACGGGCCCGAATTTCTGGCGATCAATCCCAAGGGGCGCGTCCCTGCCCTCGTCACGCCGGACGGGATCCTGACCGAGAATCCGGCCATCCTTCTCTATATCGCACAGACCCACCCGCAGGCCGGGCTGGCGCCGACCGATCCCTTTGCACTGGCGCGCGCCCAGGCCTTCAATATGTTTCTTGCCTCTACCGTGCATGTCGCCCATGCGCACAAGCACCGGGGCGCCAGATGGGCCGATGACCCGGCAGCCCATGCCGCCATGACAGCCAAGGTGACAAGCAACATGGCGATGTATGCCGGCATGATCGAGGAGCATTATTTCAAGGGGCCATGGGTGCTCGGCGAAAGCTATTCGATCTGCGATCCCTATCTGGCGCTGATCACCAGATGGCTTGGTGATGACGGCGTGAGACTGGCCGATTTTCCAAAGCTGGAGGCGCATGACGCGCTGATGCGCACGCGGCCGTCAATGCAGGCCGTGCTGCCGCTCTACGACTGACATATGAAAAAAAAACAGGGCCGCGCCGGATATCTCCGGCACGGCCATATGTTACGCAGTTTTCAGACTGGCGGTCTTGCGCCGCCTCGCCTCAGGCTGATCTCCAGGGACCGAAATCCTTACCGGTCTCGACGATCTCATACATGATGCAAGGCTCGTCGCCATCGACCCAGCCATCATGGCCCGGGGCGAAATAATAGGCGTCGCCCGCCTTCACAGTGATCTCGCTGCCATCGTCATGGATGCAGGTCATCTGGCCCGCGACGATCACACCGACATGGCCTGCCTGACAGCTGTCGCCGCCGACCACCGGCTTGATACATTCGGACCAGCGCCATCCCGGCTGCAGGACAAGCCGCGAGGCATTCATGTTGCCGAGCTTGACCACCTCGACATGCGCCTTTGGCGGAGACTTGACCTCGTCCGCGTCATCAAAGGATTTCTTGTACAGATTCGCCATGGTTCTCTCCCCTAAATCAACTTCGTTGAACTTGTCTTGTCTTCAAAACCTTCCCGCCACCAGGTCTTTTGCCACCCGGTCTGTCGCCGGTCGGTGCGGGGCGTGGCGCCATAAAACCGGCACCGGCAGCGGCAATGCCGCTGCACATTAGAAAACTCTAACTTAAAAACGGGCCGGGGCAAACCCGAGCGCAGGAGACGGGAAGCTATGCCAGTGGTATGACGGTGGCGTGCCTGGCGCCTTAGAAGGTGCTCATGACAAGCCCAAGGACGATTTTCGACTTGCGGATCCGGTTCTCTCGCTGCACGGGCGTATACAGCATGTGCCGCATTGAAGACGAACTGCTGTCGGCCGCCCTGTCCGCGCGGTTGCCTGACAGCTTTACGCTGTAGGTCAGCCTCGCCTTGTTGTCGGCCTTTGATTTGTCATCGTCCCGATTTGACAGCGTCAGCGACAGACGCTCGCTGAATGACAGCGTGACTCCCGCCTCGCGCCCCTTGACCTTGTAGCCGCCATCGCCTTTCCAGCGAAAGGCCCGGTATGAGATGACCGGCTTGTAAAGGGTGTCGAACGCGTAGGAATATTTCAGATCAGTGCCGTTCAGCGCCTTTTCCTTCACGCCCTTGTAGGTTTTTTCTCCCGAAGCCCGCATGTAATGATTGGCGCGGAGGCTGCCGCTTGAGGTCAGATATTCAAGCCCGATGCCGAACCGTGCATGTCCAGCGCTGAATTCATGGTCGTAAAAGACATTGCCGCCATAGATTTCTTCCTCGGTTTCGGAGAGCTGGCGAATGCCCAAACCGACATTGGCCGTGGACCGTCCGTCAAGACGCGACGCCGACAGCTGGGTGAAAGTGGCGCGCCGGTCCGTCTCGTCGAGTTTGATGACGGCTGTCGCCTCACCTCCAACCACCCAGTCTTCCTCGACCAGTGACAGATCAACATGCTTGATATTGTCGGATTCGAAACTGTCTCCAAGGCCACTCACAAATCCCTGGATTTGTCCGATGATGCCATCCTTGGCCGTCTGCTTGACCTTGTCGGTTTCGCTTTCCTCGCCAGTCACTGGAACAGTCAGAAGGCTGAGGGCGGAAGCAGTAATGATGATGCGTTTCAACATTGGTCAGGTCCTCCGCCTACAGCACATCGACAATGAATTCAGGAGCCTTGGACCGCATCGTAACTACGCAGTCATTGCCGGCCACATTACACCGACCGCCACTATTGCGGCGACGCTGCTGGATCATTCCATAACCGGTAAACCCCATTGAGAACTTGATCTGTCTGGTTGAAGGCGAGATGACGGCCGGGGTACGGAGTTGCTGGAATGAGACATTTCGTGCGGCAACTGTGCCCGCCGTGCTCGTGTCGCTTGGACAACTCGCGCCGCCAAAATCATGCTGGGTGTCGTCAAGAGTGACCTTGTAGCTGACGCTGCTCTTCCCGAAGCTGTTCGTGCTCCAGCCTTTGGTGGCGAGCATTACACCACCCGAGCATGTATAAGCTCCTTTTTCATAGGCCCAACCGGCGTTAGCGCTGCTGCCACATTCGATCGCCGCAAAATCCACATCTCTGTTGGATTTCACATATTCGGTGTTGTCTAGCGTGTAACACCAACGACCGGTGCCGGTCTTGCCGCGTTTGTCCTCGCTGAACTGGACCGCCATCTTGTTGTAGATCTCACTGCCAATCCGCATTGCCATATAATTGTAGGTGCCGACTGACAGAGACAGCGCACCATTTGTAGGCATTGCGACATCGGTCCCATTTTCGAATGTCACGAGTTGGCCGGTATCGCTCTCGAACAGCGGGTCGCATGCTGTGCGATAAGTTTCCAGCGTTGGTTCGGCGGCACAAAGATAAAGGCCATAGAAGGTGACCTTTGCCCCCTGCATATCGACGTAACATCGATAGTTGTCATCTGTATCGGTGCTCAGATCGTCTGAAACACCGCTTGCACCGACGGTACAAAGCTCGTCCTGCACAGCAGACGAAGGGACGGAAAACGCCAACGAGGAGAGTAGAAATGCGAAGGCAGAAAATGCCAAGCGGGACACATCGTAAATCCAGACAACCCAAACAAAACCCAACTGGATTAAGCCTAGACAGCGCAGGAAATATCGAAAGATTGAAAATAGTGAGAATGAAAAGCCCGTCTTTCCATATCGCAGGTTCTATTATGCAATATGACGGATTTTCATGTTTCACTCAGAAGTTCTAACAATGCGCCTAGCCAATCAACCTGTCGCCAAGATTGGGCCAGTTACGGATGCAATAGATGATGAACGGGTCACTGGCAGCGATGCGGTCTTTGAGCACCTGCTCGGGGATACGGGTGATCCGCGATTTCTCGACGACCGTTCCGGTAAAATAGCGCGCGTCATTCTCGAACAGGGTCTTGTAGACCCCGAGGATTTCACCGGCCCCCACGAAGATCCCGCGCTGGACCGAACCGCCTACCTCACGCGACAGTTCGACCTTGCCGACCTGAACGATAAACCCGTCACCGTCGGTGCCGCCCTGCTCGAACAGCACCGTGCCGGCCTCCATCGTTTCGGTCGGAAACACATTTGCCAGATCGGCGACCTGCATGACATGCCTCCTCCGGTTGATCAGCCAAGAACAGAGAAGCTGCTTTCCTCGTTGATCTCGCGCTTGCGCGAATAGAACCCGACATCGATATCACGCCCGATATAGGGAAGCGTATATTGCAGCGGCGCGGCATCATGATCAGCCCCGCCCTCGCAATAATCGATGAGCGCTGCCATCATCTTGCCGGCGATCGGGGCGTTCTTGTACTGGTTGCCGCTTGACCCGCAGGCCATGTAGAAGCCGCCGAGCGAAGATTTGTCATAGATCGGAATCCAGTCAGTCGAGGCATCGTAGAGATCGACCACACCGCGTGACTGCGAGGGGATGCCGAGGCTTGGCACACGCTGGCCATAGCGCATGACCTGATTGTTCCACTGCTCGGTGAAGTCGCCGTCATATTCGCGGTCATTCTCGGTCCACATATGCGGATCGCACTCGGGATCCTCGCTTCCGATCAGGATGTTGTTGCCATGCTCCGGGCGGATGTAGCAGGCGATGTCGCTGTCCGAGACAACCATGCCGAGACTGTCGAAATCGAACCCTTCGGGCGCCGGCACATGCGCCACTTCCTGGCGAAGCGGGCGGGTCTTGATTGTCATTTCATCGGTGACACCGGCAAGGCCGTTGATATGGGCCGATCCCGGGCCGGCGACATTGACGACGACCTTGGCATGGATCTCCTCGCCGGAAGCCAGCTTCACACCGCGGACGCGGCCGTCCTCTTTCAGGATTTCGACCACCTCGACGCCAAGGCGGAATTCCGCGCCGTGCTGGCGCGCGGCATCGGCAAGGTTCTGCGACGACAGGGCCGGGTCGGTCACATAGCCACCGTTCGGCCAGTAGAGCGCGCCGCCGATCCTGTTGCCGTTGGCCGTGCCGAATTCCGGATCGTCGATCCGGCGCGGCGGCGAGAAGCTGTCCAGCGAATAGATCGGCAGCTTGTCCAGAATGGCCGCCTCGTCCCACTCCTCGACCGGGATATCAAGGTCGCGGCTGTTCTCGAGATGCTTGTCCAGATTGCCGTTGGCCTCTGTGCGCATCACCATGCAGCCGCATTCCTTGAACTGCGCCAGCGCATGCCCGTCGGGCAGTCCCAGATACGCCTTCCAGTCACGCCAGTAATGATAGCCTTCCCAGGCAAAGGCGGTGCCGTCGAAGGTCGAGTAATGCATGCGGATGATGGCGCATGAACCAGCGGTCGATCCGTGGCCGATCTGGGCATTGCGGTCGAGCGACAGCGTCTTCCAGCCACTCTTGGCCATTTCAAAAGCGACGGCGGTGCCGATAACACCGGTGCCGATAATGATTGCGTCAGGTTGCTGGCTCATAGACTCTTCCTCACTTCAGACTTGGTGCTGTTGTTCAGCCACGCATAACCGCGCCGGCAGGATCATAGGGCGACGGCGCGATCACTTTCACTTCACGCTCCACCCCGACGATATGCGAGGTCAGGTCGGTCCCGACTTCGGCAAGGTCGGCATTGACCAGCGCCATGGCGAGCGACTTGCCGACCGTGTGGCCATAACCGCCCGACGTGACAAAACCAACCTTCTTGCCGGACGACCAGACCGGCTCATAGCCGCTGGCATCGGCACCGTCCGCCGCCACGTCGAGGGTGACGAGACGTTGCGCCGGGCCGTTGCCGTCACGCTCGGCAAGCGCTGCCTCACGGCCGACAAAGGCCTCTTTGTTCCAGTCGATCCAGCGATCCATGCCGGTCATGCCGGGCGTGTAGCCTTGCGTGAATTCGGCTGACCAGATGCCGTAGCTCTTCTCGAGCCGCAGCGACAGCAGCGCGTTGAAACCATATTCGCTGATCCCGAGGTCTGCGCCTGCTTCGAGCAGCATACGGCGCAGCGCGATGTGATCGCCCATCCGGCAGCTGATCTCGTAACCGGCCTCGCCGGTCACCGACAGGCGCCCGACCTTGGCCCTGATCAGGCCGATATCGAAATTGCCGCATCCCATGAAGGACAGGTCGCCGACCGGACCGTCTGTCAGACGTTCGATTACCGCCCTGGAATTCGGACCTGACAACGAGAAGCCGGCCATTTCCTCGCCGAGATCGCGAATGGTCACGCCATCCTGCATGTGATCGTCGAACCAGCGCATGTGCCAGCGGCGCAGATAGTAGGATCCCATGATCCACCATGTGCCGTCGCCCCAGTTGAACAGGGTCAGATCACCCTTCAGGCGGCCATCATGTCCCAGCGCCACGGCAAGCCGCGCGCGGCCAGGGGCCGGCAGCTTGGTGGCAAAGACGGTGTTCAGCCACGCCTCGGCGTTCGGGCCGCTGACCTCGAAGCGCGAGAAGCCGGTAATGTCGAGAAGGCCCACATTTTCGCGAACCGCGCGGCATTCCCCGCCAACAATATCGAATGCGTTGAGCGCTTCAGCGACGGTGTCTCGGCAAATCCCTGCGGTGCGAAATAGAGTGGCACCTCGAGGTCCCAGCTATTGCCCCAGACCGCGCCCGCAGCCGCCATGTCGGAATGGGCAGGCGCCATCTTCAGCGGCCGGCCGGCAGGAAGCTGTTCATTCGGATAGGTCATCACGAACCGGCGCGAATAGAACTGGCCGGTGGTCTGCTTGATATATTCCTTGTTTTCGGCGAACGGGCCGTAACGGGCCACATCCATGCCATAGACATCGGCCTCTGGCTCGCCATGGATCATCCATTCGGCAAGCGACTTGCCGACGCCGCCCCCCTGCAGGAAGCCAGCCATCACCGCACAGGCGGACCAGTAGTTCTTCTTGCCGGGCACCGGACCGACCAGCGGGTTGCCGTCCGGCGAGAAAGTGAAGGCGCCATTGACCCAGTTCCGCACACCGGCATTCTGCAGCACCGGATAGCGCTCGAACCCGAGGGTCAGCTCGTTTTCGATCCGGTCGACATCCTCCTGCAGCAGTTCGATGCCGTAATCCCACGGCGCACCGTCCATCATCCAGTGCTGGTGGTTGATTTCATAGATGCCGAGCAGCATGCCCTTCTGGTCCTGCCGCATATAGGTGAATCCCTCGAGATCGACGACGAGCGGAAGCTCCTTGTCGAGTGCCTCGACCTCGGGAATGGTCTCGGTCAGAAGATAGTGGTGCGCCAGTGGCGAGACAGGAAGCTCGATGCCGGCCATCCGGCCCACCTGCTTGGCCCACAGGCCGGCGGCGTTGACAACATGCTCGCAGCTGATGGTGCCCTTTTCGGTCACCACGTCCCACCCCTCGGAGGTCTGGTTGAGTTCGAGAACGCGGTTATGCTCGATCACCGTGGCGCCGTTCTTCTTTGCCGCGCCGGCATAGGCCAGAACCGTACCGGTGGTGTCGACATAACCTTCGCGGTCGGCCCAGAGACCACCAAGAATGCCATGGGTCGACAGGACCGGGCACATCTCGCCGGCTTCCTCGGGCGTCACGAGCCGGACATCCTCGATGCCGATGCTCTGATAGACGCGGTAGGCGGATTGCAGCCATTCCCAGCGGTCCGGCGTGCCGGCAGTGTCAGGCCGCCGGTCATATGCATGCCGACGGACTGGCCGCTTTCTTTCTCGATCTGGCTGAGCAGATCGATGGTGTAGGCCTGCAGCGAGGAAATATTCGGATCCGCGTTGAGAGCGTGGACACCACCAGCGGCGTGCCAGCTCGATCCCGCGGTCAGAACCGACCGTTCAATCAGGCAGATGTCGGACCAGCCCATCTTGGCGAGATGGTAGATAATCGAGGCGCCGACAACGCCGCCTCCAATGACAACAACACGGTAATGCGATTTCATCGCGCGCTCCCCCTGGCACCGGATTATTCAATAATAACTTCAATCTGCAACACAGGCTTGTCTACCAGTTTTTTTCAGGCCGACGCCTAGTTGACGGTTTTCGCCCCGTCAACGCTGCACAGGCTATCTTTGGCTGGCAAAATTGCGCGGTCATTCTATAGTGGGTGCGGGTCTTCGCAGGGCGTTCCTGTTCCGCAATCCGGCCCACCACATTCACTGAGCCGGACTGGCAAATGGCTGTTTTTCTGCATCATGACGATCTTCCCGACGGGATTGATTTTGGCGCTTCCGTGGCCATCGACACCGAGACCATGGGGCTTAACCCGCTTCGCGACCGGCTTTGCTTGGTGCAACTGTCTTCCGGCGACGGGGATGCGCATCTGGTCAAGATCGGATTGCCGGCACAACCGGCACCGCGTCTCGCGGCGCTCCTGGCCGACCCAGCCGTAACCAAGCTGTTTCATTTCGCACGCTTTGATCTCGCCAGCCTGATGCACGGCATCGGCCCGGTATCGGGCCCGGTGTATTGCACGAAGATTGCCTCGAAGCTGTGCCGCACCTACACCGACCGCCACGGTCTGAAGGATCTGTGCTCGGAACTGATCGGGGTCGAGATTTCCAAGCAGCAACAGTCATCGGACTGGGGCGCGGCGGAACTGTCGAAAGCACAGCAGGATTATGCCGCCAGCGATGTTCTCTATCTGCACCGGCTTCGCGAACGTCTTGACGAGATGCTGGAACGGGAAAGACGCACCGCAGATGGCGCAGTCCTGTTTTGAATTTCTCGCAACCCGCGCCGGCATGGACCTCGCCGGGTTCGACGAACTCGACATTTTCCATCACTAGGGCGAAGCCTGATGACAGACGAACAGGATAACGGCACCCGCACACCCAGGTTTGCACCGCGGGAACGTGCCGATGCCGGCTCGCGTCAGCCCTTTCGCACCAGTCTTATTTTTGTCGGGATCGGCATCGTCCTTTCCTTTGTCACGGTGCTCTGGCTCGGCCTGTTCAACGAGCAGGACGAAATTCGCCTTGATGTGACCGACATCAAGGTTGACGAGACTGGCGAGGTCGAACTGACAGGTGCCGTCTATCAGGGCCAGACGGCCCGCGGTGAACCCTATGAAATTACCGCCGACACAGCGCGCGAACGTGAAACAGGCGAGGTAGACCTTTCGGCACCTGCCGCCGAGCTGACACAGAATTCGGGCGATGTGGTCAATTTGCAGTCTCTGACCGGCGTCTATTTTCCACAGCGCGGTGAGATTGATCTTGCAGGTGACGTTGTGATCACAAGCCGTGATACCGGTCTTGTCATGACCTCGCAGGCGATCACCGCAAACTTTGATGCTGGCGAGATGGTCAGCGAGAATGCGGTCCGCGTCGAAAATGACAGCGGCATCATCGTCGCCGACAGCATGCAGGTCCTGGAGCGTGGAGACCGCATCATTTTCGCCGGTTCACCGCGATTGACCTTGCGGGATGTCGGCGAGCCACAATAGATTTCGGGAATAACCTTCAGCCGCAGAGAGGCTGGAGGAAAGAGGAGATGACAGGACAGATGGCCGGAGCAGAATTTTTCAAACGCAACGAAGACCAAGCCATAGACTGGCTGTCCATCCTAGTCGGGCTTGCCGTTGCAGCGTTTCTTTTTTCCGGTGCGGCACTGGCGCAGGACCCGGTGCCGATGACCGTCGAAGCGGACGATCTGCTGGAATGGAACCAGACAGAGGGTATCTATACCGCGACCGGCAATGCGGTGGCTGTTCAGGGCGCACGGACCATCCGCGGCGACGTTCTTGTTGCGCGCTATGACCCGGATGCCGAAACACAGGACATTGATGTGGTGATCGCCACAGGCGATGTCTCGTTCGAGGACGAGACGACCGAAGCAACCGGCAGCAAGCTCGTATACAACATCACCAGCCAGGACTACAGCATCGATGGGCCGAAAGCGCGCGTTTCGGGCCGGCGCGGGGTCATCACCGCCAGCAAGCTGATCACACTGCAGACCGCAGACGATAAGAGCCAGACCATGACAGCGCGGGGTAATGCCGTCTATCGCGACTCGACGGGTCGCCTGTTCGCCGGCGACCTGCTTGTCGCGCTGTTCGACAGCGATGGCAGCCTGCAGACCATAGATGCCGAAGGCGCTGTGACCGTCACAACCGAAGCCGGCCGAAAGGCCAACGGTGACGCCGCGACCTACAGTGCGCTTACCGAACAGGCCACACTGACCGGCAATGTCGTGATCGTGGATGGCGAGAGCACCATGAGTGGCGGCCGCGCCGAAGTTGATTTCAAGTCCGGCAACAGCCGCATGCTTTCATCCGGCAATGGTGGGCGGGTCAGCGGCGTTCTGGTCACAAACTAGGGACTGCCTGTCAAAGGCAGGAAACCTGATTTTTTGCAGGTTTTCCAGCAGGTAACTGTTGACTGACCGTAACGTCATGTTGGATACCAAGATGACGAGGTAGCAGCAGAAAAGCGCGGCATAACGCGATGAGTTCATCGGATTTTGACAAGATGGCGGAGCTTGAACGGCAAATGACAGGAAGTCAGGAGCCGGAGAATGCGCGACCGCGCCTTGTGTCCCATACCGAGGGACTTGTCGCCAGCGGCATCGGCAAGAGCTTCAACAAGAAGCGCGTCGTGCGCAACGTGTCGATGCAGCTTCGCCGCGGTGAAGCTGTAGGCTTGCTGGGGCCCAACGGCGCCGGCAAGACCACAACCTTCCATATCCTTGTCGGCCTTCTTCCCGCCGACGAAGGCAATGTGCAGCTTGACGGTACCGACATAACCGGACTGCCGGTGTTCCAGAGGGCGCGCCTCGGCCTTGGATACCTTCCCCAGGAATCGAGCATTTTCCGCGGTCTCACTGTGGAACAGAACATCCGTGCTGTGCTGGAGACCACCGATGGCACAAAGAGCGACCACGACGCCATCCTCGAGGATCTGATGGCCGAGTTTTCGATCTCGCACCTTCGCAACACCTCGTCTGTAAACCTGTCAGGCGGTGAGCGTCGCCGTCTCGAGATCGCACGGGCCCTGGCGATGCGCCCTACATTCCTGCTTCTCGACGAACCGCTTGCCGGCATCGACCCGATTGCACTGACTGATATTCGAAATCTTATCAGCCAGCTCAAAATGCACGGGCTCGGCGTTCTGATCACAGACCACAACGTCCGCGAGACACTTGATATCGTCGATCGCACCTACATCATCCATGACGGCACAGTCCTGATGGAAGGAACACCGGACGAAGTGATCGAACATCACGGGGTCCGCGAGGTGTATCTCGGCGACCGCTTCACCATCTGACCATCAGCCGCCCTGACGCAGGCAAATTGCTTGACACCCTGCATGGCCGGCTCTATCAAACAGCGCTTTCCGGAGTTGGGGACCAGACCGCACCGCGGCCTGCAACCGCCGACCCAGACAAACCTTATTCAGGTGCCCACCGATGACCACTGCTACCTTCACACCCGACGTTGTGGTGTGCCGCCTTGCTGCCACCAGCAAGAAGCAGCTGCTGCAACAGCTCAGCGCTTTGGCTGCAGCTCATGCAGGGCTTTGCGAGCGCAAGGTTCTGAGCGCGATTATCTCGCGCGAAAAGCTTGGCAGCACGGGCATCGGCAACGGCCTTGCACTACCTCACGCGATTCTCGAATCGGCAACACGCCCGGTGACATTGCTGGCGACGCTCGAACAGCCGGTCGATTTCGATTCGCCTGACAATATGCCTGTTGACGTAATGGCTCTGGTTCTCGGCACTGAGGACGACAGCAACGGATACCTCTCCACAGTCAACGCCATGTCCAGAATTCTTCATCAGAGACAGGCTCGGCTTCGCGACGCAAACAGTGATGCCGATTTACGCGCCGCAATCGGCGAGCCTCAGATCGTCGCTGCCTGACATTTCTTTCAGTCCGGCTGGCCGGGGAGTCCGGAGCACCACGAAGCCAGACCAGCGCACAAAAAAACCCGCCGAGAGGCGGGTTGTTTTTTGAACGAGGTTGGTGGAGCTAAGCGGGATCGAACCGCTGACCTCTACAATGCCATTGTAGCGCTCTCCCAGCTGAGCTATAGCCCCCCAGTTCTCGTTCGCCCCGGCGTTGCCGCTGGGGAGCCATTGTCTATCCCAGCATCATGGCCCCGGGCAAGCAAAAAATAAGTCCCCGAACAGGATAAGGAGCCGGTGCCCGCATGCATCGCAAAGGCACCTCGCCTCGCCGGGCCTTACTCGTCTTCTTGCGGCATCCCGGGAAGGATATCGTCATCCTCGTCGAGGCCGTCGCTGATCAGCCCGGCGCTGTCATCGGCATCGGCGTCAATGTCATCGTCGACATTGTCCTCGTCAAATTCGATATCGGCGTCATCAGAACCGGCCTCGTCACCTTTATCGGTGGCGTTCGCTGCTTCTTCTTCCGCCTCTTCATTGGCTGCCTCGACTGCTGGTTCGTCGGCTGCCTTCACGCTTTTTGGCGTTGCCCGGCCACGCCGGCTGCGGATCACCGCCTCGGGATCAAACTCTGTCTGGCACCCGGGACATACAATCGGTGTCCTGTTGAAATCATAATACCGCATGCCGCAAGACAGGCATGTACGCTTCAAACCGAGATCTGCCTTGGCCATAATATTACCTACGCTCTGTACGCGGGAGCCAATACGCAATTTTGCAAGCCGCCCCCTGAATAACAGCGATTTGATACAAATTCTGATGGGTGTCAAAGCAATTTTTGTAGCTGCGCATTTTTCTCACATCCAGGAACACCACAAGCCGAGACTTGCCGGCGAGATTGCCTCGTGCCGGTCAAGGATGCTATCTGTTCGCCGAGCGCCACCTATTACCGGTTCCGGGTCGGCGCGCCACTACCAAGATACGGTTTGATCCATGTCCAACGATGACATACTGACACGTTCCAAAACCCTGACATCGGGCCAACATAGTGGCCTGACCGGACAGTTCGACGTTCCCGGTGACAAATCGATCTCGCATCGTTCTTTCATTCTTGGTGGCCTTGCAATCGGCACCACACGCGTCACCGGACTTCTGGAAGGTGACGATGTGATGGCAACCGGACGCGCCATGCAGGCGCTTGGTGCCGGCATCACCCGCGACAGTGACGGCGGCTGGACCATTACCGGTGTCGGCACAGCCGGCCTTATATCGCCCGAGGCGCCGCTCGATCTTGGCAACAGCGGCACCGGCGTACGCTTGCTGATGGGCGTTGTCGCCGGACTGCCGGTGACGGCGACATTCTGCGGAGATGAGTCACTTAGCCGCCGGCCAATGGCACGCGTTACCGATCCGCTCGAACTCATGGGCGCCCAGGTCACAGCTCGCGACGGCGGACGGTTGCCTGTTACGATCACCGGAGCCCGTACACCGCTTGCCGCCGACCATTCCAGCAAGGTCGCCTCGGCACAGATCAAGTCGGCTGTGCTTCTTGCCGGCTTGAATGCGCGCGGCACCAGTGTCGTTCGCGAACCGCATGCATCACGCGACCATACTGAATCGATGCTCCGGCATTTTGGCGCCACCGTGCGTCAGAATGTTGAGGCTGATGGCACCCATGTCGTGGAACTCGAGGGCGAGGCCGTGCTTAAGGCATCCGATGTGGCCGTGCCACGCGACCCGTCTTCAGCAGCGTTTCCGATGGTGGCAGCCCTCATCACCGAGGGCAGTGACCTGTCCATACCCGGGATCGGCATGAACCCGCTTCGCACAGGTCTGATCACCACGCTTCAGGAAATGGGCGGCGATATCGAAATCAGCAACGAGCGCATCGAGGGTGGCGAGACGGTCGCCGATCTTCGCGTTCGCCACAGCCAGCTTCGCGGGATCGATGTTCCGGCCGAGCGCGCCGCCTCGATGATCGATGAATATCCAATCCTTGCTGTTGCCGCGACACAGGCAGAAGGCACGACGAGAATGCTCGGTGTCGCCGAATTGCGGGTCAAGGAAACCGACCGCATCGCCGTTGTTGCCGAAGGCATCATCGCGGCTGGTGGCAGCGTGACCTATGACGAGGACAGCATGAGCGTGACCGGCAGCCCGGTTGCCGGCGGTATGAGCATCGATTCGCAGCATGACCACCGGATCGCGATGTCTTTCCTCACGCTCGGCATGGTGTCCGCAGATCCGATCACCGTCACCGGCTGCATGACAATCAACACCAGCTTTCCCGGCTTTGCCGCCAGCATGAATGGCTGCGGTGCGGCGCTGGCCAGCATCGGTGACGCATGATTATCGCCGTCGACGGCTCAGCTGCCAGCGGCAAGGGCACTTTGGCCAAACGGCTGGCCCTTCATTTCGATCTTGCGCATCTCGATACAGGATCACTGTACCGCGCCTTGGGGCTGCATCTGCTGCAATCTGGTGTAACCCCCGAAAAAGCTGAAGAAAAGCTGGCAGCCGCCGCGGTCACGAACCTTGATCTGGGCCTTGCGGATTCTCCCGAAATACGGACCGATGCCGTGGCCAGAATGGCGTCGGTCATCGCAGCGATGCCGGAGGTGCGCAGCGCCTTTACCGCATTGCAGCGCGATTTTGCGACGAAGCCACCGCATGGAACCGGTGCGGTTCTGGATGGCCGTGACATCGGCAGCGTGATCCTGCCGGGCGCCGACTTCAAATTCTTCATCGACGCCGATCTGGAAGTGCGCGCGGACCGCCGCACCCGGGAGTTGCAAGCCAAGGGACAATCCGTTATGTTCCGCGACGTTCTCGAGGATATGCGCGATCGTGACAGGCGTGATCGGGAACGCACGACGGCACCGCTCAAGGCAGCCGACGACGCGTTCGTGATCGACACCTCTACAATGGACGCCGACAAGGTCTTTACCCTTGCCGTCGACCAGATGGCAAAAATCCTCGGAATAAAGACGGGGCGCACGGACAACTGAACAGCCGTGCATCCCAATCAAAACCTGGAACCGCTGGCGGCAAATCAACCATTCGCCTCCAAAGACCCGGCCCGGGTTTCCGATAACGGCCAAACGCTTTTTCAAAAGCGGCCGCGGAAACCGTGTTCAGCTTGTCCGGCCCTCATCGCCAGCTGAGGATATAATCTGCCCGTGTGCGCCAACCGTCGGCACTGGCACCAGAAGGCGAAAACGGAGATTTATTTGACATCCGAAAACACCAGTGCGGCAGACGCCGCAACCGAAAACTTTGCCGATCTTCTCGCCGAGAGCTTTGGCGAGAACACCAACATCGAAGGTAGCGTCGTTCGCGGCTTCGTCATCGGTATGGAAGGCGACGCCGTCATCATCGATGTCGGCCTGAAATCCGAGGGCCGCGTTCCGCTGAAGGAACTGACCACGCCCGGTCAGGAGCCCGACGTTAATGTTGGCGATGAGATCGAAGTCTATGTCGAGCGCATGGAAGACAAGAATGGCCAGGCCATGCTGTCGCGCGAGAAAGCACGCCGCGAAGAAGCATGGGGCGTTCTCGAGGCATCCTTCGAGAAGCAGGAGCGCGTCACCGGCGTGATCTTTGGCAAGGTCAAGGGTGGCTTTACCGTCGACCTGTCCGGCGCCACAGCCTTCCTTCCGGGAAGCCAGGTGGACATCCGTCCGGTCCGTGACCTCGGCCCGCTCATGGGCACTCCGCAACCGTTCCAGATCCTCAAGATCGACCGCCGTCGTGGCAACATCGTTGTCTCGCGCCGCGCCGTTCTGGAAGAATCCCGCGCCGAAGCCCGGTCCGAGCTGGTCTCGAACCTGCAGGAAGGCCAGGTTCTTCAGGGTGTGGTCAAGAACATCACCGATTATGGTGCGTTCGTCGACCTTGGCGGTGTTGACGGCCTGCTGCATGTCACCGACATCGCATGGCAGCGCATCAGCCACCCGTCCGAGGCCCTGCAGATCGGCGAAACCGTCGAGGTACAGGTCATCCGCTTCAACCCGGAGACCCAGCGTATTTCACTCGGCATGAAGCAGCTGCAGTCCGACCCGTGGGAGAGCGTCGAGGGCAAGTTCCCGATTGGCTCGAAGCTGGAAGGCCGTGTCACCAACATCACCGACTACGGCGCGTTCGTCGAGCTGGAAGCCGGTGTGGAAGGTCTTGTGCACGTCTCGGAAATGAGCTGGACCAAGAAAAACGTCCACCCTGGCAAGATCGTCTCGACCAGCCAGCAAGTAGAAGTGATGGTTCTCGATGTCGACCTCGGCAAGCGCCGCATCTCGCTTGGTCTCAAGCAGTGCAGTGGCAACCCGTGGGAAGAGTACAGCGCCGCCAACCCGGCCGGCACTGAGATCGAGGGAGAGATCCGCAACATCACCGAGTTTGGCCTGTTTGTCGGGCTGACCGAGGAGATCGACGGTCTCGTGCACCTGTCCGACATCAGCTGGGAAGCCACTGGTGAAGCCGCTCTTGAAGGTTTCAACAAGGGCGACATGGTGAAAGCGAAGATCCTTGATATCGACATCGGCAAGGAGCGTATCTCGCTTGGCATCAAGCAGCTCACGGATGATCCGTATGCCGGTCAGATGGACAGCCATCGCAAGGGCGAAGTCGTTACCTGTACGGTGACGCAGCTCACCGAAAACGGCATCGAAGTCAGTGTCGGCGAGTCCCTTACCGGCTTCATCCGCCGCGCGGATCTGAGCCGCGACCGTGCAGAGCAGCGCGCAGACCGTTTCGCCGTTGGCGAGAAGGTCGATGCGGTGATCACCAATGTCGACAAGAAGAGCCGCAAGCTCACCCTGTCGATCAAGGCACGCGAGACCGCAGAGGAAAAACAGGCCGTCGAGGAGTATGGCTCCAGCGACAGCGGTGCAAGCCTCGGCGACATTCTCGGCGCGGCTCTTGCCAAGCGCGAATCGGACGACGACGAAGGCTAATATCGCCGTCTCTCAAATCAGGCGGACCAGTGCAAATCGCGCTGGTCCGCTATTTTTTTGTCTGAATCACGAGCGAACGGCCAAATTCGAGACGATTCTTCAGGCAATTTGGCACTGATTCCACTTGTCGCCGGGGCATTGTGGTTGACCTCCTCCCGGTCAGCATGCAAGGTATCTATCGGAATTTTCTAGTTTTACCTTGGGTGGGGCACGTGACACGCTCTGAACTGATCGCCAGGTTGGCTGCCAAAAACCCTGCGCTGTACCATCGGGACATCGAACGTCTCGTCGCCACAATCCTTGACGAGATCGGCGGCGCACTGGAACGCGGTGACCGGGTGGAGCTTCGCGGCTTTGGCGCATTTTCCGTGCGCGAGCGCAAGGCCCGTGTCGGGCGCAACCCGCGTACCGGCGCAAGCGTCGATGTCGCCGAGAAGAGAGTGCCGTTTTTCAAGATGGGCAAAGGCATGCGCGAGCGGCTTAACCGCTGACGAGCCTTGCGATGAACTTCATCGGCCGCTTCCTCTGGTTGATCATCACAATTGCCGCCATCAGCCTTGCGATGGTTTTTGCCGTTTCCAACACTCAGACGGTGACGCTGCAGTTCTGGCCTCTCAACGGCCAACTGGAGCTCGCAGCCTGGATACTCGTCATTGGTGCGATGGCGATCGGCGCCCTGTTCGGCGGCGGCATTGTCTGGCTTTCGCTTGTCGCCGCACGCACCCGTAACTGGGCTCTGCAACGCCGTCTTGGCAAGGCAGAGAAACGTGCCGCCACTGCCGAGGACCAGCTTGCAGCCACCGATAGCGGCACCGCCACCGACCCGAAGCAGGCCGAACTGCCACCGTCACGGAGACTGTCATGAGTGCCGGCACGCCTGTCGATGTGAAAATTTGCGGCATTCGTACAGCGGATGATTACGACGCCTGCGAAGCCGCCGGTGCGGCCTTTATTGGCATGGTGTTTTTCCCGCGGTCACCGCGACACCTGTCCATGGAGGAGGCCCGCACCCTCGCCGACCATGCTGACCAGTACAGTGACGGGCCGGCGCGCGTTGCCCTTACCGTCGATATGGATGATGCCGGTCTTGAGGAAGTGGTCGCGGTCGCGCGCCCGCAGCTGATCCAGCTTCATGGCAGCGAGACCCCGGACCGGGCGGAAGCCATCCGGTCACGCTTCGGCCTGCCGCTTATCCGTGCCATTCGCGTTGCCGGCCCCGAGGATCTCGCCATCTGTCACGAATGGGAAGACATCGCCGACTGGCTCTTGTTCGATGCCAAGGGTGACCCGGGCGGGTTGCCCGGCGGTACCGGCCATATATTTGACTGGACCCTTCTTGCCGACCACGCCGGCAAGACCCGCTGGATGCTGGCCGGCGGACTTTCCGTCGACAATATCGACCGTGCCATCGCCGTGACCGGCGCCACCGCCGTCGATGTGTCGAGCGGTGTCGAATCAGCACCCGGAAAAAAGGACGCAGACCGCATTCGCAACTTTGTATCAAGGGCCCATTTGGGGTAGTTTTAGGCCCTTCATAACGGGTTATTCCCGACGAATAGCCCCATCGACACAGTCCGGACGAACCATGACCGACGTCAATCTCAATTCCCTTCGCAACCAGCCCGACGAGCGTGGCCGTTTCGGCATGCATGGCGGGCGGTTTGTCGCCGAAACCCTGATGCCGCTGATCCTGCAAGTGGAAAGCGCCTACAAGGCGGCCTGCACGGATGACGATTTCGCCAGGGAACTCCTCTACTACCAGACACATTATGTCGGCCGGCCGAGCCCGCTCTATTTCGCCGAGCGGCTGACGGCGCATTATGGCGGTGCAAAACTGTATCTGAAGCGTGACGAGCTGAACCATACCGGCGCGCACAAGATCAACAATGTGCTCGGTCAGGCGCTTCTCGCCAAGCGCATGGGCAAGACCAGAATCATTGCCGAGACCGGCGCCGGTCAGCATGGCGTGGCGACCGCCACGGCCTGTGCGCTGTTCGACATGGAATGCGAGGTCTTCATGGGCGAGGAGGACGTTCGCCGGCAGAAGCCGAATGTCGACAGGATGCGCCTTCTGGGCGCAAAAGTTCATCCGGTGACCTCAGGAACCGGCACGCTGAAAGATGCGATGAACGAGGCGCTTCGCTATTGGGTGGCGAATGCCGAGACGCATTTCTACATCATCGGCACTGTCGCCGGCCCGCACCCCTATCCGCTGATGGTGCGTGACTTCCAGTCGGTTATCGGCAAGGAAGCGCGCCAGCAGATCATGGATGCCGAAGGACGCCTTCCCGACAGCATCGTCGCCTGCATTGGCGGCGGATCGAACGCCATGGGACTGTTCCACCCGTTCCTCGATGACGAGGATGTGACGATCTATGGCGTCGAGGCGGCAGGCAAGGGCATTCCGTCCGGCCTTCACGCCGCGTCGCTGACCGGCGGCACCCCGGGCGTTCTCCATGGCAACCGCACCTATCTGCTGCAGAATGATGACGGGCAGATCATCGACGCCCATTCGATTTCTGCCGGACTCGACTATCCCGGGATCGGGCCGGAACATGCCTGGCTTCACGACCAGAAGCGGGTGAATTATGTCAGCGCCACTGATGAGGAAGCGCTCGACGCCTTCCAGCTCTGTTCGCGGCTCGAAGGCATCATTCCGGCGCTGGAGCCTTCGCACGCCCTGTCCTTTGTCGGCACCATGATCGGCGACATGGACAAGGACCAGATCGTTATTCTCAACATGTGCGGCCGCGGTGACAAGGATCTCGGCGCAGTGCTTCCCATGCTCGAGGAACGCGGCAAGCTCTAGACCAGCCTGCTGCCAATACGGAAAGACAGACCCATGAGTTCACGTATCGAGACCGCCTTTGCCAATGCCAAAGCCGAAGGGCGCGGCATCCTTGGCGTCTTCGTGACCGCAGGCGACCCGGACGAGGGCACGTCAGCACAAATTCTCGACGCGCTTGTCGAAGCCAATGTCGACATTGTCGAGCTTGGCATGCCCTTCTCCGACCCGATGGCGGACGGACCGGCCATTCAGGCGGCATCACTGCGTGCCCTGAGGAACGGCATGACACTGGCCGGCACGCTCGAGATTGCGCGCGGCTTCCGCAAGCGTCACCCCGATACACCGCTGGTTCTGATGGGCTATTACAACCCGATCTATATCTATGGCGTGGACCGCTTCCTTGCCGAGGCGTCCGACGCCGGGGTCGACGGGCTGATCGTGGTCGACCTGCCGCCGGAAGAAGATGACGAGCTGTGTGAACCGGCTTCCGCAGCCGGCCTTAATTTTATCCGTCTTGTTACCCCGACAAGCGATGCCGAGCGGCTTCCTGTCGTCCTCGGCTCGGCAAGCGGCTTTGTCTATTACGTCGCGATCACCGGAATTACCGGCACCGGCAGCGCTGCCGCCGACAGTATCTCGGCAGCCTATAAACGCATTTCCGCCGCCACCGACCTTCCTGTTGTCACCGGCTTTGGCATACGCACGCCCGAGCAGGCCGGCGAGGCCGCCTCGCTAAGCGACGGGGCCATCGTCGGCTCGGCAGTCGTCGAAATCATTGCCAACAATCTTGGCGATGACGGTAAGGGCAATCCCGAAATCGTGTCCAAAATCGCCGCATTTGTCGGCGACCTTGCCAAGGGTGTAGCCGGCAAGACCGGCTGACCGGACCGGAAGACAGGTCAAAACCGCTGGCGCTGCGGCGTTACTTTTGCTGTATGCCTGCCGCAAATGCAGACTGAGCATGTCAGCATCGGTAATGGGGAAGGGGTAGTTCATGAACTGGATCACCAACGCAGTACTGCCGAAGATCAAGGCACTTGTGAGCGCAAACGACGTTCCCGACAATCTGTGGGTCAAGTGCAAGTCCTGCGGGCAGATGATTTTCCACCGCGAGTTCGAACAGGCAAACAATTGCTGCTCGACCTGTGGAAACCACGCCCCGCTGCCGCCCGAGGCCCGGTTCGCGATGACCTTTGACAAAGGGGCGTTCGAAACCGTCGCGCTGAAGCCGATTGATGACGACCCGCTGAAATTCCGTGACACCCGCCGCTATGCCGACCGGCTGAAAGACACCCGCACAAAGACAGGCATCAACGATGCCATCGCCGTTGCCCATGGCACCATTGGTGGACAGAAGGTTGTAATGGCAGCCTTCGATTTCCGTTTCATGGGCGGGTCGATGGGGCGCATGGTCGGCAATGGCATCATCGCCGCCGCCGAGGCAGCGGTCGAGCATGGCGCCGCGCTGATCACCGTGCCGTCCACCGGCGGCGCGCGCATGCAGGAAGGCGTGCTGTCGCTGATGCAGCTTCCGCGCACCATTCTGGCCGTCGAGAAGGTCAGGAATGCCGGCCTGCCGCATATCGTTCTTCTGGCACATCCGACAACCGGCGGCGTGACAGCCTCTTTTGCGATGCTTGGCGACCTGCAGATCGCCGAGCCGGGCGCCATTATCGGTTTTGCCGGTCGTCGCGTCATCGATGAAACGGTCCGCGAAAAGCTGCCCGAGGATTTCCAGACAGCCGAATATCTTCAGGATCACGGCATGCTCGACAGCGTCGTGCCACGCGCCGAGCAGCCTGAGTTCCTGGGCCGTGTCCTCGGCTTCCTGATGGGCCAGCGCAAGGCAACACGGGCCGCCTGATGACACCACCGGTCTCCGGCGATGACAGCGCACGCGCTAGCGCGGCGCTTGAGCGGCTTGCCGCGCTTCACCCGAAACTGATTGATCTGGGGCTGGACCGTACCCGCGATTTGCTGGCACGACTCGGCAACCCTCACCACAGGCTGCCGCCGGTCATCCATGTTGCCGGAACAAACGGCAAAGGATCTGTAATCGCGACCATGCGCGCCATGGCCGAGGCAGCGGGTCTTCGTGTCCATGTCTATGCCTCGCCCCATCTTTGCCGCTTCAATGAACGCATCCGCCTTGCCGGCAGCCTGATTGCCGACGGCGCACTTGCCGATCTTCTGGAAGAGGTCGAGACTGCAAATGGCGATACGCCCGTGACCTTTTTCGAGGTCACCACGGCCGCCGCATTCCTTGCATTCTCGCGGGTGGATGCAGACCTCCTCCTTCTCGAGACCGGCCTTGGTGGCGCACTTGATTCTACCAATGTTCTGAACAGTCCTGCCGCGACCGTCATCACTCCGATTGCGCGCGACCACGAGCATTTCCTCGGAAGTGACATAGGTGGCATCGCCAGTCAGAAGGCTGGCATCATGCGGCCGAGCGTGCCCTGCATCGCAGCCGCGCAGGAAGAAGATGCGCTGGCCGCACTGCAGGACCATGCCGGTAGGATTGGCGCACCGCTTGGCATTATGGGAACAGATATTGGCTGGGCGCTGCTGGATGATGGTGGTGTGGCGATCGAACTGGACGGCCGCAGCATCACCCTTCCCGCACCGGCCCTTCGCGGCGCGCATCAGCAGGCAAACGCCGCCCTCGCCACGGCCGCGCTTGTCACCGCTATGCCCGAGATTTCAGCAGAAGCACTTGCTGACGGTGTCACGCAAACAGTGTGGCCGGGGCGGCTTCACCGCCTTGCCGACGGATCGCTGACCAAACTTGTGCCCCAACCTGTCTGGATCGACGGCGCACATAATGCACATGGCGCGGCGGCGCTTGCTGCGGCGCTGCCCTCCATCGAGAGCGGGGCATGGCATTTCATCTGCGGCGCACTTAACACCCGCCCGGCGTCAGAATTCCTGTCACGAATCGCGCCGCTGGCTGAATCGATCCATTGCGTTGCCATTCCGGACCAGCCGGCAAGCCTGACTGCCGAGGCCTTAGCCGCAGAAGCCGCCGCGCTGCACACAGGCGTACGTGCCGCGCCATCCGTTGCCGGGGCGCTTCAGGCCATTGCAGGCGGGTCGGGCGACGCCAACTGTCCAGTGATGATTTGTGGATCGCTGTATCTGGCAGGACATGTTCTGGCAGCGAACGGTACGCTGCCGAACTGACGCCCCGCCAAATGGCGATTTAATCAGGCGATGCTGCTGGTGATCCAGGCTTCCAGCTGCGACTTCGGCACCGCGCCGATCTTCTCGGCGACAACCTCGCCGCCCTTGAAAATCAGCAGAGTGGGAATGCCGCGCACATTATATTGCTGCGGCGTCAGCGGGTTCTCGTCGATGTTGAGTTTGACGATCGAGATGGCATCGCCATGCGCGTCGCTCAGCTCTTCAAGCGCCGGGCCAATGGCCTTGCAGGGTCCGCACCATTCCGCCCAGAAATCAACAAGCACGGGCTTTTCCGCCTGAAGTACGTCAGTGGAAAAATCGCCGTCGGTTGTCTTGATCGTTGCCATATCCGGGTGCTCCCTTGGTGCAGTGCGCATGCCGGCCCACCGCCGACATCCACAAGGTAGGAGGCAGGCACCGACCCGTCAACCCGGCGCCAGTGCCACAAGTGCCGCATCACGTGTATCGCGGTCAATTTCCTCGACCGAACGGTCTTCTGTCCAGACAAGCCAGGTCACAACCTCGCGATCAGGATAGATCTGTTCCAGCAGAGCGGCATATAGCGCCATCTGCCTGTGGTAGTCCGCCGGCGTCACAGAAGGGCGTGCCCCGGTCTTGAAATCGGCAACGATCACCTGTGTCTCATCCACCACAAGCCTGTCGATCTGACCGGCAACACCTGCCCCGCCAACCGCTCCGGCAACCGATACCTCAGCCATCGCCGACATGCCGAAAACAGGTGCCAGTGCCGGCATGGCCATCACCTCTCGAACCTCTGCCGCCAGTGTCGCCGCCTCCCCTCCGGCACCTCGCGATGCGTCGCCAGAATGAGCTGTTCGACGCGTGAACGGTCCGTTTCAGGAACCGAAGGCAGCACCTCGAACAGCTTGTGAGCAAGCCTGCCGCGCGCCAGCGCGGCCGAGGCCCCGCCAATCCTGAGACCGGGCGCGCGTGCGCTGGTTGCCCTGCCGTCGGGCTGTGACGGACGCAACGGGCGTGGCGGGCGCGGCTCGTCGGGTGCACGAATGAACAGCCATTCCGGCACCGCTACTGTCTCGACCACCCCTTCTGTATCAGGCGGCGGCGTCTTCATATCGTCGATGATATCCGGTACATCACCTGCCACCTCATCGATGCGGACAATTCCCTCATCGTCGGTTGCCGCGCCCTCCATGCCGTTGATCGCCATCGCAAGCCCCTCATAATGGCTTCCCTCCAGCGTCCGGCTGCTCTTCGACTGCCAGCCACCGATCACAATGCCGTCACGAGCGCGGGTCAATGCAACATAGAGAAGACGGTTCTCCTCTTCCTCTCGCTTGGCCTTTGCCGCATCTCTGGCGTCCGTCACGAAATCAGGACGCAGCGTTCCCGAGGCCCAGTAGACAAATCCGGTCGCGGGGTCGCGGACAAGCTGGTCAGGCCTCGCCGAACGCGGCTTCAGCATGTCCGGCAGCACAACCACCGGCGCCTCAAGACCCTTGGCACCATGGATTGTCATCACCCGCAATTCGTTGCCACTGCCACCATCCATGTCACGCCGCACTTCACCACCACTGCCCCTCACCTGCGCCAGAAAGGCTGTCAGCGACACCCCACCTGCCGTACCGAACGCCTGTGCGAGGCCAAGAAAGTGATCAAGTGTCTCATCCACCGCCGGGCCAAGCCGTCGCCGGAATTCCTGCCGTGCCTCGATCAGTACGCTGCTGTAGAACCCGAAAACCGAGGATTCATCGGCAAGTCGCCGGTACCGGCTGAGGGTGTCGGCATATATTCCAAGGTCGCTGTCAGCTCCAGCATGTGTCATCAGCCGTGCATAAAGGCTGCGGTTGCCACGGCCATGAGCGAGGGTAAACAGCGTCTCCTCGTCGATCCCGAAGAGCGGCGACTTCAACAAAGCGGCGAGTTGCAGATCATCCTCTGGCAGGCACACCACATCGCCAAGCGCCAGCAAATCCTGAATCTCGATCTGGTCTTCGAGCGACATCCTGTCGGCACCCGCCACCGGAATGCCGGCCTGCTGCAACGCCGCCAGTAACAGCCGGTGATAGCGCCCGCGCGAGCGCAGCAGCACCATGATATCGCCGGGCTGCATCATCCGTCCTGACGGCAAGGCACGTTTTCCGATCCAGCCGGCAATGGTCGTGGCGACCCGCGCTGTCGACAGGGCGGCGGCATCGCGCGGCTGGCTGATTTCGGGCGGGGCAAAGGCAGGCGGGTCGGCAGGCGCCTCTTCCTCGGAAACGATCGGCCAAAGCTCGACAAAACCGCCGGCATCCCGCCGCGCCGACCTGTGGTCCTGAAATTCGGAAATACGCGCGTCGGTAATACCGGCAAGGTCCGGCACCGCGCGATTGACCAGCTCCAGAACAGGGCGTGCCGAACGGAAGGACACGTCGAGCCCGACCTCGCGCCATGGCGCATGCAACATGTCGGCGCGCGATGCAAGGTCGACACGGTTGCTTCCCATCACTGCCGGATCCGCCCCCTGAAAGGAATAGATCGACTGTTTGAAGTCACCAACGACAAACAGCGTACGGGGGCCATTCTCGTCATCCGCAGGGGTCTCACCGGCCTCGAAGAACTCGTCACTCAGCCGCCGCAGAAGCTGCCATTGCGCAGGACTGGTGTCCTGCGCCTCGTCGAGAAGCATATGGCGAATGCCATTATCCAGTTTCCATCCAACCCACTGCGCGGCATCGCCGTCGGCAAGCATGTTGTTGGTCAGCCGGATCAGATCGTCATAGTCGAGCAGCCCGCGCTGGGTCTTCAGCGCACGGTACCGCTCCTGATAGGCCCGGCCGAATGCATACAGCGCATCTGTCAGCTCGTAACAGCGGTGCGCCGCCTGCGCCGCCAGCATGCCGGACAGTACCTGCTGAGCCGTCTGCTGCACGATGACGACATTCGGGAAATCGGCGCGGATGTCCTTGTTCGACAGGCTTCGTTCGGCAAGCGGGGCCAGCTCGTTCGTGAACAGCGCATCGACAAGCCTGTCGATATGGCGGCACCGTCCGTCCTCATCCTCGCCAAGCCAGGCTGTCATCTTGGACGCCCGCTTCATCTGACCGCCGACACCACTTTCCGCAAGCGCCGTTGCAACAGCGCGAATGCCTTCAATATCCAGATCGCCTATGACCCCGGCCACCATCTCCTGCGGATTTTTCTCCGGATCGAATCCGCGGTCTTCGACAAAATGCGCGTGCAGCCTCTGCATCATGTCCGGGAATGCCAGCCGCTCCTCTTTCTTCAGCAGCTCGTCCAGAATGGCCTCGGCATTGCCTTCAGAGGTCTGCGCCGCGATCAGCCCGATCATCGTCACCAGCGCCGGGTCCGCCGACCGGAGCAGGCCCTCGCGCGCCTCGGCCTTCAGGCGGGCCTGCTCGAATTCATCAGCAAGTTCAGATTGCGGCACAATACCAGCCTCGATCGGAAACCGGCGCAGCACCGACTGGCAGAAGGAATGCACCGTCTCCACACGCGGGCCGTCATCATTATCCAGAATCTCGGCAAACAGGCTGCGGGCGCGTTGCAGCATGGCCTGTGACGGCGTGCCGATCCCCATTCCGGCAAGATCGGCCAGCAGCGCCTCTGCTGTCGATACCGTCCATTTTGCCAGCATCGCAGATATCCGATTGCGCATCTCTGCGGCCGCAGCCCGGGTATAGGTAACGCACAGGATGCTGTCTGGCGGCGCCCCGTCCAGCATCAGTCGCAAAACACGGTCGGTCAGCAGTTTGGTCTTACCCGTCCCGGCATTGGCGGAGACGAACACCGATGGATGCCGGGTCGGATGCCGCTGCCTGTCGCCTCGAAGCATCAACAGACACCGACGGGTCAAAATCCGGGCGATGTGGCGCCGCCGGCTGGATCGCACCTCCGTCCATGCCGGACAGCGCCGCGCCATTCTCGGCGATACGCCATTCATCTACCCGCGCCAGATGGTCATAGCGTGGAAAAGACGGCCCAATGGTCGGGTCCGGCCGGCTGGCATAGGGCGTGGATACACTGTCAAAATCAGCCGCCAGCCGTGCCAGCATCGCGGCATCCTCGGCTGCGGACCAGTCTTCTGGTCGCACATCGGTCTGTTTGCCGGGTTCGCCGCGCCGGCCTGTCAGGCGCCAATATTCCATCTGGGTGACATCATCGGCGTCGATTCCCTCAAAGCCGCCATGCGCCGCGATGACCGCCTCGACAAGAAGCTGCGTGCGGCGGCGGCCTGCGACCTTTGCCTTGGACGGCGTCTCGCCAGTCTTGTAGTCGAGAACAGCAAGCCCTCCGCCAGAAAGCCTGTCGATCCGGTCGGCGCGCGCGCCAAAGGTCACGTCACCGGCTGGTGCGGCCAGATCAATGCTGCCCTCGACCTCTGCATGGCTTGTCTCGATGCCGGAACGGCGGCGGGTCTCGGTCTCGATGAACCAGGCCGCGATGGTCTCGAAGGCGGGCCACCAGAAATGACGGATGGTCGGGTTCTGCCAGTACGGATCAAACACGGCGCGTGCCAGTGACCGCAGTTCGGCAAGCGCATTGTCCGGAAGCGGCCCGTCCGGGAAAGCGCGCAGGAACGCCGCCAGCGAATCATGAACCAGGTTGCCGCGGAGCGCCGCGTCGATCGGCCGGTCCAGATCGTCTTTCGGGCGCAGGTCAAGAACACGCTTGGCGTAGATCGAATAGGGGTCGGCGATCCAGTCATCGATCTCGGGGGCGGAAAAGCTGCGGGGCCGCGCATCGACCGGCGGCGTCGGACAGGGGCGTGCCAGCGGCGCCATGGGCGGGGCCGGAAGCAACGCCACAAGCTGGTCGCGCCATATCTGACCCCGATCAAAAGCTGCTGTGATGCTCAGCGCCTCGGCCACAGCGTCGAAACGCTGGCGCCAGCGGCTTGGCGGGGTGACGGCATCGCCGGAACGAAGAGCGCGTGTGATAATCACCTCTGTTGCGCAGGCCGCCATCCAGACGTCATGCGCGCTCAGTCCGGTTCGCCAGTTATGCGGCTGCAGTCCGGCCGTTCGCCGCATTTCGGCATTTGTCCAGGGGTCGACCTCCGGCCGGGGCGGCCAATTGCCTTCATTGAACCCGCCAAGGATCAGGCGGTCGGCACTTTGCATACGCGCCTCGACCGGTCCGAGAATCGCAAGCCGTGGATGGGTCTGCCAGGCCCGGCGCACCGTTTTCCGGCAAGAAGCTGCGACAGGATTCGCGGGAAGCTGTCATGGTCCGTCTCGAAGCCACTGCCCTGTTCGGCAAGAGAGGCAAGAAGCAGCGCGGCTGCCTCACCATCCTCGCCTGTCCACAGATGCAGGGCGCCATCGGCAGCGTCCGGCGTTCCATCCTCGCCAGTCACCTGTGCTGCCATCTGTTCGGCCGCATCGCCAAGTGCCCTTGCCAGCACGGCAAGGTCCGGTGCCGTCATCTGCCATGCCTCGACCAGACTGGCGAGCGGCGCGGCAATCGAGGCTTCGAAAAATTCGGCAATATCGGCAAATCTGGCTTTGCTGGCGAGCTTTTGACGAATGCCGGCGAGGCCGGCGCCCGGCCGGTACCCGCGAAAGGCTGCCATTTCGAGCTGGCGCACCCGTTCGCGAAAGGCCATCGGCGAAATGCCGCCTGATGCGATGGGGTGCTTCAGGAAGGCAAGGGTCGGCACCGGTGCAAAATCCGCCGCCAGCATGGCCACAAGGCTCTCCAGATAGCCGCCAGACGGGCATTGCGACAGCGGCCGTCCAGCCGATTCATCAACATCAATGCGCCAGCGCTGCAGCGCCGCGATCACCGCCTCGGCAAGCTGCCTGTCAGGGGTCACCAGTGCCGCTGTGCGACCTGGTCGCTCCAGCATCTCGCGCATGGCAAGCGCAATGACCGATGCCTCATCGGACCGTGTGTCGCAATCCACGAAAGACAGCCCTTCCAGCGCGTCGCGGCCAAGCTCGGGATGGGTTGCGCCAAGCTGCCGCCAGTCAGCTGTCAGCGCCGCCGGCTTGAATACTTCGCGCATGAGTGCACGCCGTCGCGCGCTGATCTCTGCACCGCCGACAAGGTTTGGCCAGTCGCGCACCGCCTCGGGCGCTACCTCCAGACTGCTGAGCAGAACTGACAGCTGATGCTGAGGATGGCCCGATTCCTCGCGCACCAGATCCCAGTGTTCCACCGCCCCGCGATCCAGCCCCGGCAGCACGACATGCCCGTCCGGCAGGTCGGCAACGGCGGCGATCAGTTCACGCGTGGCAGCAAAGGTGCCGGTCGATCCGGCAACCACCACCAGCTCTTCAGGCGGATGGTCGCGCCACAGGCGGCAGCGCAACCGGACAAGCCTGTTGCGCCTGTCGGCGGCGTCGATCACACCCTGCTCTTCAAGAATGGCGGGCCAGCGGTCGATCAGGATGGTCAGCAGTTTCAGGATGTCCTGCCAGTGCCGCGAAAACCGGTCGGGAAGAAGCTCGAGAAGAAGCTCCGGCGTCGCGTCCGCATTGCAGAGAGAATCAAGGAGTCGGCCGAGCGACTCGGCAAGCTGCATGGCTTGTGGTTGGGTCGGCGCCACGTCGCCAAGGCGGAAGCCGCGAAGCAGGCGAGACAGCCACAGCTGGCGGCGCAACGGGTCCATCGCCGGCGGCAGGTCGGGCGCGTCGGCGGCAAAAGCCAGCAGGTCGGGCGCATCCTCCTCGACATCACCAATCGGGTCGATCCGGGGCAACAGGGCTGCATTGTCACCGCCAACTTCCAGAAAGGCCGCACGCAGGGCCTGTGCGGCACGGCGCGAGGGCACCAGCACGGTGGCACGCGCCAGCGCTTCCGGGCTACCGGCCAGATGCCTGATGCCGTTGGCGAGTGAAACGGCGAAAGGAACGCCGGCAGGGATGGTATAGAGCCGCTGGTCGCGGCGGGTCGGCGACGTCATAGCTTCACTATAGAAGCAAGGCCGGTCAAAGACGAGAGAGCAGGATGCCTTTTATGACAAAAACACCCGTCACCCCATCTCGGCAACGAGTTTGCCAAGTTGTTGCTGCCAGCGCGCACTGCCGGAAAGTCGGGCCACCCTGCGCTCTGGCACCGACGGGTCGGGTTCCAGCGTGATGCGAAGCGCGCTGCGCGGCAACCACGGTCCCAGCCGCTCCGGCCATTCGACCAGACAGACCGCATCGACGAACGCATCCTCGATGCCAAGATCAAGCGCCTCTTCAGGCACCTCGAGCCGGTAAAGATCGAAATGCATGACCGGCGGCCCGTCGTCGGGCTCATAGGTCTGCACAAGAGTGAAGGTCGGGCTTGGGATATCCGCCTCGAGCGGACACAGCGCGGTGACGATTCCGCGCGCCAGCACAGATTTGCCGGCGCCGAGCGGGCCCGACAGGGCCACTACATCACCAGCACGAAGCAGGCCGGAAAGGCAAAGGCCCAGCCGCGTAGTGGCAGCCGGGCCTTCCAGTGTCAGGTCTAAGTCGCTCATGCGGCCCTGTTACCGGTTTCTAGTAGCGATACTGATCGCCCTTGAACGGTCCCTGCTGCTCGACGCCAATATAGGCGGCCTGGTCGGCATTCAGTTTCGACAGTGTCGCGCCAACCTTGGCGAGGTGCAGGGCCGCTACCTTTTCGTCGAGATGACGCGGCAGGGTATAGACCTTGTTGTCGTAGGACTGGCCTTCGTTCCAGAGTTCCATCTGCGCCAGCACCTGATTGGTGAAGGAAGCCGACATCACAAAGGACGGGTGACCGGTGGCACAGCCGAGGTTCACAAGGCGGCCCTTGGCCAGCATGATGATGCGCTTGCCGTCGGGGAATTCAACCTCGTCGACCTGCGGCTTGATCTCGGACCAGTTCATATTCTGCAGCGACGAGACCTGGATCTCGTTGTCGAAGTGACCGATGTTGCACACGATCGCGCGATCTTTCATATCGCGCATGTGATCCATGGTGATGACGTCCTTGTTACCGGTCGCGGTGACAAAGATGTCAGCCTTCGGCGCGGCCTGTTCCATGGTAACGACTTCATAGCCTTCCATGGCGGCCTGCAGGGCGCAGATCGGATCAATCTCGGTGACCATAACGCGCGCGCCGCCCTGACGGAGCGAAGCAGCCGAGCCCTTGCCGACATCACCATAACCGGCAACAACAGCAACCTTGCCGGCCAGCATTACATCAGTCGCGCGGCGAATGCCGTCAACGAGCGATTCACGGCAACCATACAGATTGTCGAATTTCGATTTGGTGACGGAGTCATTCACATTGATGGCCGGGAACGGCAGGCCACCAGCCTCGGCAAGCTGGTACAGGCGCAGCACGCCGGTGGTTGTCTCTTCCGACACACCCTTGATGGCGTCACGCTGGCGGGTGAACCAGCCCTCGCTCTGCGCACGGCGCTTTTCGATCTGCGCCTTCAGGAATTCCTCTTCCTCGCTGCTTGGCGAGGCAAGAACATCCTCTCCAGCCTCGGCACGGGCACCGAGAAGGATATACATGGTGGCGTCGCCACCATCATCGAGGATCATGTTGGCGGTACCGCCATCTGCCCAGTCGAAGATGCGGTCGACATATTCCCAGTACTCAGCCAGCGTCTCGCCCTTTTTCGCGAATACCGGCACACCGGCAGCGGCGATAGCGGCAGCAGCCTGATCCTGGGTCGAGAAGATGTTGCATGATGCCCAGCGGACATCGGCACCAAGATCGACAAGAGTCTCGATCAGCACGGCCGTCTGCACGGTCATGTGCAGGCAACCAGCCACCCGAGCGCCCTTGAGGGGCTTTGCCGCGCCAAACTCGTCGCGAAGCGCCATCAGGCCCGGCATCTCGGTTTCAGCTATGGAAAGTTCCTTGCGACCCCAGTCGGCAAGGCTTGCATCAGCAACAATATAGTCTGTCGACATTGAAGAACTCGCTCGTGTGATGAATTTGAGCGCAGGAATTAGCAGATATCATGCCACATGGAAACCCGCTTGCCTCAATATGCGTCAGCGCGTCGCTTCGAGCTCGCGATGGGTGCTTGCCACATCGTAACCCTCGGCGGCCAGCCACGCTCCAATTGTTTCCACCGCCCAGACCGAACGATGCCGGCCACCGGTGCAACCAAAGGCAATTGTCATTAACGGCCGGCCTTCGCGCGTCATCCGCGGCAGCATCTCTGCAAGAATTCCCTTTAGCGAGGACACGACACTGACAGCCGCCTCATCCGCCTGCAGGAAAGCCGCGACCGGTCCGTCCCGACCGTCAAATTTGCGCAACTCGGTCACCCAGTGGGGATTGTCGGCAAAACGCATATCGATAACCAGATCGCTATGGTCGGGAATGCGGCGACGATAGGAAAAGCTGATCAGGCGAACATTCACCTGAAAATCACCCGCCATACCCAGCTTTGACAGAAGCACCTGCCTCAGGTCAGACGGTTTTGCTCCACTGGTATCAATATGGAGATCGGCAAGCGGCGCCAGTTTCTCCATACGGTCGAGATCGGCAGAAATGGCATCGGCAAGCGACATGGTGCCATCATGAAGCGGGTGCTGGCGCCTTGTGGCATTGAATCGTCTGAGCAGGTCATCATGCGATGCCGTGATGAACACCGTCGTGAAGCTGCCACCGAATTTCTTGCGCAGGTTGCGAACAAGCGTTTCCGTTGTCTCCTCTGAAAACCCTGTTGTGCGCGCATCAAGACCCATTGCCAGGCTGCGCCCCCCGGCCTCCACCTCGAGCGCGACGAGGGTGTCGATCATGGCAAGCGGCAGATTGTCGACTGCCTTGATCCCGCAATCCTCAAGTATGTCGAGCGCTGTCGACAACCCGGCGCCTGATGCGCCTGTGACAAGGATCAGTTTTTGCCTATCGTCATTCATGCGGTAACCTTACCAAGTGCGGCCAGCCTATTTCAAACACCCATATTTCAAACACCAATACAATCCGCGCAGATCGCCACTGCTCAGGCCTTGCCGTCGGCAAGTGGCAGCGTCAGGGTGAAACGGGCACCATCATTATTGGCAGCAACCAGTTCACCGCCATAGCCACGCGCAATCTGCTGCGCGATCGAGAGTCCGAGGCCGGAATGTTCGCCAAACGCCTCTCCGGCGGGGCGTTCGGTATAGAACCTGTTAAACACCTCCTCGAGACGGCCCGGGGGAATGCCGGGACCATGGTCCTGCACTGCCAGTTCGGCTTTGCCTTGTTCGTTGATGCCAAGATGGAAGCTGATCTGCGAGCCAGGTGGCGCAAAAGACACCGCATTGCCAAGCAGATTGTCGAGAATCTGTACGATGCGACCGTCCTGAACCGTGACATGCACCGGCATATCGGTCAGTTCGGCAACAAGATCATGTGTGTCGGTTGTTGTCCGGCGCGCCTCGACAAAACTGGCGACAAGGTCACGAAGATCGATGGTGGCGGAAAATTCGGTCGCCATCTCGTTATCGACGCGGCTGGAGCGCGAGATATCCGTGATCAGCCTGTCGAGACGCGACACATCGCGCAAAATGACATTCATCAGTTTCTGCTGCTGCTCCGGATCGGAAATCCTGCTGATCGTCTCGGCCGCGCTGCGCAGCGAGGATAGCGGGTTTTTGAGCTCATGGGCCACATCCGCCGCGAAGCCTGCGGTCGCCGCCATCCTTTGTTGCAGCTCGTCTGTCATGTCAATGAGTGATTCGGACAGCTTGCCGATTTCATCACGACGGCGAGGCAATCGCTTCATACGGGTCGACAGATCGCGACTGCGCCGCAGATTGTCGGCTTCCGAGGCAAGATACGTAATCGGAACGGTGATGGAGCGCGCGAGCCATACGCTCAGTGCAATCGTGATCAGCGTGACAATGCCAAAAAGCTGGATGAAGACCACATTGACCTCGGCGATCTCCTCTTCGATCTTGCCACCGCTGATACTGACCATCAGCGCACCACGGACAAGGCGAAGGTCCTGAATGGGGACTGCGACCGACAGCACGATGCGGCCGCGCGTATCCTGTCTGAGCTGGCGCGCCGGCTCACCAGCCAGCGCCAGAACCACCTCGTTGTAATCCCCGGCCTGCTGGCGTTGCCGTTCACGATAGAGCGGCAGGGTCATGTCGTTGCCGATCATGCCGGCGGCCCGGCGCATGCCAGCCTGAAAATAATCCGATGTTCTCTTCCAGGCACCAGGGCGGCCACGGCGCCGGATTTCCGCCCTGCCGGCACCACTGCGCGCCGTATCTGCCAGCAGCCTGCCGTCATGACGAAAAACGCGTGCCCGTAGATCGGTACCATAGCCGACAAGCGGCAGGAGGTGGTTCATCGTTTCCGGTGACAGGCGCCGGCGTGCAAGCCCGCCATCAATATCTGACTGGGCCAGCGCCAGCGAGCGCGCCAGCGTAAAGCCCTGGCGTTCAAGCGCGGTAAATTCCGACTGGATCAGCGTCGTTCGGTATTGATCGATCGAGAACAACCCGACAAAGAACAACACCAGCGGAAACATCATGATGGCCATGATGCGGGTGCTCAGACGGCTCAGGCGAAAGCGCAGTCTGACAAGCGGCCTGCCGATGGCAGCCCGCCCGAGAAACCGTCTAATCCGTGATTTGATCCCGTCGATCACGCTGGCCCCGCCAATATGGGTATCAAACAGCCGCGCCATGCGGCCGATATCATTCAGGATGCCCGGTATTTATAGCCAATGCCATACAGCGTTTCGATATGGTCGAAGCTGGAATCCTGCGCCTTGATCTTCCGACGGAGCCGCTTGATATGGCTGTCGATCGTGCGGTCGTCCAGAAAGACGGACTCGCCATAGGCGGCATCCATCAGCTGGTCGCGGTTCTTGACCATGCCGGGGCGTGCGGCAAGAGCCTGCAGGATCAGAAATTCAGTGACTGTGAGCCGCACCTCCTTGCCCTTCCAGCTGCATAGATGGCGGTCGGGATCCATCAGCAATTCACCCTGGCGGACAATGTTCGGCCCAGTCGGGTCCATGTCTTCCTGGCTGGCGCGGCGCAGTACGGCGCGAATGCGCGCCAGAAGCAGCCGCTGCGAGAACGGCTTGGTGATATAGTCATCAGCCCCCATGCCGAGGCCTAGCGCCTCATCCAGCTCATCATCTTTGCTGGTCAGGAAGATCACCGGAAGGTTTTCGGTGGTCCGGATTTTCTGCAGGAGCTCCATCCCGTCCATTCGTGGCATCTTGATGTCGAGAACGGCCAGCTCCACCGGCCGGCGCGACAATCCTCGCAACGCGGTTTCACCATCATGATAGCAATCGACCTCGAACCCTTCGCTTTCCAGCGTCAGAGACACCGATGTCAGGATGTTCTGGTCATCATCTACAAGCGCAATCCGCGTTCCCATCTCGTCACCTCTATCGTCCAAATCCGGCAAAGGCATCACGCGCTTCACCCACCATGATGTCGAAACTAGCCATGAAAAAGGGCCAACATATGACCGGATTGTGCCGCAAACCGGTCTGAAAGATGGCGTGTTCCGGCCGGCCGGCAACTGGTTGACGATCAGTGCGCGTCAGCCCAGCTGTCGGCGATACCTGCCTCTGCCACCAACGGCACAGCAAGATCGAGCACCGGATCAGCCGCGGATTCCATCACCGAACGGATCACCTCGACAGCTGCCTCGGCGATACTTTCATCCGCCTCGAAGATCAGTTCGTCATGAACCTGCAGCAGCATGCGCGCCTCGATGCCCGCCTCGGCCAATGCCGAGGGAAGGCGCACCATCGCACGTTTAATGATGTCGGCCGCGCTTCCCTGAATCGGCGCGTTGATCGCCTGACGTTCGGCAAAGCCGCGCTGCGCCGGATTGCTGGCCGCGATCCCGGCAATGTGAATACGCCGCCCGAACAGCGTCTCGACATGGCCTGTCTCGCGCGCCTCGAGCTTGATCCTGTCCATATAGGCGCGAATTCCGGGGAAATTCTCGAAATAGGCGTTGATATAGTCGCGCGCCTCGCCCTGACGGATGCCGAGCTGACGTGCCAGCCCGAACCCGGAAATGCCATAGATGATACCGAAATTGATCGCCTTGGCGCGGCGGCGCGTCTCGCCATCCATCTGGTCCAGCGGAACGCCGAACACCTCGGATGCGGTACGGGCATGAATATCGACACCGGCACGGAAGGCATCGATCATCGACTGCTCACCGGCGACATGCGCCACAAGGCGCAGCTCGATCTGCGAATAATCGGCCGAGATCAGCTTCTTGCCCGGCGCCGCGACAAAGGCGGTACGGATCTGCCGCCCCTCTGCCGTACGGATCGGAATGTTCTGCACATTCGGGTCGGACGAGGACAGCCGCCCGGTCGAGGCACCAACCATCGAGAACGAGGTATGGACCCGCCCGCTTTCGGGAAGAATGCTGTCGACCAGCGCATCGGCATAGGTTGATTTCAGCTTGGCGAGCTGGCGCCAGTCGAGCACCCGCGCGGCAACCTCCACGCCCTCACCAGCCAGCGTTTCCAGCACATCGGCCGAGGTGGACCAGGCCCCTGTCTTGGCCCGTTTGCCGCCTTGCAGCCCCATCTTGTCGAACAGGATCTCGCCAAGCTGTTTCGGCGAGGCAATGTTGAACTCCTCGCCGGCAAGGGCGTGGATCTCGGTCTGGAAGGCCTCCATGCGGGTGGCGAAGTCATTCGACATGCGCGCCAAAATCGACGGGTCGACCGTGATCCCGGCATTCTCCATATCCGCCAGAACCGGAATCAGCGGGCGTTCCAGCCGCTCATAGACCGATGTCATTCCTTCGGTGGCGAGCCGTGGACGCAGCATCTGCCAGAGGCGAAGCGTGATGTCGGCATCCTCGGCCGCATAATCGAGCGCGGCTTCCGGCGCCAGCGAACCGAACGGCACCTGCTTGGCGCCTTTGCCGCAGACATCCTCGTATTTGATTGTGCTGTGATCCAGCCAGTGACCGGCCAGATTATCCATCGAATGGCCCGACACCCGCCCGGCATCCAGCACATAGGACAGGCACATCGTGTCATCGACCGGGGCCAACCTGATACCGCCATTCACCGGCCGCAAAAGCACATGGCTGTCATATTTCAGATTGTGGCCGATCTTCAGGACCGACGCGTCCTCGAACAAGGGCTTCAGCACCGCAATGGCATCATCGAACCTGATCTGGTCATAGATTGCCGGTGGCGCATCAAGCGCGAGACCACCCTGCCCGTCCGCCTCGACAACGGCCCCGCCATGGCGAAGCGGCACATAGCAGGCGCGCCCCGGGGCCAGCGCCATCGACACGCCGACCATTTCAGCCGCCGCCGCGTTCAGCGAACTGGTTTCGGTATCCACCGCCAGATAGCCCTGCTTGCGCGCCGCCGCAGCCCATTCTTCAAGCTTGGCGAGCGATGTGACCAGCTCATAGCTGACCTCGCCTTCGGGAAGCGGTACAGAAGCCGGCGCCGGCGTGCCTGCCGCCGGTTGCGGCGCACCACCCATCGACCGGATGGCAGGCTCTGCTGCCTCGGCTGGCGCGCCGACACGGGTCAGCAGCCGCTGAAATCCTGTTCCTTCAGGAACGAGATCAGCCTGTCCATGTCACGCTCGGTGCGCTTCAGCTCTTCCAGCGGCAGATGGCATCGGCGCGTCGTCGCGAAGCCTTACGAGATCCCGCGAGACGCGCGCCTGCTCGGCGAAATTGATCAGATTTTCACGCCGCTTCGGCTGCTTGATCTCCTCGGCCCTTGCTAGCAGCGTGTCGAGATCGCCATAGGTGTTGATCAGTTCTGCTGCCGTCTTCACGCCGATGCCGGGAACCCCGGGGACATTGTCCGTGCTGTCGCCGGCAAGCGCCTGCACATCAACGACCTTGTCGGGTGTCACACCGAAACGCTCTTCTACCTCCGGTCCGGCGATGCGGCGCTGTTTCATCGGGTCCAGCATGGTGATACCGCCACGCACCAATTGCATCAGGTCCTTGTCGGACGAGACGATCACCGTTTCCATGCCGGCTGCCTCGCCAAGTGCGGCGTAAGTCGCGATCAGGTCGTCGGCCTCGAACCCCGGCACCTCAAGCTGCGGCAGGCTGAGCGCTGTCGTCGCCTCGCGCACAAGGTCGAATTGCGGGACCAGCTCTTCGGGCGGGTCGGTGCGGTTTGCCTTATATTCGGCATAGATGTCGTTGCGGAAGGTCTTGCGCGCGGAGTCGAACACCACGGCGACATGCGCCGGCGCCAGGTCATCGACCAGCTTCATCACCATGCCGGTAAAGCCGTAGACGGCGTTGACAGGTGTGCCGTCGCCGCGGGTCATCGGCGGCAGGGCGTGAAAGGCCCGGAAGATATAGCCGGACCCGTCGATCAGGACGAGCTGTTCGGACTCGCTCATCAGGCGTTATCCTGCAGGAAAGACGCGAAGCTTGCTGTGCTGGTCCTAGTCATCATCCCCGCCGGTGCCCCGAACATAGCGGCGCGAGCAATAGGGGCAGATGATCTCGCCATCGGTGCCGAGCGTAAGCCAGACCCGCGGATGCCCCAGCGGGCCGCCACCGCCGTCACAGGCAATGCGTGCCTCTGTGACATGGATGGTCTCGGTCACCATTGCCTCGCCGGCGGCGCCTGCTGTCATATTCTCGGCCATTCTCAATCCCCGCTTGATCCTGCTGTCGGCGCGCGGCGCCATATTGCAGCCATGTTGCAACTATCTGGCAACTATGTGGCAACTGTCGGTCTGAACCTATCGTCTGGACCGCCGCTATGCAATTGCCAAGCGCATTGCCGGACGGCCGGAAGACGGGTTTTTCCGGCACCGACTTGCGCCTATATATAACACACCACCCTTGCCGGGCAGCCTCAGCCCAAGGAACCAGATGCGGACCCCGATGCAGAACCCTAGGCAGAACAACTTCATCAACATGCCGGACAACGGCATCGCCATTGCCGCGCGCGGTGTCGCCAAGACCTATACCGGGCCGCGCGGCGGCGCACCGAAACAGGCGCTGAAGGGTTTCGACCTCGACATTCCTGCGGGCACCGTCTTCGGGCTGCTGGGGCCGAACGGGGCCGGCAAATCGACCTTCATCAACATCATGGCGGGAACGGTGATCAAATCCACCGGCACGGTACGGGTCTGGGGAACCGATATCGACGAAAACCCGCGCCAGGCACGAGCCAATATCGGCATTGTTCCGCAGGAGCTGAACATCGACGCCTATTTCACCCCGCGCGAGACACTGGAGATGCAGGCCGGGCTGTTCGGCGTGCCGTCATCCGAACGCCGAACTGACGAGATTCTCGAGGCTGTCGGCCTGACCGAGCAGGCGCACAGCTATGCTCGGCGGCTGTCGGGCGGTATGCGGCGGCGGCTTCTGGTCGCCAAGGCGATGGTGCACAGCCCGCCGATCCTGGTGCTGGACGAGCCGACGGCGGGCGTCGATGTCGCGCTTCGCCAGCGGTTGTGGGACAACATCCGGTCGCTGAACGAAGCCGGCGTGACCATCGTGCTGACCACCCATTACCTGGAAGAGGCCGAGGCGCTGTGCGACGACATCGCCATTCTCAATCACGGGCAGCTGGTGGCGAACAAGTCGAAATCGGCCCTGATGGCCGGGGCCCGCGCCAAGGAGGTGCGGCTGACGCTTGCCGGCGGCACGCCGGATGACCTTCCCGCGGCGCTGGCGGCGCTCGGCGCGCGGCCGGCAGAAGGCGGCATCGCGGTGCGCTATGACCCGTCGGCCAGCAGCGTCGGCGCGATCATCGCGGCGGTGGCGGCGGCCGGACTGGAGATCACCGACGTCACCACCGACGAGCCGGACCTCGAGGAAGTGTTCCTCGAGATGACCGGCAGCACGGCGTGAGGGCCGGGGGCGGTGTTCCGGGCCAGCTAGGGTGTCTGATATCTGGTGTCTGATGTCTGATGTCTGGTGTCTGGTGGTTGGCAGCTGAGCTTGCGTGTCTGGTGTCTGGTGTCTGATGTCTGATGTCTGGTGTTTGGCCCTTTGTCGTTTGCCATCGCCCGTTGATCGCTGATCGGCAAATTTCTTGGCATCGAGGGCCGAGAGGCGTATAACCCGCCCTATCGGTGGCCACGGCCACCCGCCGCACCCGTAGCTCAGCTGGATAGAGCGCTGCCCTCCGAAGGCAGAGGTCAGAGGTTCGAATCCTCTCGGGTGCGCCACTCCTTCATCTGAACCGCCCGGATACCCTCGTGTTTCGCCTGCCGACGCAATCGGCGGTAGTACAAATGGTAGTACAATGGCGAACAGAAGGGTCCCGTACCTCTACACCAAACGTGGCGTGTTCTATCTCAAAAACGTGTTCCAGCAGCCTCCAACATCGATACGGAAGACCGTTCATCCGTAAGTCGCTGCGGACCAAAGACCCCAAGCAAGCAAACCGGCTAGCCAACAGACCTTGTCGATGGCCTCGAACGTGAGTGGCTCGATCTGCGTTTTGGCATTTCAGAAGAAACGCCATCGTCTGATCTTCTGCTTTGGCAGAGAAACAGGAGATCCTGCTTTCCAGATGCCTGCGCTGAATATTGCAGGATGAAAGGGCGGACTGACGATAATTCCGGCAGCTTGCAGAACGTGTGACAAGCCATGTGATCAGTCTGTCTGGTGACAAGGCTCTTTCTGCCTACACCATCCATGACGCAAGGCATTTCGAGATGCGTTGAAGGCTAGAGGGGCTCACCAACAACGATCAAGCGCAACTTCGCAGTTGTACGGTCAATCTGGAATCTGTCTGCAAGAGAGCATGGCATCCACAAGCCAAACCCCTTTTGCCAACATGAACTATGGCTCGGGTGCAGAGCCTGTTAAGCGCATGCCAGTTCCTATCGACAGCATCCGTCTGGTTCAGAATGAGTGCATGAAGCTGGATGATGACATCCGCTGGCTGATCGCACTGATCAGTGACACCGGTATGCGGCTCGCCGAAGCTGCTGGCCTTCGTATCAGTGATCTACACCTCGATGAAGACATACCCGTTGTACGTCTTGAGGAACACGCATCTAGACCATTAAAGACAGCTGGCAGCCGACGAGACGTACCGCTGGTTGGTGCTGCATTGTGGGCGTACAGCGTGCAGAATGCAGAGAATGACGGGCCGTTTTTATTCCCAAGATACTGCTCCGTCACGAAGTGCAAAGCAACTATGCCAGCAACACACTGAACAAGTGGATGAAGCCATTCGTACCGGACGGATGTGTTATCCACTCCTTCCGGCACAGTCTTCGAGACAGGCTCCGCGCATGCAATGTCCGTCTGACATCATCGATCAAATCGGGGGGTGGCAAGCAGCCGGCATTGGGCAGCGTTATGGCAAAGGGTATGAGCTAGACGTCCTCTATAAATGGCTAAAAATGATCATGTAGCGGAGACCGCCAACTAGCTTGAACGCATCTATTCCAGAAGAGCCTGTCATGCCCTTCATATGTCTGTCACACTCGCATTGTAAAAAACGATGGAAAAATAAAGGAGACGAGAATGAGCTTTGACGTTGGGCATACCACCTTCGGTTTCACAATGCGTGTACCCGATGCAGACGTAGCAGCGGTAGATGATCTGATTTCTTCACATGCTGCTTGGATGAAAGAAACGCACTCCTAACAGATGAAGGCAAAGCTTCCACACACTTGAATATTATGTGTCTAAAGCGGCCGAGTTGAACGATATGATGGACCCGTCAAAAGGCTCCACAGGGAACGTCGTTTATACTGTCAGCGAAGTGCACAAAGACGACGAGCATTTTGGAAAGCATGTTGAGTTGGGGCAAAAGCTGGGACAGGATCAATGAATTCTTCGGGCTGTTCGAAAAATACAGCCCATTGGTCACTATGGCTGGCAGGTGACAGCCAAGCTCTGATCTCTGTGAAATGAAGGTCATCCCCAGTCAGAATATGGCTGGGGATGCCAACAGGTCGAAACGCTATGCGAATCTGACCACGGAAATACACAATAGCTCTGGTTTAAATCTAAGACTTGCCCGCCGATTGCGTCGGCAGGCGAAACACGAAGGTATCCGGGCGGTTCAGATCAAGGAGTGGCGCACCCGAGAGGTGGCTTTTCCTATGTGCTTGCCTACAACTCTGCGGATTCTGAATCCCGCGAACCTGTTTTGCAACATGCAATGTACTACCGTTTGTATCACCGCAACTGGTTCGCGGGTCGCAAAACGTGCGCCCGGAATGTGCCCGGCGGGTTGCCCAGCGGGTTTGCGCGACAAGACCGTCGGTCAATCACAGAGGGGTGTTTCCCGGCGATCTGAGGTCGCCCAGTCGCCCCGGCAACCTGTTGGGCAGCCTCCTGAGTCAGGCCAGCCAGTGAGTCTCACAGGGCATCCTAGAGGGTCATACAAAACATGGAGTTGGCGACGGGTACACCAGAGCGTACCTCTCGGGTGCGCCATTACTGTGCAAGCAAACCAGCCGATACCAACCCGTCGATGACATATTGAACCGACAGTCCAGCAAGAATGATGGCCGTAATTCTTGAGAAAACCATAGTTACTTTCTCCATTAAGCCAACTCTCAACCACTACGGTCGAACCTTAGTATCACTCCAGTCGCAACCGTGACCGCCATCAGTGATGTGTAGCCAATGATGGAGCTAGCCAACACCTGCAAAACTAGCGTTAACGACAATCACTGACATGATTGCAGCGACCTGCGAGTAGTGGTATAGCGAGAGGGTAGATCGCTGGGTTGTCGTGTTCAGCTTCAGACAAAGTTGCTGACTGTTCGCCAGTGCTCTCATCTCTTTTGCGTTGCTGTCTTCTTGCGGCAAGCATGTCCAACGCCACAAGAAAGAGAATTATGCCACCAGCAATCTTAAAGGCTGCCTCAGAAATCTTGAGGTAAGAAAGAACCCAAGCTCCACACAGTGCAAAGAACAACATAATCGCTGTCGCAATCGCTGCACCCTCAACAGCCACTCGCAACTTTCTGCTTCGGTCCAAATGCGATGACCGCCAAAAAGACCGGAGCGTTTCCTATTGGGTCGATAACTACGAAGTAGATGATGAAAGCTGTGACAAAACTTTCAAGCAACGGACACTCCTAAGTATTCCAGGCCAACGATTGCTGGTGTGAGATGACACAATTGTTGGTCACTGACAACAACAACCAAAGCCCCCTTTAGTCCCCCTTTTGAAACCGCTGATCGTCGAACCCACCGGGAAGTGGTGTTTGTCGTCCATGGGGGACCCAACCAGGGTCGACGCAGGTCATTCGCCTGTGTGTAACAACCAGTATAACAAATGTGCCTGTTGACTTGAGACCGGCCAATCCTAAGCTACTGATATTGCTCAAGGGTGACTTGAGTTGACGCAGGGCATAGGAATATCGGCTTCTCGGGTGCGCCATTCCTTTCGACGGCTGATCCGATAATTGCTGATCCGAAACCGGGCCTCGCGGGATATACTGCCGGTCACAGGATGATCACAGGCAAACCGCCCATGGAAGACACCGAACAACAGCCTATCTTCTGGAGTTTCCGGCGCTGCCCCTATGCGATGCGGGCGCGCCTCGCTGTCTGCAGTGCGGGCATTCGGGTGGAATTGCGGGAAATCCTACTTCGTGACAAGCCCGCTGCCTTTCTCCACGCGTCGCCAAAGGGCACCGTTCCTGTTGTCGAGCTTGCCGACGGCACGGTGCTCGAGGAAAGCCGGGACGTGATGCAATGGGCCTTGTCGCAGAACGATCCTGATGGCTGGCTGGATGTGCAGCGCCGCGACCCGGACCATACGGCGGCGTTTCTCGACGCGCTGGACGGCCCCTTCAAAACCCATCTGGATCGCTACAAATATGCCAGCCGCTTTGATCCCGAGGCGGCGCTGGAACATCGGGCGGGCGGCGCGGCCATGCTGGCCGAATTCGACGCCAGGCTCGCCGCCCGGCCGGGCCTCTCGGGCGAAAAGAACGGCCTTCTCGATTTCGCCGCCCTGCCCTTTGTCCGGCAGTTTCGCATCGCCGATCCCGTCTGGTTCGATGCCCAGCCATGGCCGCATCTGCATCGCTGGTTGCAGGCCTTTCTGGAAAGCCCGCAATTCGCGTCGGTCATGAAAAAATACGCTGTCTGGCGGGAAGGAGACGACGGCGTCGCCTTTCCCGAAACCATGGAGCGTGACACCAGCAATGCTGCTGATGCCGGCACAAGCGCCGGGTGACGGTTCTGCCAGCCGGAGGAAACCCGCCCGGCGCGCGGCTTACCTGACGAGGCGGTGTTCCGGGTCATAGGGTGACGGTGCGATCACCACCGCATCTTGCGGCAGCCCCATCACATCCACCTTCAGGGCGGTGCCGACGTCAGCACAATCCGGATCGACGAAGGCATAGGCAAGGTTCCGGCCAACGCGATATCCCCAGGCTGCCGAGGTGACCGTCCCCACAAGCGCGGCCCCGTTATAGACCGAGGCGCCGCCATGGCTCGGCGCATGGTCGCAGTCGATGGCAAGCGGCACCAGCAGCTTGCGCGGCCCTTCCCCGGCCATCTTCTGCAGCGCGGCCTTGCCGACAAATTCCTTGTCCATATTCACGAACCGGCCAAGCCCGGTCTCGAACGGATTGAACTCGGTGATCAGGTCCGCCTTCCAGTGAAGATAGCCCTTTTCCATCCGCATCGATTCCACCGCCATCGACCCGAACAGCCGCAGCCCGTGTTCGGCGCCGGCCTCTCGCAATGCCAGATAGGCGGCATGGAGTTGATTGTTGGGAAGATGAATCTCGAACGCCTGCTCGCCGGAATAGCTGACCGCCATGATCACCGCCGGCGCGATGCCGACAAAGCCGGTGCGCACCTCCAGCCAGCCGAACGCTTCGGCCGAGCAATCAAGCCGCGTCGTCGCCTGCAGCACCTGGCGTGCCTTGGGGCCGGCCAGAAGCAGGATCGTATAATCGTTTGTCAGGCTGCGAATCCTGACCGATCCATCTTCCGGAAGATGCGCCGACAGCCACTCGAAATCATGATACTCCGCCGCCGCCGCCGAGCCGTACCAGATCCGCCCGCCAGCCATGTCCGGACTACATGCCGCTGCATCGGGAAGATTGGCGATCGTCGCCTCGGCCTTCACATTGCCATGCTGGTTCAGCATGTAGCCAAGCCCCACACGGCCGGCCCGACGCGGCACCCGCCCGCAGAACAGGCCTTCCAGCCAGTCATGGGCGCCATCGCCGCTGATTTCGATCCGGTTAAAGCCGTTGACCTCGGTCAGGCCGACAGATGACCGGATGGCCGCGACCTCGGCGCCGACGACATCGAAACTCTCGGTAAATCGATAGGAATGGGTTTCATGGAAATCCGGCGTCGGCTTGAAATAGGCCACCCGTTCCCATCCGTTCACCACGCCGAATTCGGCATGTTCGGCTGCCAGCACCGGCGTCAATGGCGTGGTCTTTGCCGGGCGACCGGCAGGCCGATGCTCGTGCGGGAAGTGAAAGCGGAACTCGTTCCGGTATTCCTCGATGGCCTTCAGCGCAGTGATCTCGGCATTGGCATGCCCGGTGAAGCGGCGCGGATCAAGGCACCATGTGTCATAGCAGGCCTCGCCATGGACGATCTGCTGTGCCAGAAGCCAGCCATGGCCGCCACCCTCGCCGACCCCGGCGCGAAGCCCGATGATACAATAGGCGTTGCGCTTGCCGGGGATCGGCCCGACCAGCGGGGTGCCATCCATGGTGTAGGTGATCGGCCCGTTCACCACCGTATGGATACCGGCTTCCATCAGCGCCGGCATGCGCTGGAACGCCCCTTCCATCACATCTGTCACCCGGTCCAGATCATCCGGGCACAGCGCGTTGGCGAACCCCGGATCAATGCCGTCCATGCCCCATGTCTTGCAGTCCTGCTCGTAGAATCGAGAAGAAGCCCCTGCTTTTCCTGACGGCAATAATAGTCGGAGATCGGGCAGCGCAGCAGCGGCATGCGGTGTCCGGCCTCGACGATCTGCGCAATCGGTTCAGTGACGAAATACTGATGTTCCATCGACATCACCGGATGATGAACCCCCATCATCGCGCCGATCTCGTTCACCCTGTAGCCACCGGCATTGACCACGATTTCGGCGTCGATATCGCCCTTTTCGGTATGAACGGTCCAGCTGTCATCCTTGTGCTGTGTCAGCCCGGTCACCGGCGTATGGCGGTAGATCTCGGCCCCGGCCTTGCGGGCGCGGCTGGCCAGCGCCTGACACAGCTGCGCCGGGTCAATGTCACCGTCAAGCGGGTCCCCACAACCCCCGACCAGATTATCGGTAGAGATCAGCGGGTGGCGACGCGCGCATTCAGCGGCGTCGATCACCTCGAAATCGACACCCATGCCGCGTGCCATCGAGGCAAAGTGCCGGTAGCCTTCCATCTGCGCTTCGGTATTGGCGAGGCGGATACCTCCATCGGCATGGTGATAATTGATCGGATAATCCGGATCGGCGGCAAGCTCGCTTTAGAGCGCGATCGAATGGCTCTTCAGCCCGACCATGGTCTGGTTCATGCCGAAATTGGTCACCTGCGCGGCCGAATGCCAGGTCGTTCCCGACGTCAGCTCGTCACGCTCGATCAGCACCACATCACTCCAGCCCTCGCGGGTCAGATGATAGAGTGCCGAGCATCCGGCGATGCCGCCGCCGATTACGACCGCACGCGTTGTCGATTTCATGATCAGGTCCCCCACCACGGTCTTGATGCCGCTCTTGTAATCACGGCCATCCTGCACGTCCGTATGCACAGAACTCAAGGCTGTATAAAGAATTTTTACCAGAATGGCTGCTGCAGGCTGCGGATACAGACTGCGGCCTTTTGCATGGTGTCCCGCTTGTCGCCGGTGGTATGCTCGCGTGCTGACTGAGCGCAGCATGCCGCAAGGGGGACAAGATGGCAGCCAGTACAAATTTTACAAAGCCCTTCACCCAGCAGGAACCGATACCCGCCGCCGCGATCGAACGCGCCGTCGAAATCATGCAGAGCGGCCGCCTGCATCGCTATAACCTGGCCGAAGGCGACAGCAACGAGGCCAGCCAGCTTGAGCGCGAATATGCCGAATGGCAGGGTGTCGATTACTGTGTTGCCTGCACCTCAGGCGGCTACGCCATCCAGCTGGCGCTGCGGGCATGCGGCGTGATGCCGGGGGACAAGATTCTGGCCAATGCCTATACGCTGGCACCAGTGCCGGGGGCGATCCACAATGTCGGCGGCGTCGCTGTTCTGGTGGATATTGATTCCGACTATCACATCGACATGGCGGATCTCGAGGCCAAGGCTGTGTCGTCTGGCGCACGCTTCCTGTTGCTTTCGCACATGCGCGGCCATATCGCCGACATGGACAGACTGGCAGAGATCTGCGAACGACTGGACATCTGCATGATCGAGGATTGCGCCCACACCATGGGCGCCAGCTGGCGTAACCGCAGGTCGGGTAATTTCGGCAAGGCAGCTGCCTTTTCAACACAGACCTATAAACATATGAATTCCGGCGAAGGCGGCTTCCTGACGACGAACGATCCGGTGGTGGCGGCACGGGCCGTGGTCTCGGCGGGCTCCTACATGCTGTATGGACGTCATGGCGCCATTCCGGCTGAAGACGTGTTCGCCGAGGTGAAACTCCTCTCGCCAAACTATTCCGGACGCATGGATCATCTCCGCGCCGCATTATTGCGCGCACAGCTTCCCGCGATCGAGGACAGCATTTCACGGTGGAATGTTCTCTATGACACGCTTGCCGCAAGGCTGCGCGCCATGACCGGGGTGGTGATCCCCTCCCGCCGGCAGGAGGAGTTCTATGTCGGCTCCTCGATCCAGTTTCAGGCCAACGGGCTGAAACGCGAACAGATACCCCTGCTGATGGAGGCCTGCGCTGCACGCGGCGTTGAGCTGAAATGGTTTGGCGATGATGAGCCCAAGGCCTTCACCAGCCGCTATGACAGCTGGAAATATATCGACGACATTCCGCATCTTCCCGGCACGCTGGCTGTTCTCGAAAAGACGCTGGACATGCGTGTGCCGCTGACCTTCGACGTGCAGGATTGCCATCTCATCGCCGACATTATTGAAGAGGAGGTCTGCCGGCTCCTGCCGTGACGGCGAAGGGCAAAGGCGGAAGTAGAGAGTGATGACAGCAAATGACCGGCTGAAACAGGAACTCATCGAACAATTCGGCACGCCCTGCGCGGTCATCGACCTCGACATCGTCGACCGCAACATCGCGCATCTGCAATCGCTGTGCGATGCTGCCGGCCTTGCCAACAGGCCGCATATCAAGACGCACAAATCACCCTTCCTCGCGCGGCGGCAGCTCGATGCGGGCGCCATTGGAATCACCTGCCAGAAGCTTGGCGAGGCGGAGGTGATGGCCGAGGCAGGGATCGAGGATATCCTGATCGCCACCAACATCATTGGCGCCGCACGGTCCGGTCGGCTGGCGGCCCTCCAGCGGCGTACCCCTCTGAAAATCTGTGCCGATAATCCGGTGTCGCTTGCCGCCTATGCCGAGGCCGGACAGGCCGCCGAACGCCCTGTTCGTGTCCTTGTCGAAGGCGACACCGGACAGAAACGCGCCGGGGTGGAAACACCGGAAGAGGCAGTCGCGCTGGCACGGATCATTCGCGACAACCCATGGCTGGAATTTGGTGGTCTGATGTTCTATCCGCCTGTCGACGGATGGCCGGCAACACAGCAGTTCCTTGATTCCGCGCGCGAAGGCCTTGGCGAACTCGGCCTCGTTGCCGACATCATCTCGACCGGCGGCACGCCGAACCTGGTCAATCTGGGGCGGCTTGAAGGGGCCACCGAACATCGCGCCGGCACCTGCATCTTCAATGACCGGATGATGATGGCTGCCGGTGTTGCCGATATCGGGGATTGCGCGCTGGATATTTTCAGCAGCGTGGTCAGCCGCGCCGGCGAGACACGCGGCATTCTGGATGCCGGGTCGAAAACATTCACCTCGGACATCGGCGGGCTGGACGGGTTCGGCCTGATCCGCGAACACCCCGAGGCACGCATCCACAAGATGGCCGAAGAACACGGTTTCCTAGACCTGTCCGGCTGCGAGACGCCGCCTGGTGTCGGCGATATCATGCGGGTCGTGCCAAACCATGTCTGCGTTGCGGTGAACATGTTCGACCAGCTTGTCGCCGTGCGCGGCAACGATATCGTCGATGTGCTGCCAGTTGCAGCTCGCGGTCGTCTTGTCTGACGGCGCCCGGGCCGGCCGCCGCAACAGCGCAAGCTAGAGCTTCGGGTCCGGGTCCTCGGTATTGGCACTGCCTTCCTGCAGCAGCAGATAGTTCATCACCTACGGGACATCTCTGAAATCATACCGGTCGCAGTTCGATCATCACGATCTCGTTGCGCGAGCCAAGCCGCATGCGCGGCCCCCAGCATCCTGCGCCCGACGACACATACAATGTCGAACCACCCTCGGCAAACAGCCCGTAGACATGGCGGAATTGCAGCCTGACGAGAAGATTGAACGGAAAAATCTGGCCCCTATGCGTGTGGCCACACAGCATCAGGTCGACCTTGCTTTGCGTCCGTTCCCATATCGACGGCTGGTGGACGAGGGCAAGATTGAAGGTGCCCTCGCGCGACAATTGTTCGACAGCAGCTGCTCGCGCCGATACCGGCTGCTCGTCGCTCACCCCGATCAGATTGATGCCGCGCATCTGTGCCGCCGCATTCTCGAGAACCTTGATGTTCAGCTCGGGAAACCGCGCCAGCAACCCCTCGAAACCCCTTACATATCCCTCATGGTTGCCGGTCACGAAATAGATTTCCGTATCCAGCCTGCCGAGTGCCGCAATGTCATCCATCTTGAAGTCACTGCTGTCGAACAAGTCACCACCAATCAGAAGCCCGTCAAATTCCAGTGTGGCCAGCCTTTGGCAAATCTTTTCCAGATGGCGCGGCGGATTGGAGCCTACATGCACATCGCTGATGAAGGCGAATTTCGTCACCTCGCTGATCTTTGCAGACTCGACCGTCAGCTTCCTCACCGAGAGGCTGTTTGCATTGATGACGCAATATGCCGTTACCGATCCAAGGACAAGGAGTCCCGCCATACCGGCAGTCGTACCGCTCATGCCGGTGAGGGTTTTTACCAGAAGAAACGTCGACAGGATCAGGAGCGCAAGAAACCCGACCCCCATGCCGTAATAGACGAACGCTTTCACCAGTTTGTTTGTGATGCTCGTCGCCAGATACAGCCGCAGCAGCAGAAACGCCACCAGTGTCGGAACCAGCGCATCGGAACTGAACCGCCGTTCCCAGAAACAATGATTGCAGAATAAAAGCCGGCAAGACGTACAGCAGATAGGCTGTCGCGAACATAACTGATGAGAGAATGATGGTTCGAATCATGTTTTTCCGGAAATGCTTGCTGATTGACTGGCTTGAACAGAAGGAAGCGCGGGCAATATCCCGTCGATTGCATCAATTTGCAAAACCAAAATCTATGGCAATAGGGCCCAGATTAGCTGACGCTGAAACAGGTAACGCTTACTTCACGACGATACGCAGAATTTTCCAAGAACAGACTGCTTCTGGAAGCACAAAAAAGGGAGGCAGGCAAAACCCGCCTCCCCGATCAGATTGCGTAGCCGGTCAGATCTGTAGGCCGGTTAAATGGCCATCGCCTGGCTACTTGACCATTGACTGTGTCGAATATTCGGATGCAGGCAGTTTGCCGACGCTGCCCCGCTCGAGAACGTAATCCACAAAGGACTGCGCGTAATCGAGATAGGTGTCGGTATAACGCCCGTCATTCTTCACTGTCTTGAAGGTCAGATAGCCGTCACGTCCCGCCGCGATGTAATTGTTCGTCACAAGGCGGTAGCTCTTGTTCATGTCGAGGGCGCTCCATGAAGTGTCGGTGCGACCCTTGAACTCCATCCTGGACAGACGCTCGCCGGCAGGCTTGCCGGCATCGACATGCCAGCGAAGGCCCGCGGCATAGGGATAGGCACCGGTGGACCCGTCGGGCTGAAGCGCGTAGTCGAGCGCCTCTTCCAGAACGGCTTTGATCTCGGCGCCTGTCATGTCCATCGCGACATGTGTGTTGGCGAAGGGAAGCAGCTTGTAGGCATCGCCCATCGTCAGGTCGCCCTTGGCAATGTCGGTGCGTACACCGCCGCCATTCTGGATGGCGATGTCGCTCGTCTTGGCCATTTCGCGGAAGGCATGGGCCACCAGCATCGAGATGTCAGAGCCTTTTCCGGCAGTGTCTTCAGGCGCACAGATTTTCGAGCGCTTGTCGCCCGGGATACGGGAAAGACACAAATTCTCGGTGACATTGCTGACCTTGACCGACCGCATCTCCTCGACCTTCACATTGAAGGATTCGAGCAGCGCCGCGGCATCGGCATCCTCTTCGACGATCGACAGTTTCGGATCGGCCTTGATCTGGGCATAGACGGCATCGCGCGCCGCGCCCTCGATCTCGACCCGGTCGCCATCGGCGTTCTTGCGCTTGAAGCTGTCGGCAAGCATCACATGCGGGATGCCCTTGCAGGACTGCACCTCGCCGGCGTCGTTGAAGGAGATGTTCAGCTCGCCAACGATCTGGCTGTACTGCCAGGCGGTGGCGACACAGACCGACTTGCCGCCAGCACCCTTGACCACAGTCGGATAAGGACCGGCAGCATTCAGCCCCAGATCATCGAAATCGCCAAGAAGCGTGTGCGAGTCGCCGCCGATGATGACATCGGCACCGTCGATCGACGCGGCAAGCTCCAGCTCGTTCCCGTAACCGTAATGGGTGAGAAGAATGATGTGGTCGATCCCCGAAGCCTTCAGCTCGTCCACCATCTTCTGTGCGGTTTCGGCCTCGTCCAGAAAGACCGTCGACTCGTCCGGGCTCGAGGACAGCTTCGTCTTGCGGACGATATCGATCCCGACGACACCGATCTTCATCCCGTCCATCTGCATGACGGTATAGGGCTGGATATAGTCAGTCGCGCTGTTCGGGGTCAGTGCAGAGACACCGACCTCGGGCTTGATGTTGGCGGCCAGCACCGGCGTGCTGCAGTCGCCTGCATTCAGGAAATCGAGGAATTTCGCCAGGCCGGCATCACCCTCGTTGAATTCATGATTGCCAAGCGCGAACGCGTCGAAACAGACCTCGTTCATCAGCGCGGCGTCCGCCTCGCCCTTGAACAGGGTGAAGAACAGCGACCCGGAAACGGCGTCACCGGCATGCAGCTTGATAACGTTCTGGTTCAGGCCCTGCAGCTCTTTCATCTTGGCGACAACGGCCGGCATGCCACCGGAACGCACGCGGGTCGATTTGCCGTCGAGCTTCAGGCTCATCCGGCCGTCCGGCTTCAGATGCGAATGGTGGTCGTTGATATGAAGGATGGTGAGGTCGCCGGCATTTGCCGAGCCCGCACCAAGCGCCAGCAGCATGGCGGCGGAAACCGCGCCACGCCGCAGGGTCTTGCCTGCCATCCGCAGGCCGGTCGATAGGATATTTGTCATGATCTTGCCCCTTGAGTGAAACCGAACCAGAAAAATAGCTGAACCCTGTTTCAGCAACATTACAAGAGCGGATTTTCCGGGGAGCGATTCCCGGCACTTGCACCCCGGCCGGAGGGCATGGCCAGAAGGCATGGTTTTACGCTTCGCAGGGCGCGCAATGCTGATAGGGTTTGCGAAAGGTGATTTATCAGTGCGCGAGAGTGGCCGTCCTGCATGACCTACGACATCTTCATCATCGTTCTGCTTGCGGCAATGATGCATGCGGCATGGAACGCCATCGTCAAGGGCGCTGCCGACAGAACGGTCACCTTCGGCCTTGTCGCCACGGGCCATATGCTGCCGGCGCTGATGATCGCCCCGTTCGTGCCGCTGCCGCCGCCGGAAACCGTTCCCTACATCATCATCTCGACGATCATTCACTGGGGATATTATTTCTTTCTGAACGCGTCCTACCGGTTTGGCGACCTGTCGCTGGTCTATCCAATCGCGCGGGGCACGACACCGCTTCTCGTCGCCGGAATGGCGCTGATATGGCTTGGAGAAACGCTGACCCCGCTCGGCTGGAGCGGGCTTGTCTGCATTTCGGTCGGCGTTCTGATCCTCGGCCGGCGCTGCTTTGATTCCGACAAGCCGTTGCTGACAGTGGCAATGGCGCTCGCCACCAGCGGCACCATAGCCGCCTATTCCATCGTCGACGGCGTCGGCGTCAGGATGGCGCCAGAGGCCATTTCCTACATTGTCTGGCTGTTCATCGCGGAAGGCCTCGTTGTGCTGTTTATCTTCGCGCGCTGTCATGACCGATTTCGCGCCCTCAACCGAAAGCAGTTTGCCATCGGGCTTGGCGGCGGGATGCTGTCTGCGCTCGCCTATGCGCTGGCGCTCTATGCCAAGACAAAGGCCCCCATCGGCATGGTCTCCGCCCTGCGCGAGACATCGGTGATCTTCGCGGCGATGATCGGACTGTTCTGGTTCGGCGAAGGATCTGTCAGAGCCCGGCTCGGAGCCGCCATACTGGTGTTCGCCGGCATCGTTCTTCTGGCGCTTGCCTGATCAGGCGGCCTGCCTGCGAGGCGTGACCGCCAGACATGAACAGCGGCAGCGGGAACGATTCTTTTTGCCGCCGGGAACGCATGCTGCATAGAATATCCGAACCACCGGGACGTCATCGCCGATGCGCACCGGACAGTGTCTGGCCAACAGAAAGGCGGGCTCCATGCCGATCACATCTCCCGTCACAGTCAACGGCCGGACCTATGCTGTGCCGAAAGACCTGCGCTGTTGCCATCTGCCTTGACGGATGCGAGCCCGCATATCTCGAAGCTGCGATCGCCAAGGGTCTTATGCCCAACCTCGAGCGCATCCGCGCCAAGGGCACCGAACGGATCGCCCATTCGGTGATCCCCTCATTCACCAACCCGAACAACATGTCGATCGCCACCGGCCGGCCACCCGCCATTCACGGCATTTGCGGCAACTACCTTTACGAGCCGGAGACCGGCGAGGAAGTGATGATGAATGATGTGCGCTTTCTGCGCGCGCCGACCATCTTCTCGCATTATTACGCCGCCGGGGCACGGGTCGCGCTCGTCACCGCCAAGGACAAGCTGCGCGCACTCCTTGGAACCGGCCTGTCCTTTGACGAGGACCGTGCCATCTGTTTTTCGTCCCAGTGCGCCGATCAGGCGACAAAGGCGGAACACGGCATCGAGAATGCCAGCACATGGCTCGGCCGACCGGTGCCGGAAGTCTATTCCGCAGAACTGTCTGAGTTTGTTTTCGCCGCGGGCGTGAAAATCCTGAAAGAATGGAACCCGGATGTGCTGTATCTGTCGACCACTGACTATATCCAGCACAAATTCGCACCCGACGAGGATGGCGCGCTTCGCTTCAACTCCATGGTCGACAGGTATCTGGGCGAACTCGACGGCATGGGTGCGACTATCGTGCTGACGGCCGACCACGGCATGAAGCCCAAACATGATGCCGCCGGCGACCCGGCCGTCATCTATGTTCAGGACCTTCTGGACGCGTGGCTCGGCAAGGCCGCCGCGAGGGTGATCCTGCCGATCACCGATCCCTATGTCGTGCATCATGGCGCGTTGGGATCATTCGCCACCGCCTATCTTCCGGAGGGAAGCGATATCGGCGAAATCATGTCGCGCCTCGACAGCATCGAGGGCATCATGCTGGTGGTCGACCGTGATGAGGCAGTAAGCCGCTTCGAACTTCCGGCAGACCGGATTGGGGATGTCGTCATCATTTCAGAAGAGCGCATGACCATCGGCACCTCCGAGGACCGGCATGATCTTGCTGCGCTGAAAGAACCGCTTCGCAGCCATGGCGGGCTGACCGAACAGGAAGTTCCCTTCATCATCAACCGTCAGATTGACCTTCCGGCGGCACCGGAGCTTCGTAATTTCGACGCCTTTTACTACGCCGCAGTCGCGGCATCGCAGTAACCGGACACGAAGCATGACAGGATGACCAGTCAGGATATTCGTAACGAGGGCATGCGCATTGGCGGCAAAATCGTCCATACCGACGAGGTTGTCGAAGTCCGTTATCCCTATACCGACGAGGTGATCGGCACGGTGCCGGCCGGCACGGCCGAGCATGCGCGGCGCGCCTTTGAAATCGCAGCCGCCTACCAGCCGAAGCTGACCCGTTACGAGCGCCAGCAGATCCTGTTCCGCGCTGCCGAACTGATCCGCGAGCGCCGCGAGGACATCGCCCACTGGCTGACGCTGGAACTCGGCATCTGCAAACAGCATTCGCTGTATGAGGCGGGGCGCTCCTATGACGTCTTTACCTTGGCCGGGCAGCTGGCAATTCAGGATGACGGACAGATTTTCTCATGCGACCTGACCCCGCACGGCAAGAGCCGGAAAATCTACACCAAACGCGAGCCGGTGCGCGCGATCTCGGCGATCACACCGTTCAACCATCCGCTGAACATGGTGGCGCACAAGATCGCCCCGTCGATCGCCACCAATAACTGCATGGTCTGCAAACCGACCGAACTGACACCGCTGACGGCGATCACCCTTGCCGACATTCTCTATGAGGCCGGCCTTCCGCCCGAAATGTTTCAGGTGGTGACAGGGTGGCCCGCCGATATCGGTGACGAGATGGTCACCAATCCGAACATCGACATCGTGACCTTCACCGGCGGTGTGCCGGTCGGCAAAATGATCGCGGAAAAGGCAGGCTATCGACGCACCGCGCTAGAACTTGGCGGCAACGACCCGCTGATCATCCTGAATGATCTTTCAGGCGAAGATCTTGAAAAGGCAGCCGCCATCGCCGTTGCCGGCGCCACCGGCAATTCCGGCCAGCGCTGTACGGCGGTGAAACGGATTCTTGTTCAGGACAGTATCGCCAATGACCTGATCCCGTTCATCACCGAAAAGGCACGGGCCATCCGCTTTGGCGACCCGATGGACCCGGAAACCCAGCTTGGCTGTGTGGTCAATGCGGATGCCGCCGCCCTGTTCGAACGCCGTGTGATGCAAGCGGAAGCTGCCGGTGCCAAAATCCTCTACCACCCGGGGCGCAACGGCGCACTGCTACCGCCAATTGTCGTCGACCGCGTGCCGCATGACAGCGAACTGGTGATGGAGGAAACCTTCGGGCCGGTCGTGCCGATCCTCCGCGTGCCGGACGATGACGACGCGGTGATGGCCATTTCCAACAGCACCGCCTTCGGCCTGTCCTCAGGTGTCTGCACCAACGACCTGATCCGCGCCACACGCTTTATTGAGGGGCTGAATGTCGGCACGGTGAATATCTGGGAACAGCCAGGCTACCGGATCGAGATGTCGCCCTTTGGCGGCATCAAGGATTCAGGAAACGGCGTCAAGGAAGGTGTTCTGGAAGCGATGAAGTTCTTCACCAATGTGAAGACCTATTCACTTCCCTGGCCCGGTTGATACTGAAAAACCAGCTGGCGATCAGAAGCAGGCCCTGAACAGCCCGCGCAGGCCGTCTGCCGTCAGCTCAACCGGATTGCCGCCGCATGACGGGTCTTCCAGCGCCATTGCGACCAGATCATCGAGCCTGTCCGCCGCGACCCCCATCTCGGTGAGCGTGCGCGGGATTGCAAAACTGTCATTGAACTGCTGCACAAATTCACAGAAGCCGTCGAACCCGCCATCGATTCCAAGATAGGCCGCCGCCTTGTCGAACCGGCCGCGCATCGCATCTGCATTGAAGGCCAGTACAGCTGGCATGCACACGGCGTTGGTCGTGCCATGATGGGTGTTGAAGACCGCGCCGACAGGATGGCTCATCGCATGGATCGCCCCCAGCCCCTTCTGGAAGGCGGTCGCCCCCATGGCGGCGGCGCTCATCATATGGGCGCGCGCCTCGAGATCGTCCGGCGTCGCATAGGCCCGCGGCAGATAGGTCGTCACCAGACGCATCCCTTCCAGCGCAATGCCCTGTGACATCGGATGATAATGCGGGCTGCTAAAGGCCTCGACACAATGGGCAAAGGCGTCAAGACCGGTTCCCGCGGTGATAATTTCGGCATGCCAACCGTCAGTTCCGGATCGGCGATCACGATGCTTGGCAGCACTTTCGGATGGAAGATGATCTTCTTCACATGTGTCTGCGAGTTGGTGATGACGCTGGCACGCCCGACCTCGGACCCGGTGCCGGCGGTTGTCGGTACCGCGATGATCGGGGCGATGGCGTCGGCATCGGCACGGGTCCACCAGTCGCCGATATCCTCGAAATCCCAGACCGGCCGGGTCTGGCCGGCCATGAAAGCCACCATCTTTCCAAGGTCGAGACCCGACCCGCCGCCAAAGGCGATCACTCCATCATGGCCACCGGCCTGATAGGCGGCGACGCCTGCCGCCAGATTGATCTCGTTCGGGTTCGGGTCGACCTCGGCGAACAGCGCATCGCCGAGCCCGGCCGCAGCCATGATCTCGCGCGCCCGGCCGGTGATCGGCAGCCCGGCGAGCCCGCGGTCCGTGACAAGCAGGGGGCGTGAGATGCCGGCGGCAGCACAGGCCTCGCCAAGTTCGCTGATGCGTCCGGCGCCGAAACGGACAGCCGTCGGATATGACCAGTTTCCGGTAAGTGTCATGGGAAAGCCTCTTCGGGTTATTTCATGCAGGAAAGTCCCACTGGAAGCCTGCCTTCCTTTCAGGCCGGATCAGGCGCGCTCGAAACCGCGTGCCACTTCATAGTCGGTGACAACACGGTCGAACTCTTCGATTTCCCATTCCGCTGGCGCGTGCGTAATGCCGCACAACAGTCTCGCCGAACGCCTCGCGAAGCATCTTCGACTTCAGCGTTGCGACTCGTGCGTCGCGCAGCGAGGTCGGCAGCATCGCCGTACGGCCCTTATAGACGTCGCCCCTGGCCGGATCCGGCAGTTCCATGCCGGCCTCGATACCGGACAGGCCGGCAGCAAGCTGGGCCGCCATCGCCAGATAGGGTTCAGGTCCGACCCGCCGATCCGGCATTCGACCCTGACCCCGGACGTGCCTTCGCCACAGACGCGATAACCGGCTGTCCGGTTGTCGACCGACCAGATGATCCGTGTCGGCGCAAAGGTGCCCTTGGCGAAGCGCTTGTAGCTGTTGATATAGGGGGCAAGGAAATAGGTGGTCGCGGCCGAATGCGCGAGAAGGCCGGCCAGATACTGCTTCATTACCGCCGACATGCCGAGCGCATCGTCCTTGTCGAAGAAGGCGGGCTTGCCGTCCTTCCACAACGACTGGTGAATATGCGCCGCGGACCCGACCTTGTCGTGATGCCATTTCGGCAGGAACGACACCGCGTTGCCCTGCTGCCAGCCGATCTCCTTGGCGGCATGTTTGGCGATGCTGTGATGGTCGGCTGCCAGCATTGCCTCGGCATATTTGATGTTAAGCTCTTCCTGTCCTGTCTCGGCCTCGCCCTTGGAATTCTCGACCGGAACACCGGCAGCCCGCAGATGATTGCGAAGCGGGCGCATCAGATGCTCTTCCTTGGTGGTCTGCAGGATATTGTAATCCTCGTTATATCCGCAAATCGGTGCCAGATCGCGGAAGCCGGATTTGCGAATTTCATCGAAGCTCCGTTCGAAAATGAAGAACTCCAGCTCGGTGGCCATCATCGCCTCGAAGCCAAGCGCTCTGGCGCGGGCCACCTGCCGCTTCAGCATGGCACGCGGCGAATGCGGCACCTCTTCATGCGTGTGGTGGTCGAGGACGTCACAAAGCACAAGCACCGTGCCCTCGAGCCAGGGCAACCGCCGGATTGTCGCGAGGTCGGGCTTCATGATGTAGTCGCCATAACCTGTTTCCCAGGATGTGGCCTCATAGCCCTCCGGCGTCGCCATCTCCAGATCGGTAGCGAGCAGATAGTTGCAGCAATGGGTTTCCTCCCACGCGCTCTCGACAAAATGCTCGGCATGGAACCTCTTGCCGGCAAGCCGCCCCTGCATATCGATGATACAGGCAAGGACCGTGTCGATCTCGCCGGCAGCGGTCGCGGTTTTCAGTTCGTCAAAGGAAAGCTGTCCAGCCATGATATGTCATCCCTAGGCAAAGTCAGAGGAAAGCCTCGCAACGCAGAGCTCTATGCAAACTTACATATATTCCGGGTCGTTATGGAACCTCAACCGTAGCGGCACGAACGTCCGGCACGCTCGATATCGGCATAACGGTGATTTGTCCTGACATTGAAGGACGATCCCGTGAAGACGCGAGAGCCACACTGTGCGATTGATTCAGACATATCGGCTGAACAGAATGGACCCGTCCAAAGTCCCCATTTCTCCTTGAAGGAACACAACCCATGAAAGTCACGGTTTGCCAGTTCAACCCGGCTGAAGACACGCTGGATCAGGCACTGGACAAGTTGTCAGAGCATCTGGTGAAGCATGGCAGCGATTTTCTGCTTCTTCCCGAAATGTGTTTCGCACCATGGCTTGCTGCCGATCCCGTGCCTCCCACAGGCCTGGCAAGCAGCCGTCGCCATGCATGAGGCGCGGATCGCCGGGCTGCGCGACCTTGGTGTCGGCGCCGTTGTCGGAACGAGACCGGTGATCAGGGAGAATGGCAGCTGGCGTAACCAGGCCTATGTCTGGGAAGCGGCGAATGGCAGTGCGGCCGCGTGGCACGAGAAATATTACCTGCCCGACGAGCCGGGATATTTCGAGCATAGCTTCCCGCAGCACAAATTTCACCTACGCGGCGCGGGCATGAAGCTCGGCGTGCAGATCTGTACCGAAATGAATGGGCGCGGCACTAGCCCGTTCTTGCAAAGATCTGCTGCTGGTACCGCGTTTGCGTCTGTTGAAAAATGGCCGGCGGCCAGACGGCGGCGGTCTGTTCCGGTGCCTATTGCCTGTCATCCAATCTGTGGGCACCTGCAGGTGGCAAAGCCGATCTCGGCGGTCTGGGATGGGTAACTGATCCGGAAGGCAATATCCTCGCGACCACGGGCCCTGACGATCCCTTCGCCACGGTCGAGATCGACCTTGCCGTCGCAGGGACAGGCAAACGAACCTTCCGCGTTACGTACCGAGTGCCCGAGGCCGGTTATCTTTTCGAGAAGTAGCGTTTCAGGCGCGCGCCGGTGGCGAAATGCAATGTAAGCGCAATCCAGAAAAACAGGCCTATCAGCGAGTATTCGAGGGGATGAACACCTTCCTGCAGGAAGACCCACCGCGACAAATGACAGAAACAGATAGGTCTTCAGAAAATGGACCGGATAGACTTCGCGACTTCCATGAGAGGTGCAGCACGCCGTAGAACGCGAATGTTGCAAATGATTGCCACCTGTGATAAATGTCCTTCAACAGATTGAACGGGAAATACACAGTAACCCCGACAAAATTCGAGATGATTGAGTAAATCGCCCATAGGGTCAGAAGGCCAACCAGCAAATTTGCAACAAATCTTCCAGACATGATTAAAATCGTAGATATTTTTTGATCTTCTGGCAAATCGCCTGCCAACCCTGCGACATTTGAGCACATTCTGCAAAGAGCCGGCTTTGCGAGACGCATGGACGCTGGAACGGACATCGGGCAGAGTGACCGGCAGGAAATACAGGACCAATCGAGGACAGGCCCATGGCGCATCACCGCATCCGCAAGTTCAATACCGGTGACACTTATCCCGAACAGAATCTCGACAACGACCTTTGTCAGGCTGTCGTCACGCAGGGCGGAAAAACCGTGTGGATGCGCGGCCAATGCCCGCAGAACCTGGATGACGCGAAGAATATCGACAGCCACGATCCGGCCGAACAGACCCACAAGGTCATGCAGAATATCCGCCAGCTGGTGACCGAGGCCGGCGGCGAGATGGCGCATGTCGTCAAACTGGTTGTCTATATCACCGACATCCGGCATCGCGAGGCGATCTACCGGACCATGGGCGAATATATCAAGGGCGTGCATCCGGTCTGCACGGGTCTTGTGGTGCAAGCGCTCGCAAGGCCGGAGTGGCTGGTGGAAATCGACGCCACCGCCGTGATCCCTGACGAGGACTGACGGATGACCTTCTCGATCGTTGCGCGATGCGCGAAGAGCGGCCAGTTCGGTATGGCGGTTGCCTCTTCCTCGCCTGCAGTGGCGGCACGCTGCGCCTATGCGCGGGCCGGTGTCGGCGTAGCCGCAAGCCAGAATGTGACCGACCCGCGGCTGGGTCCGGCGGCGTTGGACCGGCTCGCCGCCGGCCTTGACGCCGAAGCAGCCCTCGAAGCTGTCATCGGCGCGGCGGAACATGTCGAATACCGTCAGCTGCTGATCGTTGACCGGGACGGGAACACGGCCATTCATTCAGGCGGAAAATCGCTTGGCATCCATACCGAGCATGCAGCCCATGATGTGGCGGCAGCCGGCAACCTGCTGGCCAACGACACCATTCCCCGGGCCATGGTCGAGGCATTCCTGACAAGCGAGGGCCATCTTGGCGACCGGCTGATCACGGCGATGCGCGGCGCCCTTGCAGCCGGCGGCGAGGCCGGGCCGGTGCATTCGGCGGGCATGCTGCTTGTCGATCGACAGGACTGGCCGCTCGCCGAACTGCGCTGCGACTGGAGCGAGGACTGCCCGATCGAGAACATCGCCGCCGCATGGGATGTCTACCGGCCACAGATGGATGATTATGTCACCCGCGCGCTGGACCCCTCAGCCGCGCCAAGCTATGGCGTTCCGGGCGACGAATAGCGCCGGCCCCTCTGCCATCAAGACCCGTTACAGGCCGGCCGCCAGCCGCGCATTCAGCGCAGTCAGCATGGCGTCACAGGATGCGAGCTGTTCAAGGCTGACGAATTCGTCCGGCTTGTGCCCCTGGTCCATGAAGCCGGGGCCACACACAACCGTCGGAATATCAAGATCACGCGAAAACAGCCCGCCCTCGGTTCCAAAGGCAACCTTGATCCGGTCATTGCCGCCGGTCAGCGACGTCACAAGACCAACCACATCCTGTTCCAGCGCCGTATCCAGTCCGGGATAGCTGTTGGTGACCTCGAGGATGATGTCGGCCTGTGGAGCCCTTTCCCGTGCCGTTGCGATGACCGGTTCCAGCGACGCTTTCAGCTGTGCGAGGATGGTATCCGGATCATCGGCCGGCAGGTTCCGAATCTCGAATTTCACAAAGGCGGCGTTCGGCACGATATTCAGCGCCACCCCGCCATTGATCAGCCCCGCATGCAGTGTCGTGTAGGGCACGTCATAGGCATGGTCCTGTGTTCCGTTTGCCGCCAGCTCGTCCTGAATGGTCCGGATCCCGGCGATCAGGTCGCAGGCCAGATGAATGGCGTTGACAGCCGTGGGGGCCAATGCCGAATGCGCCTCGGCACCAATGCAGGTTGCCTCGATAGCCGTCTTCCCCTTGTGCCCGGTGGCCACCCGCATGCCGGTCGGCTCCCCGACAATGCACATCCGAGGCCTGACCGGCGCCAAAGCCAGCATATCGATCAGCGAGCGCACGCCGACGCAGCCGATCTCCTCGTCATAGGACAGCGCCAGATGAAGCGGCGTCTTCAGCTCCATCGCCGCCGCCTGCCGCGCCGCCACCAGCGCCGCCGCAACAAACCCCTTCATGTCTGCTGTGCCGCGACCATAGATGCGGCCGTCTTCCTCGGTCGCCTCGAAGGCAGGTCTCGTCCAGGCCTGGCCATCGACCGGCACCACATCCGTATGTCCGGACAGCATCACACCGGGCCGGTCTGCCGGACCGATGGTGGCAAACAGGTTTGCCTTGGTTCCCTCGTCATTCTCGATGATATGGCTGTCCACACCGACATCGCCCAGCAATCCGGCACAATAGTCGATCAGCTGGCGGTTGGAATCACGGCTGACAGTGGGGAACCCGATCAGATCGGCAAGGATCTCTCTTGTGGTTCCCTCCGGCATCCGCGGCGGCCTCAGGCGCTGTCCCGGGCCGGGGCGGAGGCGCCGGCGATATGCGATGCCAGATAGCGCGCATCTTCCCAGACGCCCCAGATAAAGGACGAGCCGCGCATCGACAGCCACGGCAGCCCAAGGAAATAGACCCCCTGCTCGGCCGCCACACCGCGGTCATGAAGCGGCTTGCCATCGCCATCGAACACATCCGCTTCCAGCCAGTCGAAAGTCTGGCGGTACCCGGTGGCCCAGATGATGTTGGTGATTCCCGCCTCGGCAAGATCGAGACGGCGCACCGGATTGACGATGCAGTCAGGGTCCGGCCCGATGATCTTGGCCTCTTCTTCCAGTGGCAAATCGAGCCCGTTGGCCTCGACATAGGCATCAGCCTCGGCAAGAAGCCCCAGATGGTTGGCATCCCCTCGGCGACATTCTGCGCCAGGTCACCGGCAACGCTGATCACGCCATCCTCGAACCCCTGGGTCATCCCGAGAAGGGTCATGCCACGATCGGCAAAGCGCCGGAAATCAATTGTCTTGCCGCCATAAGCACCGCTGACGGCGATGGTCACATGCTCACGCCCGGCGGGCGGCGTCTTCATCTGCCATTTGCCGAGGACACCCAGCCACCAGACGAAATCCTTGCCGCGATAGGACCTTGGCGGCCGGTCATGCGGGCCGACCGAAAGCCAGACATTGCGGCCCGAGCGAAGAAGTTCATCGGCAATCTGCGACCCTGACGAACCGGCCCCTACGACGAGAACGACGCCATCCTCGAGCTGTTCCGGATTGCGGTAATGGCAGGAATGAATCTGGTTGATCACCCCGTCAGGCACCACCGGCGGGATCACCGGCGTCTGGAACGGCCCGGTCGCGGCGACAACATGGTCGGCCGTCACCGCCCCGTCGGATGTCTCGATCCGGAAGCCCCGTCCGGAGGGCAGGCGCGCGGCGCGCTTGACCTCGACGCCGCAGCGCATTGGTGCGTCGATGCGCTCCGCCACTGTCTCGAAATAACGAACGACGCTGTCGCGTGTCGGGAAGCCGTCGCCGTCGCAATCCTCGAATTCCAGCATGGGAAACCTGTCATGCCAGGCCGGCCCGTTGGCCACGAGGCTGTCCCAGCGTGCGGTGCGCCAGCGCTCGGCGATGCGGTCACGCTCGATCACCAGATGATCGATCCCCTGTTCCGAGAGATGCGCGCTCATCGCAAGGCCGGCCTGCCCGCCACCCACAATGACGGTGTTCACGTGATCCGGTGTCATGATACGGCACCGCCGGCTTGGCCTGTAAGATGGCGCGCGACATGGCGGGTGAAGTCCCAGATGGTGCCTTCCAGCGCCTCTGGCGCCAGTGGTGACGACGGGCGATGCGCGCTGCGGCTGTTCCTCTGAATGGCCTCGAGCATCATCCGGTCTTCGGCGTTGAACTCGTGCGCGAGATTGATATAGGCCTCGGTTTCCGGCAGATCGTCGGCCCCTTCCTGAACGAGGATCCCCATCTTGATGTTCACCGTCTCCGGCGTTTCGGGAAGCAGGATCAGGAACACGGCGCAGTTCGGTCCGACCGTAATGACAAAGTTCGGATAGACATTGAACAGCACCGACGAGCGGCGCTCCTGCTCTGTCAGTTCCTCCGGGAACGGTTCGCGCTGCAGCGAGGAATCACGGTAGTTCGAGCGATAGGCGGTGAACCCCTTGCCGGTCGCCAGCTTTTCACACAACTCGGTCGGCGTGATCGAATCCAGCGTGGTGGCATGGGTCACCGACAGGTGGTAGCCCTCCATGAAATTCTCGACCAGCGACTTCCAGTTCGTGCCCCATTCCTCGAACCAGGTTTCGGTGCTGTGACGCTCCTCGATCCGGTAATTGGCGACAAAGGGCTCCAGCGCGGCAAGGTCGGGGGCCAGCGGCGGCGCATTGTTTCCGGTGTTCACGAACAGGAAGCCGCGCCATTCCTCAAGAGCGAATTCCGGCAACGCGCAAGCGGCGGGGTCGAACCCTTCGACCTCGTCCATATAGGGTGCCTTGCGCAGCGCGCCATCCAGATCATAGCTCCAGGCATGATAGGGGCAGGTGAGCACGGCCGCCTTGCCCTTGCCCTCGACAAGCGCCATTCCGCGATGCCGGCAGACATTCGAATAGGCGCGAACATCGCCCTTTCTGTCACGCACCACCACAACGGGTTCGTCGCCGATCTTCACCGCCATATATTGTCCGGGAGAGGCGATCTCCGAGGCATGGCCGGCACAGACCCAGCCATCTGCGAACAGGCTCGACTTCTCCTGCTCGAAAATGGCCGGATCATTGTAATACCAGCCCGGCATGGAATGCGCGGCGCGCGCGTCATCGCCAGCCACAGCGGCAAGTGTCTCGATCCTGGAACGGTCAAGCAACGACATGGCGTCGGTCAGGAGGTCTGCTGCTGGTCGAAGAAGGATGCGCCCTTCGGCAATTCGGGCATCGGAATGTCGAACCCGCTGGAACGTACCCGCCCGCGATCCTCGCCACGCACAATGTGGCCCTGGTTCCTGGTCGGCACGGGCGATGGCGAAACCGGCATGGCGTCCGCCGCCGAATAGACGCAAATGAACAGGGTGCGCGGCGCATCCGAATTGTTCGGGGCCGAACCATGCAGAAGCCGCGTGTGCATGAGACAGACACTGCCGGCCTTGCCGGTACAGATGGTCCGCTTCTTCAGCGCTTCCTCGGTGACATCCTCGTCGACGGCACCAGTGAATTTTCCGTCATGCCAGAGGGTATGGATCTCGCCGGTATGGGTGCCAGCCCAGACCTCGAGCGGACCGTTTTCCTCGGTGACCTCGTCGACCATCAGCAGCGCGGTGATCAGATCGTCATTCGTATGAGGGGTAAACGGGAAATCCTGGTGCCATTTGACAGCCGTCGCCGAGCCGGGAAGTTTGGAGTTCACCTTGGTGTGATGCAGTTTCACATCAGGCCCGATGAGGTCGGCGACCATATCGGTCATCGCGCTGTCCGACATCACGTTGAAGAAAGCGTCCGATACCTCATGCGGGGCATTGATCCGGCGAAGCGCCGGCTTGTCAGCATTATGGCCTTTCTCGACATCGAACCGCGCCTTGCCGTTCACCGTCTCGCCCCAGCCATCCTGATGCTGCCGGCTTTCCTCGACCCAGCCGCCAAAGTCGGCGCGCAAGGCGTCAAGCTGCTCTGCGCTGACGGCATTCTCGACCACGAGATAGCCGTTGGCGTGAAAGAACTCGATCTGCTGTTCGGTAAGCATCGATGCCTCCTGAAATATCATGCGGCCGGTTTCAGCCAATACTTTTGCAGCCTGCCACATCCAAACAAGGCCAGACTGTCAAAAATCCGCGCCAGTTTGTCGTGATGACGGCCTGTTTGTCCAGATGTGCCGTCGGCCCATCAGGTCGCACCCCGAGCCGGACTGGCGGGCCTGAATGCGCTCTAGCCGGCCTTAAGCGCAGCACGCCATGCATGCCAGCTTTGCTTTGGCGTACGGACCATGCTGTCGTAATCCACATGCACGATTCCAAAACGCTTGCTGTAGCCGAAGGCCCATTCGTAATTGTCGAGTAGCGACCAGGCGAAATAGCCCTTCAGGGGCACGTCTTCGTCGATCAGCGCGGCCAGTGCCGCGAGATGGCCCTCGAAATAGGCAACACGCTCGGGGTCATGCACCTCGCCGGCGGCATTCACCATGTCCGCATTCGCCATCCCGTTCTCGGTGACATAGAGCGGCAGCCCCGGCGCATAGTCCCGTGCCATGCGGCGCAGGAAGAAGGCCAACCCCTCGGGATCGATCTCCCACCCCATATCGGTCTTCGGCAGATCGCCGCGAATGCATCTGAAGCCGAGATGCGGCTCGCCGGCATCAGGCGCGATCACCGAGCGGGTATAGTAGTTGCTGCCGGCCCAGTCGAGCGGCGCGCTGATCAGTCCAAGATCGTCCTCATACCCATCCGGCATGTGTTCGCCAAACAATGCGAGAACCTCTTCGGGATAGCGTCCCCTGAATGTCGACTCCTCGAACCAGCGGTTGTAGATGCCGTCGAACAGATGTGTCTTTTCGGCCGCCAGCTCCGTTCCGTCGACCGGAACAGCGAATTCCTTATTCAGCACACATCCGAGGCTCTGCTGACCATGGCCCCGCATCACCTCGATGGACCGGCCATGCGCCAGCTGCACGTGATGCATCGATCGGGCGGTGGCGGCAAGGTCGCACAGGCCTGGGGCATGATGCCCCCAGTAATGGCTGAGGAAGGAAACGCACCAGGGCTCGTTGACCGGGGCGACGCTCGCAAGCCTGTCGCCAAAATGGCGGATTACAAGGTCGGTATAGTCGGCGAACCAGCCGGTTACATCGCGGTTCTGCCAGCCGCCGTTATCGGCGTGGCGCTGCGGCAGGTCCCAGTGATAGAGCGTCGCAAAGGGTTGCAGACCGCGCTCGAGCATCGCATCCAGAAGCCGATCATAGAAGGCCAGCCCGGCGGCGTTCACTTCTTTGTCCGATTGCGGCAGAAGGCGTGGCCAGGAAAAGGAAAACCGATAGGCACCGAATCCGCCATCCGCGACGAGGTCGAAATCCTCTGCATAACGGTTGTAGTGATCACAGGCCACGGCGCCGTCACTGCCGTCCGTAATGGCACCGGGCTGTCTTGCAAAACTGTCCCAGTGGGAGGCACCGCATCCCCCGTGGGCAGTGCCTTCAATCTGATAGCTCGAGGTTGCGACCCCGAAGACCATGTCGGCCGGGAAACGGGAAATGATCTCTGTCAGGCTCATTTCGGCACCCTGCCCCTCCACATGGTCTCTAGAACAAATGCGCGCGCGCCGGATCAAAGCTGAAGCGCGCCTCGTCGCCAACCGCAAGGTCGATGGCCTCGCCGGAGGCGAAGCGGAACAGTGTCTCGTTGCCCGACATCAGCTCGACAATGGTTTCGGTACCCAGACGTTCAACCAGAGTGACCCGTCCGACAAGTTTGCCCTTCGCATCAAACTGCAGATGCTGGGGGCGAATGCCGAGCTTTGCCGTATCGCCAGCCGCCTTGCCACTGCTCACGAGCCGCACACCGCTGACATCCAGCCCGTCACCGCTGAAACCCGCCTTGGCGCCGCCACCGGCGAGCTTGGTGACCTTGCCATCGAAGAAATTCATCTGCGGCGATCCGAGGAAGCCGGCGACAAATTCATTGGCCGGCATGTTGAACAGGTCCATCGGCGCGCCGACCTGCATGACTTCACCGTCCTTCAGCACCACAATCTTGTCGGCGAGGGTCATCGCCTCGACCTGGTCATGCGTCACATAAATGGTGGTGGCATCGAGCTGGCCGTGGAGTTTGGCAATCTCGACACGGGTATCATGACGAAGCGCTGCATCCAGGTTCGACAGCGGTTCGTCAAACAGGAACACATCAGGGTTGCGGACAATGGCACGGCCAATGGCGACACGCTGGCGCTGGCCGCCTGAGAGCGCCGCTGGGCGCCGGTCCAGCAAATGTTCCATCTGCAGGATTTTCGCAGCGGCTTCGACGCGGTCCCTGATCTCGGGCTTTGCCACGCCCTGAAGCTCCAGCGAGAAGGCCATATTGTGGAACACCGACATATGCGGATACAGCGCATAGGACTGGAACACCATGGCGATGCCTCGCTTTGACGGCGGCAGGTCCATGACCGCGCGATCGGCAATCACGATTTCGCCACTGGTCAGCGACTCAAGGCCCGCGATCAGGCGAAGCAGGGTGGATTTGCCGCATCCCGAAGGGCCGACAAAGACCACAAATTCACCCTTGTTGATTTCGAGATCAACACTGCGAATGACTTCGGTCTTGCCAAAGGCCTTGTTGACATTCCTCAGTTCGACCTGGGCCATCTAGATCTCCTCGAATGATGCTGTCAGCGTGTCGAAGTCAAAACAGCAGCGAAGGGTCTGACTGTCCGACTCGCGATCAAACACGATCTGCCGCGGTCCGCCTGACAGCTCAGACATGCGGTTCGACTCCATCATGGCAGGCTGTGCCTTGCGCCATTTCAGGAACGCGGCGAATTCGGCATAGATCGAGCCGCTGCGTGATGCTTCGTCGAGCGCGGCACGTTTCATATGCTGGTCACTGATCGGTAGCCATGTCTGGTTGCCGATGGAAAACCCGCCATTCGGCTCCGACTGGCGCCACACCATTGGTGTTCGGCAGGTATCGCGACCCGGAAAGGTCGGGGCAAACTCGATGCCCCAGGGGTCCTGCATCGCCTCCAGCGGAATGTCGCGCACATCCTCGAAACCGAGTTCCTCACCCTGATACACGCAGCTCGACCCGATCAGGCAAGCCTCCAGCTTCAGCAGCAGGAGTTGCATCGCATCCCCCTGATCGGGGGAAGGCCGAGCGCCGCAAGCTGGCGCGTCGCCGATCGCGGCACATCATGATTTGAAAAAGCAAAAGACAGGCGGCCACTGTCATTAAACTCAGCGATGGCACCGGAAATCGCGTCCTTCATTTCCTCGACGCTCAGGCCGGCCCATTCCAGCAGATCGAAATTATAGGTGGCGTGAAGCCTGCCGGGCATGGTGAAGGTCGAGCTGACCTTGACCGCATCGTCGTTGTCACCATCACATTCACCCATCAGGAACCTGTCATCATAGCCGTCTGCGACCTCGCGGATCGCCTCGCTGAACAGCTGGATGGAGGGCTGGTTCAACTGCGCCGCGTCATGCAGCTGTCGAAAGAAGGGTTGCTGGTCCTGCGGCAGCGGACCCACCTCGAATTCAGGGTTCGGCGGATTGTCGCGATAGGGCGCGCTGTCGCCATTGATGGTGTGCACCGCATCAAGCCGGAAACCGTCAACACCACGGTCGAACCAGAAACGTGCGACATCCATCATCGCCTCGCGCACCGCCGGGTTGGCATGGTTCAGGTTCGGCTGGCTCGGCAAGAAATTGTGCAGGTAATATTGCTGGCGGCGCGGTTCCCAGCTCCAAGCGCGGCCGCCGAAGAATGACTGCCTGTTGGTGGGGGCAGAGCCGTCCGGCTTCGGGTCGACCCTGTGGAACCAGTCGGCGTTGTCATTGTCCCGCGACGTCCGACTTTCCCGGAACCATCTATGCTGTTCGGAACAATGTGCCGGCACGATGTCGATCATCAGCTTCATGCCGAGATCGTGGACACGTTCGATCATCGCATCGAAATCGTCCAGCGTTCCGTATTCCGGATTGATCGCGCAATAGTCGGACACGTCATAGCCGAAATCCTTCTGCGGAGAGGCGAAGAACGGGCTGATCCAGATCGCATCAATACCAAGATCGGCGATGTAGGACAGGCGCGAGGTGATGCCCGGCAGATCACCGATGCCGTCGCCGTTGGAATCCTGGAACGACCGAGGATAAATCTGATAGATCACGGCGGTTTCCCACCAATTCAGACTGGACAAACCTAGCCCCCCTTCACTGAACCGGCGAGCAGCCCACGGATGAAATAGCGCTGCATGGCAAGAAACACGATGACCGGCACGATCATGGAAATGACCGCGGAGGCATTCAGCAGATGAAGCTGGTCCTTGAAGGTTCCAAGCTGCTTTTCCAGCCTGATTGGGAAGACCAGATCGGTCCCCTCGTTCGGCCCGATATAGAGCGCCACGATCAGATCGTTCCACACCCACAGGAACTGGAAGATGCTGAAGCTGGCCAGCGCCGGCACCGACAGCGGTACGATCAGCCGGATGAAGATCTGGATATGGTTGGCGCCGTCGATCCGCGCGCTCTCCAGCAACTCGCGCGGCAGGCCGACGATATAATTGCGAAGAAGATAGATCGCCAGCGGCAGCCCGAACGCTGTGTGCGTGATCCACAGGCTTGCGAAGGTCTTTGACGGGTAGGCGCAGCTCTGCGTCGCCTCGCAATCCGTGAGCATGGCCTTCAGCGCAGCCGCCCATGACGCAATCCCGCTGAAGCCTTGAAGGATGGGAAGGAAGGCAAGCTGTGTCGGCACCACCATCAGCGACACCACGATCACAAACAACCAGTCTCGCCCGGGGAACCTCATCCAGGCAAAGGCATAAGCGGCAAAGGCGGCAATGGTAATCGGAATAATGGTCGCCGGTATTGTCACAATGAATGAGGATATCAGTGCGTTCGGCACATTCTTGTTCTCGAACAGCACCTCGACATAAGCCTCGCTTCCGAACACCGGATCCTGGTCAATGATGGCCTCGAGATTCTTCGGCTTCGGCACGGTCGGCTCGGCGAATGTCCAGGTGAAGTCGCCATTTGCCTCGAACACGAAGGCGCCCTTGCGGACCTCCATCTCCTCGCCGGGCGGCACCAGCTTGCGGATCAGCTTGGTCTTGCCGGGCTTTTCAGGATCCGGCACCCGGCCCTTGAACAGGATCGAGCGCACCTCTCCGGAAATCGGGAAGGACTGCTCGTCCTTATTCAGCCGTTCGAAGATGTTGCCGGTGAGCTCGGTGACCTCGGCGGTCCCGCCCTTGTCGTTGGTGCTAAAACGGTGGCCGAGCTCGGTCGGCGAATAGGATGTCCAGAAACCGGAGGTCTGTGACGCAAGTTCGGAGCGCAGCGATGTTGTGACCAGCGCCACGAACGGGACGACCCAGATAAAGACAATCAGTCCAAGAACAACATGGCGAAGCGTACGGCCGATCATCAGTTGAACCCCTTCTGCTCGCGCCGGATACGCCAGGCGTTGAAAACCATGTTCGGAATGACCGTCAGCATCAGCATGATCGCAATGGCGGCAAACAGATTGTCGACATTGTCGCCGCCGATGGACCAGTTGTTGCGGGCATTTTCCATCATCGTCGCCAGCAGCAGCTTGTCATCGTCATTCGCCGACAGCGCATAGGGAATGTCGAAAACCTTGAGGACAAGAATGACGAGCGTGGTCCAGACCACCACCACGGTCGAGTAAATCTGCGGCAGCTTTACCCGGAAGAACATCTGGAACGGGTTGGCGCCGTCAATCGTGGCGGCCTCGATGGTGTCTTGCGGCACGCCGCGCAGGGCCGCCGAGAAGATCACCATGGCAAATCCCGTCTGCACCCAGACGAGGATCCACATCAGAAAGAAATTCCCCCAGAATTTCAGATTGTAGAGAGGCTCGTTATATTCAGCTCCGTGCCCCAGAAGCGCCTTCAGCAAGACCGATCTGGTAGGAAGGGGTGGCGCCGTTCATCGTGATCAGGGGCTCAATGCCGCCACCGGCGAAGATGTTCCGCCAGATTACCGCCGCGCCGACGAAGGAAATGGCCAGCGGCACGAAAATAAAGGTCTTCGCAATGACGCCCCACCGCACCGAATCCGCAAGCACCGCAATCAGCAGGCCGAGCGAGATACAGGCCGACGGCACCAGCACCAGCCACATCAGGCTGTTGCGCATTGCCAGCCTGAACTGTGAATATCCGAGCGCCGCGGGATCCCACAGGAACGCGTAATTGCGCGTCGTGAGTTCGCCGCTTGCCTCCTGAAAGGACAGGCTGAGCGTGAGGAAGGCCGGCACCAGCAGAAACAGCAGCAGCAGTACCAGCGTCGGACCGACGAAAATCCAGGGCTGGATGGCCTCGATGATGAGTGATTCCGGCCCTGGCGCATTGCGCGACCTGACCCGCGCCAGCCCGAGATTGAGCCAGTTGGTAATCCAGAAATAAAGAAATGAAATGCCGACCGCGATCACTACGGCACGGATCGCAAAGCCGATTTTGGCAAAACGTTCCTCGGTGTCGAAGCGCGGGAATGTCCATTCATACTTGTCGTGAAGCCACAGGCCCAGCGAAGCGGTCGCATCGTCCAGCGGCGCCGTTGCCGAAAAGGCGAGAAGCGCCGTGATCGGCAGCACGCAGACGACCGTCAGCAATATGGCCAGGCTGTTGCCGGCGATTACGTTGTGAATAGAGCGCATATCGAAACCGACGAACGGGAACTGTCATGACCGGACGTCACACATGATCCCGGAAAGAGAAGAGCACGGAGATGGATCCGTGCTCTTCCATGTTCGTCAAGCAAGCCGAAGCTTACTTGATGGCGTCCCATGCCGCCTGAATGTTGTCGGCGGTGGTTTTGGCATCCTGGCCGTTGGCGAAGGCGGTCATCTCACTCCAGAAGGCGCCGGCGCCGATGGCACCTGGCATCAGGTCGGAAGCGTCAAACCGGAAGGTCGTCGCGTTCAGGAGGATCTCACCCTGCTTGCGAAGCGCCGGCGAGGAATAGGCCGAAAGGTCGGCACCCTTGTGCGCGGTCAGGAACTGGCCCTGCGACATCCATACCTCATGGGCGGAAGCCTCGGTCAGGTACTGGAAAAAGGCGCGGGTGGCCGGCGAATCCTTGGTCATGGTGTAGATCGTGCCTGCACCAAGAACCGGGTTGCCGAGATTGGCCGACTCGTAAGGCGGGAAGTAGAAGAAGTCGGCAATGCCGTCCTCAACCTCTTTACCCTTTTCCGGGAAGAAGGCCGGAATGAAGGATGCCTGACGGTGCATCATGCACTTCGGCGGCGACGAGAACAGGCCCTTCGGCGCGTCACCGAAGAAGGTGGTTGCCACAGCAGCGGAACCGCCGGCGACGTAATCGTCATTGCGCGAGAACTGGCCATAGACCTCCATCGCGTTCAGCACTTCCGGGCTGTTGAACGGAAGTTCGTTCTATACCCACTGGTCGTACTTCTCGGGCGAAGCGGTGCGGAGCATCAGGTCTTCCATCCAGTCGGTGGCGGTCCAGCCGGTGGCATTGCCCGACTCCACGCCGATGCACCACGGGGTGTTGCCGTCCGCGACCATCTGGTCGGAAAGCGCGATCAGCTCTTCCATGCTCTGCGGAATCTCATAGCCGTTATCCTCGAACTGCTCGGGCAGGTACCAGACAAGCGACTTGAGGTCCTTCTTGAACGGGAAGCCGTAGAAGTGGCTCTTGCCCGCCGAGTCGGCATAGGTGCCGAGAGCGACCCACGAGGAACCGGCGCCGTAATTATTGGTCATCCAGCTGGCAAGATCGTCGCCAAGCGGGGTCAGATGACCTTCCTTGGCCATGTCGCCTGCAAGACCCGGCTGCGGGAAAATGGCGATGTTCGGCGCGTTGTTCGAGCGCAGATCGGCCACGATCAGAGCTGCAAAGTCACGCGAACCGGAATATTTGATCACAGCACCAGTTGCCTTTTCAAAGCAGCTAGCGGTTGCCATCAAGTTCTCTTCGTCCTTGCCCTGCATGGAGCCGGCAATGGTGATGACCTCACCCTCGAACTTGCCGAGCTCGCCGAGCTTTGACGGCGTATCACAGACATCGGCGCTGGCAGCGCCAGCATAACCGAACGATGCAACAGCGGCTGCGGCTGCGGCACCGAGAATTTTCTTAGCGAAAATCATTCGTTCCTCCCAAAAACAGATGTGTAGCGGATGTCGCTGATTGACGATCATAGAAGGATTCGCGGCACCAAATCAGCAAAAAACATCAAAAAAATTGAATGAAATGGCTTTATGGTTATATACCTGAATTCACTGAATAATTTTTTGTGAAACCCCATCCTTCGACAGGGCTTCAAACCTTGGGTATCGAGCCTTCGCGGAACGGGTAAAGAGAATCGCGTAGCACCTTAACCACTATGCGTTTCCACACGAGGTTATACGGCACCCCGATCGGTGAAATTCGGCAAAAAGGAGATGGAAACCGGTAGCCGCACGCCGCCGAAATTTTCTGCTCTGTTGTGGCGGAGCTGGCCCGATAATGCCTGTTATGGCACCTCGGCGCCAATGGCCGCGGTGTAGATCTCGAACCAGGTCTCGCGGTCGACATGCAGTCCGGCGGCATCGCCGATCCTTGCGATCCGGTCGAGATTGTTCGTTCCCATCACCGGCATGATCCGCGCCGGATGAGCCAGCAGCCATGCCACCGCAAGCGTCGCCACATCGGCATCATGCCGCGCCGCGATGCCGGCGAGCGTATCGTGAAGGTCGCTGTTGCCGGGCGCGAACAATGCCCCGCCTGCCAGCGGCGACCAGGCCATCGGCGGGATCTGGTGCTGCTGAAGATAGGCGATATCGCCATTGGTGAAGGGCGCGTTTTCCAGCACGCTGATCTCGATCTGATTGGTCGAGAGGCGCGTGTTCATCGCCGATTGCAGAAGGTCCATGTCCCACGGGCGGAAGTTCGAAACACCGACCTGACGCACCTTGCCGGATGCCACCAGCCCGTCCAGCGCCGCGCCGGTCTCGTCATGGTCCATCATCGGGTCCTGCCGGTGCATCAGCAGCATGTCGATGCGCTCGATCTGCATCAACCGCAGGCTGTCCTCGACGGACTGTGTAATGTGCGCCGCACCGGTGTCGTAATATTTCACCCGTGCCGCCGCGTGGCGGCCGACCGGCGCCACGATGTTGCATTTGGTGACAATCTCGACCTTGTCCTTCAGATGCGGCGCCGCCCTGAAGGCGTTGCCGAGAATTTCCTCGGCCTCGTAACCGCCATAGATGTCGGCCTGATCCATCGTGGTGATACCTTGCTCAAGGCAAGATTCGATCTTTGCCTGAACATGCGCCGGCGAGGTATCGGCATCATCGCCGAGCCGCCACATGCCATAGACGATGCGCGAGAAACTCAGATCATCGGCAAGGGTGATACGTTCCATCAGTGTCTGTCTCCAACGCCAAGCGGTGTAGCCGGGGTGGCTGCCGGCACCCGTCCATATTCATGAGGCAGCGAGCAGGTCTTCAACTCCGGAAGCACCAGCTTGCCGATATAATCGCATTCTTCCAGATGCGGATAGCCGGAAAAGATAAAGCTGCGCATGCCCATTTTCTGATAGGCCTCGATTTCCGAAAGTATCTGGTCGGCGGAACCGACAAGAGCCGCCCCGCACCCCGAACGGGCGCGCCCGACTCCAGTCCACAGGCATGGCTCGATAAATCCTTCCATGTCGGCAAGCTCGCGGTTACGCGCCTGCCTGGCAACACCAAGCGAGGTGCTGTCCAGAGCACGCTCCCTGATCTCGCGTCCCGCATCATCATCGAGTTTCGAGACGAGCTCGGCCGCATATTCACGCGCCTCGGCCTCGGTCTCGCGAACAACCATATGGACTCGCAGACCGTAATCCAGCGTCCGGCCATGCGCCGCGGCGCGCTCGTTGACTGTCACCATCCGTGCCGCCAGTTCCTCGCGGGTCTCGGGCCACATCAGATAGACATCGCAATGCTGCGCGCACAGCTCGACCGCCGCCGGGGAATAACCGCCGAAATAGAGGAGCGGGCCGCCATTCTGCTGATAGGGCCTCGCGGGCTCCGTCGTCAGCCCGCTGAAATTATAGATTTCGCCCTCGTAATTGATCTCGTCCTGCGTCCAGGCCTGTTTCAGAATTTCGACCACCTCTCGCGAGCGCTGGTAGCGGTAGGCGCTGTCTTCCTTCTGACCGGGGAAATCGGAGCTGATGATGTTGATCGTCAGCCGACCTTCCAGCATGTGGTCGAGGTGGCCACCGTGCGCGCCAGCATGATCGGCTGCATCTCGCCGCAGCGCACCGCCGCAAGCAGGTTCATCTTCGAGGTGATCGGCGCACAGCCGGCGACAAAGCTCAGCGTGTCCTGTCCGACCTGATAGGAGGACGGGCACAGGATGTTGCGAAATCCGTTTGCTTCGGACCGCTTCACAATTTCCGAACAATGGTCCCAGCTCGACCGCAGATCACCTTCGGGCACACCAAGGTGGCGAAAGTCATCCGAACACAGCGCCGAGAAGAAACTGACCTCGGCGGCATCAAGATCGGGAGATGTAACCGGAACGACGCTCATTGAAAGCCCTTTGCCTGTTTGCGGTGATGCCAGCCCTCGCTGCGGCCGACATTCTCAACAGGCGGTAACTCAAGCAGCTATCGCAACATTAATCAATAGTGTATCAATTTATCATGGAATCGAAGGAAACATCCCTTCCGGAAGACATTCCGGCAACCGGCGCGCTGCCGGTTTACCTGCGAATCGCCGAGCTCGTCTCGCGGCAGATCGATGCCGGCATTCTTGCCGACGGGCACCGCCTGCCGCCGGAACGGGAGATGGCCGACGCCCATGGCGTATCGGTCGGCACGCTTCGCAAGGCGCTGGCGCGGTTGACCGAGATGGGCTGCCTCGAACGGCGCCAGGGTCGGGCAACTACATCAGGCAGACGGACCGTTCGGCTGCCATCTACACCATGTTCAGGCTGGAGCGCCCGGAAGGTGGGGGTCTCCCCACGGCAAGGCTTCTTTCTGTAAGGACGCTGAAACCCGCCGCCGACATCCGTCCGTTCGCACCGAACGGACAGGCACACAGGTTCCGCCGGTTGCGTTTTCTCGACAATCTGCCCATGGCGCTGGAAGAGATCTGGCTCGACGCCACGGTCGCGCCGGAGCTACCAAAAGAGCGGATCTCCGATTCTCTCTATAAATTCTACAGCGAGGAACTCGACCTGTGGATCACCCGCACCGAGGACCGCGTGTCTGTGGCGCCCGTGCCGGCATGGACAATCGATGAATTTCCGTTGCCATCCGGCGCGCCCGCCGGATATGTCGAGAGGAACGGCTGGTCGCAGGACGGCGCATGGGCAGAATATTCCCGCACATGGTACGACCCGTCGGCGGCTCATTTCGTGGCGCGGCAGAGATAGCAGGACAGATAGGAACAACAGTCAGATGACCACAACTTACGGCATTGTCGGCTGCGGCATGATGGGACGCGAGCATATCCGCAACATTGCATTGATGGATGACGCGACGGTCGGCGCGATCCTCGAGCCCAATCCCGAGATGGGCGCCGCCGCGCTGGCGCTGGCACCGGGTGCGGTGATTGTCGACAGTCTCGATGCGCTGCTCGCACACCGGCCGCTCGACTGCCTGCTGATCGCCAGCCCGAACCATTGCCACGCCGGCCAGCTGGCGGAAATCGCTGCCAAGGCAACCTTGCCGATCCTTGTCGAAAAGCCGCTTTTTACCGACCCGGCCGACCTTGCTGCGATTGAGTCCTTCCGCAAGGACTATGGCGCGCCGGTCTGGGTGGCGATGGAATATCGCTATATGCCGCCAATGCAGAAGTTCCTCGAGATGGCCGATGATGTCACCGGCGGCATTCGCATGCTCAGCATTGTCGAGCACCGCTACCCCTTCCTCGAGAAGGTTGGCAACTGGAACCGTTTCAATGCCAATTCCGGCGGCACCTTTGTCGAGAAATGCTGCCATTTCTTCGATCTCATGCGGCTGATCCTGAAATCCGATCCGGTGCGGGTAATGGCAAGCGCCGGACAGGAAGTGAACCATCTCGACGAGACCTATGACGGCAGGACCTCCGACATCTGGGACAGTGGCTATGTCATCGTCGATTTCGCCAGCGGCGCGCGCGGCATGCTGGAATTGTCGATGTTTGCCGAGGGGTCGGAATATCAGGAGATGGTTCATGCCGTCGGCGCTCAGGGCAAACTCGAGGTGAAAATCCCCGGGCCGGCACGGTTCTGGTCCGGCCCCGAAGAGGCGCGGCCCGTTCCGCTGCTGATCGAGAGCAGGCGTCATCCCTGCAATCCGGTTACCCATCAGGTACCGGTCGATGCCGCGATCCTTGATGCCGGTGACCATAACGGCTCGACCTTTTACCAGCACCAGCGTTTCCTTGATGTGGTGCGCGGCAACGGCAGTGTCGAAGTCGGCCTTGAAGACGGCATCTGGGCGGTGCGCATGGGCCAGGCGGCACAGCAATCCGCCGCCACCGGCAAGGCAGTCACCTTCTAGTCCCGCCTCGCAAACCAGAGCCGCTGGACCCGGCGCTTGCATCGCGATATGCCCGGGGTGATGCTGTCCATCAGAATGATCCGCCACCGGAGACCAACATGCCACCAAACACCCCTTGTGCGATTTCGGCTGGAAAGCCCCGCCTTCACACTCAGCGACCCGATCGGCCTGTCCTGCAGCCTAGACGGGCTGATGGGCGAAAAGGGCCTTCTTGTCGCCTTCATCTGCAATCATTGCCCCTATGTGGTGGCGGTGATCGACAGGCTGGTGGCCGATGCGGCAGTGCTGAAGGAAGAGGGCGTCAACACGGTCGGCATCATGGCCAATGATTACGCCACCTACACCGACGACAGCCCCGACAAGATGATGCAGTTCGCCGCCAGGCATGGTTTCGGCTTTCCCTATCTGGTCGACGAGACCCAGGACGTAGCGCGCGACTGGGGCGCCGTCTGCACACCGGATTTCTTCGGGCTGAACGCGGCTGGCGAGCTGCAATATCGCGGCCGCATCGATGATGCCAAGATGGGTGATGCCGACGGCCGCACGCCGGAGCTGCTGAATGCCATGCGCCAGATCGCGGCCACCGGCAAAGGCCCGGCTGAACAATTCCCATCGATGGGATGTTCGGTGAAGTGGCGCTAGGCGGTTCTAAAGGAATTCGGGAAACATCTTCTTGGTGAAGGTCTCGCGACCGATGGCGGAAATCCGCCCGATCTCGGCCGCGTCCAGCCACGGGGCCGTCGCCGCATCCCATGACGGGCGGGCCGCCACCCGTTCGACCCAGCCGCTGACCCGCGGGAAGCGCATTCCCAGATGGCCTGCATGCCAAGGCAGCGGATGCGGAAGACATAGGCCGTCAGCATCGCGTCGGCGAGGCTGTAGTCCGGCCCCAGCAGCCAGTCATGTTCGGCAAGCGCCTCTTCCATTTCGGCGCACATGCGCTGCAGCCTCCTGAAGGCCACCGGAACAAAGATGGACTCCGCGCCGTGCTCCATCAGGTCGAGGGTCTTGCGCACCCTGATCTTGTCCGGCATCGCCTCCCATCGCGCGGCAAGTTCCTCGGGCGATTTCGCCAGCAGCATGCGGCGCTGGAAGCTGAGAAGGTCAGCGTGTTGACGCTGTCATGATATTCGGCCGTGTTCACGCCCCAGATCCGCATGCGCGCCTGCGCCAGCGAGCCGGGCGGCACCAGCCTCGTCGTATCGTCCAGCCCGTCCAGATATTCGCAGATCACGGTGGATTCCCGGATCAGCACGCCATCATGGTCGAGCACCGGCACCACGGCGCGCGGATTGATCTTCAGATAATCGGCCTGCAGATGCTCGCCCTTTGGAAGGTCGATATGGCGGCCTTCCCAGGCCAGCCCCTTTTCGGCAAGGACAATGCGAACCTTGACCGAACAGACCGAATTGGCACCGTGATAGAGAGTGAGCATGACCGCCTAGCGCCCGTGGCTTCGGTCATAGCCGCTTGGCGGCGGAGACTGCCAACCGGCCAGCGCCCCGTCTGCCGGCGCGAAGATTTCCACCAGAAGCGGATAGCAGGCGGCAGCGTCGCTGGAATGGGTCGATGAGCAATCCCCGCCCGGGCAGGCCGACAGCGCGCCCAGCAGATCAATCTCGGCAAAGAACTCGATATAGTCGCCGGGACGTACCGGGCTGGCTTTCATGAAATACTGGCCGGTGTCACGGGTAAAGCCTGTGCACATGAAGACGTTGAGAACGTCATGGACCTGCATCTCGACCTCTTTGAGCGGACGGCCGGTTTCATCGGCAAGCGCACGCGACAGGTTCGAATGACAGCAATGATGGTAATCGTCGCCGGCCAGAAGATGGTGTGTGTAGGGATCGCAGCGGGTGCCGATCACATCATGGATCGAGCCACCGAATTCATCCATGCCGTACCAGCCCAGCGTGTCCTCGATGATCGTCGCCATCGGGCGCAGATAGGGCAGGTTCGACCACATGCGCTCGCCTGTGGTGATGTGGGTGCTGTGAATGGCGCGGGTCTTTCCCGAATAGAAACGCTCGTCGAGATTATGCGCGTTCCACAGGTTGAGATCGCCTACCTGTGGGCCTTCGACCGAACTGATCCGGAAGAAGCCGCCGGCGGGCACATGGAAACAGCCACCCTCTCGCGGCTGCACCAGCACCTCGCCGGTCTTGGATGCGCCGGCGCGTGCCGACCGGTAGAGGGCGAGATCAGGCGGCGCCAGAGTGCCGTTCGGATAGACGATGACCGGCTCGACAGCGCGGCGTGCGTCGGCGTCGCTTGGGGCTAGGGGGAATTCGGATGCCATGTTCTTCGGTCTCTTCTTCGTTTATTTTGCGGCCGCACGCTGGCGGGCGATCATTCCAAGCATCGACAGCCCGAGGCGCGAAGCCATCAGCGCGCCCTGCCCGTTCACGTCGCGGGCCGGCATCAGCTCGACCATGTTGAAACCGCAGATCGGCGCGCGGGCCGCAATGGCCTCGAAGATCTGCATCATCTGCCAGTATGACAGGCCGCCCTGGGCAGCACCAATGACAGCCGGCATCACCACCGGGTCCATGCTGTCGACATCAAGCGCGATATAGACAGGCACGCCTTCCGGCAGAGCGGCGACAGCGCGCGCAATGCCGTCGGGCTCGATCAGATTGCGCATGGTGTGGAAAGCAACGCCATAATCCAGCGCCGCCTGAACATCACTCCTGCGGGCCGAACCGATGCCGCGCGCGCCGAGCTGCACGATCTTGCCCACATGCGCCATTTCCGAAGCGCGGCGCATATTGCTCGACAGACCTGCGTCTCGCCGCCCACATCATCGCGCCAGTCGATATGCGCGTCGATCTGCAGGATCGAGATCGGGCCACCGTCAAAACCGCAATAGGACTCAAGCACCGGGATCGGCACGGAATCATCGCCGCCAAGAATAAAGGGCACGCTGCCGGCATCAAGCAGGCCGGTCACCGCGCCGCGAATCATCGTGCGATTGCTCTCTGTGACTTCCGGCGCGGCATCGGCCACGGTGTCGAGATTGCCGAAATCGGCGGCAGTGACACCATCAGGCAAGATGCCATCCGACGGATCGACACCGAACAAGTCGAAATCATGCTGCTCGAGGATGGTCGGCCAGCTTCGGGCAGCGCGGATCGCGTCCGGCGCGTCATGACAATAGGAACCGACGGGATAGGGCGTTGCCGACCCGATTCCCAGCACCGCGATATCGGCGCCCTGCGGCGCATTGATATCGCCGCGCGGCATGTTCAGCCACCCACCGGCCGTCTCGCCGCCAAACAGGTCTCCCATGGAAGGTGTGTCGTTCATATGATTCTCCAGGCACGATCCGGTTACGCACTTTTCTTGCAAGCCGCCGGAATGCCGGCTGCGGCACGACTGGTTCAATCTCCGCCGATGCCGTCAATGCCCGTCATCTTTAGCATTTTGCGACTAGAGCCTGTCACGCCACTGCATCCTTGTCGATGGCTGTTGCCATACCAATTGCCCGATTCACCAGCGCGGTTTCCATCAAATATCGCTGATTCGCCTCAGAAGATAATGAATGTTATGGTTTCGGCCTGTGTCGCGTTCAATAGTTTCAAAATATTCCGAAACCACCGGAAAGAGTCGTGATACAGAACAATTGGCAGCCACCGTTCGTCTAGTGTGTTGCCATCATTTCCGGCGTTTAGGCTTTGGTCGGATCGCATGGGGAAACAGATAATCAACGTCTGAGGAAACAATCATGAAAAAACTTCTTGTATCGGCCGCGATTGCGGGTGCGTGCATGTTCGGTGTGACCGGACAGGCATCTGCTGACGGCCACTGTGGCTCGCTGACCATGGCCGAGATGAACTGGGCATCGGCAGAGCTTATGGCCAACGTCGACAAGATCATTCTCGAAGAAGGCTACGGCTGTGAGGTCGAGCTTGTTGCCGGCGCTACCATGCCGACCTTTACATCCATGAATGAAAAGGGCGAGCCGGATGTCGCAGGTGAACTGTGGATCAACGCCGTTCGCGAGCCGCTTTTCGCTGCGATGGACGAAGGTCGTCTCAAGTCGGCCGTCAAGGGCCCGATCACCCAGCTTGGTGAAGGCTGGTGGGTACCGCCGCACACTGCTGAAAAGCATCCCGAGATCGTAGGCGACATCAACGCGCTTCTCGCTCGTCCTGACCTGTTCCCGCATCCGGAAGACCCGTCCAAGGGCGCTTTCGTCGGATGCCCTGCAGGCTGGGGCTGCCAGCTGGCAAACGCCAACCTGTACCGTGCCTTCGACATGGAAGCCAAAGGCTGGCTCCTGGTCGATCCGGGGTGTGCTGCCGGTGTCGACGGCTCGATGGCCAAGGCTGCCGAGGGTGGCGAGAACTGGTTCGGCTACTACTGGTCGCCGACTGCCATGATCGGCAAGTACTCGATGGTACCGGTCGACATGGGCAGCTGGGGCGGCTCTGAAAACTGGGACGGCTGCATCGTGAAGCCGGAGCAGGAGTGCGCCGCGCCGAAGCCGTCTTCCTGGACCGAGTCCGAGGTACACACCGTGATCACCTCCGATCTTGCAAACCGTGCAGGCCCTGCAGTCGATTACCTGCAGAAGCGCGTGTTCCCGGGCCCGATCATGAACGGCATGCTCGTCTACATGGCTGACGAGCAGGCAGGTGGCGCCGACGCCGCCATCGAGTTCCTGATCAAGCATGAGGACATCTGGTCGGGCTGGGTTTCGGCCGACGCCAAAGCCAAGATCAAGGCATCGCTCTAGTATCGCTGCCACAGACAAACAACGGCCTGCCGGACACAATCCGGCGGGCCTATTCTTTAAGTGAGAACAAATCCAGTTTCGGGGGAGCAACATGGAATTTTTCACCGAATTTCCGGAAATGGGCCGGCAAGACCTTCGTGATTTCAAGAAAGGTGTAGACGCATCTTTCAAGGAATTCTCGCGAAGCTACGGCGATGCGCTCGAGAGTTTCTTTGAGCCGCTTCTCTGGTTCCTTGTCTGGCTGGAAAAATTGCTGACCAATGCGCCATGGCCGATCGTGATCGCCGTTGTCGCGGCGCTTGCCTGGCTCGGCTCGCGCAGCTGGAAGCTCGTCGCCGGTACAGTGGTCGCGTTCCTTGTGATCGGCTATTTCGGCATGTGGGAAGACACCATGGCGACGCTGGCCATTATCTCGGTCGCTACGCTGCTCTGCATCAGCCTCGGCATTCCGCTCGGCATCTTCATGGCGAAATCCAACCGTGCGCAATCGGCCATCACGCCGGTGCTCGACGTCATGCAGACGATCCCTAGCTTTGTGTATCTGATCCCCGTTGTCATGCTTCTGGGCATCGGCAAGGTGCCGGGACTGATCGCCGTGTGCATCTATGCCATTCCGCCGATCGTGCGCCTGACCAACCTCGGCATCCGCCTTGTCGACAAAGAAGTGCTTGAGGCCGCCGACGCGTTCGGCGCCGACTACCGGCAGAAGCTGTTCGGGGTCCAGATCCCGCTGGCGCTTCCCAACATCTTTGCCGGCGTGAACCAGACGATCATGATGTCGCTGGCCATGGTGGTCATCGCCTCGATGATCGGCGTGAAAGGCCTTGGCCTTCCGGTGCTTCGCGCCATCTCCAACCAGTATCTCGCGCTTGGCCTGCTGAACGGCCTCGCCATCGTGACACTGGCCATCATCTTCGACCGTGTATCGCAGGAATATGGACGTCGCCTTCAGGCGCATCGCCAGGGGGCAGACCATGACTGACAAAATCAAGATCAGTAACCTCTACAAGGTATTCGGCAAGAACCCGTCCGGTGCCATGGACCATGTCCGCAAGGGCGTCACGAAGCAGGAACTGCTCGACAATCACGGTCATGTCCTTGGACTGCGCGATATCAACATCGATATCCCGGAACGCCAGATCCAGGTGATCATGGGCCTGTCGGGCTCCGGCAAGTCGACGCTGATCCGCCACATCAACAGGCTGATCGACCCGACCGAAGGCCAGGTCGTTGTCGACGGGGTGGACGTGCTGCAGATGTCGGCTGACGATCTGCGCGAGTTCCGCCGCCACAAGCAGTCGATGGTGTTTCAGAAGTTCGCGCTTCTGCCGCACCGTACTGTGGCGCAGAACGCCGCCTATGGCCTGACCGTGCAGGGCATCGCCGAGGATGAGGCCAAGGAACGCGCGCAGCGCTGGATCGACCGTGTCGGTCTTGGCGGGTTCGAGAACCACTTTCCGGCACAGCTGTCGGGCGGCATGCAGCAGCGTGTGGGCCTTGCCCGCGCACTTGCCACCGATGCCGAAATTCTGCTGATGGACGAAGCCTTCTCGGCGCTCGACCCGCTGATCAGGACGGACATGCAGGATATCCTTCTCGACCTGCAGGAAGAGCTTCACAAGACCATCGTCTTCATCACGCACGACCTTGACGAGGCGCTTCGCATCGGCGACCGCATCTCGATCCTCCGTGACGGCGAGATCGTCCAGCAGGGCGACCCGCAGGACATCATCATGCGGCCCGCAGACGATTACATCTCGGACTTCATCAAGGATATCAATCGTGGCCGCGTGATCGAGGTCCGTTCGGTGATGACCGCGGCGTCGCGCGCGACCGGTCCGAAGCTGCCTGAAGATACGCCGATCGAGGATGCGCTGCAGATGCTGTCCTCTGCCGGCAAGGACAGCGGCACCGTCGTCAACGGCGACGGCAAGACCATCGGCAAGATCGAGATGAACAGTGCCATCGCCGCCATGGCCCGCCCCGAGCGGGACAAGGGTACGCCGCGCTACAAATAAAGCCGTGTCAGGCCGTGCCGGACCCTCCGGCACGGCCGCGGCAGAAACATGAACTTGTGACAGGCTGGTCCGCCAGCAACAGCACTGTGGCAAGCGCCGCTCTCGCATCGCCGACGCGCGGATCGCCCAGTTTCTCGTAACATTCTACAAGGCCCGAGAGGGACCAGACGTTGCCACGGTTCTGGCGACTGACCGGCAGCTCGTCATCATGGCCAAGATCGCGCTCATAGATGACACGTGCCTCGTCGATGCGCCCCTGCTCCAGCAGCAGCGCGCCAAGCGCGTGACGCGGCGGATGCATCCAGGCACGCGGCTCGGTATAGACAAGCCTGTCCTCGGCCGCGACCGCTTGGCCAAGCCAGTCGAAGCCGGCCTCGGTCTCACCGGCATGGTAGGCCATCTCACCGCGCATCATCGCCGCCCCGACGGCAAGAATGTCGTCGGCCTGATTGTTGAAATAGGCGTAACCGGCAGGCACGGCTGCGCGCGCCGACTCAAAATCGGCTGCGGCGATATCCGCCTCGTCATGCCTGCCAAGTGCTGCCAGCGCCACGGCCCGGGCCTGATGGTGCATGGCATGCGACACCGGCATGAAAGCGGGATCGCCTGTGAATTCGCGATCCACGATCTGTTGCCATCGGCCAAACCGCACATCGACATGGGCGATGGTCGCGTAATAGCCCTCAAGCGTCATATCCATATGCGTGACCGGCTGCTGCACCAGCACATTTTCCAGAATTTCGGCCATGACAATCGCAGCGTCCACGGCATCGGCCAGATTGCCTGTCTGCATGCCGGCAAACATCAGCATATGAACATCATGGCAAACGAGCGTGCGATAAAACGGGGTGCGGTGCAGGTTCGCCATGAACCGCTTGTCCGTGGCCATGGAAAGGCGGCTGCAACGCGTTGCCTGGTCGAAGTCACCGACCAGAGCGTGAATATGTGACGGCATGTGTTGCAGGTGACCTGCATCGGGCGGCGCCAGTTCCTGCAACCGGCGCGCCGACGGCAAGGCTTGTTCCGGCGCTGGCGACATCTCCTGCACATGGATATCGAAATGCAGCACGCCGATATGGTCGGCGCCGGTGCCGGCAAGGGACCGACGGAGAGCCGTCTGAATTTCCCTCTCGCGTGCTTCCGGGTTTGGCGCGCGCTTGTCGACGTCATAGATCTGCCAAGGCGTCAGCATGATCTGCGAGTCGATATAGAGCGCGGCGATGTACGGATCGTCACCGAACGCCTAATAGACGGGGACCATGGCATCGGCATAGGCGCGCTCCCATGACGCCAGAACGTCCTCGCTGGGAACCGCGGTTTGCGGATAGCGCACGGCAAGCGCCTCGATCAGCGCACGCGCCTCCGGCGGGGCCGTGGCGGCACGCGTCATCGCTTCGGAAATCGCGCCATGGCAGGCTGCAAGCGCCTGCTCCTTCTCCGGCATGGTCAGCCATTCCCAAGGCTTGTTCATGAAAGGACCGCTGGAGAGGGCGATACCCCACCAGGCGAGGGCAAATTCGTCATCCGCCCGGGCCGCGTTCCGGAAGCAGCCGATCGCCTCTTCATGGTTGAAACCGTAGAGCCAGGAAAGTCCGGTGGCGAACCAGGCCGCGGCTTCGTCATTCGTGATAACAAAAGCAGGGCAATGCGTGCCGAGATCGAAAGAATAATCGGAATGGCTTGTATTCATATGCCAAAGCTAAAACAGTTTCAGCCTGGTGAATACGGAGTTTTTTGCGGTTTGTCAGACACCGTCGGCGAACATGGCTGTCAGCTTTCGTGCGAACCGCTGGTGAAACCTGATATAGCCGCTCTCGAGGTGCCGTATATCATCCTTCATCACGCGATGCAGGCGCGGCAGCGCATGAAACGGCACCGCCGGAAAGCTGTGATGCTCGGTGTGATAGGGCATGTTCCAGGCGATGAAGCGCACCGGCGCGGTGGTCAGCAGCGTACGGGTGTTGGCCAGCATGTTGCCCTCACCCTCGTCGCAACCGGCATGCTCGGCAAGCAGATAGGCGCGAAGGAACGGCGCGCCGATAACCAGTGGCACCACCAGATAGGGAATCAGCCACCCGGCATAGGCGAGTGACGGCACCGCCAGCAGCCAGACTGCATCATCAGGCGCGCTTCGTTCCTGACAACGCCCTGCATGGTCTCAGGCACATAGGGATCACTGCGCCGCCCGGCCGCGTTGCCAAGGATCACCCTTATATTGCCGACCCAGAACGGAATGCCGCTGAGATAGGCGAGATAGCCACCGACACCCGACGGTTTCGCTGTGCCGAGTTCGGGGTCGCGGTCCGGATCCTGAGTAAATTTGTGATGGTCCTGATGGAAATGGAAGAACCATCTCGGCCCGATCAGCAGCGTCATTCCAGCCAGCATGCCGACAGCGCGGTTCAGCCAGCGGCTGCGAAAGGCGGTGCTGTGGCTGCATTCATGCATCGCCGTGAACAGGAATACCATGCCTATTCCCTGGCCAAGCATGGCTGCCCATCGCACCGCACCCTCGCCGACGACATTGCCCCACAGGCACAGCCCGATCAGCGACAGATGGCCGGCAAGCTGAACCAGCCCTCGCCGGTCCGAACGTTCCGTCAGCGCGCGTTTCTCGTCGGCCGACAGGCGACGCAGCATATCGCGATGGGTCACGGTTTCAGACACCACACCAAACCCCCTACCGGCTGGTGATGGTGACAAGGCCGGCCGCCGGATCGACAAGGACCTCGTCACCGGTGCGGATCAGCGTGGTCACATCACCATCGGCAAAGCGGTCGCACATGGCCATACCGGCCAGTGCCGCGCCCTGTGCCATGATGGTATTCGCAGAATTCAGCAGGATGGCGCGCGGGGCCATGCCGCGCGAGGCCATCTCATGCAGCATCCAGGCCGTCGCCACACCGCCCTTGGCAGTATTCAGGACAAGAATGACATCGCAATAGCTCTGGCCATACAGCTTGTGCTGGGGGCGCGAGAATACGCCCCTGATCCTGTCGAGATCGTAACGCGCCGAGAAATTGTCATCAGCGACAAGCGCTGTTCCCTGAACCGCCGGTCCGATGCCGGCATGGCATGCAAGTTCGATCGCCATCAGGCCCTCCCCCCCTCGCCGGCAGGCAGGATCACCCCGGCTTCGGCCGAAGCGACGCAATCCGCCATGCTGGCAAGCGCCGGCCGGTAGCCATAGCCGCCGAGAATATTGACGATCTTGGCCGAATTGCTGAGAAGACGAGTCCAGCCATTAGCCTCGCCAATCTCGCGGGCATATTGCTGGTAGAAACAGGTGCCCGTCAGCACCGTGCCACCGAACCCCTCAATCGCCTCGACATATCCCATGCGCGCTGCATCGCCATAGACCTGCGCCGAGGTGCAGACGACGAGGTCCGTGCCGCTGGCCCGGCTGCGTCCTTCGCACAGGGCGGCCACCTGCCCCATCTCGACAAGGCTGAGCTGCGGCGCGGCGAACACCACCACATCCAGCGTCTCGCCAACCGCGCTGAACGGCGCGCCGAGATCGGCAATCTCTTCGGCACCTATACGGGTTGCCTCCAGCGCCTCGCCACCGACATCGGCAAGGCTTCGGCATTCGGGCGTGATGCCGACCACATGGAACAGCGGCGTCGATCCCCAGCTGGCCATCGCCGCCCCGAAATGCTTGATTTCGTCCGAGGTGGGCGCGCCCTCGATCCCCTCGATCACCGGCACCTGCCAGTAGCTGCCTGCCATCCGGCCGATGGTGGCGCCCAGAACACCCCATTCCATCAGATCGCGCGGCCGCGTCTCGACGACAAAGCGGCAGGTGGCGCGGCGATGTTCGTCCAGATGAAGCCCGTAACGCGGTGTCCGTCCGGTCAGCCCGGCCGCCAGTGCCGATGGTCTGCCTTCGAAGTTCGAACGCGCGCCGCAGACCGAATTGGAATAGATCACCACACCGGTATCGCCGTAGGCGACATGGTCGCCATTCAGCGGCGGCATGATTGTCTGATAATTGATGCAGGTATCTGTCATCATGATGCCCATCGCCGTGCAGGCGGCAATGAAACGTCGCTCAAGGTCAGCCATTTCCTCGGTCTGGCCAAGCGGCAGGTAATGTGAAAGATCGACCCCGCGCGGGTCGGTAATCATCGGCACGGTGACGCGCGCGCCATCCTTTACCAGCCCTTCGACAAACCCAACGCCCGCCGCGCCGAGCGATTCCGGATCGGCCATCATATGCGCCTGACTGACCGGCACCATGTCAGCGGCATCGAACATCCGGCCAACCTGAAGCTGATGGTCGATGGCCCAGCGGCAGGCTGGCCCCATCTCACCGGCAAGCATCGCCTGTTCCTGGTCGCTAAGTCGCATATTCACTGAACCCGTATCTTCATGATCAATATCCCAACAGTGACATAGCTGCCCCGCCGCCAGCAATCCCCGCCAGAAATGCCGCCAGCCAACGGTTCCAGCAGCAGATTCAAGCCTTCCTGCCGGATTGCCGCAGAATGCAGTTTTTGGATAGAGAGTCAGTTGCGGCGTGCTACTGTCCCGACCGAGCGCCGATGCAAAATACCAACCCGGGGACGCTGCATGCACAACAACTATATCGCTGGTGAATGGGTGGCTTCGAAAGATGCCGTCGAAAACCGCAACCCGTCCGACATCACCGACCTGATCGGCCATTATGCGCAGGCCACGACCGCGCAACTGGACACCGCCATAGATGCCGCCGCTTCGGCGCAGAAGATCTGGCAGGCAACCGGCCTTGAAGCACGGCAAACGGCGCTGATGAAGATCGGCAATGCACTGATCGACCGGGCCGACGAGCTTGGCGAGCTTCTGAGCCGCGAGGAGGGCAAGCCTCGCGCCGAGGGTCGTGGCGAGGTCTACCGCGCCGGACAGTTCTTCACCTATTACGCCGCCGAAGTGCTGCGCCAGATCGGCGACAATGCAGATTCGGTCCGCCCCGGCATCGAGATTGATGTTCGCCGCGACCCGGTTGGTGTCGTCGCCGTGATCAGCCCGTGGAATTTTCCGACCGCGACAGCCGTCTGGAAGATCGCACCGGCGCTGGCCTTCGGCAATGCCGTGATCTGGAAACCGGCGAACCTTGTGCCGGCCTCGGCTGTCGCGCTGACAGAAATCATCGCCGATGCAGGCCTTCCGGCCGGGCTGTTCAACCTGGTGATGGGTTCGGGTTCGACCATCGGTGATGCGCTTGTCTCGCATCCGGCGATCAAGGCCATCACCTTTACCGGATCGGTCGAGACTGGCCGCCGCATCGCCGCTGCCGCCATCGGCAACATGCCGCGGATGCAGATGGAAATGGGATCAAAGAACGCTCTGGTCGTCATGGATGATGCCGATATCGACCTTGCCGTCGCCTGTTCCGCGAACGGCGCATTCGGTGGAACCGGCCAGAAATGCACCGCCTCGTCGCGGCTGATCGTGCATGACGCCGTGCATGACGAATTCGTCGAAAAGCTGGTGGCGGCGACCAAAGCCATGACTGTCGGCCACGCGCTGGAAGAGGGCACGCAGATCGGCCCGGTGGTCAGCGAAGGCCAGCTTGCCGCCAATCTCGACTATATGGAGATCGCCCGCCAGGAAGGCGGCGAAATTCTATGTGGCGGCGACAGGCTGACGCTCGCGCATGACGGCTATTACATGGCACCCGCCGTGATTGCCGGCACCGGCAATGGCTGGCGCATAAACCGCGAGGAAATGTTCGCACCGATTGCCTGTGTGATTCGCGCCGGATCCTATGACGAGGCGCTGGCCATATCCAATGACACTGATTTCGGCCTGACCGCCGGCATCATGACCAGATCGCTGGCGCGGGCCGGCGATTTCCGCCGCCGCGCCGAGACCGGTGTCGTCATGGTCAATTTGCCGACCGCAGGAACCGATTATCACGTGCCGTTCGGCGGGCGTGGTGACAGCTCCTACGGTCCGCGCGAACAGGGGCAGTATGCGGTGGAATTCTTCACCAGCACCAAGACCGCCTATATCTCGACCGGCCCCGTCTCATAGGTGCGACGATGCATGTGATCGACTGCCTCCAATATTGCAACTGGTCGGAAAAGATTTTCCGGCAGATGCGCGATGGCGGCGTCGACGCCGTTCATGTCACCATTGCCTATCACGAAACCTTTCGCGAAACGGTGGCGAATGTCGAGCAATGGAACCGCTGGTTCGAGCGTTACCCCGAACTGATCTTCCAGGGGCGCACCGGCGAAGATGTGCGCCGTGCCCGCCGCGAGGGCCGGACCGCCATTTTCTTTGGATTCCAGAACCCCTCGCCGATCGAGGATGACATCGGACTGGTCGAAATCTGCCATACGCTTGGCGCACGCTTCATGCAGTTGACCTATAACAACCAGTCGCTTCTGGCGACCGGATGTTATGAGGAGGAGGATACCGGCCTCACGCGCATGGGACGCACAGTGGTTGCCGAGATGAACCGCGTCGGGCTGGTCGTCGATATGAGCCATTCCGCCGAACGCTCGACCCTTGAAGCCATCGAATTCTCCACCCGTCCGATCGCCATCACCCATGCCAACCCTGCATTCTGGCATCCGGCGCGCCGCAACAAATCCGACGATGTGCTTCGTGCGCTTGGCGAATCCGGCGGCATGCTTGGATTCTCGCTCTACCCCCACCATCTGAAAGACAAGTCGGATTGCACGCTGGAGAGTTTTTGCGAGATGATCGCGCGCACAGCTGAAATGATGGGGCCAGAGCGGATCGGAATCGGCACGGATCTGTGTCAGGACCAGCCAGACAGCATCGTGGAATGGATGCGTGTCGGGCGCTGGACGAAAGACATCGATTACGGCGAGGGAAGCGCGGCCAATGCCGGGTTCCCGCCAATGCCGGAATGGTTCACCGACAACCGGCATTTCGGCAATGTCGCCGACGGCCTTGCAGCACAGGGCTTTGCAGCCGCCGAGATCGAAGGCATCATGGGCGAGAATTGGCTGGCATTCTTTGACGCCAGCTTTGGAGCAGCAAATGGCTGAGCATACGGACCAGACAGAACAGACTGCGGCTGTTGCCGAAGCCCCTCTGCGTGATCCGCAGACGGTGATGCGGCTGTCACGGCTTGGTGCATTCCACCAGAGCCGGCTGAGTTTCATGCGTGTGCTGCTTCGCCGCCTCAGGAACGAGAGCTGGCATTTCGACCGCCCGGTCTTCGACATTGACGAGCGCGGGGTCGGCGTTGCCACCTACCGCGTTTCCGGCCCGCAAAACACCTACACCCTTGTCGCCTTTGCGCATGAACTGGATGACAGCCTGCGCTCAGACCGGGTGATTGCCGAGGCATGGGACACCACCTTCACGCTGTGTGACGGCGAGGTCGATGCCGCTCAGATCGAGCGTCTGTCGGCAAATGTGCCGAAGCAGGAAGCCGGCCGGGTCTCCGATACGGAGATGGTGCTCTCGCGCGCGAACAAGTCCGTTCGGCTGTTCAAACATGTGGTCGACTCGCTGGCTGCCGGCGCGCAGCCCGATGCGACCATGATTGACGAGGTTGGCTATCTGGTACGCACCACAGCTGTCTATGGCTCCGGCAAATTTGGCGCTGCTGACCGCGTGAACTGGGCCACCCGCCCCGAATTCACTGGTTCCTTCCAGCCGGAAATGCTGGCTGTGTGGCTGATCAGGACTTTTTCGGTCGATCTGGCCGAACATATGGCGCGGGTAGCGGCACCGGCTACCGCCGTCAGACTTGATCCGGAGATTCGCCGCAAACTGGGTGTCGGCAATTCCACCGGCCTTGGCATGGCGCCGTTTCTGATCAACCATCCGCGCCTGATCAACAGCTGGATTGCTGCACGCGAGACGGCGCTTGCCCGTCTTCGCGCCATCGAGACAGCCGATGACAGCAAGATTCAGCAGTTCCGCCTGCTGGCACGTCGCGCCGCGAAAAATGCCGATGATTGGCATGTGGCCGATGAACGGCAAATGGCGAAGATTGAGCGTCTGCGTGATGATTTCACCTGGATCGTGGCCCGGGCCGATGAACTGGACACGGCTGATGCCATGCCGTGGGACAGCTTCTATCGCGAGGCTGAAGCCACCCTGTCGCTGGAAGGCCAGGAAGCTCTGGTGTCGCTGATGATGGAGCCCTATGGCGAGATCGTCGACCAGTTGGCGGCCTGCATGCATGCCGACGAGGAACTGGCGCACCGGATCGATGGCAGGGCCACCGTGGCGGATACGATCACCGACATCGATGCGCAATATGGATGGACCCACGGCATCGATTTCGAGGCCGCAGACGCACAGGCGCGGGTCTGGTATGTCTCCGAGGAAAAGCTCGAGCCGCGTCTCGGCGAGAGGTTCGAGGAGCCGCTGGAGCCCTATGAGCAACCGCTCAGCCCCGGCCGTGATGCCGCCCGCATGCGCCGTGACCTTGCCGCATATGACGGCGAATCCAGTCTGGGTGCCTTCTTGCTGCAGCATCCTGAACACCGTCACATGGCGCGCCGCCTGCAACAGGTCTCGCGCCTTGCCTACGGCGAAATCCGTGACAACACGATCGCCGCCGAAATGCTGCCGATCGACCTGTTGCGCTGCAAATTGTCCTTCTTCGGGGCGACGAGGTTCGACCCGCGTTCCGACCGCTGGCTTCGGATCACCATGTATAAGGGCGCCCCGTTCCCGGACGAACTCGGCGAGCTTGACCCCGACGATCTGTTCTATCCCCAGCTGGCGGACGGTGCCGCGCCGCAATGAGCTGGTCGCTGGGCGAGACCGCTGCACTCGCGCTGAAGGCTGCGCGTGGTGCAGGAATGAGCTGGGGCCTTGCCGAAGAAACGGCGGCATCGGTCGTCTGGCTCCATAGCCGCGGGCTTCCCGGCATCTCGGCCCTGTGCAGCTATCTTGGACAGTATCTCGGACAGCATCTTGGACGCATCTCGGACAGGCCGCCGCCCCGCATAGCCCTGAAGGCGGCTGCCCGATCATGACCGGTTGTGCGCTGATCGACGGCATGATGGATGTTCCGGAAACATCCTCGCAGACCCTCGAACTTGGCCATGTGCACGCGCCGCTGCTGTTGCTGCCATTCGTGGCACGGCTTGAGCCGGGCCATTACTGGCTACAGGCGCCGGGTCTCCCCGGAACAGTCAGTATCACAAAGGGCGACGGCTGGCAGAGCCACTGCCTTCGCGGCAGCGGCAGCTGTACGGTCAGCCTTGGGGACAGGCCACAGGTCGATCCTGCGCTGGAGATGATCACAAGGGTCGATGACCGTTTCACCTGCTGCGTCGACCGGCTGGACGCCTATGCCCATCGCACCTATGCGCCGGCAACCGGCCAGTCGCGCATGTCGGGCGCCGGCGCCGGCCTGACCGCCAACGACTGGCAACTCCGGAACATGAATCTGGGTGTGAAATGTGGGATCCGGATTTCCGGGCCTTGGTCCCGAAGCTAAATCTCCACTCCGGCCTTCCATTCGCGCCATTTCAGGACGATGGTCGCCCCCAGCTTCGCAATCGGCGTTGGCGGCAGCAATTGCGGCGCGTCGTATGATTGCAGATCCTGCACAATCGGCGAGTTCGACCTTGTCGCCAGCTCGACCGCACCAATGCCCGACAGCGTGCCCTTGGCGGTGCCGAGCCCGTTCTGGCAGCAGGCCGAGAAGAACCCCGGCTCAAGCTCGCCAAAGGCGGGGACCGAGTTGCGCGACAGGCACAGCCTCCCGCCCCAGCTATGCGTCATCGCGACATCGTCCAGCATCGGGAAACGGCGGCGAAACGCACGTTCATGATCCCGTCTGAAGCGGGCGACACGCCCCTCTGAGACTTCCATCGCCGGGTCGTAGGTCCAGCGGTTGCGGATGACGATGCGCGACCCACCCTCGCCGCGATGCCGTCGCACGGTCGACCCCATCGGATCTGCCGGCGTGATGCCCCAGGCCGGCATACCGCCAAGGCGCCTTTGCTGCGCGGCGTTCAGCGGTTCGCTCATCGAGGCATAGGTGAAGACATGCATCAGCCGCTGGCGGAAGAAGCCAAAACTCTGGGCATGGCCGTTCACCGCCATGATCACTTTCTTGGCGGCTATACGCGCCCGTGGTGTTGTCACCAGCCAGCTGTCGCCCTGCCTGTCATAGCCGGTTGCCGGGCTGTTCTCGTACAGGGCGACCGGATGTGTCTGTTTTGTCGTCAGACCAACCGCCAGCTCGCGGACATAAAGCGCCGGCTGCAGCATGACCGCACCGGGCAGGAACAGGCCGGAGCTGTAGAATTCGCTCCCCGTCAGCTCCTTCATCTCGTCGGCATCCAGCTTCTTGTAGGCCTCGCCAAGAAGATCAAGCTGGTCGGCATAGGCGCTGTTATGCGATTCACCGCTGGCATTGACCGCCCCGTTCACCCGGCCGATCGGATCAACCGCCTCGCAAGGCATGTCATATTCCGCCGCCGCCGCTTTGGCAAAATCCTGCGCATGCCGGTTCAGGCTGATCTGCAGCCGGTCGCCTTCGGCGCTGCCGGCATAGCCGTCGCCGGACAATTCATGCGGCAGATCGATCATGAAGCCGGAATTGCGGCCGGCAGGCCCTTCGCCGATGCGCCCGGCTTCAAGCAGAACGATACTGTCACCGCCGCGCAACTCGGTCAGCCGCTTGGCCGCCGACAGGCCGGCAAATCCGCCGCCGATCACCAGCCAGTCAGCCGTGATGCCACCCTCGGCCTCTGGATAGGCGGGGGCCGCGCCCAGAACTGCATTCCAGCCGGTGATGCCGGTATCGCGTGGCAATTTGCTGATCTGTCGCATGCAGAGAAATTCCTGTCTTCGGGCACGCTGTACGCGGCTTTCGTCTTCTGATTTAGTGGCATGAGGCGCTGAAGGAAGCAAGATTATGAACGAGACAGTCACACCAGACGCAAAGCGACGTGGCGGCAGACGCGAACGCCGTGATCTGCGCACAAGGCCCGACCATGCGATGCTGCCGACATTGACCGGACAGCTGCCACTGACCGAACCGATGGATCAGAAACAGATCGAGCGGATCGATTCGGCCTCACTCGACATTCTGGAAGAGGTCGGCGTTGTCTTCCGTGACGACATCGCGCTCGAGGACTGGCGCAAGGCTGGCGCCGATGTACGCGGCGAACGGGTACATCTGGACCGCGGGCTGGTTAAAACCCTGATCAAGACAATCCCGTCCGAGATCACGCTTCACGCCCGCAACCCCGAAAAAACCGTCGCCCTTGGCGGACGCCAGTCAATCTTCATCCCGATGACAGGTGCGCCTTATCTTCGCGACCTCGAGGATGTTCGCCGCTCCCCGACCCTGGATGATCTGGCAACCTTCCACAAGCTGGCGCATATGCTGCCGGCCATGCATTCATCGGCGCACCATATCGTCGAGCCGATGGACCATCCGATCTCGCACCGGCATCTTCGCATCACCCATTCCTCGATGCTTTATTCCGACAAGACCTTCATGGGGATGACCACCTCGGGCCAGAACGCCGAGGATGTGCTGGATATGTGCGCCATCCTGTTCGGCGAGGAATATCTCGAAACCCATGCGGTGGTCACCGGCAATTGCAACGGCAACTCGCCGCTGGTCTGGGACGAGACCATGCTGTCGGCGATGCGCGCCTTCAACCGGCGCAACCAGCCGGTGCTGTGCTCGCCCTTCGTTCTTGGCGGGGCCAACACCCCGGCCTCGACCGTGCCGACGGTGGCACAGCTGAACGCCGAGGCGCTGTCAGCGCTTGCCTATACGCAGGTGATCCGCCCGGGATGCCCCGCCATTTACGGGCACTACCTGTCGACGGTGTCGATGCAGTCAGGCGCACCGATGGCCGGCACACCCGAGATCAGCCTGATGAATTTCATGATCGGGCAGATGGCGCGGCATTACGGCATTCCGTGGCGCACCTCCAACACCCTTGGTGGTGCCAAGACGCTGGATGCGCAGTCCGGCTATGAATCGGCGACGACGCTGATGGCTGTGCTGCTGTCCGGCGCGAACTATATCTGGCATTCGGCTGGCTGGAACGAAGCCGGCATGCATTGCTCGATCGCGAAATTCATCGTCGAAGCCGAGCAATGCGCCATGGGCTATCGCATGGCCGAGGGCCTGAAATGGGACGATTTCGACGAGGCACTTGCCGCCGTTCGCGACATCGGGCCGGGCGGCCATTATCTCGGCCATCCGCACACGCAGGAGAAATTCCAGCAGGCTTTCTTCATGCCGAAACTGTTCGACAACAACTCGTTCGAGCAATGGGTCGCGGAAGGCTCGAAGGATGTCACCGAACGGGCTCTCGCAACCGCGAAATCGATGCTGGACAGCTATGAACAGCCGCCGATGGATGCGGCCACCGACGAGGCGCTTCGCGACTATATCGCACGGCGCGAACGTGAAATCCCGGCCATGGATGCGCTGAATCAGGAATTCTAGGGCAGGCTCAGCTTCGCCATCCTGCCGCCATCGATGCGGTAGATCTCGCCGGTGATGAACGCCGCCTCCTCCGACGCAAGGAACGCGACCAGCGCCGCCACCTCGGCCGGACTGCCGGTGCGGCCTGCCGGATGGATGCCGCCGATCTGCCGGCGGAAGGCTGCCGGATCATCCATCGATTCGATGAAATCCTCGTTCAGTTCGGTATCGATCCATCCCGGCGCGACGGCGTTACAGCGGACCCCGTCGCCGCCATGGTCGATGGCAACGGCACGGGTCAGGCCGTGCAGCCCTGCCTTTGACGCGCAATAGGATGCATGTCCAGGGTTTGAGCCCAGCCCCTCGATCGAGCCGATATTGACGATGCTGCCCCGTGCCGCGCGCAGATGTGGAAGCGCTGCGCGGATCATCAGGAAGGGTGCCGTCAGATTGACAGCCATGTCATGCGCCCAGTCGGCCGTGCTCATCGCCTCGATGCCGGCCTGCCGCATCACTCCGGCATTATTGACCAGCACATCCAGCCGGCCGCCAGCCTCGATCACCCGCGACACCACCTGCGCCGGGGCATCCGGGTCGGCGAGGTCGGCGCTGATCGATTCATGGTCCGGGTCATCACCGCGCTGCGCTGTGAATACCCACGCGCCTTCATCCCGCAGACGGTCCGCAATCGCCTTGCCAATGCCGCTTCGCCCGCCGGTGACAAGCGCCAGCTTTCCTTCAAATCTCATCTCGTCCCCTCACCTGTCTTCACCAGCAGTGTCATGCATCCACGTAACGGCGACAAGCATCTTGGCCGGTGAGGCGCTTTGCGCATGCCAAGGCAGGCCAGTCTGGTCTATTCTGGGTCCCATGCGTTGCCGCTGTGTCCGGAGCCTGTGAAGATGAGCCGCAATCCCGAGAAAGAGATACTGGTATGAAGTGGTCGCCGAGATGCTGGCGGCCGAGGGCGTGTCCGACTGTTTCGCCCTGCTCGGCGATGCCAACATGCATATGGCGACTCATCTGGATTCGCTGGGCACGCGGATGATCCATGTCCGGCATGAGCATTGCGCGGTGGCGGCGGCCATGGGCTATGCCCGCAAGACCGGCCGCACCGGGGTCGCCACGGTCACCTGCGGGCCCGGGCTGACCCAGCTGATGACCGCCCTTCCGGCGGCGGTGCGGGCGCATATCCCGCTTGTCGTTATCGCCGGCGAGGCCCCGCTGACCCGGGCCTGGTACAATCAGGGAATTGCGCAAGCGCCCTTTGTCGAGGCCACCGGCGCAGCCTATCGCCCGCTGCATCACCCGCCACGCTTTGCCACCGGTATCCGTGACGCCTTTCTTCAGGCGCAAACCGAAATGCGGCCGGTGGTTGTCGGCATTCCCTTTGATCTTGCGGAAAGCGAGGCCGTAGATGCCCCGGCCCTGCCGGCCCCGTCGGTCGAGCTGATGCCGGCCGCATCGCCACTCCCGCCGCATGAGGAGGAGCTTGCCGCCGCACGAAGGATGATCGCGGACGCAAACCGGATCATTGTCATGGGCGGGCTTGGCGCGGTTGCCGCCGGTGCCGGACCGGCATGCGCGGCGCTTGCCGACAGGCTGGACGGGCTGCTGGCAACGACCTTGCCGGCACGCGGGATGTTTCATGACCATCCCTTCAACCTTGGTGTCGCCGGCGGCTTTTCATCGGAGATCGCGCGGGAATGCTTTGCCGAGGCCGATCTCGTGATCGCCGTCGGTGGATCGCTTGCCAGCCACAATTCGGATTCCGGCAAGCTGTGGCCGAACGCGAAGCTGCTGCAGGTCGACATCTCGCCGGCCACCATGGTTCAGGGGCGGCGCGCCGCCGATGCCACGATGCGGTCCGATGCGAGGCTTGGCGTCGAGGCGCTGCTCGACGGGCTGGACCAGCGGGAACGGGACTGGCGCAGCGAGGCGCTTGCCGGCGATATAGGCAGCCGCCCGTTCGATAGCACGCGCTTTACCATTGATGACGGCACGCATGACCCGCGCGAGGTGGTGGCCGCGCTGGAGGCCACCCTGCCGCAGAATTGCCAGCTGGTGAATTCCTCGGGTCACTGTTCCTGCTTCTTTGCGCATATGCCGTCGCGGCCGCAGTCGCATTTCCTGACCATTCGCGAATTCGGCGCCATCGGCAACGGCATCAGCTTTGCCATAGGGGTGGCCGCGGCACGGCCAGAGGAAGCAGTGGTGCTGTTCGACGGCGACGGCAGCCTGCTGATGCATGTTCAGGAACTTGAGACGATCCGCCGCCACGGGTTGCGGGTAATCATCTTCGCCATCAATGACGGGGCCTATGGCTCGGAAATCCATAAGCTGCGCGCCGACGGCCTGCCGGATGACGGGGCGGTGTTCGGACGGCCCGATTTCGCGTCTATCGCGAACGGGTTCGGCATCGCCGGGCACCGGCTGGACGACCTTGCCGCGCTTCCGGCGCTGGTTGATCAGGTGATCGCATCCGGCGGCCCGGCGGTGATCGATGTGCCGGTGTCGGACAAGGTGGTCTCGCCGGTTATCCAGCGGTCACATGGCTGAACGGCGCGCTTCTCCGGCATCGGCAAGCAGCGCGGCAAACCGGTACAGCCCGTGGACGAATTTCGAATAGGGCAGCACCAGGAAGAAGCCGTAGACCAGGCCCAGATGGATCGCCAGCGTCAGCCCCATAAACGAGGTTTCGCGCAGCGCCAGCAGCACGAGGCCCGTCGCGCTCACCCAGAACAGCACCCAGATAAAGGCGTAATCCATGCCCAGCTTTGCCAGCGGGCGCACGGCCGGCTCCATCCGCCGCTTCTCACGCCATAGCCCGGCAGTGCCGACACACAGCATGATCCCGCCGACGGTGCCAAGCACCACCGGCAGTTCCAGATAGCCATAGGGCGCTTCGCGGCCGAGAAGGTAGTGGTAGATCGTGCCGGTGCTGGTCGACGCAAAACACAGCATGAACCCATAGAAGGTCGCGTGATGGTAATGCCGCCGGGCGAGGCTGTTCCTGTCATCGGGTCCGGGGCACCCGGCACCGTCGCCTGAATTGTCGCCGCCCAGATTGCGCATGGTTGCCGTCGCCGACATCGCATCGGCAAAGGCCGGCCAACCGCCCCAGCGCGCGCCCGTGCCGCGCCAGTATCGCCGCCATCCGACGATGAAGGCCACGATGGTGAAGGCGGTGATCGCCATCGGGATGCCGGCCATCACCGTATGCGGCATCAGCACATAGAAAGCGCCCTCGCCGATATGCACGCCCCAGAACAGCTGCGGCGAAATCATCGCCAGCATCAGTCCCACAGCCAGCGCCAGCGCGGCGGTGATGATCATCACCAGCGCCAGCCCGTTGCGCTCAAACAGCCCCGAGAGCGGGCCCGGCCAGGCGAATTCGGCCCATGTCTCGGCGCGCCGTTCAGCCAGCGTCAGCGGCACATTGACGGCGAATTCATGCGGCGGCGCATATTGGCAGGCATGATAGCAGGCCCCGCAATGGTGGCAGAGATTGGCAAGCTGCGCCGTATCGCCAACATCGAACAGCCGGCGGCGTTCCATCGCCGGAAAGACGGCGCAGAACCCCTCGCAATAGCGGCAGGCATTGCAGATCTGCATGATCCGGGCGGTTTCCTCATGCGCCGGTGTGCTGGCGAGCTTGATCAGGCTGACATCATCCATATGACCTTGTCCTTGCGTTACCGGTTGAGGCTGCGGGCGGCATCGGCTCCGGCGATGCGGCCGAAGACGGCACCTATGGTCATGCCGATCCCCGCCAGATAGCCCTGACCGAGAACATTGCCCGCCATGATCTCGCCGGCGGCATAGAGGTTGGCTGACGGCTTGCCGTCCGCCATCAGGATCTGCGCCGATTCATTCACCTCGACACCCATATAGGTAAAGGTGATTCCGGGCCGCAGCGGAAAACCGTAATAGGGCGGCACGGCAATGGGCGCGGCCCAGTTCGTCTTCTCCGGGCTCAACCCGCTTGTCGCCTTGCCGTCGAGAACCGACTGGTCGATCGGCCCCTCTGGACAGGCGGCGTTGAACGGGTCGACGGGGGCGCGCGCCGCCGCAGGATCGAGGCCAAGCTGGTCGGCGAGCCCCTCGATGCTGTCATCACGGATCGGCGTGAAGACCGAAGGCATGAAGCGCGAAACGCCGACGGAATCGAGAATGGCATAGCCGATCTGGTCGGGCTGTCCGGCAACGAGCCGCCCCCAGATGGCATAGCGCTTTGGCCAGAAATCCTCACCTTCGTCATAAAACCGCTCGGCGTCACGGTTGAGGACGATGCCGAACGGCACCCCGTCGATACGGCTGGCGATGCCGCCGTCATATTTCGGGGCGCGTGCATCGATCGCCACCGCATGGCACTGGTCGAGCGCGCCGACAGCCTTCACCCCCTGATCGAGCAGGCTTTTCAGCACCGTGCCGGTATTCCACGGGGTGCCACGCACCAGAAAATTCTTCGCCGCCTCGCCCCAGCCCTCGGCAAGCCAGTCGAGATTGGCCTCGAAGCCGCCGGCGGTGGTGATCACCTTTTTCGCCGGCACGGTCTCGCCGCCGGCAAGCCTGACACCTTCGCAGAACCCGTCATCGATCAGGATATCCGCAACCTCGGTATCATAATGAAGCACCACGCCCAGCCCTTCGGCATGACGGCACAGGCTGTTCAGCAACGCCCGTCCGCCACCAAGGAAGAAGGCGTTGGTGCGGCCGAGATTGAGTGTGCCGGACAGCGCCGGCTGGAACCTCACACCACGCTCGCCAAGCCAGGAAGTAAGCTCGGCCGATTTTTCCAGCGTCAGCCCGGCAAGCTCTTTGTTGGTGACACCGCGCGTCACCCGCATCAGATCCTCGAAATATTCTTCGAAACTGTAGGCGTCGGTCAGCACGTCGGTCGGCTCTTCATGCATGGCCCGCAGATTGCGCGTGTGGCGGGTGTTGCCGCCACGCATGTCGCGCGGTGCAGCCTCGAGAACCAGCACCGAGCATCCGGCCTCGGCCGCGGTGATGGCGGCGCACAGACCGGCGTTGCCGGCCCCGATGACCAGCACGTCCCAGCGTTCCGGATAGCCGTTGTCGTTACTTGTATACATCTGTATACAGGTACGTGATGAATGATCCGCAAGTCAAGAAGACAGACGCTGTCACATGGGCAAGATGGCCCGAATTACAGGATGGTGACGATGTCGCGAAAGCGGCCACGCCGGTCAGGTTGCGGCGGCTGATCCTTGACGCCATTCAGGCTGGAGAGCTGCGCCCCGGCGCGCGGCTCAAGGAAACCGAACTCGTCGCCGCACTGGCGGTCAGCCGCACCCCGCTTCGCGAGGCGCTGGCCGCGCTGCGGGCCGAGGGTATTCTGGAGCGTGATGATGAAGGGCTGCGGGTACGGCGGCTCGACTGGCATGATGTGCGCGGGTTATACGAGCTTCGCGGCACGCTTGAGGGTCTTGCCGCAAGCCTTGCGGCACGCAATGCAGGTGATGCCGAACGCACCGTCATTGACGACATTTGCGCTGCCGAGGCCAAGCTGATTGAAGCCGGGGCCGCGCCACATTTGCTGGCACGCCAGAACAGGCAGTTTCACAACGCCATTCTTCAGGCCGCCGGCAACAGGTTCCTTACCGAAAGCCTTGAGCGGCTGTCCCGGCTGATGGTGCTGCTCGGTGCCACAGCCTACACGCTGGCCGGGCGCGCCGAAGCCATCCGCGATGAACATGCCGCCATCAACAGTGCCATACGGTCAGGCGACGAGACCACTGCCGCCGCAGCCATGTCGCGGCATCTGGACAGCGCGCTGACGGCACGATTGAAACTTCTGAGCATGACCGGCGGTGAGGAGCATGACTGAGATGGGTTCTGCTCGCACGCTCCTGCCTGCATGGCTGGTCCATGATCTGATCCGCCTCGCCGTAACTTTCACCATGGCGCTTTCGGTTGGCTGGGGTTTCATGCAGATCGGCATTCCTGCCCCCTATCTGATGGGAAGCCTGTTCGGCGTCTGGTTCGGCGGTGCACTGGTCAAGCCGCTGCAGCCGCATCTTGGTGTGGCACGGTGGTTTCACAAACCCGTGGTACTGGGGCTGGGCGTGCTGATCGGCGCGACCTTTAACCAGTCGGTGCTGGACCATGCCGACAAATGGATGGTCACGCTTGCCACCATGGTCGGCACCACGATCGTCGTGACAGCCATCGGCTATATGTTCCTGCGGCGGCGGCGCGGATACGAGCCGCGCCTGGCCATCCTGTGCAGCGTTCCGGGCGGCCAGGCCGAGGCCATCGTCATGGCACGCGAGATGGTCGACAAGGACTATGTCGTGGCGCTGTTTCACCTTGTGCGGGTTGTGGTCGTCTTTGTGTCGACCCCGCTGCTCCTCGGCATCATCGAGGGACGCGAGGCGGTGGACAACTCCAACGTCGCCCTTCGCGACATGCCCAGCATATTCGGCCTTCCACCTTCGGACATCCTTGTGTTTGTCGGGCTTGGCGTCGCCGGCTTCATCATCGCCCGCCTGTGCCGGGTGCCGATGCCGCATCTTCTGGGCCCGGTCGGACTGTCGACGCTGTTCCATCTGACCGGCTGGGCCGAGCTGCCGCGGGTCAATGAATTCGTCATTCTGGCGCAGCTTGCCATTGGCGGCGAGGTCGGCGCGCGCCTGGCACGGGTGCCGTTCCGCGATCTCATCGGATATCTGAAGGATGCCGTCGTCACGACCACGCTGATCGTCAGCGCCTATTTCATATCGACGGCGGCCATCTCCTTTGCCACCGGAACGAGCTTCCTGACGGTCTGGCTCGCCTTTGTGCCGGGCGGGCTTTACGAGGTGACGCTGCTGGCGCTGATCTTCGGTTTCGATGTCGCCTTTGTCGCCTTCCACCATACCATCAGGGTGATGATGATCTTTGTCGCGCTGCCGCTGCTGGCCTTGCGACTTGGCCCGCGTGAGGTCAGCTCGACACCGCCTCGGGATTGATCATGTTGATTGGCGCGCCGTCGCGCCAGGCAATCACCTGATCGAAGATATCGGCAAACTGGATCTCGAATTCATCCTCGGTCACGAACCCGATATGCGGCGTTCCGATCAGGTTCAGATGGGTCGCCAGCGGGTCGTCCGCCCAGCTGATCGGTTCCTTGTCGAACACATCGATGGCCGCCATGCCGGGCCGCCCGGCATTCAGCGCGTCGAGCAACGCACCTTCTTCGATCAGACCCGCGCGCGAGGTGTTCACCAGAACCGACCCCGGCTTCATCATCGCCAGATCGGCCGCCGTGACCATGCCGCGGGTCGCGGGCTTCAGCCGCACATGCAGGCTGACGACATCGCTTGTCGCAAAGAATTCCTCACGGCTGGCGGCCACATTCCTGCCATCCGCTGCCGCACGGGCGCGGCCCTTCTCGCTTCCCCAGATCACCGCCTTCATGCCGAACGCATCGGCGTAATCCGCGACCTGCCCTCCGATCCGGCCATAGCCTAGGATACCGATCTGACTGCCATGCGCCGATTTGCCGACGCCTGTCTGCCAGCCGCCTGCGCGAAGGCTTTCCATCTGCCGCGGAATGTCACGCAGCGCCGCCAGCATCAGGGCCCATGTCATTTCCGCCGCCGCATGCGACACCCCACCGGACATATTCGAACAGACGAGCACACCATGTTCGGTGCAGGCCTCCACATCGATATGCGGATAGACGCTGCGCTGCGAGATCAGCTTCAGGTCGGGAAGCTGTTTGACGAGCTCGCGGGTGACGGCCGTACGTTCGCGGAACAGCACCACCGCGTCGAACCCCTGAAGGCGCGCCGCCAGCCTGTCCACATCCGGCTCGTGGTCGGTGAATATGGTGACGTCGATACCCGTCGAGCCTGGCAAAACAGGGAAGGCCGCGAAGCGTATCGAACCAGTCATCAAGGATGGCGAGTTTCATCAAATCTCTCCGTTCCAGACCGAGGCAGGCACGAACAGCTTCCCCTCGGCAAGTTTGCGCGCCGTGCGCAAGAGGCCGGCCGAATGGTGCCGGAACCCGTCCGCGCCAAGCTCGTAATCGACCAGCACCTCCATTGCTCCCATCGGATGGCGCAGCGTGACGGTGCAGGGAATATCGGCCGGTGGCGCCATCATGCCGTCGGCCACGGTACCCGGGGTGAGCGCGCAGGATGCCAAACACTGGCTTCCCGTCACCGCCATGGTCGGGTGTGTCTTCCATGGCATGAAATAGCGCGCCTCGATCTGACCGGGGTTGTCGGCAGGGTTTGCGACCGGCGCCAGAAGACCGAATTTCGGCATGACCGACTGGCTGCAGTCACCAAGCCCCATGGCGTGGCCCGCTTCCAGTCGCACCGCCTCCATGGCGGCGAAGAAATCACGATTGTCGTCGAGTTCCTCGCGCGACTCGGTCCCGCTGAGGCCGAAATCTGCGGCGCGTGCAATCACCATCGGCATCGCCACATCCATGCAGGTCACATCCATCCCGCCGATCCTGTCCATCGGATTGCCCGTCGGCAGGAACGCGCCGGTTGTGGATCCGGCAACATCCATGAAGTTCAGTTCGACCGGCGCTGCGGTGCCCGGCACGCCGTCGATGGACGTGTCACCGTCATAGGTCACGACGCCGCCTGGCGTCTGCACCCTTGCAAGGACGCGCGCGCCCGTATTCACAGCCCTGATCCTGACCTCGGTCACATCACTGGTTGCCTCAATCAACCCCATTTCCAGCGCTGCCGGACCAACCCCGCTCATGATATTGCCGCAGGTCGGCTTGTAGTCGACAAGCCCGTCCTCAACGCTGACTTGCGCAAAGAAATAGTCGATGTCAGCCCAGTCGTCCTCGGACCTCGACAGCATCGCAACCTTGGTCGTGACTGCGCTGCCGCCGCCGATGCCGTCGATATTCAGCGGATGTCCGGACCCGACCGCCGCAACCAGCACATCGGCAAGGCGGTCAAGCTCGACCGGAAGGTCGGCACGGTTCATATAGGGCCCGCGCGAGGAACCACCACGAAGAAACAGAAAAGGTATGCCCGTCTGAGATAAGGATGTCCGAGATAAGGATGTCTGGGTCATATGATCCGCCGTCATCTTGCTACAAGCCCGACTATAGGTGGCGGGCGCGGGCCCGCCAATCGGCAAGTTCGCCGCTCCCGGAATTCATTTCGCGATGCCGGCTACAGCCTGAACAGGCGGCGTGCGAGAAAACTTCCCACGGCAATGGTCAGCACAATCCGGATCAGATGATGCAGAGCCACGACCACAGGATTGAAATTCAGCGAAAGGGCAATCAGGCTCATCTCGGCGAGGCCGCCCGCCGCGAAGCTGACAAACATTACATCGAACCCGACCGGGACATAATCCGTCAGCACCCATGCGATCGTCGATCCGACAGCCAGCATGTAGAGGCCGACGATCAGACCGAAGCCAAGTCCCTTGACCAGAAGCTGCCGCGACATGCCGCTGAACTGGGCACCAAGCGCGGTGCCGATCATGAATTGCGCCACATGCGCCATCCAGTGCGGTACATTGATGGTCACCGTACCCGATACCGTCAGCACAAAGGCCACGGTCAACGGACCCACCATATGGGCCACAGGGAGTCGCGCCAGATGGCCAATCCCAAGGCCAACCGCGGCAATGGCAAGGATCAATCCGATATCGGACAGCTGATAGCTGGAGGTTGCGAGGCTCTCGCCGGCAAGCGATCCCACCACCTCGCCCTCGACAAACAGGAACAGCAGCGGCACCGAGGTCACGACGAGAATGATGCGGGTGAAATGCTGTGCGGTCACGATGCGCAGGTCGGCACCGGCCTTTTCCGCCAGCACGACCGAATCGATAATGCCCCCGGAAGCGAGGCAAAATAGGCATCGCGGCTGTCATATTTGCCGCCCCACCGCATGATGGCATAACTGCCGCCATGAGCGATCAGGATAAAGGGCAGGAGCATCAGCGCCGAAATCCAGAATTGCGGCAGTAGCGCCAGAATCTCTGGTGAAAAGCGCGAGCCGATCATCGCGCCGACCATCGACATGAAGACAAGGCGAACCCAGCGTGTCACCTGAGGCAGCTTTCGCCCGCCGCGTTCGTACCAAAGCACGAAGCAGGCGGCACCAAATATGCCACCAAGCATATAGGGCATGGGGGCACCGATGAAAAAGGCACCGGTGCCCCCGATAAATCCGGACAGGAAGATCAGCAGCAGACGCGGATCCATGGTTTTTTTTACCGGATCCGTTAAGCCTTTGCCTTGCGCGCGCGGTAGGTCGACCATGACCGCATGCCGACAACCGCCGCACCAATGATCAGGAAGATCGGGGCATAGGAGAACTTGCCCTGATATTCAAAGCTCATGAACACCAGCACACCGCTGTCGGAGATGATCATCGACTGGCGGAAGGCCTCTTCCATGCTCGACGTCAGGACGAAGGCAATGATGAAGGCCGCTGCAGAGAAGTTCGTTCGCCGCATCGCATAGCCGATGATGCCGAACAGCAAGGCAAAACCCACATCCCAGATCGAGGCACGCGAGGAATAGCTGGCGGCCACCGCAGTCATGAAGATGAACGGGTAGAGATACTGCGTCGGCAGGATGGCGATCATCCGCCCGATAAACGGCGCTGCGAAGTAGCCGATCAGCGCGTAGCAGGCGATGCCGATCAGGCCGGCCGCGAAAATGCCGAAGATAAATTCACGCGGGCTGATCAGCTGACCACCCATGAACAGCGGCGGATCTTCAGCAAAGATCGACGGTCCGGGCTGCAGGCCGTTCACGAGGAACATGCCGATCAGGACGGCCGCGATGGTCGAGCCGGGGATGCCGAGCGTCAGCAGCGGAATCATCGACGGGCCGGAGACGGCGTTGTTTGCCGATTCAGGCGCGGCGATTCCCTCGACCACGCCCGTGCCCCACTTGTCCTTGTTCTTGGCCTTGCGCTTTTCCTCGCCGTAAGCGACGAAACAGGCCACCGAAGAGCCGAGGCCCGGCATCATGCCGATCAGCGATCCGTAGATCGAAGAGCGGAACATCAGCGGAATACAGCGCTTGAATTCGGCCCAGGTGAAGTAATGCGCCGTCGGGTCGTCGATCTTGTCGGCCGCGAAATCGATCATTTTCACCTTGGCGGCTTTTTCCGCCTGGATGATGACTTCCGAGATCACGAAGACGCCGATCAGAAGCGGCACCAGCGCCATACCGGATTCCAGCTCGTCGATACCCATGGTCATCTTGAACTGGCCGGTAATGGTGTCCTCGCCGATCAGCGCGATAACCGCGCCAAACAGGGTCGAGATGATGCCCTTGATGATGCTGTCGCTGACCACAGATCCGATCACGACAAAGGCCATCAGATAGATGGCGAAATTTTCCGGTGGGCCGAACTGGCGGGTGAAGGCGGCAATCCAGACGGCACCGAAGATCAGGATGATCTCGCCGAAATAGTCACCATAAGCCGAGGCGACAGTGGCGGTCTTCAGCGCCTTTCCGGCGCGGCCCGAGCGCGTCATCGGATAGCCGTCCTGCATCGTCGCGGCGGACGCCGCGGTGCCCGGCGTGTTGAACAGAATGGCGGCGATAGACCCGCCATAGCGTCCCGACTTGCCGATCACATAAAGGAAGGCAAGACCGGCAAGACCACCAATCTCGTCATTATAGGCAATCAGGATCGGCAGCATCATGGCGATGGCCGCCGCAGCGGTCAGGCCGGGCAGTGCGCCGAACACGATGCCAACAAACGCGGCAAGGACAACAAACCAGATGGCATAGTCATCACTGAAAAGGGTGACGAAGCCACCAAGAATATCTTCAAACATGATGGCCTATGCCCCCGAGATCCAGTTGGTGAGGGGGCGCAAATCAATCAGCGCGCCCGCCGGGTCGTTCAGCAGCATGATCCCCATGAACAGCCACTGGAAAATAACGGCCAGGACGAGGCCGCCACCGACCATCCAGCCCCATTGCCGCACGCCGAATGTGTAAAGCATGGCGATGTAAGTCGCGATAACAGCGGCGAAATAGCCAAGCGCCCAGAACAGTAGGACAAACAGCACACCGCAGCCGACGACCATGGAGATGCGTTTGACGTCGCTCTCGAGGAACCCGTAACCGTCCTTCAGGTCGCCGGCCCGGCCGGTGAAGGCGCGAAAGGCAAGCCAGAGGCCGCCAAGCACCAGCGCCACCGCAAGATACAGTGGCATGGTGCGCGGCCCGACTACCTCACGCGAGGTTTCGATGGTAAAGGCCTGAAAAATGAAGAAGACGCCGATCAGGAGAACGACGGCGCTGACACCATATTCCACCTTGATCTTATACTCCTGGGTGCCCATACGCCCCTCCCGGCTTCCTTGAAAATCACGAAATGAAAAAAGGGGCAAGCCGGGTCGGCTTGCCCCTGGTTCAGATCACAAGCTTAGTTGCTTGCGATGATCTGGGCGACGACCGGGCCCATGACGCCATACATGGTGTCCTGTGCCTTGGTTGCGGTCGCGGAGTCGGTGTAGAAAGCAGCCAGGCTGTTCTTGCCCATGTACTTCTTGAAGCCGTTGATGCCGGCAATGTGCTCGATGGCGGCACCGACGTCGGCCTTGACCTCGTCAGAGATGCCCTTCGGGCCGAACAGGCACATCAGGCCGGTGAAGTCCAGACCGTCGAGGCCCTGCTCACCGAAGGTGGCGAGGTCCTTGGCAGTCGGGTCACGGTCGGCACCGGCGGATGCCAGCGGACGGATGTCCTCTTCGAAACCGACAACGGTGTTCACACCGCCAAGAACGGCGTCAACCGACTGGGAAACCAGCGCGGCGCGTGCCGTGGAACCGCCCTTGAACGGGACCTTCTTGTGCGGGATGCCATAGGCGTCGAAGAAGACGTGGCCGATGGTTGCGTGCATGGTTGCCGCGCCCGAGGTGCCCCAGGTGATGGTCTGGCCCGATGCCTTGGCGTTGTCGATGAACTCCTGCATGGTCGTTGCCGGGTTCGAGGTGTGGACCTGCAGCGAGGTCACCAGCTGCGAGGCGCAGCCGAGGTTCACGAACGCATCCGGAACATGGTATGGACGATCCTCGCCCTTGGCGAGTTCGCCGGCGATGAAGGTACCGATGTTGATCATGTACAGGGTGTAGCCGTCAGCATCTTCGTTCAGGACTGCCTTGGCAGCTTTCTGACCGGATGCGCCGGGCAGGTTGACGATGTAGGCCGGCGCACCGTTCATGGTCGGGGCTTCATGCATGTAGGATGCAAAGCCGCGAGCCGTTGTGTCGGTGCCGCCACCTGCGGAAAAACCGACCATGATCTTGATCGGCTTTTCAGGATAATCAGCAAATGCTGCGCCGCTGGCGAGCATTGCGGTCGCTGCGAAGCCCGCAGCAAGCGTCTTGGTGAATTTCATAGGTTCCTCCCGTAAAAATGGCCGCTAGCAAACCGTATTATTGTTGCTGTGTTAAACGTGAGTTTGCATGATTTTCGGCATAGTTTTGTCGCACTCGCCATTCTACCAATCGGTGCTTGCCTGAAAGGACTCGTTCATTCTTAAATTTCAGAAAGAAAACCGAGCGAGGACAACATGCCAGCGACACATCCCTTCACCGGACTGGTGGTGATCGATTTCACCCATGTGCTGGCCGGCCCCGCCTGTTCCCATTATCTGGGCCTGCTGGGCGCGAAGGTGATCAAGGTAGAATCGCCGCATAAGGGTGACGCCATCCGCCATCGGGGCGGCACTGATTCTGCGGCCGCCTCATCGGGCATGAGCACATCCTACCTCACCCAGGGCGGCGGCAAGTCATCCATTACGCTGGATCTTGAAACCGCGGCAGGTGCCACAACATTCCATCAGTTGCTGGCAAAGGCCGATATCCTTGTGGAGAACCACATCCCGCAGACGATGAAACGTCTCGGCCTCGACGAGGCGAGCCTCGCCAAACGCCATCCGCATCTGATCCATTGCGCGATGACAGGTTATGGCCGTGGCGGGCCACAGGAAAACACGCCTGCCTATGACGTGAACATTCAGGCCGCCTGCGGGTTGATGGAAGCAACAGGAACAACCGAAAGCGGACCGATCCGTGCCGGCGCGCCGGTGCTGGACTATGCCACCGCCCTGGCTGCCAGCTTTGCCATATCGGCGGCGCTATATGAACGAGCCTCGAGCGGACGCGGCAGCTTCATCGATGTGTCGATGCTCGAGACCGGGCTCAGCCTGATGTCCTCGACCGTCACCGACTATCTGAAGACCGGCAACGAGCCGCAGCGGCGCGGCAATCTTGCCAACAGCCGCTCGCCGGGCGCGGGCAGTTTTGCCTGCAGCGACGGGGTCGTCTCGCTCGGGGTGAATGAGGAATCCCATTTTCGCAATCTGGCAGGGGCATTGGGGCGCGAGGACTGGCTGACCGATCCGCGCTTTGCCGAACGTACGGCGCGCAAGGCGCATGCCGGCGAACTGGTGGCCGAGATCGAGGCAGAGCTGGCGCGAAGGCCGGCAACGGAATGGGAAGCTGTCTTGCAACAGGCCGGGGTTCCGGCGGCGCGGATTCGCACGCTTCGCGAATGCCTTGCTTCGGACCAGGTACATCAGCGGCAGTTCATCCACACCGACCCGGCCAGCGGCGTCGCCACACCGACCCTGCCTTTCCGTATCGCCGGAGCCGCATCGCATGCGCCTGCCAAGCCGGCACCGCGGCTTGGCGAGGATACAGCCGAAATCATGGCCTGGCTGGAGGGCGGGTCATGACGGACACACCGCCGCTCTGCGCCGCGCCGGACCCCGATCCGCGCGCCCCGGCATTCGACGTTCCGGCCGGCGCCTGCGACTGCCATTTCCATATCTTTGACGGCCCGTCGCCGCAGGTTGCCGAGCGCAGCTATACGGCCCCGCCGGCGCCCCTGCCGGCATTTCGCCACCTGCAACGGACATTGGGACTGACCCGCTCGGTCATCGTCCAGCCGAGCGTCTATGGCACCGACAACCGGACGACGCTGCAGACCTGCGTTGCCGACCCGGCGATGAAAGCCGTCGTTGTGATTGACGAGGACACGCCGCCGGATGTGCTGGCGTCCTACCGCGAACAGGGCGCCGTCGGCTGCCGCGTCAACATGCTGTTCGGCAGCAATGCGCGGATCGACAGCCTCGCAGGTCTGGCCGGACGGGTCGCCGATCATGGCTGGCATCTGCAGATCCTTGGCGATGTCTCGGCCCTTCACGACAGCATGGACGCATTCGCCGGTTTCCCCGTGCCGGTGGTGTTTGACCATTTCGGGCATCTCGAGGCGGAGAAGGGGGTGAATGATCCCGGCTTTACCGCGCTTCTGCGCCTGCTTGGCGACGGCCATGCCTGGGTCAAGCTGTCTGGTGCCTATCGTCTCGGTCCGGCCGGACCGGGAACCGACGCCGCCGTCGCCGATCTGGCGGCGGCCCTGATCGCGGCAAACCCGGACCAGCTTGTCTGGGGAAGCGACTGGCCGCACCCGGCGATCCCGCAGCAGGAAATGCCAAATGACGGGGCGGTTCTGGACGCGCTTGCCGGATGGGTCCCCGATACGGCCCTCCGGAACCGTATTCTTTCCGGCAATCCGGCACGGCTTTACGGATTTGACGATGACGCGTGACAACATGCCGGAAGACGAGGCGGTGACCGCCGCCCTTGCGGTGATGGATGCCCATATCGCCGCGCTGAACAGCCGCGAGCAATCCGCCATTGCCGCCACCCTGCATTTCCCGCATATCCGCCTGAGCGGCACCGCGCTGAAAATCTGGGAGACCGAAGACAGCTATTTCGCCGATTTTCTGGCCCGCGCCGGCGGCGACTGGCATCACTCCGCCTTCGCCGATATCCGTGTTGTCCGCGCCTCGTCAAGCAAGGTCCATCTCGATGCGGAAATCCGCCGCTTCACCGAAGGGAACCGCCTGATCACAAGTTTCAGGTCACTGTGGGTCATCACCAATGAAAGCGGCCGCTGGGCCGCGAAAATGCGTTCATCATTCGCGCCCGAATAGGGGCTGATCACGGCTTGTGCAGAGCCGCGCCAGCTCAGATCGAGATCGCCTGCCTCGACTATGCAAGGCTTCACAGCCGCTGGGACGGCTTCAGGTCGCTCCGGCCTATATGCTGGACGCCCGGCAGCGCAATGCCCTAGGGTTGCCGGACCCCATTATCTGACAGGCCCGACAAGGGCACAGGAGACACGCATGAGCATCGAGCGCTTTCACACCAACGACCGGATGAGCCAGATGGTGATCCATGGCGATACCGTCTATCTCGCAGGCCAGGTGGCCCTTGGCGCGCCGGGCGAAAGCGTCGCCGACCAGACCCGCGCCATTCTGGGCCAGATCGATGCGCTCCTCGCCGAAGCCGGCACCGACAAGTCGAAGGCGCTGACCGCCACCATCTGGCTGTGTAGCATGGATGATTTTGCCGAGATGAACGCGGTATGGGACGCATGGGCCACCGGCGGCAACGCGCCCTGCCGCGCCTGTGTCGAGTCCCCGCGCCTCGCCTCGCCGGACTTCACCGTCGAGATTGGCCTGATCGCGGCGCGCTAGGACCGGGCGATGGCCGCCAGACGAATTATTGTTCTCGGCGCCGGTGTCGTCGGCGTGACCACCGCCTACAAGCTGGCGGCGGCGGGTCACGAGGTCGCCGTCATCGAGGGCGAGCATCGGGCGGCCATGCTGACGAGCTTTGCCAATGCCGGGCTTCTGGCGCCGGCCCAGGGCTATGCCTGGGCCTCGCCCTCGGCACCGGGGCTGATGCTGCGCTCGCTGTGGCGCGGCGATCAGGCGATCAAGCTGCGGCCGCGCGCTTCATGGCGGCAATGGCGATGGATGCTGCGCTTTCTTCGTGAATGCACGGCAGCGCGGCACACAGCCAATTCGGCCGTCACAACATCACTGTGTCAGTTCTCGCAGCTTCATATGAACCGGATCACCCGCGAGACCGGCGTCACCTATGACAGCCGCGATGGCGGGTTGATGTATATCTATCGCAGCGCCGAGGGGCTGGCCAATGCAGACAAGAAAGCCGCGATGCTGCGCAGCCAGGGCATCCGGCTGGACCTGATGTCCTCGGACGAGATGGTGGCGCGCGATCCCGGGCTTGCCGGGCTCGCCGCCCATGCTGCGGGGGCTCTCTATGCGCCGGGGGATGAAAGCGGGGATGCGCATCTCTTCACCAACGCGCTGGTCGAAAAGGCAGAGGAGATGGGCGTCGCCTTTCATTTCGGCACACACATCACCCGCCTTGTCCGGCGCGGCGATGCCCTGCTTCGGGTTGAAACCGACAATGGCGATTTCACCGCCGACGACTATGTGCTGTGCGCCGGTGTCCACAGCCCGGACCTGGTTCGCCATCTCAGCATCGACCTGCCGATCTGGCCGGTGCGCGGCTATTCGATGACGGTACCGATCACCGATGCGGCGGCCGCCCCGCGCATCGGCGGTGTCGATTACGAAAACCTGATGGCCTATTGCCCGATGGGGGACCGGCTGCGGGTGACGGCGACGGCCGAGATCGCGGGATATGACCGCAGCTTTTCCGAAGCCGATTTCGCCCCGCTACTGGACAAGGCCCGGCCGATGTTCGGCCATTGCGCAGATTTCTCGAACCCGAAATACTGGGTGGGCCTGCGCCCGATGACGCCGCATGGCGCACCGATCGTCAGCAAGTCACCGCTCGGCAATCTGTGGCTGAATGTCGGGCATGGGCATCTGGGATGGACGATGTCGGGCGGGTGCGCCGCCATCATCGCCGACCTGATCGACGGACGCGCACCGAATTTCGATGTGAAAGGGCTTCAATATGACCTCGCCTGAAACCGCTGGGCCCCAGACCTCTACCGACGGCGGCTACACGCTGATCGAGCATCTTCCCTTCACCACGGCCAAGGTGATCGGCGCGCGCGCGAGAATCGGGCTGGTTGTGCTGGCCTCCGACTACACCATCGAACACGAATTCCGCGCCATGATCGCGATGGAAGGTGTCGATCTGTTCATAGCCCGCATCGCCAACGACCCGCGGGTGACGCCGGAGACGCTGGCGGCGATGGAGCCGCTGCTGACCGACACGGCCTCGCGCATCCTTCCCGGCGACAGGCTCGATGTGCTGGCCTATGGCTGCACCTCGGCCTCGGTCGTGCTTGGTGCGGACCGCGTCTCGCAACGCCTTGCCGAGGCCAAGCCAGACACCCCGGTCTCTAACCCGATCAGCGCCGCCTTTGCCGCCTTCGACGCGCTCGGCGCGCGGCGCATCGGCGTGCTGACCCCTATCGCCGCGATGTGAACGAGCAGGTGCGCGCCTATATCACCCGCCATGGCTATGAGGTGCCGGTCTTCGGCTCCTTCAACGAGGAGATAGACCCGGTGGGGGCGACGATCGACGAGGACAGCCTCGTCAGCGCCATCGACACCATCCGTGCCGGCCACGAGATCGATGCGGTGTTCGTCTCCTGCACCTCGGTCAGACTTGCCGACGCGGTGGCCGGCATCGAGGAACGGACCGGCCTTCCCGTGACATCCTCGAACCATGCCATGGCATGGCATTGCCTGCGCCTCGCCGGCATCGGGGATAGGGTCGCGGATCGCGGCCGCCTCTTCACACTCCCCCTCGGCGGGTAGGAATTTCACCAAACAGCTTGTCCGTCGACAGCGTGCCGGCCCTTGTGACGCGGCGGCTCATGGCGTGTGACCCGGAAAGGCTTGAGGCCGATTCACCGCCCCCGGCGATGACCGTCCTAGAGCTGGATCCAGGCGGTCTTCAGATCGATATATTTGTCGATGGCATGAAGCGACTTGTCATGGCCGTTGCCGGACTGCTTCACCCCGCCAAGCGGCGCCGTCACATCGACCGCGCCATAACCGTTCACATTGATCACGCCGGTCTTCATGCCGGCGATCATCCGGTGCGCGCGCCCGAGGTCGGTCGTCCAGACACCACCGGCAAGACCGTAATCGGTGGCGTTGGCAAGGCGCAGCGCGTCAGCCTCGTCCTTGAAGGAGGTCACCGCCAGCACCGGCCCGAACACCTCGTTGCGGAACAAATCATGCGAGGGCGTCACCGCCGTGACCACGGCAGGCTCCACATAGAAGCCGCCGCTCTCGGCATGCAGCCGTGCGCCGCCGCCCTCGATCCGGCATCCCTCATCACCAGCGCGGGCCAGCGCCGCCATGTTCTTGTCCAGCTGCGCGGCGCTGTGGACCGCTCCGACGTCATTGCCGACCGTCAGCGGATCACCGATCTTGAGCTTTGCCGCGCCGGCGCTGACGGCGGCGACGAATTCGTCATGGATCGATTCCTCGACCAGAAGACGCGATCCGGCGACACAGACCTGGCCGGAGTTGCGGAAGATGGCGGATACCGCGCCGGCGACGGCGGCGTCGAAATCGGGCGTGTCGGCAAAGACGATATTGGCGGATTTGCCACCAAGCTCGAGATAGGTGCGTTTCAGGTTCGAGGCTGCGGCATTGCTCATGATCCGGCGTCCCACCGGGCCGGAACCGGTGAACACCATCACATCGATATCCATCGACAGCGACATCGCCTCGCCGACGGTCTCACCGCGTCCGGTGACGACATTCAGAACGCCGGGTGGCAGCCCCGCCTCATGCGCCAGCTCGCACATGCGCAGCAGCGACAGCGACGCGCTCTCGCCAGGCTTGATCACCACCGAATTGCCACAGGCAAGCGCCGGACCAAGCTTCCACGCCCCGATCATCAGCGGGAAATTCCACGGGATGATGGCCCCGACAACGCCGACAGGCTCCTTGTGGATCATACCCAGAATGCCGTCCGGTGTCGGCGCAACCTCGCCATAGATCTTGTCGCAGACCTCGGCATAGTAGCGCAGCGTCGCCGCCGCCGAGCCCGGCTCGGCGCGGAAGGCCATGCCGATCTCGGTGCCGTTGTCACGCACGCCAAGCACCGCCAGCTCGGCAGCGTTGGCCTGAACAAGGTCGGCCCAGCGATGCATCACCGCCTTGCGCGCCGCAGGTGCCATTTTCGACCATCGGCCATCTTCAAAGGCGGCACGGGCCACGGCGACGGCACGCGCGACAATGGCCTCGTCGCCATCCGCCAGCGTCGTCAGGCGGGTTCCGTCGATCGGCGAGATGACCTCGATCTGCTCGCCGGCACCGCTGGTGTCGCTGACCCCGTCGATCAGGTGCCCTGCCGGTGCCACGTCATTATGGCGAAGTGAATCGATTGTCGCCTGGTCAAGCATGATCCGGGTCTCCTGTGGTTTGCGTGTCGATCATGTCACGGAAAAACGGGGCAAGCAAAGCCATCAAACGCCGTGATGCGCCCGGAATGTGGGAGCGATGTCACCCGGCGCGCCCTCTGCTTCCCAGATGCCACGGGCGATGGCACGGGCCATTACCGTCGCCGCCGCATGGCCAAGCGCGACGCTCTCGCCGACCGGGTCATCCAGCTTCCGGGCGCCGGTCGAGGCGGCAAAAATCAAATCGCCGTCAAAGGGGGTGTGGCTCGGCACCAGCGCGCGGGCAAAGCCGTCATGCGCGGCAACGGCCAGCCGCTGGCACTGCGCCTTTTCGAGCGCCGCATCGGTGGCGATGATACCGATGGTCGTATTCTGGGCAGGTGTCAGACCGCCAGACAGCGCCACATCGGTTCCGGCACCGGCAGGCACCGGGCCAAGGCCGCCAAATTCATCGCCCTGTTCCCACGGCGCGGCCCACAGATGCGCCACCCCGTCAGGCGCCGCCGCGCCATGCGCGTTCACCGCAACCAGCGCGCCGACCGTTACACCGTTGTCCAGCACTGCCGAGGCCGATCCAAGCCCGCCCTTCAATGGTCCGGCGGTGGCACCGGTTCCGGCACCAGGCCGTGCCGAGGGCAAACGTCTCGCCGAGCGCATGCCATGCGGCAGCGCCAAGCGCCGCATAGGGGTTTTCATCCCAGCCCTTGTCACCGCCATTCAGCAAATCGAACAGGATGGCCGCCGGCACAATCGGCACCTTCTGCCCGGCCACATCAAACCCGATGCCGGCCGCGCGAAGCGCGTTCGCAACCCCGACGCCGCATCGAGGCCAAGCGCCGACCCGCCCGACAGCACCAGCGCATCGACGGCGGGAACCAGCTTGTCGGGCGCCAGCAGATCGGTCTCGCGGGTGCCGGGCGCCCCGCCCATCACATGAACCGATGCGGTGATCGGGCGGTCTGCCGCCAGCACCGTGACGCCGGACTTCACCGACCCGTCATCGGCATTGCCGACGCGGATTCCGTCTATATCGGTGATCAGGTTGCGTGGTCCGGGTTTCATGCCTGCCATGCCCTGTCCTAGATGCAGCGTCCGCCATCCACTTCCATCGCCACCCCGGTGACCATCGAGGCCTCGTCGGAGCATAGATAGAGGGCGGCGTTGGCGATGTCCTCGGGTTGCGAGAACCTGCCGATGGGAATGGTGGACAGGAACTTCGCGCGCATTTCCGGCGTGTCCTCGCCCATGAAGCTTGCCAGAAGCGGTGTCTCTCCAGCCACCGGATTGACGGCGTTCACCCGTACCCCGTAAGGGGCGAGTTCCACCGCCATCGCGCGCGTCGCGGTGATCATCCAGCCCTTGGAGGCGTTATACCAGCTGAGGTTTGGGCGCGGCGACACCCCGGCGGTCGAGGCGATGTTCAGGATACATCCCTTGCCGGCGGCCTTCATCGCCGGAACGAATGCCCGCGCCGCCAGATAGACAGCCTTGTTGTTCACTGCCATCACCCGGTCGAAAGACTCCTCGTCCACATCCTCCAGCGGACCGGACTGGTGCGTGACGCCGGCATTGTTCACGAGGATATCAAGCGCGCCGAGATGCTCGGCCGCCGCCGCTGCCATGGCCACCACCGAAGCCGCATCGGCCACATCCGCGCCGCAGGATGCCGCGTCGATTTCGGTGGCAACGGCTGCCGCAGCATCCGCGTTGATATCCACCACGAGGACACGCGCGCCTTCCTCGGCAAAGCGCCTTGCGATCCCGGCTCCAAAGCCGGACCCGCCACCCGTGACCAGCGCTGTCTTTCCGTCAAGTCGTCCCATCATCACCTGCTCCTGCCTGCTGTCATCTTCCTGCCTTCCGGTCCTGTGACCATTCTGGCGGAATTTGCGGCCGCGCCGCAACAAGCTCGCGCGTGTAATCATGTGCCGGCGCGCCCATCACATCCGCCGTCGGCCCATGCTCGACGATTTCGCCATCCTTCATCACCATCACCCGGTCGGTGATCGAGGTGACCACGCCAAGGTCATGACTGATGAACAGATAGGCAAGGCCGTGGCTGTCACGAAGCCCGGCAAGCAGATCAAGAATCTGCGCACGGATGGACACATCCAGCGCCGAGACCGCCTCGTCGAGAATGATCAGCTTCGGCCGGATGACCAGCGCCCTTGCGATGGCGATGCGCTGGCGCTGTCCGCCAGAAAATTCATGGATGTATTTGTCGGCATCTGCCGCCATCATCCCCACCGCCTCGAGCGCGGCGACAACCGCATCCTCACGTGCTGCGCCTTGCGGCGCATCCTCCAGCAGATGAAAGGGCTCCGCTACCAGCCGCCCAACCCGATGGCGCGGGTTGAACGACCCGTAAGGGTCCTGGAAGACGATCTGCATGGCGGCGCGCATCGATGCCGGAACTGCCTTGCCTGTGACGGCCTGCTCGCCGAGGTGAATGCTGCCCGCACGCGGTGCCTGCAGGCCCAGAATGGCACGGGCCAGTGTGGACTTGCCGCATCCGGATTCCCCGACGAGGCCTACACTCTCGCCCTCACTGATCGTGAATGAGACACCGCGGACCGCCTCGGTCATCTCCGGCGCGCCGAACAAGCTGGAACGACGGCCCCGATAGCCGATATGAAGCTCATCGACCGACAGCAGTGGTGCGGGTGACTTTCGCTGTTCATGGCGTTCCGGCTGGTGGCTGGAAGCAGCAAGCAGTCGACCCGTATAGGCGTGACGGTGGGACCGGAACAGGGTCTCGGTATCGGCTGTCTCGACGACAAGCCCCTGTTGCATCACCGCGATCCGGCTACTGAGTTCGGCCAGCACTGCCAGATCATGCGTGATTAGCATCAGCGACATGTCACCTTCCTCGACCAACCCGCCCATCAGATCGAGAATGCCTGCCTGCGTCGTCACATCCAGCGCCGTCGTCGGCTCGTCGGCGATCAGCAGTGCCGGTTGCAGCGCGATGGCCTGTGCGATCATCACCCGCTGGCGCTGGCCGCCGGACAATTCATGCGGATAGCGGTCCAACCCGTAACGCGCGGCCGGAAGCCCCACCCGGTCAAGCTTGGCAGCGGCGATCTCGCGCGCTTCGGAAAGGCTCATCCCGGCATGGATTACCAGCGTTTCGGCAACCTGTGCGCCGATTGTGCGAACCGGATTCAGCGCCGTCATCGGCTCCTGAAAAATCATCCCTATGCGCCGCCCGCGAATGCCGCACATCGCCGCCTCGTCCAGCGCGAACAGATCCTCGCCGTCAAGCCGCGCCGCCCCGCCACGATGCGCGCTGTCCGGAAGCAGTCCCATCACCGCAAGCGCCGTCATCGACTTGCCGGAGCCGGATTCACCGGCGACACCGAAGATTTGCCCCGGCGCGATCGACAGGCTGACGTCACGAACGGCGTCGGTGTCACCGATGCGCACGGACAGATTGTCGATGGCGAGGCGCGGGGGACTCATCGCTGCCTCCGCAATCTGGGATCGAGATGGTCGCGCAGCCCGTCACCCGTCAGGTTCAACCCCAGAACGGTGGCGATGATGGCCAGCCCCGGAAGCACCGCCAGATGCGGGGCGAAACTGATCATTGTCTGGCTATCCGCCAGCATCCGGCCCCATGACGGCAGCGGCGGCTGCGCGCCGAGCCCGACATAGGACAGCCCGGCCTCTGCCAGAATGCCAAGGCTGAACTGGATGGTGCCCTGAACAATCAGCAGGCTGGCGATGTTGGGAAGGATGTGTTCGAGCGAAATCCGCACCGCACCCTTGCCGCTGACCCGCGCGGCGAGGATGAATTCCTGTGTCCAGACGGCCAGCGCCCCGCCGCGTGTCACCCGGGCGAAGACCGGGGTGTTGAAAATGCCGATGGCAAGGATGGCGTTGAAGGCGGACGGCCCAAAGACGGCGGTGATCAGGATGGCGATGACCAGCGCCGGGAAGGCGAAGACAAGATCGTTGCTGCGCATCACCAGATCATCGATCACGCCGCCATGGTTGGCCGCCGCCAGCAGGCCGAGCGGCACGCCGAGCACCATGCCGATCCCCACCGCGACAATGGCCACGGCGATCGATGTCCGCGCGCCAACCATCAGCATCGACAGCATGTCACGGCCGAAATGGTCGGTGCCGAGCAGATGGTCGGCACTGGCCGGTTGGAGGCGCGCCGCGATGTTCAGCGATTCCACCGCATGCGGCGTCCAGACCAGCGACAGCAGCGCCGCGGCGACAAACACCGCCGTCAGGGCAAGTCCGGCCACCAGCGTCAGGGGAAGCCGCGCTGTCATGACCGCCTCCGCAGGCGCGGATCGGCGAGGCCATAGGCGATGTCGACAAGGAAATTCACCAGGATCACGGCGAAGACCAGCAGCATGACCACAGATTCCACAACGATCAGGTCGCGCTGGGTGATCCCCTGAAAAACGAGCCGCCCGAGGCCAGGAAGAAAGAACACATTCTCGATGATGATGGCGCCTGCGATCAGGAAAGAGAATTGTAGCCCGATGATGGTCAGCACCGGGATCAGCGCGTTGCGCAGCGCATGGTCGGTCAGCGTGCGCCGCCGGCTCAACCCCTTGGCGCGCGCCGTGCGGATATAGTCCTGACCAAGCACCTCGAGCACTGCCGAGCGCATCACCCGCGCAAGGATCGAGGCCTGCGGCAGCGCCAGCGCCACCGCCGGCAAGGTCAGGGCCTTGAGGCTCGGCCAGATGCCCTCGTCCCAGCCGGGAAATCCACCGGCTGAAAACCAGCGAAGTTTGATCGCGAAAATCACCACAAGGATCATCGCAAACCAGAAATTCGGAATGGCGATGCCAAGCTGGGTAAGCCCCATCACACTCCAGTCACCCGGTTTGCCGCGGCGGCTGGCGGCATACAGCCCGACCGGAATGGCAATCAGCGTCGACAGCAACAGCGCCATCAGTGCCAGCGGCAGCGATACGGCGAGCCGCGCCGTGACCAGCTCTGCCACCGGCGCGCGATAGGTGTATGAGGTGCCGAAATCCCCCTGCAGCATGCCGCCGACCCAGCGAAGGTAACGCTCGACCGGGCTGCCGCCGAGGCCGAGTTCGGCCCGCAGCGCCGCCACCGTGTCGGGCGCCGCGTTCAAGCCCAGCATGAAACTGGCCGGATCGCCCGGCACAAGCTCGATCATCACGAAGATAACAAGCGAGGCGACGACGAGGCTGAGCGCAAGCGCGACAAGTCGTGACAGGATGTAACTCAGCATGGGTCAGCCTTGCGCCAGGATCGCGGCGGGGATGTAGCGGGACCCCGCCGGCAAACCGGCCGGCGGAGTCTCGTTTGCGGGAACCGGTCAGTCAGACCAGCTGACACCTGTCAGGTCGTTGGCCTGCGTCGGGGCATTTTCCCAGAGACCGTTGATCTTGGCATTGGCAACGCCGGTGCGCGCCAGCTGGAACAGATAACCGTTCACATAGTCGCCTGCGATCTGCTTCTGGGCCGCCTGCAGAATGCGCGTGCGGTCCGCCGGCGCGGTGGCCAGCTTCAGGTCCGCGATCATTCCCTGGAAGGCGGCGCTGTCATACTGGAAGTAATACTCCGGATTGGCATAGATGCCGATATCCATCGGCTCGGTATGCGAGACGATGGTCAGATCGAAATCCTTGCCGCGGAACACCTGCTCCAGCCATTGCGCCCATTCCAGATTCTCGATCTCGGTGCCGATCCCGACCTCGCGAAGCTGGGCCGCGATGATCTCGCCGCCCCGGCGGGCATAGGATGGCGGCGGCAGCTTCAGCGACAGGGTCAGGTTTTCGGCCCCTGCCTCCTTCAGCAGCGCACGCGCCTTGGCAGGGTCATGCGCAGACCCGCCCGTCAGATCGACATAGTCGGGATGGTGCGGCGCGAAATGCGTGCCGATCGGCGTGCCATAGCCGAACATCGCGCCATCAATGATGGCCTGCCGGTCGATGGCATGCGCAATCGCCTGCCGGACGCGGACATCAGACAGGTTCTCGGCCTTGTTGTTGGTCGACAGGATGGTCTCACCCTCGGTCGAACCGACGATCACGCGGAAGCGCGGATCGGCCTCGAACTGTGGCAGCGTCTCCGGAGCCGGATAGCCCGGGAAAGCGTCGATATCGCCTGCCATCATCGCTGCAAAGGCAGCTGTCGGATCAGAAATGAACTTGAAGGTGGCTTTCTCGAGCGCCACCGCGTCGCCCCAGTAATCAGGATTGCGCGCAAGCTCTACCCGGTCGCCCTGAACCCAGCGCGAAAAGGTGAAGGGGCCGGTGCCGACCGGCGCTGTCTTTGCGTTCTCGATGCTTTCCGGCGCGACGATCACGGCATCACCCCAGGCAAGGTTGGTGATGAAACCGCCATCCGGGTTCGACAAGGTGATCTTCACTGTCAGCGCATCCACCGCATCGACCGAGGCGATGCCGGTGAAAAGACGCTTTTGCGCGTTGGTCGAATCTTCCGCCCGTGCGCGATCCAGCGAGAATTTCACATCCTCGGCATCCATTGCCGAGCCGTCATGGAATTTCACCCCGCTGTGAAGGGAGAAGGTATAGACAAGGCCGTCATCCGAGATCGTCCATGACTTTGCCAGCGCCGGCGCGACGGAGCCGTCGGCCTGATAGCGGGTCAGCCCCTCAAAGACATTGGCGTAGACCACTTCGTCAATGGCTGCTGCCGCACCGCCTGTCGGGTCGAGGTTTGGTGGCTCGAGCTGCATGCCGACCGTGATCGACGTCTGTGCAGCAAAAACCGCCGAAACATTCATCACCGCGGCTGCCGCTGATATTGCCAGGGCTCGCCTTGAGAAAAGCTGTTTCATTTTATCCTCCCTTTTCTGCCTTCATGGAATAATCGGGTGCCTGCAGCTCCGCAAGCGAGAGCGCCATCACTGCCGCACTTTCTTTCATGTCAGTGATGCCGATCCATTCGTCCGGCTGATGCGCCAGCTCGAGAATGCCGGGGCCATAGGCGATGCAGTTCCGCAGCCTGCCGATCCGGTCGATATGTTTCTGGTCATAGGTGCCGGGGGACACAACGTAATCAGGATCAATCCCCATCACCTCGCGGATCGCTGCGCTTACGGTCGTCACGACGGGTGCGTCGCGGTCCGCCATCACCGGATGGACTTCGAACAGGTCACGCACCTCATAACTGAAATCGGGCCGGTGCTCCGCCAGCCTGTCGAGCAATGCGGTAATCTCGCCCTTCACCTCGGCAAGCTCCTCTTCGGCAAGGAAGCGCCGGTCGATGGTGATCACGCAGCGGTCGGGAACACAAGCCGAAGGCAGGCCGGTATAGCCTTCCTCCTGTTCCGGCAGGCCGCCATGGATGGCATTGATGTTGAGTGTCGACTGCCGCGCGCCCTCGGGCACAACCGGCATCGCCGTGCGCCGCTCGGCCAGCGCCGGGAACAGGCTGTCCTCCATTTCCTGAAGAACCGCCGTCATATGGCGAACGGCGCAGTCTCCAAGGAACGGCATAGAACCGTGTGCGATCCGGCCCCTGGTCTCGATCTCGGCCCACCAGACACCGCGATGACCTATGCAGATACGGTCCTTGTTCAGCGGTTCGGGGATGATCACATGCTGCACCCGCGCCGGGTCGAACCAGCCGTTTTCCGCCAGATGGGCGACGCCGCCAAACCCGCCTGTTTCCTCGTCCGCTGTGCCGGAAATCTCGATCGCGCCGCGATAGTCGGGACAGGTGGCGATAAAGGCCTCGGCAGCAATGATAGATGCCGCCAGCCCGCCTTTCATGTCACAGGCGCCCCGTCCGTAGATCCGGTCGCCATCCACCTCGCCGCCAAACGGGTCACGGGTCCAGCCCTCGCCGACACTGACAACATCCGTATGCGAATTGAAATGTACGCATTCGCCCTCACCGGCGCCTTCATGGCGGCAGACAATATTCCAGCGCGGATGTTTTCGGAATCGCCAAGCGATCCCTCGGCCCGGACGAATGTCGATGAAAAGCCGCTTCGGGCAAGCCGCGCTTCTAGATATTCGCAAATGTCGCGGTAATGGTCGCCCGGCGGGTTCAGCGTGGGTATCTGGATCAGTGCGCGTGTTGTTTCGACCAGATCGTCATCTCGCTGGTCAATCTCTGCTATCAGGCGATGTTTCAGATCGCCGGCCACACATCCACCCAGTCGTAATTCAAATGAGACTCAAAGCTAGGACCAACCACAGTTCGGGTCAAGCAAGCCAATGATACTTATTCAGCAGTCCCGAGCCCCCGTCTGATTGCGGCGATGACATCGCCGGCAGCCTCGATATGCGGCATATGGCCAACGCCATCGACAAGCTGCATATCCGGAAGCGCCGGATCGGGAGGTGCAAGGATCTCATCCTCGCTGCCCCAGATAACCTCGAAAGGCACCGAAGGCGGGAATGGCGGCGGCGCGGAAGTTTCAAGAGCACCCGCAATTTGCCTGAGCGCGGCCCGGCGCCCGGGCGGAGAAAGTCCTGCCACCACTGCCCCGGCCATACGCGGGGTGATCAGAACCTTGCGGCAGACAAGCCGCCTGAGCACATCCAGCGCCTCGTCCGGGTCGTCAAGTTCGGGAATGGCAGCGATGAAACTGTCGTCGATACTGGCGGCCAGCGCGGCGGGCGCCAGCAGCACCAGCCCGGCCAACCCCTCCGGCATCGCCGCCGCGAGATGAAGCGCCAACGTGCCGCCAAGCGAATGCCCCACGACAAGGGGACGTGTCAGCCTGTCCCCGATCTCGTCAGCGATGGCGGCTGCGATGGTCGCTGGCGCGCCGTCTCCGGCATCGTTCCCGGCAGTCCCGTGGCCGGCATATTCCCACAGCCCAGACGCTGGCCTCGTCAAACAGCTGCGGCGCCACCGCCAGCCAGCCCAGCCGGTCGGCGCCAAACCCGTGGATGAACAGGATATCCGGCCCCTCACCGCCAAGCCGGTGCAGTGCCAGATCGGTCATTCAATCACGCCGAGGACGGCGCCAACCTCGGTCAGTTCCCCCTCGCCAATGCGAATTTTGGACAGCGTGCCGTCACATGGTGCCTCGATTTCCAGCGCCGCCTTGGTCGTCGAAATCATGACGACAATCTCGCCGGCACTCAACGTGTCACCGACTGCCGCTGCCCATTCAGTGACCTCTGCCTCGGTGACCTCGTTGCCAAGCTGCGGTACCAGAATTTCCGTTGCCATGATGTGCGTCCCCTGGTTCGAGCCTGTTCGGAACAAGCCCCGGTTAAAGTCGTCAAAGCCCGCGCTTTGCCATTCCGGCGATATCCCAGTTGCGGACACCGCGGCGGTTGATCCGCTTGTCAGCAAAGAATTCGCCAAGCACGGCGTCGCAGATATCATGCTCCTGCGGGGCGTATTTGTCTTCCATATCCGCACCCGGCGCGATCCAGTTTGGCGCGCCAAGCACAACCGGCGGCGCCTTCAGGTCGGCAAAGGCAAGGCGCGTGACATTGGCCACAACCGTGTTCGCGAAACTGCCTCGTTCCACGGCTTCCGACACAATGATCAGCCGCCCTGTCCGCCTGACCGAGGCAAGGACGGTGTCATAGTCGAAGGGAACCAGCGTCCTTGCATCAATGATTTCCGCTTCGACACCATGACCTGCCAGCTCGCCAGCAGCTTCGAGCGCCGGATAGAGCGACGGGCCGATGGTCAGGATCGTCACGTCATCGCCGGCACGCCTTGTGGCAGCTTCGCCAAAGGGGATCGGCACGTAATCCGAGGGCACACCATCGGGCTCGAAGGTCTCGACCCGGTCATACAGACGCTGACTTTCAAACACCATGGTCGGGTCATTGCCGGACAGCGCCGTCGCCATCAGTCCCTTGGCATCATGCGGTGTCGCCGGGTAGATCACGCGCAGCCCCGGCACATGGGTGACAAGCGATGTCCAGTCCTGGGAATGCTGCGCCCCGTATTTCGATCCGACCGACACACGAAGCACCACCGGCAGGCGCAATTCGCCGGCCGACATCGCCTGCCATTTGGCAAGCTGGTTGAAAATCTCGTCTCCGGCCCGGCCGATGAAATCGGCATACATCAGCTCGACGATCGCCCGCCCTCCGGCAAGCGCATAGCCGACGGCCGTGGATACGATCGCCGCTTCGGAAATGGGTGAATTGAACAGACGGTGATAGGGGATGATGTCAGCAAAGCCCCGATGAACGCCGAACGCGCCGCCCCAGTCGCGGCATTCCTCACCATAGGCAATCAGGCTCTCGTCATGGGTCAGATGGTGAAGAATGGCTTCCGACAGCGCGTCGCGAAGTGTCACAGCACGCATCGGTGACAGCTGGCTGCCATCTTCGGCAATGCCGGAACGCGCCTTGCGCATAATCGATTTCACGGCGCCGGTCTCGGCCGGTTCTGCCAGCAGGTCCCCGGCCCGCCCCCAAGCTCGATCGCCTCATTATTGAACGTCATGTCGCCAATGATGGTCGGGCTTGCCTCCAGATCGACAGCGGGTGCCAGCTGGCGGTCCACCACCACTCTTGTCACTGCCTCGATCTGCGCGCCGGCCAGTTCGACCATCTCATCAGCTTCGCCAGCGGTGATTACGCCACCATCTACCAGCCTGTCACGGAACCTGGTGATCGGATCATGTGCCTGCCAGGCCTTCATCTCGTCCCGCGACCTGTAGGCGTTGGTGTCGGTCGTCGAATGGCCCGAATAGCGATAGCATTCGATGTCGAGAAGCGCCGGCCCCTCTCCCGCGCGCAGGATCTCGGCCTTGCGCGAGACGGCATCTGCCACCGCCAGCGGATTCGAGCCGTCCACCGTCTCGGCATGGAGCTGGCCCGGCGACATGCCGGCGCCAATACGCGAGCCTGTCCCATGCCATTGTCTCGCCGCGCGTCTGCCCGCCCATAGCGTAGAAATTGTTGGTAAAGCAGAACAGCACCGGCGGGTTTCTGTCGAAAGGCGGCTGCCACAGGTTCCGGAACTGGCCCATACCGGCAAAATTCATCGACTCCCAGATCAACCCGCATCCGGTACTGCCATCACCGAGGTTGGCCACACAGATGCTGTCAGAGCGGGTCAGTTGCGCCCGTAGCGCAGCGCCCACTGCGATCCCTGCAGAGCCGCCGACAATGGCATTCTTCGGAAAGGCGCCAAAGGGCGTGAAGAAAGCGTGCATCGAGCCGCCCATGCCGCGATTGAAACCGGCATCACGCATGAAGATTTCGGCAAGGACGCCGGTCAGCAGGAATGCCTCGGCCGGCTCACCGCCCGTCTCGCCGACATGGCGCGTTACCAGATCAAGGAGTCGCCCGTCACTGTGTGTTTCGATGATGGATGCGACCTTGTCCGGTGCCATTCCACCCACAGCCGCCAGCCCCTTGGCGATGATCTCGCCATGACTGCGGTGCGAGCCAAAAATCTGGTCTGCCGGCCCAAGCGCCATCGCGCTGCCGACGGCGGCGGCCTCCTGCCCGACTGACAGATGTGCCGGCCCTTTATAGACATATTCGATGCCGCGATAGGCGCCTGTCGACTTGAAGGCGTGCAGCATGCTCTCGAACTCGCGAACCACGAGCATATGCCGCAAGGCAGCACGCAATCCGTCCTTGCCCCAACGCGCGATCTCGACTTCAAGGTCGCCCTTGTAGGCGTGAACCGGAATGTCGGTGAAGCGTACCTTGTCAGCGCTGTAGGTCTGGCCCGGATCGATTGAAAGCTGCTTCGGCAAAACTGGTGACTCCTACATTCGACAACAGGGCTAGAGGTTGGTCAGCTCATCGCGCCATGGCGGGTTACACCCGGATCGCCGGCAGTTGATGGCGGCGGCCTCGGCCGCACGGCTCGTCGCCTTGGTCAGCATATCCTTGCCAACCGCGCCAAGCGCATCGCGCGACGCCAGATCATTTTCAAGCACCCAGCACAGGATGCTGGCCATGTAAGTATCGCCAGCGCCCACCGTATCGGCAAGGTCTTCAAGACGCGGCGCAGCTGCCATCATCTCGAGATCACCAAGAAACACACGTGAGCCGTCTGCGCCCAGAGTGAGAATGAACAACACTGCATCACAGTCCGCCCGACAGTCGGCCAGCGCGGTTTCCAGCGGCCGGTCGGGATACAGCCAGGTCAGGTCCTCGTCACTGAGCTTGAAAATATCGACATGGCGCATCATCCGTCGCAGGCGCGCGATATAGCCGTCGCGATCGGCAATCAGGCCGGGCCGCACATTCGGGTCAAGCGAGGTCATGATCCCGCGGCTGCGACAATCGGCAAAAAACGCCTCCCATGTATCGGCGTCGTCCCCTTCGATAAGGCCAAGTGACCCGACGTGAAACAGCTTCGTTTCTGCCGGCATGTCATTGTGAAGCGCCCGTTTGGTGACCTGCCGTTCGGCGGTGCCGTTGCGATGAAAGGCATATGAGGGAATGCCGTCGGTGATCGAGACGACCGCAAGCGATGTCGGCTGAGGCACCCGGTCGGCGGCGAGCGTAACTTTGCTTTCCAGCAGGCGTTCGGCAAGAAGCGCACCAAGCGCGTCGTCCGACACCGGCGTCAGATAGGCCACCTTCTGGCCCTGGCGTCCGGATGCCATGGCGACATTGAACGGCGAGCCGCCCGGATTGGCCACATATTGCGGCAGCCCGTTGGCCGCAGCCGCGCCGGACACGAGGTCTATCAGGTTCTCGCCACCGATCGAAATCATCACATCTACCCTTCGGGTCTTCTGTTGCGGGCCGTCTTGTGATGCGGCCTCCCATCCTCCTATGATGCATCGTGGCGGTGAGCAACGGCAAGTAGGTTGATGCCTGAAACTAGCTGGAATCTGCGCACCGCACACATCGTTGCACCATGCCAGAGGCAGGATTATGAAAATTGACGCCCATCATCATTTCTGGAACCCGGCACGCGGCGATTACGGCTGGATGCCGGAAGATAACGCAACGCTGTTTCGGGCCTATGGTCCTGCTGATCTCGCGCCGTTTCTGACGGCTGCCGGAATCACCCATACGGTTCTGGTGCAGGCAGCACCAAGCATCGAGGAAAGCGATTATATGCTGGGCATCGCAGACGCCGCGCCGCATGTCGCTGCCGTCACCGGCTGGGTGGATTTCGAAAATCCTGCGCATTCACACCATCTCGAGCGACTGGCGGCGCATCCGAAATTCGGGGGTGTCAGACCGATGATTCAGGACATTCCCGACGATAATTGGATGCTGCGCGATGATATCCGGTGGGCCTTCGAGGCTGTTACCGCCCTCGACCTGCGGTTCGAGGCGCTGGGCATGCCGCGCCATATCGAGAATTTCATCACCCTTTTCAGCCGCCATCCCGGCATGAAAGTGGTGATCGACCACTGCATGAAGCCCGATATTGCCAATCATTCATCGGGCGGGTTCGACAACTGGGCCGACGGCATGGCAAGGCTCGCCGGAGACCTCGGCATTCTGCAAACTGTCCGGGGTGATCACCGAGGCCGCCTCCAGCTGGACGGTTGATGACCTCAGACCCTATGTCGACCATGTGATCTCGGTGTTCGGCGCTGACCGTGTCATGTGGGGGTCCGACTGGCCTGTCTGCCGCCTTGCCGGCGAATATGCGGACTGGCACAGCGCGGCACAGGCGCTGACGGCAGGGCTCGGCGACTCCGAAAAAGCCGCCATCTACGGCCAGACCGCCAACCGGTTCTATGACCTTGGGCTGTAGGTTCGTCAGCTCATGATCCCGAGATAGACGGTCTGGACGCAATCCTCTTCGAGAAGAGGGTTGTGGAACACCACCTCTTCGGCGCGCGCATTCGGGAACTGCGTGGCAAGCCGTGCGACGAAAGCCTGATCTGGCGGATCGTTCGACCAGAGCGCGAAAATGCCGTCGCCGGTCAGGCTTTTCGCCAACCTTGCCAACCCTTCCTCGCTGTAGAAATCGGCATGTGACGGGTTCAGATGAAAATCGGGGCTGTGATCGATATCGAGGAAGATGCCGTCGAACCGCCGGCACGGCGCATGCGGGTCGAACCCGTCATCGCCCCGCGCAAGGGCAAAGAAATCGGCTTCGATGAAACGGCATCGTGGATCATCTGCCAGACGCCTGCCAAGGGGCAGGATGCCGGCCTCGTGCCATCCTATTAGCGGCGCCAGATATTCGACCACGGCCAGCGACCCGGTCGCGTCAGAGCGCAGCACCGCATCCGCCGTGTAACCGAGCCCCAACCCGCCGACGAGAATGTCGGCATCTGTTCGCCCGGCAGCCGTGAGCAGCGCCATCGGAATGGTGGCTAGCGCAATTTCGGATGCCGTGAACATGTCAGACATCAGATGCTCGTCATTCAGGATAACCTCGACCACGTCACGGTCGAGCTTCAGGATTTTGCGACGCCGCAGGATCAGCTCGCCAAGCGCCGTCTGCTGGTAATCCAGCTCTTCAAACAATCCCGACATCACTTACACACCAAGCTGGGCTGTCAGCCCGCCGTCAATCCGCAGGTCGGTGCCGCTGATAAATCCGGCGGCGTCCGAGCACAGATAGGCAATCAGGCTCCCCGTCTCTTCGGTGGTGCCGACACGTCCGACAGGGTGCGATTTCCCGAACTCGGCGATCATGTCATCGACAGTTTTCCCGCCGGTGGCAAGCTGGCCGGCCCCGTATTCCAGAAGCGGCGTTCGGATTGATCCCGGGCTGATCGAATTGACCCTGATCCCGTCTTTGGCGCAATCCACCGCCATCGCGCGGGTCATCGCATGGACCGCGCCCTTGGAAGTCGCATAGGCGAGGACATTGTTCTGGTTGTTGTGCCCCTGAACCGAGGCGACATGCACCACCGACGCCCCGCCTGCTGCCTTCAGCAGCGGATAGAGGATATGCGAGGTGAGATAACAGGACTTCAGATTCACCGCCATGCAATGGTCCCAGTCAGCCGGGCCGGTATCCTCGACGGTGCCGTAGGTCTGCTGGCCGGCCGCATTGACCAGCGCGTGCAGGACTTCGGTTTCGCCTGCAATCTGCCCGGCCCAGCCGCGGACCGAATCCTCGTCAGCCACATCCACCTGATGCAGGGTGATATCGAGCCCCTCGCCGGCGGCAAGCGTCGCAGCCTCGTCGTTCAGCCCGGCATCAATGCCGGCCAGGAACACCCGCGCGCCGGATCGCGCCAGATGCAGCGCCGCGCCAAGGCCGATGCCGCTGCTTCCCGTGACCGCGGCAACCTTGCCAGTGAAATCCGTCATCATGCCGATACCCCCTGCCGATATGTGAGCGATGCAACAGCGCGTTCGACACCGCGCAACTCGGCCAGCCCCTTGAGCCGCCCGATGGCGGAATAGCCAGGGTTGGTCTGTTTGCCGATATCATCAAGAAGCAGATGCCCATGATCGGGGCGCATCGGGATCACGGCATCGGCACGTCCTTCCTCGCGGCGGCGCGCCTCTTCGCCAAGCAGGACCGAGATCAGCTCGACCATATCCACACCACCATCAAGATGGTCGTCCTCGAAGAACGCGCCTGACGGCTCCATAGTGACATTGCGAAGATGCGTGAAATGAATGCGCGGAGCGAAACTTCTCGCGATGTCTATCACGTCATTGTCGGGCCGCGAGCCAAGGGATCCGGCGCAAAGCGTGATCCCGTTCGCCAGTGTCGGCACCGCATCGAACAGCGCGGCATAATCTGCCTTTGTGGACACCACGCGCGGCAGTCCGAAAAGCGAGAATGGCGGATCATCGGGGTGAAGGCAGATTCGAACGCCGCATTCTTCTGCTGCTGGACCCGCCTGTTCCAGAAAGGTGATCAGGTTCGCCTGAAGATCAGCTGCTGTCAGCCCGTCATAATCGGCGATCGCGGCGCGGATGCCCTCGCGGCCATGTGACAGTTCCGAGCCGGGCAGTCCGGCGATGATGGTGGATTCCAGCCGCTCGATCGCGGCCTCGTCCATGCTTGCATACAAGGTCTCGGCCTGCGCGATGATCTCGGCGGTGTAATCCTTGTCGGCGCGCGGCCCGGCGCAACACAAACAGATCATATGCGGCGAATTCCACAGGATCGAAACGCAGCGCCAGACCGCCGCGCCGCGCCTTCCAGCGAAGGTCGGTACGGGTCCAGTCTACCACCGGCATGAAGTTGTAACAGATGACCTCCAGCCCGTTCGCCGCGAGGTTGCGCATCGTCTGAATCCAGCTGTCGATATGCTGCGCCGCCCGATCATCGCCAAGCTTGATGGCGGGATGCACCGGAATGCTCTCTACCACCGACCATGCCAGCCCTTCTGCCTCGATGAAACTCTTGCGGGCCGCAATGTCGTCAGACTGCCAGACCTCGCCCGGGGCGGCCGCGTGAAGTGCGGTGACGATCCCGTCGGCGCCAGCCTGCCGGATGTCTGAACATGTCACCGGATCGTCCGGCCCGAACCAACGCCAGGTTTCAAGCATGCTCTTTATACCTCCCGATCATTCGATCTTGCGCGAGCAGGAAAGCCAGATCAACTCTCCCCTCGCCTTCGCCGGCGCATCGGGGCACCATGGGTATGTCCATGATGTTGACGGAAGACCAGTGTAATGGAGCCGATCTGTATCGTACCGGCAGGAGATGTCTGCGGCGAGGCCGCCACCTGGGACGCGGCCGCGAACCGGCTCTACTGGACCGATATCAACCGCTTTCTCCTGCATAGCCACGATCCTGACAACGGCGCCACGCGCACCCATCTGTTCGACCGGCCGGTCGTCGCCCTGTCACTGACGGACAGAAATGGGTGGCTTCTGGTCGCTCTTGGCTCGCAGTTGATCCTGTTCAATCCGGAAACCGGCGCGCGTGAGGATTTGCCGGCCACGCTGGGCGGTTGGCCGGAATTGCGTTTCAATGACGGGCGAAGCGATCCCCTCGGCGCGTTCTGGATCGGATCGATGGGCAACAATGTCGGCCCGAACGGGGAAGGGCTGCCGGTCGTGGACGGCCGGGGCACACTCTACCGATACCGGCATGGCGGGCCGATGGAGGTAATCGAGACCGACATCGGCATTCCCAATACATTATGCTGGTCACCCGACAGGCGGCATTTCTATTTCGGCGACACACTGAAGAACGAAATCCGGGTTTACGACTATGACATCGAAACCGGCGAGATCGGGCCCGGAAGACCCTTCTTTGCGGGTTTTGAGCGTGGCCTTCCCGACGGATCGGCCATGGATGGTGAGGGATATCTCTGGAATTGCCGCTATGGCGGCGGCTGTGTCATACGTGTGGCACACGACGGCTCCATCGACCGGGTGATCGACATCCCCGCCGGCAATGTCACGACATGCACCTTCGGCGGATCCGAGCTGACGACATTATATGTGACCACCGCAGCCGCCGACCGCGCGCCTGAAGACCGGCTGGCAGGCAGTCTGTTCGCCATCGAAACAGGCATCCGCGGTATGGCAGAGAATGCGTTCAGCCTCGGCTAGCCGTTCCTGACAGCGTCAATCCTGTCTTTTAGACCGGCAGCTTCCGTCGCGGTCAGCAGGCCCATGCTGATGTCGATGGTCCATAAGGCACCGCCGGCAAGCTCGATCACATGGCCCTTTGCCTTTTCGGCGGTATAGCCCTCGACCTCGGCCGTCGCCGGAAAGGCGATCCCCAGCCCGTCCTGGTCCGGAGTGCGGCAGATCCAGCGTGTGCAGATCGGCGCCTGATCGGGACGAAAGCCGATATAGTCGGCCGTGCCATCGGGGTGCGCCTGCATTGCATGGGCCAGCCCCTCATCATCCGCCATCATGTCGATGCTGAAGACCACTTCCGGATCGAAGGCGAGCGATGGGTCCATCCGGTGATGGGGCAGCGGGTCCCGGGCAAGCGCTTCGATGAAGGCCATATAGTCCGGCTTCGGCGAAATATGCGCGGGGATGGAGGTTCGCACCCTGACAGCACTCGCATCATAGGGCGCTGTGTAATGCAGCTCGCCGTGATCCACCGGCCGAAAATTGGCATGGGCCAGATACATCATTTCCATCGGCGTCTGCTTCAGGTTCTCCACCGTGAGCGACACATCCAGCAGCGCGGAACCCGCCGTCATGGCGACCTTTGCCGTCGCCAGATAATTGGTGCTGAAAGCGACGGTATGCCGGTAGCTGCCGCCGACCGCCACCGTTCCTCACCCTCGTCAATCTCGAGCCAGGCTGTCTGGAACGGCGCGTTCGGCAATTCGCCATGCAGCGGATGGGTGTCATCGGGGCCCGGCGCACCAAGTCCGGCAAGGCCGCAATGGATCATGAAGGCGCCGTAGGTTTCCAGATAGACCTGCGTGTCGACAGGCTCGTCGAACATCGACCGCATTGTCAGGTCGCGGCCGTCGAACCCGGCGCGCCAGATCTGCTGCCCCTTGAACGGCAGCACAATGATCTCGCCGCGGGCGTTGCAGAGGCGCAGCGCCTCGATCCCTGAATCATATCTGAAGGCCGAAACGGTGAACTCGCCAGTCTCGAGAAGCCGGCGTTCGCGGCTTTCGAAGCTGGAACGGTGAAGCTCGATCCGGACCGCCATTCAATCCCCCGTGGCTCAGCGAATACGCTCGCCGCTCGTCTCGTCGAAAATATAAAGGTTCTCCGGCGGCAGCACGACGCCAACAGCGTCCCCCCTGCTTGCCGTCAAAATCCTTGTGCGCCTTCACCACGATCTGGTCGTCCCCCCAGTTGACCGTGACCAGCGTGTGGTCGCCAATCAGCTCGGTGGTATAGATCTGTCCGCTGATCGTGCCTTTCTTCGGGTCGGTAACGCTGCAGTCCTCGGGCCTGACGCCGGCAACGGCCTTGGTGACCTGCCCCTTGACCTTGGTCTTCACCTTGACCCCGTTGGTCTGGAAGCTCGCCCCCTCGAGAGTGCCATGGATGACATTCATCGCCGGCGAACCAATGAACTGCGCGACAAACAGATTGGCCGGGTTGTTGTAGATTTCGGATGGTGACGCCAGCTGCTGCAGCACCCCTTTTCCAGCACGGCCACACGGTGCGCCAGTGTCATGGCCTCGATCTGGTCGTGGGTGACATAGATCGTGGTGATGCCGAGCGTGCCCTGCATATGCTTCAGCTCGGCCCGCATATGGCCGCGCAGCTTGGCATCGAGATTCGACAGCGGCTCGTCCATCAGGAACACAGACGGGCGGCGGATGATCGCCCTTGCCAGCGCGACGCGCTGGCGCTGGCCGCCCGACAGCTCGCGCGGATAGCGATCGAGCAGCGCCTCGAGCTGGACCTGCTTCGCCGCATCGAGGATGGCCGCGTCCATCTCGGCCTTCGGCAGTTTCTTCACCTTCAGCGGAAACCCGATATTCTCGGCGACGGTCTTGTGCGGATAGAGTGCGTATGACTGGAACACCATCGAGATGTCGCGATATTTCGGCAGCACTTCGGTGACATCGCGTTCGCCGATATGAACACGCCCGGCGCTTGGCGTCTCCAGCCCCGACAGGATGCGAAGCGCCGTCGTCTTGCCCGAACCGGACGCTCCCAGCAGCACCAGGAACTCTCCCGGCTCAACCTCTAGATTGAACTCCTCGAGCCCTTTTACGCTGCCGAAGCTCTTCTGCACGGCGTCAAATTTGACCGAGGCCTTGCTATTGCCGTCTGTCATCTCCTACCCCTTCACGGCGCCGAGAAGGACGCCCTTTGAAATAAACCGCGTCAACAGGACCGCCATGATGATCACCGGGATAATCATCACCACGGTGACGGCGCACATCTCCCACCACAACACACCTTTCTCGCCAGTGTTCTTGGCCGCGACCATGATCGGCATGGTCTGGACCTTGACGGTCGAGAGGAACACGGCGAACAGATATTCGTTCCAGTTGAGAACAAGGATCAGCAATGTCGTGGCGGCAAGACCCGGCCGCGTCAGCGGCATCACGATTTCCCAGAAAATGCCGAACCGCGTCGCGCCGTCGAGCTGTGCGGATTCTTCCAGTTCAATCGGCAAATTGGCGAAGAAGTCGTGCATCAACCAGACGACAATCGGCAGGTTGGCCACCGCATAGAGCAGGATCAGCGCCAGATGGGTATCCAGAAGGCGCACCGCCTGGAACATCACATAAAGCGGTACCACCACCACGATCGGCGGCAGGATACGCTGCGAGATCATCCAGAACAGGATATCGCCATTGCCGAGCGACATCCTGAAATGCCGCCCGAGCGCGCGCGCAAGAAAGAAGAACAACGCCAGCGCCACCGCCGAGGACATCCACCAGGGCACACCTGCATAGGTGGTCGCCAGAATAACCCCGACAATCAGCAGCACGAAGATCATGATGTTGCCGAATTTTGGCCGGTACTGGATCCGTGCCAGCGCATAGGCCGCCATGGATCCGACAGCGACACAGAAGATCGTCGAGATGATGCTGATGACCACCGAATTGGTGAATGCGAGATAGATCTTGCAGATCTGCGGTTCCATCGGCGGGATCGAGACCACTGGCGACAGGACAAAAGCAACGCTGTTATGCGCCAGCAGATAGAGTTGGCGGGCGATCGCAGCCATATCGCAATAGGGATCAGCGGTGAAATTGATCCGCCAGGCATCCAGCGTCGGCTGGAAATCCACAAACGGGATATAGCTTGGTCCCTGATTGACCGCCGCCGCATCCTTGAAGGACGTGATAATAACCCAGTAAATCGGGAACAGCACGAACAGCGACCAGATAACAAGGAAGCTGTAGACCACGACCTTGGCCACCGGCGCCATCTTGCCGACGGCTGGTGGCTCGAACATCTTCTCGAGCAAGCTGCGTCTCTGCAGGTCGAATTTGGTGTGCGCGACGCTCATGCCCGTGTCTTTCTTATCTGTCCGAGGACCACGTAATTGAAGAAGGACGCGCAGACCACCACAGTCAGGATGAGCAGCAGATAGGCGATGGCCGCCGACGAGCCCATGTCGTTGGCACGCCAGACATAGACCGAATGAAGCGTCATGGATTCGGTCGATGACCCGGGGCCGCCACCGGTCATGATGTTCGGCAGATCCATGATCTTGAATGCCTCGATGGCACGGATCAGAAGCACCGTGACCGCCACCGGCACAACCTGCGGCCAGGTCACCTCACGGAAAATATGGAAGCTGGACGCGCCATCGACCTGCGCTGCCTCGACATGATCGCGTGGCACATTTTCCAGCGCCGCCAGCATGCAGATGAAGATGAACGGTATCCATTGCCAGGAATCACAGATCATCATCACAAAACGCGCCGACCACGGGCTTGCCGACCACACCCAGTCCTGAAGACCCAGCACGCCAAGGATGGGCTCGAACGGCCCCTTGGTGACATCGGCAATCATCCGCATCGCAAAGCCGACACCAAGCGGTGTGACCATCAGCGGAATGAAGAACAGCACTCGGAAGAAATTCCGTCCCCTGATCGGTTGCGAGCACAGGAAGGCAAGGCCGGTGCCGATCACGAACTGAACAAAACAGCCGACAAGAACATAGAACAGCGTTGTATAGAGCGTGCCGATGGCATTTCCCGATAACAGCGAGGCACAGAGGATATAGCCAAGGAAAATGGCCATGGCGGCGGAAATCGAGCGGCCGAGCATGCGCACCCATGTCGCCGTCTTCCAGGAGCGGTAGAGCCACCAGAGAACCGCAACCACGATGACGGCGAAGACGAGCATGCCGAAGATGCTGAAGGGCTCGGTCCGGCCGAGGAAATGCACATCGCTGCTGCCGAAGAACTGCTTCTCGAAATTGCGCAGCCCGACATAGCGGAACTTCAGCCCGTCACCGGTGAAACGGACCCGGCTGAGCGCGAAGACCATCGAATAGATGGTCGGGAAAATGGCAAAAATCAGAATAAGGCTGACGGCAGGCGCAATGAAGAAAGTGCCGGCATGGCGGTCGACCCACTCGCGCCATCGGTCAGCGGATGAGAGGCCAGCCGGGGATGCCCCCGGCTGGCTGGTATTGGTTTGATATGACATCGGGACCGATATCAGCTGCCAAGCGCAAGTGCCTGGGCAGCGATCTGCTCGTCACGGCCAAAGTCTTCGGTGACTTCTTCCCAGCCCTCTTCGATGTTCTCGAGAGCTTCCTCAACCGAGATCTCGCCTGCCAGATAGCGGGCCAGTTCGGTGTCGAGAACGACCGAAGTGTACTTCTGGGCACCCGGGATCTTCATGTCCGAGGCCATGTTCAGGCTGTTCAGAGCACCGTTGATCGCACCGATGTAGTTCTCGGCAAGGGCCTGCGGCATGCCGGCCTTGACGAACAGGTCTGGGCTGGACAGCTGCGACAGACGATACGGGTTGTAGCCCGTGGCGCCGATGGTGACGTCGACACTCGATTGTGCGGACTGGTTCATATAGGACAGGAACGCATAAGCGGCGTCCTTGGTCTTCTGGTCGGCACCCTTGTTAACCGCACCGGCCCAGCCACCAAAGGCAGCTAACGGGGCGTAGTTGATGCCGTCGATCGAATGCGGCGCATTCGACTTGCTTACCGGAACCAGCTTGCCAGTGGCGCGGTCCAGAACCTCACGCGAGCCGAGGCCGGAGATCGCATAAAGCTTGCCTTTGATGGCAGTCGCATCATCGTCAAGCTGCAGCGGTCCCGGGTCACCCCACTCCACCAGCAGGCCACAACGGCCGGCCTTGAACAGGGCACGGGTATCGCCAATGTCGAGGTTCAGTTCCTCTGGCGGACCATACTTGCCGGTTTCCTTATAGAGTTCGAACGCCTTCTTCCAGCCGTCATTGTTCACGATCGGCTTCATTGTGGCGTTGTTGAAGTGGAAACCCTGGCCAGTGCCTTGCGTCTGAACGATCGGCGCTGCGAAAGTCTGGATCGCGAAGTAGGACTGGGCATTACGCTTCTTGAAGATACAGGAACCGAAGTCACCCTCGCCGTCGCCATTCATGTCTTTGCCATGAATTTTCGACGCTACATCGAGATAGTCTTCCCAGGTGTTCGGCGGCTGCGCACCGGCAGCGTCGAGAACGTCCTTGCGGTAATAGACCATCTGGAAGTCGCCATCGACCATCAGCAGCTTGGTCTTGCCGCCGACCTTCTGGCCGAACTCGCGGAAATAGGGCGCTACGTCGTCAAGGTCGATCTTGTCGTCTTTGGCGATGTAGGGATCCAGATCCTCAAGCAGGCCTGCTGCATCAAGCTCGACACCCCAACCGGCTGCGAATACGCCGACATCGATCGAGTTGGTGCCGGTCGACCAGTCACTCTGGATCTTCGGGAAAATTTCCGCATAGGAACTTCGGTGACAACGATCTTTGCGCCCGTTGCCTCCTGGAATTCGACGCCACGCTCAACCAGGCGGCCAGCGATGACGTAGCCGGGACGGGTCAGGATGTTGACGGTGACACCGTCAAACTCACCCGCCATGGCGGCAGGGGCCGCACCGACAAGCGCCATGGCGCCAGCCGTTAAGCCCAACAAACTCTTGCGAATTGTCATATTCTTGTCCTCCACTGATGTACGGGTCGTTCGTTTTTTTCGTCGTTTTTCGACTTTTGCGACCCTTTGTTGATTAAAAGCGTAGTGCAAATTTTCAAAATTGGGAATAGTGCTTGCATCGGGTAACAGGAATCTTGGCGCGGACAGGTTGTTTGCATGCCAACGATCAGGGAGCAAACTCCTGATCTGCTTGCATGATCTGTAATGAGCAAGGCGAGATGGTAATGACTGCGAAGCCGGAAAACTGTCTGAACATCGGTGTGCTTGGATGTGGCCCGATTGCCCAGGCCGGACATTTCGAAAGCGTCACCAAAGGCAAAAATACAAATCTGTATGCCATCTGCGACGTCGCCAGCGATCTGGTTGAGCGGTTCGCCGTCACCCATGATGCCGAGAATTGTTTCCGGTCCTATGAGCAGATGCTTGCCGATCCGAACCTTGATGCCGTGATCATCGCCACCGCAGATGCTTTCCATGTTCCGGCCGCGCTCCAGGCGCTGGCGGCAGGCAAGCATGTTTTATGTGAAAAGCCGCTGGGCGTGACGCTGGAAGAGGTGGAGGCGCTTGGCAGCGCTGTTGCCGAAAGCGGGCTGAAACTGCAGGTTGGCCACATGAAGCGGTTCGATCCCGGGCTGCAAAGCGCAAGGGAATTCATCGACAAAGAGATGGGTGACATGCTGGCCTTCAAGGCTTGGTACTGTGATTCGACTCATCGTTACGCGATGACGGATGCCGTCCAGCCGCTGATTGTCAGGAGCACCGAAAGCCGCAAGCCGGCCCGCGACCCGAAAGCCGATCTGCAGCAATATTACATGCTGGCGCATGGTTGCCATCTTGTGGATACAGCACGCTATCTTTGCGGCGAGATCATTGCCGTGCAGGCGCGCCATCTACAGCGTTTTGGCGCCTATAGCTGGTTCGTCGATGTCGAATTCGCCAATGGCGCGCTCGGCCATCTGGACCTGACCGTCGCCGTACGCATGGACTGGCACGAGGGCTTCCAGCTTTATGGCGAGCATGGGAGCGTCATCGCCAAAACCTTCAACCCGTGGCTGTTCCGCGCCAGCGAGGTTGATATTTTCCGCGAACCCGCCGGTGTGTCGACACGCGTTCTCGGGGCTGACGCACAATTCTACAGGCGGCAGCTTGAGAGCTTTGCCGATGCAGTGCTGAACGACAGGCCGGTCGCCGGCGCGGATGTTGCGGACGGCATTGCCTCGGTCAGGGCGATGCTGGCCATCGGCGATCCGCCGCAACGGGCAAGCCGGTAAATCTGGCCGACGTGTCCGGAGCCATCTGATGCAGATCGGGGTATTCGCCAAGAGTTTTGAAGGCGACCGCCCCGCCACCGTCCTTGCCGCAAGCCGTGATGCCGGCTTCAGCACTGTGCAGTACAATATGGCCTGCTCCGGTCTTGGATCTTTGCCCGGAACCATTTCCGAAGACGCCGCCCGAGGAAGTGCGCGAGGCCAGCGCCGGGACAGGGATCGGCATCGCCGCCATATCTGCCACCTATAATATGACAGACCCCGATCCCGAACGGCTGGTGGCCGGACGACGGGCCTTCATCGCCATTTGCGAACGCGCGCCCGACATGGGCTGCCGCATCGTGACGGTCTGTAGCGGCAGCAAACACGCGCATGACAAATGGTGCCGCCACCCGTCGAATGACGACCAGCAAAGCTGGACCGAGATGTGCCGGGAGTTCGACATCATCTGCAACCATGCCGACCAGCATGGCGTGCTGATCGGGGTCGAGCCTGAACCGGCCAATATCGTCAGTGATGCCGGACGGGCGGTTGATCTGCTGGCAGCGTTTCCGGGCAGCCCGATCCGCATGGTTCTCGACCCGGCCAACCTGATCGAGGATGTGGCACCCGACAAACATAAACGCACAATCGACGAAGCGCTTGTTCGTCTTGGCCCGATGACCGTGCTGGCACATGCCAAGGACCGGTATGCAGACGGCACGGTCGCGCCTGCGGGAGACGGCGTCGTCGACTGGCCGCATTTTCTGCGCGGGTTGAAAGCGTGCGGCTTTGACGGGCCGTTGATTGCACACGGTATGTCACAATCGGATGCGCCGGGCGTGGCGGAATTCCTGACCAGCCAGATGCAGAGGCTTGGCCCATGACCGTCGCAATCACCACAGAGCATGTCACCCTTAATGCCCTGAACTTTTCGGTGAAGATTGCCGGAACGGGACGGCCGTTCCTGTTTCTTCACGGGCTGTGCGGCGATGCGCTGCAACCGCTGGAGGTATTCCCGGCGGATGCCAGATGGCAATGCCACGCTCTGGAAAGTCGCGGACATGGCGGGTCGGAGATCGGCGCCATGGAAGAGCTTTCGATCCGGCGCTTTACCGAGGATGCTGCGGCATATCTCGAGGCGCTTGACCGTGGTCCAGCCGTCATTGGCGGCATTTCCATGGGCGCGGCCATTGCGCTTCGCCTGACCGCCGAACGGCCAGACCTTGCGGCGGGACTGGTGCTGGGCCGCCCCGCATGGGTCGATCAACCGTCACCGCCAAATCTGGAGCCGCACCGGCAGATTGCACGCGATCTCGACCAGCATGGGCCCGAGGCCGCACGCCGGATGTTCGAAGACTCCGAGATGGCGAGGATCATTGCCGAGGTGGCACCTGACAATATGAACTCCTATCACGGGTTCTTCGACCGTCGGCCGACCGACCAGACACAGGCATTGCTGGCGGCGATTGCTGGAGACGGGCCGGGGGTCAGCCTCGACGCCATGTCACGAATAGATGTGCCCGCGCTGGTGATCGGAACCGGACGCGACCTCGCGCACCCGCTGGACATGGCAAAGGCCCTCGCAGCGCAGATCCCAAAGGCAGAGCTTGTCGAAATCACCCCGAAGTCGGACAATCGCAAGGCGTATGTCAGGGAATTCCGCGATGCTGTCAGCTAATTCCTCAGGGAGGTCTTGTGATGAATGGACGCGCCGACATGCTTGCCGCCCTTCCCGGTGGCAGGCTTCTTGCCGAATTTTCCCTGTGGTCCGCCGATCTGGTGCGGATGGCGGATGACGTGGCGCGCGTTGATGAATATGTCGACATCTATCACGCGGATGTGGCGGACGGGCATTTCTCGGCGGCGATGCTGCTGTTCCCGGATCTGATTGCCCAGATCCGGCCACTGACCGACAGGCCGGTGCATGTCCATCTGATGGTCACCGACGCCGCGCTGCTGGACCAGATCGACCAGTTCGCCGAAGCCGGTGCGGATATCATTTCGGTGCATGCTGAAAACGCCAATGCCGCGGCGGCGATCGACCATATCCGTGGCAAGGGGCTGGCAGCCGGCATCGTCCTGCAGCTTCACACACCGGTTGCATCCGTGCAGGGGCAGCTGGACGGGATTTCGATGCTGACGCTTCTGGGAACAAGGATGGGGATCAAGGGTGTCGGGCTCGACCCGCAAGCCGAAAACAGGCTGGCCGAGGCAAGGCAGATGATCGGCGAGGCCGGCGCACAAATCCTTCTCGCCGCGGATGGCGGCATTCGCGAGCACACCGTCCCGGGCCTCCGGCGCTCGGGTGCCGACACGATCGTCATGGGATCGCTTGCCTTTGGTGAGGAAGACCTTGCCGCACGCATGGCATGGGTTCACGCGCAGCAAGGCCCGTCGTGACATGACGGGAAGCAGGATCATCGCAATCGATATCGGCGGCACACAGCTGCGCCTTGCCCTGTTCGAGAACAACGCCATTCTGGCGCGCGAGGCGGTGCCGACAGATGTCACCGGCGGGCCGTCCGGCGTCATGGATCAGATCGACATGCTGGTCGACAGGCTTTGTCCGGCCACCACACGCGCCGAGATCAGGGGGATCGGTCTGTCTCTTGCCGGCCCGATCGACACCGAAGCCGCCATGGTGACAAGAATTCCGACTTTGCCCGGATGGGACGGGTTTCCAATCGGACGTGCCCTTGCCGAGCGGACGGGCATCCCCGTTCACGTTGAGAATGACGCCATTGCCGCGACATTGGGCGAATGGCGGCACGGTGCCGGCCGGGGCGTGCAGAACATCGTCTATCTGACGGTCAGCACCGGCATCGGTGGCGGCGCAGTGGTCGATGGCAGACTGTTGCACGGGCGCAAGGGAATAGCCGGACATCTCGGTCATATGCGCATGGCCCAGGAAGGCCCCGTCTGCCCCTGCGGCACAATAGGCTGTTTCGAGGTGCTTGCCTCCGGTTCGGCGCTGCGTGACCGGGCGGTGGATGCAGCACCCGGCAGCGCCTTCCTCTCGGCCATTCCCGACATTGATGCGCGTCATGTCTTTGAAGGTGCGCGTGCCGGCGACAGAAGCTGCATCGATCTCTGGCAAACGAGGCCATGTATCTTGGTCAGGGAATCACCTCGGTGATCCATATGTTCAGCCCGGACCGCGTGATCATGGGCGGCGGGGTGTCGAACGGTTTCGACCTTCTGGACAGCGGCATCCATGACATCATCCGCCGCGACGCCATGCCGCCCTTCAAGGACGTGCCGGTCGTGAAAGCCGGGCTTGGCGGGGATTCCGGCCTGTTCGGTGCGGCCAGTCTGGTGGCGGACGCGGCGCACCGCTGATTTGAAATCCCGCGCCGTCTGTGTATCCTTTCAGTCGATTGTCATGAGGCGCATGGAATTCAGGACCGCCAATTGAACTTTGCATGGCGGCCCCGTCGAGGAGGACGGCATGAGTGAATCGCAATTCGGACGTGAAGATGCACGCGGCAACTGGGTGCCGGACAGGCCGATCAGCTATGGCCCGGCCTTTGCCTGGCCACCGCAGCCGAAGGCTCTGGTGAAATGGTTCTTCGGCCTTCCCGGCTATCTTCTTCCCTGGAACATTCCCTACGCCCTTCTCGCCATCTTCATCTGGGTCTATCTGACGCCGCCGCTGGAGCATTTCCAGACATTGTCGTTGTCCTGGTTCGCGGTGATCCTCGCGCGCAACATCGTGCTTGCGATCCTTGTCTACGGCGCGTGGCATATGTGGCTCTATGTCTGGCGCAAGCAGGACACCGAGTACAAATACAACCGCAAATGGCCCGACGAGAACGCCGAGCGTTTCACCTTCAATAACCAGACCAAGGACAACATGTTCTGGACACTCGCCAGCGGGGTGCCGATCTGGACTTGCTACGAGGTGCTGTTGCTGTGGGCCTATGCCAACGGGCATGCGACGATGATCAACCCGTCGGAAAACCCGCTCGGCTTCATCGCGCTGTTCTTCCTTGTCCCGTTCGTTCACGAGGTCGGGTTCTATTTCGCCCATCGCTTTCTTCACTGGCCGCCGCGCTACCGGATCGCGCACCAGCTTCATCACAGGAATACCAACCCCGGGCCATGGGCGGGGCTGTCGATGCACCCGATCGAGCATGTGATCTATTTCTCGTCCATTCTGGTCTTTTTCATCGTCCCGGCGCATCCGATCCATATGATCAACCTCGCCTCGCGCCTTGGCGTTGCGCCGGCGCAGGGACATACCGGTTTCGACCGTCTGGTGGTCGGCGAGGACTCCTCGATGGATGCCTCTTATTACGCGCACTACCTGCATCACAAATATTTCGAGGTGAATTACGCCGACGGCATGGTGCCGCTGGACAAGTGGTTCGGCTCGTTCCATGACGGCACGCCCGAGGCACATGAGGCGATGAAGGCACGGCGCAGGCGGCGCGGCGTCTAGATGCAGGCATAGGAACAAGAGCATAAAGGCAAGTGAGCATGAGGGAACGGGACTGATGGAAAAGCGGCAGGTTGGACAGACCGGATTGATGATCGACGCGCTCGGCCTTGGCGGTGCGCCGCTTGGCGGGAATTTCATCGATCTCGACTATCGTCAGGCAGCTGACCTGATCCAGGCGGCGAAGGATGCCGGCATCGGCTATTTCGATACCGCGCCTTGGTATGGATTCGGCAGGTCGCAACGTGTCATGGGCGACCTTCTGCGCAACTCCGACTATATCCTGTCCGACAAGGTCGGCCGCCTGCTGAAGCCCGGGCCGGTGGACAACCCGGCCGATTTCGGAATGGTCGATCCGCTGCCGTTCCATGTCGTCTATGACTATGGCTATGACGGTATCATGCGTGCCTTCGAGGATAATCTGCAGCGGCTTGGCCTCGACCGGATCGACATCCTTCTGGCGCATGATATCGGCACATTCACCCATGGTGAGGACAATGCCCGCCATTTCCGCGACCTTGCCGAGGGCGGCTATCGCGCCATGGACGAGATTCGCCGCGCCGGCCATGTCAAAGCCATCGGCCTTGGCGTGAACGAGAACGAGGTCTGTATGGACGCGCTTGGCATCGGCAGTTGGGATGTCTTCCTGCTGGCCGGCCGCTACACGCTTCTTGAACAGACCCCGATGATGGAACTGTTTCCGGCCTGCCGTGCCGCCGGAACATCAATCATCTGCGGCGGCCCGTTCAATTCAGGCGTCCTTGTCGGGCGGGAGATGTGGAACTATGCCACCGCACCGGCCGAAGTGGTGGACAAGGTTCGCAAGATCGGCGCCATCGCAGGCAAGCATGGCGTGACGCTGCCTGCCGCAGCCCTGCAGTTCCCGCTGGCGAACGACATCATCACCTCGGTTATTCCGGGCCCGCGCGAGGCCGGCGAGCTGGCGCAGATTCTGGAATGGTTCGGTGAAGCCGTTCCGGGCGGGTTCTGGGCCGATCTCAAGGATGCCGGGCTTATGGTGCCGGACGCGCCCGTGCCGAGTGCCCCCTAGCCTAGCAGGGCCTGATCCCCGATCTCACATATGCCCGATCACACACCCAGATAGCGCGCCGTCAGATCCTTGCCGGCCTGAAGCGCGGCGCTGTCCCCCTGCCAGACAACCTGTCCCTTTTCCAGAATCACATGATGGTCGGCGAGGCGCGCCAGCGCCGTGATGTTCTTGTCGACGACGAGGATCGACTGGCCGGCTGATTTCAGCGTTGCCAGAACATCCCAGATCTGGCGGCGGATGATCGGGGCCAGCCCCTCGGTCGCTTCGTCGAGAATCAGCAGCCGCGGATTTGTCATCAATGCCCGCCCGATGGCCAGCATCTGCTGCTCGCCACCCGACAGGTGGCTGCCGGCATGGTCCAGCCGTTCGCCCAGCCGCGGGAACAGTTCCAGCACGGAGTCCAGTGTCCAGCGCAGGTCGCCATCGACACCCGGGCGGTGGAAGGTGTTCAGGTTCTCGGCAACGCTGAGATTGGTGAAAATCTGCCGGCCTTCCGGCACCAGCCCGATCCCAGCACGCGCGAATTGGCACGGTTCGCGGTCGGGCGCGCCATCTCCGAAGCGGGTGATGCTGCCACCGGTCAGCGGCAGCTGGCCCATGATGGTGCGGATGGTGGTGGTCTTGCCCATACCGTTGCGTCCCATCAGCGACACGCAGCGTCCTGCTTCCACCTCGAAGCTGACCCCGAAGAGCACCTGCGCAGCGCCATAGCCTGCTTCGACCCGGTCAAGCCGCAGCATCGTCGTCACTCCCCAGATAGGCGTTGCGGACCGCGGCGTTTCCGGCGATCTCGTCGGGCGTGCCACTGGCAATCACCGCCCCCTCGACAAGAACCGTCACCCGATCCGCCAGTCGAAAAACTGCGTCCATGTCATGTTCGATCAGCAATATGCCGACATCGCCGCGAAGCCGGTCGATGATGCCGATCATATGCTGCGTTTCCTCAGGACCGGCACCGGCCATCGGCTCGTCGAGAAGCAGCAATGCCGGGTCACCGGCCAGCGCCAGCGCCAGTTCGAGAAGCCGCCGCTCGCCATGCGCAAGGTCGGACACCGGTGTGTCGGCGCGCCCTTCGATCCCGACACGGGAGAGGATCGTCATCGCCCCCTCGACAAGCGCCGGATCGAAAAAGGCCGGACGCAGGAACCGGAATGCGCCGCCGGTGCGCGCCGCCTCGGCGATCACCGCATTCTCGATCACGGTGAAGTCGGCAAGAACATTGCTGATCTGGAAGGACCGGCCGATGCCCTGCCGAACCCGCTGCGGCACGGACAGATGGCCGATCTCCTCGCCACGAAGGTGGATGCTGCCACTGTCCGGCGCTTCCGAGCCATAGATCTGGCGCACCAGTGTCGTCTTGCCAGCACCGTTCGGCCCGATCAGCGCATGGATTTCACCAGCCGCCACCTGCAGCGCGACATCGCGGGTCGCCTGCAGCGCGCCATAGGATTTGTTGAGCCCGGCAAGGCTCAGCACAGGGCTGGTTCCGGCCTGAACGCTCATGACCGCCTCCCGCCGATACGGGCGAGAAGCCCGACAAGCCCGCCCCTCGCGAACAGCACCACGCCGATCAGCACCGGGCCAAAGATGATCATCCAGTTCTCGGCATAGGCCGGGGCCACCAGATGCATCAGCTCTGGCAACCATTCTTCCAGCAGCAGAAAAGCCACCGCGCCGATCAGCGGACCTGCCATCGTGCCAATGCCGCCAAGGATGATGATGATCATCAGCTCGCCGGATCGCGACCAGTGCATGATGTCGGGCGACACATATTCCTGCCAGCTGGCGAACAGCGCGCCGGCGAGCCCGCAGATCATCGCCGAAATCACATAGCCAGTAATCTTGAAATGCAGTGGCACGAGGCCCATCGCCTCGACCCGGCTTTCATTGCCGCGAATGGCTTCGAGCACCACGCCGAAGCGCGAGCGTACAATCACCATCAGCAGCAGGCTGACAATCACCAGCGCCGCCCAGATCAGGTAATAGAGACGCAGCGGGTCCCACAGGTCGATCGGCATGAAATCGGCGCGGTCGATGCTCATCCCGTCATCGCCGCCATAGGTCTCGAGGCTGACGAACAGGAAATACAGCATCTGCGCAAAGGCCAGCGTGATCATGATGAAATAGATGCCCGTCGTCCGCAGCGACAGGAACCCGATCACCAGCCCCAGCAGGCCGCAGGCGACAAGGCTGATGACGATATGTGTCCAGCCATTGTCGAAGCCGTAAAACTGGCTGATGCCGACACAGTAAGCACCGATGCCGACAAAGGCGGCGTGGCCGAACGACACCATCCCGCCATAGCCGAGCACCAGGTTCAGCCCCATCGCCGCCATGCCAAGCAGCATGATCCGCATGGCCAGATCGTTCCAGAACGGCTCGTCCATGATGCCGGACAGCACCGGAAACAGCGCGAAGCCTGCGAGGATCAGCCCCAACAGGCGGTTCCGCACCAGCCCGTCCCGAAGAATGGAAACCACGCCCATCGCCCTATCCCTTCGGCGGGAACAGGCCGGTCGGCCGGATCACCAGCACGAGCGACATCAGGATATAGACCATCATCGAGGCCAGCGCCGGACCAGCTCCGTCGGCAGCCGCCTGGCCCATGAAACTACGCAGGATCACAGGCAGCAGCACCCGGCCCATCGTATCGACAATTCCGATCAGAATGGCGGCGATGAAGGCCCCGCGAACCGACCCGATGCCGCCAATGATGATCACCACGAGCGAGAGGATCAGCAGCGGCTCGCCCATGCCCGGCTCGACCGCCGTCAGCGGTCCCAGCATCATGCCGGCGACCCCGGCGAAACAGGCCCCGGCAGCAAAGACCAGGCGGCGCAGCACGCGGATATTGACGCCGAGCGCGGCCGTCATCGCCTCGTTATTGGCACCGGCCCGCACCATCGCCCCCATGCGGGTGCGCGACACCAGAAGATGGATGCCAAGCGCGCAGGCCAGCCCGACGGCAATCACCAGCAGGCGGAACACAGGATAGGGTGTGTCAGGAAGAATATTGACGAATCCCGACAGTGACGGCGGCAGGCTGGAGAACAGCGCCGCCGGCCCGAAGCCGATCCGGATCAGCTCGTTGAAGAACAGGATCAGCCCGAAGGTGGCAAGCACCTGGTCCATATGGTTGCGCCGGTACAGGTGCCGGATAAGCAGATATTCGAGAAGGTAGCCGCTGGCGAATGTGATCGGGATCGCCAGCAGAATGCCAAGATAGAAATTGCCTGTGAGCGCCGTCAGGCTTGCCGCCGCATAGGCCCCGATCATCACCTGCGCACCATGTGCCAGAAGACGAAATCCATGATCCCGAGGATCAGGGTCAGCCCGGCCGCGATCAGGAACAGCGTCACCCCGAACTGCAGTCCGTTGAAGATCTGCTCGAGCAGGAGAATGAAACTCATCACATCATCCCGGCCTTGGAACCAGAACCGGCCGCCGGGACAGTGCCGGCGGCCAGATATCAAACTGGTATCAGTTTATCGCCACACCGATCAGAACGAGCAGTCCTTGGCATAGACGTCGGCATGGTTTTCAAACACGGTGCCGGTGATCTTTGTGGTGGCAACACCGTCAGCATCCAGCACCGCCTCGCGGATATAGACATTCTGGATCGGGAACTGGTTGGTGTTCATCGCCAGCGATCCGCGCGTGGTCGGAATGCCGCCGGCCGCCAGCGCCGCGCGCATGGCGTCGGTATCGGTGCCCCCGGCCTTGGCCACGGCATGGTCGATGGCCATCATCGTGTCATAGGCCTGCGCCGCGTAGAAGGACGGGTAACCGCCGAACTTCGCCTTGTAGTCGGCGACAAAGCGCTTGTTCATCGCGTTATCCATATCCGGCGACCATGTCTGGGTCGAGATCACGCCAAGCGCCGTGTCCTTGAGCGCCGGAAGCGACAGGTTGTCGACGGTGAAGACAGTGTAGAGATTGCTGACCTGATCCATGCCGGACTGGTGCCACTGCTTCACGAAATTGATACCCATGCCGCCCGGCTGGAACACGAAAGTGGCTTCCGGCTTGGCCGCGCGCAGCGTCGACAGTTCCGCCTGGAAGTCGGACTGGCCGAGCTTGGTATAGACCTCGGCTACCACATCGCCGGTGTAATGGCGCTTGAAGCCTGCCATCATGTCCTTGCCGGCCTGATAGTTGGGCGCCATCAGATAGACCGATTTGATGCCGGCCTCTTCCATATATTTGCCCATGCCCTCGGGTGTCTGGTCGTTCTGCCAGGACATCGAGAAGAAATTCTCGTGGCAGTCCTTGCCGGCCAGTGGCGACGGGCCGGCGTTGGAGCTGATCAGCAGCGTGCCCGAGCGGGTCACCGGCTTATGGATCGCCATCAGCAGGTTCGACCAGATCACACCGGCGACGACATCGACCCGCTCGCTTTTCACGAGGCGGTTGGCGAGCTGCTTGGCCACATCGGGCTTGCGCTGGTCATCGACGAAGATCACTTCGGCAGGCTGGCCACCAAGAGTGCCGCCCGTATGCTCCATCGCCAGATTGACGGCGTTCTGCATCTGCTTGCCGATAATGCCGGCAGAACCCGACAGGGTTGTCATGTAGCCGACCTTGACCGTGTCAGCCAGTGCCGGGCCGGCCGCGAGTGCTGCCGCTGCAAAGGCGGCGATTGTGGTTTTTCTCATTTGATCCCTCCGTTGCTGCGCAGCGCCAAATCATGTCAGACCATGTTGTATCAGCGGCCACTCGCAGCTTGTCATCAGTAGCGTTGTGTCCCGCATTTGGCTAGCATTCCCATCGTTGCAAGGGAAGGAAACAAATCCGATGGATCTTTCACAAAGCAGTGTCCTTGTGACTGGTGGCGGCAGCGGCCTTGGCCGCGTGCTGGCAGCCGATTTCGCCGCGGCCGGCGCACAGGTTCATATATGCGGGCGGCGGCGCGAGCCGCTGGATGCGATGGCTGCAGCCAACCCTCTGATTACAAGCCATATTCTGGATGTCACCGATGAAGAAGCGACCACAAGACTGTTCGCTGAAATCGGGCCGCAGCAGGTTGTCATTGCCAATGCCGGCATCGCCGAAAGCGCGCCCTTCCACCGGACGGAACGCGATATGTGGGACCGCATCATCGGCGTCAATCTGACCGGCTGCTTCCTGACCTTGCGGGCCGGCCTGCGCGCGCTTCGCGATTCTGGCAGCGGTGGCTCCGGCGGTGGACGGCTGATCGCCATTTCCTCAATCATGGGGCTGGCAGGGTACCGCTATGCCAGCGCCTACAGCGCCTCAAAGCATGGCGTCAACGGCATGGTTGCGGCCCTTGCTGCCGAGATCGAGGGAAGCGGCATCACCGCCAACGCCCTGTGCCCGGGCTATCTCGAGGGCGAGATGACCAACCGCACCATCGCCACCATAATGGAGAAGACCGGCAAATCCCGCGAAGACGCCGTGGCTGTGCTCGCCGCGACCAGCCCGGAAGGGCGGCTGATCCGGCCCGAGGAAGTGAGCGCGGCAGCATTGAGACTGTGCGCCCCGGGATCGGACGGCATCAACGGCAAGGCCATCGAAATCAACGGAGAGGCATAAGCCATGGCAGGCCGTCCCAATATTCTGATGATCATGACCGACAACCAGCCGGCTGACATGCTGGGGTGCTACGGCAATGACGAGGTGCTGACACCGCATATCGACAGGCTTGCCGCCACCGGCACACGGTTCAGCAACGCCTTTTGCGTGAATGCCATGTGCTCGCCCTGCCGTGCCTCGGTCCTGACCGGGTTGATGCCGTCGGCCCATGGTGTGCACACATGGCTGGATGACGGGCTGGCATCCGAGTGGCCGGAGGACTGGAACGCCATCGGTGAATTCGCCACCCTTCCCGGGCAGCTGAAGTCCGCCGGCTACAGCACCGCCCTGATCGGCAAATATCATCTGGGCCAGCCCTGGCGCGCACCTGCCGACTATGATCACTGGGTGACCTTCCCGCATGGGCATACCGTCAGCTTTCATGGCAACCGGATGATCGAGAATGGCAGCGAGTCGGTCCATGAGGGCCATTCGGTCGACTTCTTCGCCGACCGCACGGTGGATTATCTGGCATCACGCAAGGGCGGGGCAGACCCGTTCTTCTGCTTTGTTCCCTTTAACGGGCCCTATGGCCACTGGCCGGCCATCCGCGGCGAATCGCAAACACGGTTCGACGAGATCTATCGCGACCTGCCGCTTCAATCGATCCCGCGCGAAGGCTTGAACAGGCGCGTCATCGAGCGTTACACGCAGCGCGTCGTCGAGGCCGGCGGCACGCCGCATGAACGTTTCGCCGGCCCGCTGCTGCTGCCAAACGAGACCACCAGCCTTCGCAACTATTTTGCCCAGACATCGCTGATCGATGACGCGGTCGGGCGAATCATGACAGCGCTTGATGAAAACGGGTTGGCTGAGAACACCATTGTCATCTACACGGCCGATCACGGTTTCTCGCTGGGACATCACGGCATCTGGGGGCACGGGCTCGCCGCCTGGCCGTCTTCCATGCTGCGGCCAAGCTATCATGTGCCGCTGATCATGGCCGGCCCGGACGTCGCCACAGCGGACCATGGCGGGCTGGTCAGCCAGATCGATATTCCCAACACGCTTCTTCATGCCGCCCGTGCGCCGCTGATCGAAACCGACCGGCATGACAGCCGGGTCATTGCGCTGGACGATCCCGGCAAAGCCGTGCGGGACGCCCTGTGCATCGAGCAGGAGGAAAGCCGCGCCATACGCACCGCAGACCATCTTTATGTGGAGCGTTTCAGCCAAGCCGGCGGAACGCCGTTGCCAAGCGAGCTTTATGAGCTGGAAAGCGACCCCGGCGAGCGGCATGATCTGGCCGCGGAAGATGCCGGCGCAGCCGTCGCGTCGGAGCTTTCGGCGCAGCTGAATGCCTATTTCGACCGGCATGCGGCACCGGGTTTTGACCTGTGGTCCGGTGGCAGGGCAAAATCGAATATCACAAATCCAGCCTTCTGGCAGACCGCCTGGGGCGCTGATTGGACCTGCACAAACTAACTGTCGTGAAAGCGATTTCATGACAAACGGATGCTTGATTAATCAACATAACTGCGTAACCCTCACCGGATGATTGCTGCATCCGGCCTGCAAGGCCGGATACTGAGCCGGGAGCCACGAAAATCACTCCCGGGCAATTCCAACGGGAGGATACGCACCATGAGAGCACTTCATATCATTGCCGGTCTGGCCATCAGCGCCAGCCTCGTGACACCGGCGCTGGCACAGGTCAACCTGTCTGCCGAAACAGCCAACGCCAATGGCGTTCCGGGCAACACGGTTCTTGCCCTTGGCGAATTCGCCAATGCTGCCGGCGTTGCCAACATTCAGGTCGCCACCGGCCAGACCTTGACCAACTCGATCCAGAACGTGGCAGAAGGCAAGTCCGACATTTCGGCAGCACCATTCATCCTGCCGTTCCTGCTTTCTCGCGGTGTCGGACCCTATGCCAAGCTCGGCAAGGATACGGGTGCCGAATATGCAGATCGTCTTGCAGTTCTCTACACCTACCGCCTCGGCGTCTTCACCCTGTCGGCCTATAACAGCTCCAGCGTCAAAGGCTGGAACGATCTTGCCGGCAAGAACGTCTATAACGGTCCGCCGCGCGGCGCGGCCCTGACCAATGCCCGTGGCGTCGTCAAGCTCGCCACAGGTCTTAGCGACGGGGATGATTACAAGGGTGTTCAGGTGAACTGGGACCAGGCCGTGAAGACAATGACAGACGGCTCGGCCGATGCCTTTGTCCTGCCGTCCAGTTTCCCGGACGGACGCCATACTGCCGCTGTTGCATCGGGCGGTATCACCATGTGGTCGATGCCAAAGGCTGCGTTCGAGAGTGATGCCACACAGAAATACATGAAGGCCCCCGGCTCGGGCAAAGTCGACATTCCGCTGTCCGAGGCCATTCAGCCGGAAGGCGTCAACGTGGTGTCCGAGGATGACCGTTTCCGCGGCGTTGCCACCGTTGGTGGTGAGGTTGTCCGCAAGGATATGGATGAAGAGCTTGCCTATCAGCTGACCAAGGCGGTTCTCGACAATCTGGATGCGATCAAGGCCAAGACCCCGTTCCTGCCACAGGTGTCGCTCGGCGAAATTGCCGACACCGCCACCACCGGCATGTGCGGCGCGATGCCTCTGAAATACCACCCTGGTGCTGTCCGCGCCTGGGAAGAGGCCGGTTACACCGTTCCTGACTGCGCCAAGCCGTAAGGGGCGCCTGACCCGAATATTTCCGGGCCGTTGTCATGCAGCGGCCCGGACATTTCTTTTTGAGACCTTTTTAACGACCGTTGTTTGCGGGGGAGCAGGACGACATGTCGGACAAACCGGCCCCATCTTCGCCAGAGGCCAATCTGACCGCGACCGGTCCTTTCCTTTACTGGCTGGCTGTCGGCCTTGTCGTCATCGGTATGCTGAATTCGATCCCCGGTATTCCGGGGTTCGACCAGGGATTGCGCGACCTGACGGGCCAGGACTGGTTCAAGCTGCGCAAATTCACCCGCGAATGGTTCTTCCCCATGGTGCTGGCGCTGATGATGCTGATCGTCGCGCTGAAACATTCAATGTACCAATCCTGGAAGGACAGGTCGGCACTATGGCGACGCTTCGGGCTGTTCATGGATGTGGCGCTGATCGTCGCCGCCTTCGGGATCTCGGTGACCTATGTCGTCGAGATCGAGGCCATCTGCCTGATCGACCAGTTCACCGGCGAGCGCGACAGGCTGATCGCCCGAAGCCTCGCGGATGCGGCCGAGACGGCGGAACTGTATGGCCTGCCGGCGCCGACAACCGTCGAGGACCCGCAATGTGTCGGCACAACCGGCGGCTGGCTGGTTCTGATCATGGGTGTGTCGATCCTGATTTTCCTCGGATACAACATCAAGGTCTGGGGGCTGCCGCTTGTCATCGTCGCGCTTCTGGTCGCGCTCTACACCATCGGCACCGTCCTGGTCTGGTATTTCCACGGTCCTGACGACATCAATAAATATCTGATGACCAAACTCGCCGGTGAGCCGCGCCTTCTCAGCGACGGGCGACCGCGTGTCCATGACATTCTGGTAAACAATGCCAGCGGCGTTCTGGGCCGGTTCATGGACATCATCATGAACACCATCTTCCCCTATCTGATCCTCGGCTCGCTGTTCGGCGCTTCCGCCGGGGGACAGTCACTGATCAAGCTGGCCTTCCGCTGGACGCGCAAGCTCGCCGGCGGGCCGGCGCATGCCGCCATTGTCTCATCAGCGATGTTCGGCACGATCTCCGGCGGGCCGATCGTCAATGTGCTGTCGACCGGCGTTCTGACCATTCCGATGATGGCGCGGCGCGGTTTCTCCAAGGTCTTTGCAGGCGGCATGGAAGCCGCCGCCTCGTCGGGCGGCTCGATCATGCCACCGGTGATGGGTGTGGCGGCCTTCGTTCTCGCCTCGCTGACAGCGGTCCCCTATTCCAAGATCATCATCGCGGCGGCGATCCCGGCGCTGTTCTATTTCTTCTGCCTGTTCCTGACCGCGGTGTTTCAGGCCCGCAAGCAGAACATCGAGGCGATTGGCGAGCTGACCGAGGATATGCATCTCGGAAGGCAGGACATTCTGAACCTGATGATGATCTTCGGGCCGATCCTGCTGATTCTGGCATTGCTGCTGACGTCGAAAGAGGATGTCGGATGCGGTTTCATCGGCGGCCTGATCGGGCTTGAGCGGGTCTTCACCGACACCGGCTGTCAGGTTGCAGAGATGCCGTGGCTGTTCGGCATCATCCAGAATTCGGCGGGCGACGCCGGCAGCGCCGGATGGTGGGCGGTGATGCTGCTGATGATCCTGCTGTTCCTCGATCCGGAGATGCGCGCGCGGCCGCGCCGGTTGATTGATGCGCTGTCGAATGCCGGCATCCTGATCTCGACCCTCTATCTGATGTTCCTTGCCGTCTCGATCATCGATTTCTGCCTGAAATTTACCGGCCTGCCGGTCTTCATCTCGCTGGATGTGCTGACCTGGCTGAAATCGCTCAATCTCGGGGATGGAGGCTCGTTTCTCTTCCAGCTCATTGCACTGGCACTGACGATGATGCTGGCCGTCGTTCTGGGCATGGGCATGCCGGCGGTGCCGGCCTATATCAATGTCGCTTTGCTGATGGGGCCGGTGCTGGCCGGCCTCGGCATCGCGGTCTTCACCGCGCATATGTTTATCTTCTACTTCGCGGTCGCCTCGGCGATCACCCCGCCGGTGGCGCTGGCAGCCTTTGCCGCCGCCAGCATAACCAAGGAAGACCCGATGATGACCGGGGTGGCGGCGGTGCGGATCGGCATCGTCATGTTTGTGATCCCGTTCGTCTTCGCCTTCTATCCGGACATTCTGCTGATCGAGGCCGCTTTCATCGACCCGACGGTGACCGGCACCAAAACCTATCTTCCGGGGTATGACGGCACTGTCGATCTTGGCGCGCTCGGCGTCCTGATCCTGCGGATGCTTCTGGCACTTGTGCTGCTGGCAAGCGCGCTGGCACGCTTCGACCGTGCGCCGCTTCCCCTGTGGGAGGTGGCAGCACGCCTTGCCGCCGCTGCCATACTTCTGGCTGGTGATGTTGCTGTTTACGGAGCCGCGGCAGCAGCAGGTATCGGCTTGCTGGCATGGCATCGCGTCACCACGAAATCTGCCGCCCCGCGGGCTGCAAGCGGCTAGTCACAAGCAAGGAGAGACGCATGCGCAAATCCGCTTTCTTTCTCTCCGAGGCCTGTTTCTGGCACACCACTGGCGAGGCGGTGCTGACCGCCCCGGTCGGCGGCTGGCTGCAGCCGATGGCGGCAGGCGGCCATGCAGAGAGCCCCGAATCGAAACGCCGCATGCGCAACCTGATGGACCGGTCCGGCCTGCTCTCGCAGCTTGTCCAGCGCGACGCCGACCCGGCAAGCGCCGCTGAAATCGGCGCGGTGCATGACGCCAGCTATATTGCCGAATTCAAGGCGCTGAGCGACAAGTGCGGCGGCATGATCGGCATTTCCGCACCGTTCGGGCACGGCTCGTTCGAGATTGCCTGCCAGTCAGCCGGGTTGGCCCGCGAGGCCCTTCTATCCGTGCTTCGCGGCGAATATGACACCGCCTATGCGCTGACCCGCCCACCAGGGCATCACTGCCTTGCCGACGGCGCGATGGGGTTCTGTCTGCTGGCCAATATTCCGATTGCCATCGCCGCTGCGCGCGCGGCCGGGCTGGCAGAGCGGTTCTTCATTCTCGACTGGGATGTACATCACGGGAACGGCTCGCAGGCTATTTTCTACGATGATCCAGACGTCCACACATTGTCGATCCACCAGGCCAACATGTTCCCGACCGGCTATGCCGGGCTGGAAGATCGTGGTGCCGGTGCCGGCAAAGGTGCCAACACCAACCTGCCACTGCCGGCGGGATGCGGCCACGAGGCCTATCTGCATGCCATGCGCCGGGTGGTGCTGCCACTGATCGAGGATTTCCGGCCGGATGTGATCATCATCGCCAACGGGCTCGATGCGGCCCATACAGACCCGCTGGCGCGCATGTCCTGCCTGTCTTCGACCTATGCCGAGATGACGGCGATGGTCATGCAGGCTGCCGACAGGCTGTGCGACGGCCGCGTGGTAGCGGTTCATGAGGGTGGCTATTCAGAAGCCTATGTGCCCTTTTGCGGGCACCGTGTGGTCGAGGGACTTGCCGGCATCGAAAGCGAGCTTGCCGATCCGTTCCTGCCGAAATTCATCGAGCAGCAGCCGACGGCCGATCATGTCGCCTGGCAATGCGCCACCATCGACAGCATGGCGGGTGAACTCGGGCTCTAGTCGCTACCACCACCGTCACCGGCCTGCTGCCACCAGTCCGAGGCCGAGCGCCGCTCGGCCGGCCAGCGCTCCGCCCACCATCTTGCCAAACGGCGCCAGCGGCCTGTTGCCAGCCATCGCCAAAGCCTGTCGGCAAGCCGGTCATAGCTGCGGTTGAACGGGCAGACCCGCATACAGATGGCGCAATCGCTCCTGAGCTTGGCCCAGAAGCCGAAACATTTCTCGCAATTCGCCGACCATTTGCGCACGCCGCGGATGGTCGAGGGACTGTCACTACCCTCCTCCGGGCCACCGAAAGGAAGCGCCCGCGGCGGACAGGAATCGGCGCATCGCGTGCAGCTCTGGCAATAGTCGTGCAGACCGAGGCGGCGCGGCGCATCGGCCGAGAGCGGCAGCGAGGTAAAGACCTTGGAAAATCTGACGCGCGGACCGTATTCCGGGGTCAGCACCATCTGGTTGCGGCCATATTCGCCAAGACCCGCCTGAATCGCATAGGGCACCGCAAGCGCGGTATCATTCATCGAGGCGACAGCGTCATATCCGAGATGCCGGATATAGCTTGCCAGCTGGATGGCGATGGCCGCCTCGTGCGAATATTCCATGCCGGTGGCGGCCCCGGCCAGCGCCGAGGGATAGGTGGCGACCAGCTCCGGTGCCATTTCATGCGCCATCACGATGACATGGGTCATGCCGTCCGGGAAGATCGTTCGGCGCCTTGCTGAAATCGCGCACATCCACCCTTGTCGCGTAATGCCAGCGAAGGTCGATCTCGGCTATGCCGACAAGATCCGCACCGAACCGCTTTGCGACAGCCTTGATCGACCGGCTCTCCTCGGCCGGGGTGGCAAGTGGCACTGCGTCCGGCGCAATTGGCACGGCAGGCTCGATCAGCGCCTGAAACCCTTCGCGAAGCCCACGGTCGCCGCTGCGTTCAGAGACCATGTCGGAGATCGCCCAGGCCGCGTTCCGCAAGGCAAAGTCGCGTTGCGTGAAGCCGTCGGCCCGGCGGGGCGCTGGCGCGCGGCGATAGCTGTCAAAAAAGGCGTCGGTGTCGGCGCTTTTCACCCGGTCATCCCAGAAAGCGCGCGAGAAAACATCATTGATCTGGTCGAACCGTGTGAAGTCCTGACCGATCTCGAAGCCGGCGGCCCGATCCAGTTCGGATATGCGGCTGTCAGGTCGGTAACTGCCAGTCTCGGCACTGCCAGTCTCGGCAATGGCGGTCTTTTTGCTGGAGGTCTGTGGCGCTTCACGGTCCGTCTTCATGGTCCGGAAAGCCTAGCGCCGGTTCAGGTCCCCGTCACCACCTGATACATCACCCGGCCCGGCCAGAAGGTGAAAAACCCGGTCAGGATCAGCGCCATCCAGAACAGCGCCACCATTGTCTGACGGTGCCGCCTGATATTACCCTGCCGCGCCGCGCGGATGGCAAGCCACAGGCTGACAAGGGTCAGGGCGGACAGCAGATGGATCGGACTGAAGGGCCCGACCAGCTTGAGAACATGGATGAAGAATCCTGAAAAGGCGACGATCGCCATCAATCCGACCCAGATATATCCCAGCGTCCGATGATTGCGGGTGCCCTTGGGGCCCCAGAGCTGGAGCCCGCCAAGAACCATGGCCGCCAGCGCGGCAATTGCATGCACGGGGATCGGCTGCTGGGCCGAGAGGAGCGGATCTAATGTCATGGGAAACTTCAGATAGGGTAGAGACTGCAAATAGTAGTATCCGCTTACCATTGAACACAAGATTGCTATGCTCTTTCCACAGTCCGCGTGACATGGCTGACGCATCTATCGGAGACACGACATGACCTCACCCGACGCCGTCGAGCAGCATTACAGCGGACGCGGCCTTGCCGAACGGATTTTTGCCGCGCTTGCTGCCGAGGGCCATGACACCGGCAAGCTGACACCCGAAATTCTGGCGCCCTATGATGAATTCCATGTCGGTGGCCTGGCGGCGACAGGACGCTTTTCCGGAAGGCTGTCGCTGGATCCGGCGCTGCGTCTTCTCGATGTCGGCTGCGGTGCCGGTGGTCCGGCTCGTGCCGTTGCCGCGGGCACGGGTTGCGCTGTGACCGGAATCGACCTGACCGCCGGTTTCATCACCGCCGGAACCGAGCTCAACAAGCGCTGTGGTCTGGAACAGCTCGTCACCCTGCACCATGGCAGCGCCCTCGACATGCCATTTGAAGATGGCGCGTTCGACCGGGCGATGATGCTGCATGTCGGCATGAACATCGCCGACAAGGCCGGGCTGCTGGCAGAGGTGGCGCGGGTGCTTGTCCCGGGTGGGATTTTCGGCATCTATGACATGATGCAGGTCGGCGAAGGAACGGTCAGCTTCCCGATGCCCTGGGCATCCACTGCAGACATGAGCGCGGTTGCCACACCGCAGGACTATCTCGCAGCAGCCAGCGCGGCCGGCTTCACCCTCGTCGCACAGCATGACGAGACGGCCGCGGCGGAAGGCTTCTTCAAACATGTCCTTGCGACCAAACCGCCGACAGAACCGGGCAAGGCACCGGACCCGTTCCGCAACCTCGCCGCGCATATCGAGGCAGGCATTCTCGCCCCGACTGAACTCATTCTGGCAAAGGACGACTGATGACGGAGCCACGCAAGATCGCCATTATCGGCACCGGCGCCATGGGGTCGGTCTATGCGGTGCTGCTGGCCGAGGCCGGGCACGAGGTATGGGCCGTCGATGGCTGGCAGGACCATGTCGATGCCATCAACAGCAACGGCCTACGCCTGTCGGGCGCGAGCGGTGATCGCACCATCACCTCGATCCGCGCCGCCACCGATCTTGGCGAGGCCGGGGCCTGTGACCTCTATATCATCGCTACCAAGGCAAGCGGCGTTGGCGACGCCGCCGGCATGGTCGCATCAGCCATGCGGCAGGATTCGCTGGTCCTGACCATCCAGAACGGGCTTGGCGCCGGCGAGCGGATCGCTGCCCATATGCCGACGGCCAATGTTCTGCTCGGCGTCGCCGACGGGTTTGGCGCATCACTGAAAGGGCCGGGCGCGGCGCATCACAATGCGATGAAGCTGATCCGGCTCGGCGAGATGGATGGCGGCATGACCGACCGCCTGATCGCGCTGGAATCTCTCTGGCAGGCCGCCGGCTTCAACGCCCGGGCCTTTCCCGACATTACCCAGCTGATCTGGGAGAAGTTCGTCTGCAACGTCACGCTCAGCGCGCCCTGCACCGCCTTTGACGTCAATATCGGCGGGCTCATGGCGAATGATGAAGCCTGGCAGCTGGCGCTTGCCTGTGCGCGCGAGGCATATCAATGCGGTCTTGCCGAAGGGGTGAATTTCTCGTTCGAGGATATCGACCGCTATGTCACCGATTTTGCGACATTGATGCCGGATGCCAGCCCGTCCATGCGGCTCGACCATCTTGCCGGACGACGTTCGGAAATTGATGCGATCAACGGCATGGTGCCCGTCGTCGGCGCACGGCACGGCATCGCAACCCCGGTGAACGAGACCCTGTCGGCGCTGGTCCGTGCCATTGAGGCCCGGTTCTAGCCGTCAGATCGAGAACCGTGTCGGGCGGAAGGGCGCCATATCGATCGGCGGTGCTTCTCCGGCAATCATCGCGGCAATCGCAAGGCCGGATCCCGGCCCCATCGACAGGCCGATATGCTGGTGCCCGAAATTGAACCACAACCCGTCATGGCGCGGCGCCGGACCAATGACGGGGAGTGAATCCACCATCGTCGGGCGACGGCCCATCCATGGCGTCTCGTCGATCTCGCCCTTCATCTCGTGGCCGTCGCGGGCCAACTCCACCGAACGGGTGACCTGGCTGTAATTCGGCGGCGCGTCGCGGGCGGCGATTTCCACCCCGGTGGTGATGCGCACACCCTGCTGCATCGGCACGATGGCGAACCCGCCATCGACATCATGCACGGCACGGTTCAGTTGCGGCCCCTCGCCCGGTTCCAGATGCATGTGATAGCCGCGCTCCCAGGCAAGCGGCAGGTCATAGCCGAGCCAGCCCGCGATCTCGGACGACCAGGGACCGGCAGCGATGACGATACCATCAGCGTCGAGGCTATCGCGGTCGGCAAAGGCGACATGCCATGCGCCGGCATCCCGAGACAGGCCGGTGACCGATGCCTGCAGGACCGTGCCGCCGGCCTCGGTGAACAGCCTGACATAGGCGTCTGTCAGCGCAGCAGGATTGCTGACGCCGAAGGTATTGTCATAGAGCACCGCCTTTTCATAGATCGGCTTCAGCCCCGGCTCGATCTGGCGAATCTGCTCGCGGTCGAAAATGCTGTATTCGGTTCCCACCTCGTCCGCGAGTTCCAGTTCGGCCTTGTAGGCCTCATAGCTCTCGCCGCGCCTGAACACCTTCATCCAGCCGCCATAGCGCAGCAAATTGTCGACACCGGCCTCGGCGATCCAGGCCTTGTGCTGGTCAAGCGAGATCACCTGCAATGCCCGCAGCGCATGGCCGGCGGCGCGCCAGCGACGCTTGGTGCAATAGGACAGGAAGCTCAGCATCCAGCCGAGCCGCCGCAGCACGAAGCTCGGCGAGAAACGCACGCTGTTGGATTTGCCAAGAAGAAGTTTGGGAAGCGATTTCAGAAGTCCCGGACTGTTCAGGACAGCGACCGAGGATTCCGACAGTACGCCTGCATTGCCGTAAGAGGTTTCACGGCCAGGGGTGCGGCGGTCAATCAAGGTGACCTGATGCCCAGCCTTCTGAAGCGCCAGCGCGTTGCTGACGCCCACAATACCGCCACCGACAACCGCAACTTTCATTCTCTTGCTGCTCATCGCTTAGACGCGTGCGACATTGCCACCGGCTTCAGTCCAGGCAACAAAACCACCCGGGATATGGGCGCAGGTCGGAATGCCGTCGCCGCCGGCGATGTTTACCGCCATTGTCGAGCGCTCGCCAACAGCACAATAGAAGACAATCTGCCTGCCGTCCGACTGCCGCAGCATGCCCAGATGCTGGTCGAGGCGGCTGTAGGGGGCATGGACCGATCCCGGGATGATGCCCGATTTCACGCGCTCGCCGTCTTCGCGGAGGTCGACCAGAAGCATGCCTTCGGCGTTGTCCATGATGATGCTTTCCGGCGTTACCGTCGCCACTTCGCGCTGGCGGTCGAGATTCAGCCCCATCCGGATATTTTCCGGAACCGCCACATCCATCATTTTCGGGTTCGGCAGGTTCAGACCGGCCATCAGTTCAATATATTCGGCGCGCGATCCAACCTGCAGGCGCGGATTATTGGCCCGTTCCTCGCCGATGGTCGAGACCATGTCACCCTTATAGTCGTGGGCCGGATAGACAAAGGTGCTTTCGGGAAGTTTCAGCACTCCGTTGAACAGCGAGTCATATTGCTGTCCGGCATCACCATTCTGAAAATCCGTACGGCCGGTACCGCGGATCAGAAGCGTGTCGCCGGTGAAGACCCGGTCGTCCATACGGAAACAGTAACTGTCGTCGGTATGTCCCGGCGTGTGCATGGCGGTCAGGTCGATCCCCTCGATGGTCACCCGCTCGCCATCCGAGACCCGCATCGACACCACATCGACAGGCGATTGCTCACCCATCACCGTGACGCAGTTCGTGCGGTCGCGAAGGGCACCCATAGCGGTAATATGGTCGGCATGGACATGGGTGTCGACAACCTTCACCAGCTTCAGGTCCAGCTCTTCAAGCAGCCTGATATAGCGATCGGTTTTCTCGAATACCGGATCGATCAGCAGGGCCTCGCCGCCTGTGCGGCTGGCCAGCAGGTAGGTGTAGGTCGAGGAAACAGAATCGAACATTTGTCGGAAAATCATAATGACGTTCTCCTTTCACCTCGGAATCTGCAAAATCTTGCCCCCTATGGCAAGGTGATGTGTGGCTCAGACATGACCCAGCGCAAAATTGACGAGCACAAGAAGCCCCCCGCAGCCGGCCGCATAGGCAAACCCGCTGGCCATGTTGTGACCAAATACAAGCCTGCGGGTGGGTACCTGATACAGGCCGGCACAGGTCAGCACCGACAGCGAGGCGATCGAACTCATCGTGCCGGCACCCCAGCCGATCAGATGCGCCTGAACCAGCAACGCCGGATGCACATCGGCGCCGCCACCGCTGAAGGTGGCCAGCAGGGCCGTGCTGGTGATCACCGGATGAATGCCGACGACCGAAAGGCCCATCATCAGGACCGGCGTGGCAACCAGCGCCAGCCAGCCGGGGAACTGTCCCGCATAGATGCCGGCAACAAGGCTGGCCAGGCTGTCATCCTGAGTGGCGAAGAATGCCACCAGCATTGCAGCCGTGATCACCACCAGATCGTCTGCCGTGCTGTGCATGGCGTCACGCGTCTGGGCCAGAATCAGCCGCGCCTTGTCGCGGTGCCGGAAAAGCTGCAGTGCCACCAGAAGCGGCATCACCACCACGACCGCTGACAAGGCTGTAAGGCCAAACAGCAGGGCCACGGCAAGAACACTCGCCAGAACGATGGCAAGGCGCGAGGCCACTGGCCCAAGACAGGCAAGCGACTGGCGAAGCTCGGCCGGGCCAAACCCGCGGGTCAGGATCAGCAGGGTCAAGATTGTGAACAGAACAGCCGAGACCGTGCCGATGGCAATCGCCATCCAGGCATAGACCGGGTCGACAAATGTCTGGCCGATGGCAAAGGCGATGAAAAATGGTGACCAGGCCGACGAAGACACCATGCCGCGGATCACCGCTTCGGCAGAACTGCGGCGCCACGCTTCCGGCGCATCGGATGGCAAAACCGCCGACAGCAGGGCGAACGCTCCGGTATTGATGATGCCGCCAAACACATGTGCCGCCAGTTGCTGCCCGCCGGCAAAGGCATTCTCGGGAAGCCGTGCCAACCGCCGCTGTGTGGCATGGACAGACGGCATCGTCATCGCCGTTGCGCGAACCAGCGCCATGGTCGGGATCAGCGCCGCAAAAATCAGGACACGCTCACCGCCTGCCAGAATCTCTTCCGGCCCCGGCACGGCACCGACAAGAAACCAGGTAACGCCGCCCAGAACCGTCAGGATGACGAGAGAGTCCCAGCGTAGACGCGCAACTGTGAGCAGAATGAACAGGCCGAATGCGTAAGCGCCGGCAGCCGCCACCGGCCCGGACGGCTCGGCAAGCAGAATGGAAACCACACCTGCGACCCAGGCAACCGTCAGGCTGAGGAGACGGAACCGCTGCAGGGCTGTGAACATGAAATCCATGAAGAAAAGGAGCGTGACTGGTCCGGGACTGATACCGACCGAGTATGGACAGCTTTGACCGTCCGGCCAAATGTTCATTCAGATGATGTGCGTGTCAGACGTTCGACCAGAAGGCGAATTCATTGCCTGTGGGCTCGGCAAACTGGAACCGGCGCCCGCCCGGAAAGTCAAAGATGGGTTTGATGATGGTTGCGCCATGGGCCAGAACCAGCGCCTCGCTTGCATCAAGGTCGCGGCTGTAAAACACGATCAGGGCGCCGCCCTCAGCGGATCGGCTCGCCAGGTCAGCCCGATAGATGCCGCCCTCCAGCCCGGCACCATGAAATGCAACATAGTCGGGACCAAACCATTCAAAACTCCAGCCAAGCGTAGCCTCGAAAAAACGGCACATCTGATCCGGGTCAGCCGAGGCAAACTCGACATAGTCGATCATGTGATGCCGTGGTTCGAGAATGTCATGCATGGGATTGTGACCTGCCAGATCCGCCAGATTTCAGCAGAATGCTGCATCACCCTAACGATTCAAGGCAATTCACAATCGCCGGATAATATTTGCTGGGGAATATTTTCGTGATGACAACGGGCACAAAAAAAGAGGCGCTTTCGCGCCTCTTTTAGTGTGCTCCAACTGAAGGATGAGTTGGAGCTTTGTGTGGGTGCCATCACACAAAGTCTGCGGTCTTGCGACGACTCGCCGCTCTTGACCGGTAAAAACGGTAACCGTTGCGAATCCAGTGATAAAGGCCAGTGTCCGGAAAAGATTTTTCCAGAGCACATAACAATGACAGCAGATGACAGTCGGGCCCTGGATCGGGCGTGGATCAGGCCAGATCAGGCGTGGATCTTGTTCCAGTAGGGGTCCATGCCATAACGGGTCGAGATGAAATCGACAAAGGCGCGCGTGCGCTTGGGCAGGATTGTTGTCTTCGGATAGACGGCATAGACATCATATTCCGGCCATTCGTAATCCGTCAGCACAGGCTTCAGCAGCCCGTTATTGATCGCGTCGTAATGCAGGTAGTTCGGATGGCTGGTCACACCGAGCCCGGAAATCGCTGCCTCGCGCAGAACATCACCATTGCTTGCCGACAGTCTTGGCGTAACCCGCAACACTCCCGGCTTGCCGTCCGGTCCGCGGTAGCGCCAATCATTTGGTGTCTTTTCGTTTGAATAGACAAGCGCCGGCGCGTTCTCGAGATCCTCTGGCTTGGTGATCTCGGGATATCTGGCCAGAAAGTCCGGCGAGGCGCAGGGAATGTGCCTGACAGTCGAGATTTTCTTGGCGATCAAGCTTGAATCGGACAGCACCCCGATTCTGATGGCGAGATCAAAGCCCTCGGCAACCAGATCGACCCGTTTGTCCGACAAATCCATATCTATTCGTACGTCGGGATGCGCGTGCATGAATTGCGCAATGGCCGATGACATGTGTGAAACACCAAATGAAAGCGGCGTGCTGATTCGAAGCACGCCGCCGAGTCCACCGCCAGAGTTGAGTACCTCTTGCTGAGCTGCCTCGAGCTCGTCGAGTACAGCTTTACATCGTTCGTAAAACCCCTGGCCTACCTCATTGAGGTACATTCGGCGCGTGGTTCGCTGAATCAGCGGCGCGCCGAGGCGGAGTTCAAGGTCTTTCAGGCGCCTGCTGACGGCGGACACGGCAATTCCCAGCCGTTCCGCAGCCTGAGTGAGGCTGCCCGTTTCAACGACCATGACGAACGCACGGATTTCCTCAATTTGGCTCATAATGTCGCACCTTACATTATTATTCTTGAATTTAGAATTATATTTTCCTTTTGAGGCGTCTTTTGCAGCCATCAGCAACAATTACCTTCTTAATGGGCCATGGGGGCCCTCCCTCCCATGGCTCTCCTCACCTCCAGTTGACGGCGCGGAAAAAATAGGCGAAAGGCTGTCAGCATGAGCAATAGCAACAGAACCATCCTTCGGATCGACGCAAGCATGCGGCGGCAGAAGTCAGTCAGCCGGATGCTGGCAGACGAGATGGTGGCTGCTCTTGGCGCGCGAAAGCACGGCGTGACCGTCACCAATCGCGATCTTGCTGCCGGCATCGGCATTGTGAATGCTGCCTGGATCGAGGCCGAACGCACCTCCGAGGAAAACAGGACACCCGACCAGCGCGCGCTGCTGGCCCAGTCCGATGCGCTTGTTGCCGAGCTTCAGGCTGCCGATGACATCGTGATCGCAACGCCGATGTATAATTTCAGCGTTCCGGCCGCGCTCAAGGCGTGGATCGACCTGATCTGCCGCGACAAGATCACCTTCACATATGAAAATGATGTGTCCCGCGGGCTGCTTTCCAACAAGCAGGCGACCGTCATCATTACGTCCGGCGGCACACTGGCCGGCAACGACATTGACTATGCGACAGGCTATATCCGTCACATTCTCGAATTCATCGGGATAAAGGACGTAACCATCATCGATGTGTCCGGACTGTCCAAGAACCGGTCGCAGGTCATCGAGGACGCCCGCATGCAGATCGCCGAGACCAGCGCCAAGCGCCTGTCCGGCCAGCGCAACCTGTCGGTCGCGGAATAACCCCTAATTTTTCAGGCTATCAACCGGCGACGGGCTGGCCCATGCGGTCGCCAGCTTCGCGCATCCACGACTGCAGCACGGCAATCGAATGCTCGGAATTGACGCCGCTGGCAGGGTCCATGACCAGCGGGCCGGGGCGGTAGCCGCGGCTCTTTAGTCCGCGCTGCACCGACTCGACCAGGTGAATGTCTTCCTCGACCGTCGTTTCACGATCCTGCACGGCAAGCTGCCGCACCGTTTTGGATTCGGCGCCGTCAATGCTGTACCAACCGCGCCAGACAACCACATGGCCGGCATCCACAGCGCGCCAGTGATAGGTGTTCAGCAGATTGCCGGGATAGACCTGGAACGAGAACATCGGCCACAGGAACCACGAGGAATAGACGCCGGCATAGTCATTCGCCGACAGGTCGATGGGATAGCTCATCGCATCAAGGTTCTGACATTCGGTGGTATGGCGCAGGCAATGACCCTGCGGCTGGATGTCGTAGGTTTCCGGCCGCACGATGCCGGTGGCGAAGGTCTCGTGGTTCAGCGTGCAGTGATAGCATTCTGAATAATTCTCGACCGACACCTTCCAGTTGCAGGCCTCGGGAATCTCGACCCATTCCAGCGGCCTAAGCTGTTCGATCTGCGGCACATGCGCTGCCAGCTCGGAACGCACGCCGGGGAACCATTCATCCATCGGCCGCGCATCCGGGTCCAGATTGACGAACAGGAAGCCGCAGAAGTTCTCGATCGGCACCTTTGTCAGGCAGATAGTCTCGCGGCGGAACCCCTCGACAGACTTGATGTTCGGCCCGGCGCGAAGCTGGCCGCGAAGGTCATAGCTCCAGGCGTGATAAGGGCAAGTCAGGACATTGGCGCGGCCACTGCCCTGCACCAGCTGATGCGCACGATGCTGGCAGACATTGTAGAAAGCATTGATCGCCCCGTCGCGATCCATCACGCAGAACAGCGATTCACCCGCCATCTCAAAGGTGAAATAGTCGCCGGGCCGCTGCAGCTGCGAGGCGTGGCCTGCGAACTGCCAGCTGGAGGCGAACAGACCACGCGACTCAATCTCGAAAATCGCCGGGTCCGTGTAATAGCGGGCATCGAGTGACAGCAGAGGGTTCATGTCGGTGGCCATGGCGTGATCGCTCCCGTCCGGAGTGGTGTTCACGTCTCCCTTAGCGCAGGGATGGCTTGCCGCGCAAGCGGTGCGAAACAGCTGGTCCGAAACAAGAAAAATCCTGTCGCAAACAATCCTTTCTGCCCGTTTCGCGCATGCCATGCGTGTTCTTGCAAGCACCGGCACGCGGCGTATTGATTCGCGGCCACGCAACAACCGGAAAGATACACAGCAAATGTCTGCAGGCGAGTTTCCCACCACCGCACGGGTGGTGATTGTCGGCGGCGGGGTCATGGGATGCGGCCTTGCCTATCATCTGGCACATGAGGGCTGGAGCGATATCGTGCTCCTCGAGAAGGCCGAGCTGACCTCGGGTTCGACCTGGCTCGCCGCAGGGCAGCTCACGCCCTCCACCTCAAGCTCCGGCCGTGGCAAATGCGTCGATTACAATATCGGCCTATATGCCGGCGGTCTCGAGGAAGAGACGGGCGTATCCGTCACCTGGCATGGATGCGGGTCGTTCCGTCTGGCCTATACCGATGACGAGATGGACTGGCTGCGCCACACGATGAGTGTCGGCCGTGCCCTCGGCTTTCCGATCGAGCTTGTCGGGCCGGAGGAAATCCGCCGCCATCATCCTTTCTACAATCTGGAAGGCGTGCAGGGCGCGCTCTACACGCCGGAAGACGGCCAAGCCGACCCGGCCGGCGTCACCCAGGCGCTTGCTGCCGGGGCACGGGCCAGGGGCGCGCGGATCATCCGCCGCTGCCGGGCCACCAACATCACCCAGCAGCCGAGCGGCGAATGGCTGGTCGAGACCGAAAAAGGCAACATTCTTTGCGAGCATGTGGTCAATGCCGGTGGCACCTATGCGCGGCAGATGGGCGAGTGGAGCGGCCTGCAGCTTGCCATGACCTCGATGACCCATCATTATTTCGTCACCGACACGGTGCCGGAATTCAAGGATTACGACGACCTGCCGGTGATCAGGGACGACAAGCTTGTCTCCGGCTACATCCGGATGGAACAGAAATCCGGCCTGATCGGAATCTACGAGAAGGAAAACCCGAACACCGTCTGGGTCGACCACTGCCCGTGGGAGGCCGAGAACGAGCTGTTCGAGCCGGATTACGACAGGATCATGCCATGGCTCGAGAATGCGCTGGACCGCATGCCGATCTTCGCCGAGCTGGGCATCAAGCGCGAGGTGCATGGCGCGATCTCGCATCCGCCCGACGGCAATCCGCTGATCGGTCCGGCGCCGGGCGTCACCAATTACTGGTGCTGCTGCGGCACCCAGATCGGCATCGGCTGGGGCCCGGGCCTGACCCGCGAGCTGGCCCGCTGGATGGTTCATGGCGCCGCCGACATCTCGATGCGCGAGTTCGATCCGCGCCGCTTCGGCGACTATGCCACCAAGGACTGGCAGGTGATCAAGGCCAAGGAGGATTACTGCCTGCGCCACGAAATCCCCTTCCCGCATTTCAACCGCCTTGCCGGCCGACCCGTCAAGCCAAGCCCGCTCTATGACCGGCTGAAGGATGCCGGCGCGGTGTTTGAAGAGGTCTACGGGCATGAGCGTCCGCGCTGGTTCGCCCGTGACGGCGTCGCCCAGCAGGACCATTATTCCTTCTGCCGCAACGAGGTGCATGACATGGTCGGCGCCGAGGTGGCAGCCGTTCGCAACAATGTCGGCATCATGGACATCACCGCCTTCACCAAGGTCGAGGTCACCGGTGCCGGATCGGCAGAGGCGCTGCAGCGTCTCGTCGCCAACAGGCTGCCGCGCAAGGATGGCGGCGTGATCCTGACGCATCTTCTGAACCGGCGTGGCCGGATCGAGATCGAGGTCACCGTCATCAGGCTTGCCGAAAACCGTTACTACCTTGTCTGCGCCGCCTTCTTCGAACAGCGGCTTCTCGACCATCTGTCCAATCATGGCGGTGACGGCCTGACGGTGATCAACAGGTCCGTCAGCTGGGCCGCGCTGGCGCTGCAAGGGCCGAAATCCCGCGCCGTACTGGCCGAGGTCACAGACGCCCCCCTCGACAATGCCGGGTTCCGCTGGCTGTCGGCGCAGCAGATCAGCATCGCCGGCCATGATGTCTGGGCGCTGCGCATGTCCTATGCCGGCGAGCTGGGATGGGAGCTTCACGGCCCGGCCGAAAACATGCTTGCCGTCTATGACGCGCTATGGGCTGCCGGCGAAGCGCATGGTATCGCCAATTACGGCTCTTTCGCGATGAACGCCATGCGGATGGAAAAGGGCTTCAAGGGCGCGGGCGAGCTGACCAACGAGGTCACGCTTCCCGAGGCGGATGTGATGCGGTTCGTCAATCTCGAGACCGGTGATTTCATCGGCCGTGACGAAACCATTGCCTCGCAGCAGGCTGCCGAGGCCGGTGCCATGCCGTGGATCTGCGCCTATCTGGCGATCGATGCCAACGGCAAGGCCGACGGCCATGGCGGCGAAGCCGTCATGCATAACGGGCGCGTTGTCGGCTCGACAAGCTCGGTTGCCTATGGGCATTCTGTCGGCAAGGTCCTTGCCTTTGCCTATATCAAGCCAGAGGCAGCAGTCGCGGGAACTGCGCTCGAGGTCGTGGTCATGAACGAGGCGCGCAAGGCGGTCGTTCTTGGCGAAGCCGCATGGGATCCGCAAAATTTACTACCACGAACCGACGGATAGCGGACGATGATACCTGAGACAATGAAAGCCATGGTTACCATGGGGCATGGCGATTTTGACATGCTGGCATGGCACGAGGACTGGCCGGTCCCGACAGCGGCAGCTGGAGAAGTACTGATCAGGGTCGGAGCCTGCGGACTGAACAACACCGACATCAACACGCGGACCGGCTGGTATTCGAAATCGGTCAGCGAGGCCACCACTGGCGGGGCCTATGACGAGGTCGGAATCGACGATCCGTCATGGGGCGGTGCTGCCGTGACCTTTCCGCGAGTTCAGGGCGCGGATATCTGCGGCGAGATCGTTGCCGTAGGTGACGGTGTCGATCCGGCGCGCATTGGCGAGCGGGTGATCACCGACAACTGGCTTCGCGACCCGGCAGACCCGCTGGACAAGGACCGCACAGGCTATTACGGCTCCGAGCATGATGGTGGTTTCGCCGAATATGCGACCATTCCGGCGACAAACGCGCTGGCCGTCAACTCGCCGCTGTCAGATGCCGAGCTCGCAACCTTCTCGTGCTCCTACTCCACGGCAGAGGGCATGCTGACCCGCGCGGCCGTCACCGCCGGGGACACGGTCCTGGTTCCTGGCGCATCGGGCGGTGTCGGCGGGGCGGTGGTCCAGCTTGCCAAGATTCGCGGCGCCCGCGTGGTCGCCATGGCATCCGAGGCCAAGCATGACGATGTTGCCGCGCTTGGCGCCGACAGGTTGCTGCCGCGTGATCCGGGTGAGCTGAAAGCGGCGCTTGCCGACGAGAAAATCACCGTTGTCGCCGATGTTGTCGGCGGCGCGATCTGGCCGGCGCTGATCGATGTGCTGGCGCGCGGCGGCCGATATACCTGTTCCGGAGCCATCGCCGGGCCAATGGTCGATTTCGACCTTCGCACCTTCTATCTTCGCGACCTGACCTTTACCGGATCGACCGTGATCGACCGCGAGGTGATGCCGCGCCTTATCGGCTATATCGAGGCCGGCAAGGTGAAGCCGGTACTTGCCGCGACCTATGAGCTTGCCGAGCTTCACGACGCGCAGCGCGCCTTCATCGCCAAGACCCACACAGGAAACATCGTGGTCTGCCCATGAAGATCACGCGCATCGCCATCCACCGGACCCACCTTCCCTATGTAGGCGGTGCCTATGGATGGGGTGCCGGCAACGCCATCGAGGTGGCGCAATCCACAGTGGTGGTGATCGACACCGATGCCGGCATCAGCGGCTGCGGCGAGTTCACGCCCTGCGGCGAGAACTATATGGTGGCGAATTCCGAGGGTGTGGAAGGTGTTGCGCGCCTTCTGGCACCGGCGCTGATTGGCGAGGACCCGCGCCAGCTCGGCAGGATCGAGCAGCTCATGGACCATGTGGTTCAGGGGCACGGCTATGCCAAGGCACCGTTCGACGCCGCCTGCTGGGACATTCTGGGCAAGGCCACCGGCCAGCCTGTGGGATGCTGCTCGGCGGCAAGCTGACCGATGGCGCGCCGATGTACCGCGTCGCCCCGCAAAAGGATACCGAGGCCACCATCGCCGAATTGGACCGGCACCGCGAGGCAGGGTACCGCCAGTTCCAGATCAAGGTCGGAGCAGACTGGGTCGCCGATATCGACCGCATCCGGGCGACGGTACCGTTGCTCAAGCCCGGCGAGAAGGCGATGGCGGACGCCAACCAGGGATGGCGGGTCGACAATGCCCTTCGCGTGGTCAACGCCACCCGCGACCTCGACTATATTCTCGAGCAGCCCTGCCACAGCTACCCCAGCAGGTGCGCCGCAAATGCGACTTGCCGATGAAACTGGACGAATGCGTCACAGGCATTCATATGGCGCAGCGCATCGTCGCCGACCGCGGGGCCGAAATCTGCTGCCTGAAAATTTCAATCTGGGCGGGTTGTCCAAGGCGCGGCGGGTCCGCGACTATCTGGTCGACAACCGCATCGCCGTTGTCAGCGAGGACAGCTGGGGCGGCGAGATCACCACCGCGGCGGTTGCCCATTTCGCCGCCTCGACGCCTGAAGACTGGCTGGTCAACACCACCGACCTGATGAACTACAACACCCGAAGCACCGGTATCGGCGGCCCGACATCGGCCGGCGGCAAGCTCTATCCGGGCGATGCCCCGGGGCTCGGGGTCGAGCCCGACTTCGACAGCCTCGGCACGGCGGTGAGGGTCTATTCATGAAAATCACGCGCATAGAGGTCCACCAGGCCGAGCTGGCCTATGCCGGCGGCGTCTACCGCCTGTCCGGCGGCCGCGAATACCGCGCGTTCGATGCCACCATCCTGTCGCTTCATTGCGATGACGGCACAGTCGGCTGGGGCGAGAGCACCCCGTTCGGAAGCACCTATGTCGCCGCCCATGCGGGCGGGTGCGCGCCGCGCTGGACCTACTGGCGCCGGCGGTGATCGGCCTCGACCCGCGATGCCATGACCGCATTCAGGACGCCATGGACACCGTGCTCACAGGCCATGCGGCGGCAAAGACGGCAATCGATGTCGCCTGCTGGGACGCGCACGGCAAATCGGCCGGGCTGGCCGTCTGCGATCTTCTGGGCGGACGCATTGCCGAGCCGGTGCCGGTGATCTCGCCAATCGGAAGCGACACGCCGGATGCCATGCGCGCCAGCGTCGCCAGGCATCGCGAAGCGGGCTTTCGCGGCCATTCGGTGAAAATCGGTGCCGCTGAGGCCGAGGGCGGCCCCGCCCTCGATGCCGAGCGGATCAGCGCCTGCCTTGCCGACCGGCAGCCGGGCGAGTGGTATCTTGCCGATGCCAATGGCGGCATGACGCCGGAGAGCGTGCTGCGCATGCTGGCGCATCTGCCCGAAGGCACGGACATTGTCATCGAGGCCCCTGCGCCAGCTGGCGGGAAACATTGTCACTTCGTTCACGCTGCCGCCTGCCGATCCTTCTCGACGAACTGATCCAGGATGATGCCGACCTGATCCACGCCATCGCCACAGATGCCTGTGACGGGGTCGGGCTGAAGATCAGCAAGCAGGGCGGCCTGACGGCATCGCAACGCCAGCGGGCCATCGCGTCGGCCGCCGGCATGGTGATGTCGGTTCAGGACACCACCGGATCGGAAATTTCCTTTGCCGCCATCCTGCATATGGCACAGTCGACACCGCGCCACCTGTTGCGCTGTGCGCTGGACCCGCGAAGCATGGTCAGCACCCGCATCGCCGAATTCGACGCGCCTGTGATCAATGGTGGTGCTACCGCGCCAGATCTGCCCGGGCTTGGTGTCACGCCCAACCAGAACACCATCGGCGCGCCGGTCGCCATCTATGAGGGGGCCTGACACCATGCAGCCCAAGAACATGAAGGCCAGCAGCATGCGAATCACCCGGATCACCGTCTGGCAGATGGATCTTCCGCTCGGCCAGCCCTACTACCTGTCCGGTGGCAGGCTGCGGTTTGACCGGCTGGACAGTAGCTTCGTCAGGATCGACACCGACGCAGGGCTGAGCGGTTGGGGAGAAGCCTGCCCGTGGGGGCACACCTATCTTCCCGCCCACGGCCCGGGCGTGCGCGCCGGGATCGAAACGCTGGCGCCGGCGCTGATCGGTCTCGACCCGCGCGGCATCGACCATCTGAACGCGGTGATGGATGTCACGCTTCCCGGGCACCCCTATGTGAAATCGGCCATCGACATCGCGGCATGGGATATCTTCGGCCAGGCGGCGGGCATGCCAGTCTGGCAATGTCTTGGTGGCGGCGGAAGCGGGGGCATAAGAGGGGGCGAGAGCAGCAACGCCACACCGGTTGCGGTCAATTCCTCGATCTCGACCGGCACGCCGGACGAGATGATCGCGCTGATCCGCGCCGCCAGCGCCGATGGCTACCGCACCCATTCGGCCAAGATCGGCGGCAGCGATCCGGCGCTGGACATCGCCCGCATGGACGCCATATCCGCCGCCCTTCCCGCTGGCGAGAACGTCACCTTCGATGTGAACCGCGCCTGGCAGCCCGCAACCGCCATCAGCGTGCTGAACAGCGTTGCCTCGCGCGACTGGGTGGAACAGCCCTGCGAGACGCTTGACCAGTGCGCCGCCGTCACGGCCCGTGTGCCGCAGCCCATCATGCTTGATGAATGCATGCACACGTTGCAGGATCATCTCGATGCATGGCGTCTGGGCGCCTGTCAGGGCGTGAAGGTGAAACCGAACCGGTTCGGCGGCCTGACAAGGGCGCGACAGGTACGAGACCTTGGCGTGGCGCTCGGCTGGCAGATGCATATCGAGGATGTCGGCGGAAGCGCCCTTGCCGATACAGCGGCGATCCATCTCGCGGCCTCGACCCCGGATGCCAACAGGCTGGCAAGCTGGCTGTGCCACTACCACCTGTCGATCGATCCGGTGCCCGGGCAGGGCGCACGCAATGAAGGCGGATTTGCCACCCCGCCATCCACTCCCGGTCTCGGCGTGAGGCCGGACGAAGACCGGCTTGGCACGCCGGTGGCCATTTACGAATAGGGACAGGATCATGACCGACAACAGCCCGATGACAGAACTCGCCGAACGTGCCCGCGCCGTTATGCCGGCAGGCGGCTTTGGCAATTTCGAACCGGGATTCTTCGTCAAGTCGGGCGCCGGATCGCGCGTCATCGACGAGAACGGCAAGGAATATGTCGACTATATGATCAGCTCCGGACCGATGATCCTCGGTCACGGGCATGAGGAAGTGAACGCCGCCGTGCGCGAGCAGCTGGATATCGGCATGACCTTCTTCGCCAACAACGCCGCCGGCCTCGAGCTTGCCGAGGCGATCTGCGATGCGGTGCCCTGTGCCGAACAGCTGCGTTATGTCAGCACCGGCGGCGAGGCGGACATGTACGCCATGCGACTTGCCCGCGCGCATACAGGCCGGTCGAAGATCATGAAATTCGAGGGCGGCTATCACGGCATGTCGGCCGAGGCGCTGATGAGCCTTGCTCCCTCACGGCTGCAGAATTTCCCGCGTGCGGTGCCGGATTCGGCCGGCATTCCGGAAAGCGTCGAGGACGGCATGCTTGTCGCGCCCTTCAATGATTCGGATTTTGCGGAATCCCTGATCGACGAGCATGGCGACGACATCGCCGGCATCATCGTCGAGCCGCTGCAGCGGTTGATCCCGCCGGCGCCGGGCTTTCTTGAGACGCTTCGCGCCAAGGCGGACGAGCATGGCATCGTGCTGATCTTCGACGAGGTGGTGACCGGGTTCCGGCTGGCCTATGGCGGCGCGCAGGAAGCCTATGGCGTGACCCCCGACCTGTGCACGCTCGGCAAGATCATCGGCGGCGGCATGCCGCTGGCGGCGATTGCCGGCCGCGAGGAGATCATGCGCCATTTCGACAAATCAGCCGTTGGCGAGGAAGGCTTCACCTTCCAGACCGGCACGCTGAGCGGCAACCCGCTGGCCTCGATTGCCGGGCTGAAGACGCTGGAAATCCTGCGCCGTCCCGGTGCCTACGAGACACTGTACGCGAATGGCGAACGGCTTATGGCGGCCATGTCGGACCCGCTCACCGCGCATGGCATCCCGCACCAGATTGTCGGATCGCCTGTCCTGTTTGACGTTGTCTTCACCGGCGATCCGGTACGTGACTATCGCGACATGATGAAGGGTGATGCCGACAATGCCGCCATCTTCAACGCGGCAGTGCGCGAAAAGGGCATTCTCAAGCCAGGGGCGAAGCTCTACCCGCATCTGGCGCTGACCGAGGAAGACCTGCAGCAGACCGAGGCCGCCTTCACCTATGCTGCCGCACAGGTTGCCGCGAAGGGTAACGCCGCGTAAGTTCGGCCACATGTCGGACGACACAGCACAACAGCATGACGTCAGGATCGAGCCGAGCTGGAAAGCCCGGCTCGGCGCCCAGTTTGCCGCGCCGCATATGGCCGGGCTCGGCAATTTCCTGCGGGCCGAAAAGGCCGCCGGCAAACGCATCTACCCGCCGGGAAGCCAGATTTTCCATGCCTTCGAGCTGACACCGTTCGACGAGGTGAAGGTGGTGATCCTGGGGCAGGACCCCTATCACGGCCCCGGACAGGCGCACGGGCTGAGCTTTTCTGTGGCGCATGGCGTTGCCCCACCGCCCTCGCTGCAGAACATCTACAAGGAACTGGCCACAGATCTCGGCGTCACCCACCCGGGTCACGGCAATCTGGAAAGCTGGGCGCGGCAGGGCGTACTGCTGCTCAATGCCTGCCTGACGGTCGAGGACGGCCGCGCCGGATCGCATCAGGGCAAGGGGTGGGAGCCCTTTACCGACGCCGTGATCTCGGCACTGAACCGCGAGCGCGAGAACCTCGTCTTCATCCTCTGGGGGCGCAAGGCGCAGGACAAGGGCGCGGTGATCGACCGCGAGCGCCATCTGGTGCTGACAAGCGTCCATCCATCGCCCCTGTCGGCATCAAACGGCTTTTTCGGCAGCCGCCCGTTTTCGGCGGCCAATGCCTGGCTTGAACAGCACGGCATGACGCCGATCGACTGGCGTCCATCGTGACAGCAACGCCGTCAGCCCGCGCCACCCAGGCCGGAATCCTGCTGATGATCGGCGCGTCGCTGACCTTCGGGGCACAGGACGGGCTGTCACGGCTGCTGGCCGAAAGCTATGGCCCGGTCACCGTCATTGCCATCAGGTTCTGGTTCTTCGCGCTGTTCGTTCTGGCCTTTGCCGCGACAAGGCCGGGCGGAATCCGCCACGTTGCGAAAAGCAAGCGGCCGGTCTTCCAGACGCTGCGCGGCCTGCTGCTGATCACGCAGATCTGTACCGCTGTCTATGGCTTCACTGTGGTCGGGCTTGTCGGATATCAGGTGATCTTTGCCAGCTATCCGCTGATGGTTGCAGCCCTGTCGGTGCCGTTTCTGGGGGAACGTGTCGGCTGGCGACGCTGGCTGGCGATCAGCGCCGGATTCGGCGGTGTGGCGCTGGCGCTGGACCCGCGCGGCAGCCCGTTCGGCCCGCAGATGATCATCCCGCTGGTCGGGGCGATCCAGTTCGCCGCCTATGGCATCATGACCCGCATCGCGGCCCGCCATGACAGTGCCGAGACCAGCTTTTTCTGGACGGGCATTGTCGGCGCCGCCGGCATGAGCCTTGTCGTGCCGCTGGCATGGAGCCCCCTTCAGGGCAATGACTGGATGTGGATGGCGACCCTGTGCCTGACCAGCACCGGCGGGCATTTCCTGCTGATCAAGGCGTTCGACATGGCCGAGGCCAGCGTGCTGCAGCCCTTTGCCTATGTCGGTGTTGTGACATCGGCTGTGGTCGGTTTCCTGTTCTTTGCCGACCCGGTGACGGCTGCGATGCTGACCGGCGGCGGGATCGTCATCGCCGCCGGATTGTTCACTTTCTGGCGCGAGCGGGTACAAGCCCGCGCCACCACAGATGGTGCCGGCTGATCAGCTGCCCTGACCGGCAGGACGCGGCATCGACACCGCCACTGTCATCCAGCAATTGTCAAACTCGCCACCCTTCACCAGTTCGACGGCCCAGTTGAAAAACAGCACGTTGCCGCGACTGGTTTCCATAAAGACATCAAAATTGACCCGGTCGCCGTCGCCCGGCACCGGAACGATGCGGTGGCTCGCATGGTTCAGCATCTGGCCATAGGCCGGGCCCTTGAGCATGCCGGCAAAGCGCGGCAGAGGGCCGGTCATCGCGCGGTTGCGCGGATGCGCGAAATTCCAGGTCTGCGCGATGCCGAAATCAGGCTTCGGATTGTCGTTGAACTGAAGCGCCTTCATCTGGATGGCGACCACCTCTTCGGGCGCGATCGACGGATCGGGAACCACGAGGTCCGCAGCACGTGCGCTGAACGAAATCAGGACGAGGCCGGCAATTGCGGCGACGATCGGCAGCAGAAGCTTCATCTTCGGCATAACGGTCTCCTTGACGCTGTGTCTTGTGTAGATGGGGCGCCGCGCCCACATCTGCAATCATGCGGCGGTGCGCCGGGCTTGTGACATGGCGTCACGCCATCCAGCCGCCAGAAATACAGCCACAGGCTGCCGAAGGACCGGAGGCAAGATAGTGAACATACTTATACAGGGAGGCGGACGCGGCATCGGGCTGGCACTCGCGCGCCAGGCTCTGACGGCAGGTGCCGAGCGGCTTGTTATCACCGCGCGGGATCCGGGCAATTCCGCCGCCCATGCCGAGTTTGGCGGCGACGCCCGCGTGACCTTCATTCCTCTTGATATCACCGATGATGCCGGCATCCGGAACGCGGCCGACGAAATCAAGGCGCTTGTGCCACGGCTCGACCGGGTGATCTGCACATCCGGCATCCTGCGCGAGGGCGAGATCAACCCGGAAAAGCGGATTGCCGATATCGACGCCGAAGCGCTGGTAACGCTCTACCGGGTGAATGCGCTCGGCCCGGTCCTGCTGGCGCGCGAATTATGGCCGCTGCTCAAGGGTGATCACCCGTTGCAGTTCAGCGCCATCTCGGCGCGGGTCGGCTCGATCTCCGACAACAGGCTTGGCGGCTGGTACAGCTACCGCGCCAGCAAGGCGGCGCTGAACCAGTTGATGCGCACCCTGTCGATAGAGCTTGCGCGCGCCAACCCGAATGGCTGTGTGGCGACACTGCATCCGGGCACCGTCGATACGGACCTGTCAAAGCCGTTTCAGGGGAATGTGCCGGCGGACAAGCTGTTCACGGCCGATGATTCAGCAGCGCGCCTGTGGCGGGTGCTGGACGGGCTGACACCGGCCGATACCGGCACGCTGTTCGCCTATGACGGCACCGTCATTCCTTACTGAGCCTCATCGGCTGACAGCGTCTCGGATGAGGGCAGCCTGCCACGAAGGGTCAGCGGCAGCTGCGCCATCATGAAGGCAAAGCTGGCCGGGGCCGCGATGAAGGTCTTGTAGAACACCCAGTCGGCTTCGCTGAAACCGCGCCAGACAATTTCATTCGCCACTGCCAGGATCAGGAAGAAGCACCCCCAGCGAAAGCTCAGCCGGCGCCAGGTATCGTCGGTCAGGAAGAACTGGCGCTCGAAAAACACCCGCATCATCGCCCGTCCGGCAAGCCAGCCACCAAGCAGCACAGCGGCGAACAGCCCATTGAAGATGGTCGGCTGAATCTTGATGAAGAATCCGTCACCGCCCCACCAGGCGACCGCGGTAAAGGCCGCCGACATCGCCAGCGAGAACAGCGGGAAGGCCGCCATCCGGCGCTCGCGAACCCATGCGATCGCCAGAACCACAGCGCCGCAGCCCACAGACAGCGCGGCCGCAACGATCAGCCCGAAATACTGATACCCTGCGAAAAAGGCGAGAAGCGGCAGAATCTCGAAGAAGAAGGCACCGAGCTTCATTTCACCCGGCCCATCAGCTTGTCCTGAAATTCCTTGTCACGCACCTTCGGCCCCAGCCAGACATTCATCAGCGCGGTGATAAATCGCCTGTCAGTGATCTCGCTGACAGGCTTGCCATTGGCCGTCAGCAGCAGCCTGCCGTCGCCGGTATGGATGAAATCGGCATAGCTTCCCTTGTCCATGCTGATAAAGGCATCCTCCATCAGAGGCACCCACCCTTCGATCACCTTGCTGCTTGCCGCCTTCTGCCGTTTCATTTCCTTCACCGTAGAGGAAATGATCCGGTCCTTCTTCGCATCGAGAAGATAGTTCAGGCGCAGCGCATAGGGACCCTTGCGGTCAAACCTGCCATCTGGCGCGAACAGCTCGGCGTCATAGATCTTGAAGAGAAAAACCTTGAACCGGGCCTCGCCGACCTTCTTCGCCGTCGGTATGATCTCGGGCAGCGTATCCGCCAGCAGCCTGCCCGGCAGGGCCAGCGCAGCCGGTAGCGCGAACAGGGCGGCGATCAGCGAACGGCGCGGAACCAGCATGTGCTACCTCCTGTTGCGGCCTATTGCGGCCAGTTTTCCAGATCAAGCGGACCGACAGCCGCCGCCGTCCTGCCACGCAGGAAGACAATGGTCACCGACCCGATCTCGATGCCGAACTTGCTGATAAAGGCGCGGTTGATCGCAACATCTTCATCCTGACGGTAAATCCAGTCGTCAAAATGAACCTTTACCTCGCTGCCGGACATTTCCAGAACCACGTCATATTCCCAATTCAGCGCGTTGCCGGCAACACGTCCGCTGGCGGTGCCTGACACATCGGCGGCACTTCCCTCATAGCTGACGATGCCACCCTCGTCGGTGCCGGTCTTGCGGATCACCCATGTGCGGTCGGCACGCTCGCCGTCATCATAGAGAAAATCCTCGACCAGCGTCAGGGTATCGCCCTCGACCGTACCGGTCATATTCACCCGGAACTGGCGGCGCAGATTGCCGAACCTGTCCTCGAAAATGCCGTAGGCAACACTGTCGCCGGCAAAGAAATCGGCAAGGTCCAGCGCCGGCTGCCTGTCGGCAAGAACCGATACATCGCGCCGCGCGCAGGCGGAAAGCCCGGCCAGCAGGCCAAGCGTCACCATCGCCGTGACCAGATATCCGGCGATCCGCCGAACCCACCCCGGGGATTTCGCCCTGGATCGATAGCTCATGTCAGACTCCTTTCGGTCTCGGGCACCACCCGGTCAAGGAATCGCGCCGAGTCGGCCCGGATCATCTCGACCTTTTCAGGTGCCATGCGGTCAAGCGACCGGTACATCATTCCCATCCGCGCATTGCCGCCAAGCTTGTCGCGGTTGCGGATCAGGAAATCCCAATAAAGATAGTTGAAGGGGCAGGCCTCCTCGCCATTCTTCTTCGCCACCTTGTAGGTGCAGCCGCTGCAATAGTTCGACATGCGGTTGATATAGGCGCCGCCGGCGGCATAGGGCTTGCTGGCGAGATAGCCGCCATCGGCAAACAGCACCATGCCCGACACATTCGGCAGTTCCACCCACTCATAGGCATCGGCATAGACCACCAGATACCATTCATTCACCTCGGCCGGATCAATCCCCGCCAGCAGCGCAAAATTGCCCAGCACCATCAGCCGCTGGATATGGTGGGCATAGGCAAACCGGCGCGTCTGGTCGATCGACTGTTGCATGCAGTTCATGCCGGTATCGCCGCTCCAGAAGAAATCCGGCAGCGGGCGATGCGCCTCAAGAAAGTTCATGGCGGCATAATCCGGCATCTTCAGCCAGTAGATGCCACGCACAAATTCGCGCCAGCCCAGAATCTGGCGAATGAAACCCTCGACCGCGTTCAGTGGCGCATGGCCGGTGTGCCAGGCAGCCTCGGCGGCGCGCACCGCCTCGCCGGGAAGCAGCAGCCCTGAATTCAGATAGAAGCCGATATGGCTGTGATACATCCACGGCTCGTCCGCGATCATCGCGTCCTGGTAGGTGCCGAACAGCGGCAGCCTCTCGGTGATGAAGGCGTCGAGGACGGCAAGCGCCTGCTCCCTCGTGACGGCAAAGCCGAAATCATCAAGATCGCCAAAATGCCCGGCGCAGCGTTCGGCGACGAGGGCCAGCACCTCGGCGGTGGTCTCGTCAGGCGCGAAGAATGTCGGCTTCGGCACGGTCAGCGTCAGGTCGGGGGATCCACGGTTGTCAGCGTCGTAGTTCCACTTTCCGCCAACCGGATCGCCACCCTCCATCAGCACGTCATGATGACGGCGCATCTCGCGATAGAAGAACTCCATACGAAGCTGCTTGCGCCCCTCGGCCCAGCTCTCGAACATGCCGGGCGGGCACATGAACCTGTCGTCGTTTCTGATCTCGACATCGATTCCCAGCTCGTCCTCCCAGCCACGCATCGCCGCAAGGACGCGGTGCTCGCCGGGTTCGGTCAGGACCAGCCGTTCAGCGCCGTGCCGTGTCACCGCGCGCGCCACCTCACCGGAAAAGCTGCCGCTGTTGGCCTCGTCATCAAGCCGGATGTAATCGACGGTGATGCCTTCCTCGCGAAGTTCGTCGGCAAAGTGACGCATCGCCGAGAACAGGAAGGCGACCTTGCGCTTGTGATGGCGGACATAGGTGACTTCCTCGATCACCTCGGCCATCAGCACGACATCCCGTTCCTTGTCGAGATCAGCCAGCCCGGACAGCGAGCGTGACAGCTGGTCGCCAAGAACGAGCCGGATCGTGCCTGCCATCAGACAGCCCCCTCGCGCAGCCTGGCAAAAGCGGCAAGTGCGTCCTCGCGGGACTGTTTCAGATCGACGACCGGCCGCGGATAGGTCTCGCCAAGCCGCACGCCAGCACCGTCCAGTATGGCTTTCGGCGCGGTCCAGGGGGCGAAGAGATATTTGTCGGGCAGATCGGCAAGCTCGGGGCAGAAGCGGCGTGTATAGGCGCCCTCCTTGTCGAACTTCTCGCCTTGTGTGACCGGGTTGAACACACGGAAATAGGGGGCGGCATCGGCGCCGCATCCGGCGATCCACTGCCATGAGGCGCTGTTGTTGGCATGGTCGGCATCAACAAGGCAGTCCCAGAACCAAGCCTCGCCATGGTGCCAGTGAAGCCGCAGGTTTTTCACCAGAAAGGATCCGGTCACCATGCGCATGCGGTTGTGCATATAGCCTGTCTGCCAGAGCTCGCGCATCGCCGCATCGACAAAGGGAACGCCTGTCATGCCGCGTTGCCATGCCCGCAACAGGCCGTCATCCTCGCGCCAGTCGAACCCGTCGAACTTGGTCTGCAGATTGCGACGCTTCAGTTCGGGATTGAAATAGAGAAGCGAGTGCGAGAATTCGCGCCAGCCGAGCTCCGAACAGAAATTATCGACATCATCTGGCGGCAGATCGTTGCGGTCGCGCGCCGCGTGCCAGACCCGGTTCACCGAGATCTCGCCCCAGTGAAGATGCGGCGACAGGCGCGAGACATGGGGCTTTGCCGGAAGGTTGCGACCCTCCTTGTAGCCGGCGATGCCACCATCGAGAAAGGCCTGAAGACGCGCCTCGGCACCAGCCTCGCCGATCTGCCAGTGCGGTGCCAGCATCTCGCCCCAATCCTCGGCAGGCAACAGGTCAAGATCATCGATCGATGTGGTTGAGGGCGGGCTCGCCAGCCCGATCTGCGGTGCATGCAATGGCGCGCGCGGGGGCGGCGGCAAGGCAGCCACGCCGGTAGAAGGGCGTGAAGACCTTGTAGGGCGTGCCGTCGCCCTTCTGCACTTCCCACGGCTCCCACAACAGCGCGCCATTATGGCTGACGGCCTCGGTCCCGGCAGCCGTCAGCGCCGATTTCAACTTGCTGTCGCGCTCGATGCGCCATGCCTCGTAGCTGCGGTTCCAGTGGACGGCGCTCGCGCCCATCTCGGCGACAAGGCGGGGGAGCAGCTCCAGCGCATCGCCTGCCACCACATGCAGCACGCCGCCAAGCGACTCTTTCAGTGCGGTCAGGGAATGGTGAAGCCACCAGCGGTTGGCAGCGCCGATACGGTCCTCTCCGGCCGCGCCGTCATCGAGGATGAAGACGGGCAAAACGTCGCCGGACGCAGCAGCGGCGCAGAGCGCCGGATTGTCGGCGAGCCGCAGATCCTGGCGGAACCAGCAGATGGAGAGAGGTCGCGTCATAACAGTCCTTCCCGCCGCGATGCGATCATCCCGGCGTACTGGCGCAAACGGCTCCCCTCCTTTGCGAAAATGGTCTTGTTCCGAGCTTCAGCCGGACCCCTGTTACATCGCGTTGAACGGCGCTGTTTTCAAGCCCCCGAGGCGACTGGCGGTACGCGATCCGCGCCACCCTAGAAAAAGGCGAAGCAGCGGGTCTCGATGCTCTGGCGCGGCGCGGCGTCGGGCGGCGATGACGGATCGTCGAAAGCGGTGTGGATCGTAAAGCGGTTGCGCCCGTCGGTGGCCGAATCATAGGTCTTGATCAGCGCCGCCTCGCCGGTCTCCATCGCCGGGAAATAGTACCACTCATGCCCCGGATTGAACCGTGCCATCTGGATCTGGCCGACCCGGTCTTTCGCCTGGCGCGTCACCTCGACGAGATCGCCGTCGGCCAGCGAGGTGCTGTCGCAAAGGCAAGCGGATGGCTCTCCACACGGCCGGCGATGGAGCGCCATATGTTGATGATGGCGAAACGCCGCGTCATCAGCGCCTCGGCCTCGTCAGGCAGAATTTCGCGCAGTCGTTTTTCCGCAGACCATTGGGTGTAGTCGTTATGGATCACGGATGACGGCTCACGCATGGTCTGGGCCCGCCGCAACCCGTCACTTGCCGCACGGCGGGTATGATCGAAAATCACCACACGTCGCGCGCCTGTGATCCGGCTGACAAGCTCCCTCGCCTCGTCCTCATAGATGGCGGCGATGGCATCATCATCTTGGAAATCGTGCAGTTTGCTGGCATGCGGGACCAGCATGAAACCTGCCTTGTCGAGATCGAAGCTGTGGTCCCGCCCGTTGCGAATCTCTACCTCGCGATAATCGTAGCTGCCATCATGATCAGCCGCCGCACCACCCGCCTGCGAGGCGTGATAGACCGCTCTGCCATCATCTGCCGATGCCAGATATTGAAGGCTGGCGCGAACGCTGTTGGTTGTTTCGGTCATATCTGTCTGCCCTTCCGGATCGATGTTCACCCTGATCACTGTCCCGCCGGACGGGTCAGCGCTTGTCGGCGGCACCCATCCGCATTTCAAACCAGCGTACAGCCGCCGATACCACAAGGATCAGGACAAGATATTCGAGCACGAGAACGGTATAGATCTCCAACGGCCGGTATTCTGTCACAACCAGCTCGTTGGCGCGGCGGGTCAGCTCTTCCATGCCGATCACCGACACCAGCGAAGACATTTTGAGCATATAGACAAGCTGGTTGCCAAGGGCCGGAAGGATGCGCTTGATCGCCTGCGGCAGGATCACGTAGCGCATCTTGTCGACATAGCTGAGCGAGATGGAATGCGCCGCCTCGTGCTGGCCCCGGTCAATCGACTGGATGCCGGCACGGAAAATTTCGGCCTGGAAGGCGCTGTCCGAGATCGCCAGCGCCAGCACCCCGGCCCAGAAGACCGAGATCGAGATACTGGCCACCTGCGGCAGCCCGTAATAGACCCATAGAATCAGCACAAGGATTGGCACAGCCCGCACCAGCTCGACATAGACCCGGTTGATCACACGTGCCGGTCGCTGGCTTGCCAGTCCGGGAAGCGCGACCAGAAGGCCGAGAATGATCGAGATCAGGATCGCCGTCACCGACAGGGCGATGGTGTAATACAGCCCGTCGAGGAGGAACAGCAGGTTGCGCTGGCCGGCCGGGGTCGAAGGGTTGACCACATACCATCCCCAGTTGCCGGAACAGCCGCCCAGGAAAAGAAGCGCCGGAAACAGCGCGGACAGGGATATCAGGCGTCGAAAGCTCATCTCCGCCCCCTAGTGCCGCAGAATCTGCTGCAGGAAGGTCCGGCAGCGTTCGCTCTCGGGTTTCGAGAAGAAGGTGTCCGGCGGCGCCATTTCGACGATCCTGCCATTGTCCATGAACACCATCTGGTCGGCGACATGGCCGGCAAATCCCATCTCGTGGGTCACGCAGATCATCGTCATGCCGCTTCCCGCCAGCTCTTCGATCACTTCCAGAACCTCGGCGATCATCTCGGGATCGAGCGCCGATGTCGGCTCGTCGAACAGCATGATCCGCGGCTCCATGCACAGCGCCCGGGCGATCGCCACACGCTGCTGCTGGCCGCCGGAAAGCTGATGCGGATATTTGTCGATCTGCTCGGGAATCTTCACCCGCTCGAGATAATATTCGGCCAGCTCGCGTGCCTTTTGCGGATCGAGACCGCGCGCCCGCACCGGACCAAGGGTCAGGTTCTCGAGGATCGAGAGATGCGGGAACAGATTGAACTGCTGGAACACCATGCCGACATTGTTGCGCAGCACAGCGCGCGCCGCGGCGCCGTCATCCAGCGTGACGCCGTCGATCGAGATTGCCCCCGGTCATGCGTCTCAAGCCGGTTGATGCAACGGATCAGCGTGGATTTGCCGGAACCGGACGGCCCGCAAATGACGATCTTCTGGCCAAGGCCGATATCCAGGCTGACATCGTCCAGCGCCTGAAAATCTCCGAAATACTTGTCCACATTGCGAAGGCTGATGAAGGCAGTGTCGCCACCACCCGACGTGCCTGCCGACGTGCCTGCTGGCGATCTGGCGGGGCATCTGGCTGTGGATCTGGCGGGGTGCGAATCGCGCATGGCGGGTCCCTGAAGGTAACAAGCTGCCGGTTAGAACATAGGCAGAAAGGCACTGCCAGCACGCAGTTATGTCGCCTTTCAGGCCGGATTTGCAAGGATAATGGTCTTCGGCGCCGTTGGCAGTCATATATTACGAGTTATTGATTGACGACGCGAAGACGCGGGTTCACGCTGTTTTAGCGTGTTAGCACCTACATATCTGACATGCCTGTTCTCGGGGGAGGTACATGGCAGCCTGGATAAACATGATCGGCGATGCCGATGCCGGCCCCGCCCTGCGCGAGGCCCTTGACCGTGCGCGGACACCGCATGGCACGGTCGATAATGTCATGCGGGTTCATTCGCTGCGCCCGAACACCATGCATGGCCATGTCACGCTCTACCGGGCAGCCCTGCATGATGACTCCAACACCATTCCGACATGGCTTCAGGAAGCCGTCAGTTCCTATGTCTCGATCCTCAATGACTGCGCCTATTCCTATGCCAACCACTGGAAGAATGCGGCGCATCTGATCGGTGACGCCGCCCGTGCCGGCGAGATCGAGACAGCCCTTCAGTGCCGCAAGCCGGAACAGGCCTTCGAAGGGGCGGAACTCGCGCTGATGCGATATGCCGAGAAGCTGACCCTGTCCCCCGGCAAAATGGTCGAGGCGGACGTGGCCGCGCTTCGTGATGCCGGGCTGGATGACGGTGCCATTCTCGAGGCCAACCAGATCATCTGTTACTTCAACTATGTCAACCGGAGCATTAACGGCCTCGGCGTCACAACGGCGGGGGACATCGTCGGCTATTACGCCGACTGATGTTTGGGGGGATATCATGAATTACCAGGCCAGGCCATTGTTCGAGACATCGCCGCCACCGGCCGGGACCATTCGTACGGGTGACAGCGGCGCGGCAAATCTTGTCGAGAACTGCATCGGCGATGTTGCCGGGCTGACCGTGCTGGTCGTTGCTGAAGATCCGAAATATGGCTGGTATGACGCGGCTGCGCCGCAGCTGGTGTGCGACGAGCTTGCGGCGCGCGGCGCAGATGTCACCAAGATGGTGGTCGGGCTTCCGGGCAACCGGCCGAACGCCGAGGTGCAGGCGGCGATGAACGCAGCCGACCGGGTGGTGTTCTTCTCGCGCCTCGGCGACCAGGGGCGGTTCAACTGGCACTATACGGGTCCGCCCTGCGTGATGAGCTATGCGCTGGACGAGGGCATGCTGGAAAGCGGGTATGGCCGCCTCGACCATCATGCGATGCGGCTGATGAAGGCTGCCATCGACGAGGTCACCCTGACGGCCGGACATATCGCCGTGACCTGCCCGCGCGGCACCGATTTCCAAGGAAGCCCGGCCGCCTCCGGCGCGGCGGGGAGCGAAGTGATCATCAGCCGCTTCCCGCTGGGCATTCCGCAACCCGTCCTGAATGACGGCTTTCGCGGCAAGGCGGTGCTGACGAATTACCTGACCCCGACCGGATCGCGGATTTACGATCCCGAATGTCTTGCCATCGACACACCCGTCACCGCGCATTTCGAGGGCAATCGCATCACCAGCTTCACCGGCGCGCCGGATATGGTGGCGGCCGTCGAGGCCCACTACGCCGATGTGGCCGACAGGTTCGGGCTCGACGCCTACAACATCGATTCATGGCATGCCGGCATACACCCGCTGATGGCCTATGAGGGAAGCGCTGCCGCCGACCCGCTGCGCTGGTCGGCAACCGTGTTCCAGCATCAGCGCATCCTGCATTTCCACACCTGCGGCACCGGCCCGCCCGGCGAAATCTGCTGGATGATTCTGGACCCGACGATCCGCATCGATGGTGTGGCGCTGTGGGAAAACGGCAAGCTGCATCCCGAAAGGTTCGAGGCCACAGCCCGTGTGCTGGACGCCTTTCCGGAACTGGCCGCGGCCTTTGCGACGCCGAGCGCGCCATGCGGCATAGACGGGTAGGCGCATGACCGACATCGAACAGGATTTCATCAGGGATTGCTGGTATGTCGCCGGATGGAGCGAGGACTTCACCCACGCGCTGACGCCGCTGCGGATTCTTGACGAGCCGGTTGTCATCTTCCGCACAGAGGCCGGTATGCCCGCCGCACTTGAAGATGCCTGTCCGCATCGCAAGCTGCCACTGTCAAAAGGCCGGCTGACCGGCGAGACGGTCGAATGCGGCTATCACGGGCTGACCTTTGACTGCAGCGGCACCTGTGTCCGCGCGCCAACCCAGGACGGGCCGCCGCCGGCTGTGACCGTGCGGTCATACCCGGTCGAGGACCGCTGGGGCATCCTGTGGATCTGGATGGGCGATGCCGACAAGGCCGACCCGGACGAAATCTTCGAAATCCCGAATTATGACAATCCGGCATGGGGGCGCACGCAGGGCGGCAGCATGGATATCGCCTGCCATTATCTTTATGTCGTCGACAACCTTCTCGACCCGTCACATGTGGCATGGGTTCATGTCTCGTCCTTTGCCGGGGCCGGCACCGGCAACCTGCCGCTTGATCTTGAAAAGCTGGATGACGGGATCATCGTCTCGCGCTGGGTGATGGATGCGCCGCCGCCGCCCTATTACGAACCGATCCTGCCCTTCTCCGGCAATTGCGACCGCAAGCAGCATTACGAATGCCGCCTGCCATCGACCGCAATCAACATGTCGGTTTACACCCGCGCCGGGACCGGAGGCGACAACGACAACCTGCCCGACGACGCGTTCCTGAACATCTCCTACAATTTCATGACGCCCGTCGATGCCGACAACACCCGGTATTTCTGGTTCCAGCATCGCAATTCGGACCCTGACAATGAGGAGATTTCGAAGCGGATGTTCGAGGGGGCGAAGGCTGCCTTCATCGAGGACCGTGACGTGCTGACCGAAGTTCACAAGGGCATGAAGACTAGCCGGACCCGCCACATCAATCTCGGCATCGATGCCGGTGCGATGCGGTTTCGCAAGATGGTCGAGAGACGCATCAGCGAGGAAAACTCGACATGAACATCGGGGACCGGACAGCCAAGATCATCATTCTTCTTGCCGGTTTCCCATAAATTCGTCCTGAGCGGTTGCAGAGACAAGGTGACAATGACCATCTGACCTGTAACCATTTCCATGACAGATTGTCGCACCCCTTACCTTTCTTAAAACGGAGCTATCCAATGAAGTTTCTGAAGCTCGCATTCACTGCCGTCGCACTGGCTTGCGCCGCCGTGCCGGCCCATGCGCAAAGCGCCCTGCAGGACATCCTGTCGAGCGGCGTTCTCAAAGTCGGCACGACCGGCGACTGGAACCCGATGACCATGAAGGACCCGGCCACCAACAGCTATACCGGATATGACATCGACGTCATGACCGAGCTTGCCAAGGACCTTGATGTGAAGCTGGAATTTGTCGCCACCGACTGGAAGACCCTCGTCAGCGGCGTTGTTTCCGGCAAGTACCACATGACCGGTTCAGCCTCGATCTCGCCGGCCCGCGCCAAGGCAGCCGGCTATTCGAACAGCTATTTCTCGCTGGCCACCGTGCCACTGACGCTGAAGAAGAACGAGGGCAAGTTCGCTGACTGGGCCGACCTCGACAAGCCAGAGGTGACTGTTGCAGCCACCCTCGGCACCACGCAGGAAAAGCAGGTGAAGCAGTTCTTCCCGAACGCCACACACAAGATCGTCGAGGCCCCGGCGCGTGACTTCCAGGAAGTTCTGGCCGGCCGCGCCGATGCGCATATCACATCGAATGTCGAGGCCTACAAGCTCGTCGCCAAGTACCCGCAGATGATGGTCGTACCGGTTTCGGCGCCAAAGGCACCGACACCGATCGCGATGCTTCTGCCGCAGGGCGACCAGGTGTGGATCAACTATGTGAACACCTGGATCAAGCTGAAGACCGAGCGCGGTTTCTTCGACTCGCTTGGCAAGAAGTGGCAGCTGTCCAACTGACGCTTGCCTGAAACGAAGAAAGGCGGGACCCTGTGTCCCGCCTTTTTTTGTCGTCGCCACTTAGGCCCCTTCACGCCACCCTCACGCCGCCTTCCACAGGGACAGCCCATGATCACCCTCTATAACGTTCCGGTCAGCAGCTATGGCGCCAAGGTGCGCATCATCCTCGCGCATAAGGGAATCGAATGGACCGAGCTTGCCCCGCCGGACGGCTATGGCAGCCCGGCCTATCGCGCGGTTATCCCGTCGGGCACCGTACCGGCAATCATCGATGGCGATCTGAAGCTTGCCGATTCCGAGGCCATTGCCGAATATCTGGACGAGCGTGTCCCGGCCCCGCCGATGATGCCGACCGATCCCGAGGCCCGCGCCCGTGCCCGTGAAATCTCGCGCTTTCACGACACCAGGCTGGAGCCGGTGATCCGCGGCTATTTCGGGCAGGTGGCACCGGCGACGCGTGACGCGGACTATATCTCGACCAATGCCCGTCTTCTTCAGGACCGCCTGGACCAGCTTGCCATTATCGCCAGCCCGGCTCCGCTGATGACGGGACGGGACCTTGCCATTGCCGATTGCGGATTTGTCGCCAGCTTCGGCATCATTGCGCTGCTGCAGGATCTGCTGGATCTGCCGGTGACGTTGCCCGAACCGCTTGCCGCCTACGCCGCCACGCTGGCCACGCACCCGTCCGTGGCGCCGGAGGACGCCCGCTACCGCGCGGTGCTGGCCCAGTGGGCCGAGACCAAGCTGAACGGCTGACACGTCCCTCGCCACCATCAGGTCTGATTGCCTTTTCACGGGTGCTGTGCGGTAATGAACGACCGGCCGGCATTCTGCCGCCGTAACCACGGACACCCGATCTTGATCAGCCGATTTCAATCCATGCCAGTGACGCTTCAGGCGTCGCTGATGATGATGCTTGCGCTGTTCCTGTTCACCACCATGGGAATATGCATCCGCCTGTCTTCGGCATTCGTGCCGGTGATCGAGGTGGTGTTCTTTCGTAATTTCCTGGCAGTACTGATCATGGCGCCTGTGCTGATCCGAAAAGGGCTGCCCAGTATAAGAATGAACCGAAAGCGGCTGTTCTTCGGGCGCGCCTCGATCAATTTCGTCGGCATGGTGAGCGGTTTCACCGCGGTGACGCTGATCCCGCTTGCCGAAATGACGGCGTTATCCTTCACCGGACCGATTTTCGTCACCATCGGTGCCGCGCTGTTCCTTGGCGAGGTGATCCGCATCCGCCGGATCATGGCCATCGGCGTCGGCTTTGTCGGAGCGCTGATCATTCTGCGGCCGGGACTGGTCGATGTCTCGCTCGGCGCGATGCTGGCGCTTGTCAGCGCCCTGTCGATTGCGGCCGCCACCCTGATCGTCAAGAAGATGACCGAGACCGAGCAGGCCTCGGCCATCGTGTTCTGGATGGTGATGCTGCAGGCGCCGATCGCCTTTGTGCCGATGCTGTTTGTCTGGGAATGGCCGACGGCAGAAGCCTGGATTTATCTCTGGGGATGGCGATGTCGGGAACGGCGGCGCATGTGCTGTTCACCCGCGCCGTGGGGCTTGTCGAAATCACCAGCCTGCAGCCGCTGGAATTCGCCAAGCTGCCTTTTGCCGTCATTCTGGCCTGGCTTGTCTTCAGCGAATGGCCTGACATCTGGATCTGGATCGGCGGTTCGGTGATCTTCGTATCGACTGCCTATATCACCCGGCGCGAAGCGATGGCACGCCAGCCTGCCATCCCAGAGGCCAAGGCCGGGGTCGGAACGCCTCTCTAGCCTTCCACCGTCCAGTGGATGGGCACTATCGGGTCAAACACGGTCAACTGGCCTTCAGGTGTCTTCCGGTCATCCGGCACCGGTTGCGGCGTGGCGGTGCGTACCAACGTCACCGTGCCGTCATTGACCGGAACGCCATAGAACGCTGCCCCGTGCCGGGCGACAAAACCGTCCAGCCTGTCGAGCGCGCCCTCGTTTTCGAAAATCTGCGCAAGGCAGGCCAGCGTGTTGGGCGCGGTATAGATACCGGCACAGCCGCAGGGCGCCAGCTTGGCGGTATCGAGATGCGGCGCGCTGTCGGTGCCGAGGAAGAAGGACGGATCGCCCGAGATCGCCGCCGCGACAAGCGCAAGGCGGTGCGTCTCGCGCTTGGCAACCGGAAGGCAGTAGTAATGCGGCCTGATCCCGCCTGCCAGAATATGGTTCCGGTTGATGAACAGGTGATGCGTGGTCAGCGTCGCCGCGATGGACTCGCCGCCCGAACGCACATAATCGATGCCGTCCGAGGTGGTCACATGTTCCATCACCACGCGCAGTGCAGGCAGGCGGCGGCGTAGCGGGTCGAGAACACGGTCGATGAAAGCAGCCTCGCGGTCGAAGATGTCGATCTCGGAATCGGTGACCTCGCCATGAACGCACAGCGGCACACCGGCCTCGGCCATTGCCTCCAGCACCGGCATTACCCTGTCGATATCGCGCACGCCGGAGGCAGAGTTGGTGGTTGCCCCGGCCGGATAGAGTTTCACCGCGGTGATGATGCCGTCCCGTGCCGCGGCGACCAGATCGGCCGCGTCTGTCCCTTCGGTCAGATAGAGTGTCATCATCGGCGTGAAGGAGGCATCGTCCGGGCAGGCCGCCAGGATGCGGTCGCGATAGGCCGACGCATCACTGCCAGTGACCACGGGCGGCACCAGATTGGGCATGATCAGCGCCCGGCCGAAATGCATCGCCGTATCAGGCGTCACCGCATCGAGCATGGCCCCGTCACGAAGATGCAGATGCCAGTCATCGGGACGTGTGATGGTAAGTCTGTCGGTCATTGTGGTCCTCCGGCCGGCGCCAGTTCGCCGGACGCCATCGCGTTGGTGGCTAGCATTCCGGTGCGGATTTGACAATGGCAGGCTCGGGCCACGGCGCTGCTGTCAGCACAGCCGGCGGCAGTGGCATCGGTTCGTATCAGACATTCAGCAGCAGATATTCGCGCTCCCACGGGCTGATCACCTCAAGGAAGGCATCCGCCTCGCCGCGCTTCACCTCGATGAACAGCTTCACAAATTCCTCGCCAAGCACGTCATGGAGCGGGCTCGCCTTCTCCAGCGCGTCGAGAGCAATATCGAGGTTGCGCGGCAATGTCGCCAGATCCTCGCCGCTGTCCTTCAGCGGGCGGGTCGGGCGGCGCTTTTCCTGAAGGCCAAGCCACAGGGCGGCAAGACTTGCCGCAATCGCCAGATAGGGGTTGGCATCCGCGCCCGGCACCCGGTTCTCGATCCGGCGGTTGGCCGGATCACCGACCGGCACACGAAGGCCGACGGTGCGGTTGTCCATGCCCCAGGCCAGATTGGTCGGCGAATCCTCGGTCAGGGAATGACGGCGGTAGGAATTGACGTAAGGCGCCATCAGCGCCATCGCACCTGCCAGATAGCGCTGCATGCCGGCAAGCGCATGGAAGAATTCATCGCTCTCGCTGCCATCCTCGCCAACGAACAGGTTCCGCCCGGTGGCCGTCTCCTTGACGGAGAGATGAAGATGCATCGAGCTGCCGGGCTGTTCCTGCATGGGTTTGGCCATGAAGGTGGCATGCACATTATGGTTCAGGGCCGTCTGCCGGACCGTGCGTTTGAACAGGAAAGCCTGGTCGGCAAGCTCGAGCGCCGCGCCATGATTGAAATTGATTTCCATCTGCGCCGCGCCGGCCTCGTGGCTGAGCGTGTCGATATCGATCTTCTGGACATCGCAATAGTCATAGATGTCCTCGAACAGCGGATCGAACTCGTTCACCGCATCGATGCCATAGGCCTGGCGCGCCTTTTCCGGACGACCCGACTTGCCGGTCGGCGTGACAAGCGGCGCGTTGGCATCAGCGCTCTGCTCGACAAGAAAGAATTCCAGCTCCGGCGCCACCACGGGTGACAGCCCGGCATCCTCGAACAGCCCCAGCACCCGCTTCAGCACCGCGCGCGGCGAGAAGGGAACAATCGCGCCCTTATGGTCATAGGCGTCGTGAATGATCTGCGCCGTCGGCTCGGCATACCATGGCACCAGCCGGCAACTGTCCGGATCAGGGCGCAGGATGACATCCGCGCCGATCTCGTTCAGCACTTCGGAATCCAGATAGGCACCGGTGACCGACTGGCCGAACACATATTCGGGAAGGCGCAGCCCGCCGGCCCCGGCAGCGCCGGAGAATTTATGCACGGGCAGAATCTTGCCGCGTGGAATGCCGGCAATATCGCTGACCAGGCATTCAACCTCGGTGATCGACTGATCTTTCAGCCAGCTGGTCATGTCGAACGTCATCTGACGTCTCCTGTGGTGGCGGATTTAAAGCCGGTTTACAGCCCCAGCTGGTCGGCGGTGGCATCCAGCGCCTGTGCCGCGATCCGCACTGTCTCGTCGATATCAGCGCGGCTGTAGGTCAGCGCCGGCGACAGGATCATGGCATCACGGACTGCACGCATCATCAACCCGCGGTCTATGGCATGGTCACGGCAGATCACACCTGTCGCGCCGGTGTCCTCGAACATCTCGGGCCCGTCCTTGCTTTTCACCAGCTCGATCGCAGCCAGCACACCGAATGTGCGAATCTCTCCGACAATCCTGTGTTCGGCAAGCGGGGCAAGCGCCTCGGCAAGATAAGGGCCGGTATCCTCGCGGACGCGCGTGATCATGTCCTCGCGCTCGATCAGCTCGAGATTGGCCAGCGCAACGGCAGCTGCCACCGGATGCCCAGAATAGGTGAAGCCGTGATAGAACTCGCCGCCATCCGCAACGAGCTTGTTCGCGACCCGGTCGCCGACCATCACCGCCGACATCGGCACATATCCCGATGTCAGGCCCTTGGCCAGCGCCATCATGTCCGGCTCCAGTTCCATCGTCTGACTGGCGAACCACTGGCCGGTGCGCCCGAACCCGGTGATCACCTCGTCGGCAACAAACAGGATATCGTGCCGGCGGCAGATCTCCTGAATATGCTTGAAATAGCCTGCCGGCGGAACGATCACGCCGCCTGCCCCCTGAATCGGCTCGGCGACGAAGGCGGCGACGTTGGAGGCGCCGATCTCGATGATCTTGTCATCGAGCCAGCTGGCCGCGTTGGCGGCGAACTCGGCCTCGTCCTGATTGCCCTGATGAAGGAAGCCGTAAGGCGGCCTGATATGGGCAAAATCCGGCTCGTTCGCAGCCTGTTCATGCATTCCCGACATGCCGCCCATGCTGGCCGACATGATCGTGCTGCCGTGATAGCCGAAGTCACGGCTGATGATGACCCGCTTTTCCGGCTTGCCCTCGAGCGCCCAGTAATGACGGACCATGCGAATGATGGTGTCGTTCGCTTCTGAACCGGAATTGGCATAGAAGACATTGCTCAGCCCGTCCGGCGTGATCTCGGCAAGCTTCGCCGACAACTCTGCCACAGGCTGGTTACTTGTGCGGAAGAAGTTGTTGTAGTAGGGCAGCTTGGTCATCTGGGTTGCCGCCGCCTCGACCAGTTCAGGCCTGCCATATCCGACATTCACGCACCACAGCCCGGCCATGCCGTCGAGGATACGGTTCCCGTCACTATCAAAGATGTAATGACCTTCGGCATGGGTAATGATCCGCGCACCCTTCGGACGCAGATCGCCGTAATCTGTAAATGGCGCCATATGATGCGCCGAATCCATGGCCTGCCATTCGTTGGTGGAAATCTCGTCAAGAGTCATGTTGGCACCGTCGGGTTGTTATCGGGCCTTTGCCCGCCATGTTGACGTTCCGGAGACCGTCATCTTGACCTTGATCCCCGAGATTGGCTGAGCCTACCTTGTGTATAGCTTTCGCGCAAACATCCGCGTGCGAACATGCCTGACAGAAACGGAAGATCAATGTCCGAAACCAGTATCTACGAAACCAGCTTTGCACAGCGGCCACGCTATCCGCGGCCCGACCAGGTTCCGCAGACCGATATCGCCATCATCGGTGGTGGCCTGACCGGCATTTCGGCGGCATTGACACTGGCCGAGGCGGGACGCCGCGTCATCGTTCTCGAGGCCGGGCGGGTCGGCGCCGGCGGATCGGGCCGCAATGGCGGCCATCTGTGCCAGGGTTGGTCCAGCGATTTTGCCAAGATCAGCCGACAACTGTCGAGCGAGGATGCAGATATCGCCTGGCAGACCGGCTTGGAGGCTGTCGATCTCGTCACCTCGCGAATCGAGGCGTACGACATTGATTGCGAGGTCCGGTTCGGCTATCTGCATGCCGCACTTCACGGTCGCCAGATGCACGATCTCGATGCCGAGCAGGCGGAATGGGAAGCCCGCGGCTATACACATTTCACACGGCTTGAAGGACAGGATGCGATGTCGGCCCATATCGGCAGCACCGCCTATGTCGGCGCGCTGCACGATACCGGCTGCGGCCATATCCAGCCGCTGAAATATCTTCACGGGCTCGCCGCCGCCGCATCCGCTGCCGGGGCGGTGATCTGCGAGGATTCGGCCGTGCGCAGCATCCGCCGCGGCAAGAAGAAGACACTTGTCCTTGAAAACGGCACCGAGATCACCGCGCCGACGGTTCTGCTGTGTGGCAACGCCTATCTTGCCGATGTCGGGCTGCCTGAAATGAAGTCGAGGCTGGCGCCGGTCACGTCTTCCGTCCTTGCGACAAGGCCGCTGTCGGAAAATCTGGTGAAACAGCTGCTGCCCACCGGCGCGGCGGTCGCCGACTGCAACGCGGCGCTGAACTATTACCGTATCGATGCCGACAACAGGATGGTTTTCGGCGGACGGGCCAGCTATTCCAATGTCCAGTTCGGCGATATCGAGGCCGATCTGCGCCGCCGCATGGCAGCTGTGTTCCCGATCCTTGCCGAGACCGAGGCCGAACAGGTCTGGTCAGGGCGAATCGGCATCACCGTCAACCGCATCCCGCATTACGGGCGTACCGACGACGATATCTATTTCGTGCAGGGATTTTCCGGCCACGGGGTGGCGCTGTCGGGGCTGTCGGGCAAGATCATGGCTGAAGCGGTGATCGGCGATTCAAAGCGCTTTGACGTGATGAGCAGCCTTCGCCACGTGCCGTTTCCGGGTGGCCCGCTGCGCACGCCGGCGCTGGCGCTTGGCATGGCCTGGTTCAAGCTGCGCGACAGGCTGAAGCTCTAGATCCTGCCAACCGGGCTGACCGGCGCGCCGCGCTTCTTCGCGATCACCGCAATCCAGTCAAAGGCCATGCTGGCCGCCGCGATGGCGGTGATTTCGGCATGGTCATAGGCAGGCGACACTTCGACAAGATCCATCCCGACGAGATTCAGCGGTTCAAGCCCGCGAATGAATTCCAGCCCCTGCCAGCTTGCCAGTCCGCCAGCGACAGGTGTGCCGGTGCCCGGCGCAAAGGCCGGATCCAGCCCGTCGATATCGAATGACAGATAGACCGGCGCATCACCGGCACGTTCGCGAACCACATCCATGGCAGCATCAATGCCGTTGCGATGAACCCACGGGCTGGTCAGGATTTCAAACCCGTGGTCGCTGTCGTTATAGGTGCGCAGCCCCACCTGAGTAGAACGCGCCACATCGATAATCCCCTCGGCGGCGGCGCGGGCGAACATCGTGCCATGGTCGAAACGGGTGCCGTCGTCAGGCCAGGTGTCGCAATGCGCGTCGAACTGAACCAGCGCCAGCGGCCCGTGTTTCTTGGCATGCGCCTTCAACAGCGGATAGGCGACCGAATGGTCACCGCCGAGGCTGAGCATCATCGCACCCGACTCAAGAATGCCGTCGGCGTGGGATTCAATCGCGTCAAACACACCGATCGGGTGATGCGGGTCGATGAAGGCATCGCCATAATCGACAACCGACAAGCTATCGAACGGATCGAAGCCGAAGGGGAAATGCTTCAGTTCGGCAAGCTGCACCGATCCGGCCCGATGGCGCGCGGGCCGAGCCGGCAACCCGGGCGGTAGGTCACGGCGTTGTCATAGGGGATACCGCTGACAACGATGTCGGCGCCGGCAAGGTCCCGGCTGTAGCGGCGGCGTGCAAAGCTCATCGCGCCGCCATAGGTCATTTCCTGCCAGGTGCCGCGCCCGTCCGCATCACGGAATGCCTGGTCGCCGCGCCCGCCCTGTCCGTTCGATCTGTCACGACTCATGGCCTGATCCTCCGGGCGCGGCGGCCGCCTTGCGGCCGGCGCTGTTGCGGTAAATGATGGCACTGGCGATGACCACACTTGCCGCCACAAGCAGGATCATGATGGTCGCCAGCGCGTTGATCTCGGGCGTCACCCCGAGACGGACCTTGGAAAAGACGACGATCGGCAGGGTCGAGCTTCCCGGGCCGCTGACAAAGCTGGCAATAACCAGATCATCAAAGCTGAGCGTGAAGGCAAGAAGCCATGCCGCGATTACCGCCGGCGCAATCACCGGCAATGTGATCGAGAAAAAGATATAGGGCTGCCGCGCGCCGAGGTCGGCGGCCGCTTCCTCGATCGACATGTCGAAATCCCGAAGCCGCGACTGAACCACTACGGCGGCGAAACACATGCCAAAAGTGGTATGGGCGATGATGATGGTGTCGATTCCGCGCCCGGCAGGCCAGCCAAGCAGGCTTTCCATCGAGATAAACAGCAGCAACAGGGACAGGCCGGTCACCACCTCGGGCATCACCAGCGGCATGCTGGCAAACGCGCTCAAGAGAAGCCGGAACCGAAAATTGCCGAGCCGCACAAAAGCTAGCGCGATCAGCACCCCGAAGATGGTCGACAGGGTTGCCGCGTTCACCGCCACCCATAGCGACTTGCCAAGCGCCTCGAGCACGGCGTCATTCTCCAGAAGCTCGCCATACCATTTTGTCGAGAAACCGGCCCAGACCGATACCAGACGGCTGCTGTTGAAGCTGTAGATCACCATCACCGTGACCGGCACATAGAGAATGCCGAAGCCGATGATGCCGAGCCACAATGCCGGCCATGAGATGCCGCGATTCATGCCGCGCCTCCCCGACCGGCATCTTCGGCGCGGTCGAGCGCCGTCTCGCGGCCGTCCTGGTAACGGGCATAAATGATCGGCAGCGCCAGAATGGCCAGCAGCAGCACGGCGATGGCCGAGGCCACAGGCCAGTCACGGTTGCGGAAGAATTCGGTCCAGAGAACCTTGCCGATCATCACCTGTTCCGGACCACCCAGAAGCGCCGGAATGACGAATTCGCCGACCGCCGGAATGAACACCAGCAGGCTGCCGGCGATAATCCCCGGGACGGTCAGCGGCAGGACGATGGTGCGGAACACCTCGACCCGCGAGGCGCCGAGATCGGCCGCCGCGTCGATAAGGTCGTCATCAAGCCGGATCATCACCGCATAGAGCGGCAGGATCATCAGCGGCAGATAGGTCAGGAGCATGCCCATATAGATGGAGAAATCGGTCTGCATCATGCGAATGGGGGCTTCGATCAGGCCAAGTTGCAACAGCATGCTGTTGATGAAGCCGTTGGTGTTCAGCAGCCCGATCAGCGCATAGATCCGCAGCAGGCTGGAAGTCCAGAAGGGCAGCATCACCAGCACCAGAAGGATCGCCCGGTGGCTGGGGCTGGACCGCGCAATCCACCAGGCCATCGGATAGGCGAAGACGAGGCAGATCAGCGTCGAGAAAAGGCGAGCCGCACGCTGTTGGCGGCAGGCCGCAGGTAATCCTGTGAATATTCGACCAGAAGCCCGTAATTCTCGAGATTGAAATTGGTGAAGAACCCGTCCTCGCCAAACCCCCAGAGCGGGGCAAAGGGCGGAATGCCGCGCCGCGGCTCGGTAAAGGATGTCTGCGCCACCTCGACGAGCGGCAGGGCAAAGAAGACGACAAGCCACAGCAGCGGCAGCCACACCACGAGCCGGCGGCCATGGCGTGTCAGGAAATGCCGGACCGCCGCCACGCCGTCAGTCCCGAAGAAGCACGACGTCGGCCGGATCGAAGGCGGCGTAACCCGTCTCCTCCCATTCCAGCGCCGGCTCGCCGCGCCGCATGTTCGGCTGCGTCAGTTTCATCAGCAAGCCACCCGGGCCGGCCACGCGGTAATTCGAGGCAACGCCGGTGAAAGCCATGTCCTCGACCGTTACCTTCACCTCGTTCACACCGCCGCCGGATTCCCGCGCGAGGCTGATCTTCTCCGGACGGATCGCCATACGCACTTCATCGCCCACGGCAAACCCGCCGGGATCGACAGCGGTAACCGGGATGGGGCCGTCAATCTGCAGCATGCCGCCCCCAGCGGATTTTACCTTGCCCTCAAGGAAGCTGACCGTGCCGAGGAAGTCGGCGATGAAACTGTTTTTCGGGCGGTCATACAGGGTGCGGGGTGAATCCACCTGCACCAGCTTGCCGGCATCCATGACGCCGATCCGGCTTGCCAGCGTCATCGCCTCTTCCTGGTCGTGGGTGACGACGATGAATGTCGTTTCCAGCCGCTCCTGAATATCGACCAGCTCGAACTGCGTGTCTTCGCGCAGTTTCTTGTCGAGTGCGGCAAGCGGCTCGTCGAGCAGCAGCAGCTTTGGCCGACGCGCCAGGGCGCGGGCGAGCGCCACCCGCTGGCGTTGGCCGCCCGACAGCTGGTGCGGCTTGCGGCCACCCATACCAGACAGCCTGACAAGCCGCAGCAGTTCGGTCACCCGGCTCTCGATCTCGGCGCGCGGCAGACCGGCGCGTTTCAGGCCGTAGGCAATATTGCTGTCGACGGTCATATGCGGGAACAGCGCATAATTCTGGAACATGATGTTGACCGGACGCGTCGCCGGCGGCACACGCGACATGTCGATGCCATCAATTTCGATGCTGCCGGAATCGACGCTCTCGAACCCGGCCAGCATGCGAAGAAGCGTGGTCTTGCCACATCCCGAAGCGCCAAGAAGGCAGAAAAGCTCGCCCTTGTTGATGTCGAGCGAGAGATCGTCAACAGCCACCACATCGCCAAAGCGGCGCGTGACATTGCTGATCCTGATGAATGGCGATCCGGTCAAAGCTGGGCAACCTGTGTCTGGCGGTTACCGGCAGGCAGGCTGCCTGCCTCTGTAAGGGCCCGCCGCCATTCGGGTGTGAACGGCGACGGGCTGTTGTTCTACAGGCGTCGGAGGCGATCAGCCGCCGGCGCTGAAGCGCGACCAGACGCGGGTGACCGCACGGTCCAGACGGGCGTCATAGACCGGCACCACGAACAGGCTCTTCTTCGCTTCGGCAGTCGGGTAGATGCCCGGATGCTCGAGGATTTCCGGATCGATATCAGACTTCGCGCCCTCGCTGCCGCTGGCGTACCAGACATAGTTCACATTCGCTGCAGCCACGTCGGGACGAAGCATGTAGTTGATGAACTTGTAGGCATTGTCCAGATTCTTGGCATCGGCCGGGATGGCGAAATGGTCGAACCAGAGGTTGGTGCCCTCTTTCGGGATGTAATATTCGATGGCGTGGCCGTTCTCGGCTTCCTCGGCGCGGTAAGCGGCCTGGAAGGCGTCACCCGACCACATGATGGCGGCGCAGATATCACCATTCGCGATGTCGTTGATCGACTGGCTGGAATGGATGTAGCGCAGATGCGGACGGACCGCGTTCAGGATCTCGCCGGCCTTCTCGAAATCACCAGCCTCGGTGCTGGTGCCGTTGCCGCCCATATAGGCGATAACGTTCGGCAGCACGTCTGTCGGCGCATCAAGGATCGCGACACCGCAATCCTCGAGCTTCGAGGCATATTTCGGGTCGAGGACCAGAGCCCAGCTGTCTGTCGGCGCATCGGCGCCAAGCCGCTCTTCAATCATCGCCACATTATAGGCCACACCGGTGGTGCCCCACATATAGACAGCGCCGGCATTGCCGACACCGATCTGGTCATTGGCGAAGTTCTGGACCTGCATGTCCTGCTGGCTGTAATTGCCGAGCTTGCCAAGGTCGAGATCCTGATAGGAGCCTGCCTCGCGGCCGCGCGCCAGAAAATCGCCAGTCGGCACGACGACGTCATAGCCCGAGGAGCCGGCCAGCATCTTGGCTTCCAGAACCTCGTTCGAATCGTACATGTCATAGGTGACCTTGATGCCGGTCTCCGCCTCGAAATTGGCGATGGTGTCCTCGGCGATATAGTCCGACCAGTTATAGACATTCAGCTCGTTGGCAACCGCGGTACCTGCCGTCAGTCCCAGCACAGCGGCGGCAGCGATAATTGATGTCTTGCGAATATGTGTCATGGGGGCCCTCCTTGTTAAAGCCGGGGTGATTGCAGAGCGGGCCGTTCGCACACAGCACGCCGGAATCACCCGCTATTCCCTTGGCGCGAGTATGGGGCTCGCTTTCAAATCAAGTCAACCGGAACCGTGGCCTGCAACACGCCCTTGCTACCTGTCCAGACGACGCTCCAGCCAGTCGCGGAAACCATAATATTTGCCAACCATCGGCAGGAACCACGGTGTCTTGCGAAAGCCCGGAAAGGCGTCCAGCCTGCGGCCGGTAAAGGCGCTTGGCCGGTTCAGGCTGCCGGCCGCCATCAGACCGGCGCGGTGGCCAAGCCAGCTCATCATCACCACGCCGCTTCCGTGGCAGCCAAGCGCGTGGAACACGCCGGGAAGCGTCTCCGGCCGGCTCTCGCCGACATGGGGAACCCCGTCGCGAAGATAGGCGACATTGCCCCACCAGCCATGCGACAGTTTCACCCCGTCAAGTTGCGGGAACACCCGCAGCAGGCGTGAGCGCAGAAACGCCGCCCCGGCCGCCGGATCATGCTGGAGATAGCGCGCCCGGCCGCCGAACAGCACCCGCTTGCGATCGGGAGACGGCCGGAAATAGTAGAGAAGCCGTTTGGTGTCGGCGATCATCCGATGCGTCGGAAAAAGCTCGGTTACACGTTCGGCGCCAAGCTCCTCGGTCGCGATCTGGTAGGATGGCACCGGCACCACGCGGCGCTGGTGCCACGGGCTGAGGTCGCCCGAATAGCCGTTGGTGGCGATAATCACAGCCCCGGCGCGGATGCTGTGCTCGCTTGTCTCGACCTCGAGCCCGCTTCCCGACCGTCTGATCGCACCTGCCCTGATACCGCCGAACAGGCTGACGCCGGCCGCCTCGGCAACCGAAAGGACACCGTGATGGAGTTTTGCCGGATGCACGGCACCGCTGCGGTCGAGCAGCATGCCGCCATGATAGAAATTCGAGGCGAGATGGTCATGCGTCCGATCGGCCGGCACCATGCTGGCACCCGAATCCGCAATATCGTTCAGACGCGCGACCTGTTCGGCCTGTTTTTGCCAGGCTGCACGGGTATGGGCCCCGACGAAGCGGCCGCACCGCTGATACATGGCGTCGATCTTCTCGTCACGAATGAAGCCTTCGAACCAGCCATATGATTCGGCGGCTTCAGACAGCATCTCGTCGGCGGTGGCGGCATCCAGGCTGGCATGTTTGCCCACATTCACCCCGCCGGACACCATACCGCCATTGCGGGTCGAGGCGCCAAGGCCAAGCCGCCCGCCCTCAAGCACGACCACATCGCTTCCCACCCGTGAAAGGGTGATGGCGGCGTGAAGCCCGGCATAGCCCGAACCCACAACAACCACATCGGCGCGGTCCGGCAGGGCCTCGGCAGGCAGCCCGGCACCAGCATTGCGGGGAACCGCATCCCACCAGTAGGGTCAGTCTTGAAGCCTTCTGCAAAAATACTGTCAGACATCTTCATACCCATCCCAGCTCGATCTGTTTCTCGAAGGCAATGGCGGCGTTGCGCATCAGCATCGCCACCGTAACCGGACCGACACCGCCCGGCACAGGCGTCGTCCAGCTGGCGATATCGGCAACCGCTCCTGTATCAGCGTCACCGACAATGCGGCTGTTGCCATCCGCATCCGTCACCTGATTGATGCCTATATCAATCACAGCGGCACCCGGCTTGACCATGTCCGCGGTCAGCAGCCCCGGCACACCGACAGCAACAAGAACGGCGTCGGCGCGGCGCGTGTGTGCGGCAACGGATCTGGGTCATATGGTGGCAGACAGTGACGGTGGCACCTTCGGCCATCAGCATGAAGGCAGCCGGCTTGCCGACAATTTCCGAATGACCGACGACAACGACCTCCATCCCCTCGATTTTCATGCCGGTGGCCCTGATCATCTCGACCGAGGCAGCCGCGGTACAGGGCGCCAGCGCCATCTGGTTATAGACAATATTGCCGATCGAGGCCGGGTTCATGCCCTCGACATCCTTCAGCGGGTGAATCGCCGACTGCAGCGAGCGCACATTGATATGGTCGGGGACCGGCCGCTGCAGAATGACACCGAGCACATCCGGATCATCATTCATCGCGACGAGACGTGCCTTGCATTCATCCTGCGTCAGGTCGGCCGGCCAGTGCTGTTCATCAAACGGCAGGCCGACAGCGGCGGCGGCACGCGCCTGTCCACGAATATAGACGGCGATTTCCTCAACCTCGCCGATCCCGACCGAGACAAGACGCCCGACCTTGCGACGCGTCGCGAAACGCGAGATGTCGGCCGCCACCTCGTCCAGAATGCGCTTGCGGATATCGGCGCCATAGAGCAACCGCGGATCACGATTCATGCCTGTCTGCCCTCCCCGGCGAACTGGCGGCATTATATGGAGCCGTCCTGAAGAAGGCGACGGATTTCTGGTTTCGGGTCGGTCGCCGAAAGCGCCTGCAATCTCCTGCATACATCCAGCAAACCCTTGGCTTTACAGTGCATGGGTTAGCGTCTATAACCGGCGCGTTTTACGCAGCCTGACTTATGTGTTGTTCGGGGGAGTATCCGGCGGCGCAACGGCTCATAACCAACCTCTGTTTAAAAGGAAGTCTTCATGCTTACCACAGCCGTCCTTCCGATCGGCCTCGGCATCGCAGGCCTGATCGCGGCCTTCCTTGTCTATGCACGAATTCTGCAGACCCCTGCCGGCGAAGGCAGAGTCAAAGAGATCGCCGACGAGATTCATCTCGGTGCCATGGTCTTCATGGCCAGCGAGTACAAGCGTCTCGCGATTTTCTGCATCATCTGTATTGTCGCCCTGTATGCGAGCCTTGGCTCCGATACGGCACTTGCCTTTACGCTTGGCGCGCTCTGCTCGGGCACTGCCGGCTATATCGGCATGTACACCGCCACCAAGGCGAATGTCCGTACCGCCGTTGCTGCCAACAGCAAGGGCGCTGCCGAAGCGCTGAACGTCGCTTTCTTCGGCGGCTCGATCATGGGCCTGACCGTCGCATCGATGGGCCTGTTCGGCATTGGCATCCTGTACCATTTCATGGGTGGCACCGCGCACGGCATCGAGGCCATTGAAGGCTTCGCAATGGGCGGTTCGTCGGTTGCCCTGTTCAGCCGTGTCGGTGGCGGTATCTTCACCAAGTCGGCTGATGTCGGCGCCGACCTGGTCGGCAAGGTCGAGGCAGGCATCCCCGAGGATGACCCGCGCAACCCGGCCGTTATCGCCGACAATGTCGGTGACAATGTCGGTGACGTTGCCGGCATGGGATCGGACATCTTCGAATCCTACTGTGGTTCGATGATCGCCTCGATCGCCCTTGCCGCTTCGATGTCGATGGCTTCCGTCGAAATGCTTGGCGGCGACCGTGCCGTGCTTCAGTTCATGCCGCTGGTTCTTGCATCCACCGGTCTTGTCTGCTCGCTTCTCGGCATCCTGTCGGTCCGCATGTTTGCCGACAAGAGCCCTGATGTGGCGCTTCGCTTCGGCACCATCGGTTCCGCTGTGATCTTCATCGCGGCAGCCTATTTCGTGATCACCAGCATGGGCGCTTCCGCCGGTGTCTGGGGTGCGGTTCTCGTCGGCGCGATCGGCGGCATCGTCGTCGGACTCGTCACCGAGTACTACACCGGCGGCGCACCTGTCCGTAAGATCGCCAAGGACGGTGAGACCGGCCCGGCAACCATCATGATCAGCGGCCTCGCCGTTGGCATGCAGTCGGTTGCGGTTCCGGTTCTGACCATCGCCGCGATCATCTTCTTCGCCAACATGTTCGCAGGCCTCTACGGCGTGGGCATGGCGGCTGTCGGCATGCTGGCCACGGTCGGCATCACCATGGCAATCGACGCCTACGGCCCGGTTGCGGACAATGCCGGTGGTATCGCTGAAATGGCCGAGATGGGTCCCGAGACCCGCGAGATCACCGACTCGCTTGACGAGGTCGGCAACTCCACCGCAGCCATCGGCAAGGGCTTTGCCATCAGCGCCGCGGCACTTGCCGCACTGGCCCTGATCAGCGCCTATATCGCCAAGGTCAGCAATGGTGACCCGGACTTCGTTCTAGCAATCAACGACCCGATGGTTCTCGTCGGCATGTTTATCGGTGGCGTCTTCCCGTTCCTCGTCAGCGCGATGACCATGACCGCTGTCGGTGATGCGGCCTTCGACATGATCGTCGAGGTTCGCCGCCAGTTCAAAGAGATCCCGGGCCTTCTCGAAGGCAAGGCCAAGCCGGACACCGCACGTTGCGTCGACATTGCGACTCGCGCTGCGCTGCGCCGGATGATCCTTCCGGGCTCGCTTGCTGTTCTTGCTCCTGTCGTCATCGGTTTCGGCCTCGGGCCAAAGGCGCTCGGCGGCATGCTCGGCGGCGCACTGATCTGCTGCGTGATGATGGCACTGATGATGGCGAATGCCGGTGGTGCCTGGGACAACGCCAAGAAGTACGTCGAAAAGGGCAACCTTGGCGGCAAGGGCTCGGACGTCCACAAGGCGGCCGTTGTCGGCGATACCGTCGGCGACCCGCTGAAAGACACCTCCGGCCCGGCGATGAACATCCTGATCAACGTGATGGCCATTGTCAGCCTGGTGATTGCCCCGCTGCTGATCGGCTGATCACAGCGACATCACAGAAACACGAAACCGGCCTGCGCCCGCAGGCCGGTTTTCTTTTGGGCCGGTTTCTTATGAATTACCTTCCCCCTGACTGTCACAGGGTGGGGTATCACAGCCTCGCATCAGGGCATCCGTCCCAGCAACTCGCCACAGCCACAGCCACAGGCTACAGCTACAGGCAAAGGCACATGCAGGCACGCGCAACGGTCGACCTGCCATCCCCCTGTCGCCAATCACCACCCCGTCCGTCAGGACAGTCTGCGACGGCTTTGGCATCAGCCTCTGAATGTCACCGGGCAGCGAACGAACCACACAAAAAAGGCCGGCCTGCATCAGCAGACCGGCCCTGTCTTGTGAAGGCTGTGGTCAGGCGCCCGTTGCTCAGGCCGCGCCCTCGTAATAGAGGGTGACGACATGCTTGGCCTCGGCAAAGAACAGCCAGCGTTCAACAAACATGCCAGCGACATGCGAGAGCACCGCAAAGCCGAGCGCGGCTGCCGAGGCAGGCGCCACCAACAGCACGATGATCGGCAGCACACCACCAAGGCCGATTGCGAAAATCCGCAGCTTGTCGGCATGCTTGCGCGCCACGACAAATCCCATCTCGTGCTGCAGATAGTTCTCTTCGGTATGCGGCGGCATCAGCGGCTTTACAGTGCCCAGATGGCCGAGGCCGGTCGCCGATTCAACGCTGCCCGCATGCGTTGCCATTCCGGCAAGGCGCCACCAGGCGAATTTCACGCCCCAGGCCGAAAGCATCAGTACGATGCCGGCCTGTGCCAACGCCGCGGTGATCGGCAGGCCCAGAAGTGCCAGCATCGCCAGCACTGCCAGCAACCCGCCGGCTGCGGCGAACATCAGATAACAGACCGGTGTCAGCGGGTGGTACCAGCGTGCCACCGTCTTCAGCGAGGCATAGATCATCGAGGTCGCATAAACCGTCAGATAGATCAGCACGAGCAGCAGCAGATTGGCCCAGATCGGCACAATGGTGCCGCTATATCCGGCAGCAAACCAGCCGGCAAGGCCGGCCATGACGATCACCGCCAGCACGCCTTCGCGCGACAGCCAGCTGGACCGCCACTGGCTGAGCGCACGCCAGGCACGCTCCGGATGGCCCAGATGGAAGGTCGAACTGATCAGTCCGGCCCCAATCAGCGCCAGCGTGACAACGCCGACACCGATGACAGCCTGCTGTGTCATCAGTGGCAGCAGCCCGATGACAATCCAGCCGGCAAGACCGAGCCCGAGGCCCGACATGGTGGTGAAGAAGATGATGGACCAGGCTGGCCGCATGACAATATCCCCGTAATCTTAATGCGTTTCTTCGCGTCGTTCCTGCTGTGATCAGCCCATCCGCTCAAGCGCGGTATCGACCCACTTCCAGAAGCCCTTCGGCGTTTCCGCCTCGGCCATGGCGACAAGTGACACCGGAGCCTCGTCTGCCGCACGGCGCGGGCGCGGTGGCAGATATTTGTTCACCGGCCTTGTGTCCTGTTCCGGCATCAGATCGACACCGCCGCGCGCCGCCACCATCAGGCTGACCTCGGAATTCGGATCACCCAGATCGCCGAAATGGCGGGCATTGGTCGGGCAGGTACGCACACAGGCGGGCTGCCTGTCCTCTTCCGGCAGGTTGTCGTTATAAATCCGGTCGACGCAGAGCGTGCATTTCTTCATCACGCCCTCAGCCGGGTCGAGTTCACGCGCGCCATAGGGGCATGACCAGGCACACAGCCCGCAGCCGATGCACCAATCCTCATTGACCAGCACGATGCCGTCCTCGGCCCGCTTGAAAGACGCGCCTGTCGGGCAGACGGTCACGCAAGGCGCCTCTTCGCAATGCAGGCAGGATTTCGGGAAATGGACGGTGCGCGAAATCTGCGCCTCGCCGGCCCCCTCCGATACCTCATAGGCATGGACCCGGTTCAGCCACGCTCCCATCGGGGCGGCGCCATAGGCGTCCTCGTCGGCAAGCGGCGCACCATAACCAGCGGTATTCCATTCCTTGCAATTGACCACGCAGGCCTGACAGCCGACGCAGATATCGAGGTCGATGACGAGGCCAAGCTTGATGGCCGACGGTTCAGGCAACATCGTCATGATGCGTCTCCCTTGCCCTGTTTTGTCCACTCGATGCCATACCGCACCACCTTCGGGGCTGCACCCTTGCCGTTCATGCGTGGCAGCGGATCGAACTGCGGCGCTGATTCGGCGGGCTCGTCCGCGCCGGCCTTCTCGATCTTCACGCGAAGGTCGAACCAGGCAGCCTGGCCGGTGACCGGATCGGAATTCGCCCAGCGCATGCCGTCATCCTTTGGCGGCAGCAATTCATGGATCAGGTGATTCAGCAGGAAGCCCTTCTTCGCTTCCGGCGCGTCGGGGTCGAGTTGCCAGGCACCCTTGCGCTTGCCGATGGCGTTCCAGGTCCAGATGGTGCGGTCATTGACCCCGGCCATCAACGACACCGGCACGCGGATGCGGCCATGGTGCGATGTGACCCAGATCCAGTCGCCCTCCGACAGATCATGTTCACTGGCAAGCGCCTCAGAGACAAACATCGGATTGTGTCCGTGAATCTGGCGCAGCCACGCATTCTGCGAGCCCCATGAATGGTACATCGCCATAGGGCGTTGCGTCAGCGCGTGAAGCGGGAAGGCTTCCTCTTCGACGGAATCACCCTCGAACGGCGCATACCAGCTAGGCAGCGGGGTGAAACAACGGGCGATCCGCTCGCGATGATGGTCCGGCGGCTGGATGTCGCCATGGCCTTCGGCGGCGAGGCGGAACTTCTGCAGCACCTCGGAATAGATCTGGAAGGCATAGGGCTGTGGTGCGTCGTAGAACCCCATCTCGACGGCGAAATCCTGATAAGCGGCGTTGGCCTGCTTGAAATAGCGGGCCTCGGCCGGGATTTCGGCATGCCAGAAAGCCCCGTTCTCGATATAGGCCTCGAGCTGGCCGGGGTTCGGCTCGCCGCGGCCTTCCGCACCGCCATTCTCGCCGCGGAATCCGGCAAGCGGTCCGATCCCGGGCTTGCGCTGGTGGTTCACGATGTAGTCGCCGTAATCCTTGAACTTGGCGCTGCCGTCGTCATTCACCATGCCGGGAAGTCCCAGCCGCGCGCCCAGATCGAGCAGCACGGACTGGAAGCCGCGAACGTCGCGGTCCGGCTCGACCACTGGCCAGCGGATGGCGTCCGCCACCGCATCGGCCTCGCAGATCGGCCGGTCGAGAAGCGAGATCGCATCATGCCGTTCGAGATAGGTCGTGTCGGGAAGCACCAGGTCGGCATAGGCGACCATTTCCGAAGAATAGGCGTCGGAATAGATCAGCTTCGGTATCTTGTACTCGCCGGTCTCCGGATCGGTCTCGGTCAGCATATCCATGACGCCGCGCGTATTCATCGAGGAATTCCACGCCATGTTCGCCATATACATGAACAGCACATCGACCGGATAGGGATCGCCGGCGACGGCGTTCGAGATGACCATATGCATCATCCCGTGGGCCGACATCGGGGCATCCCAGCTATAGGCCTTGTCGATCCGCTGCGGTGACCCGTCGGCATCGATGATCAGATCCTCCGGCCCGAGCACATAACCGAGCGGTGCCCCGCCAAGCGGGGTCTCGGGCGCCACCTGGTCGGGGCGTCCGGCAGGCTTCGGGTGGGTATGCGGAGGCTTCGGATAAGGCGGCTTGAAGCGGAAACCGCCCGGCGCCTCGACCGATCCCAGCAGCAGCTGCAGCATATGCAGCGCACGGCAGGTCTGGAAGCCGTTGGAATGCGCGGAAATCCCGCGCATCGCATGCATCGAGACCGGGCGGCCGATCATCTTGTCATGCTTTTCGCCTTTCCAGTCGGTCCATGGCTGGTCAATGACCACCTCGCTGGCGAAGGCGGCCTCGGCAAGGTCAGCAGCAAGCTGGCGGATGCGCGCCGCACTGATGCCAACCTGCGGGGCCACCGTTTCCGGCGCATAATCATCGGTGAGATATGAGTCGGCCATCAGCATGAAGGCCGGAACGGCCACGCCGCCGCCCTTCACCTTGACCTCGCCCTGCAGCGCCGGCTTCACCGACGCATCGCTGTGCGGGGCAGGCTTGCCGGTGGCGCGGTCGATCACCTGCGGTGTGCCGTCATCATCACGAAGGAACAGCCCGTCATTGGCCGCGCCCGGATTGCGGATCACCAGCCACGGGGCGTTGGTGTAGCGCACAAGATAGTCGATATCGATCTTGCCGGCCTGCATCAGCTCGCGCACCAGCGACAGGATGAGCAGCCCGTCCGTGCCCGGGGTCACGCCATACCAGTCGTCGGAAATCGCGGCATAGCCGGTCTGCACCGGGTTCACCGAGATCACCCGCCAGCCGCGTGTCTTTAGCTTGCCGAGACCCATCTTGATCGGGTTCGAGTCATGATCCTCGGCAACGCCGAACAGCACGAACAGCTCGGTCAGGTCCCAGTCGGGTGAGCCGAATTCCCAGAAGGCACCGCCAAGCGTGTAGATGCCGCCAGCCGCCATATTGACCGAACAGAAACCGCCATGCGCGGCGAAATTCGGAGTACCGAACTGTTGCGCCCACCAGCCGGTCAGCGCCTGTGACTGGTCACGGCCGGTGAAAAAGGCGAGCTTCTTTAGATCGTCCTTGCGGATCGGTGCAAGCCAGTCAACGGCGGTCTGCAGCGCCTCTTCCCAGCTGATCGGCTCGAACTGGCCGGAGCCGCGCGGGCCGACCCGCTTCATCGGCGATTGCAGCCGCGCCGGCGAATAATGCTGCATGATGCCTGCCGATCCCTTGGCGCAGAGAACGCCCTGGTTCACCGGATGGTCACGGTTGCCCTCGATATAGCGGATCTTGCCATCGCGCATATGCACATTGATGCCGCAACGGCAGGCGCACATGTAGCATGTGGTCTGCCGGACCTCGTCACTGACGGCGGGGGCGGTATCGACATTCGGTTCGACGCTCATTCACTGTCCTCCTGGCCGGCGATTGCGGCCAAAGCTAGGGATGCCAGGCGCGCGGCCGGCGGATCGGATCGACTTGTCAGCATGATCGGCACAGTGCCGCCAATGACAACACCGGCGGCAAGCCCGCCGGCGCAATAGGCTAGGGATTTGAATAGCACATTGCCGGAGACAATGTCAGGCACGACGAGGCCTTCGGCACGTCCGGCCACTGCGCCTTGCGGGCTGTCCGGATCAATACCCTTGATGCGGGCCGATTCCGGCGACAGGGCGAGGTCGAGTGACAGCGGGCCGGCAAAGGCGGCCTGCGGGTCGGCAGCGCTTGCCGCGGCGGCAATCTCTTCGGCCTCGATGCTCGACGGCATGGCTTCAAGCTTTGATTCCGTCGCCGACAGAACCGCGATACGGGGCGTTTCAGCGCCCATGCGGCGCAGCAGCCGCGCCATGGCCAGCGCTGCCTCGGTACGGGTTTTCACATCTGGTGCGATATTGACGGCGGCGTCACTGATCAGCAGCGGCCGGCCTCCACCCGGCGGCAGCATGGCAAAGACATGGACAAGGCGCTTGTCGGTGCGGATGCCCGATGTGCGCCGCACGATCGCGCCCATGAAGACGTCGGTATGAAGCTGGCCCTTGATCAGGCCGCGTACGCTGCCATCCTGAACGCCGGCGACAGCCGCCTCGATGGCGCCCTCTTCACCTTCGGTATCGACGATGTCCGCGCCGGCAAGGTCCCATCCCAATGCGGCGGCATCGGCGCGAATCTGGTCTGCCTCGCCAAACAGGATCGGACGGGCAAGCCCCGCCGCCACCGCATCGCGCGCTGTTTCCAGAATGGGGGCACCGATCGCCCTGACAAAACCGACGGGAAGCGGATCGCCGCCTGCGGCAAGCGCCAGAAAGTCGGCCGGACAGGTCGCGTCAGGTTCGGTCAGGAACGGGCTCGCCCCCGTCCGGTCGCTAATCGTCATGAACCTCTTCCCCCAAACCCGCAATCCAGCCTGTCCGCCAGAGTCGCGCCAAAATGCTGCCTTGGCGTGTCGCTGTCAATTCCTGCATGTCATTCAGCCACCGGCCTCCCGTCGGAGTTCTTCGACCGCAGCCGCGAGCCGGTCCACGCCTTCGGCGATCCGCACTTCCGGAATGGATGAATAGGCCAGCCGGAAATGGTTCAACGGCGCGTCACCGCGGCGGAAAAACACATCTCCGGGTTCGATCAGCACGCCCTTTTCGGCGGCCCTGTCTGCAAGGCGACGCGAATCCAGCCAGTCCGGCCCGCGCACCCAGAAACTGGTGCCACCAAAATGCGATGCCGTCTGCGTGAACAGCCGGTGCCGGTCCAGCGCCTGCTGCAAGGCACCGCGACGCCCGGCAAGATGCCGCCGCAGCCGCCTGATCTGGGCATCGTAATGACCAAGCGCCATAAAATAGGCAAGAGTTCGCTGGGCATGGCCCGGCGGGTGCCGCAGGATCAGATGGCGTAGCGCCCGCGCCTCGTTGATCAGCGGTTCGGGCGCCACCAGATAGCCGAGCCTGAGCCCGGGAAATACCGATTTCGAGAGGCTGCCCACATAGACAACACGGCCGTCACGGTCCTGCGACGTCAGGGCAGGGGTCGCCGATTCGAGGAAATTCATCTCGAACTCGTAGTCATCCTCGACAATGATGAAGTCATGGCGGCCGGCGAGCTCCAGCAATTCGCGCCGCCGCGATGCCGGCATGGTATGGGTCGTCGGGCACTGGTGGCTTGGCGTGATGAAGACGGCATCGCTTTCGGCAAGCGCCGCCTCGTCCAGCACCAGCCCGCCGCTGTCCACGGGAAGGCCGGTGATTCGTGATGTGCGCTGTTCGAGAATATCGCGAAGGTCGGGATAGGCCGGGTCCTCGATCACCGCCCGCCGTTCGGGCGACACCAGCAGCTGCGCCACAAGATAAAGTGCGTTCTGTGCGCCGAGGGTAACGAGAATCTGTTCCGGTCGGGCGGTGATGCCGCGCCGCGGCAGGCTGCGCGAACAGATGTAATTGACCAGCATCGGATCGTCGCTGAGGCCGAAATCACCGACCATCCGACCGAAATTCCGCATGCCGAGCGCCTGGCGCGCGCAGTCCCGCCAGGCAGTCAGCGAGAACAGCTCGTCATCAACCTGCCCGTAGACGAATGGATAGGGATATTCCCGCCAGTTCAGAGGTTTTGCGACCGGCCGGATGTCACTGCAGGAACTGACCAGCTTGTCATCCCAGTTTACCTTGTCCCCTGATATGGCCGTGTCTTCAACATCCAGCTGTGATTCGAGGTTGCCCACGGGCGCCTCGCTACTGACCACATGGCTCGACCGTTCACGCGCCTCGATGAAGCCGGTATCGATCAGCGCCTGATAGGCGAGAACCACGGTGTTGCGGGAGATACCCAGCTGATCAGCCAGCGCACGGCTGGAGGGAAGCTTGTCCCCCGGAAGGATGGCACGCGAAAGGATCGCCTCAACCACGGATTGGCGAAGCTGTGCCTGAAGGCTGGCATCGCCTTCGGGATCGAGATTGATGATCAGATGATCCAGCATATGACCCGTTCCGGAAAACCGGCTTTTGGCTGGCACCAGTCACGTCAATCTGGCACCAGCATAAGCCATATCTGGTTCTATAGCCTGCGCCCTGCCATGTCTAGCGTTGGCGGATTGGTGCCACCATCGGTCGCACACCGTCACATGTTCAGGCGGGCTATGATGGTAAGGCTCAACCTCGACAAACAAGACGGCCGGGTGCCAGAGACCGGCTGCCGCGCAACCGAAGGAGACCGCGATGTCTTATGATGTGAACTCGCTTGAAGCACACTGGATGCCTTTTTCCGCAAACCGTGACTTCAAGAAGAACCCCCGCATGGTCGTCAAGTCCGAGGGCATGTATATGTGGGACTACAAAGGTGGTCAGATCATCGATGGATCTTCTGCCCTGTTCTGTACACCGGCCGGCCATGGCCGCCGCGAGATCGCCGAAGCGGTCTACAACCAGATGCTGAACAACGACTACACACCGCACTTCCAGCTTGGCCACCCGGGTTCCTTCGAACTTGCCGAGCGCGTCTGCCGGATGCTGCCGGATGAGTTCAACCACATGTTCTTCACCAACTCCGGATCGGAGTCGGTGGACACGGCGATCAAGATCATTCTGGCCTACCAGCGGGCCCGCGGCCAGGCGCAGCGTAACCGGCTGATCAGCCGCGAGCGCGCCTATCACGGCGTCAATATGGGCGGCGTATCGCTTGCCGGCATGGTCCGCAACCGCGAGACCTTCGGCCTGACGCTTCCGAACATTTCGATGATCCGCCACACCTGGACCGAGGAGCAGCGCTTCTCGAAGGGCCAGCCGCTGACCGGTGCCGAAATGGCCATGGACCTCGAGCGCATCGCCGAGAACCTTGGCGGCTCCACCCTCGCTGCTGTCTTCATCGAGCCTGTCGCCGGTTCCACCGGCACGCTGGTCCCGCCAGTCGGCTATCTGGAAAAGGTTCGCGAGATCTGTGACAAGCACGGCATGCTGCTGGTCTTCGACGAGGTGATCACCGGTTTCGGCCGCATGGGCTCCCCGTTCGCGACGCAGAAATTCAATGTGAAGCCGGACATCATCACCATGGCCAAGGCAATCACCAACGGCGCGATCCCGATGGGTGCTGTCGCGGTGACCGACGAGATCTACGACACGATAACCAACGCATCGCCAGAAGGCGCCATCGAGTTCTTCCACGGCTATACCTATTCGGCGCATCCGGCAGCCTGTGCCGCCGGCATCGCCACTCAGAAGCTGTATGAGGCCGACGGCCTGTTCGAGAACGCGGCAAACCTCGAGGAGTATTTCCTCGACGCCATCTACACGCTGAAGGATCACCCGCTGGTGACCGACATCCGCGGCATCGGCATGATGGCTGGTGTCGAGGTGGCTTCAGACGGTGTCCCGGGCCATCGTGGCGGCGAGATGCAGAAGGCCATGTTCTGGAACGGCCTGCATGTGAAATGGACCGGTGACAACGCCATCGTTGCCCCGGCCTTCATCGCCGAGCGCAAACATGTGGATGAAATCGTCGACAAGTTCCGCAAGACTCTCGACGAAATGATGTAATATAGGGGGTGTCGCGCCTGTGTGCGGCACCCTTTTTTTGTCTGTATGGCAAGATGCCATACAACCCGCGTCTGGAAACGGAGCAGCCAATCATGGCCGGACTAGCAGTCAGCGGTGGGGGGATCGCCGGTCTCGCCGCCGCGCTGGGAGCCGCACGCGCCGGCCATGACATCACGCTGCTTGGCGGCAGCACCGCACCAAATCTGAAGGGTGGTGTGCAGCTTGCTCCAAACGGCTGGGCCGCGCTGGAATCCCTTGGACTGGGTGATTCGGCGCGAACCTGCTCGACCCGCCTTCAAACCATCACCGTGCGTGCGCTGGACAGTGGTGCCACCCTGATCCGGTTGCCGCTGCACGACCCCTATGCCAGTTTCGGCCGTGCCGCGCTTGCCGGGCTGGTCGAAGAGGCGCTGGATGCCACGGGGCGGGTCACCCGCATTGCCGAAGATGTTGCCCACATCCATCAGGATGACGGACATGTCACTCTGATCACAGCCGAAGGTGCCAGCCACCAATGTGACGGGCTGATCGCCGCTGATGGTGGCAAGGGTCCCGGCCGGCGCCATGTAACGGCAAACGGGTCGGCCGGTGTCTCGGCCGAAAAAGTGGCGATGCGGGCGCTGCTGCCACTGGCGGACATGCCGGCACATTTCGCGCTTGCCGAAAGCAATCTTTGGCTTGGCCGCGGTGTCCATGTCGTCCATTACCCGATCGGCGAGATGCTGAACCTTGTGGTCACGCTTCCGGCCGCGCGTACTGGTGACGGATGGCAGGCCCGCCTTTTCGGCGCTTCTTCCCCGCTGGCGGCACTTGCTGATGACCGGATCGAATGGGTACGCACGCCGCTTCCCGTTGCCGCGACAGCAGGCTGCTGGCGGCGCGGACGCGTTGTTCTCGCAGGTGACGCCGCACACAGCATGCCGCCGCATCTGGCCCAGGGCGCCGGCCAGGGGCTTCAGGATGCCGCCTGCCTTGGTCGGTATCTTGGCCATGAAAACGACATTGAAGCAGCCTTCACGCTCTATGCGCGGGAACGCGCTGCAGCGGTCTCACGAATTGTGCAAAAGGCCGATATTTCGGGCCGCATCATGGGGCTGTCGGGCCCGGCGGCGCATCTTCGGGACATGGTTCTGAATGCGGGCGGACCGCGGTTGATGCAGAACTGGCTGGCCGAAGTCTGGTCCGCCGACCCCTCGCTTGCCTGACCGGATCAGGCGAGGCCGTTGCTGCGCACCGCGCTCTCGAAATCCTCGCGGTTGATATAGGCGCCTGCCATCTTGCGCTTGCCGCGGAAGGCGCCGCGCCCATGAAGCACGCGCCAGTTGTCGAACACCAGCATGTCGCCCGGCTCCAGCGTATAGCGCCACTGCATCTGCGGCTCGTTCGCCATGCTGTCAAAGGCGCGAATACCGGCATAAAGCGCGCGCATGTCGTGATCGGCAAGGCGCACCGTATCGCGGTCGTAATTGTTGAAGCTGACCTGCGCCAGCCTGCCTGTCTCGTCATGACGCAGGATCGGCCGCCGCGCGCGAAGCACCACGCCGTCACCCTTGTAGATGCCTGTCACCCCGATCCGTGCGAGGTCGGCATGAACCTGCGGTTGCTCGGCAGCCAGCCTTTCGGCAATCCGCGCGCCGTCGACCATGATCGATTCACCGCCCTCGGCCTCATAGCTGACGCACAACAACAGCTGAACGCCCGGCGCATCATGGCTGTAGGTGCCGTCGGTATGGGGCGCAGCTCTTTCGGCGTATAGGCGGAATCGGCCATGTTCTCGTTCGCCTCGAATTCGAACAGCCCGCCGAAAATTGTCTGCCGGACATAGCCGATTGAATCGGCCACAGTCTGCACCGCGGTCAGATCGCGCGGGCAGTCGGTCAGAACGGCAAAGCCGTGGGCAAGCATGGTTTCGAGCAGAGGTGTGACGCCTTCATTCCCCGACAGGGTGGCATAGGGAAGACGCACGGCTTCAGGATCGATGCTGCGGCCGTCCCATGGCGTGGCTTCCGGCATCCGCATCGGGTCGCCGGCGCTGCTGAAATCGGCAAGGAATCCCGCTTCGTAATGTGCTTCGATGTTCAGATCCGGCCAGTCGAGAATCAGGGCATCGCCATCGTCGCTGAGACGGGCCGCCTTCGGCCTGATCATCGGGTCGATAGCGGCGGTGTAGAGTTCACGCTGGTGGCTCCGCGAATCAAAACTCTCCGGATCGCGCGCATTGTCGCGAAGCCAGAAATAGTCGAACCCGGTCGCCGCCCCCTCATTGATCGACAGGGTCAGCATTTCGTCGCCAAGGACAAGATCTTTCAGCATGGCAGGCCTCCGTTTACCGTGCAGAGTGTAGCCTTGCCGACGAGGCTCGACAAGCAGTGCAGCGCTTGGAATTGCGGCTTTCCGGTGGTACCGTTCGGCCGTCGCGAGCGAGGAAACGGGGCGGGGAAACAGGACAGGATATGGAACGGCTTCAGTCCATGATGGATGATGCGTTGCAGCGGCTTGGAACAGCCGACGATGACCTGTTCGCCATTGCAGCACTCTATAAGTTCGTCGACCTTCCCGATTATCGCGAATGGCAGCCTGTGCTTCAGGCGCTGTGCGAGGCAAGCGGTGTGCGCGGCACGCTGCTACTTGCCGAAGAAGGCATCAACGGCACCATCTGCGCCCGCCGGGACGGCATGGCCCGCGTTCTCGACTGGATCGAGGCGGAACCGCGCCTAGACGGGCTGTCGCTGAAATTCTCTGCCGCGCCTGACCAGGCCTTCCTGCGGATGAAGGTGCGGCTGAAGCGCGAGATCGTCACCATGGGCCGGCCCGAGATCAGCCCGGCAAGATCTACCGGCACCTATGTCGAACCACAGGACTGGAACAGCCTTGTCGACGATCCGGATGTGATGGTGATCGACACCCGCAACGCCTATGAAACCGCGATCGGCACCTTTGATGGCGCCGTCGACCCGCAGACCGACAGCTTTCGCGAATTTCCCGAATGGGCCGCGCAACTGGCGGCTGATCCGGACCGGCCAAAGAAGCTGGCAATGTTCTGTACCGGCGGCATCCGCTGCGAGAAAGCCAGCGCGCTGATGCAGGATATGGGGTTCGACGAGGTCTATCACCTGAAGGGGGCATCCTGAAATATCTCGAGGATGTGCCGCAGGCAGACAGCCGGTGGCAGGGCGAGTGCTTTGTCTTTGACGGGCGGGTGGCGGTCGATCACGCGCTGCAGCCGGGGGCCTATGACATGTGCCATGCCTGCCGTATGCCATTGTCCGATGCCGACCGCGGGCATGCCGCCTATCAGGCCGGCGTCAGCTGCCACCATTGCATCGACAGCCGCGATGACGACAGCCGCTCGCGCTTTGCCGAACGGCAGAAGCAGATCACCCTTGCCCGGGCGCGTGGTGAAGAGCATCTGGGACGTGACCCGCACAAGCGGGCCGGCGAAAAAAGCGGCGGCTAGAGATTCCCGCGTCCGTGCGGTGCGTCAAAGTCCAGATCGGGGCCGACCGGGACGATGCCGGTTGGATTGATCGTGCGGTGGCTTGCGTAGTAATGCCCCTTGATATGCGGCATGACCACGGTCGCGGCGATGCCCGGCATCTGGTAGAGCTCGCGCATATAGCCTGACAGATTTGGATAGTCGTCGATCCGCCGGATGTTGCATTTGAAATGGCCGACATAGACCGCGTCGAACCTGATCAGGGTCGTGAACAGGCGCCAGTCGGCCTCAGTGATCCGGTCACCCATCAGATAGCGGCGGGTCGACAGCCGTTCTTCCATCCGGTCGAGCGCCGCGAACAGCTTTGTCACTGATTCCTCATAGGCTTCTTTCGTCGTCGCGAAGCCGCTGCGATAAACGCCGTTGTTGATATGCGGATAGATGTCGTCATTCACCTCTTCGATGGCGTCGCGCATCTCTTCCGGCCAGTAATCGTCACTGTTGCCGGTCAACCCGTCGAAGGCCGAGTTGAACATGCGGATGATCTCCGAGGATTCATTTGAGACGATCTGGCCCGTCTGCTTGTCCCACAGAACGGGCACTGTAACGCGCCCGGTCGCGGTCGGGTTGCTGCGGGTATAGATCTGATGCATGAAGTCGCTGCCGAACAGGTCGTCGCCGCCGGCGCCATGCGCATCACGATCGAAAGTCCAGCCGTTTTCCAGCATCAGCGGATGCACTACCGACACCGAGATATGGTCGGTCAGCCCCTTCAGCTCGCGGAAGATCAGTGTGCGGTGCGCCCACGGACAGGCATAGGAGACATAAAGATGATACCGGCCGCTTTCCGCGGCAAATCCTGCCTCACCCGACGGGCCGGCGCTGCCATCGGCGGTGATCCAGTGGCGGAATTTCGCATTGTCACGAACGAAATGGCCGCCACTTGCTTTCGTGTCATACCATTCGCTGGACCATTGGCCCTCGATCAGCTTGCCCATTCAGCCTGTCTTTCCCGTCATATTTTTCAACCGCGCGCGGCGGCACGAATGGCCTCGATATTGGCGCGGTACCCGTCTTCGCCGTCACCCTTGAAGATGGCCGATCCGGCGACAAGCGCGGTGGCGCCGGCCGCGAAGACGGCGCCTGCGGTCTCGGTCGTGATGCCGCCGTCAACCTCGATGGTGATGTCACGCGCGCCAATCATATCCTTCAATGTCGCGATCTTGTCGATCATCGCCGGGATAAATGCCTGGCCGCCAAACCCCGGATTGACCGTCATCACAAGGATCAGGTCGAGCCTGTCCAGGACATGACGCAGCACATCCGCAGGCGTGTGCGGATTCAGCGAGACGCCGGCCTTGCAACCAAGCTCGCGGATCCGCGACAGCGTGCGGTCCAGATGCGGGCAGGCCTCGGCATGGACGGTGATGATCTCGGCGCCGGCGTCGGCATAGGCGTCAAGCAGCGCGTCCGGGTTGGAGACCATCAGATGCGCATCAAACAGCTTGTCGGTAACATGGCGAAGCGCCTTGATCACCGGCGGACCAAAGGTCAGGTTCGGCACAAAATGGCCATCCATCACATCAAGGTGGATCCAGTCTGCTCCAGCGCGGTCGACAGCCGATACTTCGTCGGCGAGGCGGGAGAAATCCGATGCGAGAATGGAAGGGGCGATAATTATATCGTCGGCCACATAAGCCTCCGCTGAACGGGTGGTCGGAGCGTTGGCAGAAAATAGGCTCACGAGGCCCAAAACACAATATTCTCCGCACATGGCGCGGCAAAATAGGCCTGACGAGATATCGGCCGGTTACCGCAGAACCTTGCCGAAGGCATTGTTTGTCGCAGGGACTACCCCCCGATGCTGCTTTTCCGCTATAGTGCGGTTTATCCATTGAATTTCGAAAGGTGAACGAGCCATGGAAGGCGTGGTCACAAAGACGTCAAAGTCGGTTTTCTCATGGGAAGATCCGCTGTTCCTTGACCAGCAGCTCAGCGATGACGAGCGCATGGTCCGCGACAGCGCGCGCGCCTTTTCGCGTGACGTTCTGCTGCCACGAGTGATTGCCGATTTCCGGGAGGAGTCCTTCGAACCCGATGTCATGCGCCAGATGGGCGAGCTCGGCCTTCTTGGTCCGACCATTCCCGAGGAATATGGCGGCGCCGGCGTCAACCATGTTGCCTACGGCCTTGCGGCCTATGAAATCGAGGCTGTGGATTCCGGCTACCGCTCGGCGATGTCGGTCCAGTCCTCGCTTGTGATGCATCCGATCAACGCTTTCGGCACCGAGGAGCAGAAGCAGCGCTTCCTGCCGCGTCTTGCCACCGGCGAGATGATTGGCTGTTTCGGCCTGACGGAGCCTGATTACGGCTCCGACCCGGGTGGCATGGTGACCAAGGCTGTCGAGACCGATGGCGGCTATCACCTGAGCGGCGCGAAGATGTGGATTTCCAACGCGCCGATCGCGGACATCTCAATTGTCTGGGCCAAGCTGGATGGTGTGATCCGCGGCTTCATCATCGAGCGCGAGAATGCCGGCAGCGGTTTCACCACGCCGAAGATCGAGGGCAAGCTGTCGCTTCGCGCGTCAATCACCGGTTCGATCCAGATGGACAATGCCTTTGTGCCAGCCGGCAACATCCTGCCCGAGGTGGCCGGTCTGAAAGGTCCGTTTTCCTGCCTGAACAAGGCGCGCTACGGCATTGCCTGGGGCACGCTTGGCGCAGCGCAATTCTGCTATGACGCGGCGCGCAGCTACACGCTGGACCGCAAGCAGTTCAACCGGCCGCTGGCAGGCAACCAGCTGATCCAGCTGAAGCTTGCCAACATGCATACCGAGATCAATATCGGGCTGCAGTCATGCCTTCGTGTCGGCCGCCTTCTCGACGAGGGCAACTGCCCGCCGGAGAACATCTCGCTGATCAAGCGCAACAGCTGTGGCAAGGCACTGGACATCGCCCGTGCCGCACGCGACATGCATGGCGGCAACGGCATTGCCGAGGAATATCACGTCATGCGCCACATGATGAACCTCGAGACGGTGAATACCTATGAGGGCACGCATGATGTGCATGCGCTGATCCTTGGCCGGGCGATCACCGGGCTCCAGGCATTCACCGGCTGACCTGATGACCGGCACCGGGTCGGCGCTGTCGCACCTTCGGGTGCTTGACCTGTCACGAATCCTTGCCGGCCCCTGGGCCACCCAGATGCTGGGTGACCTTGGCGCCGATATCATCAAGGTCGAGCGTCCGCGCACCGGCGACGACACGCGTGGCTGGGGGCCGCCTTTCGTCGACGAGATGACCGGCGATGCAGATGCCGACGCGGCCGCACGGTCCGCCTATTTCTGTTCGGTCAACCGCAACAAGCGCTCGCTCGCCATTGACATCACCTCGCCCGAGGGCGCTGCGATCCTGCGCCGCCTCGCCGCCGAAAGCGATGTCCTTGTCGAGAATTTCAAGGTTGGTGGGCTGGCGAAATACGGGCTCGACTATGAATCGCTTCGCGCCGTCAATCCGAAGCTCGTCTATTGCTCGATCACCGGTTTCGGTCAGAACGGGCCGGATGCGCACCGCGCCGGATATGATTTCATGATCCAGGGCATGGGCGGGTTGATGAGCGTCACCGGAGAGGCGGACGGCATGCCGATGAAGATCGGCGTTGCCCTTGTCGATGTCCTGACCGGCACCAACGCCGCCACCGCGATTCTGGCCGCCGTCATGCATGCGGCGCGCACCGGTGACGGCCAGCATATCGATATGAGCCTGTTTGATGTCAGCGTCGCCAGCCTCGCCAACCAGGCGCTGAACTATATGGTCAGCGGCACCGCGCCGGGGCGGCTTGGCAATGCGCATCCGAACATCGTTCCCTATCAGGCCTTTGCCACGGCCGACGGGCATATCATCCTCGCTGTCGGCAATGATTCGCAATTCCGCAAATTCTGCGACATCGCCGGGCTTGACGGCTTTGCCGACAACCCAGATTACGCCAACAACAAGGCACGGGTGACGAACCGCATAGCCCTGCTTCCGCATGTCGAATCCGCCATGGCGAACCATACGACCGGATGGTGGCTAGACCAGCTTGGCGATGCAGGCGTCCCGGCCGGGCCGATCAACAATATCGATTCGGTGCTTGCCGAGCCGCAGGCCGTTCATCGCGGCCTTCCCGCCTCGATCCCGGATGACCTCAACGGCAGCATCCCGACGGTTGCGAGCCCCCTGCGTCTGTCACAGACACCAACACGCGCGGACCTTCCACCGCCACGCCTTGGCGCGCACAGCCGCGAGGTACTTGCCGAGATACTCGGCCTTGATGGTGTGGAGCTCGACCGGCTGGCCGAAACAGGCATCATCGCATCTGTCTGACTTTCCGGCATCTGCCGGATGGCTGACCTAGCCGCCAGACCGGCGGAACAGCCGGCGGAACTGTGCCGGCTCGACAATCACCGCCGACACACCGCTGACAACGATGGCACCGCCAAGCAGCACATGCGGATCAGGATGCTCGCCAAGAAAGGTGACAGCACCCAGAATGGTCGAGATCGGCAACAGCAGCAGCAGCGGCATGACCATGGGAACCGGGTATTTCGACAGCAGGAAATACCAGGCCGAATAGCCGATCGCCGTCATCACCACCCCAAGATAGAGAACCGTGCCCCAGGCAAAGGGCGGCGCGGCCGCCAGCGCCGGCAACGGATTGCCCTCTATCAGGACCGAGGCCAGCAACATCTGCGGCGCGGCGATTGTGCCGACCCAAGCCGTCATCTGGAACCCGCTCATCACATCGCCCAGACGCCTGACCATCACCTGGCCGAGCGCCCAGCACAGACAGCCCGTCAGGATCAGCACCACACCGGTCATCTGCCCGGTCAGCGACGGCGCGCCGACGATGGTGACGATGCCGACAAGGGCGATGCCGGTGCCGGCAAGCTGCCGCCTTGTCGGGAGTTCCTTCAGCATGATGGCGGCGATGACGGTGCCGAACACCACTTCGGACTGAACCAGAAGAATGGCCGGTGTCGCGTCGATCATGGCCAGCCCGCTGAAGCTGAGCCCATACTGGAATGTCGCCGAGATCAGCGCGATCAGCGTCAGGCTGCGCCAGTGCCCGCGCGGCAGCGGCACAAACCAGACAAGGACCAGCGCCGCGATACCAAAGCGCATCCCCATCAGCAGCAGCGGCGGGAAATGCGACAGGCCGCCCTTGGCCAGCGCAAACCCGAAACCCCAGGTTATCGGCACCAGCATGGCGATGAGAAGATGGCGCGGGGTCATGTGGAGCGCCCGCTCATCTCGTCGAGAAGCCGTTCGAGAAACTGCAACCCTTCATCCATCGCCTCCTCGGTGATGAATTCGTCGGGCTGGTGCATCTGCGCCATGCCGCCGGGGCCGATGACGATGGTGTCGAGCCCGGCTTTCTGGAAAAAGGCGCCGTCCGTCCCGAAGGATACGACCGATGGTGGCCTGTTGGTCCATAGCCGCGCCACCAGTGCCTCGGCTTCGGACTCCGGCGTTGCGACCAGTGGCGGCGCATCCAGCAGCATCTCGGTCACCACCTCGCAGCCCGGGTTTTGCGCGGTCATGGCGGGAAGCACCTCTTCCTCGACAAAACGCTGCACCCGCAGGCGCAACTCATGCGGGTCAGTGCCCGGATGGGCCCTGATTTCCCAGTCGAAACTGCAGCCTTCGGGAATGACATTGCGCGCCTCGCCGCCGTGGATGGTACCGACCGACAGGGTTGTATGCGGCGGGTCGAAGGCCGAGCCTGGCACCGGCGCGCCCGCACATTCTGCTGCCAGCTGTTCGATAAAGCCGATGATCTTCGAGGCGGCGAAGATCGCATTGACGCCATTATCCGGTTTCGAGGCATGAGCCGCGGCGCCGCGCACATGGGTGACAAGCTCCATCCCGCCCTTATGGGCGTTGATCGGCATCATGCCTGTCGGCTCGCCGATGATCGCGATGCGGGGCGTCACGCCGGCAGCCTCGAGAAAGGCCGGCATTCGCTCCGCCCCGAAACAGCCAAGCTCCTCGTCAAAGGTAAAGGCGAGATAGAGGGGCTCGCTCAGCTCGCCGGCACGGGCATGGAACTCCGGGGCCATGGCCAGCGCCATGGCAAGAAATCCCTTCATATCGACAGCGCCGCGCCCGTAAAGCCGCCCGTCCGCGCGGCGAAGGCTGAACGGGTCGCTCTGCCAGCCAGCGGCATCAGCAGGCACAACATCGAGATGCCCGGACAACAGGATGCCACCCCCAGCCTCCGGCCCGATCCGCGCCAGAAGATTGAACCTCTTGCCGTCCTCATGCGCGTCCCGCTGGCTGGCGATGCCGTGTGCGCCAAGCCACTCTTCGATATAGCCGACGATATCGCCGTTCGGGCTCAGGCTGACACTGGGGAAGCCGACAAGGCCGGTGAGCAGGTCGATGCCGCGTTCACGAAGCGGGTGCGGGCCGGCGCTCATGTCTCGACGACATGAACATGCTGCGGGAAATCACACATCCGCTCGCAACCGTCGCCGCGCACATGAATCGTCTCGCTGAGCTCCATGCCCCAGTCATCCATCCACATGCCTAGAATGATGTGTACGACGGCATTGTCCGGAACAAGGGTCGCCTCACGCGGGCGGAAGGACAGGGTGCGCTCGCCCCAGTCGGGGGCATAGCCGACACCGATGGAATAGCCGATGCGGCTCAGCTTCTCGAGGCCGTAACGATCCAGCACACGCTGCCATGCGGCATGCACATCACCGGCTATGGCGCCCGGCTTCAGGCTGTCCATCACCGCCGCCATGCCTTCCTCGACGGCGGCCGCGGTACGGCGCAACTCGTCGGACGGTGTGCCAAGATGGACGGTGCGCGCCAGCCCCACATTGTAGCGTTTCATGCAGCCACCAAGCTCGAAGGCGATGGTCTGGCCATCGGCAAGCGGCGCGTCTGTCCACATCGGGTGTGCCGTTGTCGCCGCCTCGCCGGCAAGGATCAGCGGATGAATGGCAGCCATGTCGCCGCCATGCTGCGGCGTGCCCCTGACCTGGGTAGCCACCACATCCGCCATCAGGTCGCACTGCCGCACACCGGGGCGCGCACCGTCAAAGGCGCATTGCATGGTGGCTTCGGCGATGCGCGCGGCGCCGCGCATCATCTCGATTTCCGCCTCGCTCTTGACCAGACGCTGCCAGTTCACCAGCAGGTCGGCATCGACAAATTCCGCCCCCGGAAGGCCCGATCGCAGGCAGTCCAGCGCGCGCGGCGAGAAATAGTAGCTGTCGCTCTCATAGCCGATCCGGGCCGAGGCGAACCCATGATCCGCCATCCATCCGGCAAGATGGGACATCGGGTGCGTGTCGGGACGCTGCACCAGCTCTTCGGGATAGGGAACGATCTGCGAGGCTGTCAGATAGGTGGTGAAATTCGCCGCCCCCGCATCCATCAGCCGGCCCATCCAGAACGGGCCGTCATGCAGGTCCACCAGCATCATCTGCGGAGTGTAGAAGGACCAGGCGTCATAGCCGGTGAGCCAGTTGATATTGTCCGGGTCGCCGATCACCAGCGCATCGAGGCCGCGCGCCGCCATTTCGGCGCGCACCCGCGCCAGCCGGTCGTCATATTCGGATTTCAGGAACGCCGGTGCCATGGCATCACCCCCGCCTTATTTGTCCCGGTATGAGACCCCCGGAAGAACACACAGCATCTCATACAGAAGGTTTGCCGCCAGCAGCGCGGTATTGCCCTGCGGGTCATAGGGGGGCGAGACCTCGACAAGGTCGGCCCCGACAAGGTTCAGCCCACGGCAGCCACGGATGATCTCCAGCGCCTGAATTGGCGTCAGCTCGCCGATTTCCGGCGTGCCGGTGCCGGGCGCAAAGCCCGGGTCGAGTGAATCGATGTCAAAACTCAGATAGACAGGTCCGTCACCGAGGGCGGCGCGCGCCTGCTCGATCAGCGGCGTTGCCGAGCGGTGCCACAGCTCCTCTGCCTGCACCACAGTGAAACCCCGGTCACGCGCCCAGTCGAAATCCTCAGCCGTATAACCGGTGCCGCGAAGCCCGATCTGCCAGGTCCTGTGCGGGTCGATCAGCCCCTCTTCAACGGCGCGCCGGAATGGTGTTCCATGGGCGATCTTCTCGCCGAACATATGATCATTGATATCGGCATGCGCATCGACATGGATCAGTCCGACAGGCCCGTGTTTGGCGGCGACAGCCCGCAACACGGGAAGGGTCAGCGTATGATCACCGCCAAGTGTCAGCGGCACCACGTCATGGGCAAGCACCTCTTTGTAGAAGGCGGTGATCCGATCCACCGAATCCTTCAGATCGAAGGTGTTGATCGGCACATCGCCGAGGTCCCCGACACGAAGCGAGTCAAACGGAGCAGCCCGTGTCCACATATTATAGGGGCGCATGAGCACGGATTCGGCACGGATCTGTTTCGGCCCGAAGCGGGTACCCGACCGGTTTGATGTGCCGATATCGAGCGGAATGCCGATGAAGACGACATCCATGCCGGCGGCGCTGTCCACGGCGGGAAGCCGCATCATCGTGCCCGGTCCGGCGAAGCGCGGCATTTCATTGCCGCCGAGCGGCTGCGGGAAATCGGTGGGTTTGTCACTCATTCCCGCATCCTCCTAGTCGCCGCAGAGCCGCGCCGCATGCCAGCGCATATGGTCATCCATGAAGGTGGAGACAAAGTAATAGGCATGGCCGTATCCGGGCTGCATGCGCAATGTCAGATCGACCGCCCCGCCGGCACAGGCATCCTGCAACCGTTGCGGAAGGAGCATCTCGAGAAAATTGTCGATATCGCCCTGGTCCACGAGAATCTCGGGAAACCCGTGGCCGTCCTCGATCAGCGCCACCGCGTCATAGGCGCGCCACGCCGCCTTGTCGTCTCCCAGATAGCGCGAGAAGGCCGTCGCCGGCATCTCGACCGTCGACGGGTTCGTCATCGGGGCAAAGGCCGAACAGCTGCGGAACCGGTCGGCATGTTTCAGCGCCATGATCAGCGCGCCATGTCCGCCCATCGAATGGCCGAACACACCCTGCCTGTCCATGCGCAGCGGGAAATGCGCGGCGACCAGCGCCGGAAGCTCTTCGCTGACATAGCTGTACATGCGGTAATTGGCATTCCATGGCGCTTCGGTGGCATCGACATAGAAGCCGGCACCACTGCCGAAGGTCCAGTCATCCTCGTCCGGAACAGCCTCGCCGCGCGGGCTGGTATCGGGACAGATGACCGCGATGCCAAGCTCGGCCGCCATGCGCCGGTATTCACCTTTTTCCATGACATTGGCATGGGTGCAGGTCAGCCCCGAAAGATACCACAGCACCGGCACCGGCCCGTCTTTGGCCTGCGGCGGCAGATAGACGGCAAAGGTCATGTCGCATCCGGTAACGTCGGAGGCATGACGGTAGACGCCCTGGACGCCGCCAAAGGACTTTTCGGTGGAAAGCGTTTCCATATCGACCGGCCTTAAAAAACGACCACAGAGCGGATGGATTCACCTTCATGCATCAGGTCGAAGCCCTTGTTGATCTCCTCCAGCGAGAGGGTGTGGGTGATCATCGGGTCGATCTCGATCTTGCCGTCCATGTACCAGTCGACAATCTTCGGAACGTCGGTACGGCCACGGGCGCCGCCAAATGCGGTGCCGCGCCAGCTGCGTCCGGTGACAAGCTGGAACGGACGGGTGGAGATTTCCTGTCCGGCACCGGCAACGCCGATGATGATGGATTCGCCCCATCCCTTGTGGGCGCATTCCAGCGCCTGGCGCATCACATTGGTGTTGCCGATACATTCGAAGGAATAGTCGGCACCCCCGCCGGTCAGCTCGACCAGATGGCCGACAAGACCGTCGCCATGGTCGGCTGGATTGACAAAATGGGTCATGCCGAAGCGCTCGCCCCACTCTTTCTTGTCATTGTTCAGATCGACGCCGACGATCATGTTCGCGCCGATCATCCGCAGGCCCTGTATCACATTCAGGCCGATACCGCCGAGGCCGAAGACCACAGCGTTGCAGCCCGGTTCCGCCTTGGCGGTGTTGATCACCGCGCCGATGCCGGTGGTCACGCCACAGCCGATATAGCAGATCTTGTCGAACGGCGCGGCCTTGTTGACCTTGGCCAGCGAGATCTCCGGAAGGACGGTGAAATTGGCGAATGTCGAAGTGCCCATATAATGCAGGATCGGCTTGCCGTTCAGCGAGAACCGGCTGGTGCCGTCGGGCATCACGCCCTGGCCCTGCGTGGTGCGGATCGACTGGCACAGGTTGGTCTTCGGATGCAGACAATATTCACACTCGCGGCATTCCGGCGTGTAGAGCGGAATGACATGATCGCCCGGCTCGAGGCTGGTCACGCCAGGGCCGACCTCGCGGACGACACCCGCACCTTCATGCCCCAGAATGGCCGGGAACATGCCCTCCGGGTCGGCACCCGACAGGGTAAAGGCATCGGTATGGCAGATGCCTGTGGCCATGATTTCGACCAGCACCTCACCGGCGCGCGGGCCGTCGAGATCGACTTCCATGATTTCAAGGGGCTTGCCGGCTTCCACGGCTACAGCGGCACGGGTCTTCATGTGATTCCTCCCTCCCCGCAACAGGCGGGGCATATTCAATAATTTCCGCGCTCACGATGGCATGGCGGCAAGGCGCGCACAAGATGCTTCACCGCTGTTTCGTCTGCCATTCAGAATGAAAAAACGGGGTGTCGTTGGCCCGTGCCAGCGGCGTGCGGCCAAGGATGTGGTCCGCCGCCTTCTCGCCGGTCATGATCGAGGGCGCGTTCAGATTGCCGTTGGTGATACGCGGGAAGATCGAGGAATCAGCAACCCGCAGCCCGTCCACCCCGATCACGCGGCATTGCGGGTCGACAACCGCAAGCGGGTCATCGGCCCGGCCCATGCGCACCGTCCCGCAAGGGTGATAGGCGCTCTCGGCGTGATCGCGGATAAAGGCGTCGATGGCCTCGTCCGAGGTCGCGTCGTCGCCAGGCTGAATCTCGGCCCCGCGGTAAGGGTCCATCGGTGACTGCGCGATGATCTCGCGGCTCAACCGGATACATCGGCGGAATTCCGCCCAGTCGTCCGGATGGCTCATATAGTTGAAACGGATCTCCGGTGGCGTCGCCGCCCCGCCGTCACGGATATGGACATGCCCCCGTGATTTAGATCGCATTGGTCCGACATGAAGCTGGAAGCCGTGGCCGGCAGCCGGCGCCCGCCCGTCATAGCTGATGGCGACAGGCAGGAAATGATACTGGATATCCGGGTAGGAAATGCCTTCGGCCGAGCGGATGAAACCAAGCGTCTCGAACTGGTTGGACGCGCCAAGCCCGCTCTTGAAGAACAGCCACTCGGCACCGATCCGCGCCTTGGAGAGAAGCCCCAGATGCTTGTAGAGGGTAATCGGCTGCAGACATGCGATCTGGAAATAGACCTCGAGATGGTCCTGCAGATTGCCTCCGACACCTTCGCGCGCCGCCAGCGTATCAACCCCGGCGGATTGCAGCACGGCACCCGGCCCGATGCCCGAGCGCTGCAGGATCGCCGGCGAATTGATCGCACCTGCCGACAGCACCACCTCGGCATTGGCGCGCACCTCGTGCCGCTGGCCGCCACGAAGGAACGACACGCCCACCGCGCGGGTTCCCTCGAAGATGATGCGGTCGACCATGGCGCCCGTTACCAGCCGCACATTGCCGCGCTTCATCGCGGGTTTCAGATAGGCGTTCGCCGCTGACCAGCGCCGCCCTTTCCACACTGTCATGTCGGCCGGGCCGAACCCTTCCTGCCGGTAACCGTTATAGTCCGGCGTCGCCGTGTAGCCCGCCGCCTCGGCCGAGGCGACGAAGGCGTCATGCAGCGGGTTGTCACGCGGGCCGCGGGTGACGTGAAGCGGGCCACCAGTGCCGCGCCAGGGCGCCTCGCCGCCATGCGAATGTTCCATCCGCCGGAAATAGGGCAGCACATCGGCATAACCCCAGCCGGTCGCGCCGGATTCTTCCCAATGCGCATAGTCGCCGGCATGGCCCCGGACATAGATCATGCCGTTGATCGAACTGGACCCGCCAATCACCTTGCCGCGCGGACAGACAAGCGAGCGCCCGCCAAGGGCCGGTTCCGGCTCGGCAAGATAGCCCCAGTCATAGCGTTTCATGTTCATCGGATAAGACAGCGCCGCCGGCATCTGGATCAGTGGCCCGGCATCGCTGCCGCCGAATTCAAGCACCAGAACACGTGTGGTCCTGTCTTCGCCAAGCCTGTAGGCAAGCGCGCTTCCGGCCGAGCCCGATCCGATGATGATATAGTCGTAATTTGCATCCATAACGCCACTATCGGGAGCGCTGCCGGACCCGTCAAGCACCCCTATTTTCATAGCGGTTCGACATGTCGAACAGGACGCCGTCACCGCAATTGATTTTCCGCATGATTTTTTCCGGACCGCGCGCCATAGTCAGGGCATGTCCATGTCGATTTCAAAGATCACCGGCGATCTTGCCGCCGGCAAAACCACCGCCCGCCAGCATCTGGAAACCTGTCTCGAGGCCATCGACAGCGAGGATGGCAGGCGCGCCTTCATCACCGTGAACAGCGATGCCGCTCGCGCCGAGGCCGACCGGGTGGACGCCATGCGCGCCCCCGGGTCCGCGCTGCCGCCCTTTGCCGGGGTGACCCTGTCGGTCAAGGATTTGTTCGATATCGCCGGCGAGATCACCCGTGCCGGATCACGCGTTCTCGATGACAGTGCACCTGCCGCGCGCGACTGCAGCGTGGTGGCGCGTCTGCGCGCAGCGGGATTCAACATCATCGGCCGCACCAACATGACCGAATTCGCCTATTCCGGCCTCGGCATGAACCCGCATCACGGCAACCCGCGCAGCCCGTGGGAACGCGATGTCGATGGCGGCCGTGTCGCCGGCGGCTCCTCTTCGGGAAGCGCGGTGTCGATCAGCGACGGCATGTCGGCCGCCACCATCGGGTCCGATACCGGCGGGTCAACCCGCGCCCCGGCCGTCTTTTGCGGCATTGTCGGGCTGAAACCGACCACGACACGCATGCCGTCTGACGGCATCTACCCGCTTTCCACATCCTTTGACGCTGCTGGCCCGATGGGCCACAGCACGGAATGCTGCGCCGTCATGGACGACATCATGGCAGGTGGTACCGGTCGGGCCGAAACCCCGTTCCCGGTGGCCGGGCTGCGGCTGGCGATCCCGCGCGGCTATCTGTTTGACGAGCTGGACCCGGAGGTTGCCGCAGGCTTTGAGGCCGCGGTGGCACGGCTGTCGGCAGCGGGTGCCGCGATCAGCGATATCAGCCTCGACATTCTGGAAGAGCTGCGCCCGGCAAACCGTCCGAAAAGCATTGTTTCTGCAGAGGCCTTTGCGATCCACCGCGACCAGCTGGCCGCGCGGCGCGACGGCTATGATCCCTATGTGGCGACGCGTCTGGATGGCGGCAGTGACATTCTGGCGGCGGACTATATCGCCATGCACCGCGAGCGCGCGATGCGACCTGCGCCGCCGTGCAGGCGGTGACCCGCCCGTTCGACGCCCTGCTGCTGCCAACCTCGCCATGCGTGCCACCGAAGATCGCGCCGCTCGACACGACCGAGGCCTTGATGAAGGCAAGCGCCCGAGTGCTCCGCAACACGGCGCTGTCGAACTATCTCGACCGGCCGACCATCACCATTCCCTGCCACCGCGCGGGAGAGGCACCTGTGGGCCTGTCGCTGATGGGATCACGCCATCACGACCGCCGGCTGCTGGCGATCGCCGCCGGCGTCGAGGAGATTGTCAGGGGTTAGGTCGCCCGTGCGCCGCCGGCCTGCGGCGTGCCGCCGGCCTATTCGGCCGGGGCGACCCCGCGGTTCCGCCGGAAGCGGAACAGGCTGCCCGTCCGGCGTGACAGGGCCCCGCCAAACCGGCCGAGCCGGTCGCCAATTACCAGCATCGCCGGTGTCGCCACCAGTGTCAGGATGGTGGCAAAGGCCAGACCGCCGGCAATCGTGCTGGAGAGCTGCGTCCACCATTGCGAGGATGGCGCGCCGACCAGAATGGTCGCGTTCGGTGAGCTTGATGGTCAGCTGGAAGACCATCGGCAGCAGGCCGAGAATGGTGGTCACCGCGGTCAGCAAGACCGGCCGGAAACGGACAAGACCGGCACGGAAGGCGGCGTCCTTGGCCCCGTATCCGCGGGCCCGGTATTCATTGAATGTGTCGATCAGCACGATGTTGTTGTTCACCACAATGCCGGCCAGCGCGATGACGCCGAGCCCGCTCATGACAATGCCGAAGGGCTGGGCCGTTGCCCACAGGCCGAGCATGACCCCGCCCGTCGACAGCAGGATCGCCGACATAGTGACGAAGGCCTGCCACGCGGAGTTGAACTGCACCATCAGCACGATCAGCATCAGCAGCAATGACAGCGAGAAGGCCTGGCTCAGAAACGCGCCGGTCTCGGCCATATCCTCGTTCTCGCCGGCGAAGGAGATATCGACATCCTGCACCAGCGGCGCTGCGGCGAGAGAAGCCTGAAGCGCCTCGACCCGTTCGGCCGGAAGCCGCCCGCCTGCCACATCGGCGTTGATATACATATAGCGGTCGCCGTCCTTGCGCTCGATATCGCCGCCCTTCTGGCGCGGCTGGAGCCTGGCAAAGACCGAAAGCGGCACATAGGAGCCGTCAGGAAGCCGGAACACGCAGCTCGCCAAGACGGTCGAGATTGCGCTGGTCGCCCATGAAACGCATGACGACATCGAGCTCGTCCTCGGCATCGTCCGGACGGAAATCGGAAATGCGCACACCGCGGGTCAGCATCTTGATCATGGTGCCAAGGCCGGAGATCGACACCCCGTGGCGGCTGGCGGCCTCACGGTCGGTGACGAGGGTCCATTCAAGGCCCGGAAGCGGCCGGTTGTCGGCGATATCGACAAACCCGCCAAGCTCGTTCATGCGTGCCACGACGGCATCGGTGGCGGCGGCGATCTCGTCCAGATCGTCACCCATGATCTCGATGCGGATGGGAAGTGCGCCGCCCGGTCCCTGCTGTTGCTTGGTGATGCTGAAATCCGCGCCGGCAAGGCCGGAAATCAGCCCGCGCATGCGGTCCATCAGCGTGGCCGCCGGGTCACGCTCGTTCCAGTCGGCGAAGACCGTGCGGATGGTGCCGACCGAATCACGCGGCACCTGGTGCCCGCCACTTCCCGGCCGGAAGGAGCGCGCATAGAAATCCTGCACCCCGTCTACCGGAAGGATCGATGTCTCGGCGGTGTTGACCAGCGCGTCGCGTTCCTTCGCCGACAGATCACCACGCGCTAGAATCTGCACGCTTGCCTGCTCGGGCTCGATATCCGGGAAGAAGGCCGCGCCATGACCTGCCATCAGATAGACGCTGAAGCTGCCGACGATGATGCCGATCACCGTCATCATGGTGAGCACGGGATAGCGGATCGCCTTTTTCAGCGTCCAGCGGTAGCTCCGCGGCGCTGTGGCCGAAATCATGCCCTTGGGCACCGACTTCTTGCCAATCACACCGCCAAGCACAGGAATGAAGATCAGCGCCATGAACAGCGAAGCAATCAGAACGCTCATCACCGTGATGGGAAGATATTTCATGAACTGGCCGACAATACCGGGCCAGAACAGCAGCGGCAGGAAGACCATCAGCGTCGTCACGGTCGAGGAGATGATCGGCCATGACATGCGCTGTGCGCCCTGCAGATAGGCGTCGCGGCGGTTTGCACCCATGGCGATACGGCGGTCGGCATATTCGGTGGTCACAATCACCCCGTCGACAAGCATGCCGGCGACAAGGATCAGCGAGAACAGCACGACGATGTTCATCGTCACGCCCATCAGGTTGAGACCGCTGATGCCGATAAAGAAACTTCCCGGAATGGCCAGCCCGACCAGCGTCGCGTTGCGAATGCCGAGAACACCCAGCACCACAACCATCACGATCAGCACGGCGGCGGCGACATTGTTGCCAAGATCGCTCAGAAGATTGCGCACATCCTTGGAATCATCGAACAGGTAGGTGACCTTGACGCCCTCGCCGATTTTCGGCGCTTCCTCGTCGATCACCGTACGCGCCGCCTCGACAACCTCGATGATGTTGGAACCGACCCGCTTGCTGACATCCAGCACCACGGCCGGCTCGCCATTCACCCGCGACCAGCCCTCGGCCTGGCGGAAGGACCGCCGGACCACGGCGATATCGCCAAAGGTGATGGCCGTGCCGTCACGCGCCTGAACAGGCATCTTCACCAGATCGTCGATGGATTCGATGACACCCGGGACCTTGACCGTCAGACGGCCGCCACCATCATCGATGGCACCTGCTGTCACCAGCTGGTTATTACCGCTGACAAGCCGGATCACCGCCGACGGGTCGAGCCCGTAGGCCTCGATCGCGGACGCGTCCAGCAGGATTTCGAGAACCTCTTCGCGGTCGCCGCCGATCTTGACCTCGAGCACACCTTCAAGGGCTTCGACCTTGTCCTTGATCTCGCGTGCGGCAAGAACCATTTCGCGCTCCGACACAGGGCCATAGAGCGCCGCCGTCAGGATCGGGAAGAGTGACAGGTTGACCTCGGTCACCGTCGGCTCGTCGGCCTCGCCCGGCAGGTCCGGCTTCGCGTCGTCTACCGCCTGCCGCACATCATCAAGAATGCGGTCGATATCCTCGCCGGCATCGAACTCCAGCGAAACAGACGCATAACCCTCCGAGGCCACCGACGACATCTTGTCGAGACCCTGGACAGAGCGCAGGTGTTTTTCCAGCGGCTTTACCAGCAGCCGTTCGGAATCCTCGGGCGAAATGCCTTCATATCCGACCGACACATAGGCCACCGGGATATCGACATCAGGTGTCGCTTCCTTGGGAATGTCCAGATAGGAGACGTAACCAAAACCACACAGCACCAGCAGCGCGACAAAGACCGCGCCGGTGCGGGAAAAGGCGGCGCTGATCACACCGGTCATGATGCCGGCTCCGGCGAAACGCGGACGGGATCACCGGCAGTGACGAAAGCCTGACCGAATGTCAGCAGCGTGGCGCCGTCGGAAAGTCCGGAGACGAACACCTGCTCCACACCGGAGCGCACAAGCTCGACCGGCACAACGCGCACCGTGCCGCCATCATCGATCTTGGCTGTCAGCGAACCATCTCCTGCGACTGACAGATGTGCCGGCGACATACCGAAGGCCGGCTGGAAGCCGACATCGATATTGGCTTCGACAGTCATTCCGGCGCGAAGCTCGCGGCCCGGGTTCGGCACCGTCACCTCGACATCGAATGTGCGGGTCGTGGTGCTGCTGATCGAGGCGATCTTGGTGACCGCCCCCTTGCGCATGCCGGCCCCGGCAACATTCACATTGACCGGGTCGCCAAGCCCGACCTCGCTGATATTGGTCTGCGGCACGGCAACCACGATCTTCAACTCGTTCATGTCGAGAATGGTGGCCGCCGGCGCGCCAGCTGCGATCTGCTCACCCTGTTCCAGATGCATGGTTTCAAGCCAGCCTGCAACCGGTGCCTTGATGGTCGATTTCGCCAGCTGGTCGCGAAGAACGGCAAGGTTGGATTTTGCGGTGGCCAGACGCGCGCGGTTCTGCGCAATGTCGACTTCAGACCGCAGGTTCTTGGCGAGGTCGATCTGTGCCAGCGTCATGCGGGCATTCTCGAAATTTGCCTTCAGCTGCGCCAGCTCGACCGGCGCGCTGAAATTCTGAGTGGCGAGTTTCTGCGCGATCTCGAGGCGCTGCCTTGCCACCTCGAGATTGGCCTCGGCGGCGGCACGCTGTTCATCATAGGTGCCGCGCGACTGGGCAGTGGCGCTGTCCAGCGCTGTGGTGGCAGCAGCGATTTCCGCCTTGGCGGCTTCGATCCGCGCCGGAAGGGTGCTTGTGTCGATAACGACAAGGACGTCACCAGCCTCGACCTGGCGACCTTCAACAGCCGGCACCTTGCGCGCCGTGCCACCGATCTCGGCAGACAGGGTGATGAACGCTTTTGGCCGGGTCACGCCACTGGCCCTGACAGACCGGCGTACCTTGCTGTTTTCCACCGTCACCGATGAAATGATCGGCATGCCCGCGGTTACGGCCGCACTGTTTGCCGAAGATGTCGCCGGAACGTCCGCTTCGGAGCTGTTCGTCTGCTGCGCCGTCGTGGTTTCAGGTGCGCCGGTATCGCCGCCAAGCATGCCCGAAGCCATCCAACCAGCCGCGCCAAGGGCCACCAGAGCGGCCCAGATATAAGAGGATCTGAATTTCATAAATCAATCGCCGGGAGTTTGTCTCGCCTGCGCGTTATATAGCCGCAGATACCCTTCTGAACAAGGACAAGGGCAGGATAACAGCGCTGTTCACAGGCTGTTTACCGCTTCCCGTCCTGAAGGATCATTCCCGCAGCGCGGTGCGCCAGCATCATTGTCGGCGCGTTGGTGTTGGCCGAAGTGATGTTGGGAAAGGCTGACGCATCACATATCCGCAGCCCCTCGACGCCATGCACACGAAGTCTGCTGTCCACCACCGACGAAGCGGCGTCGGGACCCATCCGGCACGTACCACAAAGGTGAAAGACCGTTCCGCCACGCTGCCGGAAATCAGCCAGCACGGCATCATCATCCATGCTGTCGAGCGGGGTCATCGGCTTCTCCGCAAGGAGGCCGGTGAGAGCCGGCGTCGCCATCAATCGTTCTAGAGTCGCGCCATGGCAAGTGCGTCGGCACGGTCATCCTCATGGTCCAGATAGTTCGGGCGGATCGAAGGTGCCTCGCCCGGCTTTGCCGAGGTGATGCAGACAGTGCCCTCGCTTTTCGGCCGGCAGCTGTTGAACCCCAGAATAAAGCCGGAGAAATTGTCCGGCTTCATCAGCTTTCGCCTGCCCCTGTGGAAGGTCTGGTAGCTGAGCGGGTTCATATAAATCTGCGTGTCGGGGCGGTCCAGCGACGCGCTGCTTTTCACCAGTCCACCAAGCTGGTTGACGCTGAGCGAGAGCGGCCCGCTGCGGCGCAGCACATATTCCATCCCGGCCATGATTCGGCCCGGCCAGTTGCCAAACACATCGTTCAGAGTCTTCTGCTTTGAATTGAAGATATAGTTGATGCCGTAATGGTCCTGAAGGTGCCGGCCGACATGCGGCGCGTTGTGAACAGACCGGATCCCGATGCTTTGCAGATAACGGGCATCACCCACACCGCTGAGCTGCAGGATCTGGGGCGATCCCACGGCGCCTGCCGCAAGGATGATCTCGGCGCCGGCGCTGACCTTGAAATCCTGTCCGTTCCGGCTGTAGCTGACGCTCCGCGCACGCTTCCCCTCAAACCCGATGCGGCTGACATGCGCGCCGGTCACCACTGTCAGATTGCGGCGCCGCATCGCTGGGCGCAGGAACGCCTTGGCGCTGGAACACCGCTGGCCGTCGCGTGTCGTCGTCAGATAGGGCGTGATCCCGGTTCCCTCGCGGGTCGGCGCGTCGCAGACAGGCAGCTGGCCCTGGCGGCAAATCTCCAGAAAGTCGCGTCCGATGGGATGAAAATCGGCGCTGTTGTCAGTCACCGAAAGATGCGGTGTCTGTGGTTCATCCTGTGACGGCGTCTCCAGCTGCTCGAAATGCGGCGCCACATCCGCATAGGACCAGCCGTCATTGCCGGCCGCCGCCCAGTCGTCATAGTCGCCGGCCTGGCCGCGATGATAGACCAGCGCGTTGATGGACCCGGAGCCGCCAAGCACCTTGCCGCGCGGATGGTAGATGACCCGCCCGTCCAGTCCCGGCACGGGGTCGGAATTGTACATCCAGTTCACTGCCTTCTGATGGAACAGGATGCCATATCCGATCGGCACCTGAACCCAGAACCTGCGGTCGGACGGCCCGGCCTCGAGAAGCAGCACCTGATGCCGCCCGCAAGCGGTCAGCTTCTCGGCAAGCACACAGCCCGCAGACCCGCCGCCGACGATGATGTAGTCGAATTCCCGCACTGGACGCTCCAGATTTTCAGCGCGCTATTGTTTGGACGGGCAGCATATTCCGGATGTTCACGATCTCGCCTCTTACCGCTGCGAGGGCGGCGTCCAGCTCGGCAAGGACGAGTTCCGGCGGCTCGATGCCGACCGACAGGCGGAAATACCCCTCGGAGATGCCCAGTGCGGCGCGTCCTTCTTCGGTCAGCGCCCGATGCGATGACGAGGCCGGGTGCGAGAGCGTGCAGCCCACATCACCAAGTGTCGGCGCAAAGGGAATACCGCCGGCATTCATCACAAAGCTGTTCACCTCGTCCCGTCCGCCCTCGATTTCGAAGCTCAGCATGTTGCCGAACTGCCCGCCAAACAGCGCCCCGGCGCGGTTGTGATGCGGGTGATCTGCGCGACCGGGGTAGATGACCTGCCTGATGCCATCCCGCCCGGCCAGCGCGTCGGCAAGCATGGCAGCGGTCGCCTGCGCCTTCTCGAAGCGAAGGTCAAAGGTATGAATCCCGCGCTCGGCAAGCCAGCAGTCGAACGGGCTCGGCGTCGTGCCCCAGGTGACAGCGGCATCATAAATGGCGGTGCGAAGTCCGGGGTCGCGCGCCGCGACATAACCGAGAGTCACATCCGAATGGCCGGCTAGGAACTTTGTGATCGAGTTGATGACAATATCGGCGCCATGTTCCATCGGACGGAACATCGCCGGTGTGGTGAAGGTATTGTCGACCACGAGCAACGCCCCGTGCGCTGCGGCCAGTTCCGCAATACCAGTGACATCGGCCACACGGAGCGTCGGGTTCGACACGGCCTCGATCATGATCATCGCAGTGTTGGGACGGATGGCGGCCTTCATGGCGGCGACATCGGATGAATCGGCAAAGCTCGTCTCGAAACCAAGGCGCGGCAGGTCCTGGCCAAGCATACGAAGCGAGCGCCCGTAGAGCTGGTCACCGGCAAGGACATGGTCGCCGGCCTTCAGCACACCAAGAAACATGGCCGAAATCGCCGCCATGCCCGATGCCGTAACAATCCCGCCCTCGGCGCCTTCCAGCTGGTCGACCGTGGCCGCCAGCATATCGGCGTTCGGATGCCCCTCGCGCGCATAGGTATAGCCCTCCAGCGCACCTTCATATTGCGCATCCAGCGTATCCGCGGATTCCGCCGCATAGACCACCGACGGGAAAATCGGTGTCGCCACCGGCCGGCTGGCCGAGGCTGGAATCGCCCCACGCCGCGCGAGGCTCGGCTTGCCATTATCCTTGTTGTCAGACTTGCTCATCTGGCTGTTTCCTTTCTGTCCGCGGCCTTGCCTGCGGGGTTTTCGGCCCGGTCATGATCCCAGCATACATGCATCGCAAGCGGCCCGCGGAACGCCCAGCCGCCAAAGCCGCCGGCCTGTCCGGATCAAGGCGCAATCCGCCAAGCCGCTCGAACATCATCGGCAAGGCAACATCCGCCACCAGCGCCCTTGCTGCAAAGGCCCCGGCGCAGAAATGCGGACCCGCCCCGAAGGCGATGTGCTTTCGCGTATCACGGGTGATATCAAAACTGTCGGGATCAGTGAAATGCGCCGGGTCACGGTTCGCGGCGCCAAACATGAAAAAGGCACGCCCTCCCGGCGTGATCTTCACATCGCCGATCTCGGCGCTGCCGGCAATGCGCCGCGGCGACATGCCGATCGGTGCCATCCAGCGCACATATTCGTCAAAAGCCCGGCCCCATTCGACCGTCCCGTCCATCAGGCTGGCAAGCTGGTCAGGATGGGTGAGAAGCGCCCAGGCAGCGCCGGCGATGGCATCGCGCGGCTCGTTCTGACCGCCGCTGATCACCAGCTTGACGTTTGCGAGGATCTGTTCGTGTGTGGCGCCTGCGCGCTGCAGGACCGCAATCACCGACACGCCGTCGATACTGTCAGGATCAGGCGGGCTGGCGGCAAAGGCATCAAGCCGCGCTTCGATCGCGGCATCCAGTTCGGCAACGGCGCCAAGGCATCGCGCCTCGATATCGGCATCACCGGCATAGTTCGAGATACCGTCGATCATCGCCTGTGAATGCGCGTCCATCTCGTGCGCCGTCACATTGTCGAGGCCGGTGATCAGACGCAGCGCCTCGCCGGACAGCGTCATCGCATAATCGGTACAGAGGTCAGCCTGCTCCTTCGGTGCCAGCTCATCCAGCACGCGCACCGCGGCCTCGCGAAAGGCGGCGCGCCAGTGCCGCTGGACCGCGCGCGGCGAGACCGCCGGCTGCATCGCGCGGCGCTGTGACTGGTGGTCATCACCGTCATGGCGCATCATGTTCTGGCCCATCTGCCGTGTCATCAGCCCGCCGGGCTGTTCCGAGCTGAAGACGTCGATCCGCTTTTCCCAGATGTCGATATCGTCACGCCGAGTGAAAACGATCCCGTCAAGCTGGGGGACATAGGCGACGGGCGCTTCTGCCCGCAACCGCGCAAGCTGCGGATAGGGGTCGTGCCACAGGGCATCCATGTCGATATCAAAACGCGGGGCGGTATGCATGAGGTGAATCCTGCCGCCCTCGCGAAGCGGTGTAAAGCGTGGCCGCAGCTAGGCCTGCGCTGCCGGTGTGGCGGCCGGGCCGCTTGTCAGCATGCGGCCGACGGCAAGGCCCGCCAGCATCATCAGAACGAACAGCACAGCATCGCCCGACGCCAGCAGCAGCGACGAGATCGCCGGCCCCGGACACAGCCCGCCAAGACCCCAGCCAATGCCGAACAACGCCGATCCGATAACCAGCTTGCTGTCGATGGCATTGTTCGCCGGAATCCGGAAACCCGCGGCACCCGAGGCAAAGACCGGGCCGGGCCGCCGCATGACGATCCGGTGGCCAATGAAATTCGCCACAACGCCGCCGCCCATGACAAAGGCAAGCGACGGGTCCCAGTTGCCGAACAGGTCGAGGAAACCTGCCACCTTGGACGGATTCAGCATGCCCGACAGGGCGAGGCCGGCGCCGAACAGCGCACCGATGAGAATGATCGAGATATGTCGCATCATGGCCTGTCCTCCCTTACATCACGTGGCGTACAAGAAAGACGGTGGCAATGCCGGTCGCCATGAAGGCGCCGACCGCCACAAGCGAGCGCGGCGACAGCCTTGCAAGGCCGCAGATGCCATGTCCAGATGTGCAGCCCGACCCGATAGCCGTGCCCAGCCCGACGATGAACCCCGCCACCGGCAGGATCATGCCGGATGCCGCCGGCATGATATCGACAGGACGGTCCAGCAAATGAATGACCGCAAAGGGTCCGGCCAGCATGCCGATCACGAACAGAACCCGCCATCTGATGTCGAACTTGTCCGATGGCATGACAATGCCGCCAAGGATACCGCTGACACCCATGACACGGCCGTGGGTCAGCATCAGCAGCAAGGCCGCCAGCCCGATCATCACACCGCCGATCAGCGACGCATAGGGCGTGAAATTCTGGAAATCTATACTCATGGTCCCCTCCCCAGGAGTTGGATTCAGTGGAGTTGAATTCGGTAGATTTGAATTCAGTAATGTCGAATGCCGTCAGGCGCCGCCATTCGCCTTCGACCAGCCGCGCGGATCGTGGAGGAAAGCCTCGACCTTCGACAGCGTATCCTCATCGAAACTTCCCGACTCGCGGCTTGCCGCCAGCACATCCCACCAGGTCGACAGATAGTGCAGTTTAACGCCTTCAGCGGCGAGCTGCTCTTCAGCGTCCTTGAAGATGTCATAATAGAAAATCACAAAGGTGTGGCCGACCTCGGCACCGGCGGTGCGGATGGCATCGACAAAGCTCAGCTTGCTGCCGCCGTCGGTTGCCAGATCCTCGACAAGAAGCACGCGCTGGCCGTCGCGGATATCACCCTCGATCCTGGCGTCGCGGCCGAACCCCTTTGGCTTCTTGCGGACATAATGCATCGGCAGTCCAGTGCGCTCGGCAAGCCATGCGGCGAACGGAATGCCGGCCGTCTCACCGCCGGCGACGGCGTCGAGGCTTTCATATCCGATGTCATTCATGATCACGGTGCGGCCGTAATCCATCATCTGCGCGCGCATTCGCGGAAAGGCGATGATCTTGCGGCAGTCGATATAGACCGGGCTCTTCATGCCGGAGGTCAGGGTAAAGGGATCGTCCGCGCGAAACAGCACAGCCTCGATCTCGAGAAGCATGCGGGCCACCGAACGTGCGATGGCGGGCTTGTCATAGGTGTGGGTCATGTCCTGTGTCACCGGCGTCCTCCGTAATCGAGGCGGATAATAGTCAGGGCCGGTTGGCTTGTCATCCGTCACAAGGCCATTCGTTGCAATTCATCATCCGAAGATTTCCGTTGGCCTTATGTCTCTTCCGATGTTGCTTCCGGCGCAAACAGCCAGCCAAGCACATAAGCCCCGGCAACAGCCGCCGCCAGCTGCGCAACGATGAAAGCCGAGACATCGGCCGGCAGGATGCCCGAGAAACTATCGGTAAAGGAACGGGCGATGGTTACCGCCGGATTGGCAAAGCTTGTCGAAGCGGTGAACCAGTAGGCAGCGGTGATATACATGCCGACAAGCGCAGGAACCGCATCCGGCCGCCAGCGCAGACCGCCAAAGATCACGGTCAGCAACCCGAAGGTGGCAACAAATTCCGAGCCCCATTGCGCCGGTCCGGTGCGCACATTCTGCGACAGTTGCAAAAGCGGCACCTCGAACATGAAATGCGCCAGCATCGCCCCGCAGATGGCACCGGCCACCTGAACAAACATGAAATGGGCGGCTCGGGTGAAGGCGATCTCGCGGCGCAGCAGAAAAGCGATGGTCACGGCCGGATTGAAATGCGCCCCCGACACCGGACCGAACACCGTGATCAGCACATAGAGAATGGCACCAGTCGGAATGGTGTTGCCGAGAAGGGCGATGGCCACATTGCCGCCGGCCAGTCGCTCGGCCATGATTCCTGACCCGATGACCGTGGCCAGCAGGATCATGGTGCCGGCGAATTCGGCAACAAGAATACGGGCTGTTTTCTGGCTGATCATGGCAATTCCCCAATGGCGCGGATGGCCGGCATCATGTCTTCCACCGGAGCGTCGCCCAGCGCCAGCAGCGCGTCAACACGCGCTTTCATCTGGCCATAGGTGACGGCAAAGGCGGCCATGATGTCGTCACGGCTTCCGGTCACAGCCGCCGGGTCCTCCACACCCCAATGCGCGGTATGCGGATGCCCCGGCCAGACCGGACAGGTCTCGCCGGCGGCGTTGGCGCAGACGGTGATCACGATATCCATCGCTTCGGCATCAGGGCCGGCAAATTCATCCCAGCTTTTCGAGCGGGCAAAACCATGGTCAATCCCGCGCGCCTCGAGCGTGGCGATGGCAGCCGGGTTCGGCATGCCGGTCGGCATCGATCCGGCCGAGTAGGCATGATAGCTGCCGGTCCCGTAATGGCGCAGGATCGCCTCGGCGAGAATGGAACGGGCAGAATTGCCGGTACAGAGAAAAAGAACGTTGCGAGGGCTTGTCATCAGGCACACCGGTGAGCATTTCACGTCACAAATGGATATCATCCGATCATGACAAAAAGGTTACAGAAGCGCGATCTGCCCAGCAAGATTTGCGCGACCTGCGGCCGCCCGTTTACCTGGCGGAAAAAGTGGGAACGCGACTGGGAACAGGTCAGATACTGCTCGAAGAGATGCGCCGGGCAGCGCGGCAAGCCGTCATCCTGACATGGCGGCCGCAACCGCCTGTTCGATCTGCGCCTGCTCGATCACCTCTGCGACCATGCCGTTCTGCAGCGTCTCTCCAGCGCCGACATCATCGATATAGATCCCGAACTCATCCGTCCCGGCACGGTCGGCGGGCACCCATGCGAACAGGCATTGATGCCCCTTTGGGCAGTCCGCTGTGACGGCGTCCTGCAGTGGTTCGGCGCTGTCGAAATGCCAGGTCACGGCCACTGCAACGAAAAAGGACTGCGTGCCGCGGCCGACGACATCCATCGTGACCGGCATGGTGACCACCACATCGCTGCTGCCACTAGCCGCCATATAGCTTGCCAGATCGCCGCCATGGTCGGACATGATGACCGACAGCGGTACGAAATGCGCAACGATATGCGGCTCGGCGGCTGGCATGAAACTGTCTCCGTGGATGAGGTCCTGTGCGGCGCACTGTGCCAGTTTCGCGGCACCTTATCCAGTGGCAACTTGACCGGCAACGAGTTGATCAGCGTCCATTTGAAGAATGACCTGAACCCTGTCCGGCCACATTGGGCAATCAGGCAGGCTGCACCCGAGTTCAGCCTTGCTCCGGCACACGCAGCGCATAGCCGCTTCCACGGATGGAGTGGATAAGGTTCGGCGCCACGGCGCCGTCTGCACCGGCGCTGTTCAGGCCTTGCGCAGGCGCGAAACGTGAACATCGACCGTCCGCTCCTCGACATAAACACCATGCCCCCAGACCAGATCGAGAAGCTGGGCGCGGCTCAATACACGTCCGGGACGTTCCATCAGGGTGACCAGCAGTCTGCTTTCCTTGGGTCCAAGCGTCACTGTGTGACCACCACGCGTGACTTCCATGGTCGTATGGTTGAATTTCAGATCGTGGAATTCAAGCACCTCGTTGGAAAGGGACGGATGCGCTCGCCGGAGAAGTGCGCGAACACGGCTGATCAGCTCGCGCGGCGAAAACGGCTTCGAGATATAGTCGTCGGCCCCGATGTCGAGGCCGAGCGTGCGGTCTCCCTCCTCGCCGCGGGCGCTGAGCATGATGATCGGAAGCTGGCGGGTTTCGGAATGCGAACGCAACGTCCGGCAGACATCGATTCCCGACAAATGCGGCATCATCCAGTCGATGATCACAAGATCGGGCCGATGTTCCTCGATCATGTCCAGCGCCTGCCTGCCATCCTCGGCGCGGATCACCTCGTAATCCGCCTGAACGAGATTGAAGGTCAGCAGCTCGAGCTGGTTCGGCTCGTCATCAGCGACAAGGATGCGGATCGACATAATGACCTGTTCCTTTCTTTTGACCTGATCGTCTCTTGCTGATGCCACATGACGGTTACGGTTTTGTTACAGCGCTTAGTCCCCGGCAATCACCGGTAACGACACCGCAAATGTCGTGACGCCCTCGTCACTGCTTGTGATCTCCATCGTGCCCCGGTGGCGATTGACGATATGCTTGACGATGGCAAGGCCGAGACCGGTGCCGCCGATCTGGCGCGAGCGCGCCTTGTCCACCCGGTAGAACCGCTCGGTCAAACGGCTGAGGTGCTTATTCGCGATGGCCTCGCCATGGTTGGTGACGGCAACCTGCACATATCCTGCTCTCTCGGACGAGATGCCGATCCGGATGTCGGTTCCCTCATATCCATATTTCAGGGCGTTCTCGATCAGATTGTGGAACACCTCGTTGATTTCGTCGGAGAAGCCGTACATGACCGGACGGTTCGACTGGCTGGGCCGATCGTCAACCAGAACAATATCCATCTGGCGGCGTGCGGCGCGCGGCTCGAGGCTGGCAATGACCGACTTCACGACCTCGAGTAGCGGCACTCTTTCGTCCGGAATGATATGCTCGTCGACCTCGACCCTCGACAAGGACAGCAGATCATCAATCAGCCGCGACATGCGGCTGGCCTCCTCCTCCATGATTTTCAGAAACCGCTGCTGTGTCGGCCAGTCCCGCACCTCGTTGAGAAGAATGGTCTCGATGAAACCGGCGAGGCTCGTCAGCGGCGAGCGGAGCTCGTGGCTGACATTGGCAACAAAATCGCGCCGCACCTTTTCCAGATTGCGCTGCGATGTCATGTCGAGAAGGATGGCCACGATCTGACCGTCATCCATTCTCTGGACGCGCACGTTGAATTCCATCGCAACGCTGGTTTCCAACGCATAGGCGAGCGTGCAGGAGGATGTGTGGCCGGCGACAAGATCGGCGACGTCGTCGCGCGCGATCACCTCTGCCAGCGGCTTGCCCACCAGCCCTTCGCCCAGAAACCTGACCGCCGCCGCATTTGCCGAAATCAGGATGCCATCCGCACCGGCCACCAGAAGACCGTCATCAAGCATCTGCCCGACCGTGCCGAGCATCCCGGGCGCGGTGATCGAGGCTGTATCCCTTGGGCTGTTCATCTCTGGCTCTCGGCGGTTCGGCAGGGCGATCGGGTCCGGCCTGCATAGACCAGATATAGCAAGCCGCCACCGCTGCTGCCAGAGCGGTAGCACGGAGCGGAGTCAGGCGCCCTCGATCTGCGGCACAAGGTTTGCGCTCTGCGCCAGCTGCTGGAACCGGCGCCGCGCATGGCTGTCGACAAGCGAAGCACAGCTTGGGTCGACATGCAATGTCAGCACCTTGCCGTCATGGCTCAGCCGCAGTTTGTGCAGATCCTGCGCCGTCCCTCCTGAGAACGTCAGGGCAAAACGCAGCCCGAGACCAATGGTCGTGGCCTGCGGCGCGGCGGCGGCGGCTGAGAATGAAAGCCAGTTCCGGCGGTCGCGACTTGTTGGTCTTGCGGCCGACATAGCGGTGATAGACCGCTGTTGCCAGCCAGATACGTTCCTTGTGCGTCACGCAGTTGACCGGAAGGCCAAGAACACGCCTCGCGCCCAGGTCGCCGCGTACATCCTCATGCTCTGTCCAGCACATGTCGGACAGGAAGCAGGCCGCCTCGAGAAGGCGCTCGAACCGCGCACGGTCGGCAGCAATCGACGCCTCATCCGCGTTGCTGCGGGGCCGGAATAACGGGCGCAGCAGCTCGACCAGCGCTTCCGGCACACCGGGGAACCGGTGCGACGCGCGCGAAATTTCCTGGCAAACCACCTGCAGGAAATCGGCCCTGTCGCCAGCGCCGAGCTCGCGGTCGGCGATCAGCCCGTCGCGGATACTGGTGCCGCTCACCGTGATGCGGCCACCGCCGCATTGCCGGAACAGGCTGTGCATAATCAGGGCAGCTATCGGCATCGTTTTCTGGCGGCCAAGCGGCACACCGGACAGATCTGGAGATTCGCGGCAGAAGGCCGACAGCAGATTGCCTGCTTCGTCGCTCGGGATACGAAGCCCGTGCAACACCGGAAGCGGGTATCCGGTCTGTTCGATATAGGCAAGGCCGAGAGCGCGGAACGATCCGCCTACACCAAAGATTTTTGTATCGCTGTCACCGGCAAGCCATGGTGTCCGGTCAAACGCTTCCTGAATTTCATCTGCCGTAACCATGGACAGATGGCCGAAATTGAAGCTGGTCGAATGCTGCGCGGTGCCGCGTTCGAGCTTGACCACCTCAAGGCTTCCACCGCCAAGATCGGCGACAAAGCCTGTGGCCTCGGGAATGTTCAGGGTCAGGCCCTGCGATACGAAATGCGCCTCTTCACCCTGGCTGAGGACCTCGATCGGCTGACCGATGATGGCTTCGGCCGGGACGGTGAATTCGGCCGCGTTGCGTGCGCGACGTACCGCCGCCGTGGCAACGGCATGGATGGTGGTCACACCCATCGCCTTCATGATGCCGGCAAAACGTGCCATCGCGGCAAGCGCCACCTGTATCCGGTCCGGTTGCAGCAAGGCATCTTCGCCAAGCCCCTCGCCCAACCGGCAATTGGATCGTTCATTGAACAGCGGGAACGGATATCTGCCGCCACTGGCATAGATCACCAGACGGATGGAATTGGAGCCGATATCGATCACCGCGATGGGCGCCTCGCGGCCTGCCTTGCCGGCATCTGCCAGAACAGTGCTGCCGGCCTGCATCGCCATGGTCAGGCGCGCTCGATCGCGATGGCTGTGCCCTCGCCGCCACCGATACAGACGGCAGCGATGCCCCGCTTCAGTCCGCGCGTCTCGAGCGCGTTCAGCAGAGTGACGATAATCCGGCTTCCCGAGGCACCGATAGGATGACCGAGCGCACAGGCCCCGCCATTCACATTTACCTTGTCCGCCGGGATCCCGATCTCGTGCATGAAGGCCATGGGGACAACGGCAAAGGCCTCGTTCACTTCCCACAGATCGACATCGGAGACAGACCAGCCGAGCTTGTCCATGAGCTTGGTCGCGGCCGGCACCGGCGCGGTGGTGAACCATTGCGGCGCATGCGAATGGCTGGCATGACCAAGGATCCGCGCACGCGGGCTCAGGCCGTTTTCCTCGGCGGTGGCACGGCTTGTCACCACCAGCGCCGCCGCACCATCAGAAATCGATGAAGCATTCGCAGCCGTCACCGTGCCGTCCTTGGCAAAGGCAGGTTTCAGATGCGGGATCTTTTCTGGCCGGGCCTTGCCGGGCTGCTCGTCGGTCTCGATCAGAATCTCGCCCTTGCGCGTGGTCACTGTGACCGGCGTGATTTCCCCGTCAATGCGCTGTCGGCCTGAGCGCGCTGGGCGCGTTCGAGAGAACGCAGCGCGAATTCATCCTGTGCCGCACGCGAGAATTGATATCGCGATGCGCAATCCTCGGCAAAACTGCCCATCAGCCTGCCGCGGTCATAGGCATCCTCCAGCCCGTCGAGAAACATATGATCCTGCATGGTCTGGTGGCCGAGTCGCGCGCCGCCGCGCATGGCCGGCGACAGGTAGGGCGCATTGGTCATGCTTTCCATGCCGCCGGCAACAACCATCCCGGCGCTGCCGGCGCGCACAAGGTCATGCGCCATCATCACCGTTTTCATTCCAGACCCGCAGACCTTGTTCAGGGTCGAGGCAGGAACCTCTTCACCAAGACCGGCGGCAAACCCGGCCTGGCGCGCCGGTGCCTGGCCGACACCGGCCGGCAGCACGCAGCCCATGATCACTTCGTCGACCGCGGCCTTGTCCAGTCCGGCATTCCTGATCGCTCCGGCGATCGCAGCACCGCCAAGCTCCGGCGCGGCAAGCGGCGCAAGCTCGCCCTGAAACGCCCCCATCGGGGTGCGGGCTGCGCCTGCAATCACGATGTCTGCGGTCTTGTCGGTCATTCAGTCTCTCCCTTGCCCTTGCGGCATCCGGCACTTGATTGCGCGCGGCGCATCCTAGGGTGCGCGGCGGCGTTTTTCAAACCTTTGCAGCATCGCGGAAAAATCCCGACCGGCTCCGTCTTCCTCTTCGACAAAGGTCTCATAAAGTGCCTGTGCGGCCGCACCTAGAGGGCTGTCGGCACCCGCACTCTGCGCAGCCTGCAACGCCAGCCGCAAATCCTTCAGCATCAGATCGGCGGAAAACCCGGGGCATGTAGTCATTGTCAGCCGGGCTGTCGGGGCCGATCCCGGGCGCCGGGCAATAATTGTTCATCGACCAGCTATAGCCGGAAGATGTGCTGACGACATCAAACATTTTCTGCCTGTCGAGACCGAGCCCGTCGGCAAGGGCGAATGCCTCGCAGGTGACGATCATCGTCGCGCCCAGAATCATGTTGTTGCAGATCTTCGCCGCCTGACCAGCACCGCTGTCGCCGCAATGGACAGCTTTCGCCCCCATGATTTCGAACAGGGGCGCAGCAAGCGCAAACCCCGCTTCCGGCCCGCCGGCCATGAAGGTCAGGCTACCGTTTTGTGCCCCGCCAACGCCGCCCGACACTGGCGCGTCCACTGCGAGAAGACCGGCCTCAGATGCCATCTCGGCAACATCGCGCGCGCTGTCGACATCCACTGTGGAACAGTCGATCAATGCGGTGCCGGGCGTCATGACAGGAATGATTTCAGCCGCAACATTCCGAAGCGTGCCGCCATCGGGAAGCATGGTGATCACGGCATCGCGACCAGTGGCAGCGGTGGCCGCACTCGATGCCATGTTCACAGAATCCGGGCGCAGATCGCTGACGTCAAAGCCGGTCACATCATGTCCGGCAGCGGCCAGATTTGTGGCCATGGGCATGCCCATATTTCCAAGCCCGATGAATCCGATCTTCATGCCGGCCTCCCCCGCCTCGTGAATTGCCATGCCAGATTAGCGGCTGCTACGCGTTTGACCAGAGCCACCGGAAACAACACAAAATTTAAGGGCGGCCAGCGTTGTGAGCTATGGCATAATGTCGAGAGCCGTCGCAGCCGCAAACGCCACGCAACCGAAAGGAAGAGAACGGATGCGCATCCTGCAATCCATGCTAACCGCGCTTGTCAGCGCGCCGACCCGTATCGGCGTGCTGTCATGGCTTAGCGACAAAGGCATCGACGACACGCCCGAGGGCCTTGCCAGTGCCGTTCTGTCGGCAACCGGCGAAGTGTCGTCACTTGTCTATGCCGCGCGGCTTCTCGACCGAATCGAGGGCATGGACGAGGCACAGCTCGAGGCGCTGGTCGATCATCTGGCCGCCACCTATGACCTCGACACGGCGGCGCTGACCGCGGCGGCAAACGCTTATGGCGAACATCCTGACGCGCGCGGACTTGCCGGTATCGCCAGCCTTGCCGAGCCGCGCTGGGTAGAACTGTTCCGGCGACTGAACGCGACCGACGGCGGCACAGTGCGGCTGGTCAAGCTGCGCCGACGCATCCTTGCCATGGGACGCGGCAACGCGGCGGCGGCACGGCTCGATGGCGGGCTCAAGTCACTTCTTCGTATGTGGTTCAACCCCGGCTTCCTGATCCTGCAGCCGATCGACTGGTCGACCCCGGCGAACATCCTTGAAAAGATCATTGCCTATGAAGCGGTGCATGCCATCTCGTCATGGGACGATCTTCGCGCCCGGCTCGCGCCGGAGGACAGGCGCTGCTTCGCTTTCTTCCATCCCTCGATGCCGGAAGAGCCGCTGATCTTCGTCGAGGTCGCGCTGACAGCCGACATTCCCCGCGCCATCGAACCGGTGCTTCAGATCGACCGCGAAGCGATGCCTGCGCATGAGGCTGGCACCGCCGTCTTCTATTCGATCTCGAACTGTCAGGCCGGGCTTGCCGGCATCTCATTCGGCAATTTCCTGATCAAGCGTGTGGCGCAGGAGCTGAAGCAGGAATTCCCCGAGCTGAAACGTTTCGTCACGCTTTCGCCGGTGCCGGGCTTGATGAAATGGCTTGCTGATGCCGAACCGGACCTCGCCAAAAGGATCGCCGGTGCCAGCGCCGATATCAATGCCGGGTTCTGGAACGGCGAGGCCGCCACGCTGGAAAAGCCGTTCCTTGCCGCCGCGCTGCGCTATTTCACCAGCTCCGACCGGGCGGATGGCTGGCCGAACGACCCGGTCGCGCGTTTCCATCTCGGCAATGGCGCCATTCTCGAACAGCTGAATTTCGACGCCGACAGGTCGGACAAGGGCATGGCCCAGTCGGGCGGACTGATGGTCAATTACCTGTATGACCTGAAGGTCGTCGAAGCCAATCACGAGGCCTTTCACGAGACCAAGGCCGTGCCGCTGTCATCGGCGCTGAAACAGCTTCAGAAATCCCTCGGCGGCTGACACCTCAGCCATCCTTGACCAGCGCTTCATAGGCAGAGCGCGCCGCATCCGCGATCGGCTCGGGCCTGTGCGTATGCCGGTCGACATGAACATGAACAAAGCTGCCGCGTGCCGCCGCGCTGTCGCTGCCGGGCGCGAACAGGCCGATGTCATAAGTCACCGACGAGGTGCCAAGCCGTGTCACCCGCAACCCCACATCGACCGGCGCCGGATAGCCGAGCTCGGCGAAATAGCTGCATCCTGTCTCTACCACCAGATAGATGGTCGCCCCGTGATGCGGATCGAGACCGACATGATCCAGCAGCCAGCCATTCACCGCCGTGTCCATCAGCTTGTAATGGACCGTGTTGTTGAGATGCCCGTAGATGTCATTGTCATCCCAGCGGGTATGGAGCCGGGTGAAAAAGGGGTAATCAGCGCGCGCCGAAGGCTGCGGTCGGGTCATCGGCTGTCTCCTCCTGTGGCCGGTCCTGTTTCCGGTGTGGGAACAAGCGCACTCACCCGGTCCTGCTGCGCTGTCAGCGCCGCGTGATATTCCGCCTCCAGCCTGTCGACCAGATCGGCAATGCGCGGAATGTCGGTGATGCTGCCGACACCATGGCCTGCCGACCAGATATCACGCCATGCCGTGCGCTCGTTGGCCGACGCGGTCAGCGCCTCGGACAGCTCATTGTTGATTTCGGCGGGCGGTGCCGTGCCCTCGTCCGGGGCGATCCCGGCCTCGGCCAGGCTCGCGGCAAGGAAATTGGCGTTCACGCCCGACACGCGGTCGGTCTCGACAATATCCTTTACCCGGCTGTCGAGAATCATCGTCTTGTAATCTTCCGGCGAGCGGCATTCGGCGGTGCCGATAAACCTGGTTCCCAGATAGGCAAGATCGGCTCCCATCACCTGAGCGGCGGCGACATCGCCGCCTGTCGACATCGCCCCGGACAGCATCAGCGCGCCGTCGAACACCTCACGAATCTCGTTGACCAGCGCGAACGGACTTGCCTTGCCGGTATGGCCGCCGGCACCGGCCGCCACCGCGATCAGCCCGTCCACCCCGGCCCCGATGGCCTTGGCGGCATGGCGAAGATTGATCACATCGTGAAATACAAGGCCGCCATAGTCATGCACCGCGCCGACAAGTTCCGGAACCGCGCCAAGCGAGGTGATAACGAGCGGGACACGGTGGCGCGCGATCACCTCCAGCTCTTCATGCAGAACATCATTGCTGCGATGCACAATCAGATTGACGCCAAAGGGCGGCGCCGGGCGGCCGGTTTCGGCCTCGATAGCGGCAAGACCTTCGCCAATGACAGTCAGCCATTCATCCAGCCCCTCGCGGGTACGCTGGTTCTTTGCCGGAAAGCTGCCGACAATGCCGGCACGGCAACAGGCCAGCACCATCTCCGGTCCCGAGGCAAGGAACATCGGCGCGGCGATCACGGGAAGCCTGAGCCTGCCTTCAAAGGACGGGGGAAGCGGCATGGCGGTGTTTCCTCTGCAACAAACCTTGTGCCCATAGTCTTGGCCGCCGCGCACCCAAAGGCAACGGTCATTTGACGAGCGGCGATCGTCAACCGTGCCGGCCGGACACAGCGCTCTGGACATGATCTGGAAATGCGGTTCAAGATACCGCTATGCCACATGATCATCACGACGACAATCCGCACAGCCTGCTGCCCTCCGAACCCGCCCTGCGGGTCAAGGCGCTGGAGACGATCCTGACCGAAAAGGGGCTTGTCGATCCGGCGGCGCTGGATGCCATCATCGATCTCTATTCACACGAGATCGGCCCGCAGATTGGTGCCGGCATCGTGGCCAAGGCCTGGACGGATGATGATTTCCGCGCCGCGCTGCTGGCCGATGCCGATCAGGCGATCAGCGCTCTCGGCCATGGCGGCAGGCAGGGCGAACATGTGGTTGTTGTCGAGAACACGCCGGAGACCCACAATCTGGTCGTCTGCACGTTGTGCAGCTGCTATCCGTGGCCGCTGCTCGGCATTCCGCCCGGGTGGTACAAATCCGATTCATACCGCGCCCGCGCCGTTCGCGAACCACGCGCCGTGCTTGCCGAATTCGGCGTCACGCTTGGCGCGGGAACAAAGGTGAGGGTCTGGGATTCAACAGCGGAAATCCGCTATCTCGTGCTGCCGATGCGCCCCGAAGGGACCGGCAGCATGGACGAGGCGGCGCTTGCCGGGATGGTCACGCGTGATTCCATGATCGGCACCGGGTTGCCGGCCCCCGCGGGAGCGGCGACATGACCCGCATCCACGATATGGGCGGACGGTTCGGCGACGGGCCGGTGCCACGCGAGGCGGATGAAAGCAAGGTTTTCTCCACAGACTGGCATGCCCGCGCGCTGGCCCTGACGGTGGCCGCAGGGGCGCTTGGAAAATGGAACATAGATGCCTCACGCCATGGCCGCGAACGGCTGCCTCCCGCGGATTATGCGCAATACAGCTATTACGAGAAATGGATCGCCGGCCTTGCCAAGATGCTGGTCGAGCACGGCATCGCCAGCGCCGCGGAAATCGCCGCCGGACGCAGCCTGGCCGATGCGCCGGATGAATTGACGGCGCGCTGCCTTGCTGGCGACCGGGCGGTGCCGGTGATGAAAAGCGGCGGGCCCTCGGCGCGCGACAGCGATGAGGCAGCTTCATTCGCCATCGGGGCGCGGGTACGGGTGCGGCCCATTGCCGGAAACGAGACTGTGGATGGCGGCCATACCCGCCTTCCCGCCTATGTGGCAGGGCGCACCGGCACAGTCGTGCTTCATCACGGGGCGCATGTCTTTCCCGACAGCAACGCGCATTTCCATGGCGAGGCCCCGCAGCATCTCTACACGGTGGCCTTTGCCGCAGGCGATCTGTGGCAGCATGCGGAATCACCGGATGACGAGATGCGGCTCGATTTGTGGGAAAGCTATCTGGTGCCGGCATGACGGGAAGGGCGGCCGCACAAGCCGACAGGCCGGTGCCGGGCCGCCCGTTCGACGAGCCATGGCACGCCGCCGCCTTTGCCATCACTGTCCATCTCCATGATCGCGGGCTGTTTACCTGGCCTGACTGGGCCGATGCGCTCGGCCGTGCGCTTGCCGGTGACGCGCATGCGGGATGCCTTGACGGCAGCGATGATTATTACCGTGCCTGGCTGGTGGCGCTTCAGGAAATGCTGGCCAATGGCGGTGTTGCCGATGCGGCGGATATCGAACAGGTGATGCAGGCCTGGACCGACGCCTATCTGACGACGCCGCACGGCCAGCCGGTGGCCACTCGGCACCGGCTGACCGGCGTTCCTAGCTGTCCGACCAGACAGGGGCCCGCTTCTCGATGAAGGCGGCGATGCCTTCCTCGGCGTCACGGGCCAGCATGTTTTCCACCATCACGGCGGCGGCATGCTGATAGGCGTCGGCAAGACCTCATTTCAGCCTGCTGGTAGAAGGCCGGTTTGCCATAGGCCACGGTCGCGGTCGATTTCGCCGCGATCTTCGCCGCCACCGCCATCACCCGGCCTGTCAGCTCATCCGCCGGGACGGCTTCATTGATCAGCCCGATTTCAGCCGCGCGGGGCGCCGGACAGGGATCGCCCGTCAGCAGCATTTCCATTGCGTGCTTGGCCGCGACATTGCGCGACAGGGCGACCATCGGGGTGGAACAGAACAGGCCGATATGCACGCCCGGCGTGGCGAAATTCGCCTCCTCGGCGGCATAGGCCAGATCGCAGCTTGCCACCAGCTGGCAGCCGGCGGCGGTTGCCGTGCCGGCCACTTCGGCAATCACCGGCTTCGGATGCGCCGGGATCGAGGACATCAGCGCCGAGCATTGCGCCATCACGCGGGTGAAATAGGCGCGTCCCCTGTCATCGGCATTCGCCGGGTCCTCGCGGGCAGCCGTCATTTCCTTGAGATGGTGGCCGGCGCAGAAGACAGGCCCGTTCGCCGCAATGACGATCACCCGCACCGCAGGGTCCGCCGCCGCATCCGCCAGCGCGGCCGACAGCGCCGACATCATCGCCTCGGACAGCGCGTTGCGCGATTTCGGGGCGTTCAGGGTCAGGCGCAGGATGCCGCCATCACCAATGTCGGCGAGCACCAGAGTGTCATTATCGGGGGTGGATGCCTCGGTCATAGCGCGCTCCAAGCCGGAATGATCATGCAAGGCTAGCGCCGCGATGGGCAGGCTGGCAAGCACCGGCGATCAGCCCTCGTCGGACAGGCCGCTTGTCTTGTCGTCCTTTGGCCTATTGTCGTCGATCATCACCCCGGTTTCGACAAACATGATCTGTTCGGCGAGGCTGGTGGTGAAGTCGCCCATCCGCTCGATATTCTTGGCAATGAAGAGAAGATGCGCACCGTTCAGGGCCGAAATTTTGCCCTCGTCCATCTGCTCGATCACATGGCGGAAGATGTTGGTGTGCAGCTTGTCGACATGCATGTCGGAATTGCGGATGGCCTGGGCCGTCTCGAGGTCACCCTCCTGATAGGCGGCCATCACATCATCGATCATCGACGCGACCATGGTGCCGATCTCGATCATCTGGTCCCACGGCAGCTGCCCAGTCTCGCTCTCCATGATCGATCTTGTGCGTTTGCCGACATTGCGGGCGTAGTCGCCGATCCGCTCAAGGCTCTGGGCCGCCTTGGTGGCCGCAAGGACGCGGCGCAGATCGTCAGCACGCGGCGAGCGAACCGTGATGATCATCAGCACTCGCTCGTTGATCTCGGCCTCCAGCTCGTCGAGTTCCCTGTCGCGGTCGATCAGCATCTTGATCCGGTTTTCCTGAAAATCCGACATCGCGCGCAGGCTGCCATTCAGCTGCTTGCTGGCAAGCATGCCGAGGCGCACAAGCGCCCCGTTCAGCTCAACAAGGTCTCTTTCGAAAGCGCTGCTTGTATGTGCTGTCTGGTTCACAATCTTGCTTTCCTTGAGCTAAAGGTCCTGTTAACGACTAGGCGTTTCAGATTATCCGAAACGACCGGTGATGTAGTTCTGTGTCATCTCATGTTGCGGCGTGGTGAACATCTGCTCTGTTTCGCCGACCTCTACCAGCTTGCCGAGGTGAAAATAGGCCGTACGCTGTGACACCCGCGCCGCCTGCTGCATGGAGTGGGTCACGATCACGATGGTGAACTGGCTGCTCAGCTCGTCGATCAGTTCCTCGATTCTTGCCGTCGCGATCGGATCCAGTGCCGAGCATGGCTCGTCCATCAGGATCACCTCCGGGCTCACGGCAATGGCCCGGGCGATGCACAGGCGCTGCTGCTGGCCACCCGACAGGCCGGTTCCGGGCTGCTGCAGCCGGTCCTTCACCTCGTTCCAGAGACCGGCGCGCTCCAGCGACATCTCCACAATCTCGTCAAGCTCGGCGCTGCCGGCAGCGAGGCCGTGAATCCGCGGTCCGTAGGCGACATTGTCATAGATCGACTTCGGGAACGGATTCGGTTTCTGGAACACCATGCCGACCCGCGCGCGAAGCGGCACAACATCGACGTCTGGCGCATAGATATTCTTGCCGTCCAGCGCGATCTCACCCTCGATACGGCAGATGTCGATGGTGTCATTCATCCGGTTCAGGCAACGCAGAAATGTCGACTTGCCGCAGCCGGAAGGGCCGATGAATGAAATGACCTGCTTTTCGGCAATATCGAGCGTGACCCGGTCGATTGCCTGCTTGTCGCCGTAGAAGACATTCACGTCACGCGCCGTAATGCGCGGATTCTCGACAAAGACATTGCCGACGGTCTCGTCGGGGAGCGCGGCGGATACGAGGGTTTCAGTCTTGCCTTGCTGGTTCATGACCGGCATTTCCATTTCAATAATTCGCAGATGGCATGGTTACCACCGGCGTTCGAGTTTCTTGCGAATGATGATCGCCGCCGCGTTCATCAGGATCAGAAAAGCGAGCAGCACCATGATAGCGGCACTCGTCTTCAGGATAAACATGCGTTCGGCAAAGTCGGCCCACATGAAGATCTGCACCGGCAGCACCGTTCCCGGATCGGTAACGCTTCCCGGCACGTCGACGATGAAAGCCACCATGCCGATCATCAGCAGCGGTGCGGTCTCGCCAAGCGCTTGGGCCATGCCGATGATGGTGCCGGTCAGCATGCCCGGCATCGCCAGCGGCACGACATGATGCAGCATCGTCTGCATCCGTGATGCCCCGACACCAAGCGCGGCATCGCGAATGCTTGGCGGCACGGCGCGGATCGCGGCCCGCGACGAGATAATGATGGTGGGCAGGGTCATCAGCGCCAGCACCACCCCGCCGATCAGCGGAATCGAGCGCGGCATGCCGAAAATGCCGATAAAGATCGCAAGGCCAAGAATGCCGAAGACGACAGATGGCACCGCAGCCAGATTGTTGATGTTGATCTCGATCAGTTCGGTGACCCGGTTCTTCGGCGCGAATTCCTCGAGATAGACAGCCGTCGCCACGCCGAGCGGAAAGGCCAGCACAAGGCAGACGGCCAGCGTCAGGATCGAGCCGACGAGCGCACCGTAGATACCCGCCATCTCGGCATTGCGCGAGGCGCTGCCGAAAAAGAGATAATCGCTGAACCGGAAGCTGATCAGCCCTTTCTCGTTCAGCGTATCTATGTAGCCGATCATCTTGTCATTGATGCGGCGATCCTTTTCCGGCGTTTCGCGCTTGATATAGCCGCGAAGGAAGCTGTCGACGTCATCATCGACGGCAAATGTCATCGACTGGGTCGTATCAAGAATGTCAGGATCATCGAGAATGGCGCTGCGGAGCCGTTGCTCCGCCCCCTTCGAGATGATCTTGCCGGCCGCCTGCGGCCCGACCGCCGGACGCCTCCGCGGCCTCAAAAGGGCCTTGCGGATCACCCCGCGCGCGTCACCGTCATACAGGGACTGCACCGACAGGTCACCTGCCGGGTCGAGCTTGGCGCGGTCCAGCGTCACCTCGATGGTCACATAATGCTGGAAGAAGCCCGGAATGCCCTTGGAAAAAATCGAGACGAACAGCGTCACCAGAAATGCCAGCGCAATTCCGATGGCGATGCGGCCGTAAATCCGGAAACGCCTTTCACGACCGCGACGGGCAGCAAGGCCGGCGGCAACCCGTTCGGCGGCAAGCGCCGGCGACATCATCTGCTTTTCGGCGTTACTCATATTGCTCTCTGTATTTCTTGACGATCTGCAGCGCGATGAAATTCAGCCCCAGCGTGATGACAATCAGCGTCAATGCGAGGGCGAATGCCGACAGCGTCTTGGCGGATTCGAATTCCTGGTCTCCGACAAGGATGGTAACGATCTGCGACGTTACCGTCGTCACCGCGTCCAGCGGATTCAGCGACAGGTTGGCAGCAAGGCCGGCCGCCATCACCACGATCATCGTCTCGCCAACAGCTCGGGACACGGCCAGAAGCACAGCCGCGACAATGCCCGGAAGCGCAGCCGGAAGGACCACCTGGCGGACAGTCTCGCTCCGCGTGCTGCCAAGGCCATAGGCGGCGTCGCGCAAGGCCTGCGGCACGGCGTTGATCACATCGTCGGAAAGCGACGAGACAAAGGGGATGATCATGATCCCCATCACCAGACCGGCAGCAAGCGCGGATTCGGACGCGACATCCAGACCAAGGCTCATGCCGCTGGCGCGGATGAAGGGCGCCACCGTCAACGCCGCGAAGAAGCCATAGACCACGGTCGGAACACCGGCCAGCAGTTCCATTAGCGGCTTCACCACCGACCTGACCCGCGGCGTGGCGTATTCCGAAAGGTAGATCGCACTGAACAGCCCGACCGGCACCGAGACCGAAAGTGCGACGACAGAGATCAGGAAGGTTCCGGCAAACAGCGGCACCGAGCCATAGGTGGCGAGCCCCATCTGGCCGGATCCGGCGCGCTCTGCCCCTCGAATTGCGGGTTCCAGGTCGTGCCGAACAGGAATTCGGACACCGGCACCAGCGCAAAGAATCGCATCGATTCGAAAATCACGGAAAAGACGATGCCGATGGTCGTCAGGATGGCGATCGCCGAGCTGGCGGCGAGAATCGTCATCACGATCCGCTCGACGGCATTGCGCGAGCGGAAGTCGGGATTGATCATCCGGTAAGCGAGCATGCCGCCAATCAGCGACAGCGCCAGTACGGTGACAGTTTTCAGCGTGGTCGAGGTGGCTTCCCATCCATGCCATGCTGCGGCGGCGGCTTTCACCCATTCGGGCTGCTCGCCAAAATTGATCCCGTTGACCACATTGTAAATCTGCGCGAGGACAATGACTTCCTTGTAATTCTCGCCGGCCTTCACCTCTTCCGGGACAAAATCGAGCGCCAGCCTGTTGAAGATGATGTCGTCGCCGATGGCCAGAATGGCCAGAAGCGCCAGCGCCGGAAGCGCGGCGACAAGGCCGGCAAACAGACCATAGTAATGCGGCAGCGAGTGAAGACGCGCCCCGCGGTGCGGACAGCTTTGGAGGAACGGGTGCCCAGAAAGAAATAGCCCGAACTGATCAGCAGAACTGCGATGAGTAGCGAGAAGCTGTCCACCTGAGCCTCCGGGCAAAACAGAAAAAGAGCCAGCTATCTCTAGCTGGCTCTCTGGAGATATCCAGACCTAGTTCAGCATATCTGCTGTCAATTTCGGCAGGTCCTTCATTGCGGCGAATGCGGCACGTTCTTCCTCGGGCATCGGGATCATGCCGGCGTCGGACAGCGCGCCATCCTCACCCCAATGCTTGACCCATTCGTTCATGTATTCGCTGATCCCCGGCACGACGCCGACATGGGCGTGCTTGACGTAGAAATAAAGCGCGCGGGACACTGAATAGGAACCTTCCGCGATCTCGTCAAAGGTCGGGTTCGTGCCGTCGATGACAGCGCCTTGCAGGGTGTCGCTGTTCTGGTCAAGGTAGGAAAAGCCGAAAATACCGTAAGCAGACGGATCTTTCTGAAGCTTCTGCACGATCAGGTTGTCCTGCTCACCGGCCTCGACATAGGCACCGTCTGTGCGCATCGCCCGGCAGACCTTTGCCTTGGCACCTGCTGCCTTTAGCGCCGCCTTGGCCATATCGTCTTTCTTGCAGTAGCCCTTTTCATTGACCATCTCTGCATAGGAAGCGCGGGTGCCGGATGTTGTCGGCGGGCCATAAACGCGGATTTCAACATCCGGATAGGCGGCGTTGATGTCGCTCCACTTCTTGAAGGGGTTCGGCACCATTTCCGTACAGTCGACACCGGTCGACCCGTCGGCACAGGCGGGCACCATGGCGGTCAGCGCCATGCCGAGATCGGCTTTGGAAATGACCAGCGGCACACCTTCCTTTGAATTGGCAACCACGATGCCGTCGTAACCGACCTTGATTTCGGTCAGATCGACGCCATTGGCGTCGCAATATTCGAGCTCGCCGGTCTTCATGCGCGAGGAGGCGTTGCCAATGTCAATGAACTCGGTGCCAATACCTTCGCAAACGCCCTTCTTGCCGACGGAGGAACCACCGGATTCGACGACCGGGGTCTTGAAACTGGGGTTGTTGCCGAGCTGTTCGGCCACGATCGTGGCAAACGGCAGAACGGTCGACGATCCGGCGATGCTGATATAGTCACGGGCACTGGCGGCAGTGGTGACGCCTGCAAGGGCGACCGCACCGACAAGAGCAAAAGTAAGACGCATGGAACCTCTCCAACATGAATGTTAAGCACGGAAGGACTCTGCGCTTGCTGTGTTACGAACATATGAGAGGAACATTACAGATTTATGACATCGCATGATGTGGCAGATGTCGCTGACATGCGGGCAATAGTCGCCTATCGTCTTTGAACTGGCGTGGCGTTGCGTTCAGCCAGACCGGCAATTTCAAGGAGGCCCGGAATGACACATAGGGTAGGCGCCATTCCTTTCGACATAAGGGGGGATCGCATGGCCATCCTGTTTGTGACGTCACAGCGTCGCGGACGGTGGATTCTGCCAAAAGGCCTTATAAAACCAAAAGAAAGCCACAAGCAGTGCTGTAAGAGGGAAGCTTTCGAAGAGGCCGGTGTTCACGGCAAGTTCCTGCGGAATTTTCCCATCACCGCTAGCATCGGCAAGGCCAGCGGCGGGTCAATAAGCCATGCCGCAGTGACCAATTACCCCTTGCTGGTAACCGAACAGTCGGACAGCTGGCCCGAGGATACGAAACGGCAACGGCATTGGGCGCTTCTCGATGACGCCGCACTGGTGACCGACCGCGATGATTTGAGGCAGTTGATCCGTCAGTTCGAGTCGATCCAGCAATGGATCAAAGAAGATGCAACACATAGAAAAGCGAAGCTGACAGCAGCGCTGACGCCGGCACAGTGATCACCCACGCCGCGGCGATGGACAGCACGAACCGCCGCCGCACCAGCTTGCGCTTCAGCCTGCTCTGGATGTTGTCGAACGCGTCGTCGGCCGTCTGATTGATCCGGTGGCCCGGCTTCAGCCGCGTCCGGTTCGGATTTTCCAGCGATTCCCGCAGAAAGCCGATGCCGAAAATGGCGCCGATGGCGATATGGGTCGAGCTGACCGGCAGGCCGAGGGTTGTGGCGATCAAAACCGTGATTGCCGATGCCAGCGCCACGCAATAGGCGCGCGGCGCATTCAGTCTGGTGATCTTGTCACCAACCGTATTGATCAGCTTGGGCCCGAAGAGAAGCAGGCCGAGCGCCAGGCCACCTGCACCGATCAGCATCACCCAGAACGGGATTCCGACTTTGGCGGCGATCTCGTCGCCGCTGAAGGTGGACACGATCGCGGCAAGCGGGCCGACGGCATTCGCCACATCATTCGCACCATGCGCAAAACACAGCAGCGACACACCCATGATCAAGGGCAGGTTGAAGAGGCTGTAGATTTCCTTCTTCCGGCTGCCGATCAGCTTTGCGCGGCTGGCCACAAAGGGAACTGACGCGGCCCAGGCGCCAACCAGCGCCACCACCGACATGACAATGATGGTCGCAAGGTCCGGCTTCCAGATTTTCTTCAGCCCCTTCATCGCCATATAGGCCATGAAAGCACCAGCCATCAGGCCGATCAGCACCGGCACCCATTTGCGCGCCGCCGCGTTGCGATCTGCCGGCCGCATGATCTTCATTTCAATCAGGAACAGCAGCGAGGCCGCAACAATGCCGCCGAACACCGGCGAAATCACCCAGCTTGCCGCGATCTTCGACAAGGTCACCCAGTTCACGAGCCCGAATCCGGCGGCAGCGATACCGCCACCCATGACACCACCAACGATGGAATGTGTCGTCGACACCGGGGCATTCAGGTAGGTCGCAAGATTGATCCATAGCGCCGCCGCGAGAAGCGCGCTCAACATCAGGTTTCGGAAATCGGCCAGGGCCACGCCCTCGCCCGGATTGATGATCCCCTTGGACACCGTCTTCACGACGTCGCCGCCGGCCAGCAGGGCGCCGGCACTTTCAAATACGGCGGCGATCAGCACAGCTGTCAGTACCGTCAGCACCTTGCTGCCGACCGCCGGACCCATATTGTTGGCAACATCATTCGCGCCAATGTTCAGAGCCATATATCCGCCGATTGCCGAGGCGCAGACCAGCATGAACACATCTTGCGGCGCGACCTGCAGGCTCAGATTTCCGTAAATACCGGCAACAATCAGAAAGACACCGGCCACCGTGAATGGCAGGAACTTGCCACGAACATTTTTCACTTCGCCTTGTGCAAAGGAAAACCTGCGAAGATCGTTCACGTAGCGGTTGGATTGCTTGTCGTCTGGGGTCGCCATGTTTCTCTTACCGTTCTCTTGGTGCAACAAGCTTGAGGCTAGGCACGTAGGAAAAACTGACCTCGCCATGATTACAGTCATACAGCAAGGTTAATTTTCATCTGTCGCTGCAAAAAATCCCGAATAGGCGCCAAAACACACCGGCAGGGTTCTCTGACGGCCGGATTGAGTTAGTCTGGCTGGCGCGACAACTGTCCTCAAGATTTCATACAAAGGGATTCCCATGACCGAACCGACCAGCCTTCCGCCGCTGATGGTGGCACCCAACGGGGCCCGCCTGACGGATGACGACCATCCGGCGGTTCCGGTGACCATCCCGCAAATTGTGGAGACGGCCCGCAAATGCGCCGCGGCCGGCGCCGGGGCCATGCATTTCCATGTTCGGGACGCGGCCAAGGCCCATATCCTTGATACCGGTCTCAATCGCGAGGCGCTTGCCGAACTGGCGGTTGCGGTGCCCGGCCTGCATCTGCAGATGACCACCGAGACGGTGGGGCGTTACGGGCCGAACGATATGCGCAGGCTTGCCCGCGAGGTGGTTCCGCCCGGTGTCTCGATCGGGGTGCCCGAGATGATCCCCTCGGGACAGCCATCGGCCGAGGACGCCGCCTTCTATCACTGGCTCGCCGATACCGGCATCCGCACCCAGCATATCTGCTACCAGCCGGAAAACCTGCGGCTTCTCGGCGCGCTTCTGGACGAGGCAGGGCTGCCGAAATCGGGGGTCTGGTGCCTGTTCGTTGTCGGCCATTATACCGGCGCGATCTCGCACCCCGAACAGATCGACAGCTTTCTTGCCGAGATGCGGGCCGCCGGCATTGACGGCGACTGGGCGATCTGCGCCTTCCGCGAAGAGGAAGCCGCCTGCATTCGCCACGCCGTGTCCCTTGGCGGCAAGCTGCGGGTCGGGTTCGAGAATTCGCAATTCATGGCCGACGGCAGCATCGCCCCAAACAATGAGGCGCGCGTGGCCGAGGCCGCTGCCATCATGGCATCGGCCAACACTTGACAGAACGGGAGTGGCAAGACGGGGATGACAGGCTCTGCCTATCAGATGCTGTGCCGAAGCTGCCTTTGCCGCGGCTATGACGGCGGCGAGGCGCCGCCGGCGACATGCCCCTATTGCGGGTCGGATGACGTGCGCAGCAGCCGCGAGCTGTTCGGCCTGACGATCGCGCATATGGATTGCGACGCGTTCTACGCCTCGGTCGAAAAACGCGACGATCCGTCGATCCGCGACCGGCCGGTGATCGTCGGCGGGCGCGAGCGCGGCGTGGTCGCGGCGGCATGCTACATCGCGCGCCGCTATGGCATCCGGTCGGCGATGCCGACCTGGCAGGCGCTGAAGCGGTGCCCGGATGCGGTGGTGATCCACCCGCGCATGAGCCATTACACCGCGATCAGCCGCGAAATCAGGTCGCGCATGCTGGCGCTCACACCGCTGGTCCAGCCGCTGTCGATCGATGAAGCCTTTCTTGATCTTGCCGGCACCGAATCCCTGCATGGCTGCCCGCCGGCCGAGGCGCTTGTCCGCCTGCAGCGCGGGATACGCGAAGAGATCGGCATCACCGTCTCGATCGGGCTGAGCGGCACCAAGTCGCTGGCGAAAATGGCGTCCGACCGCGACAAGCCCGACGGTTTCTTCGCCGTCGATATGGACAGCGCCGCAGCCTGGCTGGCACCGCAACCTGTGTCGGTGCTGTTCGGCCTCGGCAAGGCGGCGGTGGCACGGCTGAACGCATCCGGCATCGAGACATGCGGCGATCTCGTCGCGGCGCCGGACGGGCAGCTGGCAGGCCTTCTGGGCAAGAGCGCGCCGACGATCCGCAATCTGGCGGCCGGGATCGATCCACGGCCGGTATCCCCCGAACGCGAGGCAAAGAGCATTTCCAGCGAGACAACCTTTGTGAAGGACCTGTCGACCGCAGCGGAACTGGAGGCGGAGCTCGAGATGCTGTGCCGCAAGGTCTCGACGCGGCTGAAGGCGCAGAATCTTGCCGGCGGGCGCGTGACCCTGAAGCTGAAACGTCCCGACCACCGCATCCTGACACGAAGCCAGACCCTGTCAGAGCGCACCGACAAGGCGCATCTTCTGTTCACCGTCGGGCGCGAGCTTCTGGGGCGCGAGATCGGCGGCAGGAAATCATATCGGCTTCTCGGCATCGGGGCGGAACAGCTTGGCCCGCCGGGCGGCGGCGATCTTCTCTCCCTTGTCGGCAAGGGCGAAAGCCGGCAAGACGATCTGGAAGCAGCGATTGACGATCTGCATGCCCGGCTTGGCGAGGACGCACTGCAGAGCGGGCGCCAGTTCACCCGCAAGCACAGGCCGGAGCGCGACGCCACGCGCCAGCGCGCCGCCATCGAAAACCTGTCCGGTCAGGACGATGATGATGACCAGCAGTCATAACGGCGACAAGAGTGGAAGCCAGAACAGAAGTCAGAGTGAAAATCAGAGCGGCAGGCCCACATAATTCTCCGCCACCATATGGCGGCCGGCATCAGATGTCGTGACATAGGCCAGCTCGGCCTCTTTCATGCGCTGCTCGAACGGATCGTCATTGAACCGGTGGGTCAGGTTGGTCAGCCACCATGAGAACCGCTCGGTCTTCCAGACGCGGTCGAGCGCACGCCGTGAATATTCATCCAGCGCCGCCTCGTCCTGCTCGGTGCAGAAGGCCAGAATGGCATCATACATATAATGTACGTCCGATGCCGCGAGGTTCAGCCCCTTCGCTCCAGTCGGCGGGACAACATGCGCCGCATCACCGGCCAGCATCAGGCGCCCGAACCGCATCGGCTCGGCAACAAAGCTGCGAAGCGGAGCGATGCTCTTTCCAGCGACGGGCCGGTTTCCAGCGCCTCTGCCATTTCCGGCGGCAAGCGGCGGCGAAATTCGTCCCAGAAGGCGTCTTCCGACCAGTTCTCGACCTTGTCGTCGACATCGCACTGGATGTAATAGCGCGACCGGGTCATCGAGCGCATCGAGCACAGGGCAAAACCACGCGCCGTGTTCGCATAGACGACTTCATGCGCCACCGGCCGCGTGTCCGACAGCAGGCCCAGCCAGCCGAACGGGTAGATTTTTTCATAGGTGGTAATGGCAGATTCAGGCACGGAACGGCGACTGACACCATGATAGCCGTCACAGCCGGCAATCAGGTCACAGTCAATCCGGTGGGTGACCCCGTCCTTGGCATAGGTGACCCAGGGATGCGCCGTGTCGATGTCATGAATGGCGACGTCGGCGGCCTCGTAAACCGTGGCGCTTCCCTCTCTTTCGCGGACTTCACACAGGTCGCGCGTCACCTCGGTCTGGCCATAGGCGGTGACCACCTTGCCATTGGTGTGTTCCGACAGGCCGATCGCGACCGATTTATGGTCATAGACCAGATTGACCGCGTGGTGGGGAATGCCTTCGGCCGAAAGCCTTTCCCCGGCCTCGGCCCGGTGGATCAGATCGACAGTGGTCTGTTCGAGAATGCCGGCGCGAATGCGGGCCAGCACATAATCCTGTGTCTGCCTCTCGAGGACAACATTGTCGATCCCGGCAAGATCCAGCAGACGGCCAAGAAGCAGACCGGCCGGGCCGGCCCCTACAATCACAACCTGTTTACGCACCCGTCGTCTCCCGGTCACCCATATCATTCAGGCGCTGAAAAATAGTCGGGAACCAATCCTCCCGCAAGCGATCACCGGGTCGCATGTCATGTCCCGGAAACGGCGGCGATGTGCGCCCGGCCTTTCGACATAGCGCGCATCATCGCCAACCAGCCGCAGCGAGAAAGCGCGGCGACGGATGTCGCTTTCATTGCCTCGCGCGCCGTGCAGAACGCGGAAATCAAACGCGACGGCATCGCCCGGCTCCATCGGCCATTCGAGAATTCGCATCCCCTCGGCATCGGGATCAGGAACCGGCATATAGGCATCCTCGTCAGCATAGAAATTCTCTTCGACAGCCAGCGCGTCGGCAATACCGGCCGTGGCCAGAGATGCGAGCCTGCCACACAGCGAAGGCTTGCCGCACCGACCGGATCGACCGGACACCAGAAGCTGAGCGTCTGCCGACCCTCGACGAAATAATAGGGGCTGTCCTGATGCCATGGTGTCGCTTTCGAGGTGCCGGGCTCCTTGACCAGCACATGGTCATGGAACAGCTGGGCACTGTCGGAACCCATCAGGTCGGCAGCGACCTCAGCCGCGGGCGAGCGCCTGATCACCGCGTCGAAGGGCGGGATGCGCGTCCAGTTGCAATAATCGTCAAAGAACCTGCCGGTTCGCCCGGCTTCAGGTTTTCCGCCGCATAGGGGCCGGGATCAGACATGTTCATCTCGATCCCGGCGGCAATTTCGTCGACGAAATCGGCGAACAGCCCGCGCACCAGCACGGCGCCGTCACGGGCGTAGTCATCAATATGCTGCTGGGTGACAAGCGGATGCATGGCAAGCGACCTTTGACTAACCGTTGATCAGCAATGAATCGCGATCAAGGGAGAAATTGGCATAGATCGGCAGGAATGCGCTGCCGATGGCGCGCGCGGTGATGCCGATCTCCGCCTGATGAAGTTCGGGAAGATGGATGCCTTTGGCATTATAACGGTCCAGCGCAATGCGCGTCATCTGCAGAAGATCGCGGGTCCGGTCTTCGGGCAGCCCGCCTGCCAGCACCACCGCATCCAGATCAAGCACCGATGCTGTTGCCAGAATGGCAAAAGCCAGACTATCCGACGCGTCTGCCGCCCATTCGGTGAAAATGCGGATGGTCTCGTCATCCTGCTCGCCGTAATAGAAGGAGTGTGGATCATCGCGGCCAGCGGCCCGCACCATCGCCTCGAACCCGGTCAGTGATGCGCGCTCGATCAGCTGGGCGGGCACCCCGTCGCGGCCAAGCCCGGTCGGAAGCGAGCCGATCGCCGCCGCCGCACCATGCGCGCCCGTCTGCAGCTGGTTCGAGAGAACAAGGCCACCACCAACGAAGCTGCCGACATAGAGATAAAGAAAATTCTGGATTTCCTTGCCGCGTCCGAAACACAACTCGGCAAGGCAGGCTGCCGACACATCATGCAGCAGAAAGGTCCGTGCGCCGACCCGGGATTCAACCTCGGCGACAATGTCGATGTCGTTCCAGTCCTCGAGCGCCCCGGAAGGCAGGTTCAGTTCAGCCTCCCATCCGGCAAGGCTTCGCGGCATGGCGATCCCGGCCCCGATCACGCGTTTCTGCTGTTCGTCAGGAAGATCAGCAACAAGTGCCGGAAGATTGGCATCAAGAAGGCGCAGCGTCACGCCGGCATCCGGCATTGCAAACCGTTCCGTACGGCGGGCCAGCACCGTGCCGTCGAACCCCATGGCGATCAGGTCCAGCGACCGCCGGCCGATCTTGATACCGATTGATACCGCACCGTGGGGTTGAGCGCGAAGGGTGTCGAAGGCTGGCCGACGCGGCCGCGCATCTTGTCTCCGCTCAGAAGAAGCCCGCTTGCCGTCAGACGCTTGACGATCACTGTCATGGTCTGCGCCGACAACCCGGTCATCCGCGCCAGATCCGCCTTTGTCAGCCAGCCATGGCGGCGCAGCAGCGAGATGACAAGCCGCTCGTTATACTGCCCGACGCTAACCTGGTTGCCGCCGTGAAGCGCGGCAGAGGTGTGGTCGCCAATTGGGGATTGCGCCTTCATTCGGGTGTTTTCCTTGCCCCTGAAAACTGAATGCCGGCTTGCAGCATGCTGATGCCGTCATGGCTCTGGCGACATGACAACGGCGACAGGATAGAACTGCCGGCATCACCCCCGCAAGCCACCTTCCGGCATCATCGGTAGCAGATCCTGATTATTTTTTAAATCAGATTGATTTATTAATTGACGGGATACCGTCTTTTCATGTATTTCCACCGCATGACTAGGGGAGAGATGTCATGAAGCAGGTTGCCATCAACGGGTTTGGCCGGATCGGCCGCAATATTCTTCGAGCGCTTCTGGAAACGCCGCGCGACGACTACAGCATCGTCGCCGTCAACGATCTAGCACCGGTGGAAACCGCTGCCCTTCTTCTGGAACTGGACTCGACACATGGCCGGCTTGGCCGGGTGGTGGAATTTGGTGACGGCTATCTCGAAATTGACGGACAGCGTATCGCCTATATGAGCCCCCGGAATCCAGAGGATTGCGACTGGGGCGGACGCGGAATCGAACTGGTGATGGAATGTACCGGCATTTTCACCGATGCCGAGGCCGCAAGCCGCCATATCGACGCCGGCGCAACGCGCGTTCTGGTTTCCGCACCATGCAAGGGCGCCGATGCCACCATCGTCCATGGCGTCAATGATGGCACCCTCGCGCCGGAGATGAAGATCATCTCGAACGCCTCATGCACAACGAACTGCCTTGCCCCTGTCGCCAGCGTTCTGCAGGCAACATGCGGCATCAATCAGGGTTTCATGACCACGATCCACGCCTATACGGGCGACCAGAACCTGATTGATGGCGACCACCGCGACCCTTACCGGGCGCGGGCGGCGGCGCTCAACATGGTGCCTTCGACCACCGGCGCGGCGCGTGCCGTCGGCCTTGTCCTTCCCGAGCTTGACGGACGGCTGGACGGAGTTGCCATCCGTGTGCCGACACCGAATGTGTCGGCTGTCGACCTTGTGTTCGAGCCGACCCGCCAGATGAGCGCCGAGGATATCAACGCCGCCTTTGTCACCGCTGCGCAGACCATGGCGCCCGTGCTGACGGTGACTGACAAACCGCTTGTCTCCACAGATTTCAATCATGACCCCTCTTCGGCCGTGGTCCATCTGGATCAGACCCGGGTGATGCCGGACGGGATGACCCGTGTTCTGGCCTGGTATGACAATGAATGGGGATTTTCCAACAGGATGCTGGACACGGCCGGTTCCATCCTGAAACTGTAGGTGACCAGAGTGCCAGACCACGATCATTCGTTCAGTGATGCCGGCCTCGCAGCGGAGACCGATATGACAGATGCCAAAACGCCCTCGGTCAATTTGTCCCCGAGTGATTATGTGATCATCGGCGGAACCGGCGATCTTGCCTTGCGCAAGATTCTGCCAGCCCTGTTCTGGCGCTATCTCGACGGACAGATCACCGCTGACTATCGGATCGCCGCCGCATCAAGGCGCGACATCACGCTTGAAGACTATGCCGGCATGCTGCGGCCGTTCTGTGAGGACGCCTTCTCCAGTGGTGCTGCCAGCGAGGATGACTGGACCGACTTTCTGGCGCTTGTTTCAATGATCACGCTGGATGTTCAGGGCGGTGCCGGCGGGGACGAGCTGGCCGGCTTCATCAACCAGCGCGCAGACAGCGCCCGCCCCACCATCTTCTATCTTGCCATCGCGCCAAGCCTGTTCGGCGATGCGACCCGCCTGCTTCGTGACTGCGGGCTGGTGACCCCGCAGGCGCGCCTCGTCGTTGAAAAGCCACTTGGCCATGACGGCGCCTCAAGCCGCGCGATCAATGCCGAGCTTGCCGAAATCTTTGATGAATCGCAGATCTACCGGATCGACCATTATCTCGGCAAGGAGACGGTGCAGAACCTGATGGCGCTGCGTTTTGCCAATGTCATCTTCGAGACGCAGTGGAACAACAACCATATCGACCACGTCCAGATCACCGTGGCCGAGACTGTGGGTGTCGACAACCGCGCCGCCTATTACGATGCTTACGGTGCCATTCGCGACATGGTGCAGAACCATCTTCTGCAGCTTGTCTGCCTTGTGGCGATGGAGCCGCCCTCGCATTTCAACGCCGACCAGGTGCGTGACGAGAAACTGCGTGTGCTGCGGGCGATCCGGCCGCTGTCCGCGTCCGACATATCACGTGGCCAGTATCAGGAATACGCACAGGAACTTGGCAGCCAGTCCGACACCGAAACCTATGTCGCGATGAAACTGGCGATCGACAACTGGCGCTGGGCGGGAGTGCCCTTCTATATCCGCACCGGCAAGAAACTGGAGCGGCGGGCTTCGGAAATCGTCATCACCTTCAAGCAACGCCCGCATGATATCTTCCAGCGCAATGGCGGCGGTGATATCGATAGTCCGCCAAACAGGCTGATTATCCGTCTCCAGCCAAGCGAGGGACTGCGCCTGCAGTTGATTTCCAAGGAGCCCGGCCCGGGCGGGATGCGGCTGTTCCCCTCTGAACTCAACCTCAGCTTCGGCGACACCTTCGAGGCACGGCTGCCGGATGCCTATGAACGACTGCTGATGGATACCGCTCGCGGCAACCAGACGCTGTTCATGCGCCGCGACGAGGTGTTCGCGGCCTGGGACATCATCGATCCGGCATTGAAACTGGTGGCGGGCAGAACCCCGACGCTCTATCGTTCGGGCACGATGGGGCCGGCGGACGACCTTCTTGCCGCCGATGGCAGGTCCTGGATCGACCCTTATGACGACTGACGGCACGGGAGCCGGGCTATGACACAGCTTCACGACCGCATCGCAACCGTCACCGAACGGGTTCGCAACCGCAGCCACGATCAGCGGCAGGCCTATCTCGAAGATATCGCGGCGATGGAGGAATCGCCCGACAGCGACCGGCGCGCCGTATCCTGTTCCAACATGGCACATGCCGCCGCGGCAGCCGGTCCCGACCAGGCAAATGTGCTGGGAACAGGCGACGAACTGGCACCTAATATCGGCATCATCACCGCCTATAACGACATGCTGTCGGCGCACCAGCCGTTTGAAAACTATCCGCAGGTGATCCGCGCCGCCGCGCGGGCCGCAGGCGGCACTGCACAGGTGGCTGGCGGCGTGCCGGCAATGTGCGATGGTGTCACCCAAGGGCGGCCGGGCATGGAGCTGTCGCTGATGAGCCGCGATGTCATCGCCATGGCAACGGCGGTCGGGCTGTCGCACGGGGTTTATGACGCCGCCCTGTGCCTTGGCGTTTGCGACAAGATCGTGCCAGGGCTGGTGATCGGGGCGCTGTCCTTTGGCCATCTTCCGGTGATTTTTGTGCCAGCGGGGCCGATGACAAGTGGTCTGCCGAATGCCGAAAAGGCCGCGGTCCGCAAGGCGTTCGCCCGCGGCGAGGCCACCCGTGCCGATCTGCTGAAATCCGAAGTTGCCGCCTATCACGGGCCCGGCACCTGCACATTCTACGGCACCGCCAATTCCAACCAGATGCTGATGGAGGTGATGGGGCTGCATCTTCCCGGCGCCGCTTTCGTCAACCCGCATGACGATCTGCGCCACGCCCTGACTGTTGCCACCACCGAACGCGCCATCGCCATTGCGCGCCGCGGCAAGGACCCGCGCCCTATCGGCCGGATGCTGGACGAGCGCAGCTTCGTCAATGCCATCGTCGGCCTGCATGCCACAGGCGGGTCGACCAATCATACGCTCCACCTGCCGGCCATGGCCGCGGCAGCCGGCATCACCCTCACCTGGCAGGATTTCGCCGACCTGTCCGAGGTGACGCCGCTTCTGGCGCGGGTCTATCCGAACGGTCAGGCGGATGTGAACCATTTCCATGCCGCCGGCGGCATGGGCTATGTCATTGCCCAGCTTCTTGGCGCCGGCCTTCTGGATGGCAGCGCCGCCACCGTGTCGGGTGACAGCCTTGCCGATTATGCGCGCGAACCCGTGCTTTCGGACAATGGCCTTGTCTGGCGCGACGCCCCGGCAGCATCGCTCGACACCGAAATTCTGCGCCCAGTTGGCGATCCGCACGCGCCGAATGGCGGGCTTCGCATGCTTGACGGCAATCTCGGCAAGGCGGTGATCAAGATATCCGCCGTCGCCGAAGAACGCCGCCTGATCGAGGCGCCGGCAGCAGTCTTTGAAGACGAGGCAGCCGTAAAGGCAGCCTATGCGGCCGGAGAGCTGGACCGGGATGTCGTCGTGGTGGTACGGGGACAGGGTCCGCAAGCCACCGGCATGCCCGAACTTCACAGCCTGACGCCGATGTTGTCCAACCTTCAGGACAAGGGACATGCCGTCGCTCTTGTCACAGACGGGCGCATGTCCGGCGCCTCGGGCAATGTGCCAGCCGCCATTCATGTGATGCCCGAAAGCCGTTGCCGGCGGTCCGATCGGACAGGTGGCAGATGGCGACATGATCCGTCTTGATGCGGTGGCTGGAACCCTGCAAACCGATGCCGAGCTGACATCCCGCGCGCCGTTCGGCCCAACAAACAGCGCCCCGCAACGCGGCTTTGCCCGCCCGCTTTTCAGCGCCCTTCGCGCATCTGCCGGTTCCGCCGAGCAGGGTGCCGGACTGCATTCCCAGGAGAGCTGACACATGCTGACCATTCCCCAGATTCTGGCACTCGGCCCGGTGATGCCGGTCATCGTCATTGATAACAGCGACCAGGCCGTTCCGCTTGCAGAGGCGCTCTTGGAAGGCGGCATCCGCACCATCGAGATCACTCTTCGGACCCCGGCAGCGCTGGATGCGATCAGTGCCGTCGCCAGCCACTGCCCTGACATCACCATTGGTGCCGGCACGGTGAACCGGGCCGAGCTGGCGCATCAGGCGCGTGATGCCGGGGCTGCTTTTGCCGTATCGCCCGGCACCACACAGGATGTGATTTCAGGCTGCCGCGCTGCCGCGCTGCCGCTTCTTCCCGGAGCAGCCACCGTGTCAGAGATGATGGCGCTTCAGGATGAGGGCTTCAGCGCCGTAAAGTTCTTTCCGGCGAATGCATCCGGCGGCACCGCCTTTATCAAGGCGCTGGCCAGCCCTTCCCGGGGTGACTGTCTGTCCGACCGGCGGCATCACACAGGACACCGCACCAGACTGGCTTGCCCTGTCCAATGTGCCATGTGTCGGTGGCAGCTGGGTCGCCTCGCAGGCGGCCATCGCCGATGGTGACTTCGCCGGCATCGCGTCGCGCGCCCGCGCCGCCGCAGCACTCTAGCGCTTCATGAGCGGGTCCCAGCTCACCGCCGCACGCCGCTCGATCTCGGCAGGCTTTCTGGGTCTTGGACTTTTCATGGGAATGTGGGGCGTGATGGTCCCGCTTCGCAGCGCCGATCTGGGCCTGAGCGAGCTGATGATCTCGGCCTTTCTTCTGATCATCGGACTGAGCCTGTGCGCCGCCATCTTCCTTGTGACACGAGTGAAGGCGCTTCAGAATGACGGCCAGCTGATCCGGTTCGCCGGCCCGGTCTATGCCGGCGGATTCACGGTATGCCTTGTGACCGGCTCGCTGCCGGTCTTCTTCGCAGCCGGCGTCGTGACCGGTCTTGCCGCCGGCTTTCTCGACGCCGGTTTGAACAGCCAGTCATCACAGTGGGAACAACAAGCCCGGAAGCGCAGCATGTCGGGGTTCCACGCGCTGTTCTCGCTCGGCATGCTGGTCGGGGCCGGCCTTGTCACGCTGCTGCTGTCGGGCGGCCATGACCCGGCATTCGGGATCGTGGCGTCCGCAGCGATCTACGGCGCCTATATCATCACAAACCGGTCCTGGGTCTCGGCGGAAGCCGAAATGAAGGACGATATACAGCACGGCAAGCCACTGAGGTTGTCGTTTGCCGTGATCTTGTTCCTTGGCGCATGCATCTCGCTGTCCTCGCTCATCGAGGGCGGAGTCATCGACTGGTCGGCGCTTCATCTCAACCGGGTGCTGACACTTCCTGCCGAAGATGCCGGGCGCGCCGTGCTGTTCTTCAGCGTCGCAATGACGGTGGCGCGCTTCATGGGTGACCGGCTGGCGGCCATGATCGCTCCGAACCTGTTGCTTGCCATCCCGCTGGTGATTGCCGGCGTGCTGCTCACCACTGCCGTTGTCACGGCCCATGTGACGATGCTGGTATGGGCCTATATCTTCATCGGGCTTGCCGTGGCGAACGCCTTTCCGATCATCATTTCAGAGGCGGGCCGTGCCGCCGGCGACCAGCCGCTTCGTGAAATTTCGGTCATCGTCGGATTTGCCTATTTCGGGCTGATCAGCGGACCGGCGCTGTTTGGTGTGCTGGCGCATTTCATGGGACTGAACGCCACCGTTCTCGGCATTGCCGGCATTGCCTTTGTTCTGGGTGGCGCCAGCCTCGCCATGCCGCGCTTTGTCGCCGATGCCGGCGCACGCTCGGACAGCGTCAGCCGGCCCTGATCACCCGCGCCTGAAGCGACGGTGTTGCCATGGCCACGGCGGCACCGCGAAGCCCGGCATGCGGGTCAACCGACAGCCATACCGGAACATCCGCCAGAAGCCGCCCCATCGTCCCCTGATGGCGAAAGCGGTCGGCAAACGGACTTTCGGCAAGAAGAGGCTGAAGCTGCGCCACGATCCCGCCGGCAATGACAACGCCGCGCCAGCAGCCCATCGTCAGCACCGCCTCTGCGATGACCGTTCCCAAAATACCAAGCATGGTCATCGCCGCCTCACGCGCCGGCCCGTCGCCAGCCATGGCAGCTCTTCCAATTTCAGGTGCGTCCAGATCTGTTCCCGTCTGCAGCCTGTAGATGTTTTCAAGGCCTGGTCCACTGACAAAATCCTCTGCCGAGACGTGAAGAACCTCTGCCTTGCGCGCCTGCATCAACGCGACTTCTGCATCGCTTTGCGGGGACATGCCGACATGACCGCCCTCGCCCTCGATCGGCACATAGCCGTAGCCTGCGGGAACCAGCGCCGACACACCAAGTCCCGTGCCGGGCCCGATCACCAGAAGCGGCGCATCGACAGGCCCGGGTCCCGGCAGAACCTGCAGATTGCCGTGCGCCGAAGGGTCGGTCTGGGCCAGAGCCTGAGCAGTGAAGTCATTGACCACCAGCAGCCGTTCAAGGCCCAGCTCGGCCAACAGGCCTGCCTTGCTGAAACGCCAGTGATTATTGGTCACATCCACCTCGGGTGCCTGCACCGGGCCTGCAACGGCAATGCTGGCGGCATCGGCGGTGACACCGGTCTGGGTCAGATAAGCGGCGAAGGCCGCGGCAAGTGACGGGTGATCAGCGCACAGCATGCTGCGAATTTCGCCAAGGCCCGAGGTGCCGGCGACCGCAAACCGCACATTCGTGCCGCCAACATCAATCGCGACAAGCGCCATGCCGGGCCTCTACTGGAACATCTTGCCGATGTCATAAATGATCACGGCAATTTCGGACTCGAGCGGGAAAGACAGCATGCCCATCACACTGTAACCAAGGATCAGCGGCATCAGATAGAAACGGATCATATAGATGAACCAGGCCACATAGAGCGGCCGCATCTTTTCGACCAGGAAGTTGGGCGTGGCCCATTTCATCGCCCTGATCATCGGATCTGTCATCCGGACAAAGGCCTTCATGAAAAAAGAAGTCCGAATGTTCGTTGACGAACAGGCTCATGCCGAACCGGCCCATCAGCGTCCACATCGCCAGACCCATCACATAATCGAGGATCAGGATCGAAATCGGAATTTCACCCATCATCTGCGCGCACTCCTGCAAGAACTCGTCCAAATCATTAGCAGAAACAAAACGGAGCAGGGAAGACTCCCTGCTCCGCAAATTTGTCAGTCATGCGCCACCTGTCAAAGACCGGGGCGCAAGACCCGTACCCTTAGGCGTTTGTGACAGTGTCACCCTTCGGGATACGGATGGCATCGACCATCTTCTGGGTCTCTTCATCCGGCTCTTCGGTCATCAGCGAGACGATAACCATCAGCGCGAGGCTGACAGGCATACCGATCATGCCGAAGCGAAGACCGTCAAGACCGAGCCATGGTGTCATGCCACCGAACTGCACCATGTACAGGTACCAGGCACCGGCGCCGAAGCCACCGATCATGCCTGCAACCGCACCGGCACGGTTCGCACGCTTCCACCAGACACCAAGCACCAGCGGGAAGAACAGGCCGGAGTTGGCGAAGCAGAATGCCCACGCCACGGCACCGAGGATCCCGGTCAGCTTGGCCGACGCCACATAAGCGGCCGCCGCACCGACGACGAGGAGCAGGATACGCGCCACGACGAGACGTGTCTTGGTATCTGCCTTCGGGTCGATGATCTTGTAGTACAGGTCATGCGACAGAGCGTTCGCGATGGCGAGCAGCAGACCGTCAGCGGTCGACATGGCGGCAGCAAGGCCACCAGCGGCCACAAGGCCCGAGATCACATAAGGAAGACCGGCGATTTCCGGCGTAGCCAGAACCACAATGTCGCCCTTCATGAAGAACTCGTTGATCTGCAGGATGCCGTCACCGTTGCCGTCGATGATCTTCACGAAACCGACACTCGACCAGTTCTTGACCCAGTCAAGCGCAGTGGCGTCGGCAATGGACTTGCCGATGATGCCTGTCGCGAGATTCGGATCAAGGATCGAGAGCTTGGTGAAGGTCGCCAGAGCAGGCGCCGTGAAGTACAGCAGGAAGATGAACACCAGCGACCAGCCGACGGACTGACGGGCAGCCTTGACGGACGGAGTGGTGAAGTAGCGCATCAGCACGTGCGGCAGTGATGCGGTACCTGCCATCATACACAGGACCAGGGTGAAGAACTTCCACTTGGCCATGAGAGTGTCGCTGGCATCGTTGATACCAACAGACAGGGCAGCAAGGCCCTTGGCCTGGGCAGCGGCTTCAGCCGTCGGCTTCAGCTCACCAACCTGATGGAGGGCTTCGAGTTCCTGCACACGGAGAACAGCGTCGAACTGCGCGAACTGCGGGATAAGACCGTAGTCCAGCTTGTTCGACATCCAGAACACCGGAAGCAGGTAGGCGATGATCAGAACGATGTACTGGGCCACCTGGGTCCAGGTCACGGCCTTCATACCGCCAAGCATCGAACACACAAGGATGCCTGCAAGGCCGAACCAGACGCCAACCTCGAACGGAATGTCGAGAGCACGCGATGCCACGATGCCGGTACCGGTGATTTGCGCCGTCACATAAGTGAAGGACGCGACCACCAGGATGATCACCGCGCAAAGACGCGCAAGGTTGCCGCCATAGCGGGTTCCGATGAAGTCAGGAACCGTGTAGCAGCCGAACTTGCGCAGATACGGCGCCAGCAGACTTGCCACCAGCACGTAACCGCCGGTCCAGCCGACCAGGAACGCCATGTAGGGATAGCCCTTGAGGTAGATACCACCGGCCATCGCGATGAAGGACGCGCCCGACATCCAGTCGGCCGCAGTAGCCATGCCGTTAAAGACGGCAGGAACCTGCCTGCCGGCGACATAGTACTCGTTTGACTGCATCGTCCGCGAAAGAACGCCGATCAATGCATAGATTGCGATTGTGAAGCCAACGAACATGTAGCCGATATAGCGTGCTGGGACGCCGGCCTGCTCGAGAATGGCCATAAGAATGACAAAGCCCAGGAAACCAAGTGTGTAGATTCCGTAGACCCGTCCGAGATTCTGGATAAATCCGCCTTCGAGTTTCATCATGGTGATCTCTCCTATTCCTCGGAAACACCATGTTCGTCATCAAGCTTGTTCTGGCGCGAAACGAACCAGAAAATCAGGATGACGAAGGCGATTTGCGAACCCTGGCCGGCCATGAAGTAACCGCCGGGGAAAGATCCCTCAGCGCCATTCAATGCAGAACCGAACCAGTGCACTACGAAAGAGAAGAAAGCCCAGACCGCAAGCGTAATATACAGCAAGCTCTTGGACTTCTCCCAATGGCTGGACGCACCAGCTGCTTCGTTTGACATGGAAATTCCTCCTGTTGAAGCACTCGCCTTGCGGCGAGACGCACCTTAGCTCCAGACCATGATGAGGAAGATACGGCCTGAAACCTCCTGAAAGCCGCAAGCTTTTATTTGTTATTGCCGCGACTTCATTAACGCGTGATGGTACTCAGGAGAGCAAGAATGACAACAACTTTTGTGATTTCGGCAAAAATGCAACTCCCCGAATCCATCAAATCTGTGCTTCGTACGCTGGGCCTTCTGCGCGAGCCGGACATCGAAACATATCGCCAGCTGGCTGATTATATTGAAAAGAATGCGGCCTATGTCTCGCAGGTCACACTTTACACCTACGTCAAGGCACGCGCCGGCACGCAATATCCCAAGCTGTTTGAAAATGACGATTTTCTCACCTCGCTGCGCATCGCGCGATGGCACATCTTCGGCGCGGCCGTGTCCGACATGGCACTGTTCGCCGCTGCCCAGTTCCATGTGTCCGGACAACTCGAGAAGAATGATACCGAAGCGTTTGCGACCGGAATCATCGAAGACATCCTGACCAATTACGAACAGGACGACATCGAGCCGAAAGTGTTTCTGGAAATGATGGCAGACGGTTTGCGCCGCGCAAACTTCGCCAACTGGCAGGATATCGCCGACGGCCCGGCCGCTTTCCAGCGCAGTTCCGATGCCGTCTATGAATGGGCGCCGATCGCCGACGAGCTGAAGTCGCTGGACGAGGAAATCGTCCGCAACTCCATCCATCTGCGCTGGATCGGCGTGCGCCGCGATACCAAGGCGCTGCTGCGCCGCGATCCCGTTCTTGCCAGCTGGACCCGGCCGGCGGCCAGTGCCGGCTAGAACATTCCGTGAAGCGTCTTCGTCTCGAGATAATCCTCAAGACCCATCATGCCGCCTTCACGGCCGTTGCCTGACTGCTTGTAGCCACCGAACGGCGTGCCATATCCGACAGCCGCACCATTGATGTGCACCGCGCCGGCACGCAACCGTGCCGCCACCCGCTCGGCGCGGCCGGCATTGCCCGTCTGCACATAGGCGGCAAGGCCGTAAGGCGTGTCATTGGCGATCGAGATGGCCTCTTCCTCGCTGTCGAACGGCGTGATCGCCAGCACCGGACCGAAGATTTCCTCGCGCGCCACACGCATGTGGTTCTCGACATCGGCAAAAATAGTCGGCTTCACATACCAGCCATCCTCAAACCCTTCGGGCTTGCCGGGACCGCCGGACAGCAGCCGCGCGCCCTCGTCGATGCCGACATTGATCATCGTCTGGACACGGTCATACTGGATCTGGTCAAACAGCGGCCCCAGATGCTCGCCTTCCTCGGCGGGATCACCGACAGCCGTATTCTCGGCGGCGGTGCGGGCGATCTCCAGAACCTCGTCATAACAGCTGCGCTCTACCAGAAGGCGGGTCGGGGCGTCGCAGGACTGGCCCGTATTCAGCATGCATTCCGCCACCGAAACTTTTACACGTTCCTCAAGATCGCAATCGGCAAAGACCAGGTTCGGCGACTTGCCGCCAAGCTCAAGCGTGACGCGCTTGATCGTGTCGGCCGAATCCTGCGTCACCGCCTTGCCGGCACGCGTTGATCCGGTAAAGGACATCATCTGGATATCGACGTGCCGTGACAGCGCGGCACCAACAACCGGCCCCTTGCCATGTACCATGTTGAAGACGCCGGCCGGCACGCCCGCCTCATCGAGAATCTCGGCATAGATCACTGCCGAAAGCGGCGTGTATTCGCTGGGCTTCAGCACGCAGCTGCACCCGGTTGCGATGGCGGGCAGCACCTTCAGCACAACCTGATTAACCGGCCAGTTCCATGGCGTTATCAACCCGCATACGCCAATCGGCTCGCGAACGATGATATCGCCATTCTTCAGCGCTTCACGTTCCTCAAGCGCCTCGAGGGAATCGATGAAACCGTCCAGATGCCCGATGGCGGCATCGGCCTGCATTTCACGGGAAAAGGTGATCGGCGCGCCCATTTCCATACGCATCGCCTGTGCCAATTCCTCGAGCCGGCGTTCGCTCACCTCGCGGATGCGGTGCAGCAGCGCCAGCCGGTCAGCCTTGCTTGTCTGCGAGAACGTCTCGAAGGCGGCCTTGGCAGCGGCAACGGCGCGGTCGACATCCTCGGCATTGCCAAGCGCGACAGTACCAAGCCGCTCGCCATTGGCCGGGTTCATCACCGGCATTGTCTCGCCGGACACCGGCGCAACCCATTCACCACCGATATAGAATTGAGTCATTCTGTCCATTGGTCCGTTCCTTCCGTTCTCTGGCAGTGCCTTCTTGAGGGCGACATACCTTGTTGCATTGTGCATTGCATTAATATGGTGTCAGCGCGCCGCCGTGATGGCCGTCTCGATCATCTGCCGGACATCTGCGACGCTGGCCTGCCGCGGGTTGGTGGCAGCGGCGCTGTCGAGGAGTGCTTTTTCGGCTATTCGCGGGGCGCAGTCAAACGGCACGTCGATGGCGGCAAGGGATTTCGGGATATCGATCTCGTCCAGAATTTCTTCCAGATTGTTGATGAAACCATCCGTTGACCCGTCGCTGATCCCCATCACCTCGGCCATGCGCGCCACCTTCGGCTCGAGCCCCGGCAGATTATAGCGCATCACCACAGGCAGAACGATGGCGTTCGTCAACCCGTGCTGCGTGTCATATTCCGCGCCAACCATATGCGATATGGCATGCACCATCCCCAGCCCCTTGAGAAAGGCGATGCCGGCCATGCAGGACCCGACAAGCATCCCGCCCCGCGCCACCATGTTTCCGGGCTCGCACACCGCCACCGGAAGCCAGTTCGAAATCAGCGCCAGCCCCTCCAGCGCCATCGCGTCACAAAGCGGATGAAACCCCGGCACGATATAGGCCTCAATGGCATGGGTCATCGCATCGGCGCCGGTCCAGGCCGTCAGATGCGGGGGCAGCCCAACCGTCAGTTCCGGATCGAGAAGCGCAAGCGACGGTTTCAGCCCCGGATGGCAGATGCAGAATTTCATTCCCTTTCCGGTATGGGTGATCATCGCCGTGCTTTCCGTCTCGGCACCGGTTCCCGCCGTCGTCGGAATGGTCATCAGATGCGGGAACGGCTGGTCCGGCCTGATCTCCGCCAGCGGGGCCTCCCACTCGAAATCCCACAAATCGATCTCGTTGCGGGCAGTCAGGCAGATCGCCTTGCCACCATCCATGGCACTGCCGCCGCCGATAGCGATGACGGCGTCATGGCCGCCAGACAGGAAGGCGGCCTTGCCTGCTGAAATTTCCGTGTCCCTCGGGTTCGGAGAAATATCCGAATACAGCCCTGCCTTCATGCCTGCGGCAGTCAGCATCGACATCAAGCCCGAGATAAATGGCAGTCCCGCACTGCCGCTGTCCGTCACCACAAGGGGCGCGTGAATGCCCAGTCCGGCACATTGCACGGCAACCTCGGCAAGCCGTCCCGGGCCATAGGCGATCGGGACCGGAAAGCTCCAGTCCTGCGGCTCCAGCATCGCGGCCTGGTCATATGTGTGGATCATCATTCCTCCGGACAACTGGATGTGAATGGCCATTGCAGCTGATGGCTGTCATGCCGTTACCCTATCGATGAATGCCGCCAGATCGGGGCTGCTGATCCATGATACGAGTTCGGGATGGACGCGCAATGGTGCGGCGTTCTCGGCATATTTTGCCATGATGGTTGCACGCTTGACAGGCATATTCGGCGTACCTCTGGGAAAAGCGCAGCTCTCTTCAATAATCTTTCCGGAAACCAGCTCGATGCGCAGCCTGTCCGGCTGGTCAGGATCAAAATTCATGTCCGGCCTGCGCGGCACCACCTGATGGATATGTGTGCGATCTATCAGCCTCCAGATATCCTTGCCGGCTGCGCGGGGATCGGCAAGCTGCCCGGCGGTCAGACGACCATGCACAAGGCAGGCTGCGATCACGAAAGGAAGGCTGAAGCGCGCCTGTATTTCGGTATCAGGCCTGTCATGCCGTAAAATCGCATAATGAAAGTCGGGAAGCTCTGCATGAATCTCGACGATCTCGTCGGCCACGCATCTCTTGCTCAACGCCACCGCGCAATCCGCCAGCCGGTGGGTGTAGGAACAGCTTGGATACAGCTTGATGGCAACGCCCCAGCTGTCGAGGGCGCGGCCGTCCATCTTGTCGATTGCGGCGTCGAGCCGGTCCATGCCGGTGCCGGCCTTCAGCGCCACGAAGCCGCGCTCGCCATCAAGTATGCCGTCATTGCCCGCAAGCCCGGCCGCCGCCATCATCGCCGACGACAAACCGTCACGGGCAGCGAAGCCTGCCTGCATCGGCTTTACCACAGACCCGAATTGTTCGGCATAGCCGGATGCCTGGGTAAGCGCCAGCCCGATAGCCGCCGCTATCCTGTCGCCATTCAACTCCATTGCCGCCCCAGCGGCGGCGGCCAGCGCCGGCGGCGCCCAATGTCGCCGTGCTGTGCCATCCACGATTGTAGTGGTCGAAATTCACGGCCTCGCCAAGCCGTGCGATGGTCTCGAACCCGGCCGCATAGGCACGCAGCGCCTGATCGCCACTGAGCGGCCTGATCGCTGCCAGCGCCCAGATGGCGGGCCAGATCACCGCCGAAGGATGTGTATTGCCCGGCGCCTCCCAGTCATCCATTTCCTCGAGATGTGATGCGCTTGCATTGACGAAGGCGGCCTGCGGCGCCGCCAGTCTTGCACCGGTGCCCAGAACCGGCGCCGGCCCGTCGCCGAGATCGCCTGCGGCCGCCAGCATGGCCGCCGCCTCCGGCGTCCGGTTGCCGCTGAGCACACAACCAAGAATATCGACAAATGAATCCTCGATCATCCGCACCGCCGCCGGTGAAGGGCGCGGCATACCGGCAATCCTGTGGCCGATTTTGGCAAGCCGCGTCGCTGGACGGGATTGCGTGGCTGAATGGACCCGGGCCGTGATCCTGTTTTCCGCCATGACACACCGCCTGACGTGGAATCGATCAGAAAATCCTTAACCCGTTTTTGATATTTGGAAAGGCAAAATGACGTCGGCTTCCCAAGCGGCGGCTTTACACAATGCCTCGCGGCAAGGCCGAACAGGCCGTTCAATAGTACCGGACCAACAGAAAATACCAGCAATAGCGCTTGCATTGAGCCGTGATTGCCGCCTAGGCTTTTTACGTTGGTACAACATAAATTCCGGCCTGAATGATCCTATCGAAACAGGCTAGGAGGAGGGAACAATGACGATGAATATCTCGCGGAGGACCGCGCTGAAAACAGCTGCTGCAGCTGGTGCCCTGTCGGTCACCGGCATGCCGGCTATGGCAGCGCCGAAACACGGTGGCACCTACACCATCGGCATGTCTGGCGG
>JAYQNB010000004.1:0-443948 GCA_038144055.1 Alphaproteobacteria bacterium | reverse complement strand
TCATGAAGATGACGACAGAAGAGGCTTTCGTTAAGGTTCTGCAGATGCATGGCATCGAGCATGCCTTTGGCATTATCGGTTCGGCGATGATGCCGATTTCAGACCTGTTCCCGCAGGCTGGTATCACCTTCTGGGACGCGGCACATGAGTGCAACGCCGGCATGATGGCCGACGGCTTTACCCGCTCCACCGGCAAGATGTCGATGATGGTCGCCCAGAACGGTCCGGGCATCACCAATTTCGTGACACCGGTCAAGACCGCCTACTGGAACCACACCCCGTTGCTGCTGGTCACGCCGCAGGCGGCCAACAAGACCATCGGTCAGGGCGGCTTCCAGGAAGTCGAGCAGATGGCCCTGTTCAAGGATATGGTGGCCTATCAGGAAGAGGTTCGCGATCCGGCCCGTATCGCCGAGACGCTGAACCGGGTGATCCTGCAGGCCAAGCGCGCCTCGGCCCCGGCCCAGATCAATGTGCCGCGCGATTTCTGGACCCAGGTGATCGATATCGAACTTCCGGCCATCGTCGAGTTCGAGCGCCCGACAGGTGGTGATGACGCCATCGAGGCCGCCGCGAAGATGCTGTCCGAAGCGGAATTCCCGGTCATGCTGAACGGTGCCGGCGTTGTCATCGGCGGCGCCATCGCCGAATCTATGAAGCTGGCCGAGCGTCTCGACGCGCCGGTCTGCTGTGGCTACCAGCACAATGACGCCTTCCCGGGATCGCACCCGCTGTTCGCCGGCCCGCTCGGCTATAACGGCTCGAAGGCCGGCATGGAACTGATCGCCAAGGCCGATGTCGTGCTGGCGCTCGGCACGCGCCTGAACCCGTTCTCGACCCTGCCGGGCTACGGCATCGACTACTGGCCGAAGAACGCCAAGATCATTCAGGTCGATATCAATCCTGACCGCATCGGCCTGACCAAGCCGGTAACCGTCGGTATCGTCGGCGACGCCAAGAAGGTAGCAGCCAGCCTGCTCGAGAAACTCGGCCCGAATGCCGGGGATACCGGCCGCGCCACCCGCAAGGAGGTCATCGCGACCACCAAGTCGGCATGGGCTCAGGAACTGACCTCGATGGACCATGAGGACGACGATCCGGGCACAACCTGGAACGAGCGCGCCCGTACCCGCGAGCCGAAGAAGATGTCGCCGCGCATGGCATGGCGTGCGATCCAGAGCGCGCTTCCGAAAGAGGCCATCATCTCGTCCGACATCGGCAACAACTGCGCCATCGGCAACGCCTACCCGACCTTCGAGGAAGGCCGCAAATATCTGGCCCCCGGCCTGTTCGGCCCGTGCGGCTACGGCCTGCCTTCGATCATGGGCGCGAAGATCGGCCGTCCGGACCTGCCGGTTGTCGGTTTCGCCGGTGATGGCGCCTTCGGCATCTCGATGAACGAAATGTCGGCTGTCGGCCGCAACGAGTGGCCGCCGATCACCATGATCATCTTCCGCAACTATCAGTGGGGCGCCGAGAAGCGCAACACCACCCTGTGGTTCGATGACAATTTCGTCGGCACCGAACTCGACGACAACGTCTCCTATGCCGGAATCGCCAAGGCTTGCGGCCTCGAGGGTGTTGCCGTCTTCGGCATGGACGAGCTGACAGACGCTCTGAACGCCGCCATCGACGCACAGATGAAGGACGGCAAGACCACATTCATCGAGGTGATGCTGAACCAGGAGCTTGGCGAGCCCTTCCGCCGCGACGCGATGAAGAAGCCGGTTTCGGTGGCTGGCATCAACCGCGACGACATGCGGCCCCAGGAGATGGCTTCCTGACAGCCTGGCTGACATATGAATGACAAAGCCCCCGCCAGACCGGCGGGGGCTTTTTTTATGCACCGGCGACACGCCTTCCCGGCAGATATGAACGCCGATAGCCTCTGGGGATGACCACGCTTGCCTTCGACACGCATAAATTCGTCAAGGAACTGACGGCCGCCGGCATGAAGACCGCGCAGGCCAAAGTGCTGGCCAGCAGTTATGCCAGCCTGCTCACCGACCGGATCGCCACCAAGGATGATCTGAAGGCGCTGGAAACCAGAATTGACGGCAGGCTTGCCGCTCTTGAAGACCGGCTGAATGCCCGCATTGCCTATGCCCAGGTGGCGGCGGTGGTGGCGCTCAGCGCGGTGATTGTCCTCGTCGCCTTCCTTGGCGGCTGAGGCCGCCGGAAGCTGCTCCTGATAGCTCAGGCCCCAAAGCGTCAGGCCTAAACCGTCAGGCCTAAACCGTCAGAATGGTGCAGCCCGTGGTCTGGCGCGCGGCCAGCGCCTCATGCGCGGCGGCGGCCTGTTCCAGCGGAAAGCGTTGGTTGATATTCACCTTGATGGTGCCGTCCATCACATAGCCGAACAGCGCCGCACTCGCCGGCTCCAGCCAGCTTCGCACGGTCGCGAAATGGAACAGGGTCGGGCGGGTCAGATGCAGCGAGCCCTTGCCGAGATCGGCAATCTTGAAATCGCTGTAGGGGCCGGAAGACTGGCCGAAGGCCACCGCCGAGCCATGCCGCCTGCGGCTCGCGAGCGTACCGGCGAAGGTGTCCTTGCCAACCGAATCATAGGCCACATCGGCCCCCGCCCCGCCGGTGATCTCCATCACCCGCGAGGGCACGTCTTCCGATCTGTAGTCGATGACATGATCAAAGCCATGCGCGGCGGCAAGCGCACATTTCTCGGCTCCGCCCGCCGTGCCGATGGCGGTGGCGCCGATCGATTTCAGCCATTGTCCGGCCAGCAGGCCGACCCCGCCGGCAGCGGCGTGGAACAGGACCGTATCGCCGGGCTTCACCGCATAGCTGTCATTCAGCAGATAGGCGACGGTCAGTCCCTTCAGCATGATCGCCGCCGCGACCTCGGACGAAATGCCGTCGGGAAGCTTCACCACAAGATCGGCGTTGATGGCGCGGTGCGTGGCATAGGCCCCGTTTGGCAGGGTATAGCCGACCCGGTCGCCAACCGCGACATGGCTCACGCCCTCGCCAACGGCGGTCACGATACCGGCCCCTTCGCTGCCGAAGATCAGGTTCTCGTCCACAGGCCAGGGATAGGCGCCGGTACGAATATAGATATCGATGAAATTGATGCCGATGGCCTGATGCTCGATGACCACCTCGCCTGCGGCCGGCGTGATCTCGCCGATCTCGATCCGCTGGATGACCTCGGGACCGCCTTGCGTCCGTGCTGCCATTGCATAACCCATGATAGTCTCCTTCAATTCCGCATACCGCGATATTCCGCCAGGCCGGACGATGTTCGTCATGTGCCGGGCGCATTTGATGATGCACAGCATATGGGGGACATGCTAAGGCTTGTCCAGCGATTCACTTCGCCCCCTTATCAGCAAGTTTGGCGCTTTCCCATGACCAGCCGGATACAAGACAACGCCGCCCCCGGCCTGACCCTCGCCGATGCCGTCGCGCGCGATGCGGCCGATCCACTGGCCTCGTTTCGTGACCGGTTCGACATTCCGGCCGAGGTGATCTATCTCGACGGAAATTCGCTTGGTGTGCTGCCGAAAGGTGTTGCTGAACGCGTGGCTGAATCAGTCGCCTCGGAATGGGGCAAGGGATTGATCCGCAGCTGGAATGCGGCCGGATGGATGGACCTGCCACGCCATGTGGGCGCCCGGATCGCACCGCTTGTCGGTGCCGAGCCCGACTGCGTTGTCGCCGCCGACAGCACCACAGTGAACCTGTTCAAGGTGGTGTCCGCGGCATTGTCACTGCGCCCCGAGCGGACAAAAATCGTTACCGAGACGCGTAATTTTCCAACCGACAACTACATCGCCGAAGGGGTGATCCGGCAATGCGGCGACCGGCACCGGCTTGTGCATATCGACCAGCCACAGGATATCATTGCGGGCCTTGATGATGACACGGCGGTGCTGATGCTGACACATGTCAATTACCGTGACGGCAGCCTGCATGACATGGCGGCACTGACCCGTGCTGCACATGATGCCGGCGCGGTTGTGGTCTGGGATCTTGCGCATTCTGCTGGCGCGATGGGGGTCGATCTTGCCGGGTGCAACGCGGATTTCGCCGTCGGTTGCGGTTACAAATATCTGAATGGCGGCCCGGGCGCACCGGCTTTTCTCTATGTCGCGCCACGCCACCATGGTGGGTTCCGGCAGCCGCTGAGCGGCTGGTTCGGCCATCGCGACCCGTTCGAGTTCACCCCGCAATACGACGCCGCCGGCGATATCGGGCAATATCTGTGCGGCACCCCGCCGGTTCTCAGCATGGTGGCACTCGATGCCGCGCTCGATGTCTGGGAGGGTGTGAACACGGTCGCTCTTCGCGCCAAATCACAAGCGCTGACCAGCTATTTCATCGAGCTTGTCGAGACACGCTGCGCCGGACATGGGCTGACCCTGATCAGCCCGCGCGATCCGGACGCACGCGGATCGCAGATCTCCTTCACCCATGCCGAAGGCGGATATGCCATTGTCAGCGCTCTGATTGCCGAAGGGGTGATTGGTGATTTCCGCGCACCTGACATTCTGCGGTTCGGCTTTACCCCGCTTTACACCAGCTTTGCGGATGTATGGCACGCCGTCGACAGAATGGCTGCGATCATGGAATCGCGACGCTGGGACAAGCCTGAATTCCACGCCCGCAAGGCCGTCACCTGATGCACCCGCAAAAACAGCCGCCCGCCCCGCTGGACTGGGGCCTTCTCGCCTTTCTGGGCGTGATCTGGGGCGGCGCCTTCCTCGGTGTCGAACTGGCGCTCGACAGTCTCGACCCGATCTGGGTATCGACCGGCCGCATTTCGCTTGCTGCCATACTGCTTGTTCTTGTGGCAATGCTGACCGGCGCGGGCCTGCCGACCATCCGGTCGGCCACCGGACGCCGGGTCTGGATGCATTGCATCGGCATGGGCATGTTCACCAATGCCATCCCGTTCAGCCTGCTGGCATGGGGCCAGCAGCATGTGACCACCAGTTTTGCCGGCATCACCATGGCGGTGGTGCCGCTTCTGGTCCTTCCGCTCAGCCATTTTCTGGTGCCGGGAACGGCTGACACTCAAGCGCACCATCGGCTTCACCATCGGATTTGCCGGAGTTGTGCTCTGGTTGGTGGCGAGCAGCTGTTTTCTGAAAGCGCGGCAGATAACGGCGCGCCCATGCTGACGGCGCAAATGGCCTGCGTCACCGCAAGCTGCTGCTATGCCATCGGATCAATCATCACGAGGCTCTGCCCGCCGGTGAACACCACCTCATTCGCAGCGGCGGGATTGCTGGCGGCAACACTAATCATCCTGCCGGTGGCGCTGCTGACATCCGGTGTTCCGGCGGAGATCAGCAGCACCAGCCTGTCAGGCGTGATCTTCCTTTCGCTATTTCCAACCGGGCTGGCCACAATTCTGCTGACCATCCTGATCAGGCGCGCCGGGCCGCCCTTCCTGTCGCTGGTCAATTATCAGGTTCCGGTCTGGGCGGTCCTGATCGGCGCGGTGATCCTGTCCGAGACCATTCCCGGCCATTTCATTACTTCGCTTCTGGTGATCCTTGGCGGACTTGCCGTGGCACAGCACCGGCGAAAACAGCCAGCCTAGTGCCTGGCCGGCACGCTGGACGCTGGACATTCGCCGACGAAGAAGAGAATGTTTGAAGACAGGGGCCGCCGGCGCCGGTGCCCTGATCGGAAGGAGAGTATCCCATGGACAAGCGCAACCTCATCGTCATGGTGAAATGCGAAATCGGCCGCACCTATGATGTGGCGGCGGAGATCGCCGACCTGCCCGAAGGGCCGATCGTCTATTCCACCTCTGGCGACTATGACCTCTTCACCATGTTCCGCCTCGAGAACAATGACGATATCGGGCATTATGTCTGCGAGATCATCCAGAAGATCGAGGGCGTCCGCGACACCAACACCATCGTCTGCTTCAACCCGTTCACCAAGGACCGGGGCATCTGAGGCGATGACGCCGTCTGCAACGACTCCGCCCCCTTCATTCGAGCCTCCGCATGTCATTCGAGCCTCACTGGAAGGACGCCTTCATCCGGCTGTTCGATCTGTGCAAGGCACATGACGGCGAGACAGTCACGATCCTGACCGAAAGCCTGTCGCGGCAGGTGAATGTGATGCTCGCCGCCGCCGCGCTGGCCGAAATGAAGGTTCCGGCAACAATCCTGAATCTGCCAAGCAAGCCGCCCGCTCCGGGCATGCCGGTGATCCGGTCAACCGGCGCCTCGAACGCGCTGTCCGGCGAGCACGAGGCACTTGCGCAGCTGCAAACAAGCGACCTCGTCATCGACCTGACGGTCGAGGGGCTGATGCATGCGCCCGAAACACCGGCCATCCTGAAGGCCGGGGCCCGCATCATGCCGCTTTCCAACGAGCACCCCGAGCTCCTTGCGCGCCTGCGGCCCGACCCGGCACTGAAAGATGTGGTTCGCGCCGCCGTCGCCGCCTGCCGCGAGGCCACAACAATGAAGGTAACCTCGCCGTCAGGCACCGACCTGACCGTGGCGATGGGTGGCACGGTGACTGTCGGCGTCTGGGGCTGGACCGACCGGCCCGGCACGCTGGCGCACTGGCCCGGCGGGCTGGTCGTCAGCTTCCCGCGCGAGGCGAGCTGCAACGGCAGTCTCGTTTTCGCGCCGGGTGACATCAACCTGACCTTCAAACGCTATTTCGAGACCGAAGTGCGCTGCATCGTCGACGATGATTTCATCACCCGTATCGACGGCGCCGGAACCGACGCGCAGCTGATGCGGCGTTATCTTGAGGGGTTTGGCGACCGCCTCGCCTATGCCACGAGCCATGTCGGCTGGGGCCTCAACCCGGCCGCCCGTTACGAGGCGCTGACCATGTATGACAAGGCCGATCTGAACGGCACCGAGCTTCGCGCGCTGGCCGGCAATTTTCTCTATTCCACCGGCGCCAACGAATTTGCCGGGCGCTTCACCGAGGGACATTTCGATCTGCCGATGATGGGGTGTGATATTACGCTCGACGGGGCCGCGATGGTTCGCGACGGCATACCGGTGTAACCATGCCTGCCACGATCGACAAGCTGACAGCCGCCGATACCGGTTTTCTTGTTGCCGGGTCACCATCCGGCCCGGGCGTGCCGCCGCTTGTCTGCCTTCACGGCATTGGCGGCGACGCGACAAGCTTCATGCCGCAACTTCACGGCCTGTCGGGACGCCGGCGGACCCTGTCTTGGAACATGCCGGGATATGGCTCCTCGGCGCCAATGGCAGAGATGAATTTCGCAAGCCTGTGCGACCGGCTATGCGCCGCGCTCGACGCGATGGGAATCGACCGTGTCGTGATCGCCGGCCAGTCCATCGGCGGAATGATCGCCCAGGAAATGGCGATCCGCCACCCGCACCGGATCGCCGGGCTGGTTCTGATCGCCACCGTGCCGGCTTTCGGCGGACGCGACGACAGTTTTCGCGATTCCTTCCTTGCCGCACGACTCGCCCCGCTGGACAAGGGCGTGAGTATGGCCGATCTGGCGGCCGAGGCGATACCGGCGGTCATGGGACCGGAGGCAGACGCCGAAACGGTCAAGGACGCGGTTGCCGCCATGGCGCGCATCCCGCAGGCGGCCTATCGCCAGGTTCTGCAGACGCTTGTCACCTTCAACCGGCGCGAGGACCAGCACCGCATCACCTGCCCCTGCTGCCTGATTGCCGGCGCGCATGACGACAACAGCCCGGCACGGGTAATGGAGAAAATGGCAGAGCGGCTGGAGACTGCGACTTTCCATATCGTTGAATCCGCCGGACATCTGGTGAATAGTGAAGCCGGAGACGAATGCAACGCGATCATCGAAAGGTTTCTCGAGGATTTGCGCGGGGACACGGAGACGGTTTGACGATGGATGACGGTGCCAAGGTAACGCTCGACGGCAATCTGCCGGATCGGGCGATCTTCGATCCACAGGACTGGCAGCTCACGGATTTCGAAGCCGATCTGTGCGCCGAGACGCGGCGACTGGCACAGTCGAAATTCGCGGCGCGCGCGTCGATCATCGACCGCGAGGCCCGTTTCCCGACGGAAAATTACGCCGATCTTCGCGAAGCCGGATTGCTGGGGATCTGTATTCCGGCAGAACATGGCGGCCGCGGTGCCGATCTGCGCGCCTATATGCTGGCGGCTGCCGAGATCGGGCGCTATTGCGGGGCGACAGCGCTGACCTTCAACATGCATGTCAGCTCGTGCCTCTGGACCGGGTTCCTCGCGGACGGAGTCGATATGAGCGCCGCACAGCGCGCCGAACATGCCGAGATGCGGGCCCGTCATTATCGCCGGGTTCTCGATGACGGTGCCGTCTATGCGCAGCCCTTCTCGGAAGGCGGCGACGCGGCCGCCGGCAAGACCGCCTTCGGCACCACCGCGCTTGTCACCGATGGCGGCTGGATTGTGAACGGCAAGAAGATCTTTGCCTCGCTGTCGGGCCATGCCGATTATTACGGCGCGCTGTGCACCGAGCTGGCGACACCGGACACGCGCCCGTCCCGCGCCAACACAATGTATCTTGCTATCCCGCGCGATGCCGAGGGCGTATCGGTCGAGGGCGAGTGGGACCCGCTCGGCATGCGGGGTACGGTTTCGCGGACGCTGATCTTCAAGGATGTCTTCATTCCGCACGAGGACCAGCTGATGCCGCGCGGCGTCTATTTCAATGCAGCGAAGCAATGGCCGCACATGTTCATGACTCTGACGCCGAGCTATATGGGGATCGCCCAGGCAGCCTATGATTTCACCATCCGCTATCTTCGTGGCGAAATGCCGGGGACACCGCCGGTGAAGCGCCGCATGTATCCGACCAAGCAGCTTGCCGTCGCGCAGATGAAGATCATGCTGGAGCAGACAAAATCGCTGTGGTTCCAGTCGATCAGCGAGGCACGCCCGAACCCGGGCAAGGAATCGCTTCTTCGTGCATGGGCCGCGCAGCACAGCGTGATGGAAAATGCCAACGCCATCGCCCAGCTGGCGATCCGCACCTGCGGTGGCCAGGCGATGCTGCGCTCGCTGCCGCTGGAACGGCTCTACCGCGACAGCCGCTGCGGGGCGCTGATGCTGCCATGGACCGCCGAGCTGTGCCTCGACATGATCGGCAAGGGCGCGCTTTACGAGCCCGGCGAGAGCGACGAGGACTAGGCACGCCGTGCAGCAATTGCGGATCGACAGCATCCTCGCAGACCATGCGGTTGCCGGGCCCGACCGCCCGGCGCTCATATTCAACGGCAAGGTAACGGATTTCGCCAGCCTCGAGGCGCATGTCGCCAGCATGGCCGGCTGGCTGGCCGCCCGCGGCGTCGGCAGCGGCGACCGTGTCGCCATCTATGCCCGCAACCATCCGGAAAGTTTCATCCTGCTGTTCGCCGTCTCGCGAATCGGGGCGATAATGGTGCCGCTGAACTGGCGTCTGTCGGAGGATGAGCTTGCCTGGCAGATGGCAGACGCCGCCCCGTCGATGCTGCTTTACGGTTCCGATTTTGCCGCTGCCGCCGACCAGCTTGGCAGGTCGGCCGGATGTCCCGCTTTCGAGATCGGCGACGGGCTTGAAAAGGCGCGCGAGGGACATGCGACGGGGGCCGAGGCCGGAACCGGCAGTGCCGATGTCGAGTTGATGGTCGTCTATACATCGGGCACCACCGGCCGGCCGAAGGGCGCGGTGCTGGGGCAGGCGGCGATGCGCGCCAACGCCGAAATGAGCCACCATGCCTATGCGATGACGCCTGACGATCTGGTGCTGAACATCCTGCCGCTGTTCCATGTTGGCGGGCTGAATATCCAGCCTCTGCCAGCCTTGCTGGCGGGTGCCGGTGTGGTGATCCATGACGGCTTCGATCCCGCTGCCGTACTGGCCGCGATCGGCAGCCAGCGCATCACCCAGATGACCGTTGTTCCGACCATTCTTGGCGCCCTTCTTGGCACACCGGAATGGCAGGAGGCCGATCTGTCATCCCTGCGGATGATGGCCATCGGCTCGACCGATGTGCCGGTTGCGCTGATTGAAGCGGTTCATGCACGCGGCATTCCGGTCGTTCAGGTCTATGGCGCCACCGAAACATCGCCGACAGCGATCTACCAGACAGCCGATATCGCCGCCGCAACGGTAGGCTCGATCGGGCGCGCCGGCAGCCGCTGCGAGATCCGCATCACCGGCGATGACGGCACCGAGCTGCCGGTCGGCGAGGTGGGCGAGATCAGGGTGCGCGGCGACAACATACTGACCCGCTACTGGAACAATGAGTCCGCCAGTACCGAAAGCATCGTCGATGGATGGTTCCGCACCGGCGATATGGCACGGCTAGATGCAGACGGTCTTTACTGGTTCGCCGACCGGCTGAAGCATGTGATCATATCCGGCGGCGAGAACATCTATCCGGCGGAACTGGAACGGGTGCTGGCCGATTTTGACGGGCTGACGGAATTCGCCATTGTCGGGCGTGACGATCCGCGCTGGGGGCAGGTGCCGGTGGTGGTTGCCGCGCGGTCCGGCCCGTCGGTGACGAGTGACGATGTGCTGGCGCATTTCGAGGGCCGCATCGCGCGCTTCAAGCGACCGAAGGATGTGGTCTTCGTCGAGGCGCTGCCGCGCAACGCGCTTGGCAAGGTGGTCGCTGCAAACGTGCGTGCGCTTCTCTGACGGTTTGCGCTGTTCCGAGGCGGGTCAGTTCGCCATCATCGACGGCAGGATCAGCGCAATCGACGGCACCATGACCAGCAGGATCAGCCGCAGAATGTCGGCAATCCAGAAAGGTGTCACGCCCTTGAAGATGGTCCCTACCGAGACATCCTTCAGCATCCCTTTCAACACGAATACATTGAGCCCGATGGGCGGGGTGATCAGGCTGATCTCGGTCACCACGACGACGAGAATTCCGAACCAGACAAGGTCGAAGCCAAGGCTCGCCACCAGCGGTGCAAAGACCGGCACCGTCAGCAGAATCATCGACAGCGATTCAAAAACGCACCCGAGGATCACATAGATCAGCAGGATGATCAGGATCACGCCAAGCGGCGGCAGATAGAAGGCGTTGACGATGCTGATCAGACCGTCAGGCAGACCGGCCTTGTTCACGAAGTTCGAGAAGATCAGCGCGCCAAACAGGATGAAGATCAGCTTTGCCGTGGGGATCGCCGTCTCGCGCAGCACCTGGAATAGCGCCCCATCCCCCAGAGCGCCTCGATGCCAGGCAATTCCAAGCGCGCCGGCAGCGCCCATCCCGGCCGCCTCGATCGAAGTGAACCAGCCAAGATAGATACCACCAATGACGAAGATGAACAGCGCCAGCGTCGTCCAGACATAGCGGATCGCCAGCAACCTGTCGCGCCAGCTTGTCCGCTCGCCGGCCGGACCAAGCGCCGGGTTGCGAGTGACCACGAAGACCACCGCCATGAGATAGAACAGAATGCCAAGAATGCCCGGCAGTACACCGGCAATGAATAGCTGGCCAACCGATTCACGCGTCAGGAATCCGTAGATCACCAGCATCACGCTGGGCGGGATCAGGATGCCAAGCGTGCCTCCCGCCGCGATCGAGGCGGTAGCCAGCGAATCATCATATTTGTAGCGGCGCATTTCCGGCATCGAGACTTTCGACATTGTGGCTGCGGTCGCTAGCGAGGACCCGCAAATGGCCGAGAACATGCCACAGGCGGCGATGGTCGACATCGCAAGGCCGCCACGCCGGTGGCCAAGGAATGCATAGGCCGCGCGGTACAGCTCGCGTGCCATGCCGCCGCGTTCCACCAGAAGACCCATCAGGATGAACATCGGCAACACGGACAGGGTGTAGAATTTGTCATAGTCGATGACCAGCCGCGCGGCACTGGCGATGGCGGCACGCTCGGATGTGACAAAGGCCAGACCGACGCCGCCGACAAGACCAAGCGCCAGACCAAGCGGCATGCGAAGGAAGGCAAGAAACAGAAGTACGCCGAAGCCGATAAGAGATTCCGTCATGGCCTACTCCGTGAACTCGCGTGCGCCGGTTTCATCTGGCAGCTGGCGGCCGGGGGTCAGAAGCACCCGAATGCCCCTGACGGCGGCGAAAACACCCGAAGATAGATGAGTATGGTGATTCCCCAGACAACGAGATAGAGCGGAATCTTCAGATAGATCGTCTCGTCCCCGTCCTCGAAGGCGCGTATTGCATAGCCGGACACCCGGTCGGCGATAATCCAGACAGCAACCACAGTGGTCAGGGAGAAGGCGAGGCTGATGGCCCAGCCGAACCATCCCTTGCGGACAAAGCTGAACAAATCGACGATCACCTGATCATCGCGAAGGAACATCGCGGGAAGCGAGAAAAAGATAATTCCCGCCATCGAGATCTGGACGAGTTCGGTTGCGCCGGTCACGGGTGCGCGGAAAAAATAGCGCCCGACGACATCTAAGCAGGTCAGCCCTACAAGCCAGAGAAGGATGAAGCAGGCGACCAGCATGGATGCATCGGCGAGCCTGCCTGCAATGCGGTTCACCAGCACCGCCAGCGGATGTTCCTTGAAAGCCTGTTCTGACATCTGGCGGGCACCTTCCAGTTTCACGAACGGCGGACTAGGCATGCCGCCGCCAAAATCAAACTACTGCAACGGCATAGTGCGCAATGGCCGGACGAATGCCAAGGCCGAATTACAGGAGCCAGTCGATCAGCCAGCATCGATGGTCACAGCAACATTTCCCTTGACTGCCCCGGGCATCGCCAACAGGCTGAAATGGAATTGTCGAAAGGGCCGGATGACCGGCGTCATGCCGCTGGTCATACCGTACAAGGCCCGATAACGAACTGTTTTGGAGGAAGTTCGATGAAAAAGACCCTGACTGCGCTGGCAGCGCTGATTCCCCTTGCTCTGGCGGGCAACGCTGTTGCCGCCGACAAGACCCTGACCATTTCGTCATGGGCGGGCCCGGGCCACACCATGAACGCAAATGTGTTCCCGATGATGATTTCCGAGATGGAGAAATGCTCGGGTGGCAGCCTGTCCGGAAAGGTCGAGTTCGGCCTTGCCTCGCCACCGGCACAGTATGACACCATCCGCGACGGTGTCGCCGACATCGGCTGGATCGTTTACGGCTATACCCCGGCAAGTTCGAGACCACCAAGCTCGCCGAGCTTCCCGGCAATACCGGCAACGCAACGCAGATGTCTGTGGCCTTCCAGAAGACCCATGAGAAGTATCTCGCCGCCGCCAAGGAAGCAAAGGGCGTACGGGATCATGGCCAACTATGTGCACGGCCCGGGCAATGTGAACACCACCAAGCCGATCAGCTCCTACAAGGATCTCGTCGGCATGAAGATGCGCGTTGGCGGTGGTGTTGCCAATGATATCGGAACGGCGCTCGGCGTTGCCGGCGTGAACATGCCGGCACCGGCCGTTTACGAGGCCATCTCCTCGGGTGTGACCGAGGGTGTCTTCTTCCCGATGGAGACAATGTATGCCTTCAAGATCGCCGAGCTGGCGAAGCACACCTACAGCAACCCGCAGGGCATGTACACGACAGCCTTTGGCCTGATGATCAACTCCGACAGCTATGACGACCTGTCGGACGCGCACAAGGCCTGCATCGACAAGCTGACCGGTGTCGAGATGTCCGCAGGATCGGCAACTACTGGGACGAGGCTGACGCACTCGGCCGCCAGAAGTTCGAAGAGGCGGGCGGCAAGCTGACTGTCGCCAGCGCTGCCGACCAGGCCTATTTCGCCGAGAAGACCGCCGGCATCGAGGCCAAGGTCGTGGCCGCAGCCTCCGAGCGTGGTATCGACGGTGCTGCTGCGCTAGCCTACTACCGCTCACAGCTGAAGTAAGCCGTCGGCAAATAACAGATGATGCGGGCGGCCTGTCACGGGCCGCCCCTTTTTTTGCGCAATGTGACATCCGCCAGAAACATCGGAGCCGCCATGACAGACTACTCGCCACTTGCCGCATCGGACGAACTGCTGGCGTATATTCCCCGGCCGATCTCGACGATGCGTATGAGAACAGCGCCTACATCCCCGGCGCCGCGTCATGGCTTCAGGGCCTGCCGGACCGCGCAGCCTCCTTTCGCGCCGGCCAGCCGGATGCGATGCTGAACCAGCCTTATGGCAAGAGCGAGCGCCAGCGATATGACCTGTTCACGCCGGAAGGCGGCCTTGATGCCGCAAGTGGCCTGCTGGCGATTGTGCATGGCGGCTACTGGATGGCTCTGTCGAAAGATGATTTTTCATATCTCGCCGCCGGACCGCTGGCGCGAGGCTGGGCGGTGGCTATGATCGGCTACACACTGGCCCCGCAGGTGGGGATCGCAGAGATCACGACCGAAATCGCGGCTGCCACCAATGCCGTGGCGAAACTTGGCAACGGGCCACTCCGCCTTGCCGGACATTCTGCCGGCGGACATCTCGTAGCCCGCATGATGTGCCGGGACGTGGCCCTGTCGGATCAGGCGGCACAGCGCCTCGACCGGGTGGTATCTGTCAGCGGGCTTCATGATTTGCGGCCTCTTCGCCGCCTGGCGAAGAACCAGACATGGGGGCTGGATGATGCCGAGGCGGCAGCGGAAAAGTCCGGTCATGCAGATGCCACGCGAGGGCATCGAACTCGCCTGTATCGCCGGCGCCGACGAGCGGCCCGAATTCATCCGCCAGAATGCGCTTCTGCCGCTTGCATGGCAGGGCCTTGGCACCCCGGCCTGCAGCCGCCTGCTTGCCGGGGATCATCATTTTTCAGTGATCGATCATCTCGCCAAGCCTATGGCCTGCGCGCCGTCTCTGGCGCCGGATAGCGATGTGTGTAAATCTGTCGACGGACAGCTTCTTCCTCACTTTCGGAACAACATATTGTTGTTGTAGAATAATGACGCCACAATAGGTCAATATTATTGCAGCGTGTATCAGGCACTATCCTGAGTTTATATTCTCGCTTTGACTTCAGGCCGGTCGTCTGTCTCGTCAAACCACTGCCCGTCTTATGTTCAAAGGCCGGAGTCCAATGAACCAAACTACCGACCTCGATCCGTCACGCCTGAGCGATCCGGATTATGAAATTCCGATGGCGCCAAGGACCGGCCCTTTCCCTTGGGATATCAACATGTTCTGGCGATGTTCGCCAGCAGCGTAACACCTTCCATCATTGTAGCCGGCGCGGCGACCTCGAGGTTTCAGCCTTCGGCGGTGCCGGACATGGTGTTCCTGATCCAGATGGCGATGCTGTTCGCCTGTGTCGCGACCCTGTTCCAGACCATCGGCTTCGGCCCAGTCGGCGCACGGTTGCCGGTGATCACCAGGGCACCAGCTTTGCCTTCGTGAATCCCGATCGCCGTCAGCATCGGCGACACTCAAAGTCGTCCGGCATGGCAGCGCTGATGGGATCGGTGGTTGTCGCCAGCGACTTGTTCCATCCAGCCGACGCCGCACTTGAGAAACGGCGCCTCGATCATCAACGACGCATCCGGCAATGGTTCCCGCGCTCTGGTCTCTGGACTGAGTGATCACGGCACCATCGGCCTGTATTTGATCCCGGCCGGCATCAAAATATGCTGCCGGCGGAGCTGCTGATTTCCACGATGAACAATCCGGCCTGGGGTGATTTCAGCCGCTGGGGGCTGGCGCTCGTCGTCATCTTCGTCGCATTGGGCTCGGGATGCAAATTCTACACTTGTGGATTGCTGACATCTTCGGCGGCGGTCCTGATCGGACTTGTCGCGGGCTATGTCGTCGGCATCGCCACATTTTGTGCGATGTTGAATTTCGGCGGCATTGGCGCGCGGGCATGGTTCGCCATCCCGATGCCGTTCAAATATGGCTGGCATCGAGTTCAACGCAGCCATCATCCTCGACGAGCATTCGTGCCTGATTTCGATCGTCATGCGCCATCGAGAAGGTTGGCGTCCTGATCACACATGACCTTCGCGAATCATCGCCGACGAGGGATCGGCGCCGGACGGCCTGCCAGTCCAGTACCGACAAGAAGCGTGGCCGGCGGACCACCTACACGCCGAGGCGGAATTGGAACATCCTGCGCCATCGCCGGTGTCTTCGGAGGCGGTCTGCCGAGACAGATCCTTCGCCAGAATGTCGGCATTGTCTCGATGACCGGCGTCATGATGGCGTGGTGTCGTCACCATCGGCGCTTCAAGACTGTTCCTGATCATCTGCGGCTTTGTGCCGAAGATCGGACTGCTGATCGTCGGCGTCGGCGATGCCGATTTCGGTTCTCGGTGATGCGGGAGGGGCTCTATCCTTCTGTTCGGCTTGGTGGTGTCCCAAAAGCCACCGGCATCAACATGCTGGCCAGCACGACTAAACTGGTCTCGCCGGAACATGATTTCCTCCTGGCCACCTCGATATCGGTCGGCCTCGGCCTTCAGGCTGTTCCAAAGTCGATGCAGCATCTTCCCGACACTCTGGAAATGCTGGAATTTCGGGCCTGTTGCCGGTCGCGGTTCTGGCCAATTGTCATGGAACCTCGTCCTTCCCGAGGATGCCGACTGATCACCATTCACCCGGCCTGACCAATATCAGGCGGAGTGACTGATCGCACTCTACTAAAGTGCCGCCGGGAGGTGACGGCCCGGCGGTTTCCTGATGTCATCTTTGCCATGTCATCCTATCTGTACAGGAGACCCTGATGACCGCGCAGACGCTTCTTCTCCGCAATGCGGACCTGCTTTGCACGATGAACCCGGCAGACAATGCCAGCGGAACCGCGCGCGCCGGCGACAATGTCGGTGCTGAAATCCGTGATGGCGGCCTGTTTGTGCGTGGCGGCGTGATCGAGGCGGTCGGCCCGACATCGGACCTGCCGCAGGATGCCGACCGGGTGATCGACATGACCGGCCATGTGGTGATCCCGGGCATGGTCAACACGCATCATCACCTGTTCCAGAACCTGACCCGCGCGGTGCCGGGAGGGCAGGACGCGCCGCTGTTCGGCTGGCTGCAGACCTCTATCCGATCTGGTCGAACATCGGGCCCGAACATATCTACTGGTCGACCGCGCTGGGGCTTGCCGAGCTTGCGATGAGCGGCTGCACCACGTCATCGGACCATCTCTATCTCTATCCGAACGGCGGCCGGCTCGATGATTCCGGCCGCGGCGGCCGATCTGGGCGTGCGCTTCCATGGCACCCGCGGGTCGATGAGCATCGGCGAGATCAGGCGGCGGCCTGCCACCCGACATATTGTGCTGGAACGAGAACGACATCCTCGAGGATTGCCAGCGGGCGATCGAGACGCTGCACGACCCGTCGCGCCATGCGATGCAGCGTGTGGCGCTGGCGCCATGCTCGCCCTTTTCCGTGTCGATGGACCTGATGCGCAACAGCGCCGAAATGGCGCGAAGCCTGGGGGTCGGGCTGTTCATACGCATCTGGCGGAGAATGTTGAGGATATCGACTACAGCCTGGCCCAGTTCGGCATGCGGCCGGGTGAATATATCGAAGCGCTGGGCTGGACCGGCGATGATGTCTGGCATGCGCACTGCGTGCAGCTCGACGCCGGCGAGATCGACCTGTTCGCCCGTACCGGCACCGGTGTGGCGCACTGTCCCTGTTCGAACATGCGGCTCGCCAGCGGAATTGCGCCGGTGCGCCAGATGGCCGATGCCGGCATGAAAGTTGGGCTTGGTGTTGATGGCTCGGCGTCGAATGACAGCGGCCATATGCTGAACGAGGCGCGGCAGACGATGCTGCTGCAGCGGGTGGAGCAGGGTGGTGACGCGATGACAGCGCGCGAGGCGCTGGCACTGGCCACGCGTGGCGGTGCTTCGGTGCTTGGCCGTGATGATATCGGCATGCTGGCCCCGGGATATGCCGCCGACATCGCCGCATTCGACCGGCGCGGCATCGATTTCGCCGGAAGCGACTGGGACCCGCTTGCCAGCCTGCTGTTCTGCGGGCCGGTGAAGGCGAACCACACCATCATCAACGGTCGAGGCGTTGTCGAGGATGGCCAGCTTGTGACGATGGATCTGGGCCATATGCTGGAAAACCACCAGGCGATGGCGTACCAGCTGATGCAGGCATCGGGCCATATGGGCTAGGGACAGCCCAGCATCTTTCCTGCCAGTCCCCCGTTTATACCGCCGTCAGAGAACGATGAATCCGGCCTCAGACCGCGCTCACCGGAAACTTCAGCCGTTCCGTAGATGGCGCGGTCTTCCCAATGTTCCTGATAGCGTTTGGATTGCCGCGACCACCGCCACCGGCGCCCTCCCAATGTTCCTGAAGGTTTGGATTGCCGGTCTCGCCCTCCGGGCCGGCACGGTCGGCGATCAGGAAATCCTGCGGCTGCAGGACCAGAAGCGGATGATGCCAGACATTCGGCGCATAGGTGACGCCCTGGTCACCGCGCGCACGGAAACAGCGAAGCCCGTCAAAATCCGGCGCGCTGTCATCCGCGTTGGTCGGGGCCACCACCACCAGCCATTCCCGGTCGGAAAGCGGCATGAAGGCCTGCGCGCCGAGCGGATGGCGCTCCATCATCGAAATGGTGATGGGTACGGGGCGCGGCGTGCCGGCAAAGATCGACAGGATCGGCCGGCCACCACCCGATGCGACATCGACATCGGACAGCGCGTGATAGCGGGTCGTCGTGCCTTCGTTGATCATCACAATCTCGGCGCCGTCACGCTCGATCACCGTTCCGAACACGGCGAAACCGGCCTTGGTCAGCGGCTCTATGGTGAGAGTTCGCGGGGCCATCACCTGCCACCGTCATGCGGATGATGTTCGCGCCAGTGGCGGGCGATATCGATGCGGCGGGCAAGCCAGACATGATCGTGCCGCTGCACATGGTCGAGAAATTTCACCAGCCCGGCAAAGCGCGCCGGCCGCCCGATCAGGCGGCAATGGAGCCCCACCGACATCATCTTCGGCGCCGTTGCACCCTCTTCATACAGCGTGTCGAAAGCATCGATCAGATAGGCGGCAAACTGGTCGCCAGTGTGAACACCCTGCGCCGTCGCAAAACGCATGTCGTTCGTGTCCAGTGTATAGGGCACGATCAGCTGCGGTGTATCCCTCTGCGTGCACCAGAAGGGCAGGTCGTCTGAATAGTCATCGGCGTCATAGAGGAAGCCGCCTTCCTCGGCGACGATGCGGCGCGTGTTCTCGGAGGTGCGGCCGGTGTACCAGCCAAGCGGACGTTCACCGCAGATGCGGCTGTGAATCTCGATGGCGCGCTGCAGATGCGCGCGCTCTTCATCCTCTTCCATGCCGTGATAATTGATCCAGCGCCAGCCATGCGAGGCGATCTCGTGACCATCTGCAAGCGCCCGCTCGATCACCGCCGGATGGCGTTCCATCGCCATCGCCACGGCGAACAGGGTCAGCGGCACATCACGGTCGCGAAACAGGTCAAGAAGACGCCAGACCCCGGCTCGCGACCCGTATTCATAGATCGATTCCATCGACATATGGCGCGCGCCCTCGAACGGGGTGGCGCCGATGATCTCCGACAGGAACATTTCCGATGCCGGGTCACCATGGAGGATGGCGTTCTCGCCGCCTTCCTCGTAATTCAGTACGAACTGGACGGCCACCCGCGCACCACCGGGCCAGTTGGCATGTGGCGGCGTTCCGCCATAGCCGATCATGTCGCGCGGATAGCTCATCCGTCGCTCTCGGCTTTGGCCGGCACACCGTCCGCGCGCAGCATCGCCCGCCAATTGGCAAGCATGGCGCGCTCTTCATTCTCGACCCAGATGATGTTGCCGGGCGGCATCGCATGCGAGGCAGCCACCTGCCAGTAGATGTCATCGACATAGCGCAGGATATCGGCCTCGGTTTCCAGAACCACACCCTTAGGCGCGAACCCCATCCCGTCCCACTGCGGCACGCGCGCATGACAGATGGCGCAGCGTTCGGTCACCAGTTCCACCGCCGCCACATGAAGCGCGGCCCCGTCGCCGAATTCATATTCAGCATAGGCTTCCTCGTCATATTTCGGCGCACCCGCATGGCTGAGCATGACCGCGCCGGCGACCAGCACGGCGGCAGCAATCCAGGTCCACCACGGTGCCGGCTCCCCTTTATGCTTGGTGTTGAAAAAATGCCGGATCAGACCTCCGATCACCAACACCAGCGCCAGGATCACCCAGGCATATTCCGTCGCGAATACCGCCGGGTAATGGCCGCCGATCATCACAAAGACCACGGGAAGCGTCAGGTAATTATTGTGAAGCGAGCGCTGCTTTGCCCGCGCGCCATGCTGCGGGTCCGGCTCTTCACCGGCGATCAGCTTGGCGACCACCTTCTTCTGGCCGGGTATGATCACCATCGCGACATTCGCCACCATGATGGTGCCGATGGTCACGCCGATCTGCACAAAGGCACCGCGCGCCGAGAAAATCTCGGCATAGCCCCAGGCAAGGAAGACGATGAAGGCAAAACCCGGCGATGACAAGCCCGCGCGTGTCACGCCCCAGAGGCTGCGGCACAGCGCGTCATAGGCGACCCAGCCACCGGCAATGCCGCCGATGCTGAGCGCGACCGCCTGCCATGGCTCAAGGTCGAGAATCTCGGTATCGATCATATAGAGGCCGGCACCGGCATAATAGATGATGGTCAGCAGCGCGAACCCGGACAGCCAGGTGGTGTAGGCTTCCCATTTGAACCATGTCAGTTCGTCTGGCATACGGGCCGGCGCGACCAGATATTTCACCATGTTGTAGAAACCACCACCATGCACCTGCCAGGCCTCGCCATGGGCGTTGTCGGGCAACTGCTTTCCCGGCTTCAGGCTCAGGTCAAGCGCGATGAAGTAGAAAGAGGATCCAATCCAGGCAATGCCGGCAACAACATGAAGCCAGCGCACCATGAATTCGGACCACATCCAGAGATAGTCGATCATTCTGCCCCCATATCGATATGTTTCTTATCGATTTGATCTGGTGAAGGTTGTTCACGCGCCGCCATGATGACAGCGCTAAACGGTTTCGTCCAATTCCTGCTGCCATATGGCGACACCCGCCGCGATCGACAGCGCGACCCGCGCCGGATGCTTGCCGGTAATCTCTGGCAGGCCGACCGGGCAGACAAGCCTGTCCAGAACTGGCTGGGCGATCCCCGCCTTTGACAGGCGCGAGCGGAACCGTGCCGCCTTGGTGGCCGACCCGATCAGCCCGATACGGGCAAACCCCTGTCCCGACAGCACCCGGTGGCAGATGGCCTCGTCGAGCGTGTGGTTATGCGTGACCACAAGGTGAATGGACTCTTCGGGCGCATGCGCGGCGATCACAGTCGGGTCGCTGGCAATCACCTGCCGCACCCCGGCAGGAATCTCCGCCGGAAACCGTGCCGTCTCGACATCGACCCAGTGAAGATCAAGCTGCAACGCCGTCAGATGCGGCGCGAGCGCCCGGCCGATATGGCCGGCGCCGTACAGAAAGGCAGGCCGCCCCGGCAGGGTCACCGGCGCGATAAAACGACCTGTTTCACGGTCGAGACCAGGCGGTGTGTCACCGGCATCGCCAAGCGGTGCCGAGCCATCCATCGGATGTGCGATTGCGCGGCAGGATTTCAGATCCGCCAGCACGGCATCCTCATCGCTGGCGAACCGTTCAAGCAGCACGCGCACCTGCCCGCCGCAGCACTGCCCCATATCGGGGCCAAGCGCGGCGCGCATCACCGTGCGGGCCCATGGCGCTGCCGCGCTGTCAGCCAGCATCTCGCGGGCGCGGGTCATCACAGTGAATTCCAGCGTGCCACCCCCGATGGTTTGCCAGATATCATCTTCGGTGATCAGCATCATCGCGCCGGCTTCGCGCGGAGCGGACCCCTTGACGCCGACGAGGCTGGCCCGCACCACAGCGCCATGCGCGCCGATCCGCTCACGCGCCGCCTCGATCCAGTTGGTCATCATCCCTCTCCGGAAGCGCTGCCGAGCGCGACACCCAGGCCGCCAAGCCGCCGGGCCGCAAGGCACATCCGTTCAGGCGTCGCCGGCGCGTCGAGCGCGGGGTAGTCGCCACCAATCGACTGCAGCGCATGTGACTGCGCCATCAGGACCGAGATCGCCAGCATCAGCGGCGGCTCGCCGACGGCCTTGGACTTGTGGATGGTATCCTCGATATTCTCGCCGTCACCAAACAACGCCACGTTGAAGATGCCCGGCCGGTCGGCACAGGCCGGTATTTTATATGTCGAGGGCGCGTGCGTGCGAAGCCGCCCGGCATCATCCCAGACCAGCTCTTCGGTGGTCAGCCAGCCGGCCCCCTGAACAAATCCGCCCTCGATCTGGCCGATATCGATGGCCGGGTTCAGCGACCGCCCGACATCATGCAGGATATCGGTCCGCAGGATCCGGTTCTCGCCAGTCAGCAGATCCACCGCCACCTCGGTCACGGCGGCACCATAGGCATAATAGAAGAAGGGACGGCCGCGGCTGCGCTGCTTGTCCCAATGGATTTTCGGGGTTGCGTAGAAACCTGTCGCCGACAGGGAGATGCGGCCGAAATAGCAGGATTTGACCGCCTCGGCAAAACTCATCACCGCACTGCCGGCGCGCACTTTGCCGTTGGTGAAGGTCACCGAGTCGGGAGCGCACTGATGCTGTTCGGCGAGATGGACGCGCATGCGTTCCTTGATGGTGCGCGCCGCCGCCTGTGCCGCCATGCCGTTCAGGTCGGTGCCGGATGATGCCGCCGTCGCCGAGGTGTTCGGCACCTTGCCGGTGGTTGTCGCGGTGATCTTCACCGCATCGAAATCCACCTGAAATTCATGGGCCACGACCTGCGCCACCTTGGTGTTCAGTCCCTGTCCCATCTCGGTGCCGCCATGGTTCAGATGCACCGACCCGTCGGTATAGACATGGACCAGCGCCCCGGCCTGATTGAGGAAGGTCGTGTTGAAGGAGATGCCGAACTTAACCGGGGTCAGCGCAATGCCACGCCGGATCACGCTGGTCGCATTGTTAAAGGCTTCGATCTCGGCGCGCCGGGCGGGGTAAGCCGCGCTTTCGGCCAGTTCGCCGACGATATCCTGCAACACGCAATCCTCGACCAGTTGGCCATAGGGGTGCGCCCCTTGCCACCATTGGGCGTGAATTTGTGTGGATAGAAATTGCGCTGGCGCACCAGCAACGGGTCGATCCCCAGATGATGCGCTACCTCGTCCATCACCCGTTCGATGCCGACCATTCCCTGCGGCCCGCCAAAGCCGCGGAAGGCGGTGTTCGACTGGGTGTGCGTCTTGCAGCGATGCGAGATCACCCGCATGTCCGGAATGTGATAGGCGTTGTCGGCATGGCACATGGCGCGCGCCGCAATCGCCTCGGACAGGTCCCATGACATGCCGCAACGAAGCGCCTGTTCGAAGATCACCGCGCTTACCCGGCCCTCGGCATCGAAGCCGACGCTGTAGTCGATGCGGAAATCATGCCGCTTGCCGGTCAGCATGAAATCATCATCGCGGTCATAGACCGTCTTGGCCGGCCGGCCAGTGACATGCGCCACCAGCGCCGACAGGATGGCCGGAAGATTGCCCTGGCTTTCCTTGCCGCCAAAGGCGCCGCCCATGCGCCGCGTCTCGACAGTCACCGCATGGTTCGGAACGCCAAGGCAGTCGGCGGCCTTGTGCTGGATCTCGGACGGGTGCTGCGTCGAGCAATGCAGCGTCATGTCCCGGTCCTCGCCCGGAATGGCGAGCGCCGCCTGCCCCTCGAGATAGAAATGCTCCTGCCCACCGATCTCGATCCGGCCGGACAGCGTATGCTGCGCGCCGGCAAGCGCCGTATCCGGACTGCCTGATTCCATGGTTACCGACGGGCCAAGCCATGATCCCGCCTTCATCGCCTCGTCGATGGTCAGGACCGCGGGAAGCGTCTCATACGATACGTTCGCCAGCGGCAGGGCATCACGCGCCGCACGCATGGTCTCGGCGACGATGGCAAAAACCGCCTGCCCGACATAGCTGACCTCGTCCTCGGCAAGCACAGGATCGTCACCATAGACCGGGCTGCAGTCATTCACACCCGGGATATCGGCATGGGTTAGCACCGCCACCACCCCGTCGGCATCGGCCACCGCGGACAGATCCATCTTGCTAATGCGGGCATGGGCGTGCGGGCTCTGCCCGATCAGCACAACCAACGTGTCATCCGTCGTTGGAATGTCGTCGACATAGACGGCGCTTCCGGCGACATGCTTGTGGGCACTGTCGTGGCTTAAGGTGGTACGAATATCGCCAGTGATACGATCTGCCGTCATATCCGTGCCTCGCGCAACCTGTCGGCAGACAGGTCTGCCCCCGGCCCGGTCAGGCGCGGCACCGGCGTGCCTGTCAGGTCCATCCCATATTTCAGCAGCAGGTTGGCCGCCACCTGAATGCGATATCCGGCAGAGGCGCGCATGTCGCTGATCGGGGTGAAATCATCCGCCATTGCGAGTGCCGCTGCCCGGAATGCATCCATGCCCAGTTCGGCGCCGGCAAGCGCAGCCTCGGCCGCGGCGGCTCGTTTCGGGGTCGCCGCCATGCCGCCAAAGGCAAGGCGCGCATCGGTGATGCGCCCGTCCGAAACCGAGATATTGAAACCACCCATCACGGCCGAGATATCCTGGTCGAACCGTTTGGAAATCTTGTAAGCGCGGAAATGCGGCGATGCCGCCACCGGCACCAGCAGCGCCGAGACAAATTCACCAGCCTCGCGGTCCTGCACACCATAGTCGATGAAGAAATCCTCGAGCGGCATTCGCCGGTTCGAGGACACACCCGCCAGTTCCACATCGGCCGCCAGCGCGATCAGCATCGGCGGCAGGTCGCCGATCGGCGAGCCGTTCGCGATATTGCCACACATGGTTCCGCTCGAGCGGACCTGAAGCGAGCCGAAGCGGCGCATTACCTCGGCGAAGTCGGGGCGGCCCTCAGCCAGCGTCTGCAGCGCCGCCTCATGCGTCACCGCCGGTCCAATGCGCCAATGCGCGCCCTGCCTGATCACATCACCGAAACCCTTGACCCGGCCTGTCCAGATCATGTGCGGCATATGGCGGTTCTGCTTGGTCACCCACAGCCCCACATCTGTCGCCCCGGCAACGATGGTTGCATCCCTGGTGGTGGCATATTCACGGGCGAATTCCTCGGCCGTGGCCGGCGCGATGAACCGGCGCGTGCCGTCACCGATCGCCACTGTATCGTCATGCGCGATCTCGTCCATGAGGGCGGCCTCGCGTTCGCGGCGGCGGCGCTCAAACGCCGGTGGTATGTCGCGGGTTTTCAGATCGGCCGCCGCGTCGACAATCGGCCGGTAGCCGGTGCAGCGGCACAGATTGCCTGCAAGGGTGGTGTCGATCCCGGCCTCGTCCAGCCCTCGCCATTGCACCAGGCAGCAAACATCGACATCACAAAGCCCGGGGTGCAGAAGCCACATTGCGAGCCGTGCCGGTCCACCATCACCTGCTGGCAGGGATGCAGCTCCGGCGCATCATCGCCTTCCGGCATGATGCCTTCGATGGTGGTGACAGAAGCCCCCTCGAGCATGCCCATGAACTGGATGCAGGCATTTACCGGATGCCAGCGCATGGCCCCGGTGGCGCAATCGTGCCGCGCGACAACCACGGTGCAGGCCCCGCAATCCCCCTCGGCGCAGCCTTCCTTTGAGCCGGTCAGGCGGCGGCGCTGGCGCAGCCAGTCGAGCAGCGTGGCATCACCGGACAGCCCGCTGACCCGTTCGATCCGGTTGTTCAGGACAAATGTGATTGTCTCGCGCATGGCACCTGATCCCCGACGCCGCGTCAGCTGCCGCGATAGGTTGAATAGCCGTAGGGAGAAAGAAGCAACGGCACATGATAATGCTGGTCCGGATTATCGATGCCGAAAGCGATGACGATCTCGTCGAGGAACGGCACCTCGGGCAGGGCAGTTCCACCGGCGCGAAGATAGGCGGCGGCATGGAATACAATCTCATAACGGCCGGCAGCCATCTCGTCGCCCTGCATGAGCGGCGCGTCGACCCGGCCGTCATCATTCGTCATCACCGACAGCAGCTGCACACGCGCCTCGCCGTCAAGGCGGTAGAGGTCGATGCGAAGCCCGGCCGCGGGACGGCCGGATGCAGTGTCAAGAACATGCGTCGTCAGGCGGCCCATCACGGCCCTCCTTTTCTGCTTTCAGGCAGCACGATCCGCAGCTGTGGATTCGGCTTGCCAACATCGTCGCACCGATGCATTCCGATGCGTACAGAGCCCGGTGAGCCTGCCAATTATCTATTGTAAAGGCAAACAAAACTGACCAATCTTGTCGTTGGCTCAGCTTTCACAACAAGGCAGTGATTCGATGGCAGACATGATGTTCCGGGTGCCACCAGACAGCCTGGACAAAGCCGGTTTCATGTCGGAATTCGGCGGTATTTACGAACATTCGCCCTGGGTGGCCGAAGCGCTGCTGGCAGAAGGTGTCGGGACGGATGACGGCGCGGTGCCGCATTTCGCCGCACGCATGGCCGCCATCGTCGATGCCGCCGGCCATGACCGTCAGCTGGCGCTGCTTCGCGCACATCCCGAACTTGCAGGCAAACTGGCCGTCGCCGGCGGGCTGACGGCGGAATCCACCGCCGAGCAGGCGGGCGCCGGCCTTGACCGCTGCAGCCCCGAGGAATTCGCCCGTTTCACCGCATTGAACGACCGGTATGGCGCGAAGTTCGGTCACCCGTTCATCATCGCGGTACGTGGGCTGGACCGCGCCGCCATCCTTGCCGCTTTCGAGACGCGGGTGAATAACGACCCGGCCACCGAATTCGCCACCGCCCTTGCCGAGGTCCACAAGATCGCGCGGCTGCGGCTGGAATTGCTGGCGGACCAGAGGTAGACTCACCGCACGGTCTGGGAGGATGTCATGGACGAGATTCGGGTGAATGATCTGGCGTCGCGCTTTGTCGCCATCTGCGGCGACGCGCATGTCGAGGCCGGCGATGGCATCGGCCCGCGCTATCAGAGCGACTGGCTTGGCAAGGCGGTGTCCGAACCCGCCATCGTGGTCCGCCCGGCCAGCACCGAAGAAGTCGCCGGGGTAATGAAGATCTGCGCCGAGACGCGCACGCCGGTGATCCCGTTCGGCGGCAATTCCGGCCTTGCCAGCGGCACCATCGCGCGCGCCGAGGACCAGGTGGTGATGCTGTCGCTGGAGCGGATGAACAAGGTCCGCAAGATCGACGCGCCCGGCCGCTATATGGTGGCCGAGGCAGGCTGCATCATTGAATCGCTGCATCACGCGGCCGCGGCGGAGGGGCTGATGTTCCCGCTTGTCTTCGGGGCCAAGGGCACGGCGCAGATCGGCGGCGCGCTCGGCACCAATGCAGGTGGGCTGAACGTCGTGCGCTATGGCAGCGCGCGGGCGCTGTGCCTGGGGCTGGAGGTGGTCACCGCCGCCGGCGAGGTGATGGACCTTCTGCCGGCGCTGAAGAAGAACAACACCGGCTATGATCTGGTCAATCTGATGGTCGGCTCGGAAGGTACACTCGGCATCATCACCGCCGCCAGCCTGAAGCTGGTGACCCCGCCGCATGCCTTTGCCACCGCCATGGTCAAGGTGCGCGATGTCGAGGCGGCGCTGGAGCTGATGAACATGACGCAGTCGCGCTGCGGCGGCCAGGTCGAGGCGTTCGAGCTGATCGGCAAGCTGATGTACGAGCTGCCGGTGCAATATCTCGACCATGTCAGCCCGGTCTTCGACGAGGCGCCGGAGCTGGCGGTGCTGATGGAGCTCGGCGCGGCGCGGCCCGAGGATGCGGTCCCCGGGCCGGACGGCACGGTGGCGCTGTCGGCGCTGCTGGAATCGATCCTTGCCGACGCCTTCGAGGCCGGCCTTGTCGAGGATGCGGTGATCGCGCAGTCGGACGCGCAGCGGGCGAATTTCTGGGCGATGCGCGAGGGCACGCTGGAGGCGATGCAGCGGCACGGCCCCTGGGTGATGAACGACATCAGCTTCCAGGTATCGGACCTGCCCGGCGTGATCGCCGATATGGAGGCGGCCTTCGCCGCGGTCGCGCCGGGGCCGTTCTGCGTGGCCTTCGGCCATATGGGCGACGGCAATCTGCACATCAACGCGCGCCCCTATGACAAGGACCCGAAGGAGCATCCCGAGGAGGCGCAGGCGATCAAGGACGCGGTGCGCGACATCGTCATCAAATGGCGCGGGTCGATCAGCGCCGAGCACGGCATCGGGCTGGACAAGCAGCAGGACATGAAAGACCTGAAGGACCCGGTGGCCTATGCGATGATGAAATCGATCAAACAGGCGCTGGACCCCGACAACCTGCTCAACCCCGGCAAGGTGTTGATGTAGGGATCACGCTTCCCGAATACCCCCCACAAAAAAAGCGCTGCCCGGGTGGGGCAGCGCTTATCATTTCATACAAGTGCCGTTGCGGCGGGGCGGTTACTGCACCTCGCTTCCGGCGGAGAAGTTGAAGACCGCGCCTTCCTTGATGCCGGACGGCCAGCGCGCCGTCACCGTCTTCAGGCGGGTGTAGAAGCGCACGCCTTCCATCCCGTGGATCGAATGGTCACCGAACATCGACGCCTTCCAGCCGCCGAAGCTGTGATAGGCGACCGGCACCGGGATCGGCACATTCACGCCGACCATGCCGATATTGATCGAGGTCGCGAAATCGCGCGCCGCGTCACCGTCACGGGTGAAGATGGCGGTGCCGTTACCATATTCATGGTCCATCACCAGCTGGCGCGCCTCGTCATAGCTTTGCGGACGCAGCACCGAAAGCACCGGCCCGAAAATCTCGTCACGATAGACCGACATGTCGGGGGTCACCCGGTCGAGAAGCGTGCCGCCGACGAAGAAGCCGTCCTCATAGCCCTGCAGCTTCAGCCCGCGGCCGTCGACGACGACGTCTGCGCCGTCTTTCTCGCCCTGGTCGATATAGCCCTCGATCCGCGCCTTGGATTCGGCGGTGATCACCGGACCCATTTCAACGCCCGGCTCGTCATACTGGCCGATCTTCAGCGCGCGCACCTTCGGCGCCAGCTGCTCGACGAACCGGTCGGCGGTGTCGTCACCCACGGCCAGAACGGCCGAGATCGCCATGCAGCGCTCGCCGGCCGAACCATAGGCAGCACCCATGGCGGCATCGACGGCCTGGTCCATATCGGCGTCGGGCATGATGATCATGTGGTTCTTCGCACCGCACAGCGCCTGCACGCGCTTGCCGTTGGTGCAGCCGCGCGAATAGATGTATTTGCCGATGGCGGTGGAGCCGACAAAGCTGATGGCGGCCACATCGGGATGGTCGAGGATCGCGTCGACGGCTTCCTTGTCGCCATGCACGACATTGAAACAGCCTTCGGGAAGTCCGGCCTCGGACAGCAGCCGCGCCAGCATCATCGGCGCGCCGGGGTCGCGCTCCGACGGCTTGAGGACGAAGGTGTTGCCGCAGGCCAGCGCCATCGGGAACATCCACATCGGCACCATCGCCGGAAAGTTGAACGGGGTAATGCCGGCGACCACGCCGACCGGCTGGCGCATCGAGAAGCTGTCGACATTGCCGGCGACCTGCGGCGAATACTCGCCCTTCAGCGCATGCGGGATGCCGCAGGCGAACTCGACCACCTCGATGCCGCGCGCGATCTCGCCCTTGGCGTCGTCGAAGGTCTTGCCGTGCTGCGAGGAAATCAGCGTCGCCAGCTCGTCGAGGTTGGACTTGATCAGGTCACGGAAGTTGAACATCACCTGCGCACGGCGGGCCGGCGGGGTGCTGGCCCAGCCCGGAAGGGCGGCAGAGGCAGCCGCAACGGCGTTGCCGACCTCGGCCGCGCTGGCCAGCGGCACCGCTGTGATGGCCGCGCCGGTGGCCGGATTAAACACATCCTGCTGGCGGCCGCTGGTGCCGGCGGTTTCTGCGCCGCCGATGTAATGCATGAGCGTCATGGTCTTGTCCCCTGAATCTCTGGATTGGTCTTTGAAATAGACGTCAGAGAGTACAAGTTTTGCGCCAAAGCGCAAGCCGAGGAAGACCGGCAGACGAACGCCGGTTCATGGTCACCCGCACAGGTTGCAATCAGGGCTCGCCGCTACCGATCTCTTCCTTGCGATGGGCGATATAGGCCTGCATTTCCTCAATTCGGGCGGGGTCGCTTGGCGGCGGGGTATAGGCGTCGACAATCTTCGGCCAGATTTCCATCGCGCGCTCGGTCGTGGTGCGCCCGCCGGCATCGCGCCAGTTCTCGTGATTCGACCAGTCGGACAGGAACGGGCTGTAGAAGGCCGACTGATAGCGTTCCATCGTATGGGCAGCGCCGAAGAAATGGCCGCCGGGCTCGACCTCGTCATGCGCATCGAAGGCGAAATCGGCCTCGCTGAATTTGGGCGGCGACAGGAATTCGGCCATCGCCTGAAGCATTTCACAATCAACGATCAGTTTCTCGAAATCGGCGACAAGGCCGCCCTCGCCCCAGCCGGCGGAATGATAGATCAGGTTGCCATGCCCGTTGACCGCGCCCCACAGCGCCATCTGGGTCTCCCACACGGCCTGGGCATCGACGGCGTTCGAGGCGCTGCAGGCGCTGGTTCGGTAGGGAAGGCCGTAGCGCCGCGCCAGCTGGCCGCCGTCAATATTGGCGCGTGTATTTTCCGGCGTGCCAAAGGCCGGGGCACCCGTCTTCATGTCGACATTCGAGGTGAAGCCGCCATAGACCACCGGTGCGCCGGGCCGCACCAGCTGTGTCAGCGCAATGCCGAACAGCGCCTCGGCATTCTGCTGCGTCAGGGCGCCTGCCAACGTCACCGGCGTCATCGCACCCATCAGGGTGAACGGGGTGATTACCGTGGCCTGGCCCATCTCGGCCATCGCCATGGCGGCGGCGGCCATCTCGACATCGAATTTGCGCGGCGAGTTGATATTGATGTTGGTGATCGCCGTCGGGCTGGCGGCAAGTTCGTCCATGGTCAGGCCGCGTGCGATCGCTGTCAGACGCGCCGCGTCGCGCACCCGCCCTCGCCGATCGACATCGACAGGAACACCTTGTCGGTCATCGTCAGGTTCACAAAGGTTGTGTCGAGATGGCGGGTGTTGACTGGCAGATCGTTCGGAGCCAGCGTCTGGTTGCCGAAGAAGTGGATGACGTTGAAACTCTGCCCGAGCATCATCAGCTTCTTGTAATCCTCGAAATTGCCGCTGCGGCGGCCACCCTTTATGTCATGTGCGTTCGGCGCGCCGGAGACGAGGCCGAAATGAATCTGGTCACCGCCGATGATCAGGGCGCGGTCAGGGTTTACCGGTGTCAGGGTGAAGTGCGGCTTTGCGCTGGCGACGGCGGTTTCGATCAGGCCGCGATCGGCCTTGACGATCATGGTGGCGTCGTCCACCTCGGCCCCGGCGGCGCGGAAAATCTCGCGGGCCGGCGCGCTCATCACCTCGATGCCATATTCCTCGAGCAGGCGCAGCGAGGCCAGATGGATGGATTCGATCTGGTCGTCACTGAGCGGTGCCAGCGGCGCCATGTGGTTGCGGATCTCGCGCCAGTCCAGCTGTGCCGGAAGTTGATCGTCGGAACGCGTTTTGCGGCCGCGTCTTGCCGGTCTCGTCGGCGCATTCATGGCGCACTTGTCCTTTCTCCCCACCGGGCCGGAACCCGACAATTCATGCTTGCGCAGCCACGGCTGTCGCATGCGAGAAAACCGCCTGTTTCTGTTCCAATTCTGACGGATTCTCCGGTTGGTTTCCCGGCCCGACCACCGCCGGTCTAAAGAAGTTGCAAAGCCCGTATTTTTGGGAAAATGTGATGCCTCGCCGGAGTGCTGAGAATGCCGGCGGCCGCGTTACGTCGAAGCTGGCAGACACACCACCGATTTCGCCAGCGGGAAGGAGACATCATGACACTGGCTATGAATCGCGAGGTGTTCATCACCTGCGCCGTCACCGGATCCGGCGACACCACGGGCAAGTCCGACAAGGTGCCGGTCACCCCGGCCCAGATTGCCGACAGCGCCATCGAAGCGGCGCGCGCCGGCGCGGCCGTCGTCCATTGTCATGTCCGCGACCCCGAGACCGGCAAACCGTCACGCGACCCGGGCCTGTTCCGCGAGGTCACCGACCGCATCCGCGAATCCGAAACCGATGTGGTGCTGAACCTGACAGCGGGCATGGGCGGCGACCTGGTGCTTGGCGGTGTTGAAACACCGCTGCCGCCGGACGCTGCGGGAACCGACATGGCAGGTGCGACCGAACGGCTGGTGCATGTTGCCGACTGCCGCCCCGAAATCTGCACGCTGGATTGCGGCACGATGAATTTCGGCCATGGCGACTACATCATGACCAATAGCACGTCGATGCTGGTCGAGATGGCGAAGCAGATGCAGGCGCTTGGCGTGAAGCCGGAGATCGAGGCCTTCGACACCGGCCATCTGTGGTTTGCGAAATATCTGGCCGAGCAAGGCCATATCGACAGCCCGGCGCTGGTCCAGCTGTGCATGGGCATTCCGTGGGGCGCGCCGGATGATCTGGGAACGCTGATGGCGATGGTGAACAATGTGCCGTCCGACTGGGTCTTCTCTGCCTTCTCGATCGGCCGCAACGCAATGGCCTATCCGGCGGCATCCGTTCTTGCCGGAGGCAATGTTCGGGTCGGGCTTGAGGACAATCTCTATCTCTCGCGCGGCGTGTTCGCCACCAATGCCCAGCTTGTCGAAAAGGCTGTGAATGTGGTCGAGAACATGGGCGCGAACGTGATCGGGCCGGATGCGGTTCGCGAACGGCTGAAACTGACAAAACGCGCGCCGGTGGCGCGCTGACAGGGCGCAGAACACGGCATGCCGGAACGGCAGGTCAGGGAGAACAGGACATGACAGCAGCGGTGAAACCTGCACGTGCCGCGGTCATCGGCGGCGGCGTTATCGGCGGTGGTTGGGTCGCACGACTGATCCAGAACGGTGTCGATGTCGGCATCTACGATCCCGATCCCGAAGCATCGCGCAAAATCGACGCGGTGATGACGAATGCGGACGCCGCGCTTGGCAAATTGACGATGGCCCCGCTGCCACGCCGCGGCGAGATGAAGTTTGCCGGATCGGTGGCCGAGGCGGTGGCCGGTGCAGAACTGATCGTCGAGGCGGTGCCGGAACGGCTTGATATCAAGCAGGCGGTCTATGCCGAGATTGAGGCCGCCGCCACGCCGGACGCGCTGATCAGCTCTTCGACGTCGGGCATCCTGCCAAGCGATCTGCAGGCGAAGATGGACCGTCCGGAACGCCTTCTTGTCGGGCACCCGTTCAACCCGGTCTATCTGCTGCCGCTGGTCGAGCTTGTCGGCGGCAAATCCACCAGCGCCGAAACCATCGAGCGCGCCGCCGGATTCTTCGCCGGTATCGGCATGCATCCACTGCGGATTCGCAAGGAAATCGAGGCCTTTGTCGCCGACCGTTTCCTCGAGGCCGTCTGGCGCGAGGCGCTGTGGCTGGTGAAAGACGGCATCGCCACCACCGAAGAGATCGACGACGCCATCCGGTTCGGCTTTGGCCTGCGCTGGGCGCAGATGGGCCTGTTCGAGACCTATCGCGTGGCTGGCGGCGAGGCCGGAATGGCGCATTTCATCGCACAGTTCGGACCTTGCCTGAAATGGCCCTGGACCAAGCTGATGGATGTGCCGGAGCTGACCGACGAGCTGGTGAAAACCATCTCGGACCAGTCGGATGCGCAATCCGGCATGCATTCAATCCGCGAGCTGGAGCAAATTCGCGACACCAACCTCGTTGCCATCCTGCAGGCGCTGAAGGCGAATGACTGGGGCGCCGGACGCACGCTCGCCGCGTGGGAGACCGCGCTCTATGACGCGGTGCCGGCGGCCACCGCCACCGGTGACACCGACCAGCCGATCGAGACCATGCGCCAGCAAGTGCCTGCCGCCTGGACCGACTATAACGGTCATATGAACGAGGCGCGTTATCTTGACTGTTTCTCGATGGCGACCGACGCGATGATGCGCCAGATCGGTATTGATGCCGACTATCTGGCGGCCGGCGGCAGTTTCTTCACCGTCGAGACGCATATCCGGCATCTCGACGAAGTTACCACCGGAAAGCGAAATTTTCGCCACATCGCAGGTGCTTCTCGGCGAAGGCAAGAAGATGCAGCTCTTCCACCATCTCTATGCCGATGGAGCCGACGGGCCGCGCCTGCTTGCCACTGGCGAGCATATGCTGATCCATGTCGACATGAACAGCCGTTCATCGAGCCTGCCGACCGACGAGGTGGCGGCGAAGCTGACGGCACTGGCAGCCGCGCACGCCAACCTGCCGCGCCCGGATGGCGCGGGGCGTGCCATCGGCGGCTGATTTACAAAGAGGGTAGCCATGCAGTTCGGACTGACCGAAGAACAGGAAATGATCGTCTCGACGGTCAGGAGTTTCGTCGAAACGGAAATCTATCCGCTTGAGGACGAGGTCGAGAAGCTCGGCCATGTGCCGCTGGAAATGGGCAATGCCATCAAGGACAAGGTCATGGAAATGGGGTTCTATGCCCCGAATTTCCCGGAATCAGTCGGTGGCGGCGGACTCAACAATCTTGAGTTCGCGCTTCTCGAGCGCGAGCTCGGCCGCGGCTCGATGGCGCTGACACATTTCTTCGGCCGCCCGCAGAACATACTGATGGCCTGCGAGGGCGATCAGGTGGAACGCTATCTGACGCCGGCCGTTCGCGGCGAGAAGATGGACGCGCTGGCCATGACCGAACCGGATGCCGGATCGGATGTGCGCGGCATGAGCACCACGGCGCGGCGCGACGGCGGCGACTGGGTGCTGAACGGCACCAAGCACTTCATTTCCGGCGGCAGCCACGCCGATTTCTTCATCGTCTTCGTCGCCACCGGTGTCGACGACACACCGCATGGTCCGAAGAAACGGATCACCTGCTTCCTTGGCGATCGCGGCCATCCGGGCTTCGAGGTGCTGCCAGGATATAATTCCGTCTCGCATGCGGGTTATGACAATGTGATCCTGAAGTTCGAGGAATGCCGCCTTGCCGACAGCCAGGTCCTTGGCGAGGTTGATGGCGGATTTGATGTGATGAACACTTGGCTCTATGCCACCCGCATCACCGTCGCCACCATGTGTGTCGGGCGCGCGGCGCGCCTTCGACTATGCGCTGAACTATGCCGCCGAGCGCAAGCAGTTCGGCAAGCAGATCGGCAAGTTCCAGGGCGTCAGCTTCAAGCTGGCCGACATGATCACCGAGATCGACGCGGCCGACTGGCTGACCCTGTCGGCTGCATGGCGGCTCGATCAGGGCCTGCCGGCCAACCGCGAGATCGCCTCGGCCAAGCTCTATGCTTCGGAAATGCTGGCACGGGTCACCGACGAGGCCATTCAGGTCTATGGCGGCATGGGGCTGATGGACGATCTGCCGCTGGCACGCTTCTGGCGCGATGCACGGGTTGAGCGGATCTGGGACGGCACCTCGGAAATCCAGCGCCACATCATCAGCCGCGACCTGCTTCGTCCTCTCGGGGGATAGCGCGATGGGTGACCTGTCGCGACTGTTTCGTCCGCGGTCTGTCGCCGTTCTTGGCGGCTGGTGGGCGGAAAATGTCATCGAGCAATGCCAGAAATCGGGGTTCGACGGTGACATCTGGCCGGTCCATCCAAAGCGTGACGAGATTCGCGGCATTCCCTGCTACCGCAGCCTTGCCGACCTTCCGGGGCCGCCGGACGCGGCCTTTCTCGGCATCAACCGACATGCGGTGATCGAGGTGGCGGCCGAGCTGTCGGCCATGGGATGCGGCGGGGCCGTGTGCTTTGCGTCGGGATTTGCCGAGGCAGGCGAGGAAGAGCTGCAGGACGCGCTTGTCGCCGCCGCCGGCGACATGCCGCTTCTCGGCCCGAACTGCTATGGCGTGTTGAACTATCTGGACGGGGCGATGCTGTGGCCAGACCAGCATGGCGGCCGTGCCGTGGATAGCGGCGTCGCCATCATCAGCCAGTCATCAAACATCGCAATCAATCTGAGCATGCAGGCGCGCGGGCTCCCCATGGCCTATGTCGCCTGTGTCGGCAACCAGGCGCAGACTAGCCTCTCCGACATGGCGCGCAGCCTTCTGGCCGACCCGCGCGTGACCGCGGCAGGCCTCTATATCGAGGGGATTGTGGATTCAGTGGACTTTGCCGCCATGGCCAGCGAGGCGATAGCGGCTGGCAAGCATATCGTCGCCATCAAGGCCGGCCGGACAGCTGCCGCACAGGCCGCAGCGAGCTCGCACACGGCGGCGCTGGCAGGTGATGGTGCCACCTCGTCGGCATTCCTTGCGCGCTGCGGCGTGATCGAGGTCGATTCCCCCGAAGATATGATGGAGACGCTGAAAATCCTGCACCTCCATGGCCGTCTTGCGGGGCGGCGCATCACCGCCATGTGCTGTTCCGGCGGTGAAGCCGGGCTGACCGCCGATCTCGCTGGCGACCTTCCGCTGGAATGGCCGTCGATCCCGGATGACCATCTCGACCGGCTTGGCGAGACGCTGGGCCCGCTGGTGGCGCTGGCCAACCCGCTGGATTATCACACCTTCATCTGGGGCGACGAGGCGAAGATGACCGACACCTTCGCCGCGATGATGGGCGACTGGGTCGATATTTCCGTTCTTGCCATCGATTTCCCCCGCGACGACCGGTGCAGCGACGAAGCCTGGCATCCGGCTGTCGCCGCGATGAAGGCGGCAGGTCAGAAGGCCGGCACAAAGACCGCCATGCTCGGCACCCTTGCCGATGGGGTTTCGGAAAGCTGGGCAGACCGGCTGACAGAAGCCGGCATCGTGCCACTGTGCGGATTTGAACATGGGTTACGGGCGATCGCCCACGCCGGAGCCACGGCCCCGACCGGTGACTGGCGCCCCTATGCCGCCCGGCCGGCGCCCGCATCACGCAGGATGCTGGACGAGGCAGAATCAAAAGCCCTGCTTGGCAAGGCAGGCGTTTCCGTGCCCCGCGGCATAACAGCGGACAAAGCCGCCGATCTGGCCGGTGCAGCAGCAGGCCTTGCCACGCCACTGGTGCTGAAGGGCCTTGGCCATGCGCATAAAAGCGAGGCCGGAGTGGTCAAGCTGGGACTGTCGCCGGACGAACTCGCCGATGCGGCCGAGGCTATGGCCGGTGGGACGAACGGCGGGACAAACGACGAGACGAACGGGGCGCAGGGTTTCCTTGTCGAGGAAATGGCCCCGCCACCGGTGGGTGAGCTTCTCGTCGGGCTGCGCCGCGATCCGGTCTATGGCATCAGCCTGACGGTCGGCAGCGGCGGCGTGACAGCCGAGCTTCTTGGCGATGTGGCGACGCTGGTCCTGCCGGCTGGCAGGGACGAGATTCGCGCCGCCATCAACGGGCTGCGCCTGGCGCCGTTGCTGAATGGATATCGTGGCCGTGCAGCCGCCGATCTCGAGGCGGCGGTTGACGCAATCGCCGCTATGGCCGCCATCATCGAGGCCGACCCGGCGATCGACGAGATCGAAGTGAATCCGCTGATGCTGGGTGAGATCGGCACCGGCGCGCTGGCGGTCGATGCGGTGATATGGAAGACTGATCCGCAAGACATGAGCCCGGACGACAGAAATCCGGGCAGGGAGACAGACACATGACCGAGCAACATAGCGAGGCGGTACAGACCCGCACCGAAGGACATATCTTCGAGGTCACACTCGACAGGCCGAAGGCGAATGCCATCGACCTTGTCACCTCGCGCCACATGGGCGAGGTGTTCAAATCCTTCCGTGATGATCCCGAACTTCGCGTCTGCATCGTGCGCACCGCAGGCGAGAAGTTCTTTTCCGCAGGTTGGGATCTCAAGGCGGCCGCGGCCGGAGATTCGGTCGTCGGCGACTATGGCGTCGGCGGCTTTGCCGGGTTGCAGGAACTTCGCGATCTCAACAAGCCGGTGATCGCCGCGGTCGAGGGCATGTGTGTCGGCGGCGGCTTCGAGCTGGCGCTGTCCTGCGATATGATCCTCGCGACCGAGGCTTCCAGCTTCGCCCTTCCCGAAATTCGCGCCGGCACCCTTGCCGATGCCGCCACCATCAAGCTGCCGAAGCGCATTCCCTATCACGTTGCGATGGACATGCTGCTGACCGGGCGCTGGATGGATTGCGCCGAGGCACATCGCTGGGGACTGGTCAACGAGATGATGGCAGACGGACCGGCGCTCTATGACCGGGCCTGGGAGCTGGCACGCCTTCTTGCTTCAGGACCGCCGCTGGTGTTCGCCGCGATCAAGGAAGTCGCGCGTGAGGCCGAGTCGATGAAGTTCCAGGACGCGATGAACCGCATCACCAAGATGCAGCTCGCGACAGTCGACAAGCTATATAATTCCGAGGACGGCATGGAAGGCTTCAAGGCCTTTGCCGAAAAGCGCGACCCGGTCTGGAAGGGCCGCTGAACCGGCCCCCACCCAATCAGGCTAGAGAAGCCCGCGGATTGTTTCGACAAGTGCCTCGTTGATGTTGCGCGGTCCGGTGTCGAGGCGGTTCTTGTGGCGGCGTGCGCCCGGTACCCGCACACCCTTCAGCGATGTCAGCCTGTCCATGAAAGCCTCGACATGCTCCGGCCATCCGGGGCCTGCGATCAGCTCGGGTGACAGCGCGATCACCATCTCGCCGCCACGCGGCGGGCCGCCGTCGCCATTGTCGTTTTCCTTGGCTTCATAGCTGAATTGCTCACCGGTCAGGCCGGCGGCCAGAAGTTCCACCATCAGCGCGATGGCCGATCCCTTGTAGCCGCCAAAAGGCAGCACAACGCCGGCAGCAATCTTTGCCGGGTCGGTGGTGGCGTTGCCATCAGCATCAAGGCCGGTGCCGGGCGGCACTTCCTTGCCGTCTCGCGCAGCGATCTGGATATCGCCCATCGCCATCGCCGCCGTCGCCATGTCGTAACAGACCGGGTCACGTCCCGGGCGCGGCCAGGCAAATGAGATCGGGTTGGTGCCGAACAGCTTTTCGGCAGACCCGGCGGGGGCCACCATCGGCATATAGGCGGTGCAGGCAATGCCGACGAGGCCGCGGTCGGCGAGAAATTCAGTCTCTGGCCACAGGGCGGCAAAATGGTGGATGCCGGTCAGCGAAAGCGCCGCCACACCAACTTCCGATGCTGCCTCGGCAAGTACCGGAAGCGCGCTTGCCTGGGCCAGCGGCGCAAAGCAGCCATGCCCCTCGCAGCGAATCACGGCAGGCGTGACCTTCGTCACAGTCGGACTGGCCTTGCCATCGACCTTGCCGCTGCGCAGCGCCTTGACATAGCCGGGGATGCGAAACAGTCCGTGCGAGTGCGAGCCGTCACGCTCGGCGCGCGTGACGATATCGGCCAGCGCCGACGCGTTCTCGTCATTGCAGCCATTCGCTGTCATCGCATCATGGGCAAGTGCGTAAATCTCGTCGAGGGTCAGTGCTGTCGTTGCCATGGAAATGTCTCCCCCTTTGGCGGTATTTGGTGTCGGTATTTGGTGGCGGTCTCTGGTGGCGTTTCCTAGTGACGGTAATCCGGCTCTTCCTCGTCGAGGATCGATCTGAGTGCGGCAAGATGCTTTTCAGGAGCGCCCTCATAGGCCTCCCATTGCTCTGCAGTCTTCTCGGCGACTTCGTCATCGAGAACCGAGAGTTCCAGCCCCGATGCCAGAGCCGTGAGATAGGTGCGGCAACCACGCTCGTAATGATAGGCGAGATCGAAGGCGAGCGCCGGACTGTCCCCGACCGTCATGAAGCCGTGATTGCCCATCATCATCATCATCTTGTTGCCAAGAAGGGTGGACAACCGTTCCGCCTCGTCGCCGAGGCCCATCCCGTCAAACCCGTCATCAATCGCCACCCGGTTGTGGAACCGCGCCGTGGTTTGATCGACTGCCGGAAGAACCGGGTTCTTCACCGCGCTAAGCGCGGTGGCGTAATGCGAATGCAGATGGACGATGCAGCGGGCCTGCGGATTGTTGCGGTGCATCGCGCCATGGATCGCCCAGGCTGTGGCGTCGATCCGGGGCTTGATCTCGTCATCGAGATGGCGCGCATCGACAAGAAGCATGTCGCTTGCCTTGAGTTTCGAGAAATGAATCCCGAAGGGGTTCATCAGGAACATCTGGCCGTCATCCGACACGGCGTAGGAAAAATGGTTGGCGATCCCTTCATGCATTCCCTCGCGAGCGGTCCAGCGGAAAATTGCAGCCAGGTCGCGGCGGGCCTCATCAAGATCGGTGGTGATGGTGCTCATCGCCCTCTCCTCACAGGTCAGATCGAAGGTGCTCAGCCTCGCAGGGATCAGCGGTGTTGCGCAATGCAAAATTGCGCTTCTTTCACCCAATAGAAGACCCGTTGTTTTTACCGGTTGCGCCAAAGCCGGTGGCGGGGGTGAAATATCGCTACCCGATACAGCAACTCCAGACCGTTTTTTCGTGCCAGACCCAGCAACATCAACCGCCTCGATCCCGCCCGGCAACCGCCGGGTCAGCGGGCTCAGCCTGTTTCAGGCCATGGCTGGCGCACCGCAAGGTGGTGCCGAGCTGTTCTTTGAACGGCTCGCAACATCATTCCACGACGCCGGTGTGCGGCAACGGCTGATGATCAAGCCGGCTGGCGGCCGGGCTGACCGGCTGGCAGCAGCCGGGATTGATGTGACCTCTTGCGGCTATTCACCGATACTTGCCGCGCTTCACCGGCGTCAACTCGCCGCCGGCATAGCTTCGAGCCGTGCCAATGTCATTCTCAGCTGGATGAATCGGGCGACATCCATGCTCCCGAAGACAAAAGTCCCGCATGTGGCCCGGCTTGGCGGATTCTACAAGCTGAAACATTACCGCAACTGTGACTGGCTGGTGGCAAATACACACGGCATAGCAGACTATCTTGTCCGTGAAGGCGTTCCGGCGGACCGGGTCCATCACCAGATCAATTTTGTGCCCGATGGCGCGAATGGTCCGGCCTTTGAAGGGCCGCAACATGGCGGACCGGTGATCGCAGCGCTGGGACGGCTTCACACGAACAAGGCATTCGATACGCTCATCCGGGCCTTTTCCGGAATAGATGAGGGCACCTTGTGGATTGCCGGAGACGGGCCGGAACGGGCGAGGCTGGAAGCGCTGGCCGCCGAATGCGGCGTGGCCGGGCGTCGTGTTTCTGGGATGGCTGGACGATCCGCAGTCGGTGATCCGCGGAGCCGACATCTTTGTCTGTCCGTCGCGGCACGAACCGTTCGGCAATGTGATTGCCGAGGCAATGTCATGCGCGAGGCCGGTCATATCGACCCGCAGCCATGGTGGGGAAGAGCTTGTCGAGGATGGGGTGAACGGCCTGCTGGTGCCGGTCGACGATGTTGCCGCGATGACCGACGCACTGGCGCAGCTTGCCAGTGACAGGACGCTTGCATCGAGGATTGCAGCTGGAGGCCGCGCCACATGGGCAGCAAGCCTGTCACCGGAGAAGGTAACGGCTGACTGGATCGAATTCCTGTCCGGAGTGGCTGCCTGATGTGCGGGATCGGCGGCTATTTCCTGAAAACGGGCGCAAGCGCGCCTGACGGTTTCCTTGACCGCATGGAAGCCGCGCTGGCGCATCGCGGCCCGGACGGCAGCGGCCGCTTCACCGATGACGGCGCTGGATTCGTCCATACCCGCCTGTCGATTGTCGACCTTGCGAAGGGTGCCCAGCCTTTCATTGCGCCACCGGATCACGGGGGCAAGGTTCTTGTCGCCAATGGCGAGATCTACAATCACAACGCGCTGCGTGGCGAGCTGTGCCAGGGATACAGCTTCACCTCCGGATCCGATTGCGAGACGGTCCTCGCGCTCTGGGCCCGGCAGGGCACCGGCATTCTGAACCGGCTTCGCGGCATGTATGCTGCCGCCCTGTACGACCCGAAAAGCGGCGAGGGTTTGCTGGTTCGCGACCCGTTCGGATCAAGCCGCTCTACATCGCCGAAACTGGCTTCGGTATCGCCTTTGCCTCGGAAATCGCGGCGCTTCGTGCGGCGATGAACGAGACCGGCGATCCGGACCCTTTGCATGCCGCCTGCATCATCGACAGGCAGCACGCCCCGGACGACCTGCCGACCTTTGCCAACATCAGGCGCGTTGCGCCCGGCGAGACCCTCGTGATCTGCGGCGGCCGCATCACCGGGCGGCATTGTGATTCACCGCTCGACGCGCAATCTGCGGCATCGTCCAACCCGGACGCATTTGAAACAGCGCTTCATGACAGCGTTTCGGCGCATCTGATGGCGGATGTGCCGCTCGGACTGTTCTTTTCCGGCGGGGTAGATTCGTCCGCCATCCTTGCCGCGCTTGCCGATCTGCGGGCGCGTGACGGCAGTGGCGAGCCGATCCTGACCTATACCGTCAGATTTGACGCCAGACTGGACCGGGGCGGGGATGACGAGACAGACGCGGCCCGCGGTCTTGCCGCCGCCGAGGGTGCCGATTTCGTCGACGTTCCCTACGGCAAAGCGGATTTCCTGGCGGATGCCGGCATGGCAGCGCTTGCCTGCGACGACCCGGCAGCGGATTACGCCATTCTGCCGACGCTGCACCTTGCACGCCGTGCCGCCAGCGACGTCAAGGTCATCCTGTCGGGCGAGGGCGGCGATGAATTCTTTGCCGGATATGGCCGCTACCGGGCCGGCATGCGGCCCGTCGGGGCAAAATTTCCCACACGGCCCGGCGCGGCTCTTCGTGCAGGCCTGTTCCATAACGAGCTTGCATCGCAACTTGCCGCACGATACCGGAAGTCGGCAGCAAGAATGCCCTCGATGATGACAAGGCTGACCGACCGTGACGGCGCGCTGGCAACGCTGCAACGACATGATATCGAGGACTGGCTGCCGAATGACCTGCTGATCAAGCTCGACCGCTGCCTGATGCGACACGGCGTTGAAGGGCGAACGCCCTTTGTCGACAGGCAGATGTCGGCCTATGGCTTTGCGCTGCCCGTCGCCGCCAAGATCGGTGATGGCGGAGGCAAGAGGCTGGTCAAATCATGGCTTGCCGAACGGATGCCCGATTGCAAGCCCTTTGCACGCAAACGTGGTTTTACAGTACCCGTCGGCAGCTGGATCGCGGGAGAATCATCGGTTCTGGGACCGCTGGTGGCATCCCAGCCCGGCATTGCCGCGGTGATGCGGCCAGAAGATGCGCGTTCGGTGATCGAGAATGCCGATGGCCGTGGCGGGCTGCTGGCCTGGCGTGTGTTGTTCTATGCGCTGTGGCATCAGGTCCATTGCCGAGGTGCCGATCCGCGGCAACCGCTTGCGGATATCCTGGCCGAAAAGGCCTGAGACCGGACCAGAGTCCAGACCGCCTCAATCCGCCATTTCTACGCCGCCATTTCTACTCTGCCATGACGCCGTCTACCGGCAGCGCCGTGGTGAACTTGATTTCTTCCATGGCGAAGGATGAGGACACATCGGTCAGCTGCACTCTGCCGATCAGCGTGCGATAAAAGGCGTCATAGGCCGCCATGTCGGCGACGACGACACGAAGAAGATAATCGACCTCGCCGCTCATCCGGTAGAATTCCACAACCTCGGGCATGTCCGAAATCATGGTTGCGAAATTCTGCAGCCAGTCGGCATTGTGCTGGTCGGTCCGGACGGCAACGAAAACCGACATGCCGACACCGATTTTCTGGGGATCGAGCAGCGCCACGCGCTTGCGGATCACGCCGGTTTCCTCGAGCCGCTGAATCCGGCGCCAGCAAGGGGTCACCGACAGATCGACCTTGCGGGCGATCTCGGCAACAGGTTGTGCCGCGTTTTCCTGAAGAAGGGTAAGGATCTTGCGATCCGTCGCATCCATGGCTGCCATGTTGTCGGCCTTTCCGTGTAATCGGGCGGAACATACACAAATTCATTCCCAATTGCGACATGTTGCAAAAAATATTTTTAATTCTGATTCAAATTTCCAAGAAAATAGTAAATATTATCAGGTTTTGAGACTTTTTGATTGTGCCAGACCATGGCTTGATTTTCCGCCGGGCAGGCGGCAAGGTCGCGGCCATGACAAAACCCGGAACAGATGATGTGATTTCGCAGCCGCAGCCGCGCCTTCTCGCCGCCGCGGACTGGGCGGATTACGAGCTACTCGACAGCGGCAACGGGCTGAAGCTCGAACGTTTTGGCCGTTACAGCTTTGTCCGTCCGGAACCGCAGGCGATGTGGGCACCGCGACTTGGCGCACACGCTTGGAAGGCCGATGGCAGATTCGTCCCGGGACAGGGCCGCGCCGAGGATGACGAGGATGGTGGCGGCTGGACCCTGTCGCCTGACCTGCCTGAAGAGTGGCAGGTCGGGTATGACGGGCTGCGCTTTCTGGCGCGGCCGACGCCATTTCGGCATTTGGGCTTCTTTCCCGAACAGGCACCGCATTGGCGCTGGTGCGCCGCACAGATCGCCGGCTTTGCCGAGCGTCACGGACGCCGGCCACGGATATTGAACCTGTTTGCATATTCCGGCATCGCCAGCCTTCACGCCGCGCAGGCAGGCGCCGAGGTCACCCATGTCGATGCCAGCAAGAAGGCCATCGCGCAGGCCTTCGAGAATCGCGACATCGCGGGCATGCAGGAGGCGCCGATCCGCTTTATTACCGAGGATGCGACACGCTTTGTCGAACGCGAAATCAGACGCGGCCGACATTATGACGGGATCATCCTCGACCCGCCAAAATACGGACGCGGACCAAAAGGCGAGCGCTGGCGCATCGAGACCGACCTGGTGCCGCTTCTGGATGGCTGCCGGCAGATCCTGTCGGACACGCCGCGCTTCCTGCTGCTGACCATCTATGCCATCCGCGCCTCGTCGCAGGCGGCGCATTACGCGCTGTCGGACGTGATGGCGGGCGCAGGCGGCACAGTGTCTTCGGGGGAGCTGGTCAGCGTCGAGTCACAGCCAGACCCGCGGGTGATTGCACAAGCCAATTTCGCGCGCTGGGTTCCGGCGGCTCAGGACTCCGCCGACGGCTAGCCGTCTTCGGGCGGGTGCCGCTGGCGCAGCGCTTCATACAGGGTGACGCCGGTAGCGACCACAAGGTTCAGCGAATCCGACCTGCCCATCATCGGCATCCGGACAAGCTGTGTGCAGGCTTTCATCAGAGCAGGCGTCAGGCCGGCCTGCTCGTTCCCCATCAGCAGCATCAGCGGCCCGGCATAATCCACCTTGCGATAGTCGCGGCTGGCCGGCAACGCAGTCCCGACAATCTGCCCCGGCCATCCGGCCGCCAGCCTGAGGAAATCAGCCTCCGACATCTGCACCAGCCCGACATTGAACACCGCCCCCATAGAGGCGCGGACCGCTTCCACCGAATAGGGATCGGTGCAGTCGCCGATCAGAATGATGCCGCGCGCGCCAGTGGCATCGGCGGTGCGCATGATGGTCCCCAGATTGCCCGGGTCACGCACCCGGTCGAGGGCGATCCAGCATCTGTCTGCATCGGGACTGACAAGGTCCGGGGCCAGCCAGCGCTGTTCGAACGCGCCGAGCACCATCTGCGGATTGTCCTTGCCGCTGATCCGCGACAACAGTGATTCGGTCATCGGAAGCGCGCGCCCGCCATCACGTTCCAGCGCCGCGAGAAGCGGCCGGATCATGCGATCGCCACCACGCCCGTCGAGAAAGGCAAGCCGATGAAGATGCCAGCCAAGCTCCACCGCTTCGGTACAGGTTCTGGTGCCCTCGGCGAGGAACCACCCGGTCTGCCGGCGGTATTTGCGCTCATGCAGTGAACGGAGGCGTTTGACCTCGGCATTGCCGGCACTGGTGATGGGATCTGGCAAAGGCATTGTCATGCGCGCTGTGGTAGCAAAAAAGCCGCATTCACCCAAAAAAAATTATTTCATTTCCGACTTTTTTCATCGTACAAAAAAATATGAAACATCTGACAGCGGTGTGTGTTCGCGCCACCACGTCAAAGATCAGGGGCCCCGGCCGATGAGCGTGCAGACCATCAAGTCATTGCTTCAGCATGATGACAGCGCCGCGCCACAGAAAATCGGATTTCTGTTGTTGAACGATTTCTCGATGCTGGCTTTTGCATCGGCGATCGAACCATTGCGCTCTGCCAACCGGCAGAGCAACAGCATGCTCTATGAATGGGTCATCGCCAGCCCTAGTGGCGAAGCGGCCGTCGCCAGCAACGGGGTCGAGGTTGCCTCGGACGGTGACACCTCGGTCCTGCAGGATTGCCGCATGGTGTTTGTCTGTGCCGGGGTGAATGTGCGCGAAAACACCGACCGCAATGTTCTGAACCTGGTGCGCCGGCTCGACCGTAACGGCGCGGTGATCGGCGCGATCTGCACCGGCACCTATGTGATGGCGGCCGCAGGCCTGCTCGAAGGCCGTCGCTGCACCATCCACTGGGAGAATATCGACGGGCTGGCAGAGGAATTCCCCGAGCTCGACATCACCAATGATCTGTTCGAGGTCGACGGCACACGTGTCACCTGTTCTGGCGGCACAGCCTCACTCGACATGATGCTGAACCTGATCGCGCAGTCACATGGCGCGACACTCGCCGCCGAAGTATCGGACCAGTTCATTCATGACCGTATCCGCGAGCCCACCGACCGCCAGCGCATGGAACTGCGCTCACGTCTCGGCGTCAGCCATCCCAAACTGCTGGCCGTGGTGAAGACGATGGAAGACAATCTCGAAGAGCCGCTTGCGCAGACAGACATCGCGCGCATGACGAATCTGTCGACACGCCAGCTGGAGCGGCTGTTTCGTAAATATCTGAACACAACGCCGACACGCTACTATCTGAACCTGCGGCTGGCACGGGCGCGGCATCTTCTGCGCCAGACCTCGATGTCGATCCTGTCGGTAGCGTTGGCCTGCGGCTTCGTCTCGGCCTCGCATTTCTCGAAATGCTATCGCGAATGCTACGGCCGCACGCCACGTGCCGAACGCGCGCCTGCCTAGCAGATAACAGAAATATTGATTATCCGGCCGCGGCCTTGATTGCCGTCAGCATGCTGGCAAGCCCCGTCTTGCGGGTCGGCGACAGGTGTGAATCAAGTCCGATCTCGCCCAGAAACGTGGCTTCGGTATCGCGGATTTCTTCTGCCGTGCGCCCTGAATAGACCCGCAGCAGGAGCGCGATCAGCCCCTGAACGATGGCAGCGTCGGAACCGGCATGGAAGGTGATCTCGCCATTGTCAGTCTCGGCTGCGAAATGCACCACCGACTGGCACCCGCGAAGCCTGTATTCATCACTGGCATAATGTTCCGGCAAGGGCGGCAGGCGTCGTCCAAGGTCGATCAGAAGCTGGTAGCGGTCCTCCCAGTCATCCAGAAACCCGAATTCGTCGATGATCTCGCTTGCGGCGTCTGCGGCACGGTTCATGATGGGCCTATCCTGTAGAATAAATCCTGCAACGCGAAGGTCGTCCTTGCGTCACGCGCTGGCTGCGATATTGCGACGGCGGGCCAGAAGATCAAGAAGGCGGCTTGCCGCATCAGTCGAGCGCGTGCCGGGCGGGAACACGGCGGCGGCTCCGGCGGATGTCAGCGCCGCGACATCACCCGGCGGAATGACGCCGCCGACGACAAGCTCGATATGGCGGCCCTTGCCGGCGTCAAGGCACTTGCGCAATGCCGGCACCTGGCTGAGATGTGCGGCCGCCAGCGTGGAGATGCCGACAGCATCGACATCTTCGGCAATCGCCATGTCATAGACTTCGTCCGGGCTGGCAAAAAGCGGCCCGATGGTGACGTCGAAACCGATATCGGCAAAGGCCGAGGCGATCACCTTCTGGCCACGGTCATGTCCGTCCTGGCCGAGCTTGGCAACAAGAAGACGCGGGGGCCGGCCTGTCGAAGCAATAAATTCGTCAACGCGCGCCTGAAGCATCTCCAGCTCGGCATCAGCTTTCATTCGCGCCTTCCAGACGCCGCGCACACCCTTGATCTCGGCCTTGTGGCGGCCATAGACACGGCTTAGCGCATCGGACATCTCGCCGACAGTGGCCCGCGCACGCGCCGCCTCAATGGCGGCCGGCATCAGATTCTCGCTGCCTGACGCGGCATCGGACAGCGCATCGAGAGCTGCGGTTACCCGGCTTTGGTCACGGTCAGCGCGCACCTTTTTCAGGCCGGCAATCTGGCGCGCACGCACCTCGCTATTGTCGATACGGCGAACGAGGACCTCCTCGGTTCCGTCGGTGCGCGGTGCCGGCTGATAGCTGTTCACGCCGACAATCTGGCGATGCCCCGAATCGATGTCGGCCTGGGCGGCGGTTGCCGCTTCCTCGATCCGCAGCTTCGGCAGGCCGGCCTCGATGGCGGCGGCCATGCCGCCAAGAGCCTCGACTTCCTCGATATGGGCGGTGGCCCGCGCCACCAGCCCCTGGGTCAGCTGCTCGAGAAGATAGGAGCCGCCAAACGGGTCGATGACATGCGCCATGTTCGCCTCGTTCTGCAGATGGATTTGCGTGTTGCGCGCAATCCGCGCCGCATGGTCCGTCGGCAGGCCAAGCGCCTCGTCGAGCGAGTTGGTGTGCAGCGACTGGGTATGGCCGGCAACAGCGGCGCTGCCCTCGATACAGGTGCGCGCGACATTGTTGAACACATCCTGCGCCGCCAGCGACCAGCCAGATGTCTGGCAATGGGTGCGCAGCATCAGGGATTTCGGGTCCTTCGGATCGAAATGCCGCTTCATCATGCCGGCCCAGATCTGGCGCGCGGCACGCAGCTTGGCAACTTCCATGAAGTAATGCATGCCATTGGCAAAGAAGAAGGACAGACGCGGCGCAAAGGCATCGACATCCAGTCCGGCCGCCACCCCGGCGCGCACATATTCCAGCCCGTCTGCAAGCGTATAGGCCAGTTCCAGATCGTTCGAGGCCCCGGCTTCCTGCATATGGTAGCCGGACACCGAAATGAAATTGAATTTCGGCATCTCGGCGGCGCAATAGGCAAAGATATCCGAGATGATCCGCATCGAGGGTGCCGGCGGATAGATGTAGGTATTGCGCACCATGAATTCCTTCAGAACATCGTTCTGGATGGTGCCTGCCAGCGCCGACGGCGCAACGCCCTGCTCCTCGGCGGCAGTGATGAACAGCGCCAGCACCGGCATGACCGCGCCATTCATCGTCATGGAGACAGACATGCGGTCCAGCGGAATATCACGGAACAGGATGTTCATGTCGGCGATGGAATCAATCGCCACCCCGGCCATGCCGACATCGTCTGCAACAAGTTCGTCGTCAGAATCATAGCCCCGGTGCGTCGGCAGATCGAACGCCACCGACAGGCCCATCTGCCCGGCCGCCAGATTGCGCCGGTAGAAGGCGTTTGATTCCTCGGCCGTCGAGAACCCGGCATATTGGCGAATGGTCCAGGGCCGCGTTGCATACATGGTCGCATAGGGACCGCGAAGGAACGGGGCAATCCCGGGAAGACCCGACGAAACCACAGCCAGCGCTGCCGGATCAGGCATGGCGATCGGCGGAATATCGATCCCCTCTGCTGTCGCGCGCGCTGCCGGCAGGTCTGCAGAACCGGCCGACGACTGGCCCAAAGAAGGACCGTTGCTGCGCCGTGGCAGTGGCATGGAGGTGAAATCGGGAAGGCTCATCGCGCATCTCCCTTCTGCACCAATAGCTCTTCAATCGCGGCGATCCGGTCACCGGCATCCAGAATGGCTGCCGCCGAGCGGAAGTTTCCGGCCTCCACACCGTCCTGCAGGGCGGCAAGACCGCAGCCGATCACGATATCGGGCCTGGCGTCACTTACAGCACTGCCAGATCCGGCATCCAGAGTAACAGCCTGGAGCCCGGCCATGCCAAGCCAGCGGCGAATGCCGCGCTCCTCGGCAGCGGCATTGTCCGTCGCGCCGCGGAGGATGAGAATTCGCGGCGACATCCCGGAGGCGCGGCGGCGAAGCGCCTCGACACAGGCTGCCGGGCGGCGCACCGCGCCAAAGGCGGGAAGTATCTCGGGCGGCGTGCCGCCCGTCGGCTGCAATGTCACGCCGAGCAGTTCCTCTCCTGCTCTCATTCTGGCCTCGCGCGCTGTTGCGGCAGCGTCGGCCTGCGCTTCTATCATGCCGGCCCTGATCGCGGCAGACAGGCCGCCAGCACGTTCGATTTCCTGAAAGGCCGCCCATCCGGCATCGGCCAGATCATCCGTCCGTGATTCAATGAACGGCGCGCCGGCCGCCGGGTCGAGGCTGCGGGCGATTTCGGATTCAGCCATCATCAGCACCTGTGCCAGCCGCGCGGTGCGGCGCGCACCGGGCGTCTCGCCCGTCAGCAGGTCATGGCCGAACCCGGCCATCGCGTCCACGCCGCCGATCGCCCCGCCAAGAAGCGCGGTGGTGGTGCGCAGCATATTCACCTCGTGATCAAGAACCGACATCATCCGCAGCGAGGCGAACCCGTCGATGCGCAACCGGCACAGGATCGATCCCGCAGGCCATGAGCATTCCGTCCCACAGGCGGCGCATGGCACGGCATGTGGCGATGCCGGCAAACATGTCGGCCGGCAATGCCAGCCGCACCGACACCCGCCCGGCGATATCGGCCGGTGCAATGCCGGCAGCGTCGGCACCGCGAAACAGCTCGGCAACACCGGCAAGAACATAGCCAAGCTCCTGCGATGCGGTCAGGCCGAGATTATGCTGGGCCCAGCCATCGATCCGGAACAGGCGATGCCCCGACGGCGCGGTTTCATGGAGTGCCAGACCCCCTTCAAGCTGTGTCAGCAGATCAAGCCCGGCATCGAGATCAAGCCTGTCGGCCACCTCACCCCGCGCTTCGGCGCGTTTGATTATGGTGTGATAATGCGCCGGGGTCGCCGCCTCGCCCTCGAGGCCGAGGCCGACCGCTGTCAGCACAACATCGTTCAACAGACTGTCGAAATCGTCAGCCGCGCCAGACTGCAGCAATAGCGCCGTCGCGCCACTGCCAAGCGCCTCGTGAATATCTGCATTTGCGGCATCCGAACCAACCGGTTGGCACACCTGCCATCCCTCAACAAGGCGGCGGTGCGGAAATGCCGGCAGAAGATGCGCGGGGGCGGCGTGCTGATCCGGCATATGGACCGGATAGAGGGCGGCGGTCACAAGTCCGTCCTCGTCGATTCTGTCCAGACTGTCCGGCGTCGCACCTTTCAGGATGCGCCGGGCCATTTCTGTCCATACCGCCAGATCGGCAGCATCGAATTCTGCGTCGGTGTTAGCCATGACCATCGGTTTCATTCTCATCCGCGCCGGGATATAGTTCCAGCGTTTCGCGCTCCGCGCGGCGATTACACGAGGATAGCCAATGGCGGCGGCAAGCGCCACATCTGATTACCCGCGCGCCAACGGCACTGGCGGCGCCAACTGGACTAGTGGCGACCCTGCGCTGTTGCTTGGCCTCGTCGCCTTTGCCGCCCTTCGCACCGCGTCGCTTGTCTTCAGCCCTCTCGAACTTGGCGTCGACGAGGCGCAATACTGGCTCTGGAGCACCGGGTTCGATTTCGGCTATTACACCAAGCCGCCGCTGACAAGCTGGATCATCGGACTGTCCCATGGTCTGTTCGGGCATCATGAATGGGCGGTGCGGTTGCCGGCCCCGTGGCTGCATCTGGCAACATCACTGGTGCTGTGGCGTGCCGCCGACTGGCTTGCCGGGGCCGCCGCCGGGCGGATTGCCGCAATCATCTGGATGACACTGCCGAGCGTTGCGCTTGGAAGTTTCGTGATTTCGACCGACACGCCGTTGCTGCTGTGCTGGTCGGTCGGGGTTCTGGCTCTGGTCGGGGTGCTGACAGAACGGATGCGCGAGAGCCGCGGCATGCTGCTTGCCGGCGGCGCGTTCGGCGCGGCGATGCTTGCAAAATACGCCGCCATCTATGGTCTTGCCGGGCTGGCCCTGTATGTGCTGGTCACAAGCGTTCTGGCGCACCGCACGGACAGGCGCCCGGTCGTGAGCTGGCGTGGACTGGGGCTGTTTGCGCTCGGCATGGTTGTCATTGCCAGTCCCAACATCCTCTGGAATCTCGCCAATGAGCTGACAACCGTCAGGCATCTTGGCGACAACGCAAATTTCGACCGGCAGAGCTACAGCCTCGCCGGCAGCATCGGCTTTCTTGCCGCGCAGTTTGCGACCGCTGGACCGGTTGTCTTTGCGTTGATGTTCGGCATCCTGAGGACGCGGCGGGACGATGATGCTGGCCTGCTGCTGTTCTTCCTGTCTGTGCCGGTCATTCTTGTCATCATGGTGCAGGCCTTTCTCAGCGAGGCGAACGCGAACTGGGCACTGGCTGCGATGCCGGCACTGGTGCTGTGGCTGGCAAGATGGTTGTCACAGGCGCGGCCCGTCTTTGGCAGTCTTGCCGCCGGGATCAATCTGGGGCTCTGCGCTTTGATTTTCGGCGTGACGACGGCAGGAAGCCTCGGGCCGGTCACCCCTGACTCGGACCCGTTCCGCAGACTTCGCGGCTGGCAGGTTCTGGCTGCTGACACCGGCGCGGCGCTTGAGGCGCATGAAGCGGCAACGGTGATTGCCGACCGCCGCGCCACCGCTTCATTGCTGTCATGGCATTTCCACAACCAGAGAATTGGCGGCGAGCCTGTTACCGTGCTGGTGATCGATGCCGACGGCCGCCCGACCAATCACTTCGAACAGAATCTGGCATGGCAGCCGGTTGCCGGGCGCCGTCTTGTTGCGCTTGACGGTCGCAAGACGCCACCAGAAATGACCGGCGTCATCTGGCAGGCCGGTACGCCGCCACTATCCACCACCACGATCAGCCGGAACCGGTCGCGTGACCTTTACATTCACAAGGGTGTGGAAGGCGAGTGAAGGGCTGAAACCGGATTCTGGCTAGATTTTTCCGGCAGCTGTGATCTGTGCAAACACGGCAAGCGTTTGCTCGCTCACATGATGCTCGACACCTTCGGCATCTTCTTCAGCAACGGTCTCGGGCACGCCGATAGTTACCAGAAAGTCGCGGACGATCTGGTGCCGGGCCCGACTGGATTCAGCGAGCGCCTTTCCGTCTTCAGTCAGGAAAATCGACCTGTAGGGCCGTGTTTCGACGAGGTTCTCGCGCTGCAGCCTGCGGACAATGGCATTCACCGTCGGGCTCGTCACGCCGAATCTGGCCGCCAGATCGACAGTCCGCGCCTCGCCCGTCTCCTCGATCAGGTCGGAGATCATCTCGACATAGTCCTCGGCCACCTCTGACTGGTGAGCCCGCCGGATACGGTCGAATTTGGCCGCACTGTCGGAAACCGAGGCGGTTGGCTTTCTGGTTGTCATGAACAGCCTTTCTGCAACGTAGTTATGCTATAAAGACGATCAACAAATTTAGCCACATCAAAATTTTTACCATTACTTTATTTATGGCAGTGTCCCGCTGGTGCCGCGACACCGGATCGCGGTTGCGAAACCCCGGCTTGTTGGATACAGTCCGGCTCGGTTTCAAAGGCACGGTTTCGACCAGTTGCCATATTTTCTTCTCACCCAAAGAGGCGGATCAAAACCATGGATGACAGCACCAGAACCGAACTCGAGGCAGCCGCTTTCCGGCGCCTTGTCAGCCACCTTCGCGGACGCAACGACGTCCAGAACATCGATATGATGAACCTGGCGGGATTCTGCAGGAACTGCCTATCCCGATGGTACCGCGAAGAGGCAGCAGACAAGGGTGTGGAGATGGATGACGCCGCCGCACGCGAAATTGTCTATGGCATGGATTACGCCGAGTGGAAGGCAAAATATCAGACCGAGGCAACGGCCGAACAACGCGCCGCCTATGAGAAAAGCCATTCCCACAGCTGACCGCGTCAGAACACACAACAACAAGCCGGCCTGACCACCGGCAATGGAGACAGACCCCATGACCCTGATCCCGGGAAGCGGCGCAGGCGCCGACCAGCTCACCCAGTTCATCGAGCGCATCGAGCGGCTGGAAGAGGAAAAGCGCGCCCTGATGGCAGACATCCGCGATGTCTATAGCGAAGCCAAGGGTACAGGCTTTGAGCCGAAGATCATGCGCCAGCTCGTCAAGATGCGGGCCATGGACCGCGAGATTCTTCAGGAGCAGGACGAGCTTCTCGAAACTTACCGCGCCGCGGTGGGGCTGGTCTGAGCCGGTGACCCAAATGGCCGGCACAGCTTTCGGAACCCGCCTCGCAGACTCCATCCGCAGCAGCGGCACGCCGCTCTGCATGGGGATTGATCCGCATCCGGGAATGGTGCCGGCACTGTTCGGCAACAGCACAGAGCCAGGCCATCCCGACACGATCCGCGCGATTTCCGATTTTACCATGGCCTGCCTTGAGACAGCGAAGGGCCGGGTCGCCGCGATCAAGCCGCAGGCCGCTTTTTTCGAGGCGCAGGGCCCCGACGGCATGCGCGTGCTTGCCGAGCTTGGCCGCAGCGCTGTCGATTCCGGCATGCTTCTGATCATGGATGCCAAACGCAACGATATCGGAAGTACCAACGCCGCCTATGCCGAGGCCTGGATCGGACACGACGCGCCGTTCCCGTCGGACGCGCTGACGGTCAACGCCTTTCTCGGGCTCGACACGCTGGAGCCGCTGCTGGCCCGCGCCGATGCCGTCGGAGCCGGGCTGTTCGTCCTTACCCGCACCAGCAATCCTGGCGCCGGCGATCTGCAGGATCTCGATGTCGGTGGCAAACCGCTGTTCCACCGGCTGGCCGAACAACTCGCCCCGCTTGCCGCAGCACATTGCGATGACGCGGGTCACTCGTCACTTGGCATTGTGGCCGGAGCCACTTGGCCGGACGAGGCACGGGCCCTTCGCGCCATCCTGCCATCTGCGCCTTTTCTGGTGCCTGGCTTCGGTGCGCAGGGCGGCGCTGCTGCCGATGCGCTGGCCGGGCTGACCCGCGACAGTGCCCGCGAAGGTGATGGCTGGCAGAATGGGCTGATCAACAGCACCCGTGGCCTGATCTTCCCGAAAGCGGCACATGATGCGGGTGATATGGCTGCATGGCGTGCTGCCATCGACGAGGCCATCACAGCAAGCCGGGACGCGCTCGCCGCTGTCTGAATTATTTCCAGTCCGTTACTAGTGTTTCACGTGCACGTTACTGCGCGTTTTTCACCTTTTTCCCGCACCTTAAATCTCATCATCATCCTGCGTCTATTGATCGGGTGACCAGCAATTTTGTGCCGTTGCGCCCCATGGTGTGCCGGCGCGCAGGATGATGAAAATGAAGCAGGAAGCAGACGGTAATATAGAGGTCAGTGAAGGTAAGCTGGTCTGGTACAATGAACGCAAGGGATACGGCTTTGCCCGCATCGCTGACGAGGAGGTGTTCCTTCACCGCTCGACACTGGACAGATTCGGTCTTGTGCGGTTGCTGACCGGCGACATCGTAACCGTATCGCTCAGCACCAATGAACACGGCCGGGTGATCAAGGATCTGCTGTCGGTTGAGCGGCCGCTCACGCCGGCACCGCCGGCCGCCAGCGAGCCCGAAGATGGCGAAGTGCGCGCCGTTGTGAAGTTCTTCAATGACCTTCGCGGATACGGCTTTGTCACAGCCGACAATATGGATGAGGATGTGTTCGTCCATTCGCGGGTGCTGAACGATTGCGGCTTTCACTCCCTGATGCAGGGGCAGAAACTTCTGGTGCGGGTCGATAATTCCACGCGCGGCTTGCAGGTGAATTCCGTCAGGCTGCTGTCTGACTGAAGCGTCAGGCCGCTCCCGCTGCCAGACACAATTTCTTTCGCTTTTGACATCGGGCGGCGCTAAGGTCGCGAGGTTTCCGGCCGCAGTCGTGCATGCCGGAAAACGTCCGCCCTTTGAAAGCCGCTTCACATGACAGTTTCGCATCCCATTCCGTCTTCTGACAGGCGTTGGCTCAAGGTTCTGGTGGCCGGGGCTGCACTGGTTACGGTGACCTTTGGTATCCGTCAGGTGTTTGGCCTGTTCGTCGTGCCAATCTCGACCGACCTTGGCGGCGGGGTGCAGACCATTGCACTCGCCATTGCCGTGCAGAACCTGATCTGGGGATTTTCGTCGCCGCTGTTCGGCGCGATGGCCGACCGGATCGGGGCATGGAAGGTGGCAATTCTCGGCGCGGCGATCTACACGGCAGGCCTGCTCTCGACGGCCTATATCGTCTCGCCGGGCGGCGTATTTCTTGGCCAGGCTCTGATCGGGCTTGGTCTCGGCAGCGCCGGCATCTCGATTGCCATCGGCGCCGTCGGGCGGGTGGTGCCACCGGGCCGTCGGTCCATCGCCTTCGGCCTTGTGACAAGCTTTGGTTCTTTCGGCCAGTTCGCCCTGCTGCCGGTCACGCAGATGATGATCGGGACCTATGGATGGCAGCAGGCGCTCGTCATTCTGTCCTTCCTGATGGCGGCGATGACGGCGATGGCGCTTGGCATGCGCACCGACCAGCAGGCAAAGACGGCCGAGGTGGCGCGCGAACTGTCGACCGGCGAAGCGCTGCGGGTTGCCGTACGAAGCCGTGACTACCTGCTGTTGACGGCAGGGTTCTTTGTCTGCGGCCTGCAGCTTGTCTTCATCACCACGCATCTGCCGGTGTTCCTGTTCGACAATGGCGTCAATGCGGAAATTGCCAGCTGGTCGCTGGCCCTTGTCGGGCTGTTCAATATTGTCGGGGCCTTTGTCTGCGGCTGGCTCGGCAGCAAACTGTCAAAGCGCAAGACGCTTGCGACGGTCTATCTTCTTCGCGGCGTTATCATGTGCGCCTTCTTCCTGCTGCCGGTGACACCGGCATCGGCGCTGATCTTCGGGGCGATGATGGGTCTTCTCTGGCTTGGCACCATCCCGCTGACAAGCGGGCTGATCGTGACCTTCTTCGGCCCGAAACATCTCAGCATGCTCTACGGGATCGCCTTCACCTCGCACCAGATCGGATCCTTTGTCGGGTCCTGGCTTGGCGGGGTGGTCTATGACATGACGGCAAGCTACACGATCATGTGGTGGCTGAATGTCGGGGCGGCGCTGTTCGCCTTCGGCGTCAACTGGATCATCCGCGAGGCAGCGGTTGATACCCCGTCTGCCCAACCGGCGGCCGCCTGATGGCAGCCACCTGATATTTGAGACGATTCAGGCCTGTTCGCCGAGCCAGCGCTCGGCATCGAGAGCTGCCATGCAGCCCATGCCGGCGGCTGTGACAGCCTGACGGTAGACCTTGTCGACACAGTCACCGGCGGCGAACACACCATCAACCGATGTGCGCGTTCCACCTGTCTCGGCAACAATATAGCCTTCATCATCCAGATCGAGCGCGCCCTTGAAAGCGGCCGTTGACGGATCGTGGCCGATGGCGACGAACATGCCCTGCACCTCGATATCCAGATCGGCATCACCCGTTGTCGAGGCAAGACGCAATCCGGTGACCCCGCTGTCATCGCCAAGCACTTCGGAAACCGTGCGGTTCCATTCGACATTGATCTTGTCGTGGCGCAGCAGACGGTCCTGCATGATCTGCTCGGCGCGAAGCGTGTCACGACGGTGGATCAGCGTCACAGACTTGCAGATATTGGCAAGATACAGCGCTTCCTCGACAGCCGTGTTGCCGCCGCCAATCACCGCCACATCACGGTCACGGTAGAAAAACCCGTCGCAGGTGGCACAGGCGGACACGCCGCGCCCGTTAAATGTCTGTTCCGATTCAAGGCCCAGCCACTTGGCCGAGGCACCGGTGGCAACAATTACTGAATCGGCTGTCATTTCATCCCCGGAATCAAGCGTCATCCGGAATGGCCGCGATGAGGCGTCGAGGGCCGTGACAATGTCGTAAACGACGCGCGCCCCAACATTCTCAGCCTGCGACTGCATCTCGGTCATCAGCCACGGGCCTTGTATCACCTCGGCAAAGCCGGGGTAATTCTCGACATCGGTGGTGATGGTCATCTGTCCGCCAGGCTGCAGGCCGGCGATAATCACTGGCGAGAGGTTGGCGCGCGCGGTGTAGATGGCGGCTGTCAGGCCAGCGGCACCGGCACCGATGATGACGACTTTTTCATGGGTGACATTCGACATGGGACGGACTTTCGAAATGGCAGGCCGGATCGCCTGCACGGGATGGGTATGTGACTGTGGTCTCGGCATGCCTTTCGGCGTGCCAAATGCGAGTTCTAATGGTAGCGTCCGCGCATGACCAAGCCAAGCCTGTTCACATCTGTTTTGCTCGTCATTGCGACTCTTCTTGCCACACCGGCCCATGCCGGCGGGACGAGGCTTCCTGATGTTGCCGGTATCACCTGGCTTGCCGGCAGCGCCGTCGAAGGCGGCATGATCCTCGGCCGCGCCGCGCCGGAAATCAGTCTTGAACTGGATGGTGCGCCGCTGCACATGGCCGCTGACGGGCATTTCATGATCGGCTTCCACCGCGACAGCGACGATCCCGTGCGTCTGACCGTGACCTCACCGTCAGCAGATGACCAGACCGTTTCGTTCTCCGCCGGCCAGCGGAGCTATGACATCCAGCGGATCGATGGGTTGAAGCGTGACCACGTGACACCGCCGCAGGAAGTACTGGACCGTATCGGGGCAGATTCAGCTGCGGGAAGGGCAGCCCGCGCCATGGAAGAGGCAGGTCGCCACAGTGGTGGTTTTCGTTGGGGGTTCGGACAGGCCGTCACCTGCCGCATCACCGGCGTCTATGGCAGCCAGCGCATTCTGAATGGCGAGCCGCGCCAGCCGCATTACGGCATCGACATCGCCGCGCCCAAGGGCACGCCGGTGACGGCACCTGCCGGCGGGCGCGTCACCCTGGTCCAAGATTTGTATTTCTCTGGCTGGACCATTCTGCTGACACACGGGCTTGGCTTGAATTCCGCCTTTCTGCATCTCGACACCGTAAAGGTGGCGGAAGGTGACGAGGTGGAACGGGGCGGGGTGATCGGCACGGTCGGATCCACCGGCAGGTCCACCGGGCCGCATCTTGACTGGCGGCTTGACTGGCAGGGACGCAGGCTCGACGCCGCGCTGGTCAGAACACAGCTGGCAGACGGCAGCTAAGGGAAAGGCAACGGCATGGCAGGGACAGTCTTCATTTTCGGGCTGGGATATGTCGGCAGGCCGCTTGGTCACAGGCTGGCGGCGGCGGGCTGGCAGGTGCGTGGCACCACCCGTACCCCGTCACGGCTGGCCGCAGAAGCCGAAGCCGGATGGCAGATTCATCAATTCGCCGACGACCAGCCGCTTGCCGATCCAGAAATGGCGCTGGACGGCGTCGACGCACTGATCACCACCATCACCGCCATTGGCGGCAGCGATCCGGTGCTTGACGCGCATGGCGAGCTGATCGCGGGTTTCAAAGGCTGGTCGGGCTATGTCTCTGCGACCTCGGTCTATCCGGACACGCCCGACGGCTTCTGCTATGAAGACACGCCGACCGGTCCGGCGACGGCGCGAGGGCGCGCCCGTGTCGAGGCCGAGCAGCGCTGGCTGGATCTTCTCGGCACCGAAATTTTCCGCGCCGCCGGTATCTATGGCCCGGGACGCAGCCCGTTCGACGCGCTGCGCGACGGCACATCACGGATCATCGAGCATCGCGGCCAGCTGTTCAACCGCATCCATGTCGAGGATATCTGCCGCATCATCGAAGCGGCGATGGCACAGCCACGCCGCGGCCGGATCATCAATCTTGCCGACAACAAGCCGGCACCGCAGGGCGATGTGGTGCGGCATGCCGCCGGCCTGATCGGGGTCGAGCCACCGCAGCCGCAAAGCCTTGAAGAGGCGAACCTGTCACCGATGGCGCGCAGCTTCTATGTCTCGCGCCGGAAGGTCGCGTCAAAGGTGATCGGGCCGGAGCTCGGCCTTGATCTTCTCTATCCGGATTACGAGAGCGGTCTTGCCGCGATCCTGAAGGCCGAAACCGAAGGCTAGCCGACTGCGCTAGTTTGCTGCGTATTCGTCAGCGACGGCTGCGACCTCTTCCAGCGCACCAAAGACAAGCGGCACCCGCTGATGGAGCGTCTGCGGGACAATGCCCAGAATATCTGCTGATCCGTCGGTGGCACGCCCGCCGGCCTGTTCCACCAGCATGGCAACCGGCGCCGCTTCATAGACGAGGCGCAGGCGGCCGGATTCATATCCCTTGCGGGCATCGGACGGATACAGGAAGACGCCTCCCCGGCTGATGATGCGCCAGGTTTCCGCGACGAGCGAGGCCACCCAGCGCATGTTGAAATCCTTGCCCCGCGGCCCGTCGGCGCCGGCAAGGCAGCCATCGACATAACGGGTAATCGGAGCCGGCCAGTGCCGCCGGTTCGAGGCATTGATGGCAAATTCGCGCGCCGTCTGCGGAATGGTCACCCGCTCTTCCAGCAGGCGGAACCCGCCATCGTCATCCATACGGAAGGATGCGGTGCCATTGCCCACAGTCAAAAGCAATGTCGTCTGCGGGCCATAGACGAAGAAGCCGGCAGCAAGCTGGCTGCGTCCAGGCTGCAGTTCGCCGCCTGATGCAGGCAGAAGCGAGAAGATCGTGCCGACCGAGACATTCACCCCGATGTTGGACGAGCCGTCCAGCGGATCGCAGGCGACAATCATCGCGCCGTCGCGGTCAACCGGAATGGCCGCATCGCGCTCTTCAGACAGATAGGATGCCACACCAGTTCCGGCGAGCGCCTCCAGCACGATATCATCGGCAATCACATCCAGCTTCTTTTGCGTGTCGCCGTCGGCATTGACCGCGCCGGCTGCCTCGTCGAGGGATGTCGCCGGCATCCTGATTTCGGCCGCGATCGCCGATGCCGCGCCGGCAAGCGCCAGAATGATTCCGGCGGCGGCCGGCTCCGCATGTTTGGCAAGATAGCTTCCCAGATCAGCCATGGCCGGAACTCCGTCTTCTGGTCAAAAAGAACGCCCGTGCCGAGGGGGCACGGGCGCGATGTTTGTCTGCGGTCTGCAGCAGCCTATTCGCGGTTGCCGAACAGATGCAGCAGCATGATGAACATGTTGATGAAATCGAGATAGAGCGTCAGCGCCCCGTAGATCGACTTCTTCTCACGCACCTCGGAGCTGTCGCCAGCCATATACATCAGCTTGATCTTCTGGGTGTCCCAGGCGGTCAGGCCTGCGAATACCAGAACACCGACGGCGGACAGCGCCAGATCCAGCGTCGTGGAGCCGAGGAAGATGTTCACGATGAAGCCAAGGATCAGGCCAAACAGGCCGATCAGCATGAAGGATCCCATCGCCGACAGGCTGCGCTTGGTGGTGTAGCCATAGAGGCTGAGACCGGCAAAAGCACCTGCTGTGATGAAGAAGGCCCGTGCAACGCTGGCGCCGGTATAGACCAGCAGGATGGAGCTGAGCGACAGACCCATCAGCGCGGCATAGAGATAGAACATGTTGCGCGCCTTGGCAGAGGACATCGCATGCATGCGTGCCGACAGCCAGAAGACCATGCCGAGCGGTGCCAGCATCACCACCCACTTGAGCGGTGTGCCGTAGACCAGCTGGCCGACCCCGGCAACGTTCAGGACGACCCAGTTCAGCGCCATGGCGAAGAAACCGGTCATCAGAAGCGCGGTCGTCATGTGGTTGTAGACGCCGAGCATGTAGCTGCGCAGTCCGAGATCGACTTGTGTCGCCTCGGCAGCGCTGGTGTTCATAAAGCGATTATCAGCCATTGTTACCCCCTGATCGATAACCTGTTGATCTTAGATATATTCGGCAAAGGTCGCCGATTCAAGCATTTGCGACCGCTTTTGCGGACATTCATGTTGTCGCATCCGATGGCGCGCTCTCGCGTGCCGTCGCGGTACCGGTGCGCTGCCTGCGGCCACGCTCCGATGCCGATTTCAGCTGCCCGCAGGCGGCAAGGATATCGCGGCCGCGCGGCGTTCTGACAGGAGAGGCATAACCTGCTCTCAGGACTTTTGCCGCGAACGCCTCGATACGTTCATCGGACGAGCATTCATACGGGCTTCCCGGCCATGGATTGAACGGGATCAGATTCAGTTTCGAGGGAATGCCCTTGATCAGCTTCAGCAGCGCCGCGCAATCCTCGTCGCTGTCATTCACCCCGTCCAGCATCACATATTCCCAGGTGATGCGGCGCGCGTTGGACAGGCCGGGATAGTTCCGGCAGGCCTCGATCAGCTCGGCAAGCGGATATTTGCGGTTGATCGGCACCAGCTCGTCGCGAAGCTCATCGCGTACGGCGTGGAGCGAGATCGCCAGATTGACCCCAAGATCACCGCCGCAACGGATGATTTCCGGCACCACGCCCGACGTCGACAATGTGATCCGTCGCTTTGACAGGCCGACGCCCTCGCCACTCATGATAATGCGCATCGCAGTGACGACATTGTCATAGTTGAACAGCGGCTCGCCCATGCCCATCAGCACGATGTTGGTCAGGCGCCGCTCGGGCTTGCCGGCGGGCCAGTCGCCGAGTTCGTCCATTGCTAGCATCACCTGGCCGCAGATTTCCGCGGCGGTCAGGTTGCGCACCAGCTTTTGTGTGCCGGTGTGGCAGAAGCTGCAGGTCAGGGTGCATCCCACCTGCGAGGAAATGCACAGCGTGCCGCGATCATTATCCGGGATATAGACGGTTTCGGCCTCGTTGCCGTCAGCAAAGCGCAGCAGCCATTTGATCGTGCCGTCGGTCGATTGCAGGCGACGGGTGACAGTCGGCCGGTCAAGGCTGAACATCGCCGCGAACTGCTCGCGCACCGGCTTGCCAAGATCACTCATCTCGTCGAAAGAGGTCAGGCCATGACGCCATACCCAGCGCCACAGCTGGCGGGCGCGGAATTTCTGCAGCCCGGCCTCGGTGACAGCGGCCTCCAGCTCGGCGATATCCATCCCGAGAAGCGCCATGCGCGCGCCGTCCGTCGATGCGGCGGCGTCAGCAACGTTCAATGCCTGGTCCATCATTTCCGGCGCGCAATGCGCGCCTCGTCATTGGCGGCCATACCGGCCGCATGCGGTGACCTTGCGAAACAGCCTAGCTGCAGGTCTTGTCGATCAGGTTCTTGGTCTTGGTGAACCCGGACAGCGAATAGGTATCGGTTGTCTTGGTGCCGCGGCTGGAAGTGCCGACAACGGTCATCTTGGTGCCGCGCTTCATCGCGCGGATCATGGCGATGTCGTCTTCCTCGGATTCCGCATAGGCACGACCCTCAATGGTGAAGAGGGTGAATTTCCTGCCGTCGATATTCACCGTCACATCAGAATGTTTCTTGTGCTTGTAGCCGGCGTTGAACTGAACAACGTTACGCTCGGCCTTGCCCGGGCCGTGCGAGACGAAGACGCGGACTTCACCACGGTTTTTCGGATCGTACTTGCCCTTCGACTTGGTTGGCAGCGAGCTGATGAAACAGGTCCGTCCCTTGTCGCCATCCACACGGAAAGCTTCCCAGTCTCTTTCGCTCAGCATCCGCTTCGGCTCGGCCGCTTGCGCGGACAGACCCGACATCATGACCATTGCAGCGGCCACACCCATGACAAAGAGGTTGCGCGTCATTTTCATGTCCCGACCAAGTTCCTTTCTGCCCTGACATTCCCGTCTCGGCTCCGCAGAAGTGTTTTGCCTGCGGAACATGGCAAGAATGTGGAAAACGGCGGCAATGTAAGACACCTAGCGGGGTGATGCAAAGAATTTTGGGATGCCGGCGGCCTAGCTGTCCAGACGCGCCAGCAAGCTGATGACAACAGGCATGATGCGATGGCTGATTTCAGCAATTCCGGCTTCGTTCGGATGGAGCCCGTCATCGAGGTTCAGCGCCGGGTCCAGAGCCACCCCGTCGAGGAAAAAGGGATAAAACTCGATATCGTGCCGGTCCGCCAGATCCGGATACATCGCATCAAAAGCATCGACATATGCCGGACCCATGTTGCGCGGCGCCATCATGCCGGCGAGCAACACCTCGATGCCGCGCGAGCCAAGCCTGGTGATGATGGCATCGAGATTGGCCGCGGCGGCCTCGGGCGGCAGGCCACGAAGCATGTCATTGCCACCAAGGACGATGATCACCGCCTGCGGATTGTCAGCCAGCGACCAGTCGAGGCGCGCCAGACCGCCGGCGGTGGTGTCGCCCGACACTCCGGCATTGATCACAGTGACATCACGTCCGGAAGCCTTCAGGTCTCGCTCGAGCTGTGCCGGAAAACTCTGTCCCGGCGGCAAGCCATATCCGGCGACCAGCGAGTCGCCGAGCACCAGCAGGCGCGTATCTGCCAGTGCAGGCAGTGCGGCAAAGCCGAAGACGGCAAACGCCAAAAGGCGGAAAAACCGGTGCCCCGACTGGACTAAACCGTTGATTACCCTCATGACAGCCACCATATCCGTTTTATCCCCGACACCCGGATGCCATTCCGGTTGCAGTCCTACTGATTTAAGAGGCCAAGGCGGCCAAGTCCAGCCATCAGGCCGACGATACTTTTCACCGGAATACCGCTCATGACAGACCACACCGTATCATCGCCTTCACCCAAAAAGGCGCACCAGTCGACCGCGCCGGTCATCATGCTCGACGAGGCAAGACTTGCCCTGTCCAGCGCCGAAGGCATGGTTGAAATCCTGCGCGGCATCAGCCTGTCGATCGAGGCCGGCGAGACGGTCGGCGTGCTGGGACCAAGCGGCGCCGGCAAGACAAGCCTGCTGATGATCATGGCCGGGCTGGAAAGCCTGACAGGGGGCAGCATCAGCCTTGCCGAGAATGACATCACGAGGATGGGTGAAGATGCGCTGGCGGCCCTGCGCCGCGACCAGGTTGGCATCGTCTTTCAGGCCTTTCGCCTGATCCCGTCAATGACGGCGCTGCAGAATGTCGCCGTGCCGATGGAGCTTGCCGGGCGGCGCGACGCCGACGAGATGGCCGCCACAGCGCTTGAGGCGGTCGGGCTTGGCCATCGCAAGACGCATCTTCCCGACCAGATGTCGGGTGGCGAGCAGCAGCGCGTGGCCATTGCCCGCGCCATCGCGACGCGGCCGCGTATCCTTCTGGCCGACGAGCCGACAGGCAATCTCGACAGCGGCACCAGCGAAAAGGTCATCGCCACCCTGTTCGAGGCAACAAAATCCGCCGGTGCGGCGCTGGTTCTCGTAACCCATGACGCCGATCTGGCCGAACGCTGCGAGCGCGTTCTGACCATCGAAGATGGCCGCATCGTCGGCGACCGGAAGACCAAGGCCGGCACAGCATGACCAAATCGACAAATCCAACCAGTTCCGGGCCAACCAGTTCCGGCCCAATCAGTCCCGGTGAATCCGGCTGGGCGCTTGCCTGGCGAATGGCACGCCGAGAAATTCGCGGATCGGTGGCCCGCTTCCGCGTGTTCCTTGGCGCACTGATGCTGGGTGTTGCCGCCATCGGAACCGTTGGCTCGGTGGCCGAGGCGATGCGCGACGGGATCGCCGGCAATGCGCGTCTTCTTCTGGGCGGTGATGTCGAGCTTCGCAGCCTCTACATGCCGACGCCTGACACGGTCCTCGCCACGGCACAGGAATATGGAACGCTGTCGCAAACCATGACAATGCGGGCAATGCTGCAGGTCGGCGAGGAACGCCGCCTTGTCGCGCTGAAAGCGGTGGATAATGCCTGGCCGATGGTCGGAGCAGCCGAGCTTGGCAGCGGCGGCGCACTGGCGCCTGCCCTTGCCGACGGCAAGATCGTCATCGACCCGCAGCTGGCACGCGGCCTCGGGCTGACGGCGGGATCGACTGTCTTAATCGGCAATACCAAGCTGGAGGTCAGCGACACGTTGGAATATGAGCCGGACCGTTCGGTCAGCTTCGTGACCTTCGGACCGCGCGTCCTTGTTTCCCTGGCAACACTCGAGGCAACCGGCCTGCGCCAGCCTGGCGCCATGGTCACCTATCGTACACGCCTTCTTATCGACAATGAGGCCGAGCGCGGCGCTGCCGTCGAAGCATTGAAGGGCGAAACAGCAAACGGGCCCGTGCGGGTGCGCGACCTGCTTGATGCAGCCCCCGGCTTTGATGTCTTCATCGACCGGACCGAGGTGTTCCTCGTCCTTGTCGGGCTGACCGCCCTGCTGATCGGCGGCCTTGGTGTCGCCGGAGCTGTACGGGCATGGCTCGGCAGCCGCATGCCGGTCATTGCGACGTTGAAATGTCTTGGCGCACCGTCGCGGCTGATCTTCCGGATTTATCTTCTTCAGGTGATGCTGATCGCGGGGCTTGGCGTGCTGCTGGGGGTGTTCCTTGCCGCCGTTGCGCCGGTCTTCGCCATTGATCTGCTGTCATCCTATGTCACCGTTCCCATCGAGGTATCGGTCTATCCCCTGCCGCTGGCCATCGCCGCCGGGTTCGGCATGGTCACATCCTTCCTGTTCGCCCTTTGGCCACTCGCCAAGGCCGAGGAAGTGCGAGCCGCGAACCTGTTCCGGCGGTTGAGCGCAATCCCCGCCGGGCGGCCACGGCCACGCTATCTTGTCATCGCGCTGGCGGCCCTTCTGGCGCTTGCCGCGCTCGCGCTTGTCGCGACACGTGACTGGCGGCTGACGCTTGCGTTCATCGGCGGCTCGATCGGGGCGATTGTCCTTCTTGCCGGACTTGGCGAGGCCTTGCTCTTTGCGCTGCGACGCATACCTGCGCCGCGCTATGTGCCGGCACGGCTGGCGCTGTCGGCGATCACCCGCCCGGGAAGCCCGGTGCGGGCCATTGTCATCGCCTTCGGCCTCGGGCTGTCGGTTCTGGTGACGGTGGCGTTGTCGCAAGCCAATATCGGCCGGCAGATTGATACCCGCGTTGCCGATGATGCACCGGCATGGTTCTTTATCGACATCCAGCCCGACCAGATCGACCGTTTCATGGAGATCGCATCCGGGACCGAAGGCATTTCGCAGGTGGCGAAGACACCGATGCTGCGCGGCCGGGTCACCGAACTTGGTGGCATCGCTGCCGCGGATTACGACATGCGCAACGGGTCATCATGGGTGTTGCGGGGCGACCGTGCCCTGACCTGGTCGGCGACCCCGCCGGAAAGCGGCGAACTGATCGCCGGTGAATGGTGGCCGGAGGATTATAACGGCACGCCACTCGCCTCGATGACGGCCGAGGAGGCTAACGAGCTCGGCGTCTGGATCGGTGATACGGTGAGCTTCAATGTTCTTGGCAGGCCCGTTACCGCGGAAATCACCAACATCCGCGATGTGGAATGGGAGAGTTTCAGCATCAATTTCGTCTTCGTCCTGTCACCGGGTGTCCTCGACAAGGCACCGCACAGCTGGATGGCCACGGCCCATGCCGATGACGAGGATGCGGCCGTACGGTCGACCGCAACATCGCCGCCGTCTTTGCCAACATCTCGGCAATCTCGGTTCGTGAGGCTGTCGATACAGCGCAGCGTGTGATCGGGCTTCTTGGCGCAGCGGTGCAGATGACCGCGCTGGTAACACTCGTCGCCGGCATCGCCGTGCTGGCAGGCACCGTCGCCAGCACCGAGGCCCAGCGGCTTGCGGATTCGGTCATCCTGAAGGTGCTTGGCGCGACAAGGGTGGCGATCAGCATCGCCTGGTTCATGGAATATGCGTTGCTTGGCCTGCTGGCTGCGGTGGCAGCCGCGATCATCGGCAGCATCGCCAGCTGGGGCATGATCTCCGGGTTCCTGAATTCCGACTTCGAACTGGATTTTCTGCTTGTCCTCGGCACCACCATGGCCGGGGCAACCGCTACCGCGATGCTGGGCCTGGCCGGTGCGGTAAGGACACTCGGCCGCAAGCCGGCGCCGCTTCTTCGCGAGGTGTGACAGCACGCCGCCCGCCGGATTGCCGATTTGTGCAACTAAAAGTCGTTTAGTGGCCGCTAGACGGTTGCACAGCGCCGAGAATGATGGCTGTCTCTAGAGAAAGAAACGGGCATCTGGCCCGTCGCGAGGTGTCATGGGACTAAATGGGGGTTATTCCGGTTTCCGGATTTTGCGCGAGGGTCTGTCGGGCAACCGCGGATGGCGACCGGCATGGCGCGACCCGTCGCCCCAGCCAGCCTATGATTTTGTGATTGTCGGCGGCGATGGACACGGCCTTGCGACAGCCTATTATCTCGCCAGCCAGTTTGGTGAAGCGTCGGTCGCGGTTCTGGAAAAGGGCTGGATCGGCGGCGGCAATGTCGGCCGCAACACCACCATCATCCGGTCCAACTATCTCCTCGACGGAAACCAGCCTTTCTATGAATTCTCGCTGAAGCTGTGGAAGGGCTGGAGCAGGATTTCAATTACAACGCGATGGTCAGCCAGCGCGGCGTCTATAATATCTATCATTCCGACGCCCAGCGTGACGCCTACAGGCGTCGCGGCAACGCGATGATCCTGCACGGCGCCGATGCCGAGCTTCTCGACGCCGCGCAACTGCGCGCCGAATGCCCGTTCCTGAATTTCGACAATGCGCGCCTGCCCGTCATGGGGGCGCTTGTACAACGGCGTGGCGGCACTGTCCGCCATGATGCGGTGGCTTGGGGTTATGCCCGCGGGGCCGACCGGCGCGGTGTCGATATCATCCAGAATTGCGAGGTCACCGGCTTTCGTATCCAGAACGGACGCTGCACGGGCGTCGAAACAAGCCGCGGCTTCATCGCCGCGCGCAAGGTCGGTTGCGCCGTCGCGGGAAACAGCAGCCGCGTGATGCAGGCGGCGGGCATGCGGCTTCCGATCGAGAGCCATGTGCTGCAGGCCTTCGTCAGCGAGGGGCTGAAGCCGATCATCCCCGGCGTCGTCACCTACGGCGGTGGCCATTTCTATATCAGCCAGTCCGACAAGGGCGGCCTCGTCTTCGGCGGCGACATCGACATGTATAATTCCTATGCCCAGCGCGGTAACCTGCCGGTGATCGAGGATGTCTGCGAAGGCGGCATGACGCTGATGCCGATGATCGGCCGCGCCCGTATGGTGCGGATGTGGGGCGGCATCATGGATATGAGCATGGACGGCTCGCCGATTATCGACCGCACCCATATTGACGGTCTCTATTTCAACGGTGGATGGTGCTATGGCGGCTTCAAGGCGACGCCGGCATCGGGATGGTGTTTTGCGCATCTTCTGGCTACCGACACGCCGCACGAGACGGCGACAGCCTATCGGATGGACCGCTTCGAGCGCGGCTACATGATCGACGAGAAAGGGTCGGGCGCACAGCCCAACCAGCATTGAGGAACCGGACCAGATGATCATCGACCATCCACTTCTGGGTCCGCGCGATTCCCAGGAATTCGTTCTTCTCGGCGACGCCAGCCTGCTGAACAGGCCTGACTGGCAGGCCGAGAATGCCGGCCGCGCCTTTTATGAATATCAGTACCTGCGGGACAATCCGGCGGGCACACATCGTGAACTTTGGTATCATGAGATGGGTGACCGCAGCTGGCTGGTCGTCACCCGCAACACCGTCACCCACGAGGTGCTGAAGGTCGAGCTTGCCGCCGACGTCACGTCCGGCATGGCTTCTGGTGCGGCTTCAGGGCGGAGGTCGAAATGACCCAGGTAAATCGCCTTGATGGTGGCCTGATCGACCGCAGCACACCGCTCAGCTTTACCTTTGACGGACGACGTTATGGCGGCTTTGCCGGTGATACACTTGCCTCGGCGCTGGTCGCCAACGGCGTGCGGCTTGTCGGACGATCTTTCAAATATCACCGTCCGCGCGGCATTATTTCCGCCGGATCGGAAGAGCCAAACGGTCTTGTCGAGCTTCGCACCGGGGCCCACCGTGAGCCGAACAGCCGGGTCACCATGACCGAACTGCATGACGGGCTGGTCGCCGCCAGCCAGAACCGGTTCCCGTCGCTGGGCTTTGATCTGATGGCGGTTAATGACAAGCTGTCGAATTTTCTCGGCGCCGGCTTCTACTACAAGACATTCATGTGGCCGAAAGCCTTCTGGGAACGTGTCTATGAGCCGATCATCCGGCGCGCCGCCGGTCTTGGCGCGCTGTCCGGCGAGGACGATCCGGACGTCTATGACCGTGGCTTCCGCCATTGTGACCTTCTGGTGATCGGAGCCGGACCGGCCGGGCTGTCAGCGGCGCTGACCGCCGGACGCGCCGGTGCCGAAGTGATCCTGGTCGACGAGGATTTCCGTGCCGGCGGCAGGCTTCTCCAGGAGAGCTTCAGCGTCGGCAGCATGTCGGGTGCCGACTGGGCCGCCACTGTGGTGGCCGAACTGCAAAGCCTTCCCAATGTGCGGTTGATGCCGCGAAGCACCGCCATTGGCGTGTTCGACCATGGCATCTATGCCGTGCTGGAGCGCACCGGCGACCATATCGCCACGCTGGAAGCCGGCAAGCCGCGACAGATCCTTTGGCGCGTCTATGCGAAACGCTCGCTGCTGTGCGCAGGGGCCACCGAACGGCTGATCGGCTTTGCCGACAATGACAGGCCTGGCATCATGCAGGCCGGCGCGGCACGCGGCTATGTGAACCGATTTGCCGCCACCCCGGCCGAGCACGTCGTCGTCTTTACCAACAATGATGACGGCCACCGGACCGCCGCCGACCTTGCCGCCGCCGGTGTCGATGTGACAGCCATCATCGATTCCCGCCCCGACGCCCCGAAGAGCGAGGTCGCCGATGTCTTTGCCGGCGCAGTCGTCAGCGGTACAGGCGGGCGTCTGAGGATCGGCCATGCCGATATCCGCCTTGCCGATGGTGGTCGAAAGCAGGTCCATTGCGGTGCGCTCGCCGTCTCCGGTGGCTGGAATCCCAATGTGCACCTGACCTGCCATCATCGCGGCAGGCCGGCATGGCAGAATGACATATCCGCCTTTGTTCCGGGTGAGGGCGTGCCCCCGGCATGGCTGTCGCCGGCGCGGCGCGCGGCGTGTTCAGCACAGCAGGAACGCTGGCAGACGGACAGTCGCAGGCCATCGCACAGCTTGCCGAGATTGGCATCAGCGCAGCCACAGATTCGCTTCCCGAAGCCGAGGACACACCAGTGCGGGTCACCCCGCTATGGCATGTTCCAGGCAAGAAACGCGCCTGGCTCGACCAGCAGAACGATGTGACCGTCAAGGATGTGAAGCTGGCGCATCAGGAGAATTTCCGCGCCGTCGAACATCTCAAGCGCTATACCACGCTTGGCATGGCCGGAGACCAGGGCCGCACGTCAAATGTTCTGGGACTGGCCATCATGGCCGAGTTGACCGGCAAGTCGATTGCCGATACCGGCACCACCATCTATCGCCCGCCCTACACCCCGACCCCCATCGCCGCCTTTGCAGGCCGCTCGGTCGGCCGCGACTTCCGCCCGACAAGGCTGACGCCGTCGCACCACTGGGCAGCCGAACAGGGCGCGACATTCGTCGAGGCCGGTGCCTGGCTGCGGGCGCAATGGTTCCCGCGCGAAGGCGAGACGCACTGGCGCGAATCCGTCGACCGCGAGGTGCTTGCCACCCGCAGTTCCGTAGGCGTCTGCGATGTCAGTACACTTGGCAAGATCGACATTCAGGGCCGTGACGCCGGCGCTTTCCTCGACCTTGCCTACAGCAACACCTTTTCCACCCTTGCCGTGGGCAAGACCCGCTACGGGTTGATGCTGCGCGAGGACGGGATGGTGATGGATGACGGCACCACAGCGCGTCTCGGCGAGATGCATTACGTGATGACCACGACCACGGCCAATGCCGGCAGCGTTTACCGGCATCTGGAATTTGTGCGCCAGTGCCTGCGCCCCGATATGGATGTGCAGCTGATCTCGGCCACCGACAGCTGGGCCCAGTTCGCCGTTGCCGGACCGAATGCGCGCCGCGTCTTGCAGGAGCTGGTCGACCCGCAGCACGACATCTCGAACGAGGGCTTCCCCTTCATGGCATGCGGAAACATCAGCGTTTGCGGCGGTGTGCCGGCGCGCCTGTTCCGGATTTCCTTCTCGGGCGAACTTGCCTACGAGATCGCGGTGCCTGCGCGCTATGGTGATTCCATGATCCGGGCGCTGATGGCGGCCGGCGAGCCATGGGGCATCACCCCCTACGGAACCGAGGCGCTCGGCGTCATGCGGATCGAAAAGGGCCATGTCACCGGCAATGAGCTGAACGGCACGATCACAGCACGCAATCTCGGCATGGCGAAAATGGTGTCGGCGAAGAAGGACAGCATCGGCGCGGTTCTCGCCGGGCGCGAGGCGCTTGTCGCCGAGGACGGGCTGTGTCTTGTCGGACTGGAAGCGCTCGATGATGGTCAGGTGATCGCCGGATCACACCTGTTCGATACAGAAGGTCCGGTGGATGCCGCGCATGACCGGGGCTATGTCACCTCGGCAGCCTACTCGCCGCATATCGGTGCCTCGATCGGTCTTGGCTTCATCACCCGAGGTGCCGAGCGCCACGGCGAGGTAGTGCGTGCGCTGAACCCGCTCGAGGGGCGGTCCGCACTGGTCCGAATCTGCAGCCCGCATTTCATTGATCCTGAGGGAGAGCGTCTCCGTGGCTAGCCTGACCCCGACAACCGCGCTTGGCGATACGATCCCGTTCGACGAGACCATTGGCGGCAACCGCATCCGCGAGGTCAGCGACGCCGTGATGGCCTCGCTCGCCATGCTGAAAGGCAAGGGCGCCGCCTTCAAAAAGGCTGCGGCAAGCCAGCTTGGCGACATGCCGGCCCCGGGTCATGCTGCGGGAAATGCTGGGGGCGACAAACACGCCAGCACTGTCTGGATGGGTCCGGACCAGTATCTGGTCGAGGGAATCGACGCCGTAACACTGGCGGCAGCCTTTGGCACCAGCGCCGCGGTCACCGACCAGTCCGATGCCTGGGTGCGGTTCGATGTGACGGGCGGCAATGTTGTCGCCATGCTTGAGCGGCTGAGTGGTGCCGATACCCGGCGCATGCGGGCCGGCAGTGCCACGCGGACAGCCATTCACCATATGCATTGCGTGATTGTCTGCCGCGCCGGCGGAACAGATTTCACCATTCTCGGGCCACGGTCATCGGCCGCATCGCTGCACCATGCTCTGGTGGCAGCTGCCGCCTCGCTCTAGCAAAAGAAAAGGCCCCGGAAAACCCGGGGCCCTTACAAAAGTCTGGAAGCGAGAGCCTAGAACAGGCCTTCGATCTCGCCACTGTCATTCATCATGATGCTTTCGGCAGCCGGCATGCGCGGCAGGCCGGGCATGGTCATGATCTCGCCGCAGATGGCGACGATGAAGCCGGCACCAGCCGACAGACGGACTTCACGGACCGGCACAGAATGGCCGGTCGGCGCACCACGCAGATTCGGGTCGGTGCTGAAGCTGTACTGGGTCTTCGCCATACAGACCGGCAGATTGCCGTATCCTGCCTCTTCCCACTGGCGAAGCTGGTCGCGGATACGCTGGTCGGCGAGAACCTCGTCGGCGCGGTAGATGCGCTTGGCAATGGTCTCGATTTTTTCGAACAGCGGCATTTCGTCGGGATAGATCGGCGCGAAGTTGCTGATTTCGGAATCGGCAATCTCGGCAACCCGCGTGGCCAGTGCCTCGGCACCCTTGCCACCAAGTTCCCAGTGACGCGAAATGATCGCCTCGCTGCCCTGGTCGGCCACATAATCCTGAATCGCCTTTACCTCGGCATCGGTGTCGCCGAGGAAGTGGTTGATGGCAACAACGACCGGAACACCAAAGCCCTTGAGGTTCTCGATATGACGGCCAAGGTTGGCGCAGCCGGCTTCGACAGCGGCGACATTTTCGGTGCCGAGATCGGCGCGGGCAACACCGCCATTCATCTTCATCGCACGGACAGTGGCAACAAGGACGACCGCGCTTGGCGCGATGCCGGCCTTGCGGCACTTGATGTTCATGAATTTCTCGGCACCAAGATCGGCGCCGAAACCGGCCTCGGTCACGACATAGTCGGACAGCTTCAGTGCCGTCTTGGTCGCGATCACGGAATTACAGCCATGCGCGATGTTGGCGAACGGGCCGCCATGCACAAAGGCCGGATTGTTCTCGAGGGTCTGCACAAGGTTCGGCTGCATCGCCTGTGCCAGCAGCACGGTCATCGCGCCGTCGGCCTTGATGTCGCGGCAGAATACCGGCGAACGGTCGCGCCGGTAGGCGACAATGATATCACCAAGACGCTTCTGCAGGTCTTCGATGTCGGTGGCGAGGCAGAGGATTGCCATGACCTCGGATGCGACGGTGATGTCGAAGCCGGCCTGACGCGGGAAGCCGTTGGATACGCCGCCAAGGCTGGTGACGATGTCACGAAGCGCGCGGTCATTCATATCGACGACGCGGCGCCAGACAACGCGGCGCTGGTCGATACCGAGCTCGTTGCCCCAGTAGATGTGGTTGTCGATCATCGCCGACAGCAGATTGTGGGCCGAAGTGATCGCATGGAAGTCGCCAGTGAAATGAAGGTTCATTTCTTCCATCGGTACGACCTGGGCATAGCCGCCGCCGGCGGCGCCACCCTTCATGCCGAAGCAGGGACCAAGCGAGGCCTCGCGGATACAGACGGTCGCCTGCTTGCCGATGGCGTTCAGGCCGTCGACGAGACCGACAGTCGTCGTGGTCTTGCCCTCGCCGGCGGGTGTCGGGTTAATGGCGGTGACCAGAATCAGCTTGCCGTCGGGCTTGCCGGACTGAGCCTTGATAAATTCTGCCGAAACCTTTGCCTTGTCATGGCCGAAAGGCAGCAGATCCTGCGACGGAATACCAAGTTTGGCGCCGATATCCTGAATCGGCTGCTTGGAGGCTGCGCGGGCAATTTCAATATCCGACTTTGGGCTCATGGCGGGGATTCCTTTGTGATAAGAGGCACCGTGTCATGTGGCTTACCTGCCATAGCTCTGCGACAGTTTGCCCTCGTCGCCACAAAACGACCCAGAACCGCCTCCCAAGGTGAAGTCGGAACAGAGCAAAAGCCCTGAAAATCTGCGTTGCGAGGCGGCGGGTGATCGGCTAAGACAACCGCCATGAAACAGGATCAAATCAAAAAGGTCGTGCTTGCCTATTCCGGCGGGCTCGACACCTCGGTCATCCTGCGCTGGCTGCAGGATCGCTATAACGCGGAAGTCGTCACCTTCACCGCCGATATCGGCCAGGGCGAAGAGGTGGAACCAGCGCGCGCCAAAGCAGAGATGCTGGGCATCAAGGAAATCTTCATCGAGGATCTCCGCGAGGAATTCGTGCGTGATTATGTCTTCCCGATGTTCCGCGCAAACCCGCTTTACGAAGGCATGTATCTTCTGGGCACATCGATTGCGCGCCCGCTGATTGCCAAGCGCCAGATTGAGATTGCCCGCGCCGTCGGTGCAGACGCCGTTTCACATGGCGCCACCGGCAAGGGCAATGACCAGGTCCGTTTCGAGCTTGCCTATTACGCGCTGCAGCCCGACATCCGGGTGGTCGCACCCTGGCGTGAATGGGATCTCGGCTCGCGCACCAAGCTGATTGAATATGCCGAACAGAACCAGATCCCGATCCCGCGTGACAAGCGCGGCGAGGCACCGTTCAGCGTCGACGCCAACCTTCTGCACATATCGGCCGAAGGCAAAGTGCTGGAGGATCCGTGGGTCGCGCCCGAGGAATATGTGTTCTCGCGCAGCGTTTCGCCGGAAGACGCACCGGACAAGCCGACCGAAATCGAGATCGAGTTCGAGGCCGGCGACCCGGTCGCCATCGATGGCGTGAAAATGAGCCCGGCAACGCTGCTGACGAAGCTGAACGAGCTTGGTGGCGCCAACGGTATCGGCCGCCTCGATCTTGTCGAGAACCGGTTTGTCGGCATGAAATCACGGGGGGTCTACGAAACCCCGGGCGGCACCATTTTGCTCACCGCAAGGCGGGCCATGGAATCGATCACGCTCGACCGCGGTGCGGCGCACCAGAAGGACGAGCTGATGCCGCGCTATGCCGAGCTTGTCTATAACGGGTTCTGGTTCGCGCCCGAGCGCGAAATGCTGCAGGCCGCCATCGACAGTTGCCGCGACGCGGTACGCGGCGTGGTGCGGGTCAAGCTCTATAAGGGTAATGTGACCGTCACCGGCCGGAAGTCACCAAACTCGCTCTACAATGCCGATCTCGTCACCTTCGAGGAAGGCGCTGTCGATTACGACCATGCTGATGCGCACGGATTCATCAGGCTGAACGCACTGCGTCTTCGGGTGAACAGCATGGTGGGAAGCGGATCAGACGAATAGTCTGTCGCTTGCCCTGACCAGTTTTGCCGGTTCTGCCCGATCAGTCGGTGCAAACCTCGCCGACGGTGCCGTCGCGATTGACCTGCTTCAGCATGATGCTGCCGGCCGGCGCGTAGGCGTATCCGGAGTCGCGAAGCCCGCTGTCGCAGTCCTCGACGAAGGCGAACACATATTCAGGGTTATTGTTGCTGTGTGCACGGAACTCGGAAACGGCGTCACTGTTATAGATGCCGAGTCCCACCAAAATCACCAATGCGGCTACCATTTCTTCTCTCCTTGCCAGGGTGTGAACAGGTTCTGAACCCTGTCTAACCCTGATTCATTGTTTCTTTATGGCCTGAATGGGGTGGAAATGGGGCATCTGACCCGGATGGAGTCAGACAACCACTGCAACGGAGCAAGAGAAACCCCGCCTCGGCGAACTGCCGGGCGGGGCACCTATAGTGATATCAAGTCTGGTGTCGGCAGTCGGGCCTAGAGCTGGCCAGCGACATATTCCCAGTTGACCAGCTTGTCGAGGAAGTTCGACAGGTAGTCGGGACGCTTGTTCCGGAAGTCGATATAATAGGAGTGTTCCCACACATCGCAGCCGAGAAGCGCTGTCTGGCCGAAGCAGAGCGGATTCACGCCGTTTTCGGTCTTGGTGACCTTCAGCCCGCCATCCGCATCCTTCACAAGCCAGCACCAGCCTGAACCAAACTGTCCGGCGCCGGCGGCCTTGAACTCGTCCTTGAACGCGTCGACGCTGCCGAAGCTGTCATTCAGGGCGGCTGCCAGTTCGGACGGCATACCGGTCTCGCCGGGGCCCATCATTTCCCAGAATTTCATATGATTCCAGTGCTGCGAGGCATTGTTGAAAATGCCGTTCTGCGCCACCGCCGACGAATCATAGGTGCCGGTGATGATGTCCTCGAGCGATTTGCCTTCCCACTCGGTGCCGGCGATCAGCTTGTTGCCGTTCACGACATAGGCATTGTGGTGCAGGTCATGATGATATTCGAGCGTTTCCGCGCTCATGCCCAATCCTGCCAGCGCATCGTGAGAATAGGGCAGGTCCGGTAGAGTGAATGCCATGTCAGCCTCCGTAGATTTCAGTTAAGTCTCATCTTGGAGCAACGCGCCCCGTTTTCAATGAATAAGATGGCGAAATATCACTATAAATGACCACGCGATAGCGCCAAATCTTGTCATCGACCCATTGTCCGGAGACACAGACCCATGAGCTATGACCTGACCGAGGACGGACCGTCCGGCGCACACATCCAGCGCGCCTATATCGCACCCTTCATGGATCTTGTCCCCGAGATCGACGCCAGCGCCTTTATCGCCCCGACAGCGGCCATCATCGGCGCTGTGCGCGTCGGTGCGAACAGCTCGATCTGGCATCAGGTAACGCTTCGCGGTGACAACAACTACATCATCATCGGCGAAAATACGAACATCCAGGACAATTGCTGCCTTCACATCGACAGCCGCAACCACCCGACCATCATCGGTGACAATGTCACCGTCGGACACAGCGCACTGGTGCATGCCTGTACCATCGGCGACGGCGCCTTTGTCGGCATGGGGTCAATGGTGATGGACGGCGCCGTGATTGAACCGCAGGGCATGCTCGCCGCCGGCGCGATGCTGACCCCCGGCAAGGTGATCCCGGCGCGCGAAATCTGGGCCGGGCGTCCGGCGCAGAAAATGCGCGATATGAGCGATGAAGATGTCGCCAACATCACGCGCGCAGCAAGACATTACGTCGAAGTGGCACGCGCCCACCGGCTTGGCGCCGGCGGCGCACCGTTCGACGACATGCACTGGCGCCAGCTGCCACCGAAAAACTGACACCACGCAGATAACCGCTGCTTCAGCATCTTCTTCTTCGGAGTGATACCAAGATGAACCTGACCGACCCGACCCTTCTTCGCACCGATTCCTATGTCAACGGCGCCTGGACTGCCGCCCCGGGGACAAGCGGTTTGCCGTGACCAACCCGGCCACCGGCGAGACCATCGCCGAGGTGGCGGATCTCGGCGCGACCGAAACCACAGCCGCCATCGACGCCGCGGTACCGGCACAGAAAGCCTGGGCCGCCCGCACCGCCAAGGACCGTGCCATGGTGATGCGCAAATGGTACGAGCTGATCATGGCGAATGCCGAGGATCTGGCCGTCATCCTGACCACCGAGATGGGCAAGCCGATCACCGAGGCGCGCGGCGAGATTGCCTATGGCGCGAGCTTCATCGACTGGTTCGCCGAAGAGGCGCGACGGATTTGCGGTGATGTCATGGAAAGCCCGATCCCGGACAAGCGCTTCCTGACCTTCAAGCAGCCTATCGGCGTGTTTGGCGCGATCACCCCGTGGAATTTTCCGATCGCGATGATCACCCGCAAGGTCGCCCCGGGGATCGCCGCGGGCTGCGCCTGTGTGCTGAAACCTGCCGAGCAGACACCGCTGTCGGCGCTGGCGCTTGCCGAGCTGGCCGAGCGCGCCGGCATCCCCGCCGGTGTCATCAACATCGTTACCGGCATGGACGGCCCGGCCATTGGCAAGACGCTGTGCGATGACGACCGCATCCGCAAGATGACCTTCACCGGCTCGACCGAGGTCGGCCGCATACTGATGCGCCAGAGCGCCGACACACTGAAGAAGATGAGCCTCGAGCTCGGCGGCAACGCGCCGCTGATCGTCTTCGACGATGCCGATATCGACACGGCCATCGCCGGCACCATGGCCTCGAAATACCGCAATGCCGGCCAGACCTGTGTCTGCGCCAACCGCATCTTCGTGCAGGACGGAATCTATGACGAGTTCGCCAGCCGCCTGACCGAGGCGACTGCCGCGATGAAGGTCGGCAACGGCATGGAGGACGGGGTCGAGCAGGGCCGATCATCGACGGCCAGGGTCTCGACAAGATCGAGCGCCATGTCGCCGACGCCCGCGCCAAGGGCGCCGAGGTGCTGACCGGCGGCGGCCGGCACGCGCTTGGCGGCACCTATTTCGAGCCGACCGTGCTGACCGGCATGACGACCGAGATGGAGATGTTCCGCGAGGAAACCTTCGGGCCGGTGGCCGGGCTGTTCCGCTTCTCCACCGACGATGAGGCGGTGGCGATGGCGAACGACACCGAATTCGGGCTTGCCGCCTATATCTTCACCAACAACACCTCGCGCCTGTTCCGCGTCAGCGAGGCGCTGGAATATGGCATGGTCTCGGCGAATACCGGCATCTTCTCCTCCGAGGTCGGACCGTTCGGCGGGGTGAAGAGCTCGGGCCTCGGCCGCGAAGGCTCGAAATACGGCATCGACGAGTTCCTCGAGATCAAGTTCGTCTGCGTGGGACTCTGATCCATACCAGTCGCCCCGCAGACACAATCCCAGCAGACACAATAACGGCCCCGGTAACATGCCACCGGAGCCGTTACATTTCCGATTGTGCGGAGGGGTCAGGTCATCCTGCCATCAGCTGTTCCGCAGGCGCCTGATCAGGGCCGAGGTATCGTTGCGGCCGTGGCCTGCTTCCGACAACTCGTCATAATAGCCGGCGACGATTTTGGTCACCGTCAGGTTCGCGCCGGTGCGTTCCGCCTCCTCGAAACAGATCCGCAAATCCTTGCGCATCCAGTCGAGCGCAAACCCGAAATCGAATTCGTTCTTCACCATGGTCTGGCCACGATTGACCATCTGCCATGACTGCGCCGCACCGCCGGAAATCGCCTCGAGAAGCGCATCGGTATCCAGCCCGGCCTCGATCGCGAAATTCAGCCCTTCCGACAGCCCCTGAAGCACGCCGGCGATACAGATCTGGTTGACCATCTTCGCCTGCTGGCCGGTGCCGGCATCGCCCATATGAACGACCCGCGCGCCATAGCACTGCATGACGGCGAGCGCGGCGTCGAATGTGTCCTGCGCGCCGCCGACCATCACCGTCAGCTTGCCGTTCTCGGCGCCGGCCTGACCGCCGGAGACGGGTGCATCCAGCGTGCTGATGCCATGTTCGCTGCCAGCCGCCGCCAGCTTGCGGGCGACATCCGCCGACACGGTGCTGTTGTCGATATAGATGGCGCCCTCACGCATGACCGGGATCGCCCCGTCCGGCCCCAGCGCCACCTGCAGCACATCCGGATCATCACCGACACAGGACAGCACGATGTCGGCCCCGGCAGCAGCCGCCGCCGGTGTCGGGGCATGACTGCCACCATGCTTTCGCCACCCAGGCTTCGGCCCGTGCGGTGGTGCGATTATAGACGGTCACATCGTGACCTGCGGCAGCGATATGGCCTGCCATTGGATAGCCCATGACCCCAAGCCCGAGAAACGCGATTTTCGACATTCGTTCCAGATCCTCCTGCTGCCGAGAGTGTCGGCAGATTATAAACACGCGCCACGATAACACGGCCAAAATATCACGGCCAAAATATCACGAGATGTCGGCAGCCCCTATCGGGTTCTAAACTGAAACCGGATACAAGGCCTTCCTTTCTATTCGCGAAAGGCTGGCCTATACTGCGGCGGCTTTTTCATTGCCAAGGCGCGGAGCCCTGCCATGACCGTCCTCTCCACCGGGCATGATATTGAAATCCTGATCACCGAGACCGAGATCGCGGCGCGAACGACGCAGCTGGCACGGATGATCAAGGAACAGTATCGCGACACCGAGCAGCTTGTGGTCGTTGGCCTGCTTCGCGGCTCCTTTGTCTTCATTGCCGATCTGGTGCGGCGGCTCGACCTGCCGGTGGAAGTCGATTTCATGACTGTGTCGAGCTATGGCGACAAGATGGAATCATCGCGCCAGGTGCGGATCATTCAGGATCTGGAAACCCCGATCAAGGGACGCGACGTGCTGATTGTCGAGGATATTATCGACACCGGCCATACCCTGTCGCAGGTCTATGACATTCTCGAAACACGCGAGCCGCGCTCACTTCGCGTCTGCGCGCTTCTGAACAAGCCGTCACGGCGCGAGGTCGATGTCGAGATCGACTGGGTCGGCTTTGAAATTCCGGACGAGTTCGTGATCGGCTACGGGATCGACTTTCGCGCAGCAGGGACGCAACCTGCCGCATATCGGCGTGGTCGTCAGGAAATAGCGCCACGACCCGAAAAGACCCCGGCCCAAAATACCCCGGCCAGACAACAAGCTTGGCTCAGGCCAGCAGCGCGTCCTCATAGCGATAGGTCGACAGCATCTCGCAGCCTGTCTCGGTGATCAGCACCTGTTCCTCGAGCTTCACGCCTTCGAGCCCGCCGACGGCACCGATATAGGCCTCGACACACAGCGTCATTCCCGGCTCGAAGCTGCCGGAATAGCCATGCGCCTCGACATCCTCGGGATAGCGCACACACGGATATTCGTCGCACAACCCGACACCATGGGCGAGAACGCCGTAGCGAAGGGCGCGGTATTCCTCGGGAAGCCGATGTGCCTTTGCCGTCATTTCGGCGAAACTCATTCCCGGCTTGATCAGGCCGATATTGGTCATCACATGCTCATAGGCGACCTTGTAGAGGGTTTTCTGCTCTTCGGTCGGAGCGACACCGCCGACAATCCAGCTTCGCGAGATATCACAGCAATAGCCGTAGGTGCCGACAAGATCGGTATCGAAGGCCATCATGTCGCCTTCCTGCATGATCCGCGGGCCACATTCCTGGAACCAGGGGTTGGTGCGCGGGCCTGAAGACAGGATGCGGGTTTCGATCCATTCACCGCCCCGCTTGATGTTGCCGGCATGAAGCGCCGCCCACATCTCGTTCTCCGATACGCCCGGACGCATCGCATAGCGCATTTCCTCGACCGCCATCTCGCAGGCATGGACGGCGCAGCGCATGGCGCGGATCTCGTTGTCGTTCTTGATGGCGCGGGCATGCTCGGTCAGCATCTGACCCTCGATGATCTCGATGCCCTTCTCGACCAGCCGCACATAGCCCGGGGTCTCGATCTTGTCGACGGCAAGACGCTTGTTCGCGCCGCCATAGGACTTCATCACATCGATCACCTCGTCGACAAAATGGGCGGCTGCCGCCTCGGTCTTGTCGCCGGTCTCGAAGTAGAAGAAGCTAGCACCGTGGCGCACCTCGCCGACAAGCGGCAGATGTGCCGACAGATGCTCGCAATTATGGAAATCCCACAGGATTACCTTGCCCTCGGGCGGCACGAAGCAGGCGCGCGCCGCGTTATGCGCGATCCATAGCTGCATATTGGTGGTGTCGGTGGCATAGCGGATGTTCAGCGGATCGAACAGCAGCAGGCCGGCACAGTCATGCTTGCGGATCTGTTCCTGAAGCCGCGACAGCCTGTATTCGCGAAGCGCCGGCATGTCCGGCGCCTCGATCCCGGCAGCCTTCCATTCGGCGAAGGCAAGGTCGGTAGGTCCGATTTCCACCCGGTCATTGTCGTCGGGTGTCAGGTCGGGTTTCAGATGCGCGCGCCGGGTCGGATCGATCCGGCGATTAGAGCCAATGATTGTCTGGTCCATCACATGCCTCACAAGCTGGCGGTTCTCGTGAAAAAACCGTGCTGCGTTTTTTCAAACGCCGCAAGCAAATTCGGCATGGAAAACCTAGTTGTTCACATTCACCAGAATGCGGCCGCGAACCTTGCCTTCGAGAATCTTCTTTCCGTACTCCGGAACATATGCAAGGCCGATTTCCTCAGCCATGCTCTCCAGCACGTCACGCGGCATGCCGGCATCAAGCGCCGCCCAGATTTTCTGGCGCTCGGCCACCGGAACCATAACCGAATCAATGCCGAGAACAGCAACGCCGCGAAGCAGGAACGGGATGATGCTTGCCTCCATCTTCACGCCGGCGGTGTTGCCGAGCGAGGCGATGCCGCAGCCGTAATTCATCTGCTTGATGGCACGGGCGAGGATCTGACCGCCGACACAGTCGATGCAGCCGCCCCAGACACCCGATTCCATCGGCTTGCCGGGATCATCGAGCATCTCCTCGCGGCTGACGATCCGGCTGGCACCAAGGCCGGTCAGATAATCGGCGATCTCGGCGCGGCCGGTCATCGCCGCAACCTGATAGCCGCGTTTGGCCAGCAGCACCGTCGCCACCGAGCCAACGCCGCCGCCGGCGCCGGTAACCAGCACCTCGCCGCCATCAGGCGTCATGCCGTTTGCCTCGAGCCGCAGGATCGACTGCATGGCGGTGAACCCGGCGGTGCCAAGCATCTGGGAATGGCGCGTGCTCATCCCGTCGGGAAGCTTCACGATCCATTCAGCCTTGCCGTTCGCCCGTGTGCATAGCCGCCCCAGCGGATCTCGCCGCTGCGAAAGCCGTTCATCGTCACCCGGTCGCCCTCGGCAATCCCGTCGGCACGGCTGGAAATCACAGTTCCCGCAAGATCGATTCCCGGTACATGCGGATAGGTGCGTACCAACCGGCCAAGGCCGTTCAGGCACAAACCGTCCTTGTAGTTGATCGTCGAATATTCGACTGCGATATCAACCTCGCCATCATCGGGAAGTTGCGACGCTTCGATCTCACGGATGTTTGCGGATACGGAATCATCGTCTGCCTGGTCGACAATTAGCGCTTTAATCATGGTCGTTACCTTTGCTACTTTCACCGCGGTGGCCCGGACATTCAGGTGGTGTCTTGCTGGTGGTCCAAACTGCCAGAACGCAGAAAAAAGGGAAAGCCATGTTTCGTGAACTGACCCCGCTGGAGACCTATGAGGAACTCTCGCAGAAGAGCGACGCTGTCCTGATCGACTGCCGCGCACCTGCCGAGTGGCATTTCACCGGCACGCCCGACCTGTCGAAGATTGGCAAAAAACCGTTTCTCGCCGCGATTTCCGATGAATCAGGCCGACCCAACCCGGACTTCCTGGAGCAGGTGAAGGCCGTGGTCGATCCGGCCGCGCCGGTCTATGTCATCTGCCGTGTCGGCGGCCGTTCGGCAAATGCCTGTCGCTTGCTTGCCGCCGAGGGATATAATTCACTGGTCAATGTCATCGAAGGATTCGAGGGCCGCGGCGACGAAAATGGCCATCGCAACAATGTCGAGGGATGGAAGTTCCACGGCCTGCCCTGGACAAAAAGTTAAGCCTGAATACAAAGCTGAACGCCGGGTTCGCCTGACGGCGCTGGCTCTTCAGCATCCCGAACCCCTTGGCTGCCAGCCGGTTGCTGCCTATATGGTTCTGATGAGACATGGTTTGTTGAAACGCAACTTTGGCAGATTCGTCGCCGCAGCATTGTTCGTCGGCCTCGCCGCCGGCCATGCCGGTGCAGACCAGCGGGACCCGGATCTGGACGGGCTGTTTTCCGAGCTTCAGCGGGTTACCAGCGATGCCGTCGCGAAAAATGTCGTTTCCGAAATCTGGCAACGATGGATGGCGTTCGAGGATGACCCGCGCGCAACCAACCTGATGGCCATCGGCATCCGCCAGATGAATCTTGGCCAGCTCCGCAATGCAGAGCGCATTTTCACCGAAATCATCGGCACTCATCCAACGCATGCCGAGGCCTGGAACAAACGTGCCACCGTCAGGTTCATGCGCGGCGATGACAGAGGCTCGCGAAGCGACATTGCCCGTGTCATCGATCTTGAGCCACGTCATTTCGGGGCTCTCAGCGGGCTTGGAATGATCAATATGCGATCTGGTGATCTTCCGGCGGCGCTGCAGGCTTTCGAAGCGGCGGTGCGGGTGAACCCGCATATGGACCAGGCCGAGGCGATGATCCGTGAGTTGCGCGCCACATTGCGTGGCCGCGCGCTCTAGTCCGCCCCCCTTCGATTGACTTATTCCAGCCTGTCCGTAGAGTGTCTCGCACCAGCCGGAAGGTGGCTTCCGGACGATCTGATTTGTCATGGGGTGACAGAGCGGTGACCCTGATTCTCGCAGCGCCAGACAGCGATATCCACAGATGTCCGTCATGTGGCGCCAACTGCGCCGTCGATCACGAAATGCTCGCGGCGGCGGCGAATGCCGGCCAGAAAGTCCGGATCGCCTGCCACAAATGTGATGAGATTTTCCGACCGGTCAACGACAATTCAGCCGGATCGGCAAAACCCAGCCGGCCCAATCCGAACCGCCGTGTAGGTATCTGCACCACATGAAGAGACCGCTATTCGTTAACACACCTTGCTGCCGACGAATTCGTTCTTGTCGAATGCCCGCATTGCCGCCATCAGATGGCACCCGATGAAATCGGGCGTGCCAATGCGCGAAGTGATCTCTTTGACGGAATGAATGCTGCGTCCGGCAAGCGGGTTGCCGGAAAGACCAACGGACGAGGCTGGCTGAAAACCGCCATTCTGGTGATCGTCAGCGGGGCCGTTCTTGCCGGCGCGGCCCTTGCGGTCGTCGAGCGCGTCACACCGAACAGCACACCGCTGGCAGGGCTGATGGCGGCCCCTGCGGCACGCCTTGCGGTAACTGATGCCAGCTTTTCCTATAGCGGTGCCGACGAAAATGCCCTTCTTGTCACAGTAACACTCGCCAATCTGGGAACCGCCGAGGGCGCGCCGGAACGGGTGACGGTGAAGTTGCTGGACGCGGAAGGCAATATTCTGATGACCAGGCCCATCGCATCACGGAACTGGCTCTCGCTCCCGGCGCCAGTCGCACACTGATCAGCCGTGTGGCCAACTCGCCGGGGCTGGTCACCGATGTCGCTGTGGATTTGAAACGAAGCGGCCGCCAGCCCTAGATCGTTGCGACCCGTATCGAGTTCGTGGTGCCGGCGATGCCGAACGGCATGCCCGCAACAATCACCACATGCGCACCGGCAGCGGCGATGCCGCGGCCGCTGATCTCGGCCACACCCTCTTCAATGGCAGCTTCAAAATCCTCGGTGATTGTGCTTCCCGCTGTCTGCGTTCCCCACAAGATGGCCAGCCTACGCCGCACTTCAACAAACGGAGAGAGCACAAGGAACGGAATTCTGGGACGCTCGCGCGCAATCCGCACTGCTGTGTTGCCCGATGTCGAGAAGGCCACGATTACCTCGGCACCAACCGTTTCGGCAAGCGACACGGTGGCAAGGGCGACAGCGTGATACAGGCTCGGCTCGGTCGGCAGCTTTGGCGGCGCGTTTTCCGGGTGAGCCATGATATGCCCCTCGGCAGCGGCGATGATACGCCCCATGATCTTCACCGTCTCCACGGGATATTTGCCGACCGCTGTCTCGCCGGACAGCATCACCGCATCCGCACCGTCAAACACCGCGCCGGCGACGTCCGAGGCTTCGGCCCTTGTCGGGGTCGGGTTGGTGATCATTGATTCCAGCATCTGGGTGGCGACAACCACCGGCTTGCCGACCATCCGGCATTCCGCGACGATCCGCTTCTGCCAGCCGGGCACCTCTTCAGGCGGCAACTCGACGCCAAGATCGCCACGCGCCACCATCACACCGTCAGATGCGGTGACGATATCGGACAGCTCGGCAAGTGCGGCAGGCTTCTCGATCTTCGACATCAGAGCAGCACGACCGTCGATTGCCGCCTTGGCTTCGATCACATCACGCGCACGCTGGACAAAGGACAGCGCCACCCAATCGACACCGCAATCAAGGGCGAAAGCGAGATCAGACTTGTCTTTTTCGGTCAGGGGCGGGCTTTCGAGCAACAGGTCGGGAAGATTGACGCCCTTGCGGCTGCTGAGCGGGCCGCCGACCTCGACCGTGGTGGTGAAGCTGTCATCACCGATGCTTGTCACCCGAAGGACGAGCTTGCCGTCATCGATCAGCAGGCGCGCGCCCGGCTGCAGCGCGGCAAATATTTCCGGATGCGGCAGGCCGACCCGTGATGCGTTGCCGATATCGGTCGAACGGTCGAACACGAAACTGTCACCGGCGGCGAGCACAACGCCTTCCTCGACCGGGCCTACGCGATGTTTCGGCCCCTGAAGGTCAGCAAGAATACAGACCGGGTGGCCGGTCTCTTCCTCCAGCGCTCGGATGGCACTGATCCGCTCGGCCTGTTCGCCCTGGGTTCCGTGTGAGAAATTCAGACGGAACACATTGACGCCGGCTGCCAGCAGCTCGCGTAGCGCCTCCGGCGTTCCGCTGGCGGTCCCGATGGTGGCGACGATTTTGGTGGCACGCGGTAGCGCAGAGGGCGACATGGCTCCACTTTCCCAGTAAACAGACAAAGAAAATTCCGCGGATTGCGACGAGCCGCCAGTTTATAACTCGCCTCTTGAAATGCAAGGGCAACAAGCCCCATGCTGCAGACGGGACTTACACCAGCGCCCTTTCGCACAGGATCAAAACCCACCCATGATCACGCCCGCCCTCAGCCTGTTCGGCATGGCCTTCCTGCTCGGACTGATATTCAACGCGGCTCCGGGCGCGGTGTTTGCGGAAACCATCCGGCGCGGGGTTGATGGCGGCTACCGGCCGGCGCTGGCGGTACAGATCGGCTCGCTTGTCGGCGATGCCGCATGGGCCATCCTCGGCCTTGCCGGCATTGGCTTGCTGCTACAGACGGAAATGCTGCGGATACCGGTGGGGATTGGCGGCGCGGCCTATCTTGCGTGGCTTGCTTTCGATAGCTGGCGAGAAAGCGTCACACCACCTTCCGCCACCGGGTCGGTCGGCGCCACCGGCACCGCCTTGCGGTCGGGGGCCATTCTGGCACTGTCGAACCCGCAGAATGTCGCCTACTGGGCGGCGCTTGGCGCGCGTTCGGCGCACTTGGCGTGAGCAACCCTGACCGGATCGATTATGCCATATTCTTTGCCGGCTTCATGGCCTCGTCAGTTCTCTGGTGCTTTGTGTGCGCCGGCGCTGTCAGCTGGCTGTTTGGCGGGCGGGGAGAGCTGTGGCGGGTATGGACATACCGTCTGTGTGCGTTGGCCTTTGCCTGGCTTGCGGCAGGCACGGCCTATGAAACACTGAAGAGCCTTCCGGCGGCCGGCTGACCCTAGTCTTCGGCGCGGGTGGTCCAGTATTCCTCGCCATAGTCGTGGAAGATTTCTTCTCCGGCACCAATGTCACAATCGGCATAGAACCGCAGGAACCGGTTGTCGGTCTCGTCCACTTCCCATTTGGCATTCGGCGGCGAGGCATGGTTGTAGAGCATGCCGCAGCCCATCACCACCAGGTAGTCGTTCGGGTCGTCCGGGCTGGTAAACAGATAGTCATTCAGCCGGTTGGTCTCCTGAAGATCGTCATCATCGATAACGATATAGGCGCAACGCTCCAGCGTTTCGCCGGCAACGATGTCCTGCCGCGCAAAAACACCCAACCCGTGGATGGGCGATTCCTTGATGATAATCTTGATGTCGTTCTTGTCGGCCATTCGGCGCCAAACCCCTCTTCAATCACGGGCCTCAGATTTCACTGGCATGATGTAGAGGATTTCACTCGCGCCTGCCAGACCCCGCTTGCGTCGGCGAGGCGGTTGACTGGTCACGGCGCTGTTCTCGCATCGCGGTAACGATGCCGGCGGCGGCGATCATCGCCATACCGAGCCAGGCAAGCGGGGCCGGCCAGCTGTCAAACAACACACGGCCCCAAATCGCGACAAACAGAAGATAGATGAAATCAAGCGGCGCAAGCCAGCTGCTGTCGGCTGTCTGATAGGCACGGCTGAGGAACAGGTTTCCAATCAGGTTGAGCGCCGAGAAACAGGCAAATATCCCGACCATGGCGATTGCCAGCGGCGGCCAACCGACAAAAATGAAAGGCACGGTCTGCTGCCAGGACGTCGGTGCCTGAAAAAGTTCAAGCCCGACCGCGCCGCCAAACCCCGTCAGCATGAAGACAATGGCAACAATGAACGCCAGTGCCAGCGCGCTTTCGCTTCGGCAATAGCGACGCAACACCAGAACATTGCAGGCATAGAAAAACCCGGCGAGCACAGGAATCATCTGGAAATAGCTGCCGCCATCCGCAAAGGGATCAAGAACGAGAAGACACCCCGCCGCGCCAAGAACCAGCGCGCCGATCCGCCAGGGCCCGATCCGCTCGCCCAGAACGGGGCCGGCGAGGAGCGTGATGAACAACGGATAGGTGTAAAGGCCGGTGGCCATCTGCGCGACCGTGATCTGTTGCGAGGCCCCGAAAAAGCACAGCATGCAGACCGCCAGCATCACACCGCGCACCACCGCCGGCCAAAGCCGCTGCGGCCAGAGCAGGTGAAAGCCGCCGGCAAGCGCCGCAAGGCCGACAGCAAACAGCATGTTGAAACTCGAACGGATGAGCTGCAGCTGCCAGAAACTGGTATGCGGGGCGAACAGCTTGATCAGCGAATCCTGAAGCGACAGCAGGCTGACCCCGAACAGCAGCAAGCCTAGCGCCAGCATCGGCCGGTCTTCGCTTGGTCTGTCGAAAATCGAAAACTTCATCCAGCATCCCCATAGCCGCCCCGCCATCGGTTTGGCGGGCGACCATAAGTGAATGCTACATCCCGGTGATAGGAGTGGCGACTGAAAAGGCATAACCGCGACCCATCCCCTGAATTCTTCAGTCAGGTTGTCACGAAGATTGACAGCCCGAGAGTGCTTATAGAACTCTCAAAGCCGGATGCCGCGGTCCAACAGGAGAGACAGATGACAGGTGAAAACACCATTCGGGCAGGCAGCAAGCCCCTTCTGCAGACCCGTCTTGCCGATGCCTTTGATGTGACAGTCCGGCCGACCGCCAAGGAGGCGCCGCTTATCGAGACGCTGGCAAGCGACCTTCGCTCCGTTACCACGACACCACAGGATCTGGATGTTGAAGACCAGCCACCGATGGTATCGGCGAGACTGCCGGCACTTCTTGATGCCATGCCGGTCTCTCCGCTTGCCGAAGTGCTGCGGCCGTTGGCGCGTGATCTCGACTGGTACCAGATTTTCGATTCGTCCCACACGGACCCTTCGCTTGCCGGCGGCCTGATGGCCGGCCAGGTCATCGGAGGCCGCGGCAAACTTCACAGCAAAGACCTTTATCTTGGCCTTTTTCTTCTCGCGCCATATGTGACCTATCCGCTTCATCAGCACGCAGCGCTGGAAATCTACCATGTGCTGTCAGGCGAAATTTACATCCGTCACGGTCGGGAGAAACTGTCGATGCATATCAAGGCGGGCGAACATTCGGTCACCCCGCCGCATCAGGTCCATGAATTGCGCACCGGCACCGAGGCCTGTCTGATCGCTTATGTCTGGACCGGCGACCTTGTTGGCGAGAACTGGTGGTGGGAGCCGAAGGAGGACGGAAGCTGGGATCGGATCTGCTGGCAGAGGCAGCCGGATTCAAGCTGGAAGGTGGTGCGTCGGGAACCGCTGTCTGAGACAGAGGTGCTGCGTGCAGGCGATGCCTGAAGGGCCATTCCACATCATAAATGGCGTTTGTTGACGTATCACCCAATCTGTCTCCGACACTCTGCAAAGCAGGTCTTTTCTGGAACAAAGCGTCGGATTTTTTATATTTCCATCCCCTCCGGCTGTTGAACCGTGAGAATTTTTCATGTTACGGTTTTTGTCCAAACGCGTAATTGAAGCGCGAAAAACAACGAAAGACATAGGGGGGATTTATGTCTGAAAAGCGCAATGATCCCGTGCTCGAGACGCTAAGTCCAGCTGACCGCGCACGGTTCCTCAACATGGTCAAGAAGGGCGTCAGCCGACGCGACTTCATGCACTATATGATGGCTGCCGGTGCTACGGCCGCAGCCTCCGGCACGCTGTTTACCGGTGTCTCCGATGCCTGGGCCAACACGCCCAAGCGCGGTGGTCGCGTGGTATTCGCAGGTGACCAGCACGGACCGAACGATACGCTTGATCCGGCGCTCTACACCTCGGCTCTCGACTACTTCCGTGGTCGGATGTACTACGGCTCGCTGACCCGCCTGACCAAGGAGCTCGGCTACGAGCCCGAGCTGGCTGAAGAGGTTCTGTCGAACGACACGGCCACCGAGTGGACCTTCAAGATCCGCAAGGGCGTCGAATTCCACAACGGCAAGACCCTGACCGCCGACGACGTCATCTACACGATGAACCGTCACATGGGCGCAGATTCCATCTCCAACGCCTCTTCGCTTGTCGAGATGGTCAAGGAGTGGAAGAAGGTCAACGACTATGAGGTGAAGGCCATCCTGTCCTCGCCGAACGCCGACCTTCCGATTGCCCTTGGCACCTTCCACTTCAAGATCCTGCAGGAAGGCACAACCGACTTCTCGACTGCTGTCGGTACCGGCCCCTACAAGGTCAAGGAGTTCAAGCCTGGCGTCCGCACCATTGGTGAGCGCTTCGGCAATTACTGGGGCGAAGGCGGATATCTCGACGAGATCGAGCATTTCGGCATTGGTGACCCGGTCGCACGTCTGAACGCCTTCCTGGCTGGCGACGTCGACGCGATGGTGAACCTGCCTCCGAAGGCAATCGGTCAGGTCGAGTCCGCACCTGGCAAGAATGTCTGGTCGCTTGAGTTCTCGGCCTACATCAACATCGCATGTCGCAAGGACATGGATCATGTCGGGCAATCACGACCTGATCATGGCGATGAAGTACCTGATGGACCGCGAGCGTCTCGTCAAAGGCGTGTTCAAGGGCCAGGCATCTCTCGGCAACGACCAGCCTATCGGTCCGGCCTATTTCGACCACAGCCCGGACATCCCGCAGCGGATGATGGATCCGGACAAGGCGAAGTATCACTTCGACAAGTCCGGCATAGGCAATACCACGGTTCCGATCGTGGCTGCCGAAGTCGCACCTGGCGCGGTCGAGCAGTGCCTGTTCCTGCAGCGTGAAGCCGCCAAGATTGGCCTCAATATCGATGTCCAGAAGGTAACCACAGACGGTTACTGGGGCGCGGTCTGGCTGAAGGCGCCGATGTGCGTCGTGTCCTGGAACATGCGTCCGACGGCGAACCTGATGATGACCCTCGCCTTCAAGTCGGATGCGGCCTGGAACGAGACCTATCACCAGGATCCGGAATTCGACAAGATTCTGGTCGAGGTCCGCGGTGTGACCGATCCTGCCAAGCGTAAGGAGATGTACCACACGCTTCAGGAGAAGATCCACAACGAGAACGGCACCGTCCTTCCGGCCACCGGAACTATGTCGACGCCGTCTCCGACAAGGTGAAGGGCCTGACCCACGTGCCGCTGAACAACTTCGGCGGTGCGGAGTCGCCAGTCACCATGTGGCTCGACGCCTAACCACAAATAAGGACAGGCCCCATCGACAAGATGGGGCCTGTTTTTTTGATTGGACTTCCAAACATGACGATCCTGATCCTGAAGAGACTCGGCATTGGCCTGGTAACGGTGCTTGCTGTCTCACTGATTATCTTCTTCGGCACCAAGATCCTGCCTGGTGACGCGGCGCAAATCCGTCTTGGCCAGTCCGCCACCCCGAGAATGTCGCTGCGTTCCGCGCGCGTCTCGGTCTCGACAAGCCCTACATCATTCAATATCTCACCTGGCTGAAGAACTTCGCCATGGGTGACCTCGGGTCCTCGCTTGCCAGCGACGTGCCGATTTCCGACCTGATCGCCGACCGTTACAAGAACACTGTCATCGTATCCGCTCTGACGGCTGCCATCGGCGTGCCGATCTCGCTGGCGCTGGGCATCACGGCTGCCATGTATCCGGGCACGGTCTATGACCGGGTCCTGACCCTTGTATCCGTGTCACTTGTTGCCGCACCGGAATTCTTCACCGCTACCCTGCTGGTTCTGCTGTTTGTATTCGTACTCGGCATCGGCAACGCCATTGTCATCGGCTCGACCGAGGGCAAGGGCATATTCGAGTTGATCGCGCATTTCGCGCTGCCAATCACCACATTGAGTTTCGTCATCGCCTCGCAGCTCATCCGGATGAGCCGCGCCGCCGTGCTGAATGTGATGAGCTCGCCCTATATCGAGATGGCCATCCTGAAGGGCGTGCCGCGCAAGCGCGTGATTTTCCGTCATGCGCTGCTGAACGCCATCGGACCGATCGTGAATGTGGTGGCGCTGAACCTCGCCTATCTGGTGACGGGCGTCATCGTGGTCGAGGTCTATTTCGGCTATAACGGTCTTGCTACCCTGATCGTGCAGGGCGTCCAGACACGCGACTTTGTCCTTATTCAGGGTCTCGGCATGATCTTCTGCCTGACCTACGTCATCCTGATGCTGATTGCAGACATCGCTGCCTATGCATCCAACGCACGCCTGAGGCACCCGAAATGAGCCCGGCCAAGCAGAACGAGCATTACGTCGCGCCCTATGACGCAGGCGGTCAGCTTTGATGAACTTCCGGATTCCGCGCCTTCCTCACGCTATTCGCCAAGCTGGACGGGCTGGCTTGGCATCACCGTGGTGTCCTTCTGGGTGATCATCGCCATTCTGGGGCCCTATATCGCCCCACTGGGCGAGAATGACCTGCCCTTCCCCGGATGACTATTCGGAATTCCAGATGCCTCGACCGGGCGCCTGGCTGGGAACGGATGTCGACGACCGTGATATCCTGAGCCGCCTGATGTTTGGCGCCGGCAGGACCATCGGCATCTCCTTTGTGGCGACTGTGCTGGCCTATTTCCTCGGCGTTGTGATGGGTATCGGCGCGGCGATTTCCTCGCCCCGGTCGATATGATCGTCAGCCGCATCAATGACGCATTTCTCAGCCTGCCGACCATCATGCTCGGCCTGGTCGTCGTCGCCGCCGTCGGTTCCTCGATCCCGGTGCTGATCATCACGGCAGGCGTGATCTACGCCACCGTGGTCTTCCGTCTTGCACGGGCGCTTGGACAGGAAATCATGGTGATGGATTTCGTCGAGGCGGCCCGCGTCCGCGGTGAGGGCTATTTCTGGATCATCACCAGGGAAATCTGGCCGAATGCTGCGATGCCGCTGATGACCGATTTCGGCCTGCGGCTGATCTACGTTATCCTGTTCATCTCGAGCCTGAGCTTCCTCGGGCTTGGCGTGCAGCCACCACAAGCCGACTGGGGCTCCATGGTGCGAGAGAATCTCGGGCGCGCTGTCCTATGGAGCAGTCCATCATTCCAGTCATCGCACCGGCATTGTCGATTGCCACCCTGACCGTTGCCATCAACCTGATTGTCGACGACATCTCCGCCCACAGTGGCGGCAAGCTGTCGAAGAGGCTGTAACCCATGGCTAAGAATTCTGATGATAATGATGTGATCTTCGAGGCACGCGACCTGAAGATCAACGCGGTCCGGGACGACGGTTCCGAGCTTCCCATCGTCAAGGGCGTGGACTTCAAGGTCCGCCGCGGTGAAGTGGTAGCACTGATCGGCGAGTCCGGATCTGGCAAGACCACCATCTCGCTGTCGGCACTCGGCTATTGCAAGCCGGGGCTGAAATTTGCCGGCGGCGAGGCACGTCTTCTGGGACAGGATGTCACCAAGATGTCGACAGACGAGCTGCGGCCTGTTCGCGGCGAGAAGGTCGCCTATCTTGCGCAGAGTGCGGCAGCAACCTTCAACCCGTCCATCCTGATCAACGAGCAGGTTACCGAAGCGCCGGTTCTTCACGGCTCGAAGACCCGCGAAGAAGCCGATGCCAAGGCATTGTCGCTCTATCACGCGCTGGAGCTTCCCGATCCGGAGAACATCGGAACACGCTATCCACACCAGGTGTCCGGCGGACAGCTGCAGCGGCTGATGGCGGCGATGGCGCTGTGCGGCGAGCCGGACCTTCTTGTTCTCGACGAGCCGACGACCGCGCTCGACGTGACCACCCAGATCGAGGTGCTGAAGGCTTTCAAGAAGGTGATCAAGGAAGAAGGCGCCGCCGCCATCTATGTCACGCACGATCTGGCCGTTGTCGCGCAGGTCGCCGACCATATCGTCGTTCTCTACAATGGCGAGATCAAGGAAGCCGGACCGGTCGAGACCATCATCAGCAAGTCCGAGCACCCCTATACCAAACGCCTGATGGGGGCGATCAAGCCGCTGCCGAAAGCCGGTCTCGGCGAGGCAAGCAATCACGCCCATATGCGCGATGCGCCGGCGCTCGAGGCAAAATCGGTCGATGCCGGCTATGGCCGGGATTCCGAAGGCAAACCCAAGACCATGGTGCTCCGCGACGTGAATGTCTCGATCGAGCGGGGCAAGACGGTCGGCATCATCGGCGAGTCGGGTTGTGGCAAGTCCACGCTTGCCCATGTCTTTGCCGGGCTTCTGCCGCCAAGTGACGGAACGCTGGAGCTGGATGGTGAGAGCATCGCACCGGATCTTCGCAGCAGGTCGCGGGAAGAGCTGCGCAAGGTCCAGTTCGTCTACCAGATGGCCGACACGGCCCTGAACCCGCGCCAGCGGATCAAGGACATTATCGGCAGGCCGCTCGAATTCTATGGCGGGCTGACGGGAGCGGCAAAAAACAAACGGCTTCTCGAACTTCTGGAGATGGTCGAGCTTCCCCCGCCTTTTGCAGAACGTTATCCGCATGAATTGTCGGGGGGCCAGAAGCAGCGGGTCAATCTGGCGCGCGCGCTTGCGGCAGATCCCGAGGTGGTGCTGTGTGACGAGGTGACATCGGCGCTCGACACCATTGTCGGGGCGAATGTGATCGAACTGCTGAAGACCCTGCGCCGTGATACAGGCGTGTCCTTCGTCTTCATCAGCCATGATCTGTCGACGGTGGCCTCCTTTGCCGACGAGATCGTCGTCCTCTATGCCGGCCGCGTCGCCGAGCAGGGCCCGACGGACAAGGTGCTGTCACCGCCCTATCACCCCTATACGAGGCTGCTGATTTCCTCGGTTCCGGAGATGCGGACAGGCTGGCTCGAGGACACCATCGCCAGCAAGGAAACCATCACCGGGATGAACAGCGGCGTCGAGCTGACCGACATCGGATGCCCGTTCTTCGCGCGCTGCCCGCTTGCCATTGAAGGCACTTGCGACACGCAGGCCCCGCCACGCCGGGTCGATGGTGACGATCACGTCATCGAATGCCATCGCGAGGTGAACGAGCTTCTTGGCGGCGGCTGACCGGAAGGCAGCGTTGCACATCAGGTATCAGGGATGCATGCCCGGCCGGGTCAGCTTGTGACAGGCGGGTAGGCCAGCGCGGCGACAATATGGACGCGCCGCGTCTCACCACCGTTCAAAGCTGTGTGATAGCCCCGCGTGTCGGTGAAATAGACCGATCCGTCCGCCGGCAGGTGCGTCACATGATGATTCACAACAAACAGTGATCCCGGGTTGGTCACAATGGGAATGTGAAGCCGCGGTTCAGGGTCGCGATGCCAGCTGTTGCAATTGTACAGCCCCTTGGACAGTACCCTCATCCGGCCGATCGGAAAGCGGTCTGCCAGCTGGCGGTGAACCTCCTCGAAATAGGTGCCGGCAAAATCCGGATTGAACTCGCTGAACGCCTTTTCCGGAACCAGATCCTCGCGCGCCTCCTCGACATAGCGGTCGTCGCCGCGCAGCCAGTAGCGCCCCGACAAGTCGTTTTCCGTCCATTCCGTCTGTCCCGGCCGCTGTGTCAGCGGCAAGGCGGCGAACCCCTCATCCTGCATGCCACCCATGAAGTCGGACCGGCGCAAGCACTCCGCCAGAGCCTCGCGCAACGCCTCGATGTCAAAGGACAGGGACAGGCGCTCAATGCCGGGACCAGGAACGAATTCGGCCACCGACCGGCTGTCCGGGCGCGACGCAATACGGCGTTCGACCAGCGCGACGTCAGGATCATGATGCAGGCTTGTCATTTCAATCGACCTGGTGGCGGCCTCGGGGCAGGCGTGTCATGACCCAAGCAAGCCGCATGGCCGTGGCCCTGTCAAGATCGGCTGCGCAGCATTAGAAAAAGCTGAAATATTTGGCCATCAGGCGCGGGCCTGTGTCACCATTGACCTTTCGGAACAGAGTGAACAGGCAGGGAGACGCAGATGGAACCCAAGCTGATGAGCTACATCACAGCAAAATATGGCAGCAAGTCGGACATGATGCTGTCCGAACGGGAATGGCAGGAGGTGATCGGCAAGATGCTTCCGCGCTTCAAGGAAGCCGGGGCGCTGCGCCAAGTGGTCACGCAGATCTGGAATCAGGAAGGCAGCTTCATTCTCGGCAATCTCTGGGAATATGCCGATGAAAAGGCCTTCATCGCCTGTCAGGAACTGTTTCGCGAGGCCGAGGCGACACATTCGGAATCCACAGGGGTATCCAGCATCATCGTGCCGTCACGCGGGGTGATCCTCCACGACACCAGACTTTGATCAACCATTGCCGAAGGAGAAGGACATGACTGACCTGACATTCGTCTATTTCAAGATGCGGGCGCTGGGAGAAGCGCCGCAAATGATGCTCCATTACCGCAACCAGCCCTACCGCTACGTTATGGGCTGGGACCATTTCGGCAAACCATGGGCCGATGCCAAGCGCGGCGCCGCCTTTCGCCAGCTTCCCATGCTGGTCACCGAGGACGGCACGCAGATCACACAGACCGGAGCGATCATGCGCTATCTGGCCGGGCGGCTTGACCTGATGCCGTCGGACCCGCTTGCCGCGGCCCAGGCCGACGAGGTGTTCGAGGGTGCGCACGAGTTGTTCCGGCCGCTGAACCCGCCGGTGAATTTTCACACCGGCGACCAGTTCGCCGCCTCACGCGAGGCCTGCCTTCCCGTCCTTCATGCCCGTTTCGCCGATTTCGAACTGCTGCTTGGGCGCCATGGCGGTCCGTTCTTCCTCGGCAGCGATCCCTGCTACTGTGATTTCGGCGCCTTCCACCATATCGATCTGGCGCATTTCATGGACGAGGCCATTCTGGAAGACTATCCGCGCCTAAGAGACTTCATGGCGGCGATGCACGGCCTTCCGGGTCTTGCCACCTACCTTGCCGAACGGCCGGAACTGACCGGGATCGGCGTCGGGCCGAAGCTGGTGATTGACGGCCGGCCGGTGCCGACCGGAATCATGGCGGACTGACCGGAACTAGAGCGGGATCCGCAAGCCGTCGCGGCCAAGGTGGAAATCACCTGACCAGTGCGGCCTGACCGCTTCGTGCCAGTGGTCGGCCGTGTAATCCGGATCATCGGACGGGATCAGATGGTTGAGCGCCAGCGCGCCGACATCGGCTTCGGCAGCGATGCGCGCCGCGTCCTCGGCAGTGGTATGCGAGCGGACAAGATGCTGCATCAGCTTGTCATTGTCCGTGCCGACCCGTGCCACAAGCGCCGGCAGCGCAGAACCCAGCATCGCTTCATGCAGCAGCAGGTCCGCCCCGCGCGCAAAATCCGCCAGCGCCGGAAGATAGGCGGTGTCTCCCGACATCACCACTTCGCGGCCACCTGCCGCAAAACGCAGCGCGAAACAGTCGATCAGCGGCGGATGCTCCACCCGCATAGCGGTGACGGACAGGCCCGCCTCGTCATGTATCGTGCCGGCATCGATGGTGCGAATCTCGACCATAGAGCGAAGGTCCTTGCGGCCCTCATCCTCGATGCGCAGCACGATATCGGCCGCCATCGATGTCAGGAAAGCGTCCCAGTAGCTGGCCAGCCCCTCGGGCCCGTAGATCACCACCGGGGTCTTCAGCCCGGTCGTCCAGGCGGTATGGATCAGCGGGCCCAGCTCGAGATAGTGATCCGAATGAAGATGCGTGATGAAGATCAGCGACAGCGATTCAAGCCGCATGCCCTGATCGACAAGGCCGCGCGTCACCCCGAGCCCACAATCGACGACAATCAGCCGCCCGTCGAGGCACAGCAGGCTGGAGGTCGGCATGGTCGATCCGGGGCGGACAGACGGGCCGCCCTTGGTGCCTAGAAGCGCCAGATAATTGTCACTCATCACTTTATTCCTTGTTTGATGTGGGGGCGGCGACAGTGCCGTCCTCGATCCAGCCGTCGAGAATGGACAGGGCAAGATCGGCAAAATCCTGATCATTGATGTGCGCGGCTGTCTCGCTGAGGATAACCGGCGGCTTCATGACATTCCGGATTTCATCGCAGAAAGCGGCCAGGCCTTCGGGGTCGTGTGCCGGCTCACCCGGCTTGTCCCATTCCTCGATCCCGCCTGCCGGCAGGATGAAATGGGTCGGCCCTCTCGCACCAGCGAGCCGCTCAGCGACGAACCGCGCCGTCTCGCGGCGTTCCGCTGCATTGAAGGCGGAACATTTGATCAGCCTGTTATGCGCATGGAACGGGCGATCGAGGAACCGCTCGGGAATGTCCTGCCATCCGGCGAAATCAATCAGGTCGATACAACCCGGCGCCACAATCTGGGGAATGCCGGCCTCGCCGGCGCTGCGCAGACGCTGCTCGCCGCTATTGACCACCGATCCGGCATAGAGATTGCCGATTTCGGACAGCGCGAAATCCATCACCGCGGCAAAACCGCCGCCACGGGCGATGTTCTCGAAGGCCATGCCGCCCATGCCGGTGGCGTGGAAGATGGCCACCTCGAATCCGCGATCCTCGAGCGCCGGCTTCAGACGTTTCATATATGAAAGGCAGGAGCTGCCGAGGCTGGTCATGCCAATGACCGGCCGGTCCCCCGCCGGCGGCTCCGCCGCGCGCGCCGCGCCGACAACACTTCCGGCCGCCTGGCTGAGCGCCGAGCGGCACAGGCTGTTCAACCCGTAAAGGCCACCCGCCCAGAGGATCATCTGGATATCGGCCGCCAGCCGGTCGGCCGGGATCAGCGGCGAGAAGGCAACAGTGGAGACAATCACCTTGGGCACGCCTGTCGGCAGCACACGGGCGCAGTCCAGCGCGAGATCGGTTCCCATTGTTCCACCAAGCGCAACCATGGCATCGATACGGCCCTGGGCATGAAGCTGCGATGACAGGGATGAAGCACCCCGCGCCATAATCTGCATGGCGCTGTTCTCGTCTCCTGCGGCAGCGGCTTCGGCGATGCTGCTGCCGGCTGCCGAAGCCACGTCATGCTTGTCGATCTCGACCGGTATCGCCGCATCCCCGAGAACGCTGACATCCATGCAGATTGCCGACGCGCCCTGACTTTCGATCTGCTCGCGAAGATAGGCCAGTTCGTCGGATTTGGTGTCGAAGGTTCCGATTACCAGAATGGTGGCATCGCCTGCCATGTCATGAGCCCCCGCTTGGAATCGTCCCGGCTTGCATTGCCGGGTGCTGTGTGTTTGCATCACGACACTTGCGCTGGCAGCCTGCCCGGACAAAGCAATCAATGATGCGATCACCGGGCTGAGTTTCGACAGGGCACACAATACTGTCAAGCCAAGCCGGGCGCCCATTCGAAAGGACCGGAGTCAGCCGTGACCGAAACGAATTTTCCCCTTCCCGAGGGAACACATACCGTCATTCTGGGCCTTGGTGACCTGAACGGGTTGATGCGTGGCAAACGCATCCCCGCAGATCAATGGCCGCGGATCTGCAGCTCCGGCAACGCACTGGCGATGTCGCTGTTCACCATGGACATGACCTGTGATGTCTGGGAAACGCCGGTTGTCGGCTTCGCCAACGGGTTCCCTGACTGCCATATCTTTCCCATGCATGCGCCGGTGGCGGTGCCGTGGGAGCCGGGCGTGGCGATGTGCTTTGCCCGCGCCGAGGGGATGGATCACGGCCCGCTGACGGTCGATCCGCGCCAGGCGTTGCTGCGCCAGGTCGAGCGTGCCGCTGCCATGGGCATTGATGTTCAGGTGGGAACAGAGCTCGAATTCTATCTTCTGGACCCGGATACCGGCCGTCCGCGCGACAAGGGCAATGACTGTTACGGGCTGGCGCGCGCCGCCGAACTGGAACCCGTGCTTGGCCCGATGCGCCGCGAGCTTGCCGAGATGGGGATTCCCATCGAGCAGTCCAATCCCGAATATGCGGCCGGCCAGGTAGAGGTGAATATCCGCTATGACAGCGCCATGATTGCCGCCGACCGTGTGGTCATGTTCCGCTCGCTCGTCAAGCAGCTTGCCGCGCGGCACGGCCTGAACGCCACCTTCATGGCAAAACCTTTCATCGACGAAAGCGGCAACGGCTTCCACCTGCATTATTCGCTGTGGTCAGAGGGGAACAACATCTTCGCCGATGCCGGCAAGCTGAATGACCGCGGCCGGCATTTCCTTGGCGGGATGCAGCAACGCATGGCTGAAGCCTCGATCTGCGGCGCGGCCACGGTGAATGCCTACAGGCGTCGCCAGCCCCTGTCCTTCTGTCCGGTCAATGCCAGCTGGGGGCTCGACAATCGCACCGTCGCGCTGCGCGTCATCGAGGGCAGCGACAGTGCCGTTCGCATCGAGAAGCGCGATGCCGGTGCCGACTGCAATCCCTATCTTCTGATGGCGGCGGACATCGCGGCCGGACTTGACGGCATTGAGGGCAAGACCGAGCCAACCGCCATCACCACCGGCAACGCCTATGATGACGACAGCGCCCCGCCGATCCCGCTTGATCTCGCCGACGCGATCAGCCTGGCGCGCAAATCGGGATGGCTGCGCGACGTGCTTGGCGCCGACCAGCATGAAATATGGCTGCAGCAGGCAGAACGCGAGCTGGCATTCTTCAACCAGCAGGTCACGCCTTCGAGACGGCGCGCTATCTGGGCACCTTCTAGCCAGTTCGCCCAATGGCCGAACCGCCTGCTGGCCTGATCGCCGGCTGGCCTGATCACTTGTGTCGCGGTCATCGCAGAAAGACATTGACCCGGACCGGCGAATGGCCAAATTTGGAATCGTTAAGAGCCTTGCACGGTTCAGGGGAGAGCAGCATGCCCGGTAGCCAGAGTTTCGACGATAATTTCCTGCGCGAGATGAACGCGCGTCAGGTCTGGCATCCGATGGCGCATCCCGCCGACAGCCAGGCAAACCTGCCGGTGATCCTGACTTCGGGACAGGGCGTTCGGGTCACCGACATTGACGGGCATGAGGCGGTGGATGCGGTTCGCGGGCTGTGGAACGTCAATCTGGGCTATTCCTGCGAACCGGTGAAACAGGCCATCGCCGAGCAGCTTGCCGAGCTTCCCTATGCCAACATCTTCCGCGGTGTGTCGAATGACAAGGTGATCCAGCTGGCGCATGAAACGGTTGATTTCTTTGCTGAAGACGGCATGGCGCGCGCCTTCTTCACCTCGGGCGGGTCGGATTCGGTGGAAACCGCGCTGCGCCTTGCCCGCCAGTACCACAAGGTCAATGGCGAGCCGTCTCGTACCAAGTTTCTCAGCCTGAAAAAGGGGTATCACGGCACGCATTTTGGCGGGGCGAGCGTCAACGGCAACGCCAATTTCCGCACCCAGTATGAACCTCTTCTGGCCGGCTGTTTCCACATTCCGGCGCCCTATACCTACCGCAACCCGTTCAACGAGACCGACCCGGAAGCGCTGGCCGCCAAATGTGTCGCCGCGCTTGTAGACGAGATCAATTTTCAGGGTGCCGGCACCATCGCCGCCTTCATCATGGAGCCTATCCTCGGTGCCGGCGGGGTGATCCCGCCGCATGCCAGCTTCATGCCGGCGGTCCGCGAGATCTGCGACAAGCACGGCATCCTGCTGATCGCCGACGAGGTGATTACCGGTTTCGGGCGCACGGGAGCCTGGAGCGGTTCGCGCCTGTGGGGCGTGCAGCCCGACATGATGTGCATCGCCAAGGCGATCACAAGCGGCTATTTCCCGCTTGGCGCAACGCTGATCAACGAGCGCATCGCCACCGCGTTTGAGTCCGACAGCAGCGGCAAGGCCGCCATCGGTCACGGCTATACCTATTCGGGGCATCCGGTCGGCGCAGCCGCCGCGCTTGCCGCCATTGCCGAGACAAGACGTCTTGATGTCGTCACCAACGCCGCCGCGCGCGGCACGCAGCTCCATGACGGAATGGTGGCACTGGCCGGGAAATATCCGGTGGTTGGCGATGTACGCGGCGGACACGGGCTGATGACGGCGATGGAGCTTGTTGCAGATCGCGAGACGAAAGCCCCGATCGACGGCAAGCTGGCGATCAAGATGCAGAAGGCCGCCTATCAGGCAGGAGCCCTGATCCGCGTATCGGGACCGAATGTCATCCTGTCACCCTCGCTTGTCATCGAGGCGGCAGATATCGACATTACCCTCAACGCCGTCGAGGAAGGCCTCAAGGCGATCTCCTGACTTTCGACATAGTGGACACCGATTGATGTGGCACAATCGCGCATCAACAGCTATATGATGCGTGCAAGCCGGCCCGAAGGCGATTGTCGTTTCAAGATGATTGTGGGGCGGAAGGGTCCGGCCAGTCAACGCCGCGAGGCGTTCAACGAACACAACACAGCGGAGCCCGACCCATGAAGATCACCCGCAAAGTCAGAACCATCCTCGATAATTACGGGTCCGACAGCCCGGGCGTGAAGGCCAATCTTGCGCGCATCCTGATGCAGGGCAAGCTGGGCGGAACGGGCAAGATGGTGATCCTGCCGGTCGACCAGGGGTTCGAACATGGTCCGGCGCGCAGCTTTGCCGTCAATCCCGATGCCTATGATCCGCATTACCATTTCCAGCTTGCCATCGATGCCGGCCTGTCGGCCTATGCCGCACCGCTCGGCATGATCGAGGCAGGAGCCGACAAGTTTGCCGGCCAGATTCCGACCATCCTGAAGGTGAATTCCTCGAACTCGCTTGCCCGTGGCGGCGATGCGCCGAGCCAGGCCATCACCGGGTCTGTCGCGGAAGCGCTGCGCCTCGGATGCAGCGCCATCGGTTTCACCATCTATCCCGGATCCGATGCCGCCTTTGACATGATGGGCCAGTTCCAGGATATGGCTGCCGAGGCAAAGGCCCTCGGCCTTGCCGTCGTGCTCTGGTCCTATCCACGTGGCGGCGGGTTGTCAAAGCCGGGCGAAACGGCGCTCGACGTGGCCGCCTATGCAGCACATATGGCAGCCCTGCTCGGCGCGCATATCATCAAGGTGAAGCCGCCGACAGACCATCTCGAGCAGGATGAGGCGAAGAAGGTCTATGAATCGGTGGCGCTGCCGCGCGCCGAACTGGCCGATCGCATCCGCCACATCATGCAAAGCTCCTTTGCCGGGCGCCGCATCGTCATCTTCTCAGGCGGCGCTTCCAAGGATCGCGACGGCCTTCTTGAGGAAATTCGCGGACTTCGGGATGGCGGTGCAAACGGCTCGATCATTGGCCGCAACACCTTCCAGCGGCCACGCGACGAGGCACTCGCCCTGCTTTCGGACATCATCAATATCTACAAGTCGGCAAACTGACATCTGACGACAATGTTCTGTCTGTCAGCCTGAGTTTGTCTGAGTTTGGTCTGAGTTTGCCTAGGTTTGCCCGAGTTTGGCATTGAGAGGCAGAGCAGGCTCTGCTATCGCTGTGCCGGATGCGAACACAGGAGACCGCACAATGAGTATTTCCCTCGATCAGGCACGCCAGATCGCAGATGCCAGCCTCGCCAAGGGTCGCGACATGGGGCTGAAGCCTCTCAGCGTTTTCATTCTTGATCCGCGCGGCGCGACCGTTGCGGCACTGTCCGAGGATGGCGTCAGCCAGCTTCGCGCACGGATCGCCCATGGCAAGGCGAATGCCGCCATCGGACTTGGCATGGGAACGCGCGCGCTGATGAACCGCGCCGAGCAGCAGGCCTATTTCATTCAGGCGGTGAATGGTGTTTTTGACGGCGACATGGTTCCGGTGCCGGGCGGTGTGCTGATTCAGGACGCCGGCGGCGCGCTTCTGGGCGCAGTTGGCATTTCCGGTGACACATCGGACAATGACGAAGCTGCCGCCATTGCCGGCATCGAGGCCGCGGGTCTGTCCGCCAAGGTGGACTAGGGCGCCGGGCCGAACAGCGACCGGGGCAAGGATTGGCGCTTAGCCGCCGCCAAGCGCCTGTTCCAGATCAGCCTTCAGATCCTCGACATCCTCAAGCCCGACCGACAGCCTGATGCTGCCATCGGCGATCCCCATGCCGGCGCGTTCCTCGGCGCTGATGCTGCTATGTGTCGTCGAGCCGGGGTGGCATGCGAGCGTCTTTGAATCCCCGAGATTGTTGGAAATATCAATCAGGCGAAGCGCGTTCAGCACTCTGAACGCCTCGTCCTTGCCGCCTGCGAGCGTGAAGCTGAGCAGCGTTCCGCCGTTCGACATCTGCCGTTTCGCAAGCTCATGCTGCGGATGGCTGGCGAGCCCCGGATAGCGCAATCCGGCGACATCCGGCCGTGACTCCAGCCAACTGGCGAGAGACGCCGCACTTGCCGCCTGCCGGTCCACCCGAAGTGCCAGCGTCTCGAGCGATTTCAGCAACACCCAGGCGTTGAACGGGCTGATGGTCGGGCCTGTCTGCCGATAGAATTTCAGCATCCGTTCCTTGATGAATTCTTCATCCGCCAGCACGGCGCCGCCCATGACACGCCCCTGCCCGTCAATATGCTTGGTCGCGGAATAGATCACGATATCAGCGCCGAGTTCCAGCGGCTTTTGCGCGATTGGTGTGGCGAAGACATTATCGATGATCACCAGCGCGCCCGCTGCATGCGCCATCTCGGCTACAGCCGGGATATCGACAAGGTCGAGCATCGGGTTGGAAGGCGATTCGAAGAAGACGAGATTGGCCGGTGTCGCCAGTGCGGCGCGCCACTGGTCGAGGTCGGTGCCGTCGACGAATTCAGTCGTCACGCCCCAGCGGGGCAAAATATCGTTCAGGATCGCATAGCAGGCACCGAACAGCGCACGGCTGGCCACCACCCGGTCGCCCTTGTCGAGCTGGCAGGCAAGCGCGGCAAAGACCCCCGCCATTCCGGTTCCGGTCGCAAGGCAGGCCTCGGCCCCCTCGAGCGCTGCCAGCCTTGTCTGCAACATCGACACCGTCGGGTTGCCGTAGCGTGAATAGACGAACCGGTCAGCCTCGCCGGCAAAGGCGGCAGCGGCCTCTTCGGCGCTGTCATAGACATATCCCGAATTCAGGAACATCGCCTCGCTGGTTTCCTGGAACTGCGAGCGATCAAGGCCGGCCCGCACAAGCTTGGTGTCACGGCGGTATTCATCAGTCATTTTCGCCATTCGCCTCGCCTTGCTGAACGCCGGAAACAGCGTTGGGAAGAATGACCGCCTGGCCGCAGACAAGCTCGCCATTGCAGTTTGCCATCACCGGATCGCCATACAGCACATAGCCTTCGTCAAGGGCGTCGCTCACCCGCTGGCAAAAACTGGCATCGTCCGGCCCGGTCAGGAAACGGTAGGATTTTCGGATTGTCATGCGTGGTCGTATCCTTCGGGGTGGGCTGGTCACACTTGGGTCAGACCGGCTCACATATTTGTTTCAGCAGCAGTCTATAACAGCTACAAATGCACCATCGCAAGAAAGCGTGAATGGCCGGCGGCATAATCATGCAGAAACAACTCCGTGACCAACCCGCTGCCAAGGCAACCGACTCAGGATATTGATCACAATGACAGCTTTATTTTGGCGTTTGGGGCTTTCACGACTGGCATTCTTGGCCTCACTGATACTGGCATTATTAACAACTGGAACGACGACAATGGCGGCTGAACTGGAAATGGAAACCCTGACCGAGGGCAATGGCGAGATTGCCGAAGTCGGCAAGCGGGTGAGTGTGCATTACGAGGGCCGTCTCGAGGACGGCACGGTGTTCGACGGATCGCGCCCGCGGGGCCAGGCGTTCAGCTTTACAATCGGGGCCGGCCAGGTGATCCGCGGCTGGGAGCAGGGTGTCGCCGGCATGAAGGTCGGCGAGACCCGCAAGCTGACCATTCCGCCCGAGCTCGGCTATGGTGAGGCCGGTGCTGGCGGAGTCATTCCGCCGAACGCGACACTGGTTTTCGAGATCGAGCTACTCGAGGTCACGACGCCGGTCACGCTTGGCCGGGCAACGGCAGAGGATCTGCTGAAGGCACAGTCAGACGGCGTGGTCGTGATCGATATCAGGCGCAAGGAGGAATGGCAGGACACCGGCATCATCGACGGTTCTGCGGCGGTCACCGCCTTTACCGAAACCGGTCAGGTACATCCCGAATTCCTGACCAAATTCCAGGAACTTGCCCCGACACCCGACACACCGGTGATGCTCTATTGCCGGACCGGAAACAGGACCACCAGCCTTGGCAACGCGCTCATCGACCAGCTCGGTTTTTCCAATGTCAGCCATTTGTCGACTGGTATCGAGGGCTGGCTGGCGGATGGCCGCGAGACGGTGCCCTATCAGGACTGACCCCGCCTGCCACTTTCATTCGCACGGGATTCAGCGTTATGCTGAACTCCTGTGATGATTTTTGGTGTGAAGCGAGGGACACAAGATGGCAACCGACGACGTCGAATTCGTAGCAATCCTGACACTGCGTTATATGGAGCCACATCTGATGGGGCTGGCGCATGACTGGGTCGAGCAGAACGCACCTACGGAAATCCCCGGAGCGACCCGCATGCGGTCCTTCCATATCGCGCCAGATCGCGGCATGAGCATCATCTGGTTCGAGAGCCAGGAGGCACTTGATGCCCAGCTGCCGATGATCAAGGAATTCCAGAACATGCTGGCGGAGAAATTCAAGGGCCGCGCCGAAACGCAGAAAGGCATGACCAGCCCGAACCTGCAGTTCGGCGACTAGCCATGGACATCAAGGCTGTCTGAGGGCGCCTGGTCGCGGTCGTCTTTTCCATAGTCGCGAAGCACCTGCAACACACGAATCCGGTAGTCGCGGAACAGGGACTCGCGGCCTGCCTTCTGGGCATTGCGGTGGGCGGAAAGCCGCCGCCAATCCTCGACTGCGGCTTCACTTTCGAAAAAGGAAATCGACAGCAGCTTGTCCGGATTGGTCAGCGACTGGAACCGTTCGACGCTGATAAAGCCGTCAATCTGCTCGACAAACCCGCGCATCTCGCCGGCTATCTTCAGATAATCATCTGCCATGCCCTCGTTCGGGGTCACTTCGAAAATGATCGCGATCAATGATCCGCTCCTTTGCCCTGGCGCCGTGATGCCCGGCTGTCGCTTTTGCCGAGGATAATTCGCCCGTCTTGCGGTATCAATGAAGTTGGCGTTGCGTGATTGCGCGGGCGGGACCGGGTGACAGGGAAGGACGACGAGGTTCGTGATGGAATTTGACAGCTCTTTCCTGCCGGTCCTGATCATCACGCTGGCCGCTTTCTTCTCGTCGATGGTCACGGCCATCGTTGGCGCCGGCGGCGGCACGGCGCTGCTTCTCCTCATGCTCTATATGGTTCCGGCCGGCAATGTGGTGGCCGTTCACGGTTGCATCCAGCTGGTGTCGAATTTCGCAAGGGTGGCGATGTTCTGGCGGCATATGCACTGGCCGGTGATCGTCCGTTTCGTCATCCCTATGCCGGCGGGCGTGTATCTGGGACTGCAGATCTACGAGCTGATGGACCATGACAGCCTGCAGCTGGTCATTGCCAGTTTCGTCCTGCTGTCGCTTGTGATCCGGCCGCCATCTTCGCCCGAGGCCAGAGGCCTGCCAAAGGGAATCTATTATGTAACCGGCTTTTTCATCGGTGCGGCCAATATCATCGTTGGCGTGCTGTCGCCCATTCTGGGTGCCATCCTGCGCCTTGAACGGCTGCCAAAGGAACAGCTTGTCGGCACGCTCGGCTTTTTCGGATTTGCCGGGAATGTCTTCAAGATCGCCGGTTTCGCTTTTGTCGGCTTCTCTTTCGCCCCCTATGCGGTCATGGTGGTCTGCGCGTCACTTGCCACGATCGCCGGGACATATGCCGGCAAACGGCTTCTTGCCGGCATCTCCAGCCGGACATTCACCATCGCCTTCCAGATCATGCTGGGGACCATGGCCGCCAGGCTGATCTGGACGGCATTCTGAGGAAGACAGCGTGAACGATTTTACAGACATACCGGTTCTCGACCTGACCCCGCTGATTGAGGGCGGCGACATATCGGCCCTGACAGCCGACTTTGCCAGAGCCTATGGAGAGACCGGTTTCGCCTATGTGATCAATCACGGCATCGACCGCAAGGTAAGCGAGGGGGTCTTCACCGCGTCGCGCGATTTCCATGCCCTGCCGGAACAGGACAAACAGGCCATCGCACTGAACCGGGCGCATCGGGGCTATATAGAGATCAACACATCGACAGATATGAAAACCGAACTCGCCGAGGTGACACGGCCGAACCAGTCCGCCTCTTTCATGATGATGCGCGAGGATGACCGGGCCGATCCGGATGTCTATCTCTCCGGCCCCAACCAGTGGCCTGAGCTGGCCGGGTTCCGCCCCGCCTGCGAGGCTTATGCCGATGCGATGACCGCGCTGGGGCGGCGGCTGATGGCGCTGGCGCTGGGCGCTGCAGGCATCGCCGACCATGCGATCCTCAAGGCCTTCGACACACCCACCATCTGGCTGCGACTTCTCCATTATCCGCCGCAGCCGCCGCAATCGCCGGATGACCTCTATGGGTCGGCACCACATCGTGACTTTGGCTGCCTGACCCTGCTGGCACAGGATGATGTCGGCGGGTTGCAGGTGCAGACGCCGTCGGGCGACTGGCTGGATGTACCGCCGGTCGAGGGCGCGCTGATCGTCAATGTCGGCGACATGCTGCACCGCATGTCGAACGGCCGGCTGATCTCGACGCCGCACCGGGTGATCAATGCGACAGGACGAGAGCGCTATTCGGTGCCGTTCTTCTTCGACCCGCATGTCACGACAGAAATCGCGCCGCTTGCCGGTACCGGCGCTGCGAAATTCGAGCCACTTATCTTTGGTGATTTTCTGAAAAGCGAGCTGGAGGCCGGATATGACGCGCATCAGGACAGTGACGCCTGATGCACCCATCCGACCTGTTGCATCTTGCCGGAGCCTGATAGCCGGCGCTTTAAACCCGCCAAATTTCCATGCTAGGCTTCATGCATGAACATTCAGACAGCAGACAGATTTGCCTGGCAAGGCCGCTATGATCAACATATGGCGACAGCGTGGGAACGTGACGGCTATCTCGTTCTCGATGATTTCGTCAGTCCCGAGGATGTGGCCCGCATGCGGGCACGCGCCGACAGCCTGATCGAGGATTTCGATATCGAAGCCCACAGGGTCGTGTTCTCGGCCAAGGGACAGTCCCACGCGGCATCGGATTACTTCATGAAATCGGCGGCCAATATCTCGTTCTTTCTTGAGGAGGAGGCCGTTGACGAAGACGGCCATCTGCTGAAGGACAAGGGCCGCGCCATCAACAAGATCGGGCATGCGCTGCATGATCTCGATCCGGTCTTTGCCGACATTTCGCACAATGCCGATTTCGAGGTCCTGTCACGCGGGATCGGCATGGCCGATCCGCTGCTGCTGCAATCGATGGTGATCTGCAAACAGCCCCATATTGGCGGCGAGGTGAACACCCATCAGGATTCGACCTTCATCTATACCGAGCCCGAGACCTGCACCGGGTTCTGGCTGGCGCTTGAGGATGCAACCATCGAGAACGGGTGCATGTGGGCGGCGCCGGGTGGCCACAAGTCGGGCCTGCGCCAGCGCTTTGTACGTGACGGTGACGGGATGAACATGATTACGCTTGAAGAGAATGCGCTTCCCGAATGCACCACACCGCTTCCGGCCAAGGCCGGTACGCTTGTGCTGCTGCATGGCCGGTTGCCACACCTGTCGGCCCCGAACCGGTCTGCGAACTCGCGTTACGCCTATGCGGTTCATTATGTCGACGGGACAGCCCGCTATGCTGCGGAAAACTGGCTGCAACGGCCGGATGACATGCCGCTGAAGGGGTTTTGCCCCGACGTTTCCCGGGATCGGACAAGTCAAGATGGCGACAGATATTTCGACGGGCTCCCTTGCCCTGCTGGGGCTCCCGCAAGACGACAATTCAACCTTCCTGCGTGGGCCGCGGCTGGGGCCCGATGCGATCCGTCACGCCATCGTAAGTGTTTCGGCCAACATGTTCGCCGAAACCGGATGCGATCTCGGCGCGCCGGGACTATGGCATGACGCGGGTGATGTGGCGCTGGAACAGCTGTCCGGAATCGATGCCTACAACGCCATTCATGACCGTGTGGGCGAATTGCTTGAAGAAGGGCACCGCGTGTTCAGCCTCGGCGGCGACCATTCGGTTTCCTATCCCGCTGTCATGGCGCATGCCGCGCATCATTCAGGGCTGAACCTGCTTCATATCGATGCGCATCCGGACCTGTATGACGATATGGGCGGCAACCCTTTCAGCCACGCATCACCCTTCGCGCGGCTGATGGAAAGCGGCAAGGTCGCAAGGCTGGTGCAGGTCGGCATCCGTACATTGAATGCCCACCAGCGGGCGCAGGCCGAACGTTTCGACGTCGAGATTCACGAGATGCGCCATGGTCTCGACATCGGCAAGCTGCGGTTTGACGGGCCTGTCTATCTGACGCTGGATCTCGATGCTCTTGATCCGGCCTTTGCGCCGGGGTCTCGCACCATGAGCCGGGCGGGTTGTCGACTCGCGATGTGCTGACGATCATTCAGGAATTTTCGGGCCGGCTTGTCGGTGCCGACCTTGTCGAGCTGAATCCGGACCGGGATATCAACGGGGTCAGCGCCATGGTGGCGGCGAAGCTGGCCAAAGAAATCATGGCCCGGCTGATCGCGACGGCATGAACAGGACACCCTTGCCAAACCGTCTGTGGCGTTCTTGGCAGAGGCCCTCTATCCTGAACAGGCATCTTCATAATGATTGTTTGTGTGGCTATGGATCGTGGAAGGGCAAACCAAGATGAGTGACCTCGCACCGCTTGATGAAAACATCACCCTGCAACAACTCGACCAGGACCCCTACCCGATCTATCAGCGGCTTCGCAACGAGACACCCGTCCTTCGCGTAAAAGCGACCGGACGCACAATGCTGACCAAGGCGGAAGACACCAAATATGTGAAGGATAATCCGGAGTTGTTCAGCTCGGACGACCCGAACACCCCGATGAAGCGCGCCTTTCAGGCGCATACGCTGATGCGCAAGGATGGCGAGGCGCACATGCGCGAACGTATGGCGATGGCGCCGGCCTTCAGCCCCAAGGTCATCCGTACCGACTGGATGCCGCAATATATGCGTGTGGCCGAGGAATATGTCGCCCGCCTGCCACGCGACGAGATTGTCGACCTGTTTCCGGCCCTTTCCGGCCCCTATGCCGCGCGCGGCCTCGGCATTCTTCTCGGCATCGAGGAAGCAAGCGATGACGACCTGCAGCGCTGGTCACAGACCCTGATCGACGGCGCCGGGAATTTTGGCTGGCGTGACGAGCCTTTCGAGAAATCTGATGCCGCAAATGAAGAGATGAACACACTGTTCGACAGCCTGCATGAACGCCACCTTGCCGAGCCAAACAATTCGGCCCTGTCGGTGATGCTCAATGCCGAAGATCCGATCGAAACAACGCAGATCTATTCGAATATCAAAATTGCCATCGGCGGCGGGATCAACGAGCCGCGGGATGCCCTGAACACGATCCTGTTCGGACTGCTGACCAATCCCGACCAGCTCCGCCAGGTGAAACAGCAGGATGACTGGGAACGCGCCTTCGAGGAAGGCATCCGCTGGGTCGCCCCGATTCAGGTCTCGTCCCGTCTGGTGAAGGAAGACACGGAAATCCGCGGCTTTCATATTCCGAAAGGCGATACGGTCATGACCATTCAGGCCAGCGCCAACCGTGACGAGGACCGCTATGAGGATGGTGAATCCTTTCAGGTCTACCGGGAGCGGCAGTCACATCAGGCCTTTGGCAACGGCCCGCATTTCTGTCAGGGAACACATGTGGCGCGCCGTGCGGTGGCGCATGTGATGTTGCCGATGCTGTTCGACAGGTTTCCGGACATGACCATCCCCAATCTCGACGATGTTATCTGGCGCGGTTTTGGATTCCGTGGCCCGACGCAGATACCGGTCAAACTGCAATAGAGCGGCAGATAGGGTGACGGGAGATATCCCGACGTCCCTGCCGCCAACCCGGGCTGATTTCAGTTTACCCCTCTTCTTCCCTCTGGTGAGTCACATGTCCAACAACACCATCAACCTGATCGGCTGGATCCTGTTCATCATTTCGGCAATCGGCTTCATCATCTCCAGCATCGGCAGCTTCTGGGCGATGTTCGGCAGCGTCTTTTTCCTGATTGCCTGCCTCGTGTTCCTGGTTCCCTTCTTTCGCAAGAATGGCGATTGAGCGCCGTCTTCGGCACGGGCTTTTGCTTCATGACATGTCCAAAGGCTTAAATTCCGGGTCGGCAGGCCCCACTTATCCCGTATGGCAGCAGCTACATCCTGATCATCAAGGAACGGTTCAGTACCCGTGTCGAACACACCTAACCATGTATCGGAGCAAAGCGAGATCAGGGCCGCATGGCGCACGGTGAAACGCGTTTCACCCTTTATGTGGCCTGTCGGCAATTTTGACCTTCGCGCCCGCGTGGTCCTTGCGTTGCTGGCGCTGGTCGCAACAAAGTTCGTCGCGATCCTCTCGCCAATCCTGCAGGCATGGGCCGTCGATGATCTGGCGGGAAGCGGCGTTCCGGAATTCGCGCTTGGCGCCATCGGCCTGACGGTTGCCTATGGCATGGCCCGCATCGCCACAAACGGTTTCCAGCAGATTCGCGACGCCCTGTTCGCCAAGGTCGCCCAGAGCGCCCTGCGCCGGTTGGCGCTGGAAACCTTTGAACATATCCACCGGCTGTCGATGCGCTACCACATCACCCGCAAGACCGGCGGTCTCAGCCGGATCATCGAGCGCGGTGTGAAAGGCGTCGAATTCCTGCTTCGCTATCTGGTGTTTTCAACCGGCCCGCTGGTTCTGGAGCTGGTCCTGATCGGCGCTGCCATTTTCTGGAAACTTCAGGACTGGCGCTATGTCGGCATTATCCTTGCCACGATCGCGGTCTATGTCTGGTTTACCTTCGCGATCACGGAATGGCGCGTGAAGCTGCGCCGCAAGATGAACGAACAGGATACCGACGCCAACCAGAAGGCGATCGACAGCCTGCTGAATTTCGAAACCGTGAAATATTTTGGCGCGGCGGGCCGCGAGGCCGCGCGCTATGACGAGGCGATGGCCGGGTACGAGGCGGCGGCGCTCAAGACAAGCTATTCGCTGGCCTTCCTGAACTTCGGCCAGGCGGTTCTGATCACGGCCGGACTTGTCGCGGTGATGCTGCTTGCCGCCATTGGCGTTCAGGCGGGCGAGCTGACTGTCGGCGATTTCGTTCTCGTGAATGCCTATATGATCCAGATCACCATGCCCTTGAACTTCCTCGGCACGGTCTATCGCGAGATCAGGCAGGCGCTGGTGGACATGCGGCAGATGTTCGACCTGCTGGACGAGCCGCCCGATGTTCAGGACAGACGGAACGCATCGCAGCTGCGGATCGCGAAGGGCCGAGTGCAGTTTGAAGCGGTCAGCTTTTCATATGATTCCGAGCGGCCGATCCTCGAGGATGTCAGCATCGACATACCCGCCGGCCAGACCATTGCCATCGTAGGCCCGTCGGGATCCGGCAAATCGACGATCGGGCGGCTTCTGTTCCGGTTTTATGACGCCACCGGCGGCGCCGTCGTCATTGACGGTCAGGATGTGCGGGATGTCACGCAGGACAGCCTACATCAGGCCATTGGCGTGGTTCCGCAGGACACAGTGCTGTTCAATGACACCATCTATTACAACATTGCCTATGGGCGCGCGCATGCCACCCGCGAAGAGGTCATCAAGGCCGCCAGGGATGCGCAGATCCATGATTTCATCATGTCGTTGCCCGATACCTATGACACGCGTGTCGGCGAGCGCGGGCTGAAACTGTCCGGCGGCGAGAAGCAGCGGGTCGGCATCGCAAGGACGCTGTTGAAGGACCCGCCGATCCTGCTGCTGGATGAGGCCACCAGCGCACTCGACAGCGAGACGGAACATGAAATTCAGGAAGCCCTTGAACGCGCCGGGCAGGGCAGGACCGTGATCACGATCGCCCATCGCCTGTCCACCGTGCAGAACGCCGACCGGATCCTCGTGCTGGAAAAGGGCACTGTGGTAGAGACCGGCACGCACACCGAATTGCTTTCGAAAAACGGGCGCTATCTCGATCTGTGGACGCTGCAGCGCTCGGAGCAGGCCGCCTGAGCGACCCGGCATTAGTGGTTCCCGTTTACTGCCTGAATACTTTGTTTTGGTCTAGCGCAGTGGTCTACCCAAAATTTAGGCACAACAACCTCCGGTTATCAGTGGAATTTTCTAATGAGTATGAGGTGCATTGAGATATTTTCTGACCTTGAATTGTTCTGCTGTTGAACCTTATCAATGGGAAAATGGTCATCACTGCCTACCCCATGCATGGGCCATGGGGCAGGTGTTGTCTGCGTGTTATTTTTTCAATCAGTTGAAATTTACCGGATAGGTTTTTCCTTCAGATTAAATGTATCTCAAAGAATTCATTGGGTAAGATTAAAGACTTAACCATGAACAAAAGTCCTTGTTTCTTATCGCCTTTTGCCTCGCTAATCATTACGAATGACCTGTTATACCTCTGAATTAACTTCTTTCTCAAACATGACGACGGTTTCGAATGACCTCGTCTTTGGATCTTCACATAACGATCAAAAGGCATTGCCCATTCCAAGAGATTTTGGCAACTTGCTCAATGAGCAGGCGTTATAGCCGCAAATACTGCAGGGTTCAATCGGTCTCGTCGGCCGAGCTGATCAGCGGCGTGATGCCGTCTGGACGCTGCCATTCCAGCGTCAAAAAGTTAAACAGGTTGCCGGCACAACACTTGCCGCCATAGTCATCATCTGTTCCACTGTCGGCTGCCATGCCTTCATCAAAACTGTGCAACACCATCATGGCAAAGCACCAGCTGACAGCTCGTACATTGCCAGCGGCGTGGGCGCTGCGCCTCGCCTGCCTGGCGCAGCGCATCATTCTCGGCCACGCTGTCGGCCTCTTCACCCTCTGCGGCAAGTCTTGCGACCAACCGCCAGACCGCCGCGTCGCGCATCGCCGGATCAATCTCGTCGATAAGGCGGCGCGCTTCCCCGACAAGCCCGTTCTCCAGCGCGACGGCGGCCACCACGCGCCTGCCCTCGGCTGCGAGCGGACCGTCACCTGGGATCAGCCGCATCAGCCGCCCCAAAGATCATACGAGGCTTGCTGAGGCGCAGTGCCCTCATTCACCCCCCTATGGAAGAACCATTCGCCGAAAAGGTTTTGTCAGGGTCCGCAGCCGCCTTGCCAGCGCTTCGTGCGGCATGTTCCGAAACGCTGTTTCAAGCGGCTTGAAACTTTCTGTCCGGAGTTGATGACATGAATTTTGATTGCATCATTATTGCTCCTTTTTCGGACTGCCGGCCTGCTCGTGCAGATCGGCAATCAGAAGCGCCGCCGGCCAACAAAAGAATTTCCGCATATCACAGGCAAGGCCGCCAGCGCGTCCTGTGCCTTGCCGATCCGGGCACGCCGCCGCAGCGATGTATCGCTGTCCGCGCCATCAGCCAAAGCCTCGAGATAGGAAAGAGCTGCCTTCTGGCGGTTCAAAAGCATGCCTGTCTCATCATCGGCATCGCCTGCTGCCATCACCACCGACAGGGCCAGCAGAGCCGCCGCCCAGTTGCCTTCATGAACTACAACGCTCGGCTTCGAGGATCATCACCTGCCGCGCAGCAAGCGCCCTTCGATTTCGGGCGAATGGTCGAGCGCCGTGCGCGCCATGGCGCGGTCAGCGCCGCGTCCGGGTCATCCTTCTCCAGCGCCAGCCGCGCCAGTCCGATATGCCCGAGGAACGCTGTATCCTTGTCGCGCGTCAGCAAATCTTTGAAGCCCGGCTGACTTTGTGCTCAGCGAGAATTGGCCATACCTGTCCGCCAACGGCTACGCCTGATGGTCACCCTGACAGATGCGCCGCCTGCGCCGAAAGAAGATCGGTCCGTTGCGGCGGTTCAATGCAAGCAGCAATCATACAAAAGCAGGAAGTTGAGACGAGCAGAGGTGTAACCTGGTCCCATCTTTTCACATGCGCTGGGCACGTGAAGCCTGCCGGCGTGCCTGGTGGTTCTTTGAAGGAATAAGGCATCAGGCTCGCCAATCCGACACCGCCATCAGCCCGAGCGCCAATGCCCGGTGCCCGGACTCTGTACGGCGACGCGCCAGATTGCGCCCGAACCATGCCGGCAATCCCAGAAGGCCACGAAACAGCCTGTCGACAAACAACAGCAGCAGGGCAAGCACGACGAGAAGGGCGACCGCAAGGCTGGTCCGCATCTCGACCTGCCAGCCAAGCCATTCGAAGGCCAGCATGCCGGGTTGCGCGCCAAGCCAGCTGGCCAGCAGTGCCGCAAGAATCACAAGAATGACGAGACCGACAAGCCGCGCAAACATCAGCCGGCCTTTCCGGCACGCGCCAGCCGGGCCGCCATCTCGGCAAAGATTATGAATTTGCCGAAACCTGCCAACAAGTCATCCAGCGCCGCACGCCGCTCTGCCGCCACGATCCAGCCAGCGAGCGCCGGCATATCGGTTTCGATTTGTTTGCCGGCATCAACGGCCTCGGCAAACTGTCCAGCAGCAAGCGCACGCTCGAACGCGGCAAGCGGCGCATCATCCGGAGCAGGGTCCCGCACGGCCGCAGCATCTTCCTTGCGGCGCATCGTGACAAAACCGGAAAGCTGTCCCGTCGCCGACGACCACCAGCTGCCATCCTCGCCATCACCGGCGACACTGCGCAGCTCTGAGATCATCGCCATCGCATCATCAACAAGCCGGTCGCGGGAAGGCGGTAGCGGCGACATGGCGGCGCGAAGCGCATCGATATCGCCAACCGCCAGCCCGGCAGCCCGCAATTCACTGAGAACGGGCAGCCAGCGGGACGGATCGGCGCCGGCAAGGCTGTCGGCAATCATCGCGGCGGCAACGCTCATCCCATCCCGACTGGGCCAGCACCAGCGCCGGATCGCCTGTGGCGGCGGGTGCGGCACGCGATGTCTCGACATTTGACAAGCCGCTCTCAAGGTCCGCAGTCACCCGCGCGACGAGTTCACCAAGCTCAAGATTCTTTCAGATCGGCCGGCATGCCGGAGACCATCCGGCCAATCTCCTCACGAAGCGATGCTTCGGCGGCGGCGGCGTCACTCTGGGCCTTCTCGGCCAGCAGCAAGCCGCGCGGACGCGGCAAGACTGTCGATTTCGGCGCGAAGACCGGCTTCAACTGTGCCGGCCTGCCAGTACATCGCATTATCAACAAGCCGGTGCATCCCGAAAGCTGCACCCGCAACCACAAGCGGGAGGCCAGACCCAATCGACAACCATCGGCATGCGCGATGGGTGGCGGCCGGCGCACGCGCATTGTCACGTCCGTGCGGGCCTGCAGCCCCTTCTCGGCCACAGCAAGCCGCTCGCCGATTTCGGCGCGAAACCGCTTCGGCCGATGCAATCCGCAACCACCGATGGGCCAGATCGACATGATTCCGGCATTGGGTTCCGACGCGCCCTTGCGCGCAGCGCGCGGCGGCGTGAACCACCACGGCCGGATGCCTTGCCGCCATCCTGCTTTTCGACGGCGACACCCTCGATAATATCCTGATCTTCAGCCGGGGGTTTGCGTGATGTCATGATCTGCCAGAACTGTTTTGACGGCCTTATGACCGCATCCGTCGATCATAGAGCAAAGAGGCGATGGCTAAAAGCCGTGCGCGCGTCGGACGTTTCGCAACGTAAGTTTCGGCCCAGCCGTCACCAGCAGCAGCCGAAATGGCATCGCTCCCGGCAATCAGCGTTATGGAAGAAACTGTCTCATCCCGGCCCAGCGCCAGCAGCCGTTCACGAAACAGCCGGGCCGAACGGGCCGACATCAGGATCACGCCAAGCACCTCACCGCCAGCGATTGCCGCAACGGCATCATCGGGAAAAACACTGGTCTCGCACATTTCATAGACGGGGGTGGTGGTGACATCGGCAATGCCGTCCAGTGCCGCCGCCATGTCGAACCCGCGATGCACCGCCGCCGGCCACAGAAGTGGTCTGCCAAAGCGCTTGGCCACTTCAGTTATCAACGGCACAAGACCCGCGCCGCCGCCATGGCCGATGGTGACATTCCGGAACCCGGCCTCGCGCGCGGCACGTCCGGTGGCGCGGCCAACGGCAAAGGCGGGCAGCCCGGCAAGTCCCTCGTCAAGTCTGCCGCCTGTGGCGGCGCCCAGTCCGGTGACGGCGTGACGGCTGGTGAGGATCACCCCGCTGAATTTGTCTGATGCCGAAATTTCCGGGGCAAGGTAGGAGGGCGCCATCAGCGGGGCGGACAGGGCAGGCACATTGCGCCGTGCAAGTGCCGCCACATCAAGCGCCCGTCCGGTTCCGGTCTGACAGTCAGGATGAATTTTCGCATGTTGCCGACACCCTACCCCAACAGCCGGACCTAGGCGAGAAAGTCGCGTCCGCCGGCGGCCTCCAGAAGCTCGGCAGCGAGGTCACGGCCAAGCCGTTCTGCCTCATCCGCCGGGGCCGCCGCATCGCCGCTATGCGCGGCACTGCCGTCCGGGCTCAGGATCATCGCACTGATCGACAGCCTGCCGTCATCACCCATATGCGCGCTTGCCGCGATCGGGGTGTGGCAGGATCCGTCCAGATGACCCAGCAAGGCGCGCTCGGCCGTCACTTCGGCCGCGCTGTCAGCACAGTTCAATGCCGCACAGGCCGCCGCCACCGCATGGCTGCGCGCGTCATCACCGGAACGCACCTGAATGGCAATCGCCCCCTGCGCGGCTGCCGGCGGCATTACCGCCGGGTCAATCGGCACGTGATCAACATCAAGCCCCAGGCGTCGAAGCCCGGCCATGGCGAGAATGATGGCGTCATAGCGACCCTCGGCAAGAGCCGCGAGGCGCGTATTCACATTGCCACGAAGAAGCTCGATCTGCAGGTCGGGCCGGCGCTTCAGCAGGATCGCCTTGCGACGGACAGAAGCAGTGCCGACAACCGCGCCATGAGGCAGCGCATCAAGGCTTTCATAGCCGCCGACCAGCGCGTCGCGCCGGTCCTCGCGTGGCAGGACCGCAACGATCCGGGTGCCATCGGCAAAGACGGTTTCCATATCCTTCATCGAATGGACGGCGGCATCGCACTCGCCGTCGAGAAGACGGCGCTCGAGTTCCTTGACGAACAGACCCTTGCCGCCGGCATCGGCAAGCGAACGGTCAAGGATGCGGTCGCCGCGCGTGGTCATGCCCCGGATTTCGGTATTCAGCGGGGCCAGACCGTCGCGCACAATCTCGGACTGCGCCATCGCCAGCGCCGAGGCGCGGCTTGCCAGCACAAGCGGGGCGTTTGCAAAGATGTCAGGCGCTGTCGTCATAGCGCCAAGTTCTAAAGCCCGGCCGCGACGGTTGCAAAGCAAAAAGCCGGCATTGCACCAAGACCAATTGTCTCAAACGACCCTTCATGGGGCCAATGGCCATGATGGTGACAATCGCCTATGATCGGGCCGACCGGAACGGCATTTTCAGCGGCATAACCATGGGCAGGCCATGAATGACACCTTTCTCATGCTTGGTATCGAGAGCAGTTGCGACGAAACAGCAGCGGCGCTCGTGAAAAGCGACGGCAGCATCCTTGCCAGCGAGGTCGCCTCGCAGATGGAGGTGCATGCCGCGCATGGCGGCGTGGTGCCCGAGATTGCCGCACGGGCGCATCTGGATGCCATCGATCTTGTGATCGGGCGCGCGATGGAGACAGCTGGTGTCACCATGGGTGACCTCGACGGGGTCGCGGCCACTGGCGGACCCGGCCTGATCGGCGGGGTGGTTGTCGGCACAGTGGCCGCCAAGGCGATCGCCACGGCGCGCCGGATACCCTATTACGCGGTGAACCATCTGGAGGGCCACGCCCTCAGCCCGCGGCTCGTCGACAAGGTCGGCTTTCCCTATCTTCTTTTGCTGGTATCAGGCGGACACACACAGCTTCTGGCCGTGCATGCGCCGGGGATCTATGAGCGGTACGGCACCACCATGGATGATGCCGCCGGCGAGGCTTTCGACAAGAGCGCCAAGATCATGGGCCTTGGCTATCCGGGCGGACCCGCCATTGAACGCATCGCGGCGAACGGAAATGCCGGACTGGTGCCGCTGCCGCGCCCGCTGCGGGGCGCCGATCACTGTCATTTCTCCTTCTCCGGCCTGAAGACAGCGGTGGCGACAAGGCTCGCCGCCATAGAGACGGATGACGCCGAGGCAGGCATTGCCGATCTCGCCGCCTCGCTGCAGGCCGCCATTGCCGACTGTCTTGCCGACCGGGCCAAACGGGCAATGGCCCGGTTCGCCGATGCCCATGGTCCCGCCACGCTGGTGATTGCCGGCGGTGTCGCCGCCAACAAGGCCATTTTCACACGGCTGGAGACCGAGGCCGGCAAGGCTGGCTTCGCCCTCAGTGTGCCACCGGCATGGCTGTGCACCGACAATGCCGCGATGATCGCCTGGGCCGCGCTTGAGCGGAAAGACAGCCCTGATGATCTGGATTTCGCACCGCGTCCGCGCTGGCCGCTGGACCCGGATGCCGCACCGCCTCCCGGCCGCGGGGTACGGGCATGAGGCGCGTTCGTGTCATCGGTGGCGGCAGTTGGGGAAGCGCGCTCGCCGCAGCGCTTCGTGACGCCGGCAATGACGTCGCTGTACTCGTCCGGGACGAGGCGACTGTCGATATGCTTGCCGAGGGGCGGTGCCGCCAGCTTGCCGACATCCCCCCTGTGAAGCCGATTGCCGCCAGCACCGACCCCGCCATTCTGGATGAAGCCGACCTTGTCCTGCTGGTGGTTCCGGTTGGCGCCACCGCCGCGACGATCGAGATGGCCCACCGGCGGACCGGAACAGGAGGCGCCGCTGGTTCTCTGCGCCAAGGGCATGGCGATGACGGCGGACGGGGCACGGCTGATGCCGGAACTCGCAGATGTAATGGCGCCAGGCAGACCGTCTGTGCTGTTGTCGGGCCCCAGTTTTGCCGACGAGGTCATGCGCGGCCTTCCTGCCGCGGTGGTGGCGGCAGGAACGGACAGTGCGGCTGTTGAAATGGTCCAGCAGTCATTCCGGGCCAGCCAGCTGCGCGTCTATGCCAGCGACGACCCGCTTGGCGTGGCGATTGGCGGCACCATGAAAAATGTCATCGCGATTGCCGCGGGATGCGCCATAGGCCTTGGCCTTGGCGACAACGCGCGCGCGGCAATCATCACCCGCGGACTTGCCGAAATGGCACGGCTCGCTGCCGCCGAAGGTGCGGATGCCGAAACCATCTACGGGTTGTCCGGCGCAGGGGACCTTGCGCTGTCCTGTGCCGGGCCTCATTCACGCAATATGGCCTACGGGCTGGCACTGGGGCGGGGCGAGACCCCCGATGCGCGCCTTGCCGAAGGCCGGAACACAGTCGCGGCACTTGCCGCGCGGGGCCGCGAGACAGGCGTGGAGCTTCCCATCACCAATGGTGTCGACCGGGTCGTGAATGACGGCGCGCCGCTTGGCGATGTCGTTGCGTCATTGCTGGCACGGCCAGCTGGATCAGAATAGGCCGAAGCAGAATAGGCCTGATCAGAATAGCCAGGACAGAATGAATTACTGGCTGATGAAATCCGAACCCTCGACATGGTCTTGGGACGACCAGCTTGCCAGGGGCGAAGATGGCGAGGGCTGGGACGGGGTTCGCAACCACCAGGCATCAAACAACATGAAGGCGATGGAGATCGGCGATCTCGCCTTCTTCTATCATTCGGTCAATGAGAAGCAGATTGTCGGCATTGTCGAGGTCTGCGAGACCTATCATCCTGACCCGACAGACGCCAGCGGACGCTTTGGCATGGTCACCGTGAAAGCGGTCAAACCGATGGTGCGGCCGGTGACGCTGGCCGAGATCAAGGGTGACGAGCGGCTTGCCGAAATGGCGCTGGTGCGCCAGGCGCGCCTGTCTGTCACCCCGGTCAGCGCGGCGCAATGGGCCATCGTGATGGAACTTGGCCTGACAAGCCTCTAGCCCGGCCCGAGGCAGCAGCTATTCCTGCGAAGACGCTTCGGACTTGCCGCTGTCACGGCGGATGAAATAGAGATTCCGCAGATAGATGAACAGACCGAGGCCCTGGCCGCAGATGATGACCGGATCCTGCCGCCAGATGGCATAAAGCAGAAGCACGCCGCCACCACCGATGGAAAAATACCAGAAGGCCACCGGAATAACGGATTTCGCCTGCTTCTCGGATGACAGCCACTGGATAATGAAGCGCATCGCGAACAGACCCTGGCCGGCGAAACCGACCACGATCATGATCTTTTCGGGATTTGTCACAAGGCTGTCGGGAAGGAATGGCAACAGAGTAACAAGCAGCGTGGCGAAAGCGCGCGCGCCGGCTTCGATCTGGGCTGAAAGTAACGCAATCATGACGAAGTTCCGTCTATGTTTGCTGTAGGCGCGAGTTCGGTCACCCGCCCCTGGCGCGGGGCCCGGCGAAGCAGCCAGATGACCCCGATGATGTCACTGATACCGACAAGCAGCCGGTCGAGAATGCGGTATTTCGACGTGCCGCGAACACGGGGCCTATGTGCCACATCCACTCCGATCACCAGTCCGCCATGCCGCCTGACAAGGCTCGGCATGAACCGGTGCATGTGGTTGAAGGAGGGAAGCTGCAGGAACAGCGACCTGTGGAGCACCTTGATGCCGCAGCCGCTGTCGGGGTGCGTATCGGCAAGAAGCGTGCGCCGGATCCATCGCGCCGCGCGCGACGCCAGAAGCCGGGCCTGATTATCCTGCCGCTTGGCCCGGATGCCGGCTGCCATGCCGACCGCCTCGCCACCGGAGGGGCATTGCGCGACAAGCGCCGCCTCGAGCGCAGGAAAGTCGGCCGGCACATTCTGGCCATCGCCGTCCAGCACGCCGATCAGCCTGCCGCGCGACACCAGCAGCGCCGACCGGATGGCAGCGCTCTGTCCGGCGCGGGCCTCGTGGCGAAGTATCCGCAATTGCGGAACCCGGGCGGCCGTCTGCGCAAGCTCTGCCGGGCTGTCGTCATTGCTGGCGTCATCGACATAGATGATCTCGAAAGACCGCCCTGCCAGCGCAGTGCAGATTTCATCGACAAGCGGCGCGATATTCCCGGATTCATTCATCACCGGAACGAGAACCGAGATCTCGATCTCGGACGCCGGTTTGGTCTTTGCCGATTTAGCGGTCATGAAGAAAAACTCGAAAGAGTATTGGCACTTGCGTCTCTTTACCCATTGATACCGTTTCGGTCAAACCCGTCGGCGCGGTAGAGGAATATTAGCACATTCTTTCCCTTTGACATGTTGAACCCCTCAACCTGCCGTGGGGCGGCAAGAGACAGGCCCACACGAGAGGCCATATCAAGGAATGTCTGCTGCTGGTCGCGCTCGACAATAGCAAGGCCGTCAGGCGCCTCGGCAAGGAACAGCGCCGCCTCGCCGCCATCCACCAGAAGCAGGTCACGGCCAAATTCGAACACCAGAGAGGGTTCATGGATGCCAGCGGCGGCCATCGCCGCTGGCTGCGGTCCGGCGAGGGCGATCTCGGCCTCGATGGCACGCGCCAGATGAACGCGCGAAAGCGACGGGATCAGTCCGGTGACGACAATCATATTGAACAGGATGCCTGCCGCCAGCATGCGCGACAGCGGCGTGATGCCGCCATGACGATGCCATAGCAGCGCCTGCCATCCGGCAATCCCGGCCATCAGCGCCGCCAGCATCGCAAAGGCAAAGGCCCGGCCACCCGTCACCCCGCCATAGGTAAGCGCCGCCCAGATCACGGCAGCAGCCATCAGCGGGCCGCAAGCTATGGCGAACCCCTCGGTTGCCAGCGCCAGCCAACGGCGCGCCACAGGCCGCAAACCGCCCTTGGCAAGCCCGGCAATCGGCGCATCGACAGCGCACACAATCAGCACCACAAGGGCCGGCACCACCGGCATCGGGTAATGCGGCAGCTTTGTCGGCACAAACTCGATCAACAGCCAGAACGGAACCACCCAGGCCAGCAGAAAGCGGCTCTCGACATGTTTGAGAAGCAGCGGCAGTTGCGTTGCCGCGCGCGGGATCAGCAGGCTCAACGGCCAGAGCAGGATTCCGGCCAGAAGAAGGTAGGTTCCGACAGGTGCGCCATGCGATTCCTGTCCGGACTGGACCTTGGCGACAAAGTCCCCACGGAAAGCGATGTCGAGAAAGGCACCGTCGGTGGCCAGCGTGACAAGGATGGCCCAGGGAAGCGTCACCCCGGCAAGGATCAGAAAGCCCCGTCCGGCCCGCAGCATGCGCAACCATTTGGCATTACGGTGCCAGATCGATAGGGCTGCCACCGTGGTGAGTGCCAGAAGCGGCGCCACCGGACCCTTGACCTGAATCGCCGCCGCCATCGGCAGCCACACCCAGAGGTAGGAATTGTAGGACAGCCGCCTGCCATGCTGCCAGGCCTGGTAGATCTGCATCAGGCCCCATTGCTGCATCAGGCAGAGCAGCATCAATACCGAATCCGTCTTCGCCAGATGCGCCTCGGCGAACACCAGCAGCGAGCCGCCGCAGGCCGCCGCGGCAAGCAGCGCCCGTGGCCGCTTGTAGAGCGTTCGCGCCACACGATAGGTGCCTATGACTGTAAGCAGCATCGCCAGCAGGCTTGGCAGCCTGTAAGAGGCGATATCATCAGTGCCGAACAGCGCCGCCGAGGCCGATTGCAGCCAGTATATTCCTGCCGGCTTCTTGGCGCGCAGCTCGTCCTGGAACCTGATTGTGACAAGGTCGCCACTCTCGACCATCTGGCGACTGGCCTGGGCAAAGCGCGACTCGTCGCGATCCATTGGCGGAACGGTCTGGTGACCGGTCAGGACGGCCAGGGCAAGAAATGCCAGGACCATCAGCAGCGCTTGCTTTTTGAATGGCACGGTCACGCACGATCCTCTGGGTGGCAGGTCCACCGAACACCAGACTGGCTGTCGGTTGACCGCCTGTCGGTTAAAGCATTTTTTGTCGCTGTTTTCTATAGGCATCGGAGGCGTCGTCACCTAGCCTGAAACAAGATTCACCACCCTGCATTCCGGGATTCCGTATCAGATGACAGCAACCGCCGATGCACGCCCGGGCCATTCATGGCAACAGCAGGCAAGCTGGCGCCATATCTGGGCGATCTCGTGGCCAGTGTTGCTTGCCAACATCACCTTTCCGCGCGTCGGCGCCGCCGATACCGCGATGATGGGGCGGCTGGAAGATGCCAGTTTCGTTGGTGGTGTCGCGCTCGGAAGCCTTGTTTTCAACTTCATCTATTTCGGGCTCGGCTTCCTGCGGATGGGCACCACCGGTCTTGTGGCGCAGGCGCACGGCCGGGGTGATGCGACAGCCGTCGAACACCATATGGTACGCGGCCTTGTGCTGGCGCTTTGTCTTGGCACCGGCTTTGTCCTTGCGACACCGCTGGTGCTGGCGCTTACCGGAGTTTTGCTGGCAGCCAGCCCGGCGGTCGAGGCGCTGATGCAGCAATATGTCGGGATCAGATTGCTGGCCGTGCCGGCGGCCTTTGCCAATATGGTGCTTCTCGGTTGCCTGTTCGGCCGCCAGCATATGCGGCTTGTTCTGGTTCAGATCATCTTCATCAACGTCACCAATCTGGCCCTGAACCTCCTGTTCGTCCTCGGGCTTGGCATGGCGATCGAGGGTGTGGCGCTAGCCTCGGTGGCGGCGCAATGGACCGGCCTTGTCCTGACGCTGCTGCTCATCCGCTGGCAATGGCGTGATCTTCTTGCGGGCATTGCAGGCCGCGTGTTCAGGTTCAGGCCGGCATGGTTCGATCCGGCAGCCTTCCGGCGGTTTTTCGTCATCGGCGGCGACATAATGATCCGCACCGTGCTGATCCTCCTCAGCGAGGCGGTGCTGCTGAACACCGCCGCGACGATCGGTGATCTGTCGCTGGCCACGGCACAGCTGGTGCTGGTGATGTTCAGCCTGATCAGCTTCGGGCTCGACGGCTATGCGCATGCCGCCGAAGCGCTTGTCGGCGAGGCGATCGGCAGGCGCAACCTGCCGATGCTGGATCAGGTGGTGCGGCGCACCAACATCCTTGCCGGCATATCTGCGCTGGTGATCAGCATCCTTGCATGGGCAGGCGGGCCCCTGATCATCGCCACACTGACATCGCAGACCGACCTTGCCGCCATGACGCTGGCACACTGGCACTGGGTAGCGCTGCTGGCGCCGGCAGCCTTCATGGCATTCCAGATGGATGGCATTTTCATCGGCGCCACGCGGAGCCGCGAGATGCGGAACGCGATGATTCTGGCCTTTGCCGGGTTTCTACTGGTGGTTCTTGTGGCCGGTGGATACGGGCTGAATGGCCTTCTTGCGGCCTTTACGATATATCTCGGGCTTCGCGGCATCACGCTGATGGTGCGGATGCGGCATGTTCGTGCCATGGCGATGCCCGACGACAACACAGCAAGGAACGATACCAGATGACATCCTTCCCCCTTACCGATGCGGAAACACTCGGCCTTGTCGCACATGATCAGGCCGCGCGGCCCCTTGGCGTGATGACGGTCGACGGGTTCGACAGATGGATCAAGGATGCCGACAAGGCTACGCGCGACTGGGTCGCGGCAAGCGGCTTTGTCGCCAAGGCCGGAAAGACGCTGCTGCTTCCGCCGGCCGATGGAGGAGATGGCGGCGCGATTGCCGTCATGGATGCGGAAATGCCGCTCTGGGACGCGGCACGTGTGGCGTCATCACTTCCGGCAGCCAGCTGGCAGATCAAGGATGCGGATGCCGACGGGATCGACCTTGGCTTGATCTGTCTTGGCTGGGCACTGTCGCAATACAGCTTTGATGCCTATCGCCCCGGTGACGCCGCAGAGACGCGACGCCTTGTCTTTCCGGCATCACTGACGGAGGCAGAGCGCAGCCGGATCACCGGCCTTGCGACCGGCACCGCCCTGTGCCGTGATCTGATCAACGCACCGGCCAACCACATGACCCCGGCCGGCATCGAGGCGGCAGCCCGCGACCTTGCCGCGCGATTCGGCGCCGCGATCGAGGTCACCAGCGGCGCGGCACTGGAAAAGGACTTTCCGGCAATCAATACCGTCGGCCGCGCAGCCGAGGTCGGGCCACGGCTGATCGACATGCGCTGGGGCGATAGTGGCCCGTCGGTGACCCTGATCGGCAAGGGCATCAGCTTTGATTCGGGCGGACTGGATCTGAAGCCGTCAAAGGCGATGGAAATCATGAAAAAGGACATGGGCGGTGCGGCCACCGTGCTTGGCCTGGCGGCGGCGCTTATGACAGCTGACACGCCGGTCCGCCTGCGGGTTCTGGTGCCAACGGCGGAAAACGCGGTTTCGGCGAAATCAATGCGTCCGCTCGACGTCATCGACACCCGTGCAGGCATTCCGGTCGAAGTCGGCAACACCGATGCCGAAGGCAGGCTGGTGCTTGCTGACGCCATCACCCTCGCCTGCGAGGAGGAACCGGATTTCATGATTGATTTCGCAACCCTGACGGGTGCCGCACGGGTCGCGCTCGGCACCGAGCTGCCAGCGCTGTTCGCAAATGACGACGAAACGGCCGCACAGATCATCAAGGCCTCAAACGACGCGGCGGACCCGCTGTGGCGGCTGCCTCTGTTCGATGCCTATGAACGCCATCTCGACAGCGGTCATGCCGCCATGTCGAGCACTGGCGCATCGGGATATGGCGGGGCGGTCACCGCCGCGCTGTTCCTGCGACGCTTTGCCGGAAAGCAGACCAACTGGGCCCATATCGATGTGATGGCCTGGAATCTTGGTGGCCGTCCGGGACGCCCGAAGGGCGGCGAGGCGATGGGGCTTCGCGCGCTGTTCACCTATATCGAGAGACTGGCAGGCCGCTGAACAACGGTGGTTGCCGTGTCAGTAGCCGCGTGACCAGTCGACCCGGTTCGCAGGCTCGCTGCCATCCATCATCGCGGTGATGGCAGCGGCCACCTGTTCGGCCGCCGAGGTGGCATTGGTCTGTGCCGCCACATGCGGCCAGACCCGTATCTCGGGATGTGTCCAGAAGGGGTGATCCTGCGGCAGTGGCTCCACCGCAAACACATCAAGCGCCGCGCCGCCAAGCTTGCCTGATGCCATCGCAGCCAGCAGATCGTCATCATTTACCTGCGGGCCACGCCCGCCATTGATGATGAAAGCCCCGTCAGCCAGCATGCCGAAGAAATCCTCATTCATGATCCCGGTGGTCTCCGGTGTCAGCGGCAGGACCGACACGACAATGTCGAGATTGTCAGCAAATGCGGCGAGCTGGTCGCTGCCGGCAAAAGTCGCAACCCCCTCGATCGAGCGCGGCGTGCGGGCATAGCCGCGCACCTCGAAGCCAAGCGCGGCAAAGCGCCGGGCGATGACATTGCCGATGGCACCGATTCCCAGAATGCCGATCTTCGCGCCTGTGGCAGGGCGCTGCGGGATATGCTGCCAGACGCGGCGCTGCTGCTGGTCGCGATAGGCCGCGCCGTCGCGCCAGAAATCCAGTGCGTTGAGGATGGCCCAGTGGCTCAGCGCATTTGCCATGTCTGGATCGATCAGCCGTACCAGCGGGATATCGCGCGGCACCGTGTCGTCGCGCATCATATGGTCGACACCCTGGCCCTGCATGATGATGCCACGCAGCTTCGCACAGCGGGTAAAGGCGTCACGCGGCGGTGCCCAGACAAGCGCCACATCGCATGAGGCGCCGGCATCGCTCATCAGCTCTACAATCTCGATAGGCGGCAACCGTCCGGCAAGAGAGTTCTCCCACTGGGCGGTATCGCTGGCTGTGCCATAAAATCCGATTCTGATCATGGGCCAATCCTGATCATAAGACCACCTCCTCCGGCTCAGCTTGTTCCGCCAACCACCGCAAGCGCCGCCGCGTGAAGCTCGGGCGTCGATGCCGCCAGCAGGCTGTCGGTACCCTGCATTGTGACGGCAGCACCCGTCTTGTCGGTGATAATGCCGCCGGCCGACCGGATCACCTCGACAACACCCATGATGTCGTGTGTGGCCATCCCATCCTCGAGAACAATATCGACATGGCCAGCCGCCAGAAGTGCGTAATTGTGGCAGTCACCGCCATAGGTGCTGGTGGCAGACACCGAACTCAGCCTGTTGAAGGCATCAAGGCTGTCAGATTTCAGCGCTTCCGGCGAGGTTGTGGCGATTCGGGCATGTGACAGTTCGGTCACCCTGCTTGTGCGGATCGGCGCATGATTCATCGTCGCCACGCCGCCGACCGCGACATAGCATTCATCCAGCATCGGCATATCAATGAAGCCGGCAAGCGGCACGCCATCACGGACCAGCCCGATCAGCGTGCCGAAAACCGGGCGCCCGCAGATAAAGGCACGCGTGCCGTCAATCGGGTCGATCACCCAGCCATAGCCGCTGGTGCCGAGCTGGTCGGCGTGCTCCTCGCCGAGAATGTCGTCATCGGGAAACTGCGTTGCCAGCGCCTCGCGAAGCGCCAGCTCGACAGATTTGTCGGCCATCGTCACGGGCGAATCATCTGCCTTCCATTCGACATCGCGGCCACTGCGGAACCATTCACGGATGATTGGCCGGCTGACAGCGGTGAGGTCGTAAAGAAAATCAGCCAGCGCGACATTGTCGAGCTGGCTGTGAACGCGGTTTTGATCGTGATCCGGCACCAGGATCAGCTGCCGCTCTCGGCGGCAATTTCGGCATCCGTCGGAAGCGCGGCCGGCGCATCGGCCTGCTGACGCAGATAGGCGATCATGTTCGCCCGGTCAGACGGCTTTTTCAGCCCGGCGAAATTCATCTTCGTTCCCGAGATGTAGGCCTTGGGCTTGTAAAGGAATGCATTCAGCGCCGCATAATCCCACTGGCCGCCGAAATCGACCAGCGCACCAGAATAGGAGAAGCCGTCGACAGCGCCCTTGTCGGCGTTGACGATGTTCCACAGTGCTGGGCCAACCTTGTTGGCGCCGCCCTGGTCAAACACGTGGCAAGCGGTGCATTTCTTCGCCAGCTTCTCGCCGGCAAGCGCATCTGCACTGGCCAGAAGCGCGAAAATCGGCTCCGGACCGGTCGCCTTGGGCGCCTCGGCAACAGCAGTGCCGCCCTCTGGAACCTCAATGACATAAGAGTTCTGGGTCAGTTCGCTATGCGGTACCAGAACATCGGCAAGTTTGATACCTGCCATCAGCATCAGGCCGGCAACAAGAATACCGGCAAACAGCTTATTCAGACCAAGTTCGTCCATGCTTGTTTCTCCCGACCGGGAGCTCCCCCTCACAGTTCGGCTGGTGGCCGGGCGACCGCCCTGCCGATGCGCATTTCTTAGCGAAATTGATCGCTATCCTCAAGTGTTCCATCAGCCTATTTGCGGCTTTTGCCTAGGCAAATGACCGATTATGTGATGAATTGCCGCATCATGAGCACAAAAGCTTCGCCCGTTATCATCATCCCGGCCCGTATGGCCGCGAACCGGCTGCCTGGAAAACCGCTTGCAGATATCGCTGGCAAGCCAATGATCTGCCATGTGGGAACGCGCCATGGCTGCCGCTGTTGCACCTGTCTGGGTGGCCACGGACGATGCAGAGATCGCCACAGTGGTCCGCAATGCGGGCGGGGACGCGGTGCTCACCCGCCCTGATCATCCCTCTGGTTCGGACAGAACCTTTGAAGCCGTTACGCTGATCGATCCGGACGGGCGATTCGATCTTGTGCTGAACCTTCAGGGTGATCTTCCGGAAATGGACGAGACGATCCCCTCGACGCTGTTACGTGTAGCGACCACCAGCGGCGCAGACCTGACGACGCTGGTCACGCTGGCAGACGAAGACGAAGCCGCCCGCGAACAGGTGGTAAAGGCCGTCGTCAGCTGGGATGAGGCTGGTGATGCAGGGCGCGCGCTTTATTTCAGCAGGGCCCCGGTTCCACATGGTGATGCGCCAAAATGGCATCATATCGGCGTTTACGGATGGCGACGCGAGGCCCTTGCACGTTTCGTGACAATGCCGCCCTCGCCACTTGAACTGTCCGAAAGGCTGGAACAGCTGCGCGCCCTTGAAGCCGGCATGCACATCGCTGTCGCCGCCATCGACGCGGCGCCTGCCGGTGTCGATACGCCGGAAGACCTTGAAGCCACGCGCGCAAGGCTGCTTGCCGGAACGAGCGGGTGAGCCGCCAAGATTGACAGCCGCATGGCGCGACCTGATACTCGCGCGCCAACCATCTGGTTCCGCCGTCATGGCGGGCCACAACCGCGACGGACCTGCGTAACATGACCGACAGCAACAACATCATTGCCTTTCAGGGGTGCTCGGCGCCTATTCGCATATGGCCTGCCAGGCCGTGAAGCCAGAGATGGAGGTTATGCCCTGCCGGTCTTTTGAGGACATGATCCTCGCCGTTCAGGAAGGCCGTGCCGAGCTGGCGATGGTGCCGGTCGAGAATTCGATCGCAGGCCGTGTCGCCGACATCCACCACCTTCTTCCGGAATCAGGTCTGTTTATCAATGGCGAGCATTTCCAGCGGGTGAACCATCAGCTGCTGGCGCCGCGCGGTGCCACACTTGAAAATCTGGTCGAGGTCCACAGCCATGCCCAGGGTCTGGCACAATGCCGCGAGCGGCTGCGCTCGCTTGGCCTGCAGCCTGTGATCCACCCCGACACCGCCGGTGCAGCCAAGGATATCGCCGCGCGCGGCGACAAGAGCGTTGGTGCCATCGCCTCGGCACTGGCCGGCGAGATCTATGACCTTGATGTGCTGGTCCCGTCGGCAGAGGACGCCGAACACAACACCACACGCTTTCTGGTCATGTCGCGCACCGACGTAACCCCGCCGGTGAATGGCGAGCAGATGGTTACCACCATGGTCTTCACCGTGCGCAGTGTGCCGGCGGCCCTGTACAAGTCGCTTGGCGGCTTTGCCACCAACGGGATCAACCTGACCAAGCTGGAAAGCTACATTCGCCCAGGCTCGCACCATAACGCGCAGTTCTATGTGGATGTCGAAGGCCATATCGATTCGCCCGACATGCAGCTGGCGATGGACGAATTGCGCTTCTATTGCCAGGACGGCGAGGTGACGATTCTGGGCACCTACCCGGCAAGCCCGCTTCGCAGCCGCGACTGATCCTGCCCCTGCCGGGGCATTCCTGTCTGTTCACAAATGGCTTGTTCGGCCCTGCGCTTTGCTCCATATAAGGGGCAGGGAGGCTGGGCGGACGCGCTGTCGGTCTAACCGGTCAGATCCGAAAGGAAGCAGCCAGGGTCGGCTTCGCGCGGGTCGTCCAGTCTTCCGCTTTCATCCCCGCACAATCTGCTTCGGGCACCGCCCGAAACCACCAGTTACCAGTGGCAAATCGGCGTCCTGTGCGCTAGGTTTCAGACATCATGAGCGAGCAAAATCCAAATGGCTATCGGGTGCTGGCGCGCAAGTACCGGCCGGATCGGTTTTCCGAGCTGATCGGCCAGGAAGCGCTGGTACGCACGCTTGGCAATGCCCTTTCGCTCGGTCGCCTCGCTCATGCCTTTGTCCTGACCGGTGTCCGCGGGGTGGGCAATACCTCGACAGCACGCCTGTTGGCGCGCGGCCTGAACTGCATCGGCGAGGACGGAAACGGCGAAGCCACGCTGGAGCCGTGCGGAAGCTGCGAGCCGTGCCAGGCCATTGGTGCAGGTCGGCATGTGGATGTTCTGGAAATTGACGCGGCAAGCCATACAGGGGTCGACGACGCGCGCGAGATTATCGAAGGGGTCGGATACCGCCCGGTCTCGGCCCGCTTCAAGATCTATATCATCGACGAGGTTCACATGATGTCGAAGAGCGCCTTCAACGCGCTGCTGAAGACACTTGAAGAACCGCCCGACAATGTGAAGTTCATCTTCGCCACCACCGAGATCCGCAAGGTTCCCGTCACCATCCTGTCACGATGCCAGAGGTTCGATCTGAGACGGGTGCCGGCTGACGAGCTGGCCGGTCATCTGACAAGAATCTGCGAGCGCGAGAACATCAACGCCGAGGCCGAGGCGATCACTGCCATCGCCCGTGCGGCCGAAGGCTCGGTCCGCGATGCGCTGTCGCTTCTCGATCAGGCAGCGGCAATGACAGCCGACAAGCTCAGCCCAGACAGCATCGCCGACATGCTTGGCCGTCCAGGACGGCAGGACTCCATCACGATTCTCGGTGCCGCGTTGAAAGGTGACGCTGCCGGGGCTCTGGGCGCGCTGGCTTCCACCATGGCGAACGGGGCCGAACCGGAAATGGTCATTGCCGATCTTCTGGACCTTGTCCACCGCGCCAGTCTGAAGGCGGCGGGGGCAGCCTCGAAGCGCTTCTCGAGGTTGAGAAAGAACCTGTTTCAGAGCTTGCCGAGCTCGGGATTGCCCGCCTTGGCCGGGCCTGGCAGATGCTGCTGAAGGGGCATGGCGAGGTCACATCGGCACCGCAGCCGGGGGCCGCGGCAGAAATGCTGGTGATCCGGCTGGCACATCTTGCGAATATGCCGACGCCGGGTGAAATCGTCCGCAAGCTTGCCGATTCCGAACCGGCCGCGCCACAGCAACCAGCGCCACAGCAACCTGCGCCAGAAACACCGGCTGCAGAAACACCGGCTGCGGACACATCCATGGACATATCCATCGACAGGCCGGCAGACCCGCCACCCGCAATGATGGCGGCCGGACATGGTGAACCATCCGCACCGATCCTGCCACAGCCGGAGACAGCACCACCAGCGGCAGCGCCCGATGCCGCGCCGGAAGCCCGCGCAGCGGTGCAGCCGGCAACGCTTCTCGACATCAGCGAACTTGCCGATGCGCATGACGAGCCGCTGCTGGCGGCCCTGATCCGCACCCATGTCCGGCTTGTGCGGATGCAGCCGGGGCTGCTCGAGATCAGCCTGACCGATGGCGCCCCCGAGACCCTGCCGGGCGACATGGCGCGTCAGCTAACCCGCTGGACCGAAACCCGCTGGATGGTCAGCCTTTCGGACGGCGCAGGTGGCCAGACCATCAGCGAGGAACGCCAGGCGGCGCGGCAGAAACAGCGCGACGAGCTGGCCGAGACACCCGTTATCAAGTCGATTTTAGAGACCTTCCCGGGGGCCGAAATCGAATCTGTCAGACCAGCCGGGCAGCAGGACGAGGAACCGTCGCAATGATGCGCAACATGGCCGGCATGATGAAAAAGGTTCAGGAAATGCAGTCGCGCATAGAAGCGCTGCAGCAGGAAATGGCCGACACCGAATTCTCCGCTGCCGTTGGCGGCGGCGCAGTGCAGGTCACCGTGACCGGCAAGGGCGAGATGCGCGGCGTGAAGATTGATCCGTCCGCCGTCGACGCTGATGATATCGGCATGCTCGAGGATATGATCTGCCTTGCCGCCAACAATGCCCGCGCCGAAGCCGATGCCGCGATGGCCGCAAAGATGAAAGACATCACCGGCGGACTGCCGCTGCCACCCGGCATGTCGTTGCCCTTCTGAGCCGGGTTCCGTGGACGCGCAGCTTGATACCCTGATCCGCCGGCTGGCTCGGCTTCCCGGCCTTGGCCCGCGATCTGCGCGCCGCGCCGTTCTGCACTTGCTGCAGAATCGCGAGACGCTGATGCTGCCGCTTGCCGAGGATCTGGGCCAGGTTGCACGCGCGGTGCGCAACTGCGCCGATTGCGGCAATCTCGATACTGGTGATACCTGCCGGCTGTGCCGTGATCCGCAGCGCGACAGGCAGGTGATCTGCGTGGTCGAGGATGTCGGCGATCTCTGGGCAATGGAGCGCGCGGCGGTGTTTCGCGGCCTCTATCATATTCTTGGTGGCACGCTGAGCGCGATCGACGGGCGCGGCCCGGCCGAACTGAATATCGAGCGCCTGATCACCCGCGCCGGTGACGGTGTCAGCGAGGTGATCCTTGCACTGCCGGCAACGGTCGAGGGCCAGACAACGGCGCATTATCTTCACGAGAGGCTGTCATCGCTGCCGCTGGAGGTGACCCGGCTTGCGCATGGGGTGCCGGTTGGCGGCGAGCTTGATTTCCTGGATGACGGGACGCTGGCACAGGCGCTGAAGGCGCGCTCGCGGATCGGCAGCGACTGACAGGTCAGTCCGGCTCGACGGGAAGTCCGGGGCGCGGCGCCTCCTCCACTCCGACATCAATCTGGATGATCCTGTTTCCGCGCGAGGTGATCTTGCGGGTCGATGTCTGGATGTCGTCAATGTCCTTTTCCACCTGCCCGAAATGCGATGCCAGCTTGCGGACCCGTTCATCCAGCCTGCCGACATCCTGCATCATCGTGTCAACCTCGGCCTGAATCTTGCCCGCCGCCTCATGCATGCGGGCATCGCGCAGAATGGCGCGCACCGTGTGCAGCAACAGCATCAGATTGTCGGGCCCGGCCATATAGACGCGCTTGCGCCGGCTTTCCTCGACCAGCTTGGGAAGCTGCAAATTGATCTCGGCATGGACGGCCTCGGACGGCAGGAACATGATGGCGCTGCCGGCCGTCTCGCCGGGGATGATATAGCGCTCGGCGATGTCGCCGATATGTTTCTTCACGTCACTTTCCATCGCCCGCCGCGCCGCCGTGCGCGCCGCCTCGTCCCCAGCCGCCGCCAGCGCGCGGTAGATTCAAGCGGGAATTTTGAATCAATGCAGATTGATCCCGGCGGCGAAGGCATTTCGATGAAGCAGTCCACCCGCCGCCCGTTGCCAAGCGTGTGCTGGAAGGAATAGGCCGAATCAGGGAGGGCATCACGCACCAGATTTTCCAGCTGCACTTCGCCGAATGAGCCGCGCGCCTGCTTGTTCGACAAGATGTTCTGAAGGTCGGTAACCTGCCCGGACAGAGCCGAGATATGCTCGTTCGCCTTTTCGATCACCGCGAGCTTTTCCGCCATACCGGTCAGCGAGCGGTTGGTACGCTCGTTCTGGTCGCGAAGCGACTGTTCAAGACGGGTGCCGAGCCGCCCCTCGCTTTCCTGCATGGCCGAGGCCACAGTCTGCTGCAAGGCGCCTGACTGGGTCGCCAGCGTTGCGAGCTGGCCACGCAGTTCGGCAAGCGCCTCGGTATCGCCAGCGCCACTCTTCGCCCGCATCTGGCGCATGATCAGAATGACGACCGCGGCAAGCAGAAGAAGCAGGAGAAGGGTATCAATGGCCATGGGTGCCCTCTGGGTCAGGGATGGGTCGGGGTGGATCGGAGGTGTATCGCTGCTGAGTCTGACACGGCGGCGGCACGACTGCAACTTGACTGCTGGAGCGCCTTGACCTACTTCAAAAGCCTTGATCCCGAGACAGGCAGGCTTGCAACCCATGGCGCTGATTCCCATCATCCTGATCCCCGACCCGGTGCTTCGCAAGGTCGCGGCACCGGTGACCGAGATCACCGATGGCACCCGTCAGCTTCTCGATGACATGGCCGAGACCATGTATGACGCCCCCGGAATCGGACTTGCCGCACCGCAGGTCAATATCTCGGAACGGGTGATCGTGATGGATTGCGGTCGCGACGAGGCGCCGGAGCTCTACAAGATGATCAATCCCGAGATTGTCGCAAGGTCCGACGACCGCTCGGTTCTGGAAGAGGGATGTCTGTCGATCCCGCACCAGACTGCCGAGGTGGAACGACCGGCAAGCGTCGATGTGCGCTATCTCGATATCGATGGCAATGAACAGATGCTACATTGCGAAGGACTGCTGGCGGCCTGTGTCCAGCATGAGATCGATCATCTGGACGGGGTGCTGTTTATCGATCATCTGTCGCGGCTGAAGCGTGACATGATCGTCCGCAAGGCGTTGAAAGAGCTTCGCCAGTCTGCAACGTCTTCAGGCCGTGGCTGACGCCATGGCGCGCCTGCGTATCGTTTTTATGGGGAGCCCCGATTTCGCCATCCCGGCGCTGGACAGGCTTGCCGACTCGCATGACATCCTCGCCGTCTACACACAGCCGCCGCGCCGGTCCGGGCGCGGCATGCGCGAGACACCGCAGCCGCTTGCCGCCCATGCCGCCGCACGCGGCCTCGAGACCCGGCACCCGGTCAGCCTGAAGAACGACGTCGACGCGGCAGCGCTCGCGGCGCTGGATGCTGACCTGTTTGTCGTCGTCGCCTATGGTCTGCTGCTTCCCGCCAATGTGCTGGCGATGCCGCGCTATGGCTGTATCAACGGCCATGCCTCGCTGCTGCCGCGCTGGCGCGGTGCTGCCCCCATCCAGCGGGCGATCGAGGCCGGCGATGCCGAGACCGGCATCTGTGCCATGCTGATGGAAGAGGGACTGGATACCGGTCCGGTGCTTGCCAGCCGCAGCTGTGCCATCGGCCCGCAGGACACTGCCGGAACACTTCATGACAGGCTGGCCGCGACCAATGCCGACCTTCTAGGTAACACCGTCGACGCCCTTCCCGGCATTCTGCAGGATGCTGCGCCGCAGGATGATTCCAAAGCCATCTATGCCCGCAAGATCACCCCGGCCGAGGCCGAGATCGACTGGCAGCGGAGCGCCGTCGAAATCGACCGGCAGATCCGTGCCTTTTCCCCTGTTCCCGGGGCCTGGTTTAACGGGCCAAAGGGCAGAATCAGGGTCCGCGGCGCACGCCCCGGCATCGATGCGACGTCCCAGGCGACAGCCGGCACCTATCTTGGCCTTGATGCGGACAGCGGAATGCGGGTCGCTGCCGGAGATGGCGAGATCATCCTCGATATGCTGCAGCCTGCCGGCGGGAGGGCCATGCCGGTGCGCGATTTCCTGAACGGGACGCCGATCCAACCGGGACATCTGATCACCACTTCGCCGGAGGGCGGCGAATGACCCGCCGCATTTTCATCACCATCGAATATGACGGCACCCCCTTTGTCGGCTGGCAGCGGCAGGTCACCGGCATGTCGGTCCAGCAGGTTCTGGAAGAGGCGGCTGCCGAATTGACCGGCGGCGACATACTGGTACAGGGCGCCGGGCGAACGGACTCCGGCGTTCATGCCACCGGCCAGGTTGCGCATCTGGATGTTCCCGACAAATTCGATGCCAACCGGGTGATGGAGGCGCTGAACGCGCTGATCGGCGATCATCCGGTAACCATCCGCGACGCGCGCGAGGTGGATGGTGATGCGCATGCCCGCTTTTCCGCGACCGGGCGGCGTTATCTATACCGTCTGCTGCCTCGGCGCCAGCCGCCGGCGCTGGACCATGGCCGGGTCTGGCACCATCGCGGCGCGCTGGATGCAGGCGCCATGCAGGTGGCGGCGGCACATCTTGTCGGGCGGCATGATTTCACCAGCTTCCGTGCAAGCCAGTGTCAGGCAGACAGTCCGGTGCGCACGCTCGACGAATTGAGGATCGAACCGCAGCGCGAGGAAATCCATATCCATGCCGCGGCACGGTCCTTCCTTCACCATCAGGTGCGCAACATCGTCGGCACACTGGCGCTGGTCGGTGTGGGAAAATGGACTGAAGATGATGTGGCGGCGGCGCTCGCCGCAAAAGACCGGTCGGCGGCCGGGCCGACCGCCCCGCCAGAGGGGCTGTATCTGACCGGGGTGACTTATCCGACCGGGATCTGAACCCGTGACATCATGAACACCTGAAGGCCCGTAACGATAACGATCGACAGGAAGATCAGTCCGGTGGCGTACCAGCCGTCACGGCCGAGCTGGTCGCGGCCGATGCGCCACAGCCAGTAGACCGTCCAGAAGAACAGGCCAAACAGCAGAATCGAATAGGTCAGATCCTCGGTGATAAGGATGACGTTCTCGACCGCACCACCAAACAGCCGGTGCACATTCCCGACCCACAGGAAGGGCACCAGATAGGCGAAGATCCGGTTCGACAGTCCGGAATTATTCAGGATCCTGATAAAGATCAGCACTGTGACCACGACGGCCAGCAGCTGGACCGTCAGGCGCGTGAACAGCACCATCAGGCCGCTGGTGATCGCCGGATAGATCATCACGATCACGGTGAAGATCATCGAGGCCCAGATCGCCTGCCAGACGGATGGCGCATCGAGGGTGTAGGTGCCGCTGACCGGACGACGCCCGAACATCACCATCAGCGTGCGCTTCACCAGATCAGTCAGCCGTGCCGCACTCAGCGAATCATCAGTCCCGGTCATGAGCGCGCCCCGCCGAAAAACCGTACCATGAAATCCTCGTAGATCAGGCTGAGCCCATCGATATCGGCCGTCGCCACATTCTCGTCGACCTGATGCATGGTCTGGCCGACAAGGCCGAATTCAGCCACCGGGCAGAGATTGGTGATAAAGCGCGCATCCGATGTACCGCCACCCGTAGACAGCTGCGGCCGTCGGCCTGTCACCGCCTCGGCAGCATCTGCCAGCAGGTCGGTCAGGGTGCCCGGGTCGGTCAGGAACGGATGCGCATTGGCTTTCCAGGTAACAGCCCAGTCGCCGCCAACACGCTCGAAATGTTCCTCGAGCCAGCCGATCAGCCCGTCGGCGCTGTGTTCGGTATTAAAGCGGATATTGAATTTCGCCTCGGCCCGTGCCGGGAATGACATTGGTCGCCGAGTTACCGACATCAACTGTCGTCACATGCGCCGTCGACGGATCGAAATGGGGTGTGCCGCCATCAAGCTCGCATCCGTTCACCGGTGCCAGCATGGCCAGAAGCCGCGTCAGCGGATTGTCCGCCAGATGCGGGTAGGCGACATGGCCCTGACGTCCGGTCACCGTCAGATGGCCGGACAGGCTGCCACGGCGGCCGTTCTTGATCACATCGCCAAGGGCATTCGGGTTGGTTGGCTCGCCGACAATACAGGCATCCGGCTGCTGACCGTTGGCAGCGGCCCATTCCACCATTTTCACCGTGCCGTTGACGGCATCGCCCTCTTCATCGCCGGTGATCAGCAGGCTGATCGACCCGTCGGTACCGGTTTCCAGAACCCGCGCGGCAGCGGCAACAAAAGCGGCGATCCCGCCTTTCATGTCGGCAGCGCCGCGGCCATAGAGACGCCCGTCGGCAATCTCGGCGTCGAAAGCGCCATGTGTCCAGGCGGCCTCGTCGCCGACAGGAACCACATCCGTATGGCCGGCAAAACACAGATGCGGCCCGCCATCGCCGATACGGGCGAAAAGATTGTCGATGCGTTCATCGCCTTCGCCAAAGGGAAGGCGCGTGCAGGAAAAGCCGAGTGAAGACAGCTCGGCCTCAAGAAGGTCGAGCGCGCCGCCTTCATGCGGCGTGACCGACGGACAGCGGATCAGCCGCTGCGCCAGGTCCACGGCATGCGACGGCCCGGTACCCATCAGTCGCGCAGCAGTTCGTTGACCGACGTCTTCGACCGGGTCTTCTCGTCCACCTGCTTGATGATCACGGCGCAGGAAAGGGACGGCCCCGGGGATCCGTCAGCCAGCGGCTTGCCGGGAAGTGTTCCCGGAACAACCACCGAATAGGCGGGCACACGGCCCATATGCACCTCGCCGGTGACACGGTCGACAATCTTGGTCGAGGCGCCAATGAAGACGCCCATCGACACCACCGCGCCCTGCTCGACGACAACACCTTCGACAACCTCGGAACGGGCGCCAATGAAACAGTCATCCTCGATGATCACAGGACCGGCCTGAAGCGGCTCGAGAACGCCGCCAATACCTGCACCGCCCGACAGATCGACATTCTTGCCGATCTGCGCGCAGGACCCGACAGTCGCCCAGGTATCGACCATGGTGCCGCTGCCGACATAGGCGCCAAGATTGACAAAGCTCGGCATCAGGACAGCACCTGCAGCGATATGCGCCGAATGGTGAACAACACAGCCCGGCACCGCACGGAAGCCGGCATCGCGGAACTCCGCCTCGCCCCATCCGGCGAATTTCGACGGCACCTTGTCCCACCAGGACGCTTCGCCGCTTCCCGGATAGTTCGTGCCTGACGGGATCACCGCCATATCATTCAGCCGGAATGACAGAAGCACGGCCTTTTTCAGCCACTGGTTCACATGCCATTGATGATCGCCGCGCGGTTCTGCCACGCGGGCACTGCCGTCATCCAGCATGCCAAGCGCCGCATTGACCGCGTCGCGTACCGCGCCGGTGGTCGCCGCGCTGATCGAATCGCGGTCTTCCCAGGCTGCGTTGATGTCCTGTTCCAGTTGCGCCATATCCATGCTGGTCTCCGTTTATGCTGGCATGATGACAGGCACGCCTTGCCGCGCACCTGTTGTTGTCCTTGTGCAGATATCGACCTTTCAGGCCTGAATGGCAAGGACCGAAAGAAAGCTCTTCAGATCATCTGCGATGAAATGGACATAAGGTTCGTCCGCGCCGGTCGCCGCCCAGTCGTGATCGCTGACGAGCCACACGGTGCGCATGCCCAGCGCGTGTGCCGGCTCGAGGTTGCGCGCCATATCCTCGATCATCACCGCGCCGGTCGGATCGATGCCGGTGGTGCTGATGAAACTGTCGAAGGCGGCCTGTTCCGGCTTTGGCACGAAATCGGCCCCGACAATGTCGAAAATCTTGTCGAAATGATGCCGGATGCCATAGGCGTTGAGGATGTTCTCGGCGTGCGGGACGGTGCCGTTGGTGAAGATATGCTTGCGCCCGGGAAGCGCTGCCAGCATCGCATCGAGTTCGGTTTCGACGGGAAGATCACTGACATCGATATCATGCACGAAATGCAGATATTCCTCGGGCGTCAGCCCTTGCTCCACCATCAGTCCGCGCATGGTCGTGCCATAACGGTGGAACAGGTCCTTCTGGATCACCTTCGCCTCGTCATGCGGAACATCGAAATGCCGCGCCACAAATTCGGTGATCCGCACCGCCACCCGCACAAACAGGTTCGACCGTGCCGGATAGATGGTGTTGTCGAGATCGAACACCCAGTCATTGATGGTTTCGGTGGGAAAGTCGGTCGGTGACTTGGACTCTGGTGACATGAAAATCTGACCTTTCTCGGGGTCTGGGGCGGGCGCCGTCAGTCGGCCCGGATCATGGTTCCCATGCCATGTTCAGTAAACAGTTCGACGAGAAGCGCATGCGGCGCCCGCCCGTCCATGATCACCGCGGCTTCCGCTCCCCGAGAACCGCATTGATACAGGTTTCAACCTTCGGGATCATACCGCCGGACACGGTGCCGTCACGAAGCAGCGCCTCTGCCTGGCTGACCGTCAGGTCGGTAATGAGATTGCCGTCGCTGTCCAGCACGCCCGCGACATCGGTCAGCATCAGCATGCGGGTCGCGCCAAGCGCCGCGGCGATTGCACCGGCAGCCGTATCGGCATTGATGTTATAGGTCTCGCCACTGCCGTCGCTTCCAACCGGCGCCACAACCGGGATCAACTTTGCCGCGTTCAGCGCGTCGAGAACACCTGTATCGACATGGTCGGGCTCGCCGACAAAGCCGAGATCGATGGCTTCCTCGATAGCGCTGCCCTCGGTCTTGGCCGTGGCCATCAGCTTGCGCGCAGTGATCAGCCCGCCATCCTTGCCGGAAATACCGACAGCGCGGCCACCGGCCTGGGCAATGGCGGCGACCAGCGCCTTGTTGATGCCACCTGCCAGCACCATCTCGACCACCGAAATGGTGGCCTCGTCAGTCACCCTCAGGCCATCTATGAACTTTGATTCGATCTGCAGCTTCTTCAGCATGGCGCCGATCTGCGGACCACCGCCATGAACGACGACCGGACGGGCACCAACCTGGTCAAGAAGCGCGATATCGGCAGCAAAGGCACTGACATAATCGGCCTCACCCATTGCATGACCACCAAACTTGACGACCAGCGTCTGGTCGGAATAGCGGCGCATGAACGGCAACGCCTCGACAAGCATGCCGGTTTTCTCGAGCAGGTCTGACTGCAGCGTTGAAATATTATCGTCCATCATCATGCCTTTCCGGCTGCCGACCATGAATGCCTGCAGCGCCAAGCTAGCCGCGCCAAAATATCGGCAAGCCGCGGGGATGTGCAAGTCTTCTTCGCCGCAGCGTCAGCGCGTTTCGACCTTGGGAAGCGCCATTCCGGTAAGATGCGCACGCAGGCCGGCGATGCCCTCGCCCTTTTCCGAGGACGTCACGAACAGCTGCGGGAACGCCGCAACGTGGCGATTGACGGTTTTTGCCGTGGCATCGCACACCTTCTCGAGCGCACCCGCTTTCAGCTTGTCGGCCTTGGTCATAACCACCGCCCAGGACACCGCGCTGGCATCCAGAAGGTTCATGATCTCGGCATCAGCGCTGCCGATGCCGCGGCGGCAATCGATCAGCAGAAACACCCGCTGCAGCGAAGCGCGGCCGGCAAGGAACTTGCGGGTCAGCGTTGTCCAGGCCTTGATGTCCGTCTTCGGTGCCGAGGCATAGCCATAACCCGGAAGATCGACGAGCTGGAGTCGATTCGCCAGATCGAAGAAAATAAGCTGGCGCGTGCGCCCCGGTGTCTGCGAGGTGCGGGCCAGCGCCTTGCGTCCGGTCAGCACATTGATCAGCGACGACTTGCCGACATTGGAGCGGCCGGCGAAACAGATTTCGGGCAGCCCTTCAGGTGGCAGGACATGCATGTTGTTGGCGGCGGCGATGAAATCGCAGCTGCCGGCAAAGAGGAGCCGTCCCGCCTCGAGCTCGGCGGCGGTCAGCTCTCCTTCTGAATGCTGCGAAGGATGTACCATTGCTGCGCCATCGAAAGCATGTTGTTCCAGGTCCAGTAGATCACCAGACCAGCTGGGAACGTGGCCAGAAGGAAGGTGAAGATAATCGGCATGAACTGGAAGATCCGTGCCTGTACCGGGTCCGGCGGTGTCGGGTTCAGACGCATCTGCAGCCACATCGACAGACCCATCATGATCGGCCAGGCGCCGAGTTGCAGGAAGGGCGGCAGGAAATCAACCGAGAACGGCATCAGGCCAAACAGGTTGAATACCGACGTCGGGTCGGGCGCCGACAGGTCTGTGATCCATCCGAAGAAGGGCGCATGGCGCATCTCGATGGTGACAAACAGCACCTTGTACAACGCAAAGAACACCGGGATCTGAAGCAGCACCGGAAGACAGCCAGCCGCCGGATTGACCTTCTCTTCCTTGTAGAGGGCCATCATCGCCTGATTCATCGCCATCCGGTCATCGGCATGACGCTCGCGGATTTCCTGAATCTTCGGTGACAGCACCCGCATCTTGCCCATCGACCGATAGGATTTGTTGGCAAGCGGGAAGAAGACGAGCTTCACCGCGATGGTAAAGGCCAGAACGGCAAGACCGAAATTGCCAAGCAGGTTGTTCAGCCAGTTGATTGCATAGAAAAACGGCTTGGTCAGGAAGTAGAACCAGCCGAAATCGATCGCCAGATCGAAATTCGCAATGCCGAGCTCGTCGGCATAGCCGTCAAGAAGCGAGACCTTCTTTGCGCCAGCGAACAGCCGCGTCTTGCTGGATACCACGCCTCCTGCCGGCAGCACGCTCGCTTCGCTCGCGATATAGTCGACCTGATAGCGATCCGAAGGGCCGGCAAGCGACTTGAAGGCGAAATTCATCTTCGCGGCCTGGTCGGGCACCAGCGCGGCAAGCCAGTATTTGTCGGTAAAGCCGATCCAGCCGCCGGCCATCTCCGGCCTGATTTCGCTGACGCCACCATCGGCGTCGCGCATATCGTCATAATCTTCTTCACGCAGGGTCTCGTCGAACACGCCAAGCGCGCCTTCATGAAGGATGTAGATACCGGTCGTCGCCGGCGTGCCATGGCGGCGCACGAGACCATAGGGGAACAGCGTCAGCGGTGCCGACAGTGCGCTTTCCACACTGTCATCGACGGTGATCATGTAATCATCATTGATCGACAACTGACGGCGGAATGTCAGGCCGTTGCCATTTTCCCAGGTCAGCGTCACCGGCGATCCCGGCGACAGGACCATCGAGCTTGCGCTCCAGACGCTGTCCGATTTCGGCATTGGCTGGTCGGCATCTGCCGAAGCCCAGCCGAACTCGGCAAAGAACGGCGCCGAGGTGTTTGTCTTCAGAAGAAACTGGATGTTTTCCGAATCAGGATCCTGCGTCTCCTGATAGGCCTTGAGCATGATGTCGTCGACACGAAGACCGGCAAGCGAGATCGTGCCGGAGACCAGCGGCGCATCGATGACGATTCGCGGGGCCTCTACAGCGGGGGCGGTCTCGCTGGCAGACAGATCGCCAGTGGCGGCAGCACCGACGCCCCCGGCAACAGCATTCGGATCGACCTGCGGCGCATCACCGGAAGCGGCAGCAGCGGCGGCCTCTTGCTCGGCGATCGCCTGCTGTATCTGTGCTTCCTTTTCCAGCTCCGGGCCAACGACGAACATCTGCCAGCCAAACAGAACAGCCATCGACAGGGTGATGGCCAGGATCATATTACGGTTTTCCGGATTCATTCGTCGGGTCCCTGCGCGCGCCGGCGCACCAGTTGTCACAAATGCCTTTGCCTATGGCTGCCGCCCGACTTCCGGACGGCTGTCGTCTTCCAGCCCGGGAACCGGATCAAATGCCGGTTCTGCCCAAGGATGGCAACGCGAGATACGTTTTAGCGTAAACCACCCGCCACGCAAGGGGCCATGACGCATCAACGCCTCGCGCGCATATTCCGAACAGGTCGGCAAATGACGGCAGTTTGCCCCCAGAAGCGGCGAAATCAGCATGCGATAGAGCCAGATGAGGGCCATCAGCGGCGCCGCAAGTGCCAGCGAGGCCAGCCTGCCAAGGCCGTACGGACTCTTTTGCGCGCGCCCCATTATCCGGCTTTCCCCCACTTTCCTGATCATTTGCGCCTTTACCGGCGCGATCGATGCCGCGGTGAAGATATCCAAGGGATTTATGGAGGTCGGCGACGAGATCGTCCCAGGACCGTTCGGCAGTGCCATGACGCGCAATCATCACATAATCGGTGCCCAGAGCGGGCATGTTTGGCCAGTTCGGTACGCGCAAGCGCACGAAGACGCCGTCGCGCCCGGTTGCGGCGCACGGCGTTGCCAGTCTTTTTCGAAGCTGTGAGGCCGAGCCGCCAGTCATCGCGGCCGGTAAGGGCGGCCTGCAGGACAAAGCCTGCCGCGACCGCTTTGACGCCGCTGTCTCGTGCCGCCAGAAATCCGGCGCGCGACGGGATGCTGACCAAGGTGGTCACCGCGGCGTCATCCGCGAATCAGGCAGACAGGCGCGAACGGCCCTTTGCCCGGCGCGCGCGCAGAACGCGGCGGCCGCCAACAGTTGCCATGCGCGACCGGAAACCGTGACGGCGCTTGCGAACGAGAACACTCGGCTGGTAGGTGCGTTTCATGATGACGCTCCCTCGACACTGAATTGGTTGTCAGAAACTGGATGGGGTTGTAGGGCTGAAGCGGCCTACTGTCAATGTCTTATCGGTCATCTGTTCCAATCTGTATCACGGGCTTGGCGTTGTCAGGCTCCTGTGTCATAAGGCGAAAATCCGACCTTCCAAGAATGAACCAGCCTATACTATGCTGAAGTACGGAACGGAACCCGACCTGATGCGTCACTTGCGACCACAGTTTGCCATGCTTGCCGGTGCCTTTGCGCTTGCAGTTCTGGTCTCCCTTTTCGCCAGCACTCCGGCTTTCTACCAGAAACTCTCGCTTGCCGCGCATGCGCTCGTGCCCGCCGGGCTTGGCGCGGGTCACGGCATGACGGTTTTCGACCTTACAAAGCCATCGCTCGCCGCCGAATTTGACTGCGTGGCACGGTTGGTCGCCGGGCTGCCTGTAGACCCGCTTGCCGTGACCGGTCTAGGGGCCGGCGGGGCCGGTTTTGTGATTGTGGATCCCTCGGATTTCCGCGACTCGTTGCGGATGATGTTCTCCGGATCGCTGCTGATGCTGACTGTGGTGATTTTTGCCGGGCTTTCGGCGCTGCGGATGTTTCTTCATCGTCATTACGGCGCGCCGCTGCAGGCGCTTGTCGATTCGATCAATGCCTTCAGCGACGATCCCTCGGTGGCGAGTCCGATTGCGGACGAGCTTTTGCGCTCGCGCGAGTTTGTCGCTGCGGCGCGGGCCCTTGAAACGCTACAGCGCAATACGTTGCTGGCGCTTCGCCAGCGCGAGCGGCTTGCCGATATTGGCGAGGCGGTGGCGAAGATCAATCACGACATTCGCAATGTTCTGAGTTCGGCGACCCTTGTGGCGGATACAATTCTTGCTTCGGAAGACCCGCGGGTCCGCAGAATGGCGCCGCATATCGTCCGCTCGCTTGAACAGTCGGTGGCGCTGTGCCAGTCGATGATGGACTATCTTGCCGAAACACCGGCTGCCGAGCCTGTGCGCTTCGCCATGCAGGAGCTTGTCGAGGAAATCGCCGAGAGCGCCGCGATCGAGGTGCGCTATGACGGTCCGGATGAGGTTCGTCTCGACCGTACAATGATGTCACGCATCCTGCTCAATCTCGCCCGTAACGCCGCGAATGCCGGGGCCAGCAGGATCAGCATCGATGTCTGGCGCGCAGGGCGGCTAGGTGTCATCGACATTGCCGATGACGGGCCGGGGATCCCGCGTGAACACTGGGACAGCCTGTTCCTTGCCTTCCGCAGCAAGCAGCGCGGCGGCACCGGCCTCGGGCTGGCGATCGCACGCGATCTTGCGGTGGCCCAGGGCGGCGCGCTGAAGCTCACCCGCTCGACCGAGGATGGCAGCGAATTCAGACTTCAGCTTCCGATGGAGATGTTCACCAGCGGCAGGTGATCAGTCGCGCTGGCCGATGATCGGTGTCGATGGCCGCGGTTCCATGTCCCACGGGAAGAAAATCCAGGTATCCTGTGACACTTCGGTGACGGAGGTGTCGACAAGCGGACGCCCGGCCGGCTTGGCATAGACGGTGGCAAAATGCGCCTCCGGCATCATCGTGCGCAGCGCCTTTGCCGTCTCCCCGGTATCAACCAGATCGTCGACAATCAGCCACCCTTTGCCGGTGCCCGCGCTGGGGGCCTCTTTCAGCACGTCGAGTTTTCCCTGCGCGCTGCCGTGATAAGAAGAAATGCAGGCGGTCTCGATCAGCCTGATTTCAAGCTCGCGCGCGACGATTGCCGCCGGCACCAGCCCGCCGCGTGTCACCGCGACGATGCCCTCAAACGGACCCAGTTCGAGAAGCCGCCAGGCAAGCGCCTTCGATGTCCTGTGAAGCTCTTCCCATGACACGGGAAATGACTTGTCGTGCGTGTCGGCCATATGAAATCACCCTGTCGTCGTCCTGCCGCGTGAATGCGCCAGACTCTAGCTGCTGACGCGCCGAACACAAGTCCGTTCTGCGTTCATTACAGACGCAAAAGCCGTTGTCGAAAGCACTTGCCAGCACCCGGAGCTTCGCCTATGGTGCGCCATCCTTCAGCGGGGCCTGGCGCCCCGCGCCGGACAAAGCGCTCGTAGCTCAGCTGGATAGAGCACCAGACTACGAATCTGGGGGTCGGGAGTTCGAATCTTCCCGAGCGCGCCATTGATTGGATCGGTGGCTTGTCACTCGAAATCAGGGGGCAAGAGTGACAGAGGAGTGACAAGAACGACATTCCTTGTTCGTGTGAAATTTATTGTTACGTCGTTCCTAACTTAGGACCGAATTGGGACATAATTCCTACATAGTCCACCGATAGTCAAACGGCTGTCACCAAGCCACATTTCGAAAAAGACAACATGAACAACGACGACATCAAACTCACCTTCACGAAGAATGAGATCAAGGAAGAGTATAAGCTTGGCAAAATCCTGGCCACATCGGCGATAGTTTCCGACGCCCCCTCGGACCTGTTAAGCCCAAACGAACCAAGCTCAAGCTGTTCATCATTGCGTTGATTTTGGGTTACCTGGGGTTTGCTGCTTACAGCAATCAAGCCGACGCCACAGACGCTACATCCGGCTTGTCGTCCTGCGCGGACGAAGTCTAAGGGACCTATCGCCTAATTGTGCATCCTTATGGCGATAGGCTAGAGCCCGTGACGACAGGTGGAGACACCGAGGTGCTTATCCCTTGATGTGCCTTTTCCATAGGTGTTTCTGACAAACTCTTCACGAATTACCCACCCCCTATGGAACTAGGTGTTTGGCGAAGACCCAATAGCGGACCCTTATGGGGATTATCATCATGAATAATCATCTCTGGAACAGTCCGATGAATAACCCACCACCTATGGCAGCCATGGGTGGCGACATGAATTAGTACCCACCCAGGAAAATATGGCGATGGTGGCTCACCATTTGACCTAGTTTTGACTTTACCAAAATCCACCAACTCAGCCATTCACCACAGAAGTACGCTTATGCACGAAGCACACTGGCGGGCTAACCTTCCCTATCCCCGATATTCCCTCCGCAACCTCGGTTGGCATTCCGCCAGCCGGGGTTTTTTCATTTTGAAACCAGGCCGCGTAGCGGAGGAGCGGCAGCTCGAAAGGAGAGCAAATTGACCAACAGGAAGAAGACCAAGAAGAACCAACCACGCCCCCTCCCTTGCACTGACACAGGTAACATGGAGAGATTCATCAGAGACCATCGCAGCGTGATCAAGTCTGGAGGCCACGACCGCCAGTGGTACGTCTGGACGGGGCAGAGGTGGAAACCATCACCCAGAGACGCAGCGTTCAACCTTGCCCTAGAGACGATTGAGAACATCGGCTTGGAGGCAGCAAGATCATCGACGCCATCAGAGTCTGAGGAGCTTCGCAACTGGAACAAAACATCTGAGAGCGAAGCCAAGATGAACGCCATGGTGAAGATGGCGGCCCAGCATGAAGCCATCAGCGTGTCCGCAGGGGCATTTGATAGCGACAGAATGATGCTGAACTGTGCCAATGGCCTTGTCGACCTTCGCACCGGTGAACTCCTTGAGCGAGGGCCTGAGCACCTAGTCAGCAAGCTGGTGGAGGTCGATTACGACCCCACTGCCAAAGTGCCCCACCTTTGACAGGTTCATCGACGACATCTTCTGCGGTGACAGGGACCTCATCAGGTGGGTCCAACGCCCTCGGCTACGCCATTACCGGCTCCATCGATGAGCAGCTTCTGTTCATCGCCTACGGGACAGGCGCAAATGGCAAGTCGACACTGTTCGAGCTGATCAACAAGCTACTTGGTGACTACAGCCGTGCCACAGACTTCGAGCTGTTCCTCAGCAACCAGAAGTCCGACGTGCGCATGATGGAGGCTGTAGGCGAACTAAAGGGAACCAGACTTGCGTTGGCCTCAGAGTCCGACGGTAACAAGAGGTTCAACGAGACTGTCCTGAAGCGTCTCACAGGAGGAGACACGCTCAGGGGCACTAAGCTTCAGCAGACAGCATTCGAGTTTAAGCCGGAGTTCAAGATTTGGATGCTGGCGAACCACCTGCCCTTCGCTAGAGACGGCTCCCACGGGTTCTGGCGTCGGATCAAGATTGTGCCCTTCTCGTTCGGCAGTTCACGACAGAGGAGATCGACACAACACTTCCACGTCAACTGGAGGCTGAAGCCAAGGGGGTGTTGAGGTGGTTGGTCGAAGGAGCGGTAGCTTGGCACAGGTGCGTCTCTAAGACGCAAGGCAAGACCGGTCTTGGTCCTTGCGCGGCCATCGACACGGCAGTCGACCAATACAGGTACGACAACGACCACGCCTCACGCTTCATCGAGGAGTGTTTGAAGGTTGAGGTCGGCGCTGGGAGAGCTTGGTGCAAGGGACCTCTACCACATCTTCTGTCGATGGAGCCTTGAAAACGGCTTCGACGACCTCGTCTCCGAGAACATCTTTAGTCGGCGCATGGAGGAGCGTGGACTGAAGAAGACTAGAACCAAGACTGGCATGGTTTACGAGGATGTTGCTGTTGCTTCATCTACTTCGACCACCTTCTAGGAACCAGTCGAGGGTGTAGAGGGGTGTAGCCCCAGGATCTTCATCTCCGAGAGAAACAAAACCATAGAGAATGAGGGATGTCGGGCTACACCCCTGCACCGTTGCTGCCGTCGTTATTCCGAAAAACAACAACCAAAGCCCCCTTTAGTCCCCTTTTTTGAAACCGCTGTTCGTCGAAACCACCGGGGGTGGTGTTTGTCGTCCACGGGACCCAATTGGTTTAGTCTCTGAGATAGGCTCTCCACTTTCAGTTAATTTAGGATCTGCCGACTTCAGCTGAAGTGAGGTTAATCACTGCCATTTTCTGCGTTGCATCCACTAAGACAAAAGTAGGCGATGTAGCCGCTCAATCTTCATCTCTGAAAAAGACAGCATTAGAGAATTTGGGACGTGGAGCTACACAACTGAAGCGTTGAGGCGGCTATGACAGCCATGCGCCTTTTTGGCACACTGATGCCTACTCGTAGTTTAGCCTACCCGCACTTCGCAAGGCATCTTCGACTTCTCTTGTGGAAAGACCAAGACTGGCTCTGACCAGCACGATAGCGTTCCTCGATGTCGATGCCCTGGTGGATGTAAGCATCGAACAGCTTAACCACCGAGCGTTCCGTGCACTTTTTCGTGCCATGTAACCTTGCCTTTTGATTTCCCCAGGCTAGTGGCGAACTGGGGTACTAAAGTTGGCTAACGATTTAGTGGCCGACCCAGCCGACCGAGGCTCCGCAATTATTTCATTAGGCCCCAGCAGTTCCAACGTTTTCCTACGTTGAAGTGCCAAGTTGAGCGCGGCTACACAAATACCAATAAACCCACCTGCAACCAACGAAACGACAAAAATCAATGCGTGTTTGGTGTTGCTTTTAAATTTTGTGGCATCAATCGAAAATTCTGAGCGGCCATAAATTCTTCAGCCTTAGCAAGAGGAGTTTCATTAAAAAGAGCCCGCGCCCTTTCTACTGTTTCATCACTTCTCAATTTCAAAAGTCTTGTCTCGATTTCAAGTAACTGATCCGAATGTTCAATGTCGTTTTGCCGCCCTTTGATCAACTCCCCTTTTCCTTGGAAATTGCTTTGTGCCCACGAAGATAAAATGGGTTGTCGGTTTCAACATTCATCAGAACGCCTGCCGAAGAGGTGAAGTTTTGTGAGCCTATAGATGGGTTGGCGACCCCCAAGCGCCATTGCTATTTCGTTCTGTTCGTTAAGGAACGCCAGACGATTACGCTTTGCGTTCCTCTGGATTGTTAAGCCGATTTCTAATTCTTTTTCTACATCTTGAATTGCAAAGTCGCGTCTGGTTGCCCTCAACTTCGGACCACGTTTCGTATTCCTGAATGAAATCTTCTTTGGTGGCTAAACGTTGCCTTTCGATCAATAAGCTTCAGTGCCTTCAACCAGGCATCAGGCTGAGATGTTTCAAAAATTATTTGCCAATGCGTGGCTAAGTCTGGATTAGCGGCCAAATCTTTGTCGCTCGTTGCCACCTTTTCAAGCGTGACAAAGGCCGCCATTAGAGCGACTGCTTCTAAAAATCCTTTTCTGATTGGAAATCACTTTGATTAATCAACCCTGACGACACCAGACTATCTTCAATCACTCCTGGCCTCAGCAAATTTTGCCCTGTAAGAAGACATTAGCTCCTCAGCACCGATCTCAATCCCAGTTATCGAGCTCAAGTTCATATTTTATTCACTTCGAACGAGCTGGAAGGAATGAGAGTGTATTCGATGTGTAGTTTTTGGGGTGTTGGAGTATATAGCCAAAGACTGCTGCAAAACACATCAATGCTGATGTGATGATAGTGATTTTGTTATCCCAAACGAACCAGACGAGTTCGATAAGATTTATTTCATCTGAAGCTTGGAAGTGCTGGCGGCTGCTCTGGTGGGTGGTGTGGCTGCATCTCACTCTTGAGTAATCAAAAACATCAACAAACCAACCAAGGCAACCTGCGAAGACGATTAACAAAACGCAGATGAATAGCTTGGCTCCTGTCGAGTACATAATAGCTCCATATTTTTGGACTTATGGTCAACCACTTTTAAGTCCAAAAAATATACTTATTGGGAATGAATGACAAACATAAAGCTGCCCAGCGTAAATTTAAGTGCAGAGGAGTAAGTCGCCGCCCTTGGAAGCCCGATCTTTAAGACAACCTTTGATGCCAACAAGACATCGATCGACTTGAAAACTGTGCCCTGGAGACTGCGTTATCTTCACCAACAATTTGGCAATATCTTATGTAGAACCCTTCCCGCCTCTTTTGTTATTGCCGGCGAAGGATGTGAGCGCGAGAAGCACATTTTTGTCGGAGGCAGTCAGATGACAGACGTGTCTTTTTGAAGTGTCATCAACCAATTTCAAAAGAGCAAGATATGTCGATAAATCAGACGGCATCAAAACCTCTCCGCATGAACAGCCTCAAACCTATAATCGCGCCAACAATGCAAACAAAACCACCAACGATATCCCCAATCAAGAACCCCAATGGTGATCTGTGGGTCAGGGTTTATGTCTAGCATTGTTTTAGCTAATGCAGCCCTGAAAGGCTGAGTTTACAAACGCCACCGCGAAGACCAAAAGCATGGACACCCTAAATAGGTTTAGATTGCCATTGTCATACCGAAACACGCGATAATCTATCGGTTTTCCAGAGACAAAATTAAACAGCCAAATCGGCATGATTGCGGTGATAGCCGCTAAAACTGCTCCCAAAAATGCGTATGTAGGATTAAAGCCAAACATTAACCCTGCCACAAATGACACAATCAGAATGATTGGCAAACTCCAGGTCATTAAAAACATGGCAACAAGCACCTTTGCCCCGTGTGGTATAAACACGAAAACTAAAGGCACCTACGTTGGAATCTGTGGGACGCAATACCTGCTCTAACGGGAAAACGAGGTGGAGTTGAAGCAGCCAGACCATAGATAGAAAAACGAACGCTAACACAAGTTGCATCACTGTGCCTCTTCGGGAACATGCTGATCGCAAAAGACGACACATGATCTATGGATTTAGACTATCCGTGTGTGTCTATCTGGTCAAGTTTTCGCAATATCGATCGGGCCTCAGATGCGTAACGGAAGAGCATCCTTGGTCTTTGTGACCCGAGATCACCGCAACCTCAGGGATGTTCAGCCCAAGCTCAAAGAAGCGTGAGATGGCCTCATGGCGAAGGTCGTGGAAGCGAAAGTCAGACAAGCCAGCACGGCTCCTGAGCCTGTCCCACGCCAACCTGAAGCCGTTAGGGGTGACAGGGAAAGGCGATGACGTGTCGTTTCGCTGTCGCTGCTTGGCTAGCACCTGAGCCGCCTTGGCCGACAACGGCACCTCCCTCGAACTCCCATTCTTAGTGAGCGGCAGGAAGGCGATGCGCCTGTCTAGGTCGACATGCTTCCAACTGAAGCCCGAGTATTTCGCCTCGTCTCATCCCAGTCTGGATAGCGAAGACGATGATAGGCCAGATGTGTGGGTTCTTGGTCTGCTTGGATGCTTTCTGCAGTCGTTCGAATTCGCCGTCTTCAAGTCGCCGGTTTCTCGCTGGTGACGTGGGTGGCATCTTTTACCCTGTCGACTGGGTTGGCCGACAGCATCAACCCCACTCGTTCATCGCTATCTTGAGGCAGTGTCTGATCAGGGTGAGGTCGTAGTGGCAGGTGCGTCGGCCATCGAGGAGCCTACGGTCCCCGAAGGCAGCGATAGCCTGTGATGTCAGTTGGCTCACCTTAAGGCTGCTCCAGGGTCTTTGATGAGCCTGTGGAGGCGACGAAGTTCGGTTGTCCGCTCCTCTCTTGGTTGGGGTTACTTCACAAGAGTAACGCTCTAAAAGTCCGCCAAGGGTGATATGTCGGCCTTAGTGTGCCGAAGGTCCCAGCCTCAAGCTGCTCCTCGACACTGAGGACCCATTTGATGGCGGCCTGTTTCGTGTGAAACGACCTTGCGCGTGTGCCGATGTCCTTGTGTCTGACGATGGCTTGCCACTTGCCATTACGCTTACGATAAGTTGCCACTTAAGCCTCCTTAAGTGACACAGGAGTGACCGAAGATTTTCCACTTCAATAAACCCCGCAGTGACGCTCGATTACAGCTGGATAGAGCACCAGACTACGAATCTGGGGGTCGGGAGTTCGAATCTTCCCGAGCGCGCCATTCCTCGCATCGATACCCGCAGAACGCATAGCGTTTCGACCTGTTCGCATCATCGCGGGCGTACAAATGGTCGTACATTATGACAAAGGTATCTGCTCCCTATCTCTATCGGAAGCGCGGCGTCTACTACTTGCAGAAGCGCATTCCAAAGCCCCTCATCCCGCAATATGGACGCTCGATCCTGCAGCGATCCTCCGCACCGCTGATCGTGCTGGAAGCTGTTCGCCTGTCCAGCCAGATCGTGGCTGCCTTGCATCGCGAGTGGCAGGAGCTTCTGTTCGCACTGCCACAGGATGGCTCATCCATCTACGAAGGCCTGATAACAGGCCCAAAACAGGAGCCGAGCCTTTCAGAGGCGATGCATCTATATGTGCAGGCCACTGGCAAGGAAGGTAACCAGAGGTTCATTGCCTCATCCGAACGAAGTGTGGCTGAGGTGATATCCCTGTCAGGTGACAAGGCGATATCTGCCTACAACCGATCCGATGCATTGAAGTTCCGTGATGCGCTGGTATCTCGTGGCTCATCGCAAGCCACCGTCAAGCGCAACCTGTCGAATGTCCGAGCCATCTGGAACTACATCGCCAGAGAACACGGCATCGAGACCGTGAACCCATTCGCCAACATGAACTATGGGAATGCCAAAGCTCCGGTGAAGCGGATGCCGATTCCGATAGAAGACATCCACAGGGTTCAGAAGTTGTGCTTTGAAATGGATGATGACATCCGCTGGATCATCGCTGCCGTATCTGACAGTGGCATGCGATTGGCAGAAGTGATTGGTCTGACTGCAGGTGACGTCCATCTTGATGAGGAGGTGCCATTCGTCAGGCTCTCAGAGCATCCGTGGCGACGTCTGAAAACTGCCGAGAGTGAACGCGATGTCCCGCTTGTTGGAGCGACTCTATGGGGCTTGGAAACGCGCTGTGAAGAGCAGTGATGGCGGCCTTTCTTCCCTCGTTACTGCACGCTAGAAGGCAAACAAGGCCAACTACGCTAGCAGCGCCCTGAATAAGTGGCTCAATCATATGTCCCTGAAGGATGTGTTGTGCATTCCTTCAGGCACAGCATGCGTGATCGGCTGAGAGCTGTTCAGTGTCCAAGCAAAATCATCGATCAGATCGGTGGCTGGCAGACAGCTGGTGTTGGGCAGGGATACGGCAAAGGCTATGGCTGGACGTTCTTCATAAGTGGCTAAAGAAGGTCGTGGAAGTGACCATCAGGTAGCTTTCTTGGCATCGATTTTTCAGAAGAGCCTGTCATGCCCTTCATATGTCTGTCACACTCACGTTGTAAGAAACGAGCGGAAAAATAAAGGAGACGAGAATGAGCTTTGACGTTGGGCATACCACCTTCGGCTTCACAATGCGTGTACCGATGCAGACGTAGCAGCTGTAGATGATCTGATTTCTTCGCATGCTGCTTGGATGAAAGAAACGCACTCCTTAACCGGCGAAGAAGGCAAGCTTCACACACTGGAATATTATGTGTCTAAGGCAGCAGAGCTAAACGACATGATGGACCCGTCAAAAGGCACAACAGGCAACGTTGTTTACACTGTCAGTGAAGTGCACAAAGACGACGAGCATTTCGGAAAGCATGTCGAGTTGGGGCAAAGCTGGGACAGGATCAATGAATTCTCCGGGCTGTTCGAGAAATACAGCCCATTGATCACAATGGCTGGCAGAGTAACAGCCAAGCTCTGATATCTATTTAATGAAAACCATCCCCAGTCGAGTATGGCTGGGGATGCGAACAGAGCGTTTCGACCTGTTCGCGTCATTGCGGACATACAAATGGTCGTGCGTTATGATGAAGGGATTTGCTCCCTATCTCTATCGGCAGCGCGGTGCATTCCTTCCGGCACAGCATACGCGACCGGCTCAGTTACCAGCGCAGTGGCGGCCTTACGATCAGATTTTGCGGAAATTAAACTATTTTTTGCGAAAGTAGCGTCGATATCTCGGGGCAGATGTAAAGTGAAGAACAAGGGCAACAGCAAGCCAGAAAAAAGCCAAGGCCCAGTGTTGCAACGATACATCCGTTCCACCAGCCCTGCGCTTTCCAAGCGACAGCAAGGCCAATGATTGAAAGGAAGAACAAGAACGTTTTAAGGAAATGGATCGAAAACCTCAGCGCTTCCTTGCAACAGATGCATCACCCCATAAAACGCAAACGTGCCTATCACCGCCAGTCGGATCGCATGCAGCCGACCCATGGGAATGTCTCCGGCTCCACCTGCACATAGGGAAACATGATGGACAGGTCGAACAGCCACGCAACGACAATGTAAATCGCCCACAGCGTAATCAAGCCAATCAGAATAGTTGCCAGTCGGCGTCCCATCATCAGGGAATGCTGTCATTATTTGTCTAAGCGCACAAGCATCTTACGGCAGAGCGCAACCAATCGAGGCTGATTGCACGCCCACGATGATGCGAACAGTCTGCGTATCGGGCAGTGTCAGGTCGGGTCAGGCCAGGTCGGATCAGGCCGGGTCGGATCAGGCCAGCTCAGGTCAGTGGCCCGACTGGAAGGCCCCCTGTCTGACACGGTAGTCCACCGCCACCTGATATTCCGGATCATCGTCACTGCCAATAATCAGCTGTCCGGACCGCGACAGCAGCTTGTGGCGTCAGCGCTGAGATGACGAAGCATGACGGTTTTTCCCGCCTCGTGATATTTTGCGGCGATGTCCTCGATGGCCTGCAGGGCCGACTGGTCAACAACACGTGATCCGGCAAAATCGATGATCACTGTGTCCGGGTCGTCCTTGATCTGGAACAGCTCACGCAATCCGGTTGCCGACCCGAAGAACAGCGGTCCCTTGATGTCATAGACGATGGCGCCCTTTTCACGAACTGACGGTCGCTTCGATGCCTGAATGGTCTTTGCCGCATTCCAGGCATAGACCAGCGCCGACATGATCACGCCAACCACCACCGCAATGGCAAGGTCCTCGGCCACAGTGACGGCGGTAACGGTCAGAATGACCAGCGCGTCAGAGCGTGGCACCTTGCGGAGCGTGGTGATCGAGTGCCAGGCGAATGTGCCAATCACGACCATGAACATCACCCCGACAAGCGCGGCGATCGGAATCTGCTCGATCAGCGGTGATGTGAACAGGATAAAGGCCAGCAGGAACAGCGCCGCCGCAACGCCGGCAAGGCGCGTGCGCCCTCCGGATTTCACATTGATCATCGACTGGCCGATCATCGCGCAGCCGCCCATGCCGCCGAAAAATCCGGTCACAAGGTTAGCCGCGCCCTGCGCTGCGCATTCGCGCGAGGCACCGCCGCGCTGCTCTGTCATCGCCGACAAGGTTCAGGGTCAGCAGGCTTTCGATCAGTCCGATGGCGGCAAGGATCAGCGCATAAGGAAAAGATGATGACCAGCGTATCCAGCGTGAAAGGCACCATCGGGATGGCAAAGGCCGGCAGGCCGCCGGCAAGGCTGGCAAGGTCGCCCACCCGCGGAACATCAATCCCGAAACCGATCACCACCGCCGTCACGATGCCAATAGCCGCCAGCGGCGCTGGAATGAGCTTTGTCACTCGCGGGGCCTGCCAGATAACAAGCATGGTCAGCGCGATCATCCCAAGCGTGGCATAGAGCATCTCGCCTTCCATCCAGCGCATGTCACCATCCGGTGAGGCGATCTTGAATTGCTCGAGCTGCGCAAGACCGATCACGATCGCAAGGCCGTTCACAAATCCCAGCATGACAGGATAGGGAACCATGCGGATAAACTTGCCCAAGCGAAGAACGCCGGCGATCAGCTGCAGGATTCCCATCAGAATGACAGTGGCAAACAGGTACTGGACACCGTGTGCGACGACGAGCGAGACCATCACCACGGCCAGCGCGCCCGTTGCACCGGAAATCATGCCGGGACGCCCGCCAAACAATGCTGTTATCAGCCCGACGATAAAGGCGGCATAGAGCCCGACAAGCGGCGCCACGCCGGCAACAAAGGCAAAGGCCACCGCCTCGGGCACCAGTGCCAGCGATACGGTGAGGCCCGACAGGATTTCGACGGACAGTTGCTTGGGTGTCAGGCGCGGGCGGGAATCATCACTGTAGAATTCACCGCACACAAGCCGGTGAAGCTCTGCTTGGCTTGATAAGGACATGAATTTGACTTCTGAAGGGGCCGGAATGGGCTTGATGCATATTCTCGGGCAGCTTTTGCGCCCTGTATTGCCCCGACTATGTACAGCCACTCGACCCGAATGACCAGCCTTCAAATCAGACGGCCGCCTGCCCGACAGGCCGGTCAGCGAGACCGGCAAAGCAAGGAATGACAGGCGACGTCACATTTCAGGCCACTAATTCCCTGCCAAGGCTGATTTTTCCATTGAATTTGCACGAGGCCGATCTAGCCTGTCGCAAAGTTGAGGGCGGACGCATTGCGGGGATATATCAGTGGCCGAACTGAGCCTGAAAAACATCCATAAATCCTTCGGAGACACCAAGGTCATCCATGGCGTCGACCTCGAGGTCGAGGCCGCTTTTCACTGGATGAAGGCCCGTCCGGCTGTGGAAAATCGACATTGTTGCGGATGATCGCCGGTCTCGAAGGTGTGACGAGCGGCAGTGTTGCGATTGGTGGCACCGAGGTGACCCACAGCGACCCGTCGATCGCGGCGTGACCATGGTGTTCCAGTCCTACGCGCTTTATCCCCTATGTCGGTCTATGACAATATGGTCTTCAGCCTGAAAATGAATGGCGCCGGCGCCGCGGAAATCCTCGACCTCGAGCGCAAGGACGGCCGACATCCTCGGCCTTCACGACCTTCTGGAACGCAAGCCAAAGGCGTTGTCCGGCGGCACGCAACCGGCACCCTATGACGCGCCGCTGGATCATTATGATGACGACATCGCGGCTCTCGAGGCGCATGCGGGGCGCGAAGCACGCTGGGTGCTTCCCGGCGGGAAGATGAATTACTTCGCGCCGCGTTCGGCACCGCCGGTCAGCTGATTCGGGCAATTGCCTGATCCGGGCAGAGCGGCGTTTATCGCGTGACCAGAAAGGTCACGTCATGTTTCACCCCTTTTGTGGGTGCCGCCTCGACCCTGCCGAACCGGCGAAGCGCGGCTGTCATGTCAGCCTCGACAGCATAGAAGATGTTGGCTTCAATGGCTGTTTCGCGGCGGCAAAGCAGGTTCAGCGCCATACCATGGCGGCACCTCGGCCAGCAGGCGGCGAGCGCATTCAGGATATAGCGCTGCCAGCGGTCCGGATCGTCGATCAGGCACAGGTTGAAGGTCCCCGAGAACACCGCGTAATCCACCCGGCCCGGCGGCAATTTGCCGACAGCAAACCTTGCAGCTTGCTGCGGATGCCTGCCTCGCGCCTCAGCGATCATCGCCCTTGTGATGTCGATCCCTGCATACTGCCAGCTGCGATATTGCGGGCGGTCCTGCATGTAGTCGAGCATCGGGCCATAGCCACAGCCGATATCGGCAATCGACAGGTCCCGCCGCCCGGCATGATCCGAGACCATGCCCAGAAGCGCGGCAAAGCGCGAAGTCTGGCTTTTGGAAGAATTCCAGAACACGCCCTGCGGCGTGGCACCATGGCGCGACAGCGCCCGCCGATAGGCGCGGCTTAACCCAGATTCAACAGAAAAGGGCCGGATGGCATCAATCAGTCCCCTCATCGGCAAATCCGCTCCCAATCCATGGCGAAGCAGTCTATTGTCAAACCGGCCCGGTGCCTAGCCGGACCGGACCAAGTGATGGTCCATATCATAGACGGAGACAGAGAATATGCCGGGATTTACGGGTAAATGCCTTTGCGGCGCGGTCAGCTACACCTCGCATGAGGATCCGATCGTCACCATCAACTGCCATTGCGAGGATTGTCGCCGGTCGACCGGCGCGGTGTTTGGCACGAATGTGATGGTGCCGGAAGATCGGGTGGATATCAGTGGCGAGCTGAACCGCTATACCCATACCGCGGACAGCGGCAACACCATGACCAAGATGTTCTGCCCGTCATGCGGATCGCTTGTCGCCGGCACCAGCAGCGGCCGCGAGAATGTATTGTCGATTCGCGCCGGCAGTATTGACGATCCGGAGAAGATCGACCCGTCGGTGAATGTGTTCCTTGATCGGAAGCTGCCGACCACGCTGGTCAATGAGGAACTGACCTGCTGGGCACGAATGCCAGGCAACGCACCCTGGAAAAAATAGGCCCGGCGAGCCGGCCCTGATCAGGAGGCGGCCTTCAGGCCGCGTCCCGACACAGCCGCCAGTTCAGCACCAAGATGGTCGGCAAGAAGGCCCATCGCCGACACACCGGCGCGCGCTTCGGCGTCGCTGTTGTAATTGGTGTTGGTGTTGATGTCATAGACATAGGGCGTGCCGTCCGCATCGAGAATGAATTCGAACGCCGCGACATCCAGCCCTTCATTGGCCATCACCGCCTGCATGCGCGGCACCAGCGAGGCGCCAAGCGCGCTGTGACCGAATCCGTCAATCACCTCGAAGGCGAACCGCGGTTCGGCATCAGCCATGCAGGTGCTGGCATCAAGCTCGCAGACATCAGCCGGGCACAGCTCGAAGCCGTTGCTGGTATCGACACGTACCGCATATGCAAGCTCACGACCGATGAACTCGACCCGTGTGATGGTCTGGTCGGGGGCCGCGATGTATCGCTGGACCAGCGTGATGCCGTCGACTGACGGCTCGAAATCCGCACCGTTCACATAATCCGACAGCGTCTTGCGACCGCGGAACAGCTGCACGCCAAGCCCCTTGCCGGCACGGTTGTGCTTGGTGATGACCGGCTTGCCGTCAAAACGCGAGAACGCCTCGGTCACGCCGTCAGCCGTCGTCGCGGCGACGGTGTCGTGAACCGCAAGGCCGGCGCGCCGCAGCGCGGCATATTGCACAAGCTTGGAAATTTCGAGATTCAGCGCCGAGCGCCCGTTGAGGGTACGCCGCCCCTGTGCTTCCAGCCAGGCAAGGACACCTGCCGTCATTTCCGGGGCATAGCGATTGCCGCGCGTGTGCGAGGAGGCGCTCATCCGGTTGTAGAATACTCCTTGTGGCGCGGTCTCGAACCCGGCAAGCTCGCCGCTGCCGAGGTTCCAGTCACGATAGGGGATGCCGCGGGACTCCAGCGCCGCGAACAGGGGCGCGGTCCAGTCGGGATTTTCATGGATCACATGAACGGCCGGAGCCGGCAGATCGGTTGAAACCGCATAGGAGACTGGCATGTCGGAATCCCTCTGTTTCCGGTTGTTGTCCATGCCTGTAAATAAAATGGATTTGCGCTTATGCCAGTGAATTGGCCGGCTCACGCAAAAGATTTTCCTTCTGATGCTTTCAGAAAGAAAGTGATGCCAAGTTCAGGTAATTTTGAAGAATGGTGCTCGACGGCCTGTTAGTGGCACCCAATGTCAGTGGCACCCAATGTCAGGGGCGCTCGATCTCGTCCGGGGCCAGGCTCTGATAGACATTGAGAAGCAGCCACCGCTCTTCGTTCATCTTGTTGGCGTCGGCAAGCCGGATGGTCAGGTTGCGGACAAGCGCCCGCAACACCGGATCGGCCTCTCCAAGCTTGCGCTGCATGGTGGTGGAATCAAAGACGTCGATCACGGCGTTGGTAGCCGTAACCGCCCGCGCGGTGCGTTCACGCTCGCCAAGGATCGAGGCCATCTCGCCAAACAACTCGCCCGCTTTCAGCGTCGCCAGCACCAGACCTTCGCGCGAGACGATTTCCACAGCACCCGAATGAATCAGGTAGAGATCGTCACTCTTGTCGCCAAAGTCGAAAATTACCTCGCCAGCCTTGAACGGCTTGCGGACCATATTCATGACAAGCTTCATAACCACACCCCGTCTGTTCAAACCGGCGCCCTGAATGCGCATATCAGACGACGTCGTCACATTGTTCCCGTATCTGGCCTGTCATGTAAAGCACAGCGTGGGCCGAGGTCCTTGAACCCGGCCACCTCGACAAGCCGCTGCCGGCATGCCAGCATCACAACCTGCCTCCGGGCATCGACCCTTTCGCATGACAGTACGGGCCATTGCATCATGACCACACAGCCACCCAACTGGCCGGAATTCACCGGGCCGGACCTTTGCCGCCTGCAGGCACATGAACTTGTCGCGCTTCTGAAGAACGGCGAAGTCAGCCCGCGCGACTGCCTCGACGCTGCCTTTGCGCGAATCGAAGCTGTGGAACCCACCATCAACGCGATGCCGACAACCTGTCCGGAACGCGCCTATGCGGCGGCGGACAATCTTGACGGCGATGAAGCCCATCCGGGCTGGCTGGCCGGACTGCCGCTCGGCATCAAGGACCTGAACCCGGTCGCCGGTGTTCGCACCACCTTCGGCACCAAGGCCTTTGCCGATTTTGTGCCGGACAAGAGCGATCCGCTGGTGGCCCGCATCGAGGCGCGCGGCGGCATTGTCGCCGGCAAGACAAACACTCCGGAAATGGGCGCCGGCGCCAACACCTTCAACGCAATCTTCGGCGCGACGCTGAACCCGTGGGACACGGTGCTGAACCCGGGCGGATCGTCCGGCGGTGCTGCGGCGGGGCTTGCCACAGGCGAGGTGTGGCTGAGCCACGGATCCGATCATGGCGGCAGCCTGCGAACCCCGGCAGCCTATTGCGGCATCGTCGGCATGCGGCCAAGTCCGGGACGCGCCGCCAGCGACAGCCCGGCAGGATTCATGACCGAAGGAACACAAGGCCCGATGGCCCGCTCGGTTCGGGACTGCGCCCTGTTCCTCGATTGCATGGCAGGCCACACACCTTCGATTCCGATTTCATTCCCGGGGCCGCAGGGTGGAAGTTTCCAGGATGCGGTGATTGCCGCCACGCCAAAGATCCGGGTCGGCTTTTCAGCCGACTTCAACGGCATGGCGCAGGTCGATAAAGAAGTTCTGGATCATCTGAAACTGGTGCTGGGTCTGGTCGAGGGCGCGGGCGCCACTGTCGAGGAAGCCTGCCCCGACCTCGCCAATCTGGAACGCACCTATTTCACGCTTCGCGGCATGGATATGGCGATTACAGCACGCAACATGCCGGACGAGGTAAAACGGCATTTCAAGCAGACGCTGATCGACAACATGGCGTTCGGCAGGTCGATGAGTGTGGACGATGTCGCCGATGCGCATCTGAACCGCACGGTGATCTTCAACAATATGGTCGAATTCTTCGCCAGCTACGATGTGCTGGCCTGCCCTGTTGTCGGTTGCATGCCACATCCGCAGACCGAGGAATGGGTTCGGGTCGTCGGCGGCAAGGAACTGACAGGCTATATGGACTGGCTGCGTTTTGCCTTCCTCGCGACGACGGCAGGCCTTCCCTCGATTTCGGTGCCGGTCGGACCTGGGCCACGCGGACTTCCCGTCGGCATCCAGTTGATCGGAAAGCCTCGCGGCGAGGCCGCCCTGCTGGCAGCAGCACAGGTGTTCGAGACCGCCACCGGCGGGCCTAAAATGCCGATTGACCCGGTTGCTGTCTAACCGCGGCGCGGCAGTCTGATTCGACCATCGGTTACCATCAGGCCTGCAATGATCAGCGCCAGGCCGACCAGATGGCGCGGCAGCACGGTCTCGTCAAGAACGAGAATGCCCATGATTATGGCACCGGGCGGTATCAGCATTGTCACCAGCGAGGCGTTCGTGGCCCCGGCCGTCGACAGCACCCGGAAATACAGCGCATAGGCAAAGGCCGTCGACAGGCTGGCGATGGCCAGCACCGCCATGATGGCAGCGGGGCTTGGCATCGGCAGGGCCCAGGGCCGGTCGACCAGCAACCAGGCCGGCAGCAGGATCAGGCTGGCCATTGTCACCTGGCCGGTCGCCGTCATCATCGGGGACACACCAAGGCTGCGGAACCGCCTGCCGAACACCACAGCGACGGCATAGCATATGGTGGCACCAAGCAGCGCGCATTGCGCCGCCAGCGTGATGCCGGACCCGGCCCTGATTTCAGCACCCAGCATTACCGCCACACCGGCAAATCCGACAAGAATTCCGGCAATCCTTGCGGGTGTCATCTTCTCGTCGCGGGTCAGAAGATGCGCCATGATCACAGTGAAAATCGGGGTCATGGCATTCAGGATCGAGGCCTGACCGGATGAAATATGCCCCTGTCCCCAGACGATCAGGCCAAAGGGCAGTACATTATTGAGGAAGCCCATCACAAGAAAGGCCCTCCAAACGGCCAGATCACGCGGCAATCTCTCGCCAAGCCAACGCAGAACCAGCAACAGGATCAGCGCGGCGATCGCCACCCGCCAGAAAACGATGGTGAAAACCGGAAGTTCGCGGACAGCGATGCCGTTGAACAGGAATGAACCGGCCCAGACAAGCGACAATGTCAGCAGCAGGATCCATTCCACCGGCCGCATCTGGTGATTGATCGGCGGCGACGTCATCCGGTCTCCGACAAGCTGCCACGGATATCGGCAAGGCCGGCATGCTGCAGTCCTGAAACATCGAAGTTGGCCGGGTCGAGCCATTGTTCGAATGCGGCGCGCACAACCGGCCATTCCCCGTCGAGGATCGAAAACCAGGCGGTGTCACGATTACGCCCTTTCGAAATGGCGGCCTGACGGAATACCCCTTCAAAGGTGAAGCCGAGTCGGGCCGCAGCACGTTTCGAGCGTTCGTTCAGATTGTTGCATTTCCATTCATACCGGCGATAACCCCAGTCATCGAATGCCTGGCGCATCATCAGGAACATCACTTCAGTGGCCGCCGGGCTACGTTGAAGCGCCGGCGCATAATTGATGTGCCCAACCTCGATCACGCCGGGGTGCGGGTCAATCCTGAGATAGCTTGCCATCCCGACTGCCCGGCCCGATGTCGTATCAAAGATGGTGTAGAACAGCGGATCGCTGCCAAGACAGGTGCCCTCGAGGAACGCCTCGAAATCGTCAAGAGTTTCGAACGGCCCATAGGGAAGATAGTCCCAGTTCACCGCGCCACCTTCGGCATGATAGGCCCCGTGAAGCTGCGACGCATGCGCCATGACAAGCGGTTCGATCCTGCAATAGCGCCCGTCGATAGCGCGTGGATCGGGGGGCGTCGCACCCCGCCAGCCCGGCACCGGCCAGCCGAGGGCGGCATCCTGAGCAGCGGTGGTCGCGGTCTTGTCTGTCATGAAAGGCCTAGCAGTATTTCTCGGGACCAATCCACTGGGCCTGAGAATAGCGGTCGCCATGCGCCCAACCAAGCGGCAGGGTCTCTTCGATGGCAGCAATCGCCGCCGCATCGAGATCGAGCCTCGCCCCGGCGCAATGTTCGCGCAGATGGTCAGGCGAACGCGTGCCCGGGATCGGAACGATATGGTCGGCACGATGCACAAGCCAGGCGATCGACAGTGCCGCGGCGGTTGTTCCCATATCGGCGGCCAGTTCGCGGAATTTCCGCGTCGCCTCGATATTGGCCGTCAAATTCGGCTCCTGAAAGCGTGGATTGATCTTCAGGAACGGCAGCGTTTCAGCCTTTTCAGGCGAACATGGCCGGTCAGTCAGCAAGGACCTTCCGACAGGGGAAAAAGCAACAAGGGCCGTGCCCAGTTCGGCCGTCGACTGGACAAGACCCAATTCGGGAAAGCGAACGGCAAGCGAATATTCGGACTGTACGGCGGCGACATGATGAATGGCATTTGCCCGGCGAAGCGAGGTCGGCGCGATCTCGGAATAGCCAAAGCTGCGGATTTTGCCTTTCTTGATCAGCCCGGCGAGCGTTTCGGTATCCTCTTCGATCGGGATCGAGGGGTCGCGCCGATGCACATAGAAAAGATCGACATAATCGACACCGAGCCGGGCAAGTGAACCATCCAGTTCAGATTCGAGATGCTCGGCGCTGTTATTGAAAGTTCTGGCGCCTGTTTCCGGATCCTTGGTGATGGCCGCCTTGGTCGCGATGCTGAACATCTCGTTCCTTGACTTGCCCTGCTTGGCAAGGAAGGTGCCGATCACAGTTTCGGATGTGTGGGGACCATAGGCATTTGCCGTGTCGATATGGGTGACGCCTTCATCCAGCGCAGTGGCAAGGATGGCGTGCGATTGGGCCTCGTCGGTGGCACCGTAGAAATTGCTGAAGGACATGGCGCCAATTCCAATGGCCGAGATCATGGGACCATTCTTGCCAAGTTGACGTTGCTTCATATCACTCGCTCGAAATCTAATGGTGTGAATACGGATTCCGCGCGCGCCATTTCAGGGCACGCGGTATTGCGGATATCGCGAAAGCTACCCGAAGTCGCCGCGACAAATGAAATGGGCCGTCGCTACATTGCCGTCGAGTAACAGCGTCTCGACAACCGCCACCTCATAACCCTCGGACACACAATCCGCCTTGCCTGGCGGCGCACCTCGATCGGTGGTGACAGGAATGCCGAAAATTCGGTATCCCAGTCATAGACGAGAATCGGCCTCGACGACCACCTCGGAGGCAACAGCTGCCTCGGCCTCAGGGGCTGCGGCCTCAACCTCGCTCGCATCTGCGGTGCCGGTTTCAGTCAGGCCAAACTGTTGTTTGATGGACGTGCATCCGCCCAGCAGCAGGCCTGCCGAGATCATCAGGGCCGGACAAATCTTGCTCATCGACATAACAAATCCCCACATATTTCGTTGCCACGCGCTTGCGCGACGCGGCGTAATAGTATGAGAAATGAAGGAACGAGGTAAAGACGCAATCCGGCGAATTTGTCACCGGGGAAATTTTCGACAAAAACAGGGCCGGAATCAGGTGACTAGCAGTGCCGTGCAGACAACCACCAGACAAGCGCCAGCCCAGGCACCCGGCGCCGGCATCATCCGCGTCTTGATCCAGATGAAGGGCAGAATCAGCACCGGCGTGGTCGATGCCAGAATGGTCACGGTGGCCACATTTCCGGTTTCCAGCGCCGCCAGCAGGAAGGCCGCGCCAACACCAAGACCGAACAGACCGTTCAGGGCGATCAGCAGCAGAAGGCTGCGGTCCGGGATCAGCGGCTTTTCATGCCGGCGCTTGTCAAACGGCCATGTCATCCAGAAGACGACGGCCCCGACGACAGCGCGTGCCAGCGTGGCGGCCACAGGATCAACACCTGCGGCCATGGCCGGCCGTATGAAGATCACACCAAGGGCCTGACAGACAGCAGCGGACAGCCCGAGCATCACACCAATCCACAGCGGCGGGGTTACCACCTCCCATTGATGCATGAGATCCCGTCTCTTGCCGTAGATTACCGCCAGCACAACACCGCAGAATCCGAAGAGGATGGCCAGAAAAGTCTGGCCACCAAGCGTCTCGCCGAGGAACACCCAGCCAAGCACCGCCGCAAACAGGGCATTGGTGGCAAACAGCACATTGGTCCGGCGCGGCCCGACCCGTCGCATGGCCGCAAAGAGCAAAAAGTCGCCAAACACGATCCCGGTCAGAGAGGACAGGATGATAAAGGGCCAGAATTCGCCGCTGATTGCCATTGGCCGGCCTGTTGCCAGCAACATGACAGCCATGATGACCACGGCGGCGATCATCCGCAGACGGTTGAAATGCAAAGAGCCGAGTTCGGTGGCCGGACGGTGCGAAAAGAGCGCTGCCATGGTCCAGCTAAGGGCAGCCGCAAGCGCAAGCAGGGCAGCTAGGTTCAATCCGGCAAATGTCATGAAGGTCGCAACCGCCTGATGGATAGTGATGGCGGTGTCGCCTGCCCGTCCTTAACGGCCGTTCAGGCGCGTGGCGCGTGCTTGCTGAGAATCCGCTGCAGTGTCCGGCGATGCATACGAAGACGGCGCGCCGTCTCCGATACGTTGCGCCCACACTGTTCGTAGACGCGCTGGATATGCTCCCAACGCACGCGGTCTGCGCTCATCGGATCCTGTGGCGGTGCCGGCATACCGTCGCCGGAATGCCGCAACGCCGCAGCGATGCTGTCCGGATCGGCGGGTTTGGGCAGATAGTCCAGCGCACCAGCCTTCACGGCAGCAACCGCGGTAGCGATGTTGCCAAAGCCGGTGAGCATGACAATCTTGCACTCGGCGCGCTTGGCGCGGAGCTCCGATACGAGGCTGAGGCCGCTTCCGTCCTCGAGCTTCATATCGAGGATGGCATAGGCTGGCGCCGATTTGCGGACACAATCAATGCCTTCGGATACCGATCCTGCGTCCGTTACCTCGAAGCCACGCGTTTCCATCGCGCGCCTGAGGCGGGTACGCAGCGGCGCATCATCGTCCAGTATAAGTAATGAGTTGTCATTCAAAACAAACTCTCCTCGCGCGGGGTTTAGCGGCTTTCCAGCGCATTTCGCGAAAGCTGGATCTTGACTTCACCGCCTCCAGCCTTGCTGTTCCCATATAATATTGAGCCGCCAAGGGCCTCAATCAAGGTGCTGGCGATAAAAATCCCTAAACCGCGATGTGATCCCTTATTTGTGCGCGAGCTGTTCCATGGGGCACCGATGCGTGCCAGAACACCGGGAGAGAAGCCCGGACCGTCGTCATGGATGGAGATCAGAACATCTTCCACAGAGCAGCGGATCTGCACTGTGATACGTGATTTTGCGAAATCACCGGCGTTACGGAGAAGGTCTTCGAGTGCATGCAAGAGCTCGGGGCCCCGGCGCACCAGCGGCATTGGCATGGCCGACCTTTCGTCGAGCGTAACGACGACTTCCTTGTCCAGATCACCAATACGGCTGGCTACAATCTCGTCGATCACCGTCGATAATGGTATCGGTGTCTGCAGATCGACCGTCTCCGTGGACTGGTAATCATCCAGCTCTCCCAGAATGACCCGGCAACGCTCGGCCTCGGCGCGAAGCAGGCTGACATCGTCATAGATCGGATCGTCCTTGTGAATGACGCCGGACATCTCATGCGCAATCACAGTGATGGTATTCAATGGCGAGCCGAGCCGGTGGGCCGCAGCCGTGGCAAGCGCGCCAAGCGCTACAGCCTGTTGTTCCTTGGCAAGAACCAGCCTTGCCTCGGACAGCGCTTCATCAAGCCGCCGCGCGCGTGACGCCACCCACCAGGCATAAATGCCGATGAATCCTGAAGACAGCACCATCACCATCCACAGCCCCAGCAGGTAGAGGTTGGCCTCGGTGCCGTCGATATCCTCAAGCGGCAGCGGGTAATGGAACAGCGAGAGAAATGTCACGCAGCCGGCAACCAGCAGAATGAGACCGGTTGTCTCGCGCCGGCGCAGGATCGTCGCCGACACCACGACCGGTGACAGCAGAAGCACCGAGAACGGGTTAAGCAGCCCGCCGGTGAAAAAGAGCAGCGCCGACAGCTGGCAGACATCGAAGATCAGCGCGATAAAGCTCTGGTCACGTTCCCGGCGAATGATGAAGGTGCGCCTTGTCTGCCAGACATTCATCGCCACCGACAAGCCAATCACAAACAACGCCGGGCCGATCGGAATCGGAATTTCAAGGACGATGAAGGTGAAGAGCAACGCCAGAAGCTGGCCGGTGAGCGCAAGCCAGCGGATGTTCAGAATGAGGCGCGCATCAATCGCGCTTGGCGGGCTGCCGCGCCGTTCCCGCGGCTGCAGCATTGACCTGACGCCCGCGGCGCCGGCCATTAGTCGCCTGCCGGCTTTTGGCAGCGCCGCCATCTAGGCCGCTTTACACATCAAGATTGGCCACCCGCAATGCGTTCTTCTGAATGAATTCCCGTCGCTGGTCGACAGCCTCTCCCATCAATGTCGAGAAGGCGTTGTCGGCATCCTCTTCCTGCTCGATGGAAACCTGCAACAGCACCCGCTGCGTCGGGTCGAGCGTGGTTTCCCACAGCTGTTCGGGATTCATCTCGCCAAGGCCCTTGTAGCGGGAAATCTGCGCGCCCTTTCCGGCCGGTCTGGAAAATCGCCTGTGACAGCCCCATCGGACCATTGATTGCCATCTCGTTGCTGCCGAGCCGCAGGCTCGCCGGATGCTCGTAAATGGCCTGCAAGTGGCTCGCCATCGCGTCGAGCTCCATGGCTTCCGGCGCGTTCAACAGCCGGCGGTCGATGACATGGCGTTCGGTGATGCCACGAAGCTGGCGGCTGACCACCAGTGCCGGCCCGTTAACCCCGTCCTCGACATCGGCCTGCCAGCCTTTTTTTCAAGCTCGCTTGCCTGACCTCAAGACGCCTCGCCAGATAGGCGGCCGCATCAGCATTGCCGAGGGTGGCGCCGGTCAGCAGTCCGGCGATGGCAGCCTGCTCGACCACGTCGCGGTTGCCCATCCGGCGACCAAGCTGGTCGACAAGGCGGCCTGCGACGGTTGCGCGACCTGCATAATCCTGAAGCTCGGCACCGGCAACCTGGGTTCCGTCGCTGAGGGTCAGCACCGCATCCTTGAGTCCGGCATCCATCAGATAGCCGTCAAGCTCGTGCTGGTCCTTCAGATAAACCTCGGACTGGCCGCGTTTGGCGCGGAACAGGGGCGGTTGCGCGATATAGAGGAAACCGGCCTCGATCAGCGGGCGCATATGTCGGAAGAAGAATGTCAGGAGAAGCGTACGAATGTGGCTTCCGTCGACATCAGCGTCGGTCATGATGATGATCTTGTGATAACGCGCCTTCTCGGTTTCCATCTGGTCGTTTCCGACACCCGCTCCGATGGCCGTGATCAGCGTGCCGATCTCGGCCGAAGACAGCATCTTGTCGGGACGGGCCCGTTCGACATTCAGGATCTTGCCGCGAAGAGGAAGAATGGCCTGGTTGGCGCGGTCGCGACCCTGCTTGGCAGAGCCGCCAGCCGAATCACCCTCGACAAGGAAGATTTCGGATTTGACCGGATCGCGTTCCTGACAATCCGCCAGCTTGCCGGGAAGGCTGGCGATTTCCATAACGCCCTTGCGGCGTGTCAGATCGCGCGCCTTGCGTGCCGCCTCGCGCGCCGCCGCAGCCTCATAGGCCTTGGAAATGACCTTGCGGGCATCCGCCGGGTTTTCCTCGAACCACTGGTTGAGACAGCTGGCAACAGCGCTGTCGACAACCGGCTTTACCTCTGACGAGACCAGCTTGTCCTTGGTCTGTGACGAGAATTTCGGATCAGGCACTTTCACCGAAACAATCGCCGTCAGGCCCTCGCGCGAATCCTCGCCGGTCAGCGCCACCTTCTCGCGCTTGGCGATGCCGGAGGACTGGGCATAGCTGTTCACAACCCGCGTCATCGCCGCCCGGAAACCGGCAAGATGCGTGCCGCCGTCGCGCTGCGGAATGTTGTTGGTAAAGCAGAGCGTGTTCTCGTGGAAAGAGTCGGTCCAGGCCATCGCCAGCTCGACCGTAATGTCATCACGGGTCGTCGTCAGCGTCACGGTATCATGCAGCGGCGTGCGCGACCGGTTCAGCCAGTTCACAAACTCCGTCAGGCCGCCGTCAAAGAAGAATTCGGACACGGCGCCGTCGGAGCTGCGTTCGTCGGCAAGCTTGATCCGCACCCCGGAATTCAGGAAGGCAAGCTCGCGAAGCCGGTGTTCCAGCGTGGCGAAATCGAATTCAATCGTCGAAAAGGTTTCCGTGGATGGCAGGAAGGTGACATGGGTGCCCTTTCTTGCCGGCGGCATCGTCAATATCGGCAAGCGCGCCCTCGGCCTCGCCATGGCGGAACCGCAGGTAATGTTTGCGCCCATCCCGGTAAATGGTCAGGTCGAGCCATTCGGACAGCGCGTTCACCACCGATACGCCGACGCCGTGAAGGCCGCCGGAAACTTTGTAGGAATTGTTGTCGAACTTACCGCCTGCATGAAGCTGGGTCATGATGACCTCGGCGGCGGACACGCCCTCTTCAGGGTGAATCTCGACCGGAATGCCGCGCCCGTTATCGGTGACCGAAACCGACCCGTCGGCGTTCAGGATCACCTCGACAATGTCGCAATGGCCGGCCAGCGCTTCGTCAATGGCGTTGTCCACCACCTCATAGACCATATGATGAAGCCCCGAGCCGTCATCGGTATCGCCGATATACATGCCCGGACGCTTGCGCACCGCATCAAGCCCTTTCAGGACCTTGATGGAATCCGCGCCATAATCCTCGCCGCCATCCTGCGGGGCAGGTGTATCGCCTGAAGTTTCGTTTCCGGTCATTGATCATCCTCCGGAGTGGTGATGCGGGCAGTCCCGTCAGGGGCCTCGATCCGCACCGGCTGGGCATCAAGGCCCGTGAAATCATCTTCGTCCGTGCCGCTGAACCATGTCTGGCCACCGACAGCATCCACCGCATCGAACAATGCGCCGCGCCGCGCCATGTCGAGATGCGCGACGACATCGTCCAGCAGCAGCACCGGCGGGCGCCTGAGGCGCCGTGCCTGAAGCCGCGCATGGGCCAGCACCACAGCAATGAGCAATGCCTTTTGCTGGCCGGTCGATGCCAGACTGGCCGAAAGGCCGGTCTGGCTGTTGCAGGCCGACATGTCGCTTGCATGCGGCCCGGCAAGCCCCAGGTCACCAGTCGCGCGGCGGGCGCGGGCATCGGCGATGAACCTGTCCTCGGCGGCCAGCGCCGAGCCTTCTTCGAGCCAGCTTTCCAGCGTGCCGTCGAGCCGCAGCGCAACGCCAGGGAATCCGAACCAGCCCTCTGCCGCCTCGGCATTCAGATCAGTGATCAGCGACTGCCGCGCCGCAGTCACGGCAACGGCCGATTCCGCAAGGCTTGCCTCGATAGCCGACAGCCAGGCTTCGTCACCGCGTCCCTCGGACAGAAGCGTCGTGCGTTCGCGAAGCATTTTTTCGTAGCGGCTCGTCCTGCCGATATGCGCCGGATCAAAGGCAATCACCAGCCTGTCGAGGAACCGGCGACGCGCGCCCGGGCTATCGATAAAAATGCCGTCCATGCGCGGCGTCAGCCAGGATACGGAGAACAGGCGGCCAACCTCGGCCTGCGACACGGTCTCGCCATCACGCCGCATCACCCGGCGCGGCCCTTCACTGTCGGCGCGGACACCTGTGCCAAGCGTCACTGTCTCGCCACCGCTCGTCACCCGCGCGGAAACGGCCCAGTCCGCCCGACCGGTGGACTGGCGGGGCAGATGCTCGGCCTTGGCCCGGCGCAAGCCGCGACCTGGTGCAAGAAGGGAAACAGCTTCCATCAGGTTGGTCTTGCCGGACCCGTTCTCGCCGAGGAGAAGTACTTTCGGCGCATCGATCTCGAGGCGGCAACTGTCATAATTTCGAAAGTCCTGAATAGTCAACGAGGCAAGCCTTGTGTGAACCTGCTCATCCGGCAATGCCCGCGTGATGTCCGTCAGCACCGCCAATGGCAACTCACACGCGCATCGGCATCAGAACGAACAGCGTGGCCTCGTCACCGGGTGTACGGACCAGGCTCGGCGCACCCTGGTCGGCCAGCGCGAACTCGATGACGTCGCTGTCGACCTGCGATGCGATATCGAGCAGGTAGCGGGCATTGAAGCCGATTTCCATTTCCGGTCCGTCATAGCTGACTTCCAGCGCCTCATCGGCGCTCGACGCATCCGTGCTGCTTGCCGAAAGGCTGAGGCTGCCGGGCTGCAGGCGCATCTTTACCGACCGCGACTTTTCCGAGGAGATGGTCGAGACCCGATCGACGGCAGCCGAGAAACTGGCCGCATCGACCTGCAAGATCCGGTCGTTGCCACGCGGGATGACGCGGGTGTAGTCAGGGAAGGTACCGTCGATCAGCTTTGTCTTCAGTCGAACCGTGCCAAAACTGAACTCGGCACGGGTATCGGACAGCGACATGCCGATTTCGCCGTCAAAATCGTCAAGCAGCTTGCGTAGTTCGGTCACGGCCTTGCGCGGGACAATCACCGACGGCATCGAAGAGGCGCCGGCGGGAAGCCCCTGGCGGGTCAGCGCCAGACGGTGGCCGTCGGTCGCCACGGCGCACAGGTCGCCCTGCTCGGACTTGTGAATATAGATGCCGTTCAGATAATAGCGCGTCTCTTCGGTGGAGATGGCGAACCGCGTCGCATCGATCATGTCACGCATGTCGGCGGCGGTGACGGCAAAGGCATCGGGCATATCGCCGACACTGATCGTCGGGAAATCCTCGACCGGCAATGTGGGAAGGCGGAAATTCGACCGTCCGGCGCTGATCATGGCGTGGCCGTCGGCGACCGCAATCTCGACCTCGGCACCATCGGGCATCTTGCGAACAATATCATACAGAAGATGCGCCGACACCGTCGTGGTTCCGGCCGTGGCGACCGCACATTCGACCTGCGTTGCGATATCCATATCCATGTCGGTGGCTGTCATCAGCAGCGCGCCGTCGGCGGCCTGCAGCACGACATTGGCCAGGATCGGAATGGTGTTGCGGCGTTCGACCACGGACTGGACCTGGCCGAGGGGCCGAAGAAGGCTGATCCGATCGATGGTGAGTTTCATGGGCTGTCTCTTCTCTGTTGACCGTCGGTCGGACGCGTCAGGCGTCAGCGAACTTCGGTATGCCACAAAATATAGCATGGCAAATCGAAACAGGCATCAAAATATTGATCTCCTCCCCTGCGCGGATGGCTGGGGCGGATTCCTCAATGCATTGAATTAACGTGTATTTCCGGCGTCAGCTGGAGAGGAGCGAGCGCAGAAGCTGAACATCCTCGTTAATGCTGTCGTCCGTATTGATCAGACCTTCGATCGAACGCACCGCATGCATCACTGTCGTATGGTCTCTGCCACCGAACCTGCGGCCGATTTCCGGATAGGACAGCGAGGTCAATGTCTTCGCCAGATACATGGCCACCTGGCGCGGACGGGCGATATTTCGCGCCCGGCGCGCCGAGAACATTTCGGCGACACGGACGTCGTAATGGGCCGCGACCTGCTTCTGGATTTCATCAATGCTGATCTGACGGCTGCTGGCACGCAACAGGTCGGACAGAAGCTCGGCAGCGCTGTCGATGGTGATTTCCCGTCCGACAAGGCTGGCATGGGCGGCAATCCGCGTCAGTGCCCCTTCCAGTTCCCGCACATTGCTGGAAATCCGGTGGGCAAGGAATTCCAGCACCTTGTCAGGAACCGAGATGCGCGCCCGTTCAGCCTTCGACTGGAGAATGCCGAGGCGCAGCTCATAATCGGCAGGGTGGATATCGGCGACCATGCCCCAGCCAAGGCGAGAGCGAAGACGCTCCTCCATCCCTTCCAGGTCGGTCGGCGACTTGTCAGCCGAGATGATCACCTGCCGGCCATCCTCGACCAGTGCATTGAAGGTGTGGAAAAATTCTTCCTGCGTTGAATCCTTGCCGCTGATGAATTGGACATCGTCGATCATCAAGACATCGACCGAGCGGAACTGCTCCTTGAATGACATGGTGTCACGGAAGCGCAGCGCCTGAACGAAGCGATACATGAATTTCTCGGCCGACAGGTAGACAACATTGCGGCTCGGATCCTGTTCGCGGATGTGCCAGGCGATGGCATGCATCAGATGCGTCTTGCCAAGCCCGACGCCGCCATAGAGAAACAGCGGGTTGAAGGCGACTGTCGCAGACTCGGCCGTGCGCCTGGCCACGGCGAAGGCCAGCTCATTAGGCTTGCCGACAACGAAATTGGCGAATGTGTAACGCGGATCGAGCCCGGCCCCCAGCGACTCGGCGCCGGATTTTGCCCCGGACTTTTCCGGAGCCGGCCTTTGCTGCGACATGCGCGGCGCGGACTGCGCGGCGACACGGACCTCGACCTTCCTAACCTCGCCGAATTCGGCAGCCGAGATCACGCGAAGCCGGTCGGCATACTGGCTTGTCACCCGTTCGCGGGCGAGCGTCGAGTTCGCCTCAAGCGTCAGCGTTCCGTCTTCGAGACGGCTGACCCGAAGCGGCTTGATCCAGTTGCGCCAGGCTGCCTCGCCGATATCCTGGCGCATGCGGCTGGTGACGCGGGTCCACGGGTCCTCGGCGTCACCTGTCGAAGGCGGTGTCCGGTTCATATCCTGATGGTCTGTGCTGGCTTGGTCGAGGGAGGCTGTCGGCGTGCTGTCAGACGGGTATGTATGGTCTCTGCCTGACATGCAGCGTTCCTCCGGCATCGGGTGTTGTTGTCATTCAAGACGGTCGACGATCGAGCGACCTTGGCTGGAGATTAGCGGCTCGTAATCGCGCCGCGCAAGATGCCCACCCCCTGCAAACTGAAAATAAACAGCTGCATCATGCAGATATTTTGATTGACAGCTTTGCCTGCCACTTCCATCGACCGGGACAGTAAATTGAGACAATTCAGTGCCCGAATCGGTTCAGGGTCAGACGGCGTCTCAATAGTGACATGCAACTGCACCGGAACTTCGCGTCCGGAGCAGGGCCTGATGGGCATCGCCGCTTGCGGGATTCCAAAGAAAAAGGCCCGTCCGCAAACGGACAGGCCCTTGATGTTCTACGATTCTGCTTACGCCGGGCAGCCGGCAGCTCAGGCAGCCACTGCCTTTACGCGTGCGTTGAGACGCGAAATCTTGCGCGACGCCGTGTTGCGATGAAGCACACCACGGCTTACACCGCGCTGGATTTCCGGCTGTGCCACGCGAAGCGCCTCACGAGCTGCGTCTGCGTCGCCCGAAGCGATCGCTGTCTCGACCTTCTTCATGAAGGTGCGGATACGGCTCATACGGGCGCCATTGATGGCAGCGCGGCGCGCGTTACGACGAATGCGCTTCTTTGCAGAAGTATGATTGGCCATGGGACCATCCTTGCTGAATTCCGAGAGAGCGCGGGTTATAGGGCGATTTCTGCCATCCCGTCAAGCCATTTCGCCATCCTGAGAATGTGGCTGTGCAGGCGACGATCTGCGGTTTAGTTCGGGCTCAGCCTGATGCGCCACAGCCGGCCGACCGAGGTGTCCACCTGTCCCAGTGTCAGGCTCTCCGAGCCACGGTTCCAGTTGCCGCCACCACCCTGCCATCCAAGGCTGGCCAGCGCGGCATCATAATAGGCCAGAATCGCAGACTCGCTGTCTGTTGCCGCAGCAAAGACGAGAACGATCCGCCCGCTGGGCGAATCAAACGCGAAGCCGAGCTCCGGCTCGATGGTCATCCCTTCCATGATCGGCAGATCGCCAACCCACTGTTGCTGCGGGGTGTCGGCATGGGCCGGTGCCATGGCAAGAAGGAACAGCGCAAACAGGGTGCGAATAGCGTGCATCATGATAGCTGGCATGGGCTTTGCCGTCGGCGCGGCATCCTGTGGAAGGCGGTGGTAATCCATGTCGACAGGCTACCTCAGCGCTGGCAGGCGGGACAGTAAAAACTGCTGCGCCCCGACTGGGTGATGGCCTTGATTACGCTGTCGCACTGGTGACACGCCTCGCCCTCGCGGCCATAGACCGACAGCCGTTGCACGAAATAGCCGATCTCGCCCCCGGGTTGCACATGGTCGCGAAGGCTGGTGCCGCCATCCTCGATGGCGCGCTGCAGCACCGACCGGATGGCTGCGACAAGCCGCTCGGCGCGGCCACCGCGTATGGTGCCGGCACGTCGCCGTGGCGACAGACCCGCGCCAAACAGCGCCTCGCATGCATATATATTGCCGATGCCGGCAACGATCTGCTGGTTGAGAAGCGCCGTCTTGATCGGACCGGTTCGCCTGTCGAGCGCAGTCGACAGGCTGGTGGCGGAAAAACTGTTGCCAAGCGGCTCCGGCCCCATATCGGCAAGCATCGGGTGCGTCTCGCCTTCAAAGAGGTCGATCCAGCCGAACCTGCGGGGTCGTTGAACACGATCCATTGAGGGTGGGCGCCGCCCTGCATCTCGAGGATCATATGGTCGTGCAAACCGGTCTCCGGTCTGTCGTCATGGATCCGCACCGACCCGGACATGCCAAGATGCATCAGCATGGTCTCGCCGCCATCGAGCGGGAGCAGCAGGAACTTGCCACGGCGCCTCAGCGGGCCGACCCGCCGGCCGGTCAATCTTTCGCCAAGGCGCGGCGGCAATGGCCAGCGCAGGTCCGGACGCCCTATATAGGCATCGCTGATCTGCCGGTCCTCCATCGCGGGCACCAGCGCCCGGCGAACCGTTTCAACCTCGGGAAGTTCAGGCATGAGATCGCACCCTGTGGTAAGACGCTGCGAGGGAAAAGATGCGCGACATTAGATATCTGGCCCTTCCGGCGGTTTTTCGTGTATCACTTTGGGTCATTCGGCCCCGGCCCGCGGCTTTGCGGTCCCGATGCCAGCATAGCCTGAAAAACCGCAGGTAAAAGACCGTAGGCAAACATCGACATGAACAGAACTCCGGACAGCGCCCGCAACGTGCCTGCCTTTGACGGCAGTGACGAGGATATCGATTTCGGCTTCCGCACCGTACGGCGGGCGGACAAGTCCGGCCTTGTGCGCGATGTCTTTGATTCGGTGGCCTCGCGCTACGACCTGATGAACGATCTTATGAGCGGCGGCGTCCACCGGCTGTGGAAGACGGCGATGATCGACTGGATGGCACCGCAGCCCCATCAGACACTGGTCGATCTTGCCGGCGGCACCGGCGATATCAGCCTTCGCTTCCTGCGCGCCGGCGGCGGCAAAGCGGTGATCACCGACATCAACGAGGCGATGCTGTCCGCCGGTCGCCAGCGCAAGGAATTCAACAGCCTCGGCGGACGGGTCAGCTGGTGCGTCGGCAATGCCGAGTCCCTGCCCTTTACCTCGGCCAGCGCCGACCGGATCACCATTGCCTTCGGGCTGCGCAACGTCACCAATCGCGAGGCGGCAATTGCCGAGGCGCATCGCGTTCTGAAACCCGGCGGCCGTTTTCTGTGTCTTGAATTCTCGCAGGTGAACAGCGCCGTCCTGGCGCGCGCCTATGATGCCTGGTCCTTCAATGTGCTGCCACGGCTTGGTCAGATGGTGGCCGGCGATGCCGACAGCTATCGCTATCTGGTGGAATCGATCCGCACATTCCCGACGCCCGAAGTTCTGGCCGATATGTTTGCCGGTGCAGGCTTTGCGCAGGTACGGGTGCGCCGCCTGTCGGCCGGCATCGCCTGCATCCATTCGGGATGGAAGCTCGACTGATGCGTGTCTCGGCCTTGCAGATGATGCTTGCCATGTTCCGGCTGCCGGTGATCGCCTGGCATCTCGGGCGGGCCGGCGCGCTTGGCCATATCGCAAAGATCACGCTGCTTCCGGGCTGGATGCGCCATCTGTGCGGCAGCCTCGACAGGTTGGTGCGTTCAGGCAACGCGCGACGTGATGCCGGCGGTGCGCTCGCCGAGGCATTGATCCGCCTTGGGCCGGGATTTATCAAATTTGGCCAGGCGCTATCCACACGGGCCGACCTCATCGGCCCGGAAATGGGACATGCGCTGAGCCTTCTGCAAGACCGTCTGCCAGCTTTTCCGGGCGCGCGGGCGCGCCGCCGCGTCGAGGCCGAATCCGGCATGCCGGTATCCGATCTCTTCCGCCGTTTTGACGACGAGGCCGTGGCGGCGGCATCGATTGCCCAGGTTCATTACGCCGAGCTTGCGGACGGGCGCCGCGTGGCGGTGAAACTGCTGCGGCCGGGAATCCACCGCCGCATGCAGTCCGACACCACCCTGTTCTATTCACTGGCAAGCCTGCTGGAATGGATGGCGCCGAACCTGCGGCGGCTGAAGCTCGTCACCGCCGTCGACCAGTTTACCCAGATCTCCGCCATGGAACTCGATTTGCGGCTTGAGGCCGCGGCCGCCGGCAAGCTGGCAGAGAACATGGCTGACGATGCCGGCATTACTGTGCCGTGGGTCGATCTCGAACACACCACCTCGGGCATGCTCGTTATCGAGTGTGTCGAGGGGATCCGCATTGATGATGTCGAGGCGCTGACCGCAGCCGGACATGATATCGGCAAGATCACCGAGGCGGCGGCACGAACTTTTTCAATCAGGTCTTCCGCGACGGCTTCTTCCATGCCGACATGCATCCGGGAAATATTTTCGTGGCCGCCGACGGCGCTCTGGTTCCCATCGATTTCGGCATCATGGGCCATCTCGATTTCGGCGAAAGGCTGTTTCTGGCCCGTCTGCTGACAGCGATGCTCGATCGCGACTATGACGCGGTGGCCAAGCTCCACGCCGATGCTGGCATGCTTGGCGATCATGTTCCGCTGGCACAGTTCGCCCAGTCGATCCGCGCCGTCGCTGATCCGGTCATGGGCAAGGCGCTTGGCGAAGTTTCACTTGGAACGGTACTTGGTCAGGTCCTGCAGCTTTCGACACGGTTCGAGATCGCCGTGCAACCGCAATATAATCTGTTGCAGAAAACCATGATGATGGCCGAAGGGGTGGCGCGGCAGCTGAATCCGAAGGCAGATATGTGGACTCTGGCCCGGCCACTGGCCAGCGACTGGATGCGCGACCATCTCAATTTCGCGCGCCGCGCCGAGACACTGGTCGAGGATTTATTGATGCTGGCCACGCGGCTTCCCCGGATTCTCGATGCGCTGGAAGAACGCCGCAATGACGAGGCGCCGCAACAGGCGCGGCAGGGCGGAGCGCTCGCCGTTTCACTGCTGGCGCTCGGACTTGCCCTTCTGGCCCTGTTTATCTAGACTAAAATTCAAATAAATTCACAAATGTTCAAGGAATTAGGTTTCTATGAATATTTCTGATCTTTCAGCTATTATCACTGCGCTTGGCGGACGGCAGGCGCTGCAGGACCTTCTTGGCGTCGGGCCAAGCGCCGTCAGCAACTATCTGGCAAAGGGCGCGCTGCCGCAACGGGCGCACGGCCCTGTCTGCGAGGCCCTTCGCGCCCGCGGCTATCAGATCGATCCGGCAAGCCTTGCGATCACGGGCGAACGCGCCGTTGCCAATCTGTCCGGCACGCTGACTGGCCGAAAACGGGTGCTTCTTGTGGTCGGCGGCGGCATCGCTGCCTACAAGGCGCTGGAGGTCGCGCGGCGCCTTCAGGACCATAATGTCAGTGTGACCGGTGTCATGACCCGGTCCGCATGCGAATTCATCACACCGCTGAGCCTTTCGGCGCTGACCGGCGAGAAGGTCTATAACGAACTGTTCTCGCTGACCGACGAGGCCGAGATGGGCCATATCAGGCTTGCCCGCGAGGCAGATCTCGTGCTGGTCGTGCCGGCAACCGCGAACCTGATCGCGCGCGCCGCAGGCGGGCTTGCCGACGTCGTGGCAACAAGCATCCTGCTGGCAACCACATCGCCGGTAATGATGGCGCCGGCAATGAACCACGCGATGTGGGGGCATCCGGCGACGCAGGAAAATCTGGCCCGGCTCAGGGCCCGCGGAATCGCGACGGTAGGGCCTGCTGACGGTAATATGGCCTGCGGCGAGGAAGGCACCGGCAGGCTTGCCGAAGTGCCGGACATTGTCGAAGCGGCGCTTCGCAGGCTGAATGTTGTGCCGGGTCCGCTGTCCGGCCGTCACGCGCTGGTCACATCCGGCCCCACGGTCGAGCCGATTGATCCGGTGCGTTTTATTGCCAACAGGTCATCCGGCAAGCAGGGGCACGCCATCGCCGCCGAGCTTGCAAGCCGCGGTGCACGCGTAACCCTTGTCAGCGGACCAGTCACCCTGCCACCGCCACCAACGGTCGAGCTTGTCGAGGTCGAAACGGCGCGGCAAATGCTGGAAGCCTGCGAAGCGGCCCTGCCGGCCGAAATCGCCGTCTGCGCCGCCGCCGTCGCTGACTGGCATGTGAAGGGTGCCGGCACCGCAAAGCTGAAGAAGCAGGATGGCGGGCCACCGCCGCCTATCGAGCTGGCGGAAAATCCCGACATTCTCAGACGTCTCTCATCCCATGATGCGCGGCCCGGCCTTGTTGTCGGCTTTGCAGCAGAAACCGACAATCTTCGTGAAAATGCCGCCGCCAAACTTGCGCGCAAGGGATGCGACTGGATCGTCGCCAACGATGTGGGCGGCGGCAGCGTGTTCGGCAGCGACAGCAACAGCGCCATGCTGCTGACCGGCAACGAGGTCGAGGAATGGCCACAGATGCACAAGTCGGAGCTGGCGGCGCGGCTTGTCGACAGAATTGGGGAGTATTTTGAATGAGCGTGCATGACGGGCCGGAAATCCGGATACAGACACTGCCCCATTTTGACAGGCTGTCGCTTCCCTCATATGCCACGGCAGGCGCCGCCGGCATGGATGTGGAGGCGGCTGTCGAAGCCGATATCGTGCTCGCGCCGGGCCGGCGCGCGGCCGTTCCGACCGGCCTCGCCATGGCCATTCCGGCGGGATTCGAGGTACAGGTGCGGCCCCGTTCCGGCCTGGCGTTGAAACATGGGGTGACCGTGGCAAACGCTCCCGGCACCATCGACAGTGACTATCGCGGCGAAGTCAAAATCATGCTGATCAATCTTGGCGAGGATGATGTCACCATTACGCGGGGCATGCGCATCGCACAGCTTGTCGTTGCCCCGGTCAGCCTTGCCAGGCTGAAACTCGCCGATACGCTTGAGACCACGGACCGCGGCAGTGGCGGTTTCGGATCTACCGGAGTCTAGCAATATGCTCAGTGACGAAAATCTCGAACGCTACGCCCGTCAGGCGATCATGCCAGATATCGGCGAGGAAGGTCAGGAACGACTGCTCGAAAGCCGCATGCTGGTCGTTGGCGCAGGCGGTCTCGGCTCGCCGGCAATCTTCTATCTGGCAGCGGCCGGTGTCGGCAACCTGACCATCATGGATGGCGAAACCGTCGATCTGACAAATCTGAACCGGCAGATCCTTCATACCACCGCCAGCATCGGCAGTCCGAAAGTTGGGCAGGCGGCAGCCACGGTCGCCGCGCTCAATCCCAACATCAATGTCACGCCGCTCGCCGAACGGCTGGAAGATGACAATGTCGATGCGTTGCTGGCGGCGCATGATGTGGTGATCGACTGTTCCGACAATGTCGATACGCGCTACAGGCTCGGCGATGCGGCGCACCGTACCGGCACGCCGCTGGTCTTTGGCGGGGCGGTCCGGACCGAGGGACAGCTGTCCGTCTTTCACAGCGGGGCCGGCGCAGACGAGGATTCGCCTTGTTACCGCTGTGTGTTTCCCGACATGCCGGACGCAATGCAGGCCCCGGGATGTTCTGAGGCCGGCATCCTTGGTCCGGTCACTGGTGTGATCGGCACCATGCAGGCGCTGGCAGCGGTCAGGCTGGCACTGGGAATCGGCGGCAAACAGACAGGCAAGCTGCAGCTGTTTGACGGCCGTTACGGCAGTTTCATGGAGATCAGCACGTCACGGCGTGCCGATTGCGCCTGCTGCGGCGCCTAGAGCATCGCCTCGATCACCCGGTCACGCGGGGCATGGCCGTCCCAAAATGTCTGGATATTGATGATCACCTTGTCACCCATCTCGAGCCGTCCCTCGATGGTGGCCGAGCCGATATGCGGCAGCAGCACCACGTTCGGAAGATCGAGCAATGCCTTTGTGATGTTCGGCTCGTCGGCATAGACATCAAGGCCGGCACCGGCGATATGGCGTGATGCCAGCAAATCGGCAAGCGCGTCCTCATCGACAACCTCGCCGCGCGAGGTGTTCACCAGATAGGCCGATGGCTGCATCATCTCCAGCCGCTCGCGGGTCAGCAGCTTTTGTGTCGCTGGCGTATGCGGGCAGTTCACCGAAACGATATCGACACGGCTGAGCATCTGGTCCAGCGAGTCCCAGTATGTCGCCTCGAGCTCGGCCTCGGTCTCGGGATGGACAGGCTTGCGGTTGTGATAATGAATGCTGAGGCCGAAGCCGCGCGCACGGCGCGCCACTGCGCAGCCGATCCGGCCCATGCCGATGATGCCAAGCCGCTTGCCGTTGATACGGTGGCCAAGCATGCCGGTCGGTGCCCAGCCGGTCCATTCACCAGTCCTCGTCACCTTGTCACCCTCGGCGATGCGGCGCGGCACGGCCAGCATCAGTGCCATCGCGACATCGGCCGTATCCTCGGTCAGCACCCCCGGCGTGTTGGTAACGGTGATGCCGCGCGCCTTGGCGGCGGCAAGGTCGATATGGTCCACCCCTGTCCCGAAAGAGGCGATCAGTTTCAGCTGGTCGCCAGCCGCGGCGATCAGACCGGCATCGATCCTGTCGGTCACCGTGGGAACAAGGACATCAGCCTCCTTTACCATGGCGACGAGTTCTTCAGTCGTGCGCGGGGTGTCGGTATCATTGAGCCTGGCGTCAAACAGCTCTCTCATCCGCGTCTCGGTTGAGTCGGGCAATTTACGGGTCAGATGGACGACTGGCTTTTTCTGGTTCATTCTTTCCGCTCGTATTTGGTCGCGGTCCGGCCTCTATGGCGTGGCCGGCGAAAACATAATATCCTGACAGCATGAGACACAAGTTTCCCGTACCGGACTGCATCAGGATATTGGGCGACATTACCAGAACTGGGCTGTAATGAGAAAACTATTTCACGGTGCGACAACCTGCCTCCTGCTTGCCCTCCTCGCCGGCATCACGCCGGCGGCAACCGTCCCGGCGGCGGCATCGGACAGCGCCGGTGACAATGCTGCCGGTAACAATGGTGAAGTGCAGGTGACTGTACGCGGAAGCGGCTATCAGGTACCGCGCTTCGTCGCCCTGAAATCGGACGAGGTAAATATGCGGGCAGGTCCGGGAACCGAATATCCGGTGCTGTGGCAATACCGCAAGGAAGGTCTTCCGCTTCGGGTAGAACGCGAATTCGGCATCTGGCGCAAGGTTGTGGACCATGAGAACACCACCGGCTGGATGCACCAGTCTGTCGTGTCGCTGAAACGCAATGCCCTCGTCACGGCCAGCTCGGCCAAAATTCATGCCGCGCCGGACGACGGCTCGCCTCTGGTCGCTGTGGCCGAGCGCAACGCCCTTCTGGAGTTGCAGTCCTGCCCGACCCAATGGTGCAAGGTCGCGTCCGGCGACATCCGCGGATGGGTGGCGCGCACCGCAATCTGGGGCTTCTCGACGGCGAGGTCCTGAACTGACCCGCACCTGGCTCACCCATCGGCAGATATAAAAAAGGCGCCCCGGGAAACCAGAGCGCCTTTTCTGCATGGCGACAGCGCGAAAGAGACGAGACGCGCTGTCATTCCATTCTGTCTTTTCAGGCGACGTCGAACCTGTCGAGGTTCATCACCTTTGTCCATGCGGCGACAAAGTCACCGACGAACCGTGCTTCGCCACCGGCGCCGGCATAGACTTCCGCAAGGCCACGAAGCTGCGAGTTCGAACCGAAGACGAGATCGACACGTGTGCCGGTCCACTTCAGATCGCCACTCACGCGGTCACGGCCCTCGAACACATCTTCGGCTGCCGATGCGGGCTTCCATTCGGTACCCATATCCAGCAGGTTGACGAAGAAATCGTTGCTGAGCGTTCCCGGGCGGTCGGTGAGAACACCATGGCTCGCCTGATCGGTGTTGGCGTCAAGCGCACGCATGCCGCCGACAAGCACAGTCATCTCAGGTGCCGACAGGGTCATCAGCTGTGCCTTGTCGAGAAGCAGCTCTTCAGCCGATACCGAGAAATCCGCCTGCAGATAGTTGCGGAAACCGTCGGCGAGCGGCTCGAGAACACCGAAGGACTCGATGTCTGTCTGCTCCTGCGCGGCATCGGTGCGTCCCGCTGTGAAGGGCACCGCCACGTCATGGCCACCAGCCTTGGCCGCTGCCTCGACGGCTGCACAGCCGCCCAGTACGATCAGGTCGGCCATCGACACTTTCTTGCCGCCCGACTGCGCGCCGTTGAATTCCGACTGTACAAACTCGAGCGCCGCCAGAACCTTTTCCAGCTGTGCCGGCTGGTTTACGTCCCAGTCACGCTGTGGTGCCAGGCGGATGCGCGCGCCATTGGCGCCGCCCCGCTTGTCCGAACCGCGGAAGGTCGAGGCGGATGCCCATGCGGCACCGACAAGCTCGGACACCGACAGGCCGGTCGCCATGATGCTGGCCTTGAGCGACGCCGCATCGGCATCGTCGATCAGCGCATGGTCCACAGCCGGAACCGGGTCCTGCCAGATCAGATTTTCAGCTGGCACTTCGGCACCTACATACCGGGACTTCGGCCCCATGTCGCGGTGGGTCAGCTTGAACCAGGCGCGGGCAAAGGCATCGGCGAACTCGTCCAGATTCGCATGGAACCGCTTCGAGATTTCGAGATAGGACGGGTCCGTGCGAAGCGCGATGTCGGTTGTCGCCATCATCGGCGCGTGGCGACGGGATTCGTCATGCGCGTCGGGCACAAGGTCACCGGCAGAGGCATCGGTCGGCTTCCACTGGTTGGCACCCGCCGGGCTCTTTGTCAGCTCCCACTCATAACCGAACAGCATGTCGAAATAGCCGTTGTCCCACTTGATCGGGTTCGGCGTCCAGGCACCCTCGAGGCCGCTGGTGATGGTATCCACACCCTTGCCGCTGCCGAAATCGCTGTGCCAGCCAAGGCCTTGCGCCTGAATGCTTGCGCCTTCAGGTTCCGGACCAACGAGACCGGCATCACCGGCACCGTGCGTCTTGCCAAAGGTGTGACCACCGGCGACGAGCGCGACGGTTTCCTCGTCATTCATCGCCATGCGGGCAAATGTCTCGCGAATGTCGCGGGCCGAAGCCATCGGGTCCGGATTGCCGTTCGGGCCTTCCGGGTTGACATAGATCAGGCCCATCTGCACGGCGGCAAGCGGGTTCTCGAGATCACGGTCACCACTGTAACGCTTATCGCCAAGCCAGGTGTCCTCGGTACCCCAGTAGATGTCCTCTTCCGGCTCCCAGATGTCCTCGCGGCCACCGGAGAATCCGAAGGTCTTGAAGCCCATCGATTCCAGAGCGCAGTTGCCGGTGAAAATCATCAGGTCGGCCCAGGACAGCGCCTCGCCATATTTCTGCTTGATCGGCCACAGAAGACGGCGTGCCTTGTCGAGGTTGGTGTTGTCTGGCCAGCTGTTCAGCGGCGCAAAACGAAGCGTCCCTGCCCCGGCGCCGCCACGGCCGTCACCGGTACGGTAGGTACCGGCACTGTGCCATGCCATGCGGATGAAGAACGGGCCATAATGACCATAGTCTGCCGGCCACCATTCCTGCGAATCCGTCATCAGCGCAAAGAGGTCCTTGCGAAGCTCTTCCAGATCAACGGTCTTGAACGCCTCAGCATAGTTGAAGGCCGGGCCCATGGGGTTCGACAACGCCGAGTTCTGGTGCAGAATTTTCAGGTTCAGCTGCTTCGGCCACCAGTCACGGTTTGAGCGCACGCCAAAGGTCGTGTGCTTGATCCCCCGTGCATCACGGGGCATTTGTTCTGTTCGTTCATCTTCGTCTCCGGTTCATCATATGATGTAGTGACAACAGCTGTTTGACACAGCGACCACGGGGCCGGAACGGCCCATACAAATCATTCCGAAATGCTATGGTCGGCGGACCATCAGGTCAAGCTGTTTGGAATGATTTTAAACTGACAAGATTGTCACAGTCGCCTGATCGCGCGCGATAATATGGCAGCCTGAACGGACACAGGACGGGCAGCAATATCGCCTTTACGTCTTGTGACTCAGCCGTTTCTGGAGGTGATATGGATCAGCACATCCACCGACGCGATGTCATGCCCTTTTGGGGCATTCGGAAGGTCGGCTAGCAACACCTGGTCAGCCGGAATATCGATCAGACGGTCGGTGTCCGCATCATAGAAATGATGATGGTGCGATGTGTTGGTATCGAAGACGCTGTGCTCGTTATGCACCGTGACGCGGCGTAGCAGCCCGGCATCGGTAAACTGGTTCAGCGTATTATAGACGGTGCCGCCTGCCATCTGCATGCCGGCATCACGGATTTCGCGGGCAAGACTATCGGCGGAAACATGGCGATGACGCCCGTCGAGCAGCAGTCCGGCAATCGCAAGCCGTTGCTTTGTTGGACGAAGACCGGCGGCCCTCAGCCGTTGCACGAGACGTGCGTCCTCTGCGGCGGCCGGCATGTTTTCGACATTCGCGCTCATAGCGTCTCGAAAATGCGGCCTTGCTGCCATATTGTCAATAATCCCTTGGCCTGAGGGGCCGTTTCGTGTTTTTTTGTGGGGGCTCGGAGACGGGCTCCGCGATGACCGGACCCGTGTCTGTCAGACTATGAAATTACACCGGCAAGGGGATATGTCCGCAACGCAGCGAACATGCCCACCGCAACAATTCTGGGGACACCAAAATGCCACCACTGCAGCAGACTGCCTTCAGCTATGATGACCTTATTTCCTGTGCGAAAGGCGAGCTGTTCGGCCCCGGAAACCCCCAGTTGCCGATGCCGCCAATGCTGATGTGCGACCGGATCACGGAAATCTCGGGTGATGGCGGACCGCATGGCAAGGGACATATTGTTTCTGAATTCGACCTGAAACCCGACCTGTGGTTCTTCCCCTGCCATTTCGAAGGCGATCCGGTGATGCCGGGATGCCTTGGCATGGACGCGCTCTGGCAGCTTGTCGGCTTCTTCCTCGGATGGTCCGGCGGTGAAGGCCGCGGCCGCGCGCTGTCGGTCGGAGAGGTAAAGTTCACCGGCCAGATCCTGCCGACAAACAAGCTTGTCCGCTACGAGATCGAGATGAAGCGGGTGATCATGCGCCGCCTGGTGATGGGAATCGCTGACGGCCGCGTCGTCTGCGACGGCGAAACCGTCTTCGAGGCCAACGACATCCGCGTCGGCCTGTTCCAGCCCGAGGAGGCATAATCATGCGCAGGGTCGCCATTACCGGTATCGGCATCGTTTCGTCGATCGGCAACAACGTCGCCGAGGTGACAGATTCGCTGCGCGAGGGCCGTTCCGGCATCGTCGCCGCACCTGAATATACCGAACTCGGCTTTCGCAGTCAGGTTCACGGCACCATCAAGATGGACATCGCCGAGCATATCGACCGCAAGCAGCTTCGCTTCATGGGCGACGGTGCGGCCTATGCCGTGCTGGCCATGGAACAGGCCATCGCCGATTCCGGGCTGACCGAGGAGCAGGTCTCGAACCCGCGCACCGGCCTGATCGCCGGGTCCGGCGGGCCGTCCACAGCCAATATGATGCAGGCGTTCGACACCACCCGCGAAAAAGGGCCAAAGCGTGTCGGCCCCTATATGGTGCCGCGCTGCATGTCGTCGACCGTGTCGGCCTGTATTGCCACCTTCTTCAAGATCAAAGGTGTGAACTACTCCATCACTTCGGCCTGTTCGACATCGGCGCACTGCATTTCATCTGCGGTGGACGCCATCCGCAACGGCAGTCAGGACATTGTCTTCGCCGGCGGCGGCGAGGAACTTCACTGGACCCTGTCGGTGCTGTTCGACGCGATGGGGGCGATGTCATCCAAATATAACGACACGCCGGAACGCGCCTCGCGCGCCTATGATGCCGACCGTGACGGCTTTGTCATCGCCGGTGGCGGTGGCATGGTCGTGATCGAGGATATGGAGCACGCGCTGGCGCGCGGCGCGACTATCCATGCCGAGATTGTCGGCTATGGCGCCAATTCGCATGGCCATGACATGGTTGCCCCGTCCGGTGAAGGCGCCGTCCGCTGTATGGAGCTGGCGCTTGCCGGCTTTGACGGGAACACGCTGACGGACAAGGTCGACTATATCAATGCCCACGGCACATCGACCCCGGTGGGCGACGTCAAGGAGCTGGAAGCGGTGCGCGAGGTGTTCGGCCCGCGCGGCTATCTGCCGACAGTGACCTCGACCAAGTCACTGACCGGCCACTCGCTTGGCGCGACCGGTGTCCAGGAAGCCATCTACACCATGATCATGATGAAGGAAGGCTTCATCGCCGGATCGGCCAATATCGAAAATCCCGACCCGGCCATCGGCGACATTCCTGTCCCCTCGAGCCGTGTCGACAATGCCGAGATTACACTGGCGCTGTCGAACTCCTTCGGCTTTGGCGGTACCAATGCCACGCTGGCACTGAGGAAGGTCTGACATGACGGCGGGACTTCTTGCCGGCAAGCGGGGCCTGATCATGGGTGTCGCGAATGAGCGCTCCAGCGCCTGGGGTATCGCCGCCGCCGCCGCCGAGGCAGGTGCCGAGCTTGCCTTCACCTATCAGATGGAAGGTTTCGGCAAGCGGTTGCGTCCACTGGCGGAATCGGGCGGCTCCGACCTGATGGTGGAATGCGATGTCGCGCATGAAGGCGCGGTTGGCAAGGCTTTTGACTGGCTTTCCGGTCACTGGTCATCCGTCGATTTTGTGGTTCACGCGCTGGCCTTTTCCGACAAGAACGAGTTGAAGGGCGGGTATCTGAACACCAGCCGCCAGAACTTCAACGAGACGATGATGATCTCGGCCTTCTCCTTTACCGAGGTGGCGCAGGCGGCACGCCAGATGATGCCGGATGGCGGCTCGCTTGTGACGCTGAGCTATATCGGCGCGCAGCGGATTTCACCGAACTACAACGTCATGGGCGTGGCCAAGGCGGCGCTCGAGGCGTCGGTGCGCTATCTTGCCGTCGATCTAGGCGGCCAGAACATCCGGGTGAACGCGCTGTCGGCCGGGCCGATGAAGACGCTTGCCGGCGCCGCCATTACCGGCGCGCGCCACATCTACCGCTATGCGGAGACGGCGGCCCCGCTCGGCCGCAACCCCGACATCAATGAAGTCGGGCGCTCCGGCCTCTATCTTGTCTCTGACCTGTCCTCGGGCGTGACCGGCGAGGTGCATTTCGTCGATGGTGGTTTCAACACCATCGCCACGCCGCCGGAAGACACCGAATAGCAGCCATATATTCTGGTCGTTACAGGAAAGCGGCATGAAAAAAAACCAAAACCACCATATCGCTGCTGGAACTCTAACAAGATTATAAGGCCACGCGCCACGTGTTAAGAAAATCGGGCGGCCCCCAAAGAAGCCGCCCATTTTCATATCTGATATCTGAAAGGCTTACTCGGCCTCTTCCGCCTCGAGGTCGGCGCCGGTCTCCTGATCGACGCGCTTCATCGACAGCTTCACCTTGCCGCGGTCGTCAAAGCCGATGACCTTGACCTTGACCATGTCGCCTTCCTTGCAGATGTCGGTGGTCTTTTCAGTCCGGCCATCCTGCAGTTCGGAGATATGGACGAGACCGTCCTTCGCGCCAAGGAAGTTCACGAAGGCGCCGAAATCGACGGTCTTCACAACCTTGCCGTTATAGATCACACCAAGCTCGGGCTCGGCAACGATGTCCTTGATGCGGGCAACAGCCGCTTCGCCGGACGCGCCGGTGACAGCTGCCACCTTGACCGTGCCGTCGTCATCAATGTCGATCTTCGCACCGGTGGTCTCGCAGATTTCGCGGATGATCTTGCCGCCCGGACCGATGATGTCACGGATCTTGTCGACCGGAATCGACATGGTCGTGATCTTCGGCGCGCTGTCGGCAAGCCCGTCGCGGGCCGAGGTCAGCGCCTTGGCCATCTCGCCAAGGATATGAAGACGTCCGTCTTTCGCCTGGTCGAGCGCGATCTGCATGATTTCCGGAGTGATCGAGGTGATCTTGATGTCCATCTGCAGGGAAGTCACGCCAGCTTCGGAGCCGGCCACCTTGAAGTCCATGTCGCCGAGATGATCCTCGTCACCGAGAATATCCGACAGCACGGCGAAGGAATCGCCTTCCTTGATCAGGCCCATCGCGATGCCGGCCACCGGACGATCCAGCGGAACACCGGCATCCATCAGCGCCAGTGAGCCGCCACAGACAGTCGCCATCGAGGACGAGCCGTTCGACTCGGTGATCTCGGAAACAAGGCGAATGGTGTAGGGGAAGTCCTCTTTCTTCGGCAGCAGCGGGCGAAGCGCACGCCATGCAAGCTTGCCATGGCCGATCTCGCGGCGACCCGGCGAACCGACACGACCAGCTTCACCGACCGAATAGGGCGGGAAGTTGTAGTGCAGCATGAAGTTCGAACGGCTCTCGCCGACGAGGGCGTCGATGATCTGTTCATCCTGGCCGGTGCCGAGAGTGGCAACAACCATCGCCTGGGTCTCGCCACGGGTGAACAGCGACGATCCGTGGGCGCGTGGCAGGAAGCCTGCCTCGGCCACGATCTGGCGGACCGTCTTGGTGTCGCGCCCGTCGATACGCTGGCCGGTCTCGAGGATCGAGCCGCGAACGACATCGGCCTCTTTCGCCTTGATCAGGCTGCCGACGAGAACACCGTCATAATCGTCACCAAGCTTTTCCTTGGTAGCGGTGCGAACCTCGCTGAGAGCCGCCTGGCGATCGGTCTTGTCAGCAATCTGGTAAGCGGCGACGAACTGGTCGCTGAAGCCGTCAATGACAGCCTTGATCTCGCCTGCCTCGGCCGGCTCCTCGGGAAGGGCGCGCGGCTCCTTGGCGCAGGATTCGGCAAGGTCGATGATCGCGTCGATCACCGGCTTCATCGCGTCATGGCCGAAGGTCACGGCGCCGAGCATCACTTCCTCGGACAGTTCCTGGGCTTCGGACTCAACCATCAGCACGCCTTCATGCGTGCCGGCGAGGACCAGGTCCAGCGCGGTCTCGTCCATCTGCGCGACGGTCGGGTTAAGGACATACTCGCCATCGATCCAGCCGACACGGGCGGCGGCAATCGGGCCGAAGAACGGAACACCCGACAGGCACAGGGCCGCCGAGGCACCGATCATCGCGGCGATGTCGGGATTGTTCTCCATGTCATGGGCAAGAACGGTACAGATGACCTGGGTCTCGCACTTGAAGGAGGAAGGGAAGAGCGGCCGGATCGGACGGTCGATCAGGCGGCTGACAAGGGTCTCGTTCTCGGAAGGACGGCCCTCGCGCTTGAAGAAACCACGCGGGATCTTGCCGGCAGCGAACGCCTTTTCCTGATAGTTGACCGTCAGCGGGAAGAAATCCTGACCCGGCTTCGGGCTGTGCGCTGCAACAGCGGTACAAAGAACGGTGGTCTCGCCGAGGCTGACCATCACCGCGCCATCTGCCTGACGGGCCACCTTGCCGGTCTCGAGGACGAGCGGGGTGCCGTTCCAGTCAAGCTCTTTGCGGAATATCTTGAACATCGATATCTGTCTCTTTTCTCATCATGATGCCGGGTCATCCCTCAGACAAACCCGCAGACGCGGCCCATTGGCCCTGTCCACCGGCAACAAGAGGATGTCTGGTGATGTTTTTTTTGGGGGGGGTGTCGACCGTCGCTCGGTCTGCGGTTCCGGTCGGTTGGGCCCCCGCGCCATCATCTGTCGGGCCCCGGCTTTTTTCCTGTTCTCTTGTTTCGGCGCTGTTGTGGCATGTAAGTCCCTAAAAAGCAAATGCTAAAAGCAGATGCCGAAGGCGGCGCCCCGGGTCAAGGATCGGGATCGGGCATCAGGATCGGGCACCCGAAACGACGACGGCCCGGCAGCTGATGCCACCGGGCCGTTCGCATATTCGACAATCGCTGCAGGGCAGCGCCAGCTTAGCGGCGCAGTCCCAGACGGGCGATCAGATCCTTGTAGGCCTGCTCGTCGCCGGCCTTGATGTAGTCCAGAAGATTGCGGCGCTGGCCGACCATCGACAGCAGGCCCCGGCGCGAACCGAAATCCTTCTTGTGTGTCTTCAGATGCTCGGTCAGGTTCACGATCCGCTCGGTCAGGATAGCCACCTGAACAGCAGCAGAACCGGAATCGCTCTCCGACTTGCCAAATTCCTTGATCAGTTCGGCAGTACGTTCGCTTGTAATCGACATCGAAACCTCCTTCGGTCTCTCCACCAGGGCGGGCCCGGATGGATCAAAGATTAAAAACACGCAGCGGATGCAGCTGTCCGGCCTTCACAGAGACCAGCGCCACGGGAACGCTGCCGGCGATCGCCACCCCGGTTCCGGCCGAGACGACTTCCGCAAAACGCGCATCTGCCGCAGGGCTGAGCGCAGGAAGGGTCTGGCCATGACGGAGTTTTGCCGCCTCGCCCGCTGAAACAGGTAACGCCGGGATGTCGTCCAGCGCACTTGTCACGGGCTTCAAATGCTCGAAAGCGGCGGCACTATGCTCCAGCTTTTCCAGAAAAGCCAGTGAAATCGCGTCGCTTTCGTCAAACGGACCGACCGACAGGCGCCGCAGACGGCTGACATGGCCAACCGTCCCCAGCGCGATGGCGAGATCGCGCGCCAGCGAGCGGATATAGGTGCCTTTGCCGCAGGCCACGAAAAAGGTGGCGCTGTCCGCATCTGCGTCACGAAGCTCCAGCCTGTCGATCACCACCGGCCGTGATTCCAGCTCGGGAAGACTGTCCAGCCCGTCGGCTACCGCCTTGCGCGCAATGTCATAGGCACGCCTGCCATCCACCTTGATGGCGGAAAAAATAGGGGGCCGCTGTTCGATCTCGCCGGTGAAGCCGGGCAATGCCGCTTCGATAGCGGCGCGCTCAGGCCGGTTGTCCGACGTGGCAATCACTTCGCCTTCCCGGTCATCAGTGCTTGTCTGGCTGCCGAACTGCAGGGTGAATTCATATGACTTCGCGCCATGCATCGCGAAGGAGACCGTTTTCGTCGCCTCGCCGAGCGCGATGGGAAGAATACCTGTCGCCAGCGGGTCGAGAGTGCCGCCATGACCCGCCTTGGCCGCGTTGAAAACACGGCGCACGATGCCGACGGCACGCGACGAGCTCAGCTCCTCGGGCTTGTCGAGGATTACCCAGCCATGCACGGGATTGCCCTTGCGCGATGCCATGCGCCGGTGGTCAGTCTTCGGTGCGGATGCTGTTGAACACGACGTTCAACCGTGCCGCGGTCTCGAAGGTCTCGTCGAGAATGAACTTCAGCCGTGGAACGCGGCGCAGATGTACACGCGATGCCACTTCGCGCTGAAGAACCGGTGCCAGCCTGTTCAGCGCCGGCAGCACATTCTCGCTGTTCTGCCCGCCAAGCGGCATGGTGTAGACACGCGCGTTGGAAAGGTCCGGGCTCACCGAAATCTCGGAGACGGTCACCGACACACCCTCGAGGTCGGGATCAAAGAAACTGTCCCGGCTGAGAATTTCAGACAAGGCATGGCGGATGGTCTCACCGACACGCAACTGGCGCTGCGTCGGTGGTTTCGCCGCAAATCGCTTGGTTTTTCCAGCCATGGCGTCCTCATACCCGCAAAAGAGGTGTGACAGATCGCTGTTCGAAACTGGCCGAGGGCCCGGATCAGTCGAGGGTCCGGGCAACCTCGCGCATCTCGAAACATTCGATCATGTCGCCTTCCTGGATGTCCGAGTAATTCTCGAAACCCATGCCGCACTCGAAGCCCTCGCGAACTTCCTTCACCTCGTCCTTGAAACGACGAAGTGTCTTCAGCGAGCCCTCGTGGATCACAACATTGTCGCGAAGCAGGCGAACGCTGCAGCCACGCTTGATGATGCCCTCGGTGACCATGCAACCGGCAACCTTGCCGATCTTGGACACGCCAAACACCTGGCGGATCTCGGCGTAACCGATGAACTCCTCCTGCGTGTCCGGGCTGAGCAAGCCGCCCATCGCGGACTTCACCTCGTCGATCAGCTCATAGATGATCGAGTGGTAGCGGATTTCCATACCGTCGCGCTTGGCAAGGTCGCGCGCCTGCGGAATGGCACGGACATTGAAGCCGACCACAATCGCGTTAGACGCGGTGGCCAACGAAATATCCGACTCGCTGATTGCGCCGACGCCGGCGGACAGGATGCGCACCTTCACCTGATCGGTGCCGAGCTTCTCCAGCGCCACGCGGATGGCCTCGAGCGAGCCGTGAACATCTGTCTTGATAACCATCGGAAGCTCTTCGGCCTCGCCGGCGGCGATTGCCGACAGCATCTGCTCGACAGAGCCACGGGCGCCGCGAGCGGCCTCGCGATCCTTGATCTGGCGTGTCCGGTATTCGGCAATCTCGCGGGCCCGGGCCTCGGATTCGACGACGACGCAATTGTCACCAGCCATCGGAGTGCCGTTGAGGCCGAGAACCTCGATCGGCCGGCCGGGGCCTGCCTCGGTCAGCTTCTGGCCACGGTCGTCGAGAAGGGCACGCACACGGCCGCTCTCGGCGCCAACAACCAGAATATCGCCCTGCTTCAGGGTGCCGCGCTGGACCAGAACCGTTGCCACGGAACCACGGCCACGCTCGACCTTGGCTTCGACAACGACACCGTCGGCTGCGCGGTCCGGGTTGGCCTTGAGTTCGAGAAGCTCGGACTGAAGCATGATGGCTTCTTCCAGCCTGTCGAGACCCTGTCCCGTCAGTGCGGATACATCGACGCAAAGAACGTCACCACCAAAATCTTCGGTGATGATCTCCTGCTGCAGCAGGTCGTTGCGAACACGCTGCGGATCGGCGCCCGGCTTGTCGCATTTGTTGACGGCGACAATCACCGGACAACCTGCGGCCTTGGCATGGTTGATCGCCTCGACCGTCTGCGCCATGACCGAGTCATCGGCAGCAACAACGAGAATGACAATGTCGGTGATGTCGGCACCGCGCGAACGCATCTCGGTGAAGGCCTCGTGGCCCGGCGTATCGATAAAGGTGATGGTGTTACCGGCCTGCGTGCTGATCTGGTACGCGCCGATATGCTGTGTAATGCCACCGGATTCGCCGGCAGCCACATCGGTACGGCGGATTGCATCGAGAAGGCTTGTCTTGCCGTGGTCGACATGGCCCATGACGGTAACGACCGGGGGCCGAGACTTCATGCTGGTTGCGTCGTCCTCGGCACCCTCGAGACCGATCTCGACATCCGAGTCCGAAACACGCTGTGCGCGGTGGCCAAGCTCCTGCACGATCAGTTCAGCCGTCTCGCCATCGATGGTCTGGGTGGCTGTCGCCATGACCCCGAGCTTCATCAGCTCCTTGACCACATCGGCTGTACGTTCCGCCATCCGGTTGGCAAGCTCGCCAACGGTCAGCGTATCGGGAACAATCACGTCACGGACCTGCTTGACCTGTGGCTGCTGGTCCTCGCGCATGCGGGCCTTTTCCCGCTGACGGCGAACCGATGCCAGTGAACGCTGGCGGCGCTGATCGTCACCGGACAACGCCTGTGTAATGGTCATCTTGCCAGACTGGCGGCGGCCTGGTCCGTCGCGTCGTGCCGGCGCCGGGCGGCGTGACGGGGTATCGTCGGCCTGACGGCGGCGGCGCGTATGCATCTCCGCACCGTCATTCGACGGAGCCGGTGCCGACGGAGCCGCCTGACGTGTTTCGGCAGCACGGCGTGCATTGGCTTCGGAATGCTTGCGCGCTTCTTCATCGCGGCGGCGCTCTTCCTCGGCCTCGATTTCCTTCAGCTCGGCAAGCTCGGCGGCACGGCGTGCCTCGGCCGGGCTGAGCGGCTCTGCCGGCGCTTCGACAACCGGCAGCCGGGGCCTCGGCGGCATCCGCAGCCGAGCCTTCTGCAACAGCGTCAACCGGTGCCTCGGCAGCATCGTCAGCTGGCGCGTCGGTCTCCGGTTTCTTCATGCCTTCCTGAAGAGCGCGAACACGAGCCGCACGCTCCTGTGCGGTAAGCCGGTCCTCGGCACCTGCTTCGGGAGCGGGGGCAGGAGCTGCCTCGGGCGCTGCCTGCGGCGGCGCTGCAACAGGTTCGGCCTTCTGGGTCGCAGCACGATGCGGCGCGGCAGGCGCGCGCTTGCGGCGCACCTCGACCTGCACGGTACGTCTGCCGGCGCCGCCGGGTGTCGCCCGCAGCTGGCCGGCCTCCAGACCGCCGAGTGTCAGCCTGCTGCCAGACAGGCTGAGCTTCTTGGATTTGCCACTATCGTCGCTCATCATGAACCCTTTCCGGGCAACAGGCGCAAACCGCCCGATTGCCAATGTGCGCAAGGTGATACACCGGTATCACCCAGCCTGACAAGACGAAGACCGAGAAAAGGCCTCCAGTCTCAGCAGTTCCCGGCGCAGATTTTCCGCCGTTTTCGCAACCCCGCCCCGCCGCACCGCGGCAAAGGCCAGACTGTCACGTCCAAACACACGGCCAAGCTCGGTCGCATCCAGCTCCCGACTTGTCCAGTCAACATCGAGACGGCTTGCCAGCCGCCGCACTTCGCGATCCGAGGCGTCTGGCGCTGCCAACAGCCCGGCAAAGCTCTCGCCTTCGGCCGCCAGCTTGCCGGAACCACCGACAAGATCACCTGCGCGCCGGGCCAGACCGGCAGTCGACAATGCACGCTGCCGAAGCATCTGCGCGATCTGAAGAATATCTTCTTCAACCTCGCGGAAGCCGGCGCCGATGCGCCGCGTCAGGAGGTTCCCTGAAGCGGCACGGCGAAGGCTTTCAGCACTATTCTCAATCCAGACCCCGCGGCCCGGGAGCTTGCAGGCAAGGTCGGCGACGGCATGGCCGTCCGGCCCCGCAACAAAGCGGATCAGCTGCTCACGCGGCAGGTTCTGCCCGGACAGGATGCAGGTTCGATCCGTCATGCGGCGCTCCGACCATGACCCTTAGCTCGCCGCCGGCTCGTCGCCGGAGACTGCTTCTGGGGCTGCGTCGGTGACAGCATCACCGTCAGCTGCGTCGGATGCCTCGCCGGCCTCGGGCTCGTCATCGAACCAGTGGGCCCGCGCCGCCATGATGATATCGCCTGCCTCGGTGTCATCCTCGAGACCATGCTCGGACAACAGCCCGACAAGCTCGTCACTGTCGAGATCGGCAAGATCATCAAGCGAAAGCACACCGTTCTCGGCGAGCTTCAGCATCATGCCAAGGCTGATATATTCGAAATTCCGGAGATCTTCGGAAACCTTGAGGCTGTCGAGAGCCTCGTTGATACGCTGCGCCTCACGCTCTACGAATTCAACGGCCCGCGTCTGCAACTCTTCGGCGATGCCTTCGTCAAATCCCTGAATGGTAGCCAGCTCCTCGATTGGAGTTTCGGCAATTTCCTCGGGAAGAACAAAACCCTCGGCAACCAGCAGATGGGCGATCACATCATCAATGTTGAGCGCCTCGATAAAGCGGGTCGAGCGGGTCCGGAACTCTTCCTGACGGCGCTCGGATTCCTCAGCTTCTGTCAGGATGTCGATGTACCAGCCGGACAGCTGTGACGCCAGACGCACATTCTGGCCGCGACGGCCGATGGCAAGGCTCAACTGGTCGTCCGGCACGACGACTTCCATCCTGCTGGCAACCTCGTCCATCACCACCTTGGCGACTTCAGCCGGGGCCAGAGCATTGACAACGAAAGAGGCGGGATCCTCGATATAGGGAATGATCTCTACCTTCTCGCCCTGAAGTTCGCCGACAACGGCCTGCACACGGCTTCCGCGCATGCCGACGCAGGCGCCGACCGGGTCGATCCCCGGATCCTTCGACAGGACGGCGATCTTGGCGCGGCTTCCGGCCTCACGGGCAACACCCTTGATCTCGATGATGCCGTCATAGATTTCAGGCACTTCCTGGGTGAAGAGCTTTGCCATGAACTCGTTGCAGGCGCGCGACAGGAAAATCTGCGGGCCGCGCTGCTCTTCACGAACATCAATGATATAGGCGCGCACCCGGTCGCCCTGACGCAGGTTCTCGCGCGGGATCATTTCTTCGCGACGGATCACCGCCTCGGCGCGGCCAAGGTCGACTGTGATCGAATAGCTTTCCGCGCGCTTTACCGTACCGACAACGATCTCGCCGACACGGTCCTTGTATTCCTCGTACTGACGGGCGCGTTCGGCGTCCCGTACCTTTTGCGAGATCACCTGCTTTGCCGTCTGGGCGGCGATCCGGCCAAATTCGATCGGCGGCAACGCCTGGCGCCAGAATTCGCCAAGGGCCAGCGGCGGCTCCTGCTTTGCGCCGTCGGTGACGCTCATCTGCGTGGCGTCATCCTCGACTTCCTCGACCACCTCGATCCAGCGCTCCAGCGTGATAGAGCCGGACTTCCGGTCGATCATCGCGCGGATATCACGGTCGAGACCGTATTTCGCACGGCCGGCTTTCTGGATCGCCTCTTCCATGGCGACCATCACTTCTTCGCGCTCGATCGACTTTTCGCGCGCCACCACATCGGCGACCTGGATCAGTTCCAGTCCTGGGATCGAAGATGTATCCATTTGTCTCTACCTGCTCTGTCTGCTGGTTAGGTTAAATTTATGCGGTCTGTTCAGTTCCGCGCGGCCGCCTCGCGGGCCAGAATTTCAACCGGATCGATCCGCGCCGCCTCGATCTCGTCGAAAGCGAAGTCAAACCGCCCGAAACTTGTCTCGAGCACCACTCGGCCATCCCCGTCGAGCCCGCCAAGGCGCCCGTTGAAACGCTTGCGGCCATCAAGCATGAAGCGCAGCGTGATTTTCGCCAGCTCGCCGCTGTAACGCTCGTAATCCTCGATCCGGGTCAGCGGCCGGTCGATCCCAGGGGAGCTGACTTCCAGCGTATAGGCATCCGAAATCGGATCCTCGACATCGAGAAGCGCGGCAACATGCCGGCTCAGCGTTTCGCAATCCTCGACCGTCATCTCTCTTTCTGCCACCGGCTCGGCCATGATCTGCAGTTGGCTGCGGCCACCCTTGGCACCAGAATAGCGGACCCGAACAAGCCGGAAACCGAGATCGGTCACCGCGCCTTCGATAATCTGGCTGATCCTAGATTCTACCACTATGTGTCCGCCACCTTTGTCTGGCCTGCCGGCAATTCCGTCTGTCGACGGAAATCGCGCAATAAAGAAATCGCCCAATAAAAAAGCGGGCCAGAGGCCCGCCATCGAGATCGACAGCTTGTTTGTTGGTCCCTGTATAGTCCGACAGCCCGATGAAGGCAAGCAGGAACCGGTCACGACCCGGCTGTCACCCGTCGCGGCGTTCGAACAGGAACCAGTTTGGCACCCGGTCCTCACGCTCGGCCTTTTGCATGTAGCGGGTGGGAACCATGCCTTCAGGGCGACCGCGCCAATCAGCAGGCCGACGCGCAGTCCAGCGAAAGGCAGAATGCGAGATCGCTGCCTGAAGAAGCCAGCCCTTGGCCACCGGATGATCGCTCGCCAGTACCAGCCTTCCTCCAGGCCTGATCAGCCGCGCCAGCTCGTCAAGGACGGCGGGTTGCAGAATGCGCCGCGCCGCATGACGGTTTTTCGGCCAGGGATCGGGGAACAATACATAGGCGCCGGCCAGCACATTGTCGTCCATGCCGCCAAGGACAAGACGCACATCATCATCCCAGATACGGATATTATCAATGCCGCCATCCTCGATGTGGCGGAGCAGACTGGCGACACCATTGACGAACGGCTCGGCACCAATGAACCCGGCATCAGGTCGCGCGGCGGCAATGGCGGCCAGATTCTCGCCGCCACCAAAGCCGATTTCAAGGAACAGGTCTTCAGGCGCCCCATTGAACTGCGACGCCGGGGATGCGGCCGGATCAAGACGGAGTTCGGGAAGGCGCGTGTCCAGAAGCTGCTGCATGGTGACCCGCAGTTTCCGGCCACGCCGTCTGCCGTAGAAATGCGGCGTCTCCGCCCTTGTCATTGGCATATCCTCACAACACCGCCATGATAACGCCGACAACTGCCGGCGTCGGGCTCAGACCGCGGCAGCCAGCTTGTCGGCTAGATCGACAGCTTCCCAGCTGAAGCTTCCCGGCCGGCTTCGCCGGCGACACGGCCAAAATGGCCATAGGCCGCGCTGGGCGCATAGATCGGCTTGTTCAGGCCAAGATGCTCGCGAATGTTGCGCGGGGTCAGCGGCATGCATTCGGCGATCGCAGCCTCGAGGCTGGCATTGTCGACGGTGCCGGTGCCATGCGTGTCGGCATAGACGGACACCGGCTCGGCAACACCGATGGCATAGGCGATCTGGATGGTGCAACGCTCGGCAAGGCCTGCAGCGACGACATTCTTGGCGAGATAACGTGCGGCATAGGCTGCCGAACGGTCGACCTTTGTCGGGTCCTTGCCGGAGAAGGCACCGCCGCCATGCGGCGCGGCACCGCCATAGGTGTCGACGATGATCTTGCGGCCGGTCAGTCCGGCGTCGCCGTCAGGGCCGCCAATCACGAAGTTGCCGGTCGGATTGACCAGCAGGTCTTCCTCGCCAACCATCCAGCCGTCCGGCAGCACGTCGGCGATCAATGGCGTCACGAGCTTGCGAATGTCGGACTGGGTCGCGGCTTCAGCATGCTGTGTCGAGAGAACCACCTTGTGGGCGCCCGTCGGCTTGCCGTCATCGCCATAGACAAGTGTGATCTGGCTCTTTGAATCCGGCCCCAGAATGGTGTCGGCGTCCGCCTTTCTGACTTCGGCAAGACGCTTCAGGATCTGGTGCGAATAATGAATCGCGGCTGGCATCAGCACATCGGTCTCGCGGCAGGCATAGCCGAACATCAGGCCCTGGTCGCCGGCGCCCTCGTCCTTGTTGTCGCCACTGTCGACACCCATCGCGATGTCGGTGGACTGCTTGTGCAGGTAATTCTGGAATTCGAGATGGGCGTGGTGGAACTCGTCCTGCTCATAGCCGATATCGGCAATGGCGCCGCGAACCGCGCTCTCGATGGAATCCATAATGCCGGACATCTTGTCCTCGGAGGCACGCACCTCACCGCCGATGATCACGCGGTTCGTGGTGGCAAATGTCTCGCAGGCCACACGGGCTTCCGGTTCCTGAGCGAGGAACAGGTCAAGGACAGTGTCCGACACCCGGTCGCAAAGTTTGTCAGGATGACCTTCGGACACTGATTCCGAGGTAAAGAGGTACGGCATTAATCTCTCCGGTGTGGATCAATATCTATTTCAAGGTTTCAAATGCCTTATCGATTGTTTGCGGTCAAGGCGGATATTGAAAAGCGCCAGCAACAGAAGAAGGGCCATGAACGGCCAATCCCGCCAGCCGGCATATGCTGTCGGGGGAAGCGGGGCCGGCACGGCCACATCGATAAAGCCGGTTTCGCCTAGGCCGATGCGGCCAAGATCACGACCCGACGGGCCAAAGGCGGCGGTCACGCCGGTATTGGCGACGCGGATCATCGGAATGCGTTCCTCGACGGCACGCATGCGCGCCTGCTCCAGATGCTGCCATGGCCCGGGCGTATCACCGAACCAGGCGTCATTCGTCAGGTTGACCAGCATCTCGGGTCGCGGGCCGGAACCGGCCGCCCTACCCGGAAACAGCGTTTCATAACAGATCAGGACCTGGATCAGACCGAAATGCGGCAGTGTGATCAGCTGCTCGCCCGTACCGGCCGAGAAATCGACCGGCCCGGCGATCGCATCGACAAAGGGCAGGGCGTCACGAAGGGGAACGAATTCACCAAAGGGAACAAGGCGGCGCTTGTCATAGATCGCTTCGATGGTGCCGTCGGCACGCATCAGGACAGCCGAATTGAACAGCCTCTTCTGGGCATCAAAACGCGGCACGCCAGTGATCAGCCATCCATCGAAAGGCAGCGCTTCCCAGGCCGCTGTCTGCAGGATCTCCGGCTCGCGATCAAGGAGCCCGGCAAAGGCTGTTTCCGGCCAGATCACGAGCTGCGGCACGGGTGTCTGCCGGCGCGACAGGTTCTGCAGCCGTTCAAGGTGCGAGGGCCGGAGGGAGCGGTCCCATTTTTCATGCTGCGGTACAGCTGGCTGCACCAGACGAGCCACCTTGAAAGGGGTTGATGACGGCGTTGGTGTTTCGGCGAGGCGGCCCCAGCCATAAGCCGCCAGCACCGGCAGAAGTGCGGCGAGGCAGATCGCGGGCTTTCGCTGGCCGGCAATCCAGAAGGCCGGCGCCAGCCCGGCCGCCAGTGCCAGAAGCGTCAACCCGTATAGCCCGACAAGGCTGGCCGATTGCAGCAAGGGCAGGTTCGCAGAGAACAGATATCCCGGCGCATTCCAGGGAAAGCCGGTGGCAACATGGCCACGCGCCCACTCGCAAAGGGCGAGAAACAGCAGCAGCCAGCCGATCCTTGCGCCCGTGCTGCGACCAAGCCGGTGTGCCAGCGCCGCAGCAGGCACCCAGAAAGAGGCGAGGAGGAGCGGAATGCCGATCAGCGGCAGCGGCAGCAGCGGCCAGTAATTGGTGTCACCTGTCACCAGGGAAAGTGAAATCCACCAGATTGAGGCGAGGAACCAGCCAAACCCGGTCAGACCGCCTGCCAGCGCCGCCCGGCGCGTGGTTGCGGCATTGGCGATGATCAGCGCCGGCCATGACAGCAGCGCAATCAGCGGCACGACACCAAAAGGAGGAAGAGTCAGCGAGGCACCGGCGCCGGCAAGGCAGCAGGCCGCCATCGCCGGCCAGCGGCGGCTGTCGCCATCAGCCACCGGCCGGCTGCGCCTGACGATGGACACCGCGAATTTTGAGAAGCGACAGGCGCCGCGGGTCGCCCTCGATCACTTCGAACTGCACCCCGGTCGGATGACGCACAACCTCACCGCGTCCCGGCACCCGGCCGGCGACTGCACAGACAAGACCGCCAACGGTATCGATCTCGTCACGGTCGTCGTCTTCGAGAAGCCGACCAGTCAGGATTTCAAGCGCCTCGACCTCGAGCCGGGCCTCGGCGAGAATGGTGCCGTCATCATTGACGGTGATCTTCGGTTGTACCGCCTCGTCATGCTCATCCTCAATCTCACCAACGATTTCCTCGACGAGGTCTTCGATTGTGATGAGCCCGTCGACCCCGCCGAACTCGTCCACGACAAGGGCGAGATGCCGGCGGCGAAGTCGCATTTCATGAAGAAGGTCAAGCAGCCGGATCGTCGGCGCGACGAACAGTGCAGGCCGCAACAGGGTGCTGACATCGGGCGCCCTGCCGGCATGCAGGTGGGCAAATACATCCTTGATATGGATAATCCCGGCAATATCGTCCAGCGTGTCGCGCCGGACCGGAAGCCGGCTGTGGTTCGCCGCCGTCATCTGGGCAATGATCTCGGAAAAGCTCTCGGACATGCCGACCGAGACGATATCGGCGCGCGGAATCATCACATCCGAGGCATTCAGGTCACGCAGCCCGAGGATGTTGCGAAGCAGGGTGCCTTCATGCGCGTCGAAACTGGCGCGGTCGGCGCTGCTGTCGGCAAGCAGGGTTTCAAGCTCGTCTCGCCGAGAGGCGGACGTTTTCAGCCCCGGAAACACCATGCCGAGAAGCTTGCGGATCATCACCCGGCCTCCGCTGTATCATGAAAAGGAATGGTACCCGCATACGGGTCGGCAATGCCTAGCTTTGCCAGAACGGCAACCTCGCCGGACTCCATCGCTTCGGCCTCGGCCTCATCATCATGGTCATGGCCCATCAGGTGCAACAGACCATGCACCCACAGATGGACAAGGTGATCATTGAAGGCTTTGTCGTCGCGTGCGGATTCGGTCCGGACTGTCTCGAATGCGATGGCGATCTCGCCGGCAGCAAGGCGGCCCTCTCCGTCAGCCTCGGTCTCGCCACTTGGAAAGGACAGGACATTGGTTGGCTTGTCCTTGCCCCGAAACTGCCCGTTCAGGCTGGCGATCCGGCCATCGTCACAGAACAGCCCGCCAACGTTCAGGGGCGGCAAATCAAAGATGGCACAGGTCGCATCAGTGGCCGCGCGCAGCTTTTCGCCGGCGGCGTCAATCGCGTCAGCCGGCCAGATGGTCCGGTCGATCATCACTTCAAGATGGCTTCCGCCATCGGTATACCAGTCTTCCGACGCGTAATGATCGTCGTCGTCCGGACTGTCGGGCTCCAGGGGCATTTCACTCATGCCGGTATTGTTGCACATTGCATGCGGGTCTCTCGGCGTGTTCGCCAGCTGTCATTTGGACTGATTTTGGCGTGGCTGTCCAGTCGCTAGCGTTATCTAGGAACCGGATTCGTACGCCGCAAGAATTCGCGCGACGACCGGATGTCGCACAACATCCTTTCCCGACAGGTGAATGATGCCAATGCCCTCGACATCGTCCAGCCGCTGCACGGCGTCGGCAAGCCCCGACGGATGACCGTCCGGGAGATCGATCTGGCTGAGATCGCCGGTAATCACCATGCGTGAATCCTGACCAAGGCGCGTCAGCACCATCTTCATCTGCACAGGCGTCGTGTTCTGCGCCTCATCGATGATGACATAGGACGAGCTCAGCGTGCGGCCGCGCATGAAAGCCAGCGGCGCGATCTCGATCTCGCCGCTGACGAGCATCCTGTCGACCTTGTCGGCCGGCATCATGTCATAGAGCGCGTCATAAAGCGGTCGCAGATAGGGATCGACCTTTTCCTTCATGTCACCCGGCAGGAAACCCAGCCTTTCACCCGCCTCGACCGCCGGACGCGACAGCACGATCCGTTCGACCTCGCGCTTCTTCAGCGACTCGACCGCCTTGGCGACAGCAAGATAGGTCTTGCCGGTACCCGCAGGGCCAAGTCCGAACACCACCTCGTTGCCACGAAGCAGTTTCAGATAGGCCGTCTGCCCGGGTGTCTTGGCGATGATCTTCTTTTTCCAGGTCTCCAGCCCCTGGCCGGATGACGGGGCCGCGTCGCCGGCTTCTACCCAGCGCACCGCATCGCGGATGAGTGAGCTGTCAGCCGGTAGGTCACCACCACCCTCTCCAAGCCGGCGATAGATGTCCTCCAGCGCACGTTGCGCCTTTTTGGCTTCTGCCGCCGGTCCGGTGATGGTGATGCTGTTGCCGAAACTGTCGAGCGACACATCGAGCGCCTGTTCCAGCTGTGCGAGGTTGGCATTGTGCTCGCCGGTCAGCAGGGCAAGCGTGCCGTTATCCTCGAATTCCATGCGAATGGAGGTGGGTTTCGGTGTCTTCACGCCAATCCTCCGCTCACAGGACGGATCCTACGATGCTGTTCTGCTTCGCCTCGGCAACCTCGCAGCTGACGATTTGGCCGACCAGGGATTCTTCACCCACCATGTTCACAGCCTGCATGTAAGGGCTACGGCCCGCCACCTGGCCCGGCCGGCCGCCGGCGCGTTCGACCAGAACATCCATGCGTGTGCCAAGCGTCGACTGGTTAAACGCATATTGCTGCGCGTTGAGCAGCTGCTGCAGCGCCTCGAGCCGGTCTGACTTGACGTCCTCGGGAACCTGGAGGTCCTCGCCGGCTGCCGGGGTTCCGGGGCGCGGGCTGTATTTGAAGGAATAGGCCGAAGCGTAGCCGACGCGGTCCACAAGCGACAGCGTGTCGGCAAAATCCCGGTCGCTCTCGCCGGGGAAACCGACAATGAAATCCCCTGACAAGGCGAGGTCTGGCCGTACATCACGCAGACGGTCGATGATCCTGAAATAGGCTTCACGGTCATGCCTGCGATTCATCGCATCAAGGATATGGTTCGAGCCGGACTGCACCGGAAGGTGAAGATAGGGCATCAGTGCCGGAATATCGCGATGCGCGAGGATCAGGTCCTCATCCATATCGAGCGGATGGGATGTGGTATAGCGGATGCGGTGGAGGCCATCGATCTCGGCAAGCTCGCGGATCAGCCGCGCAAGGCTCCAGCTGCCGCCATCCGGCGCTTCACCGTGATAAGCATTTACATTTTGCCCGAGAAGAGTCAGCTCGCAGGTGCCGGATGCCACAAGGCGGCGCGCCTCTTCAATAACGCCCTGCGCCGGCCGCGAGAATTCCGCACCGCGCGTATAGGGTACCACGCAGAAGGCACAGAACTTGTCGCATCCTTCCTGCACCGAGAGAAAGGCCGCTGGTCCGCGCGGCGCATGCTCGCCCGGCAGCTGGTCAAACTTGATTTCCTCGGGAAATTCGGTGTCGATGGCGCGGGCACGGGCGGCCGGATCGGCGCGGCTCACAAGCTCCGGCAGCCGGTGATAGGTCTGCGGCCCGACAACGATATCGACCCATGGCGCACGGCGGGTGATTTCCTCACCCTCTGCCTGCGCGACGCAGCCAGCAACAGCGATGGTGACATTGCGTCCCTGCTGGTCACGGGCATGTTCTTTCATCATCCTGAGACGGCCAAGCTCGGAGAAGACCTTCTCCGACGCCTTCTCGCGAATGTGGCATGTGTTGAGGATGACCATGTCAGCCCCGTCCGCCTGCGATGTCGGCGCATAGCCAAGCGGCGCCAGAACATCTGTCATGCGATCGGAATCATAGACATTCATCTGGCACCCGTAGGTCTTGATGAACAGCTTTTTTGTCACAATCGCAGCCTTCCCGAAGGGGTTGATAACGCCGGATGTTCTAGGCCGGACAGCAGGGCGGGTCAAGCACCGGCCTTTGACAGGCAAAGCGGCAAGACAGCGCGTTCACAGGGCACGACGCATGACAAGGGCATCGACCAGCTCGCGGTCGCGGCGATAATAGCCCGGACGACGACCGACCTCGCGAAATTCGAGCCGTTCATAAAGTGCCCGCGCCGGCGCATTGTCGATCGCGACTTCGAGACTGATTTCCTCGACACCTTCGCCTGCCAGATCAGCCAGCGCAAACAGAAGAAGCCGTGTTGCCACACCGCGCCGCAGCAACTCCGGTGCCACCGCCACCGAAACGATATCGGCGCTCCCCCCGCCGGCGAGGACAAGCACATAGCCTATCGCGTCGGCACCAAGATCCGGAACGATGACAAAACCCCGAAAGGCAGGACGAGACATCAGTTCCTGAAGATTGCGAGGGGTAAGCGGATTGGGAAGCTGCGCCGCCTCGATGGCGGCAATGGCTTCAAGATACCGCGTTTCCAGAGGCACCGTGATCACGGCTTTGACGGCCCCAGAAAAGCCGGCGCGACATAGAGCGGGGTCAATGGCTCATGGCCGAGACCCTTTGAAATCCGCACTTCTGCCAGACGCGCGACCTGCAACGAATCGATCGGCGGCGTCGACAGATCAGGGTGCAGCCCGGCATCCTCAAAACCCTCGGCGAGAGGGACGGCACCGGCACCGGTCACCATTGCGCCGTGCCAGGCATCGGCAAGCGACTTGTCATCTTCGGGATCGATCTCGACAATTTCGGACAGCGGGTCCGTAGTGGCGGTGAACAGCTGCGCAAAATAGCTGCCACGCCTTGTGTCCGCGGTGGCGATGATATGTCCGCCATCAGCCTGGGGAGACGCGGCATGCGCCGCTGCCGCAAGACATGACACGCCTGTTCCGGCAGCAGCTGTGGCAAGGGAGAATCCCTTTGCTGCGGCCAGCGCTACCCTGATTCCGGTGAAGGAGCCCGGACCACGTCCAGCGGCAACATGCGTGATCTCATCCGCCTCGACAGCTGCCTCGGCAAGCGCGGCACGGGCAAGCTCGCTGATCAGCGCGGCATGGCCATGGCGGGCCTCATGCAGATGCTGGATACCCGGCATTCCCGTCCGCACCACGGCAGCCGAGGCCCGGTCAGCACTCGATTCGAGCGCCAGCATTACCAAATTATCCTGTCTGTCCGGCATCCTGCCTGCCTGCCTGTCCCTCAAATTCAGCCCGAACATCAACTGGCTCTGGCACGTCCATGCCTAGCACAGTATGATCGCGCCATCATCCACCTGTGAACGGCAAATAAATGTTCAAGTTTCAATTCCGGCGCCGCGCCACGATTCTGGGCCTTGTCACGGCAGCGCTGCTTGCCGGAAATGCGGCGCGCAGCCTCGCCGCCGACTATGCCACCATTCTGATGTATCACAGGTTTGGCGAGGACAGATATCCGAGCACGAATGTGACCCTCGAACAGTTCGAGGAACATCTCGAGGTGCTGGCGTCCGGCCCGTATAATGTGATGCCGCTCGACGAAGTGGTGGAGCACCTTCAGGCCGGTGAGCCGCTTCCCGACCGGTCGGTCGCCATCACAATCGATGACGCCTATCTTTCGGTTTTCGAGGAAGCATTTCCGCGTCTGAAGGAGCGGGGCTTCACCGCAACCCTGTTCATCGCCACACGTCCGGTGGACAGGAACCTTCCCGGCTATATGGACTGGGACCAGATCCGTGAATGGCAGGCCGCCGGGTTCGGTGTCGGCAGCCAGACCCAGACACATCCTCATATGCACCGGATACCGATCGAGGACAGCCGCCGCGAGCTGCAGGTATCAAACGAGCGTTTTATTGCCGAGCTTGGTCTGCGGCCAACCTTGTTCGCCTATCCGTACGGCGAATATAACCGCGCCGTTCTGGAGCTGGTCAAGGAAACGGGATTCGAAGCGGCCTTTGGCCAGAATTCAGGTGTCGCCCACGGGTATGACGGGTTTTTCGAACTGCCGCGCTTTGCCCTGAACGAACAATATGGGGATCGCGGCCGTCTGGAAACCGCCATCAACGGTCTGCCGCTGAAGGTGAACCAGATCGTACCTGAAGATGTTGTGCTGACGACGAATCCGCCGCTCTATGGCTTCACGCTTTCTGCGGACATGGATCAGGAACGCCAGCTCCGCTGCTTCAACAGCAAATATGGCAAGCTCGATGTGGCCATCATCGGCCGCCGTGCCGAAGTCAGAATGCCTGGACCACTTGTCGGCAAGCGGCCACGGGTGAACTGCACCATGCCGGGGCCGGATGGCCGCTGGCGCTGGTTCGGACGTCAGTTCCTGCCTGAATAGGCTGACGAATTAGTAAGCTGGCGAAGTAATAGGCTAGCGAAGTTTCGCGGTTTCGAACCTGCCGAAATCATTGGTGCGGATCAATGTCCGCAGCTTGTCCACATAGGCAGTGCCGATTTCGGCATAGCCGTCCAGATGGCTGGCCAGCTGGAACCCGAGATCGGCACGCGGCCGGCCACGCATGATCTTGCGGCGCTCGCGGAACGACGCATAGCTGGCATGTGTATTCAGATTGTGCATATAGGCCCGAACCGAACCGAAGAGATTGGGAAAGCTGCGCACCACCGCACGGCTGTTTGAGGCCTGAGCCGGCTTGATGCCTTGGCTTGCCTGCCACGCCCACTGGCCAAACAGCGCATTTCCCTGCCGTGCAAAGCGCGATGTTCCCCAACCGGATTCAATCGCCGCCTGGGCAAGTGCCAGCGACACGGGAATGAAATCGGCACGGTCCAGAATATTGGTCCGGATCTCCTCAACAGACTTGCCGTCAGTGTTCACGCGGTAAAGCTTTGCCCAGCGCTGCAGCGCGTCCAGGTCCTGCGCATCCGCTGCCCGCATAATGGCGCTGCGCCGCTGCCCGATCTCTTCATTGGCCGCCAGGATCAGCGGCAGGATGATGGAGACAAAACTGTCTTTCTGCTGCTGGACCGGAAGACCGATATGCGAATCAGGGATTTTGCGGGTCAGGGTCCGCGCGACAATCACCGGAACAGGCGCTGCCTTGCTGATCTTGGGGCTGGCGGCTGGGGGCAGGGCTGGCGCTTTTGCCGGACGCAGCTTTGCCTCTGGCTTGGCTGGTGCAGAAGGCTCCCGCCGCGCCTTGACCGCAGGCACTTCTGGTGCAGTGCCCTGCTGAAGGGCCGCAAGCCTGGTGTCGGCGGCGCTGGTGTTCGGGCCGCGAAGCGGTTGGCCAGCCGTCGCCTTTGGCGATGGTGTCTCAACAAATTTCACAGATTGCGCCGGCACCACATCTTCGACCACAGGCAGATCAACCACAGGCAGATCAACCACAGGCGTATCGACCACAACAGTAACAGTCGCAGGGGCGGTCCGACTCGGCGTATCCAACAGGGCAACCTCGCCGCCCACCTCGGCAGGTGGCGACAGGACTTCGACAGACTGCACAGCTTCGCTGCTGCCAAACCATTGCGGCGGCTTCAGCTGAAATAGACCAGGGCCAATCACGCCAATAACCGCAAAGGCCATGGCTGCGCGAAGAAGGTGGCTGTTGTTAAGTGCAATTCCGGTTTGCTGAATCACAACTGTCCCGCTGGATAATGGCCCGCTGGATTGTGGGCAGGAAGAAAACTGGATAGAGGCGGCGCCCTAAAAATCCGCCGCGCGAACCTCGCGCACATCGGGGATATAATGACGGAGCATGTTCTCGATGCCCATCTTGAGCGTGGCGGTCGAGCTTGGACATCCCTGACAGGCACCGCGCATCTGCAGCGTGACGACGCCGTCGTCAAATCCCTGAAACACGATGTCACCGCCATCCATGGCAACGGCCGGGCGCACCCGCGTGTCGAGAAGCTGCTTGATCTGGCGGACGATGTCATCATCCTCTTCGCCGTCATCTTCATCAGCGGCGGCGGTGGATTCAACAACCGGCATGCCCGATGCGTAATGCTCCATGATGCCGGCAAGGATCGATGGCTTCAGCGCGAACCAGTCAAGCGCCTCTTCCTTTGTCACAGCGACGAAATCCCCGCCGAGAAACACGCCGCGCACACCGTCGATCTGAAACAGGCGGCGCGCCAGCGGCGAATTTGTCGCGCTATCCGCTGCGGGATAGTCGGCTGTGCCGGTCTCCATCACCGGCACGCCGGGGATGAATTTGAGTGTCGCCGGGTTCGGCGTGTCTTGCGTCTGAATAAACATGATGATCTGCCCCTTTTGACCCGGCTCATTGCCGGATGACCACACCCTGCTGTCTGATCTTCGTCCAGATTGCAAGGCCACTCAGTTGAACTGCGTCGCCTAGCCTGCATATTCCGGTGAAATGCCTGCGCCCTGTTCCCAATAATCGGCTACAAATCGGACCATACCGGTCATTAAGTGCATATAGTGTTAACAGTAGCACATTTCAGTGGCCGAAATGTGTGAAATTTGCGGCAATGTCGCTTGTGCTTCTGTTTGCGCCGTATCAATTACCCCGTATCAATTACGCGGTGCTGACTTTGAGCCCGCCCCGAGGAATCCGACAATATCGTTCACCTGGTCGATAATCGGCGCGGCGATTTCCTCGGCCCGCCCCGCACCCTCGGCCAGCACAGCGTCGCTATCGCCGGGGTTGGCGAGCAGCTCGCGCATGCGATCACCCATGGGCGCCAGCTTGGCGACGGCCAGTTCGGCAAGCGCCGGCTTGAACTCGCCAAACCCGCGACCGCCAAAATCGGAAAGAACGCTCTCCACATCACTGTCGGCAAGCGCTGCAAAAATACCCACAAGGTTCTGGGCCTCGGGCCGGCCTTCCAGACCCGCGCTCTCGGACGGAAGGGCGTCAGGATCTGTTTTGGCCTTCCGGATTTTCTGCGCGATCAGGTCGGCATCGTCGGTCATATTGATACGCGAATTGTCGGACGCGTCAGACTTGCTCATCTTTGACTTGCCGTCGCGAAGGCTCATAACCCGTGTCGCGCTGCCGAAAATCTGCGGCTCTGGCAGCGGAAAGAATTCAACATCATAGGTCTGATTGAAGCCTTGAGCGATATCGCGTGTCAGCTCGAGATTCTGTTTCTGGTCTTCGCCGACCGGCACATGCGTGGCCCGATAGGCGAGAATGTCCGCCGCCATCAGCGTTGGATAGGAATAGAGCCCGACCGTCGCGTTCTCACGGTTCTTGCCGGCCTTCTCCTTGAACTGGGTCATCCGGTTGAGCCAGCCAAGGCGGGCGATGCAATTGAACACCCAGGCGAGTTGCGAATGCTGCGGCACGCTGGACTGGTTGAACAGGACCGAACGCTCGGGGAGATACCCGCGGCAATCAGGCTTGCCGCGACCTCGCGGGTGCTCTGGCGAAGTTGCTGCGGGTCCTGCGCCACGGTGATGGCATGCAGGTCGACGACGCAGTAGATGGATTCAAAATCATCCTGCAACGTCACCCAGTTCCGGATCGCACCAAGATAGTTGCCGAGATGCAGATTGCCTGTCGGCTGGATACCCGAAAAGATCCGCTTTTCCGGCATGGGAAGAAGGCTTGTCATGGTCGCGCCCCGTGGTCGGTCTTGTCGTTATAACTTGCAGCGTCACCGCTCTGTCGCCAGCGTTATGATGGCTGACGTGGCGGCGGTCAAGTCCGGGACCGGCGTCGAGGCGTGTTGCCCGTCGGCACCAGATGATGGCTAGCGCCGGAAAAGCTGGCGCGGCATCGCACCAAGTCCGGCCGCAGCGGCCAGATAGGCACCGCCGCCGCCAATGACGAGAATGCCAAGCTCGATCGCCGCCGGAAGCGCCGGCAACAACCTGCCGATGCCGACGAGAACCGCAGCCATCACCAGACAGCAGATCACTGTTCGTATCGTCTCGATCGGCGGTGGCAGCCGCAGATGCCCACGGCGCGCCAGCGCTGCGGCGAGTGCCGTCGCGGCAAGCAGGCCGGACAGTGACGTGGCAAGGGCAAGGCCGACATGGCCCAGCACAGGCATCAATGTGATCGACAGGCTGATATTGGCCACGACTGCCGCGATCGACACGCCGAGCACAAAACCGCCCCGGCCTGTGGCGTAAAAGGCAGGCTGCAATATCTTGACCAGTATATGTGCCGGCATGCCGATGGCATAGGCCGCGAGAGCCGAAGCGCTGGCGGCAATGGCAGCTTGCGAAAACGCGCCATAGCCGAACAGCCCGCTGATGATCTGCGGCGCGATGATGATCAGTGCGACCATTGCCGGCACCACCAGAAAGGCGGCAAGGCGCATGGCCTCGGCGAGCGAGGCACGCGCCGCTGCGGGGTCGTCTTCACGAAACTGTGCCGACAGCCGTGGAAGCAAAGCCGTGCCAAGCGCGACACCTATAATACCCAGCGGCAACTGTGCCACCCGGTCTGCGAAATACAGCCAGGAAATCGCGCCAACCGGAAGAAGCGACGCCAGAACCAGATCGACAATCAAATTGACCTGCATGGCGATGGCGCCGGCAGAGGCCACGGAAAATTGCCGCCACATGGCCCGGACCGGCGCAGTAAACCGTGGCCATCTCCATGCCGGCATACGACCGATCCGGTAGAGCAGGCGCGCCATCACAGCCACCTGCAACAGGCCTGCCAGCAGCAATGCAGCGGCAAGCGGCATCGCCTTTTCAACAGCGAGCCATCCTGTTGCCACTGGAATCAGCAGGGCACCGCCGACAAGCAGGATATTGAAAATGACAGGCATCGCAGCCGCTGTCATGAAGCGCCCATCCGCATTCGCGATCGCCGCCCAGAAAGCGACAAGCGAAATCATCGGAAGATAGGGAAAGGTCACACGCGCCAGTGTGATCGCGGCATCCATGCGATCCGGCGTGTCGGCAAATCCGGGTGCCAGCAAGCCGATGATGGTCGGCATGAAGATTTCGCCAATCATGACGAGAGTGACGAGAACCATCATCAGCGTCGTCTGTGTCTCGCCGGCGAGGGCCATCGCCGCCTCGTCGCCATCCTCCCGCCGCGCCCCGGCAAAGGCAGGTACGAAAGCGTTGGACAAGGCCCCTTCAGCAGTCAGCCGCCGGAACATGTTCGGCAATTTCAGGGCGACAAGAAAGGCGTCGGCCGCCGGTCCGGCACCGAGCAGCGCGGCAAACACGACATCGCGGACAAAGCCCAGCACACGGCTGACCGCCGTCATCCCCCCGATCTGGCGGAAGGCCCGTGCCAGCGGCTGGGCGCTCATTCTGCCGCCTCGCCGACCTGGTCGAACACTTCCAGCAACCGGTCGCGGATTGTCGTCAGGCGCGTCTCGTTATGAAGCTGAAGCCCGAAAAGGTCCTTCACATAAAAGACGTCGACCACGCGTTCGCCATAGGTGGATACGGTCGCGGTCTGAATCTGCAGGCCAAGCTCGGCAAGTGTCCTTGTCAGCCGATGCAGGAGGCCGGGCATGTCACGGCCATTGACCTCGATTACTGTGTGGGTCGAGCTGATCCGGTTCGACAAGATCACGCGTGACGGCACGGGAAGATGACGAACGCGTTCCGGCAGGCTTTGCCATCTCTCGCGAAGCGCCGCCTGCGGCCGCAATGTCCCCGAGACAGCTTTCTCGATACTGGTCTTCACCCGCCCGAGAAGCCGCTCGTCGGTGACCGGCTCGTTGGAGGTTGTCTGCAGCTGGAAGACATCAAGCACGGTACCATCGGCGCAGGTGGTAATCCGCGCCCCGGCAATATTGATGCCATGGCCGGCCACCGCGCCGGCAATTCGCGAGAACAATCCCGCATCATCGACGGTCAGAAGCGTCAGTTCCGTGACATTCTTGTCCTCAACCTGGCGGAAGTCGGCGAGAAGCGGCACGTCCATCGAACGGAAGGTGCGGCCAAGCCCGGCATGGCGAAGCTGTGAGTCGGTGTCGAACCCTGTCCAGTATTGCCGCGGCATCATCGCCGCATAGGCGGTGAACTCCTCGTCGCTCCATCCGTCGAGCCGCTCGCGCACGATCTCGCGCGCCACCTCGGCATTACCGGCTGCGATGACGGCGGCGTCCGCACCGCGCAGGACAGCGTCTGTCTGATAATAGAGATCGCGCATCAGAGCCGCCTTCCATCCGTTCCAGATGGTCGGCCCGACACCCCTGATATCGGCAACGGTCAGCACCAGAAGCAGTTTCAGACGTTCCGGCGATTGCACGATGGCGGCGAAATCATCGATGGTCTTCGGGTCGTTCAGGTCGTAGCGGAAGGCCGTCTTGCTCATCAGAAGATGATGCCTGACAAGCCAGCTGACGGTCTCGGTCTCTTCCTGGCTGAGGCCGAGCATGGGGCAAAGCTCCAGTGCCAGCTCCGCGCCAAGCTCGGAATGGTCGCCGTCGCGGCCCTTGGCGATATCATGAAGCAGCGCTGCGACGAACAACACCAGCCGTGATTCAATTTCCGGCATCACACTGGTCGCCACCGGTGCTGTTTCAGCAAGCCCGCCTGTCCCTATGTCGTGCAGTACGCCGATCACCTTGATGGTATGCTCATCGACCGTATAGCTGTGATACATGTCGAACTGCATCATCGCGACGATCTTGCCAAAATCGGGCAGGAACCTGCCGAGAACGCCGCTCTCGTTCATCAGGCGCAACACACGTTCGGGATTGCGCCGCGACGTCAGGATACCGAGGAACTCCGCCGCCGCCTCGGGATCGCGCCTCGTCGCCTCTCCCAGCCAGGGAAGGCCGCGGGTAATCCGCTGAAGCGCCTGCGGATGAATATCGGCATTCTGCTCGAGCGCCAGATGAAAGATCTGCAGCATGCGCAACGGCTCGTCACGGAACATCAGATCCTTGTCGAGATTGATCCTGCCGGCGCGGATGGTGAAATGGCCGAAATGCTGGCCGGGCCGGAAATCCTCGGCAAGGGAAATGCGGCGTTTGCGAAAATCTGTTTCCATCGCCGCGCAGATGATCCGCGTCAGGCTGCCGACATCACGCGCCGCAAGGTGATAGCGTTTCATGAAACGCTCGACGTCGCGCATGCCGCCGCGTGCGGCAAAGCCCATGCGCGGAGCAATCGACATCTGCGCGTCAAAATCCAGCCGTTCCTCCGGCCTGCCCGCAAGAAGGTGGAGGTGGCACCGCACCGTCCAGAGAAACCGCTGCGCGGCAGCAAAGCGGCGGGCCTCGGTCTCGCGGAGAACGCCCTTGTCGACAATGTCGATGATGCTGTCGGCGCGGTAAGCCAGCTTGGCGATCCAGAACAGGGTGTGCAGGTCGCGAAGTCCGCCCTTTCCTTCCTTGACGTTCGGTTCGACCATATAGCGGGTGGCGCCGTGCTTCTGGTGGCGGGCGTCGCGTTCGGCAAGCTTGATCTCGGCGAAGTCACCGGGCTTGATCCGTCCCAGCTCCTTCTGGAAGGCTGTCTCGAGTTTCCTGTAGAGTGCCGCGTCACCGGCGATGAAACGCATCTCGATCAGACCGGTCAGAATGGTGTGGTCCTCGCGCGAGGACCGGATGGTGTCGGGCACGGTGCGTTTCGCATGACCTACCTTGAGACCGAGGTCCCAGAGAAGATAGAGGAGCTGCTCGACAATCACATCGGCAGCAGGATCGCTTTCCCGTGCGGTCAGTACGAGAAGATCAATATCCGACAAGGGTGCCAATTCACCGCGGCCATAGCCTCCCACCGCGACAAGCGCGAGCCCGGCATTGCCATGCCGCGCCATGATGGCGGAAAGAAGCGCCTCCAGTATCTGGTCCATTCCCAGCGAATGACGGCCCACATAGACAGCCCCGTCGCGGCCCTGATCGAACTCTTCGGCAAGATCGTCTTTCAGCGTGCTGTGAATGTCCTTTGCCGCCGCGAGGAGGGCGGACCGAAACAGCTGATCGCTTCCCTTGCCGGCGAGCTGGTGCAGGGCAGACAGCCGTTCCTGCGATATCGGCAGTTCACCGTTCCGCGCGGTCTGAAGCGGCTGTATCCATTGCCGCCACTTCATGATCTGAGCCGCATTGTCGGGGCTCGCAGGCCGGCGCGTCATCCGTCACCCCCAGAATTTGAATCGGGCTTGGCTGAACCGGGCTTGGCCGGATCGAGCAGCTCGCGAAGCTCGTACAAAAGCTCCAGTGCGTCACGCGGGGCCAGCATGTCAGGATTGATCTCGCCAAGCCTGTCACGAAGCCTGTCACCCTCCGGCGGGGCGGTGGTGGCCTGCGGCAGCTGAAGGTTGCGGTCGAATAGCGGCAGGTCGGCGGCAAGTCGTCCGGCATCAATCACGCCGTGACCGCCCGATTCCATTTCAGCCAACAATGTCTGAGCGCGCGCAATCACCGGTGCCGGCAGACCGGCAAGACGCGCCACATGCACGCCGTAAGAGCGATCCGCCGCGCCATCGATCACTTGGTGAAGGAAGATGATCTCGCCTTCCCATTCCCGCACCTTCATCGAGTGACAGGACAACCTGTCCAGATCTTCGCGAAGCGCGGTGAGTTCGTGATAATGAGTGGCGAACAGGGTGCGGCAGCCATTCACCGCATGCAGATGCTCAACCGCGGCCCAGGCAATCGCCAGACCGTCATAGGTCGCCGTGCCGCGGCCGATCTCGTCGAGGATCACAAATGACTTCTCGGTGGCACGGTTCAGGATCGCTGCCGTCTCGACCATCTCGACCATGAAGGTGGAGCGCCCGCGCGCCAGATCATCGGCCGCACCGACGCGGCTGAACAGCCTGTCGATCACACCGATCACCGCGGCTTCCGCAGGTACGAACAAACCGGCCTGTGCCATCACGGCAATATGGGCGTTCTGACGCAGAAAGGTCGATTTGCCGGCCATATTCGGACCGGTGACAAGCCAGATGGCACCCGCTTCACCCAGATGGCAGTCATTCGGGATGAAGCTCTCGCCGGCGGCGAGCATGGTTTCGATCACGGCATGGCGGCCACGGGTGATCTCGAAGCTGCGATCGTCACGAACCTCGGGGCGGCAGAATTGCCGCCGCGCCGCCAGCGCCGCCGATGCCATTGCCACATCAATGGCGGCAAGAGCCCGCGCCGCCGCCGACAATATATCGGCCGCCTGCAGGACAGACGCGCGCAAGCCATCGAAGATTTCCAGTTCGCGGGCGAGGGCCCGGTCGGCGGCTGTCGACAGGTCACGTTCCAGTTCAGCAAGTTCGGTGGTGGTGAACCGCACCGTCTGCGCCGTTGTCTGGCGATGAATGAAATGTTCGTCCTGCATCAGCTTTTCAGCATGTGTGTTGCGAACATCGACATGATAGCCGAGAACATTGTTGTGCTTGACCTTGAGCGAGGAAATGCCGGTCGCCTCGCAATAACGCTGCTGCAGGGCCGCAATCAGCCGGCGGCTTTCATCGCGAAGCCCGCGCAACTCGTCCAGCGCCGCATCAAAGCCGCTGCGTACAAATCCGCCGTCCCGTGCCAGCAGTGGCGGATCATCGGCAAGCACCGGCGCCAGCTCTGCCGCCAGCGGGGTCGGAGCCATCACCGCAGCATGCAGGCCGTCAAGTTCGGCAGGCTTGTCAATGCCGACATCGCCCGTGGCGGTTCCGACCATGTCCGAGGCGGTTCGGAGTGCCTGCGCAAGCGCCAGCAGGTCACGCGGTCCGCCATGCCCCATCGACAGTCGAGACAGTGCACGATCGATATCGGGAAGCCCCTTGAGCATGGCCCGCAGATCGTCACAAAGGTCCGGTCTTCCCAGATACCAGGACACCAGATCCAGACGGCCGTTGATCAACTCCGGGTCCGACAGCGGCGCGCTGATGCGTGCAGCCAGAAGACGGCCGCCGGCCGCCGTCACCGTCATGTCGATAGCTGCCAGCAGGCTTCCACGAGTCTCGCCGGACAGGGTTCGGTTGAGTTCAAGCGAGCGTCTGGTGGCCTGGTCGATTTCCATATAGCCGGACCCGGCAACAGCCTGGAGCGGGCGCATGCGCGGCATGTTGCCCTTTTGCGTCAGGTCAATATAACCGAGCAGAGCGCCGGCAGCCGCCAGCATGGCACGGCTGAACTGGCCAAAACCGTCGAGGCTGGCGACCCCGTAATAGCCGCACAACGCGCGTTGCCCGGCCGCAGAATCAAACAGCGAAGGCGCCTGTTCGGTCAGCAGAAGGCCCAGCGCCTCGATCCCCTCTGGAAGACCGGCATCGAACGGCACGACAAGTTCTGCCGGCATCAGCATGGCAAGCAGGCTTTCAAGGCGCTCCGGCGCAATCTCCTGAACGGCAAAATCACCTGTCGACATGTCGGCCCAGGCAAGCGCCGTCGCTGTGCCCGACCGGCCGAGTGCGGCAAGATAATTGTGATCCTTCGGTGGCAGAAGATCATCTTCGGTCAGGGTGCCGGGGGTCAGGATGCGGATGACCTCGCGGCGCAGCGGTCCCTTGCCTCCGCGCTGTTTCTGCGTTTCCGGGTCCTCCACCTGCTCGCAGATGGCAACGCGGTGCCCGGCAGCAATCAGCCGCGAGAGATATCCGTCAACAGAATGAACCGGCACGCCGCACATCGGAATGTCATCGCCATCACTCTTGCCTCGTTTTGTCAGGGTGATGCCAAGCGCTGCCGCACCGGTTTCGGCATCTTCGAAGAACATCTCGTAGAAATCGCCCATCCGGTAGAAAAGCAGCGCATCAGGATGCGCCTCTTTCACCGAGAGGTATTGCGCGATCATCGGTGTCGGCGACTTTACTTTCGCAGTGCCAGATGCTGATAATGGCGGCGTCATTTGCGTTCCCTGATTCACCCGCCTCAGATATAGCAGATAGGGGTTTCGGTGGGGCAATAATCCGCTATCCTGACCAAAGGTCGGAATAACGTCCCACCTTATCGCCGCTGAAAGCGGACAACTGAACAGAAAATAACCGGTGTCATGAGCCAAAAAAAGTCAAAGCTTGACCAGGAAGCCCTGGCATTCCACGCCAATGGCCGCCCAGGCAAGCTGGAAATTACTGCCACGAAACCTTTGATGAGCCAGCACGACCTGTCGCTGGCCTATTCACCCGGGGTTGCGGCACCTTGCCTGGCCATCGAAGCGGACCCGGACACGGCCTATGACTATACGGCCAAGGGAAATGTGATTGCAGTCATCTCGAATGGCACGGCTGTGCTCGGCCTTGGAGATATCGGTGCCGCCGCGTCAAAGCCGGTGATGGAGGGCAAGGCCGTCCTGTTCAAGAAATTCGCCGATATTGACGGGCTCGATCTCGAGGTTGATACAAAGGACACCGAGAAATTCGTCGAGGCTGTCGCCATGCTGGCGCCAAGCTTCGGTGGCATCAATCTCGAGGATATCAAGTCGCCGGAATGTTTCATCATCGAGCAGCAGCTTCGCGAGCGCCTCGAAATTCCGGTCTTCCATGACGACCAGCACGGCACCGCCATCATCGCGGCAGCCGGCCTGATCAATGCGCTTCACCTGACCGGACGGGACATATCGGACATCAGAGTGGTGTCGAACGGCGCCGGTGCCGCGTCGATTGCCTGTGTCGAGCTTTTCAAGAGCATGGGCGTGCCGCATGAGAACATCATTCTCGTCGACCGTTCCGGTGTGATCTATCAGGGCCGCGAGGCGTCGATGAACCAGTGGAAGTCGGCGCATGCTGTCAAGACAGATGCCCGCACGCTGGAGGACGCACTTGTCGGTGCGGACGTTTTCCTCGGCCTGTCGGTTGCCGGTGCGGTGACACCGAAAATGGTGGAAACCATGGCCGAGCGTCCGATCATCTTCGCCATGGCTAACCCGGTGCCGGAAATCATGCCGGAAGATGCCAAGAAAGTCCGTCCGGATGCGATCATCGCCACCGGCCGTTCGGACTATCCGAACCAGGTGAACAATGTTCTGGGCTTTCCCTATATCTTCCGCGGCGCACTTGATGTGCGTGCCAGCAAGATCAACGAGGAAATGAAGATCGCTGCCGCCGAGGCCATTGCCATGCTGGCGCGTGAGGATGTGCCGGACGCCGTTGCCGAAGCCTATGGCGGGCAGGTGCTTCAATATGGCGAGGATTACATCATTCCGGCCCCGTTCGACCCGCGGCTGATCTCGGCCGTATCATCCGCGGTTGCCGCTGCAGCCATGGAAACCGGTGTGGCCCGCAAGCCGATCGAGGATCTGGAACGATACAGGCGTGACCTGTCGGCGCGGCTCGACCCGACGGCATCGACCCTGCAGGTGATTTTCGACCGCATCAGTGCCAACCGCAAACGCGTGGTCTTTGCCGAGGGCGAGGAAGAGAAAGTTATCCGGGCGGCGATGGCCTTCCGCAACGCCGGTTATGGCGAACCCATTCTTGTCGGCCGCGAGCACCGCATCCGCGAGACAATCGAGAGGCTGGGACTGGAAGGTGCCGAGGACATTCCGGTCACCAACGCCAAGATCTCGGACCATAACGAGCAATATATCGACTTCCTCTACAAGAAGCTGCAGCGCGAGGGTGCGCTTCGCCGTGACTGCCAGCGCATGGTCAATCTGGACCGGAACGTGTTTGGCGCCTGCATGGTTCTCAAAAGACATGCCGATGCCATGGTGACTGGCGTAACCAGATCTTTCCAGCCAAGCTTCGATCAGGTCACGCGCGTGATCTCGCCGCGCAAGGGCAAGGATTTTCTGGCCACTTCGATGATCGTGTCACGCGGCAGAACCGTCTTTATCGGCGATGTTTCGGTACATGAGCGTCCAAACGGCGAGCAGATTGCAGATATCGCCGAAGCCATCGCCGGCAAGGCGCGGCAGATGGGCCACACACCGCGCGTGGCCATCCTGTCATTCACCAATTTCGGAAGTCCGCAATCAGACATCACAGCGGAAGCGCGCCGCGCCATCGAGGTTCTCGACAAGCGCAAGCCTGACTTTGAATATGACGGCGAGATGTCAGCCGATGTTGCGCTTGATTATGAGCTGATGAAGTCCCGCTACCCGTTCTGCAGACTGTCCGGCCCGGCCAACATTCTGGTGATGCCGGGACTGCATTCGGCAAACATCGCCTTCGAGCTGATCCAGAACCTGACTGAAGGATCGGTGATCGGCCCGATCATGCTGGGGGCGGAAAAACCGTTTCAGGTGGTGCAGATGGGCGCGTCGGTCAACGATCTCGTCCAGGCGGCCGCGCTGGCAGCCTACGAGGCGCTTCGCTGACCAGCTTTCGGGCTAGCTCGCCAACAGGCTAGCCCGCTACCGGCGTCTTTTCTCTAGAGCTTTTTGGCCGCAATCATCGCCGCGACATCCGCCTGCGGACGTGCGCCGATATGCGAGATCACCTCGCCTGCCGCAAGGCTGGCGATCTGGCCGGATGCCAGCGGGTCACGGCCGTTGGTGCGGCCAAACAGATAGCCGGCGGCAAACAGGTCACCCGCACCCGTTGTGTCTTCGACCCCGCCAAATGGCTGTGCTGCGCATTCATGCCGAATGTCCCCGCTGCCGACGAAAGCGCCGTTCTCACCGCGTGTGATTACGGCTTCGCCAACCTGTCCGCAAAGCGTTTCTGTGGCGCTGGCGATATCGCTGTCGCACAGGCTCGCTGCCTCGTCTTCATTGGCGAACAGGATGTCGACATGATCACGGACAAACCGCCCGAGTGCCTCGCGGTGCCGTTCGGCGCACCAAGGATCTGAAAGGGACAGCGACACCTGAACATCGTGACGGGCGGCAAGCGACGCCGCGTGTGCAAAAATGTCGGGACCGGCCGGGGCATCAAACAGATAGCCCTCAAGATAGATCACTTTGGAGGCGGCAACTTCTTCCTCGCGGATGTCGCCGGGCTGAAATTCGATACAGGCGCCGAGATAGGTGTTCATCGACCGCGAGGCGTCCGGCGTCACCAGGATGATCGACGAGGCGGTCGGCGAGCCGTCCTGCTGCGGCGGGGCACCGAAATGAACCCCGGCAGCGGCGATGTCACGAATGAAGGAATGGCCCAGCACATCATCATGGACCCGTCCGGCAAAGCCGGCCTTGCCGCCAAGGGCCACAACGCCGACCGCCGTATTGGCAGCAGACCCGCCCGAAATTTCGCGCCCGTCGACGATGTCGGCGTAAAGCGACGCCGACCGGTCAGCATCGACAAGATTCATCATCCCCTTGCCAATGTCACGGTCGGCAAGGAAGGCATCGTCACAACGGGCGAAAATATCGACAATGGCATTGCCGACGGTCAGAACATCGAGAGAAAGTGGCATCAGGGCCTCAGGAGCAGCAAACAGGAAATCGCGAAGGACGGTGTAGAGAAAAGACGGCTCTAGAGCAAGCCGTGACTGAGATTATCAGCCAATCATGCAGGCAGGTCGACAAGTGGTTTGCACTTGCCTGTCCGGCTGGTCTAAGGTTCCGGCACGTACCCGTTCCCGTCCCTGTTCCGGCCTTTTCATGCGGTCTTGTCTTCCGATCCCGGCGCTCGCCGTTCTTGCCCTGCCCTTGCAGGTTGCGAGGTGCAGCCGGTTGTTTCAAACCCCGCGCCACCGCCTGCCGTTCAAGCGGAAACGCCCACAGTCGAAACACCACTGGCGGAAACAACACTGGCGGAAACAACAGTGGCCGAGACAGGTTCCGAGGCCGGCGATGTGGCGGGCGATTTCCGAAATTGTATCGGAGGCCGAACCGGAAGCCGCGATCGAAGAGACGGACGCGGTTGCTGATACCGTGGCCGAACAGGATGACCCGGCAGCCGAAACCGGGGATGATAGCCAGCCCGGGTCTGCCGAGACCGTAACAGCGCAGGCTGCGCCAACGGCCACAGCAGAAGAGCAGGCCGAACAAGAGCTGCCGCAAACAGGTGATCTTGCGATGGCAGCACCGCCGCCTCCGCCTCCACCGCCTCCCCCACCGCCCGAACTGGCACCGTCATCGCTGATCGGAATTTCGATCCCGATGCTGCAATCAAGGCTGGGAGAGGCCGACTTCACCCGCAACGAAGGTGGGGTGGAGACCTGGCAATACCGGTTCGACACATGCGTCGTCGATTACTTCCTGATTGTCGAAAGCGGCGCCGCAACGGTTGTCAGCTGGGCATGGCGCGCACCGGTGATCGGCGCGTCGGTCGACGAGACGGCCTGCAGGCGCGCACTTGCCGGTCGTAACGCCGCCAGCTGACCAGATCAGGCGGTCTTGTCCTTATAAAGGCAGAACTCGTGAATGGCGCAACTTGCGCAATCCGGCTTTCGGGCCTTGCATACATAACGGCCATGCAGGATCAGCCAGTGATGTGCCCCCTTTTTCCAGGCGTCGGGCACACGCCTGACCAGCTCTGCCTCGACAGCGTCAGGTGTCTTGCCGGGGGCCATTCCGGTGCGGTTGCCGACGCGAAAAATATGCGTGTCGACGGCGATGGTGGGCTCGCCAAAGGCCTCGTTCAGCACCACATTGGCCGTCTTCCGGCCCACACCGGGAAGCGCCTCGAGCGCCGCACGGTCGGCCGGCACCTCGCTGCCATGCTCGTCAATCAGGATCTGTGACAGCTTGTGGACATTCTTGGCCTTGGTGTTGAACAGCCCGATGGTGCGGATATGGTGGGCGATGCCGTCAACGCCGAGCGCGACCATCGCCTGCGGCGTGTCGGCGGCGGCATAGAGACCCTTTGTTGCCCGGTTCACCCCGACATCTGTCGCCTGCGCCGACAGCACGACAGCCACCAGAAGCGTGTAGGGGTTTTTATACTCCAGCTCCGTCTTGGGTTCGGGAAGCCGCGCCGACATGCGCACGAAACATTCCTCGATATGATCAAGCTTCATCTTGCGGGGGCGGGGCTTGGTTGCCATGGATGCGTGACTCCGTCGCAAAAGGCAGGAAAGTGCTGGACCGGACGCAAGATTGCCCTAATCTCGACCAAGGTGCAATTTGCCGGACCGATACACATCATCTGACCCCTGCAATGACAATCTTCAACCTTGGTTCCATCAATATCGATCTGATCTATCGGGTCTCGCATTTTCCGGCCCCGGGAGAGACGCTGACGACGCGCGACCACGAACGGATGCTTGGCGGCAAGGGTGCGAACCAGTCGATTGCGCTGGCCCGCGCCGGCGGCGATGTGCGCCATATCGGAGCGACCAATGCCGAGGATGAATGGCTTCGCGCCGAGATGCGCGATGCCGGGGTCGATATCGGCGGCGTCCAGGACAGCAGCCTTGCCACCGGCCATGCCGTTGTCAGTGTGTCCGACGACGGCGAAAACCAGATCCTGCTTTATCCGGGGGCCAATCATGACATTGATTTGCAGGCGGCTATCGCGCAGCTCGACACCGCCGGCGAGGGTGACTGGGCGCTGCTTCAGAATGAAACAAACGGCGCTGATGAATTTGTCGAGGCTGCCCGCGCGCGCAGGATGAAACTTGCCTACAGCGCGGCACCCTTTGATGCCGCGATCACGGCGCGCCTTCTGCCCGAGACGGATCTTCTTGTCGTGAATGAAGTGGAGGCAGCGGCGCTGTCCGACATGCTTGGTGCCCCGGCAAAGGAAGCCGGCATTCCGCATCTTGTTGTCACACGCGGTGGTGACGGCGCCGACTATGACGGCATCGCCGGCAATTTCCATGTGCCGGCCTTTTCGGTCACACCCATCGACACCACGGGTGCAGGGGATTGTTTCTTTGGGTTTCTGCTTGCCGCAATGGCGGCAGACCGGCCAATGGACCAGGCGATGGCCGAAGCCACAGCAGCAGCAGCAATTCAGGTCACTCGCCCCGGTGCCGCCGCCGCCATACCCGGCCGCGCGGAAATGAATGAATATCTTGCCGCCAACCAATAGACGAATTTATCAGATGCCCCAGAAAATCATCATTGATACAGATCCCGGAATTGACGATGCCATGGCCATCCACATGGCATTCGCCGACCCGCGGCTGGATGTTGTCGGATTGACGACGGTTTTTGGAAATGTGACCGGCAAGCAGGCGACTCGCAACGCGCTGTACCTTGCAGAAATGGCACATTATCCGGCAGCAGTGGCCGGTGGCGCAGCAATCCCGATGACCCGCGAACCGCAGCCGCCGGCAGATTTCGTGCATGGGCCGGAGGGATTCGGGACAATGCCCGCGATGCGTCCGGCGCGTATGGCCGACACCCGCAACGCGGCACGCTATCTTGTCGAGACCTGCGCCGAAGCGCCTGGCGAGATCATCATCTGTGCCGTCGGACCGCTGACAAATCTTGCCGCGGCGCTGGCGCTTGACGAGGCCATCACCCGCACGGCGGCGCGTGTTGTGGTAATGGGGGGAAGTGCCACCTGGCACGGCAATGTCACCGCCTGCGCCGAAGCCAATATCTGGAACGACCCGCATGCCGCCGACGCCGTCTTTGCCGCCGACTGGGATGTTGCCATGGTCGGGCTGGACGTCACCGAAAAAACGCAATGTGTTCCGGCAGATTTCGAGGCCATCGCGGCGCAATCTCCGGTGATTGGCGGATTCCTGAATGAAGCGACCGGGTTTTATTTCGATTTTCATGAGGCAAAGACTGGAACACGATCCTGTTTCATGCATGACCCCTCGGCGATCATGGCAATCACCGACCCTGAATTATTCAGTTTTGAGAACACGCCAATCTCGGTAGTGTGTGAGGGTGAGGAGATTGGCCGCACCGTGACGGGTGCTGATGGTCGCAGACCGGTGAGGGTCGCAATGGACGTGGATAGCGACGCGGCACGACGAACATTTATCGAACTCACAGGACAGGCTGACGCCGTCGCCGGGGCCCGAAGAGCATAAGAGATAAACTGAGGCCGACGGGCGGCCGGAGGGAAGGGACAGGATGAAGGTCGAAATTGTTGATTACCAGGCACCCGACGCCGCTGAAACATTGGCGCGCTCATTGCGCGACACCGGTTTTGCCGTACTCAAGAACCACCCGATCACTGCGGAACGGATCGAGGCCATCTATAACAGCTGGGGCGCCTTCTTCGCCGGTGACGACAAGTTCGACTACGCCGTGCAGCCGCCGGCGCATGACGGCTATTTCGCCTTCCGGTCCGAAAATGCCAAGGATTCGCAGGTCAAGGATCTGAAAGAGTTCTTTCATGTCTATCCCGAATGCCGCCTTCCCGCCGACATCGAGGAAAAGACCCGCCAGATTTATGCCGATCTGAGATTCCCTCGGCTGCGAGCTACTTGGCTGGATCCAGCAGCAGGCACCTGCCGAGGTTGCCGGGAAGCTGTCGATGCCGCTCGACCAGATGATGGAGGGAAGCAGCCAGTCGCTTCTTCGCATTCTCCATTACCCGCCGGTCGAACAAAGCGAGCCTGGCGCCATCCGCGCCGCCGCACACGAGGATATCAACCTGATCACCCTTCTGCTGTCGGGCTCGAAGCCCGGCCTGCAGGCGATGGACAAGGCCGGAAACTGGCATGATGTCGCCTGTGACCCGGGGATGATCACAATCAACAATGGCGATATGCTGGCGATGGCGACGGACGATTATTACCCGTCGACCACGCATCGGGTCACCAACCCGGATGCCGGCCAGAACGTGTCGCGCTATTCCATGCCGATGTTCCTGCATCCGCGGCCCGAGGTACTACTGAAACCGGGCACTACGGCCGATGATTATCTACAAGAACGACTGAGAGAAATTGGCCTGAAATCTCAAAAAGCGTCATAAAGGGAGTTAATGATGATGCGTATCAAAACTATCATTGCCGCCGCTGCCATAGCTGTCACCTCGACAGCCGTGTCGGCAGACATGAAGCCTGCCGTGATTTATGACATGGGTGGCAAATTCGACAAATCCTTCAATGAGGGTGTCTATAACGGTGTGAAGAAGTTCACCGACGAGACCGGCATTGAGGTCATGGAGTTCGAGGTCACCAACGAGACCCAGCGCGAGCAGGCCATGCGCCGTATGGCAGAGCGCGGTGCGACCGTCGTCCTTGGTGTCGGCTTCGCCCAGGCGGATGCCATTTCCAAGGTTGCTGCGGAATTCCCGGACACCAAATTCTCGATCATCGACGTGTCCTGGCTGGATGCGCCGAACCTGCGCCAATATGCCTTCAAAGAGCATGAGGGCAGCTACATCGTCGGCGTTGCCGCAGCCAAAGCCTCGAAGACCGGCAAGGTCGGCTTTGTCGGTGGCATGGATATCGGCCTTATTCGCCGGTTTGCCTGCGGCTATGTCGGCGGCGTCAAGTCCATCAACGCCAATGCCGAAGTCTATCAGAACATGACCGGCACGACCCCTGCCGCCTGGAACGACCCGGCCAAGGGCGCCGAGCTGACCCAGTCGCAGATCGACCGTGGTGCTGATGTTGTCTATCACGCTGCCGGTGGTACCGGTTCCGGCGTGATCCAGGCCGCCGCCGATGCCGGCAAGCTGGCCATCGGTGTCGACTCGAACCAGAACGGCATGGCGCCGGGCAGCGTTCTGACCTCGATGCTGAAGCGCGTCGATGTTGCTGCCTACGAGACCTTCATGGACGTGAAGAACGGCAACTTCTCTGCCGGTGTGCATGTTCTGGGTCTGGCCGAAGGCGGTGTTGACTGGGCGCTTGACGAAAACAACGCAAGCCTGGTGACCGCCGATATGAAGGCCGCCATCGAGTCTGCACGTGCCGACATCGTATCCGGCAAGGTCAAGGTTCACGATTACTTCAGCGACGAGAGCTGCCCTTACTAAGATCTCGTCACCTGTGATCGATTGATGACTGTGATCAACTGATGACTTCTGTGTCACAAATGGCCAACGGCGGCTCCTGGTCGCCGTTGGCTATTGAATTATCCGATATCAACAAGAGTTTTGGTGACGTTCACGCGAACAGGAACGTCAGCCTGAAAGTGGTGCCCGGCCATATCCACGGGATTATCGGCGAGAATGGTGCCGGCAAATCCACCCTCGTCAGCATTCTTTACGGCTTTTACGGCGCCGACAGCGGCACCATCCGGATCAATGGCGAGACCACCACGATCCGCAATTCGGCCGATGCCATCGGCAAGGGGATCGGCATGGTGCATCAGCATTTCATGCTGGTACCCAATTTCACCGTCCTGGAAAATGTCATGCTTGGCCGCGAAGGCAGCCTGAGTGTCGAGACCGGCGCACGCAAGGCCCGTGAAGCGCTGAACAAGCTGTCGCAGGATTTTGGTCTGGCAGTTGACCCGGACATGATTGTCGAGGACCTGCCAGTCGGACTGCAGCAACGTGTGGAAATTCTGAAAGCGCTGTTTCGCGGTGCCGAAATCCTGATCCTCGACGAACCGACAGGTGTCCTGACACCACAGGAAACCGAACAGCTGTTCGATATTCTGCGCGCGCTTCGCGAGCAGGGCGTCACCATTCTGCTGATCACCCACAAGCTCAAGGAGATCATGGCGATCACCGATGATGTGTCGGTGATGCGCAGCGGCGAAATGGTGGCCCATCTGCAAACGGCAGACACCTCGCCGGCCAAACTGGCCGAGCTGATGGTTGGCCCCAAGGTCCTGCTCGAGGTCGACCATACGCCGGCAAGGCCCGGCGCGCCCGTTCTCGATGTTCAGGATCTGTGCCTGACGGATACCGCCGGGATCGACCAGCTGAAGCAAATCAGCATGACGTTGCGGGAAGGCGAGATTGTCGGCATCGCCGGGGTGTCGGGCAACGGCCAGTCCGAACTGCTCGATGTGCTGTCCGGGATCATGGCGCCAACCGGCGGGCACTTCACTGTCGGGACAAACCAGATCACCGCCGAAAGGCCGTCCGATCCGGCCGAGCTTCGTGATTTCGGCGTCGCCCATGTTCCGGAAGACCGGCACAAATGCGGAATCGTCCTGCCCTTCTCGGCGGCCGAGTCAATGATACTCGGCTACAGCAGCGGTGACGACGAGGATGGCGGCTGGTGGCTGAGCCCGTCGAAGCTGGAAGACGCCTGTGCCGGCCGGATGAAGGAATTCGACATTCGCCCGCCCATCCCGAAATTGCAGAGCGCCAATTTTTCCGGCGGCAACCAGCAGAAGATTGTTCTGGCGCGTGAAATTTCGACACAGCCGAAACTGCTTCTTGTCGGCCAGCCGACACGCGGTGTGGATATCGGCGCGATCGAATTCATCCACAAACAGCTGATCGCCCTTCGAAACGAAGGCTGCGCAATCCTGCTTGTGTCGGTGGAGCTCGACGAAATCATGAGCCTGTCCGATCGCATTCTGGTGATGAATAACGGCCAGATCGTCGGCGAACTGGCGCGCGAGGATGCCGACGAGACAGCGCTTGGCCTGATGATGGCCGGCATCGGTGCGGACGAGAAAGACGGTAAATCTGTGACTGGAGCCACCTCATGAGCTCGCCGCCCCTCTTCCACGCTGGGCCGATGTCGGACTGATTCCGCTGATCAATGTGTTCGCGGCGCTGGTGGTCTCGGGCATTGTCGTCGCCATCATCGGCGAGAACCCGCTTGAAGCGATGATGGTGATGATCAAGGGCGCCTTCGTCTATAAGGGCTCGCTTGGCTACACCCTTTATTATGCAACAAACTTTATCTTCACCGGCCTTGCTGTCGCTGTCGCCTTTCACGCCATGCTGTTCAATATCGGCGGCGAAGGGCAGGCCTATCTTGGTGGTCTCGGCGCCGGACTGACCTGCCTGTTGCTGGACAGCATGCTGCCGGCGATCCTGCTTGTGCCGCTGGCGATCATGGCGTCGGCCGGTTTCGGCGCGGTCTGGGGCGCCATCCCGGGCTATCTTCAGGCGAAACGCGGCAGCCATATCGTCATCACCACCATCATGTTCAATTTACTGGCTGCATCGATCATGGTGTGGCTTCTTGCCGGACGGCTGAAGGCCCCGGGCCAGATGTCGCCGGAAACGCGGTCCTTCTCGGAAAATGCCGAACTGCCTTTCATTCATGATATCGCCAATGCGCTGGGGATGGAGATGGCGCGCTCGCCGCTGAACCTGTCCTTTGTCGTGGCATTGCTGGCATGCGTCGGTGTCTGGGTTCTGATCTGGCGCTCCCGCCTCGGCTATGCCATCCGCGCGACCGGCCACAGCACCAAGGCGGCCGAATATGCTGGCATCCCGGTCAGCACCATCATCATCGTCACCATGGCCATTTCCGGCGGACTTGCCGGGATGATGGCGATCAATGAAATACTCGGCGTCCAGCACCGGACGATTCTCGGATTCACCTCCGGCTATGGCTTCACCGGAATTGCGGTGGCATTGATGGGACGCAACCATCCTGTCGGGATCGTGCTGGCCAGCCTGCTGTTTGGCGCGCTGTATCAGGGCGGCGCCGAACTGGATTTCGAATTCTCGACGATCACCCGTGAAATGGTCCTGTTGATTCAGGGCCTGATCATCCTGTTCTCTGGCGGACTCGCCTATATGTTCAACAAGCCACTGGCGCATCTGCTCGGCGCGTTGCTGTCACAGCGTGACAAGACAGACCACAGGGAGGCGGGACAGAATGGCTGATCTGTGGCTCCAGTTTCTGCTGACAATCGACGCCACCCTTCGTGTGGCAACGCCGCTCATCCTTTGCGCGATGGCTGGTATTTTTTCGGAAAAATCAGGTGTGATCGACATCTCGCTCGAGGGCAAGATGCTGATGTCGGCCTTTGTTGCGGCGGCTGTAGCAACGCTGACATCTTCCGCGCTTGCCGGCATGTTCGCGGCAATCGGTGTCGCCATCATGCTGGGCCTGTTGCACGGGCTGGCCTCGATCACGCTGCGCGGCAACCAGGTGATCAGCGGCCTCGCCATCAATATTCTGGCATCAGGTCTGACGGTCACTGTCGGTATTGCCATGTTCCAGCAGGGTGGCCAGACGCCGAACCTCGCGCGGGCGGAACGCTTCCGGCCGATCGAGCTGCCCTTTGCCGAACAGCTTGGCGGCATTCCGCTCATCGGCACGATCTATCGCGAGGTGATTTCGGGGCATAACATTCTTGTCTGGATTGCGCTTGGTGCGGTTCTCTTCACCGCCTTCATGCTGACCCGCACCCGTTTCGGCCTGCGGTTGCGCGCCGTTGGCGAGAAGCCGGAAGCGCTCGACAGCGCCGGTGTGTCGGTTGCCAGAACACGCTATCTCGCCTTGATCATTGCCGGCATCCTGTGCGGCATGGCCGGGGCCTATCTGTCCACCGCCCATGGCAGCGGCTTTGTCCGCGAGATGACGGCGGGCAAGGGATATATCGCGCTGGCCGCGATGATTTTCGGCAAATGGCAGCCACGCGGCGCGCTTCTGGCCTGTCTGCTGTTCGGCTTCCTCGAGGCCGTCGCATCGCGCCTTCAGGGGGTTGAACTTCCACTGATCGGGCAGGCGCCGGTCGATCTCATCCTGGCACTGCCCTATCTGCTGACCGTGATCCTTCTTGCCGGATTTGTCGGCAAGGCGATGCCGCCACGTGCCATCGGCGAGCCCTATATTAAGGAGCGATAGGCATGGCAGAAGAGGCACTGATCAAGGCGGCGATTGCAGCTATGGGCCGCGCCTATGCACCCTATTCGAATTTTCCGGTGGGTGCCGCCATTCTGGATCAGGACGGTGCCATCCATGTCGGTGCGAATATCGAGAATGCCGCCTATCCGGTCGGCAATTGCGCCGAGGCGAGCGCCATTGCCGCCATGATCATGTCAGGACAGAAACGCATCATGAAGATTGCCGTGGCGGGTGGTAATGGCGAGTTGCTGTGCACCCCGTGCGGTGCCTGTCGTCAACGCATCCGTGAATTCGCGGCAGCAGACACGCCGGTCCTGATCTGCGGGCCGGACGGACTGCAGCAGCGTTTCACCCTTGCCGAGCTGTTGCCGGCGAGCTTTGGGCCGGAGAACCTCGGCTGACCACAATCAGTTGGTACCGTAGATCCGGTCACCCGCATCACCAAGACCCGGAAGAATATAGGCCTTGTCGTTAAGCTCGCGATCCAGCGCCGCCGTGATAATCGGAATGTCGGGGTGCGCGCCGTGGAATGCGGCAATGCCCTCGGGCGCCGCCACAAGACATGAAAAGACAATGTCCGAAACGCCCATCTCGCGCAGCTTCGTCGCTGCCATGATGGCGCTGCCGCCTGTTGCCAGCATCGGATCGCCAAGGATCACCTGGCGGTCGAGAATATCTGTCGGCAGGCTGGTGTAATAGGAAACCGGAACCATCGTGTCATGGTCGCGATACATGCCGAGATGTCCGACGCTGGCTTCCGGGCAGACCTGGCTGAACCCGTCAATCAGGCCGTTGCCGGCACGAAGGATCGACACCAGACACGGATAGGGCTTCGGCATGGCTTGGGCTGTCATTGGCTCGAGCGGCGTTTCGATATCCACATCGATCACATTGAGCGCGGCGAATGTCGGGTGCGCGAGAAGCCAGGACAGTTCATGCAACGTCTGGCGGAAATGATGGTTTGCCGTATCACGGTCGCGGAGGATCGACAGCTTGTGAGCGACAAGCGGGTGGTCCATTACGATGAGACGGGGAGTGTCAGAGGCTGTCATGTGATGCACCGGTCCTTTTGATCAACATGCCAAGACTAACGCCCCAGACCGGTTTTTTCCATTCACAATCTTGGCGCCGGGCGGCATCATGGCGACAATTATCTGAGGGGCACCATGGCCAAGCTTTATTTTTCCTACGCCGCGATGAACGCCGGCAAATCCACCATATTGCTGCAGGCCTCGCATAACTACCGCGAAAGAGGCATGAACACGATGCTGCTGACCGCGCGGCTTGACGACCGGGTTGCCGAAGGACGCATCGGATCGCGTATCGGGCTTGAAGCTTCGGCCTTTGTCTTTGACAGCGAAACTGACATGACAAGCCTGATCGAGGCCGAACAGGCCAAGACCAGCCTTGCCTGTGTCATGGTCGACGAGGCGCAGTTCCTGACCGACACGCAGGTCTGGCAGCTTGCCGACGTCGCCGACCGGCTTCACATTCCGGTAATGTGTTACGGGCTTCGCACCGATTTTCAGGGCAATCTGTTCCCGGGAAGCGCACGCCTTCTTGCCATTGCCGACGTGCTGCGCGAAATCAGGACCATCTGCCATTGCGGCAGCAAGGCAACGATGGTCGTGCGGCAGGATGGTGAAGGCAAGGTCATCCGCGAAGGCGCGCAGATTGAGATCGGCGGCAACGAGCGTTATGTGTCGCTATGCCGCCGCCACTGGAACGAGGCCATGGCCGAAACAGCCAGGCGCAGATAAAAAGCGTTCTGACCTACCCGGCCAGAACATCTTCCATATTGTAGAAGCCCGTCTTCGCACCAGATGCAAATCGTGCCGCCCGCAACGCGCCACGCGCGAAAATCGCGCGATCCGTCGCCCGGTGCGAAATCTCGACCCGCTCGGAATCACCATAGAAAATCACTGAATGCTCGCCGGTGACATCCCCGCCGCGCAGCACCGCAAAGCCGATATCGCCGGTTCGGCGTGCGCCTGTCTGTCCCTTGCGGACCATATCGGCGACATCATCAAGCTTCACCCCGCGGCCGCGAGCCGCTGCCTCGCCAAGCGCCAGCGCGGTGCCGGACGGCGCATCGACCTTATGGTGATGATGGGCCTCCAGAATTTCAATATCCCATCCATCGACCAGCTGTGCGGCAACCTGCTCGACCAGCTTGCCGAGAAGGGTGACGCCGACAGATGTGTTCGCGCAATAGACAAGCGCAATGCCGTCCGCCGCCGCACGCAGCGACGCCTCGTCCTCATCGGTGAGACCGGTCGTGCCGACAACAAGTGCGGTATTGCTCGAGGACGCAATTCCCGCATGCGCGACGCTGGCTGTGGGGCTGGTAAAATCGATGATCACATCGGCAGCAGCAAGTGCGGCCGGATCATCGCCAATGATGACACCGTTGCTTCCCGTCCCCGCCAGCAGGCCGCTATCCTTGCCGATAGCGTCGGTGCCGGCGCGGTCAGGAAGCCGCGACAAGCTCAAGGTCCGGTGCGGCATCGATTTCGCGGATCAGCATGCGGCCCATGCGCCCGGCGGCGCCCGGAATACCGATCTTGATTGTGTGGGCAGTCATGCGTTCTGGCCTCCGTTGCCGTCTGCGGCGAGACTATAAAGCCGCCACCCGCAGGGCAAGGTGAAATCCACCGGCCAAACCGTATGATGTCAGCTGTCATCGGCCCAGATCCGGCGCACCCGTTTCAGGAAACTGTCTGTTTCCGGGCTCGTGTTACCGGCATCGGCAAATTGCGTCAGCAGATCTTTCTGCTTTTTTGTCAGGTTTGTCGGCGTTTCGACCTGTACCTCGACAATCTGGTCGCCGCGGGTGTTCCGGCGCAGCACCGGCATGCCCTTGCCGCGCATCCGGAAGCGTCGACCAGACTGTGTGCCCGGCTCTATCGTCAGGCGGGCAAGACGCCCCTCGACGGTCGGAACCTCGATCGCCCCGCCAAGTGCGGCTGTCGTCATCGGCACGGGTATCCGGCACATGATGTCGGCACCATCCCGGTCGAGAATCGGATGCGGATCAACAGAGATGAAAATATAAAGATCACCCGGTGGGCCGCCACGCAATCCGGCTTCACCCTTGCCAGACAGCCGGATGCGCGTTCCGGTGTCCACACCTGCCGGAACCGACACTGACAGGACCTTGTTCTGCAGCACCCGGCCTTCACCGCCACATGAGCGGCAGGGATCGGAGATCACCTGGCCCATGCCCTGACATGCATGGCAGGTTCGTTCGACTGCAAAAAATCCCTGCTGCGCCCGCACCCGGCCACTGCCACCGCAGGTGCCACAGCTTTGCGGGTGACTTCCGTCGGACGCGCCGCTGCCCTCGCAGCTGTCGCAGCCGACCGGCACATTTACGGTCACATCACGTTGCACACCGGAAAAAGCCTCTTCCAGTGACACGTTCAGATCATAGCGAAGATCGTTTCCGGCACGGTCGGCCTGACCGCCCCGCGCCCCGCGCGAGAATTCGGAGAACATCTGGTCGAAAATATCGGAAAAGCCGCCGCCGCCAAAACCGCCGCCAAAACCGCCAAAACCACCGGCGCCAGCACCAGCATTCTCGAAAGCGGCATGGCCCATCCGGTCATAGGCAGCGCGTTTCTGGGGATCTTTCAGAACTTCATAGGCTTCGGTGGCCTCGCGAAACCGCTCGGCTGCCGCCTCGTCATCCGGGTTGCGGTCCGGATGATTCTTCATCGCAAGCTTGCGATAGGCCGTTTTCAGGTCCTTCTCGTCGGTGTCCCGCGAGACGCCAAGGACTTCGTAGTAATCACGCTTGCTCATGCCGTCCAAGCCAGAAACGCCGGTTGTGGCGGGCAGGCGGGATCATCCCCGAAATCCTGCCCGGCCAATCTTGATTGTTATTTCTTGTCGCCTTCAGCGGAATCGTCGACTTCCTCGAATTCGGCGTCGACAACCGTTTCCTCGCCTTCGGCGCCGGGGGCGGCGCCCTCCGGACCAGCAGCCTGCTCGGCCTGATAGGCAGCCTCTCCCATCTTCATCATCGACTGGGAAAGTTCGGCCGACTTTGCCGCGATCACTTCGACATCATCACCTTCAAGCGCCTCTTTCAGCGCAGCAATGCCTGCCTCGACCTCTGCCTTGGCGTCCGGTTCGGCCTTGTCGCCAAGATCGGCGATGGCCTTTTCGGCACCATGGACAAGGGCCTCGCCCTGATTGCGCTTTTCAACAGCTTCGCGGCGTTTCTTGTCTTCCTCGGCATTGGCCTCGGCTTCACTGACCATGCGATCAATTTCGCTGTCATCGAGGCCACCAGACGCCTGGATGCGGATTTCCTGCTCCTTGCCGGTGGCCTTGTCCTTGGCGCTGACCTTGACGATGCCGTTAGCGTCGATGTCGAAGGTGACCTCGATCTGTGGCACGCCGCGCGGCGCCGGAGCAATGCCCTCAAGATTAAACTGGCCGAGATGCTTGTTGTCGGCAGCCATCTCGCGCTCACCCTGATAGACCGAGATGGTCACCGCGGCCTGATTGTCATCAGCCGTCGAGAACACCTGGCTCTTCTTTGTCGGGATCGTCGTGTTGCGGTCGATCAGGCGGGTAAAGACGCCACCAAGCGTCTCGATGCCGAGCGACAGCGGGGTCACGTCGAGAAGCAGGACATCCTTGACGTCACCTGTCAGGACACCAGCCTGAATGGCGGCACCAGAGGCAACCACCTCGTCCGGGTTTACACCGCGATGCGGTTCGGTCTGGAAAAAGTCCTTCACCGTATCGATGATTTTCGGCATGCGGGTCATGCCGCCGACAAGGATGACCTCGTCAATATCGGCTGCCTTCACACCGGCATCTTTCAGCGCCGCCTGGCAAGGCTTGATGGTGCGCTGCACCAGTCCCTCGACCAGCTGTTCCAGCTTGGCGCGGGTCAGCTTGACGTTCAAGTGCTTCGGACCGGTCGCGTCGGCAGTGATGAACGGGAGATTCACATCCGTCTGCACGGCCGAAGACAGTTCGATCTTGGCTTTTTCTGCGGCCTCTTTGAGGCGCTGCAGGGCCAGCTTGTCCTTGCGAAGGTCGATCCCTTCGCTGGATTTGAACTCGTCGGCAAGGAACTGGATGATTTCGTGATCGAAATCCTCGCCACCGAGGAATGTGTCGCCGTTGGTCGACTTCACCTCGAACACGCCGTCGCCGACCTCGAGAATGGAAACGTCGAAAGTACCGCCACCAAGGTCATAGACCACGATCAGGCCGGATTCACGTTTGTCGAGACCATAGGCCAGAGCGGCGGCCGTCGGCTCGTTGATGATGCGTAGCACTTCAAGACCGGCAATCTTGCCTGCATCCTTGGTGGCCTGACGCTGTGAATCGTTGAAATAGGCAGGAACCGTGATCACTGCCTCGGTCACGCTTTCACCGAGGAATGCCTCGGCATCTTCTTTCAGCTTGCGCAGCACAAAGCTCGAGATCTGGCTGGGCGAATATTCCTCGCCATCGGCTTTTACCCAGGCGTCGCCGTTCTTTGCGTTGGTGATCTCATAGGGGACCAGTTCGGCAAACTTCTTGGTCGCGGCATCATCGTGCCGGCGCCCGATCAGTCGCTTGATGGCGAACAGGGTCTTTTCCGGGTTGGTGACGGCCTGGCGCTTGGCGGCCTGGCCAACCAGTCGCTCGTCGCCGTCGGCGAAAGCGATCATTGAAGGGGTCGTGCGCGCGCCTTCGGCGTTTTCGATCACACGGGCGTCCTTGCCATCCATGACAGCGACGCAGGAATTTGTAGTTCCAAGGTCAATACCAATAACTTTGGCCATGACATGCTCCTTTCTTACTCACCAGTTTCCTCTAATGACACCCTGGTGATGTCTTCGGCATCTTTCGGTCGTTGCGCCCTTGGCACCGCGCTCCCGACCATGCTCTTTCGTTGGACTAACGTGCATATAGGATGTCAATTCACGGTTGCAAGTGGCTCTCAACTAGCTCTTTTCCGCGCCGTCCTCGCTATTTTCCTGCGGTTCCGCAGCCTTCGAAACACCGACCATGGCGGGCCGGAGCAGCCTGTCATGCAGAACATATCCATGCTGGACAACCTCGACCACTGTTCCGGGGGCGAGATCGGCACTCGGCATCTCGAACATCGCCTGATGGAAGTTATAGTCGAACTTCTCACCCTTCGGGCTGATCCGGCGGATGCCATGGCGTTCCATCGTCGTCTGGATTTCCTGCCAGCTCATCTCGATGCCGGTAACAAGACCATCGATGGCTTCGGCGCTCGGCGCCTCTTCGCCCTTGGGGGCGGCTTCGACAGCGCGCGCCAGATTGTCGATGGCGCCGACAAGATCCCGGGAAAAGCCTGTATGGCCGTATTTGCGGGCCGTTTCCATCTCGCGCTCGGTTCGGCGGCGCATGTTCTCGACATCGGCAAGTGCGCGCAGAAGCTGGTCCTTGAGCGAGTCACGCTCGGCGATCAGCGCCTCGACAGGGTCAAGGCCGGCGTCATCGTCAGCCATTGGCGCCGATTCGCCGTCCGGGGCAGCATCAGCATGGGCCGTTCCAGCCGCGGCAGCATCCTCTGCAGGGGCTTCCGACAGGTTTTCGGCACCTTCTTCTTTTTTGGTCTCTTCTGCCATGGGGCATCCTCTGGTTCTCGTCAGCAGCAGATGACATTCATCCTTTGTGTTGCGTTATTTAAGGGGAATCGCCCTTTCATCCAAGTCCAAAGAGCAGGGAAATTTTGCGCTGGCAAAAGGCCGGGGAGGCGACTTAGTCACAGGCTTGGCCGGAAGCAGCCCGGTAAACCACATACCGGCATGTTGTCGGCAACAGGCGAATATGCCAGAGTTGGCCCCTTCGCAAGATGCATTCGCAACCACCGGACCAGCTTTCATGGCGACCGTCAGACAATCCATCACAGCGCTCTATGAGGAGGCTCAAAGATCGGCCGTCGAAGGCGCGCCGATGCTTGCCGTCCTGCAAAGCGATGCAGTGGAACAAGACAGCCTGCCGGACCGGACCGACACGGATAACACCATCCCGTTGCCGGCCACAGCCATCGCCGCGAGATTCGACGAGTTGCGCCGTCTGGCCGACCTTGAAGCCGGCGACAGACCGTCGGACAGGCCTGCCGGGCCCGAAACATCGTCGGATATAAAGAATGACCCGTTTGCAGCTATCGACCTGTCGGCGGGGTTTTGGCGCCGCGGCCCGGGTGCAGATGATGATGACGCCAATGATAATCAAGATGATGAGTTAGGCGCGCCGCGCACGGACAACCCGCCGAACAATCCTGTTGTCGACATGCCAGCGACCAGCTTCGGAGCCGCATCGGAAGATGCCGGCGAGCCTGGCCACGAAGAGCCGGATGACGCCAAACCGGCGACGCAGGCCACCGTCAGCACCGAAATCGAACCCACGGTGAAACCCGGGATCGAAACCGGAACAGCTCTGCCGGAAGAGCCGCCGGCACCAGCAAGCAACAATACGGGTGATGATCTGGACATTGCCGACATCCACACTCTGGTCCGCGAAGCGTGGGAGGACGAGACCGCACTTGGCGATATTGCGTCACCCCAAGCTGTAGAAGCTGAAGGCGCGGAAGCTGAAGACGCGCCGGAACCCGAAGCAGCAGGACGCGTCGCCAATGGTCATGCCGAAACCCCCGACATGACGGCTGTTGGCAATATCGAGACCGCCATGCAGGAAATCGCCGCTGCCGTGGTGCAGTCAGCCGACAGCAGTCAGGCGATTGATGTCGAAGCGATGAAACGCGAGATCATTGCCGCCATGCGGAGCGAGTTGCAGGCTGTGGTGGATAGCGACCTAAAATCAGTGATCAAGACCGCCGTTGCCGAGGCGATGGCCGACATGCCGACAGCAGAAAAGACAGCCCAAAAGACAAGCCAGAAGACAACTCCGGGCACATCAGCAAAGAAAGCTGCGAAAGTGGCGGCAAAGGCTGCCGCGAAGACAGCGCCGAAGAAGGCTGCTGCGAGAAAGAAAGCCGCGCCCAAAGCAAGCACGAAAACGGCCAACGGCAAGGCCGCCGACGATAGCGAAAGCTGATCCGTCCCGGCGCCAGCTGCTTTTTTTCATCACGCTAACGATTTTTTAGCCAGTCCGGTTGCATCAATGATGTGACGGCATCATCCCGGCCGTCCCGTCAGGAGAGGATGCGTCCGGATGCAGCTTCGCTGCCCTCATTGCCGTTCCCTTGTCAGAATTGACGACGCGATGCGGCGCTATTTCGGCATGCCGGTTCAATGCCATGAATGCAGCCGGATGTTTGTCGTTCCCCCGCAAAGCCCACTCTATGATTCGGCACTGCCGGCAGATTCGGTGCGCCCGCTCGACCGGTCCGTTTCTGCGGCCAGATGCTTTCACGAGCGCATATGTCAGGCCTGCAGACACAAGGTCAGGGTTCCGGGCCTCGACTGGCCGGCCGCCGGTCCTGTGATGCGATGTCCGCATTGTGACGCCGAACTCGGCACAAGCAAGGCGCGGGGCATTGGAACCACACCTGTCATTCTGGCGCTCATCACCGGCATCGCCTTCGGGTGCGGCGTGCTCTGGCTGGATCATGCCGGGCTGATCGCGCTGCAGAATCTGGACGCATCGCGCCTGTTGATCACGGTGACAGCCGGAGCTCGGGACTGGTGGGTCAGCTTAGAACAGCTGCAATGGCGCGACTGGTATAATCCACCATCGGAATGATACGCGCGTAATTCATATGGCGCGGGCCAAGGACACCGATGGCGCCGATCACATTCTGCTTGGAATCATGATAGGGTGCGATCACCAGAGCACAGCCCGTATTGACGAAGAGCTTGTTTTCGGCGCCGATGAAAATTTTCACGCCGTCACCCTCGGTCGTTGCATCGAGAAGACGCAGCGCATTTTCCCGCGCCTCCAGCTCGTCAAACAATTGCCTGATGGTATCCAGCTCCTCGCCGGCCTGAATATCATCGAGAAGATTGGCCTGGCCCCGCATCACCAGCACCGCTTCATCCGCGGACCCGTCACCGACCCACAATCCGACACCAGCCTCGACAAGGCGTTGCGAGACCTCGTCGAGTTCAGCGCGCTGAGCCGCGATTTCGGTTCGGATCAGACCTGTGACCGCCATCAGATCGCGCCCCGACAAGCGCGCATTCATATAGTTGCTGGCCCGCACAAGCGCCGATTGCGGCACACCCGGTGGCAGATCAATCAACCGGTTTTCCACCTTGCCGTCCATCCGCACAAGCACGGCCAGCGCGCGGTTCTCGCCAAGCGGAACAAATTCGAAATGCTGCAGCTCGGCATTGCTTGCCGGCGACAGCACAAGACTTGCACAGCGTGACAGGCCGGACAGGGTGCGGCTGGTCTTCTCCAGCAGCTCGTCGACCGAGATATTGCGAACGGCGCATTCGCCATCAATCGACATGCGGTCTTCGGTCACCAGATCAGGGCTGTATTCCATAAGGCCGTCGACAAACATGCGAAGGCCCGTTTCCGTCGGCACGCGTCCGGCAGATGTATGCGGCGCATAAAGCAGCCCGGCTTGCTCGAGGTCACTCATATTGCTGCGGATTGACGCCGGCGACAGGTCATGCCGCAGGCGCTGTGCAAGCGTCTTCGATCCGATCGGTTGGCCCGATCCGAGATAGGCGGTGACCAGCGCGTTGAAAATCTCGAGCGCGCGCGGTTTCAGACCGAGAAGGGTAGCGTCATTCATGATTTCAGCTTAGGGTAACGCCGGATGCGGGGTCAATCGCGCGCTGTGGCAGGAAGCCTGCGCCGTCGTCCTGTCCATTTCAGTTCAGACCATACCAGCAGGGGATTTTTCATGGAGCGTCCTTCCGGCCGTGCGCCAAACGCAATTCGCACCGTCACACTCGAACAGGGATTCTCGCTGCATGCCGAAGGATCATGCCTCGCGAAATTCGGTAACACGCATGTACTGTGCACCGCTTCTGTCGAGGACCGGGTCCCCTCGTTCCTTCGCAACACGGGCCGCGGCTGGGTCACCGCCGAATATGGCATGCTGCCACGCTCCACCCACACACGCACGGACCGCGAGGCGTCGCGCGGAAAGCAGGGTGGGCGGACGCTCGAAATCCAGCGCCTGATCGGACGCGCGCTCCGGTCTGTCACAGATCTGGAAGCGCTTGGCGAGCATCAGATCAAGCTCGACTGCGATGTGCTTCAGGCAGATGGAGGGACACGTACCGCCGCCATTACCGGTGCCTGGGTAGCGCTTCGCATCGCCACCGAAAAATGCTCCTTGCCGGCAGCATCACCCGCCAGCCGGTGCGCGAGAATGTGGCCGCCATCTCTTGCGGCATCTGGCAGGGCATGCCTGTCGCCGACCTTGACTATATCGAGGACAGCAATGCGGAAATCGATGCCAATTTCGTGCTGAGCGGCAATGGCGGCCTCGTGGAAATTCAGGCAACGGGCGAGGAACGGCCGTTCCGGCGGGACGAGCTCGACCAGCTTCTCGACCTTGCCGAGGCCGGCTGCAAGCAACTGTTCACCATGCAGGACGGCGCCGTCCGCGCAGCGCTCTAGCCCGGGTCCGGAGACGCGCATGGCATCGCCACATCGCATTTTCACCGAAACGGAGCTTGTTCTCGCCTCGCACAATGCCGGCAAGCTTCGTGAAATATCGGCCCTGTGCGAAGGGCGCCCGTTTCAGGTGACATCCGCTGCGGACCATGGTGTCCCGGAACCTGAAGAGACAGAAAAGAGCTTTATCGGCAATGCCGTTCTGAAGGCGCGCCATACAGTCGAAGCCACAGGCAAACCTGCCATCGCCGATGATTCCGGGCTGGTGGTGCCGGCACTGAACGGAGCGCCGGGGATCTATTCGGCGCGCTGGGCAGGTCCCGACCGTGACTTCATCATGGCCATGCAGAAGGTGAACAGTTCGCTCGCCGCCACCGGCGGCGCGACAGGCGCGCCTATTTTACCTGCGTGCTTGCACTGGCGTGGCCGGATGGTCATCACGAGGTGTTCGAGGGGCGCGTGGATGGCGAACTGGTCTGGCCGCCGCGCGGTGACCGCGGATTCGGATATGACCCGATGTTCCGTGCCCAAACCTATGACCTCACCTTTGGCGAGATGGACCCGCAGGAAAAGCTCGATATCGGCCATCGCGCCGATGCCTTTGCCAAGCTGGTTGCCGCCTGTTTTCCATGACCATCCCCGCGCCCCGGCTCGCCCTTTATGTTCATTGGCCCTTTTGCCGGGCGAAATGCCCCTATTGTGATTTCAACTCGCATGTCGCGGCCGAGATTGATCATGCCAGGTTCGCCGGTGCCTATCGCCGCGAGCTTGAACATATGGCGCAGGCCTATGGGGCCGGGCGGCATCTCGACTGCATTTTTTTCGGGGGCGGCACGCCAAGCCTGATGCCGGCATGGCTTGTCGAGGGCATCATCGCCGACGCAGACCGGCTGTTCGGCCTCGCCCCCGATATCGAAATCACCGCCGAGGCAAATCCCACATCAGCTGAAGCCGAGACCTTCACCGGATTTCGCGCAGCCGGAGTGAACAGGCTGTCGCTTGGCGTGCAATCGCTTCGTGACGAGGCACTGGCGTTTCTGGGACGCGAACATTCCGCACAGGAGGCGATGGCCGCGCTTCGCACCGCAAGGCAGACATTCGACAGGCTGTCAATCGACCTGATCTATGCACGGCGTGACCAGCAGCTGGCTGACTGGACCCTGGAATTGCAGATGGCGCTTGATCTCGGGCTGGACCACATGTCGCTTTACCAGCTGACCATCGAGCCGGGAACCGGGTTCTATACCCGCGCGCGGCACGGCGACATCCTCACGGCTGATGACGGGCTTGCGGCCGATATGTATGCAGAGACGAACCGGCTGATGAGTGCTGCCGGACTTCCTGCCTACGAAATTTCAAACCATGCGCGGCCAGGGTCTGAAGGCCGGCACAATATGATCTACTGGCAAGCCGAGGACTGGATCGGCATCGGCCCCGGGGCCCATGGCCGGATCAGCAACGGGAGAAACCGGACCGGCACCGCCACGCGGCGCAGCCCGGCAGGTTGGCTCGACGCTGTCGAAGCAGACGGCCATGCCGTTGAAACCCGAACCGAGGATGGGCCCGGGGACGCCGTTGCCGAACGGCTGATGATGGGGCTGCGGCTGTCGGATGGCGTCGATTTGCCGGCATTGGAGGCTGCTTTTGGCGACCGGTCGAAACTGATCGACATGACGGCATATGATCAGCTTTTGGAAGCCGGCCTTCTGACAGCGGATCCGGACAGGCTGTGCGTAACAGAAAGCGGGCGGCTTCTTCTCAACCGGGTGATAAGTGCGCTTCTTGCCGGGCAGGGCTAGCCGGATCAGATTTTATCTGGTGCCGACTGGAAGATGGTAGACACACCGCCGCTGACCTGGCGGATCTCGAAACTGCGCCGGTTGCCACCATCCGGCATCAGACGGTAAGCGCCGCTGAAACCGTTATATCCCGATCCAGCTTCCAATGCGGCGTTCCAGGTTTCACGCTTTTGCCCGGCCAGGATCGCGGCCATCGCCATCGCATCAAAGCTGAGCCGGGCCAGTGCACCGGGACGTCCGCCCAAGGCATCGGACCAGAGCGCGTTGAAGGCATCGTCGCGGTCGGTCGGGCGCGACGCGAACAGCCCACCCTGCAGCGACGGCTCCATCAGAATGCGGCGCTGGTTCCATTGTGCATTGCCGAGATAGAGCACACGTTCCGGATCGGCATCGTAATAGGCGAGGACCGGAGCTGTGCGAAGGGCAAAGTCGGCACTGCCAGCGAACAGCACGGCATCAAAGCGTGGCGGTGGCAGCTCCGAGGCGGCCGGCGTGTCCTCGTCATCAGCCGGCGGGGTGTACCCGGTAAAGCGTTTGACGGCGTTCTTCAACTGCTCCTCGCTGGCGAGTTGCGCCGCCGTCAGCGTGATGAAATCTTCAGGCTCAAGGCCAAACTGCCCAAGACGTTTTCGCGCATGGCGCGCCAGTCTCTGGCCAAACACGTCATCTGCAGCGATGATGCCGACCTTGCTGCGTCCTGCGGTAAGCGCATGGCCGAGCAGAATATCAACCTGCTGTTCGGGCAAATAGCCGAACAGCCAGCTTCCCCGCCCAGCGATGGCGGTGTTGTTCGACAGGGCCAGCATCGGCACGCCATGGGTGGCAGCAACCTGCCGCGCCGACACAACCGCATCGGAGAACAGGGGGCCAACAATGATATCCGCTTCGGCAACGACAGCCTCACGCGCGGCAACACCGCCACCTTTTTCTACCGTATCGAAGACCAGAAGCTCGATCTGGCTGTTGCGCAGTGAAAAGAGAGCGAGTTCAGCGCCGCGCTGAAGCTCATTTCCGAGAACAGCATTCTCGCCCGATTTCGGCACCAGAAGAGCAATCCGCATGGTGCCATCAGGTTTCGGCGGCATGATGAAGCCGCCGGTTTCGAGGCCCTGATCACGGCGCGCCAGCATAGCAAAGGCGGCCTCCAGCGCTTCGGTGGCGAGTGACGGGTCGGGGCCCACCGGAACCACGGGTTCTGCCTCTGGCGCGGCGCGGCCGCGGTTTGCCGCCTCGAGATTCCAGATGATGTTGCCGACCGCCGAGGCTGCCGACTCTTCATCCAGCTTTGCTTTGTCGGGTGCGGCTTCAGACAAGGTCTGAGTTCCATCCGAAGCACCGGGAGCTTCATCTTCGGAAACAGCGGCTGTCTCACTGTCCGGAATTTCGGTTTGAACCGGGGGCTGCGCCACCGTTTCTTCAGCTGCCTTTTCTTTCGCCCCCGCTTCTGCTTCTGCCTCTTCCTCGATCATCTCGATCAAACCGTCGATGCTGCCGGTCACTGACGGGGCAAGCGAGGCCATATCGACCGGTTCATCGGCAGGGAAATCCCGTCATCGCTTGCGCTGGTGGCTTGCGAGGACTGCTGCACGGCGGCGGTTTCGATTTCGGGAACAGTCTCAGGCGCAGAGGTTTGCGGCAACGAGCTTTGTTCCACCGCGACACCACAGGCCGCAAGGAACAGCGGGACCAGAATGGGTGTCAGCAGCCGCCTCGTCATTGCCAAAAATCCTCTCACTCAGCGAAACGCCAATATGCCCTGTTTTTGCCTGCAAGTCATTAATGGGCTATATCCTGCTTCAGGATCCACTTCCCGGCAGCTGCCCCGTCATGACACCCGGCACACTCACCCTTGTCGCCACACCAATCGGCAATCTTGGCGATTTTTCGCCGCGCGCTGCCGAGGTGCTGTCCGGCACCGATATCATCGCATGCGAGGATACAAGGGTCACCCGCAAGCTGTTGAACCTGACCGGTACCGCGACAAGCGCAAAGATGGTCGCCTATCATGACCATAATGGGGCAGCGATGCGACCCTGGCTTCTGGACCAGCTTGCGGACGGCAAGGCGGTTGTTCTTGTAAGCGATGCCGGCACACCCCTGATTTCCGATCCGGGCTACAAGCTCGTCGCCGCCTGCCGTGAACAGGACATCCCGGTGCTTTCGGTTCCCGGGCCAAGCGCGGTTCTGGCCGCTCTCGCGATTTCGGGCCTGCCGACAGACAGGTTCATGTTTGCCGGATTTCTTGCCGGGTCTGCCAAAGCCCGCCGTGACCAGATTGCCGAAATTGAAGGGGTGCGCGCGACCACAATCTGGTTCGAGACACCATCCCGTATCGCTGCCAGCCTTGCTGAAATGGCAGATATACTTGGGCCCCGCCCGGCCGCCGTCGCACGCGAATTGACAAACTGCATGAAGACGTGAAATGCGGCAGCCTTGACGAGCTCGCCGCCGAGATGAAGGCCAACAAGCCGAAGGGCGAGATTGTTCTCGTCGTTGGCGGCAAGCCGCGTGGCGATGAAGAGATTGACGATGCCACCCTCGACGGCATGCTTCGCGCCGAGCTCGAGGGCCAGAGGCTGCGGGATGCGGTGAAAGCCGTCGTCGAGGCGACCGGCCTGCCGCGCAACCGTGTCTATCGGGCGGCGCTGGCGCTGAATGGTGATGAAGCGGGCACCAGCTGAACGCCGGCAGGCCGAGCGTGCCGGCAGATATGCCGAATTTGCCGCGCTTGCCTGGCTTGTCTGCACGGGTCACCGGCTTCTGGCCAGACGGTACAGGGCTGCCGGCGGCGAGATCGACCTTGTTGTGCGACGTGGCCGCGTGATCATTTTCTGCGAGGTGAAATACCGGCGGCCAACCGGTCACGACGGCATGCCATCACCGATGCAGTAGAAGCGGATTTGCAATGCCGCCCGCGAGTTTATGGCCCGGAACCATATTTCACCTGATCTTGAATGCCGTTTCGACCTGATCCGCATCTCGCCCTTTACATGGCGCGACAGCCTGCCAATCCAGCATCTTCGTGATGCATGGTGGTGTGATCCCGCCTAATTGATGCACCGCCAGACTTGACCGTCGAATCGGCAAGCGGCACATTGGCGTCTAAGCGTTCACGCCAACCGAACCCGAGGGATTTTCCGCCATGGAATCCACAACCATCCGCCAGCACCAGCTTCCTTCCCGCTCTGTGACGAGCCTTGTCATGGCGATGGCCCTGCTGGTTCTCGCCGCATTGCTCTTCTCGGGCTGCGCGCCGGCGGTGCTTGGTGTCGGAACAGCAGCAGTTGCCGCGTCATCGACCGAAAAGGGCCTGTCCACTTCGGTTTCAGACGGTCTGATCTTTACAAAGATCCAGGACAATTTCCTGCAGACAGATGCCAGCCTGCCGACAGTGGTCGATGTCACGGTCAATGACGGTGCCGTGTTGCTGACCGGAAAGGTCAAAACACCCGAAGAAAAGGTTCTGGCAACCAAGCTGACATGGGAAGTTCGCGGAGTGCGCGAGGTAGTGAACGAGATTCAGGTCACCGACAAATCCTCGATCAAGGACATCGCCAAGGATCTTGCGGCCAGTGCCCAGCTCCGCGGAAAGCTGATCGCCGATAGCGGTGTATCCTCGCTGAATTTCAGCATCGATGTGGTTAACGGGACCGTCTATCTGTCCGGGGTTGCCGCTGATGCAGAGGAAATGAACCGTGTGGTCAGCCATGCCAGAGATCTGCGTTTCGCACAGCAGGTTGTGAATTACATCACGCTTCGCACCGACCAGCGGGACTAGGACCAGACACATGCCGCTTCGTGTTGCCATCCAGATGGACCCTGTGGAATCCATCGACATTCGCGGCGACACAAGTTTCGCCCTTGGGCTTGAGGCCCAGAAGCGCGGCCATGAATTGCACTACTATCTTCCCGACAGCCTGACGCTCGCCGATGGCAGGCCCGAAGCCGTCTGCCGGACACTTACGCTTCGCGACGAAGTTGGTGACCATTTCACAGCCGGCGAGCCTGTCCGCCGCGACCTTTCGACATTCGATGTGATCCTGATGCGCCAGGACCCGCCATTTGACATGGCCTATATCACGGCGACGCATCTTCTGGAGATGCTGCCGCTGACGACCATGGTGGTGAACAATCCGGCCGAGGTGCGCAACGCGCCGGAAAAGCTGCTTGTCACCCTGTTTCCCGATCTGATGCCACCAACCCTGATCTCGCGCGATCCGGATGCCATCAAGGCTTTTCGGGAGAGCCACAAGGACATCATCGTCAAGCCACTGTTCGGCAATGGCGGTGCCGGGTGTTCCGGCTGGCGCCGGGTGACCAGAATCTGAATTCACTGCTGGAAATGTTCTTTGCCGGATCGCGTGAACCGGTGATGGTGCAGTCCTATCTTCCCGCTGTGCGTGAAGGCGACAAGCGGATCATCCTTGTCGATGGCACCGCCGTCGGCGCGGTAAACCGTGTGCCGATGGAGGGCGAAGCGCGATCAAACCTCCATGTCGGGGGTAGTGCGGTGGCCACCGACCTGACGGCGCGCGATCTCGAAATCTGCGAGCGTATCGGGCCTGAACTTCGCCGACGGGGGCTACTGTTTGTCGGCATTGATGTGATTGGCGACTATCTGACAGAGATCAACGTCACCTCGCCAACAGGCGTGCGGGAAATCCTGACTTTGTCGGGGATCGATGTCGCGGCCCTGACCTGGGACGCCATCGAGGCGGCACGGCCGGGCTATGCCAGCAACGGCATCGCCCGATAGGCCAGCGCCTCGGCAAGATGACATCTTTCAATACGGTCCGATCTTTCAAGATCGGCGATTGTTCGCGCCACCCTCAATATCCGGTGAAAGCCACGCGCTGACAGCGACTGTGTTTCGATCGCCTTTTCCAGCAGAATTCTCGTATCTCCGCTGATATCAGATGTGGCATCCACGGGCGCCTCGGGGTCCCGTTCCCCGGCGAAATCCCGCGCTGCCACCACCCGCCGCGCAACAGACACGCTCGGTTCTCCCGCTGTGTCGCGAAGAAGAAGACTGCCACTGACCTCAGGTACTTCGATGATCATGTTGAATCTGTCGATCATCGGGCCTGAAATGCGCGCGCAATAGTTACGTCCACAATCAGGGGCGCGTGTACAGGCACGCGCCGGATCGCCAAGATAACCGCAACGGCAGGGATTCATCGCGGCCACCAGCTGGAATCTTGCAGGATAGGTAACATGGTGGTTGGCACGCGCGACCACGATCTGGCCGGTCTCGAGTGGCTGGCGTAACGCATCGAGCACCGGTTTGGTGAATTCGGCGAGTTCGTCGAGAAACAGGACACCGCCATGGGCGAGAGAAATCTCACCCGGGCGTGCCCGCACACCGCCACCGACAAGTGCGGCCATCGACGCGGAATGATGCGGGTCACGAAATGGTCGTGTCTGAACCAGCCCGCCGGCGGGAAGCTGGCCGGCAACCGAATGAAGCATCGTAACATCGAGTGCCTCACGCGCAGACAAGGGCGGAAGCAAACCGGGAAGCTGCGCCGCAAGCATCGACTTGCCTGCACCGGGCGGGCCGACCATCAGCAGATTGTGACGGCCCGCCGCCGCGATTTCCAGCACCCGGCGGGCGGTCTCCTGGCCCTTCAGATCGGACATATCAGGGGCCTGATGCGCCGGCGGAAGAAGTTTGGGCCTTGGCGGTTCCAGCATCTGAATGCCGCAAAGATGGTTGAGAAGCGACATCAGATCCGGCGCCGCGACAATACCAAGGTCACTCGCCCAGGCGGCCTCGGGCCCGCATGCCTGCGGACAGATCAGGTCCATGCCTGCCCCGACCGCCGCCATCGCTGCCGGCAAAACGCCCGACACCGGTTCTATGCCGCCATGCAGTGACAGCTCGCCAAGCACGAATGATCCGTCCACCGCATCGGCTGGCACCGTTCCAATGGCAACCAGAAGGCCAAGCGCAATGGGAAGGTCGTAATGCGCGCCCTCCTTTACCACATCGGCAGGCGCCAGATTGATCGCGATCCGCTTGGGCGGGAGCGCCAGCCCGATGGACGCCAGCGCCGCGCGGACCCGTTCACGCGATTCAGCAACAGCCTTGTCGGCAAGCCCGACAATGGCCATCGCCGGAAGACCATTGGCAACATGGACCTGCACCTCGACCGGTATGGTGTCGATGCCGCGAAAGGCCACCGTCTTGATGCTGGCATGCATTGAGGAACCCTGTCCTTCTGGATCATCCATGATGTCCGGACAGTGCTAACCTCACAAGATTATTAGAATTTTCTGAAATTACGCAGGGATGTTGCTTGCGGTAGAGGAGAAATTCAGCCGCGCGCCACAAGAGGTCCGACAGGCTCTCCGCCCAGCACATGCATATGAAGATGAGGCACTTCCTGACCGCCATCCCGGCCAATATTGGAAACCACTCGATACCCGCCCTCGGCGATGCCGGCGAGATCCGCCACATGGGCAATCATGCGGGTGAGGGCGGCCTGCTCATCGGCACTTGCGGTGGCAGCAAAGTCGCGCCAGTCGACATAGGGCCCTTTCGGGATCACAAGAACATGAACGGCGCGCAGCGGATTGATGTCCTCAAAGGCTAGCGTGTGCTCGTCCTCGGCGATTTTCTTGCAGGGAATCTCCTCACGAAGAATTTCCGCGAAAATATTGTCATTGTCATAGGACATCACTTCAGCTCCTTGTGAAAATAATATCCTGTCACATAGGCATCATCGACCCGCGCATATTGTTCATTGACCGCATAACGGCTGAAGCCCCGCGCTTCAAACGACTGGATGGCGCGCGTCTGGGTTGCCCGCACATCAAGGTTGATCATCAGGAATCCCTTGGTCTTGGCCAGCGCCTCGGCCTCGGCGACGATCATCTGGGCCAGACCATGACCACGCGCCCAGGGGGCGACGAAGAATGTAGTCAGCTGACAGGTGAAGGCCTGCGCCTCGTTATTGCGGGGCGGGCGGACGATCTGGCAGGAGCCGGCAATCACTTTGTCCAGCTTGGCGACAACAAGATGCCGTTCCGGAATCATCTGCACGCCACGCCAGTAATCCTCCATGACCGAACGCGGCGGCGGCGTCAGCCAGCCGAAACCGCCACCGGCCATGATCGCGCCTTCCGCAGCGTCACACAGCTCGTGTATGTCACCGCTTGAAAGCTTGGAAGGGCTTTCAACCGAAATTCTCGGTGTGTGCTTTGGCAGCTCTTCAGGTGTCATGCTGATCTTCCGGTCAGGTTTTCGATGATCCGGACAGGCGTCCGGCAGGCGAATTCCTATCACAAGTTACAGCACCGACAAAGCCGAAGGTTGTGCAGGGCCTGCTCCGGCCCTCATCCCTGCCTGTTGGCAAGCTCTTCGCGAAGGCGTGTCATCAGGCGCTCGCAAGCATCCTGATCGAGATGTTCAATATTCTGGGCAATAAGATTGGCCAGCGCCACCGCCTCGGGATGTGTTCCCGACGCATCGATCACAGGCTTTGGATGAGACATGGCGGCAAGCGTCTTCAATTCCTCGGCATCATCCCAGATCAGTCCGAGCCAGACGCAGATCTGGTCGACAAACGGAGAAGACGGCTTGCCCCGGTTGCCGGTTTCAAGAGCCGATATATAGGCCTTTGATACACCAAGCTGTTCAGCCTGCTGCTGCTGTGTCAGACCCCGTTCGGCACGAAGCTCGCGCATGCGTTGCCCGAAAGGTGTCATCCGGTCTGCCGTTTCCGGCGAAGCATCACATAAAGGGCACCGCCGCCGCCATCTGTCTGGCGCGCCTGCGATATTGCAAGGATCTGGCTGGACAGGGGCGGGGTCTTCAGCCAGAGCGGTACCTGCCGCCGCAACACGCCCTTGCCCTCGTTTCCCTTGCCGGTGATCACCAGCACACAGCGGATGCCGGTGCGCGCCGCCTGATCGACAAACCGCGCCAATCGCCGTTCTGCCTGGGCCGCGGTCAGCCCGTGCAAATCGAGACGCGCCTCGATCGGGATCTGACCTTGGGCAAGCCGCCGCCTCGTCGCACCGTCAATTCCGGCCTTCTCGCCGCTGCGAAGGTCAATAGGCTGGGATGTCTGTTTAGCTGCAGAGAGGGTCGTGAGGATGGCGTCACCGTTGCCCGGCGCGCCTGTTTCGGTTTGGCTTTCGGCGACTTTGCCGGACGGGCAGGCGGCAGTTCAGGCTCATAGGCTTTGACGCCGCGGGTAAGCCGTTCCCAGACAGCCGCGTCATCATCATCCATATTGTCCTGCGGGAAGGTCATCACCATTGCCGCCACTTCATCTCGCCGGAACTAGTCCTCGTCCGGAACTTCTGTCTCGGCAAGTTTCCAGTTGGGATCATCGAGTGTCAGGTCACGCTCGAATGTCCAGATATCGATCAGGTCCCGTGTTCCCGTGTCCTCGTCCTCGATGGTTTCACCATCGCTGTCTGTCAGGATGCGGGTCTGGGTGCTTTGGAACTCGACAGTCACCGAAGCAACATTGTCGAATACCTTTGCATCGGTGATCCGGACATCACGAAGTTCATCCAGAACGATCTTCAGAGACTCGCCTTCGCGAATCCGCTGCTGGATCGACTGTGTAAAGCTCTGCAGAAGATCGTAGCCCAGCAGGCGCTTCAACTTGGCAAGATCACCATCCGCATAGGCGGTGAGAATCATCTCGAATGCTGCCGCCGCACCGTTCAGAAATGTTTTCTCCGAGAAACTGCGGTCGGCTTTGCTAAGCGCATCGATCCCATGACCCTCGACAACATCCGCGCGACGTCCTGAATCAATGGAAATGACATCGGCCGTTTCCTTGTCGAACCTGTTGTCGCGTTGTGGCTGCTCGTCATAGCCGGTCCGCTGCCCGAGAACAGAACGAAGGCGCAGCACCAGCAATACGGCGATCACGGCGAAGATGATGATATCGATATAAGGCACGAGGTCCCCCGGCGGGATGATTTGGTCTTTACCGCAAAGCCCCTTACAATGCGGATCACTAGGATACATATGTTGCCTGAATAATCCAGCAAGCCGGTCAGGCGTATTTTTTCTGTGTTCTGACGGACATTTTGGCGAAAATAGCCGAAAAACACCAAGGCTGAGTGGCCGGTAACGCAAAACGGAACAGAAATAACGTGCCTCTTCTCATCATCATCGGATTTTGTCTCTGGGTGTGGGCGGAACTCGCCGCACTGGTCGCCATCGGCGGTGAGTTGGGCGTTCTGCTGACCATCGGCGGCATTTTCGTGACCGCGATGGTGGGAATCTGGCTTCTTCGCAATCAGGGCCGGGCCATCATGTCTTCGCTTCAAGCGCAGCTGGCGCGCGGCGCGGCGCCTGTCGCCTCTCTGGCTGCCGGAACGTCGATCATGGCGGGTGCGGTGCTGATGCTGATCCCCGGTTATCTGACCGATGCGATCGGTCTTGTCCTGTTCCTGCCCGTTATCCGGACCCTGATCGGGGCATCCCTGCTGAAGTGGCTGACCAGCCGCGGCGGGTTCATGATGCGTGGCGGCATGCCGTTCGGGACCAGCGGGTCCAGTTTTCACTGGACCAACGATAATCCGGCGCGCGGCAACACATACCAACCACCAGAAGATGACGTCATCGAAGGCGATTTCGAGGAACGTCATCCCGACAACAAGAAGCTCGACCGCCACTAATGGCGCGGCGCTTGCGGCGTGGACGCCGGCATGCTATCGCCGCAGCGGATTTGAAACATACGCAGCTTGTCCAAGGCAGCACCAAGGACAATGCGACACCATCTTCAGGGAAGGATGACCCAAATGGCGGAAACACCAAATAACGGAGAGCAGGGCGCAGCAACAGAAGATCGCGCGCCACGCCAGATCGTCGTTCACGCACAATATATCAAAGACCTGTCTTTCGAGAACCCGAACGCACCGGACATTCTGATCGACCCGCCGTCACAGCCCGATGTCGAAATTGGCGTCAATGTCGGTGCACGCGGCCTGAACAGCGAACAGTATGAAGTCATGCTGTCGCTCAGTGCCCGCGCAAAGGCCGGTGAGAAATCGCTGTTTCTTGCAGAACTGACCTATGCCGCTATCGTATCGGCGCCGGGCACCGAGCGGGATGATCTGAACCCACTGATCATGATCGAGGCGCCGCGCCTGATGTTCCCGTTTGCCCGCGCCATCATTTCCGACATGACACGGGATGGCGGGTTCATGCCGCTCAGCATCCAGCCGATCGATTTCGTTGCTGTCTACCAGAACAACCTTGAACGCCAGCAGGCCGGAAACGGTGCAGATACTGGTGCGGATTCCGGTACAGAAGCCTGATGGCAAAGACGGATCAGCGGTTCCAGACCGGATCCTGCAGTTTTTCAAGAAGCGCAAGATGTGCCGCCCTTTCGGCATCGCTTGCCTCATGCGGCCTGTCAAAACGCGCGGCGTCGGCCTGAAGGACAAAGCCTTCATCCTGACCCGCCGCGTTGCTGTCGCCTGATTTCTGCGAAGTCTGGTCCGGCTCGAGAGACAGGTTCCGCTGCCGGCCACCAAGAAGTTCGAGATAGACCGAGGCCAGTAGATCGGCATCGACAAGCGCGCCGTGAAGGTCACGGTGGCTGTTGTCGATATCGAACCTGCGGCAGAGCGCATTCAGATTGGCCTGCGCGCCGGGAAACTTGCGGCGCGCCATGCTCAGCGTATCGGTGGCACGGCTCATCGGCAGTTCCTCGCGCCCCAGAGCGTTTCAGCTCCGAATTGATGAAGCCCATATCGAAGGGCGCATTGTGAATGACCATCGAGTCATCCCCGATGAATTCCAGAAATTCATCGACAATGTCGGCAAAGAGCGGCTTGTCTTCCAGAAATTCATTGCTCAGCCCGTGGACTTCCAGCGCACCGGCCTCCACCTCGCGCTCGGGATTGATGTAGAGATGCAGCTGCGCACCGGTCGGCGTCTGGTTGACGATTTCCAGCGCGCCAATCTCGATGATCCGGTGTCCCTGCGCCGGATCAATGCCTGTCGTTTCCGTATCGAGAACAATTTCGCGCATCAGTCCGCCTCCTGCCGAAGCTGCCGTATCGGGCCCTCAAGAATAGAGTCGAGCATCGCCTCCGCCTTGTCCAGACCAGAGCTGGTATCAATCTCGGCATCTGCCCTGGCGCGTTTTTCAGCAAGCGGCATCTGGCTGGCGAGAATGGCATCGAGCTTGGTTTCGGTCATGCCGTCCCGTGCCAGTGCCCGTTCTCTCTGGGTCTGCTCCGATGTGCTGCACAGAATGACAAAGTCGCAGACCGCATCACCGCCAGTCTCGAACAGCAAGGGAATATCAAGAACCACAAGCGGTGCGCCGGCTTTTCGGTGCTCATCCAAAAATCTGTCGCGGTCGGCAGCCACCAGCGGATGAATAAGGGCCTCAAGCTGTTTTCGACTTGCGCTGTCGGCAAAACGGCCCGGCCAAGCCGCTGCCTGTCAACAGCGCCTTCCGCCGTCAGCATTTCATCGCCAAACGCCTTGGCCACCGGACCCGTCGCCAACCCGCCGGCCGCCATCATGTCATGAACAGCCGCATCGGCGTCATGAAGCGGAATCCCGCGATCCGTGATCATCAGTTGCTGTTGTAGATTTGCCGGTCGCGATCCCGCCGGTCAGGCCGATGACAAGCATCATCCGCGCCCTCCGGCAGATGGCGCCAAGGACAATCCGTGTGCACGCAGAAATCCGGTGATCTCGACAAGAGGCAGACCAAGAATGCTGTAATGGCATCCCTCGATCCGGTTGAACAGATGCATGCCCGCCCCTCGATCTGATAGCTTCCCGGGCTCCAGAACGCGGCTTCACCTATCACATCGAGATAGCCATCAATCTCGGGTTCAGTCAGCGCCCGGACATGCAGGCTGTTCGTGGCAAGGCGATGCCAGATTCGCGTGCCGTCCCGAAACATGACAACGGCGGTTAAAAGCCGGTGCTCACGACCGGCCAATCGTGACAACTGGTCGGCTGCCTCGTCACGGCTTGCCGGCTTGCCGAGCATGGCGCCATCCAGTTCAAGGATCTGGTCAGCAGCCAGAAGCAGTTGTCCCGGGGCCAGTTCATGCGACTGGCAGACGGCTTGACCCTTCATTTCGGCGAGGACCACAGCTGTTTCACCAGCTGGTACATTCTCGGCAGCAGCGGCAGCGCGGATGCTTTGCTCATCAACATTGGCGGGAAGGCAGATGACATCGAATCCGGCACGCTCCAGCAATCCGCGCCGGGTCGCACTTGCCGAAGCCAGGACAAGCGGGCCAGACGGCAAGGTTGCAAACGGGATCACAGCGCTCACTGCTGTGACTCCTGCGAGCTTGTGTAGAACTGAATGACCGCAGCAGCGGTTTCTTCAATTGACCGGCGGGTGACATCGATCACCGGCCAGCCATTGCGTGCAAACAGGCGGCGTGCGTCACGCACCTCTTCAGTGATCAGGTCGATATCCGAATAGCTTGTGTTTTTCTCGTCAGATTGCGCGATCTGGCGTGTTTTGCGAACCACGCTGAGGCGCTTGGGATCATTGGTCAGCCCGACAATCAGAAGTTTCAGCCCATCGACATACTGCATTGGAAAAGGCACGCCCGGAACAAGCGCATAGTTGGCGACCTTGTAACCGCGGTGTGCCAGATACATGGATGTCGGTGTTTTCGAGGTGCGCGAAACACCGACAAGCAGAATATCGGCATCATGAAGTTCAGCCATGTTGAGGCCGTCATCATGGCGGACGGCGAAATCGACAGCAGCCATTCTCTCGAAATAGGCGGAATCGAGCTGTCTCTGGCCGCCCGGTCTGTTCCGCGAGGGCTGCCCGAGAAGCGAGCCCAAGAGATCGACCACCGGATCAAGAACCGACACATGCGGGATATGACGCTCGGTACAGCGCTTCTCGAATTCGGCGCGCAGATCAGCGTCGACCACACTCATTAGAAGAACGCCGGGATTGCGTTCCACGCCGGCAAATACAGCCTCGACATGATTCAGGCTTCGAACCAGTGTCCAGACATGTTCCGTGGTCCGGACATTCGGAAACTGTGCGACACAGGCTCTCGCGATCTGATGTACCGTCTCGCCTGTGGAATCAGACACGAGATGGATATGTAGCTGTGCGTCTGTCATCGGGTGAAATTAGGGGTTTGGATATTTCATGTCACGGCTTTTCCGATCCTGTTTTCAATAGCTGAAGGATGTGACTTTCCTGTGTGCCGGGAATCAGAAATTGGGGACTGTTTTTGCGTCCATGTCAGAAAACACGATTTATGCTCACTGGGGTGGCGAACAATCCTCATGTGGATAAGCCGCACATTTTGAGATCGCGGATAACGGGAAACCTGTCACAACCCTTTTTCCTGCGTCGGAAAAGCCAGTTGAGATTGGAACGGGATTTGTGGATAAACTGTGGACGATCTTGCGAAAGCTGTTTTCCACCAGACCCACATCCCCTTCAACCTTCTTATATATAATCTCTTATTATTATTGAGAGACGGAACACCGAGCCATGGCCAGCCTCTTCCTCGAGACATTATCGGGACGCCAATCCAAAGAACGCCCTGTCTGGCTCATGCGTCAGGCTGGAAGATATCTCGCAGAATATCGGGCAGTTCGGGCATCGGAACCGGATTTCATTTCTTTCTGTTTGAATCCGGAAAAGGCTGTTGAAGTAACTTTGCAACCGATAGATCGCTTCGGATTTGATGCTGCGATCATTTTTTCCGACATCCTGATGGTGCCTTGGGCGCTTGATCGGAATGTGAGGTTCGTCACCGGCGAAGGCCCGAAACTCGACCCGATGCAAACGGGCAATGAAATCACAGAAGCCATGATTGCCGATATGGCAGCGAGGCTGACACCTGTGGCAACGGCAATCGGAAATTGCCGGGCAGCCCTTGCCGCAGACAAGGCGTTGATCGGTTTTGCTGGTGCTCCCTGGACCATCATTACATATCTGCTGGAAGGGGGATCATCCCGGGATTTCGCCACAGCACGGCGATGGATGTGGGAGAACGAAGTTCGGTTTGACCGGTTGCTTGATCTGATCTGTCAGGCAACAGCAAATTTTCTAACCCTTCAGGCCGAGGCCGGCGCGGATGCGCTGATGCTGTTTGACAGCTGGGCAAGCGCGGTGCCGGCACATCTTCGCAAAAAAGTCGTGATCGATCCGGTCAACCAGATCACCGCCATTTTAAGGGAACGCGGTATACAGACGCCGCTGATCGGATTTCCGAAAGGTATTGGCGAGGGTTTGATCGAATATTGCAACGAAACGGATCTTCAGGGTGTGGGAATCGATCACGGTGTCGATATGCGCTGGGCGGCAGCGACATTGCCGTCGCATCTGACACTTCAGGGCAATCTTGATCCGTTGAGCCTGATTGCTGGCGGCGATGCAATGGCACGGGCAATTGATGAAATCCTTGATGCCATGGATGGCCGTCCACATATCTTTAATCTTGGACACGGGATCACCCCCGAGACGCCGATCGAACATGTCCATGATCTCCTGGCGCGGGTAAGAGGCAAAGTTTCATGAGCTATGACGTCATAAAAGCGTTGCACCTTATTTCCGTGATGTCATGGATGGCGGGCCTCCTCTATCTGCCGCGCCTGTTTGTGTATCATGCCGAGACGACTATCGGTTCAGTTCGTGCTGAAACCTTCAAGGTGATGGAACGCCGGCTGCTGAAAGCGATCATGAATCCTGCAATGATTGCCAGCTTTGTGTTCGGCATCTGGATGATCGTTCTGGCGCCGGGACTGCTGTATGAACCCTGGATGCATGTGAAAATCCTGTGTGTTCTGCTGATGGCAGGGTGCCATGGCGCGTTTTCGAAAATGCGCCGCAAGCTCGAGAATGACGAGCAGCCACGGCGGCCGCGTGTCTACAGGATCTGGAACGAAGTTCCGACGGTGTTGATGGTGATCATTGTTTTCATGGCAGTCGTAAAGCCGAGCTTCAGCTGAATGCGGCTTTCTGGCCGTCAGAACGACCGATGACAATCTAATTGACGGCCACGCCGGGTTTCTGTCATATAGAGTTACCGACGCTGGACGTTATTCAGTACTGGGCCTAGCCCCACGTATCCCGCCCTAACCAGTGTGCAAAAGCCATGCATCTTCAGGAACTGAAACAGAAATCGCCTGCCGATCTCCTGGCATATGCCGAGGAACTCGAAGTCGAGAACGCAAGCACCCTGCGAAAGCAGGACATGATGTTCGCGATTCTCAAGCAGCTGGCCAACAACGATGTCGCCATCTATGGAAGCGGCGTCCTTGAAGTGCTGTCTGACGGCTTTGGTTTTCTGCGTGCGCCGGAATCGAACTATCTGCCCGGGCCTGACGATATCTACGTCTCGCCAAGCCAGGTCCGCCGCTTCGGTCTTCGCACGGGTGATACGGTCGAGGGGAGATCTCGCGCGCCGAAAGATGGCGAGCGGTATTTTGCGCTTCTCAAGGTCGAGACAATCAATTTCGAGGAGCCGAATGCGGTCCGTCACCGGATCAATTTCGACAATCTCACTCCGCTATATCCCGAGTCGAAGCTGACACTTGAGCTGCCTTTCGATCCGGACAAGAAGGACAACACCCCGCGGGTGATCGATCTGGTCTCGCCGATGGGCAAGGGCCAGCGCGGGTTGATCGTGGCACCGCCACGCACAGGCAAGACGATGATGCTGCAGAGCATCGCGCATGCTATTTCGGAAAATCATCCCGAGGTCTATCTTATCGTTCTTCTGATTGATGAGCGTCCGGAAGAAGTGACAGACATGCAGCGCTCGGTTCGCGGCGAGGTGATCTCCTCGACCTTTGACGAGCCGGTAGCAAGACATGTGCAAGTCACTGAAATGGTTATAGAAAAAGCCAAACGACTTGTTGAGCACAAGCGCGATGTGGTGATCCTTCTGGATTCGATCACAAGACTTGCGCGCGCTTACAACACGGTGGTGCCGTCATCCGGCAAGGTTCTGACAGGCGGTGTTGACGCAAACGCACTGCAACGTCCAAAGCGCTTCTTCGGCGCGGCGCGGAATATCGAGGAAGGCGGGTCGCTGACCATCATCGCAACCGCCCTGATCGAAACCGGTTCGCGGATGGACGAGGTGATCTTTGAAGAATTCAAGGGCACCGGCAACAGCGAGGTCATTCTCGACCGCAAGCTGTCGGACAAGCGGACATTCCCGGCGATCGACATCACCAGGTCCGGAACGCGTAAGGAAGAGCTTCTCGTTGATAAGGGAACGCTGGCGAAGATGTGGGTACTGCGCCGCATTCTGATGCAGATGGGCCCGGTCGACGCGATGGAATTCCTGATCGACAAGCTGAAGAATTCGAAGAGCAACGACGATTTCTTCGACCAGATGAACAGCTAGACGAACTGTTGCTCAAGATCGATCAAGGCCTGCTTGCGTCCCAGATTGGCAGGGTGTTTCGGATCCAGCTTACTGCCACCCCCATAATTGCCCAATGCGCCGCCCGTTCTGACCACGCGGTGGCAGGGATATATGATCGGGATCGGATTTGTCGAACAGGCGGTTCCGGCAGCGCGTGGTGCCCCCGGTTTTCCGGCCGCAGCTGCGAATTCGGCATAGGTCATCACAGCGCCGTAGGGAATACGCGCCATGGCTTCAAGCCAGGCTTGGCCGGTTGCTGATTTTCCCTCAGCTTGTATCGGCAGTCTGAAATTTTTCAGTGACCCGTCAAGATATGCGACGAGTTGAGCTGATGTTTCACGTGAAACATCATCCGGATTGTCCGCTGTCGAAAAGGGCGACTGGTCCCATTCGAGCCGAACGAGGCTGGTGCCGTCACTGACAGGCCGCATATAGCCAAGCTGCGTTTTGATCGTGACATGGAAGAGCGTCGTCATGCGGGTCGTCCCCTGATTGATTCGGGTTGAGCTTGCCGACAGGAAATGACAGGTAAAGAAGCGGCAGACCGGCGTTTGCAAAACCGCTATACCGGAAACGGTACCCCAGCCGTCTGATGATGAAAAGGGAGACACCTGTCAATGACAGGCAAGCAGGACACCATCTTCGCCCTCGCAACACCGCCCGGACGATCCGCCATCGCGGTCATCCGGATCAGCGGTCCTGCTGCGCATACGTCACTGGCGGTGTTTGGTGCGAGCTGTCCGTCCCCCGGCTGTTTTCAGCTTGCCAGACTGTTTGATGACAACCACATGCCGCTCGATGAAGCGCTGGTTCTGGCAATGGCAGGCCCGCGGTCGAGCACAGGTGAGGATGTCGTCGAAATCCATACGCACGGATCAATGGCAGTCATCGCGGCGGCACTGCGCATGCTTGGCAATGCTGACGGTTTCAGGCCGGCGATCGCCGGAGAGTTCACGCACCGCATGTTCGCAAATGGCAAAATCGATCTTCTCGGCACAGAGGCCCTTGCCGACCTGATTGATTCCGAGACTGACCGACAGCGTCTGCAGGCCTGGCGTCAGCTGGATGGTGCGCTCTACAAACCGGTCACGGAATGGCGTGAGGAACTTGTTCGTCTTGGTGGCCGGCTGGAAGCGCTGATCGATTTTGCAGATGAAGATCTGCCGCCTTCCGTGGAAGCGCAGCTGCGCGACGACAGCAGAGCGCTGGTCCGGACAATTGGAACGGTTCTTGATGATGGCGGTATCGGCGAGCAGGTCCGCAACGGTGTCACGGTCAGCTTGCTGGGTCCGGTCAATGCCGGAAAATCAACCCTGTTGAATCTTCTGGCAGGGCGCGATGCGGCAATCGTTTCGGATGAGGCTGGCACCACACGCGATGTCGTTTCAGTGCGCCTTGAGATTGATGGTGTGCCGGTCACATTGCTGGATACTGCAGGGTGCGGCAGACCGGTGATTTGATCGAGGCCGAAGGTGTACGACGTGCTGTCGAGGCGGCGAGAGGGGCAAGCGCGTCTCTCATCGTACTTGACGGAAGCGATCCCGGCTGGCCGGAGGCGCTGGAGAGCCTGCGCGCCATGGCAGGGCCTGCCCACAGCGTTATCCTGAACAAATACGACCTGATGCAGGATACGGCTATTTCCGCTGCCGCCGAAACAGGCGCGCTTATGGTCTCCCTTGCAGAGGGAACAGGGTTCGACAGGGTGGTGGAATGTCTTCGTGATCTTGTGGTGCCGGCAAACCGGGACGAGAAATCCAGCCTGATCACGCGAGAACGGCACAGGACAGCGCTGGAGGATACGGTCGCCTCACTGGGGGCGGCGCTTGGCCATGATTTTGCAATGGCGCCCGAGCTGGCAGCTGAAGACTACCGGCGCGCAGCTGACAGCCTTGGCAGAATCACCGGGCAGATTGACGCCGAAGAACTGCTTGGCAGTATATTTTCCAGCTTTTGCATTGGAAAATGACCGTAAAGGGCGCATAAAGCGGCCCTGAACGAATTTGAGCGACCAGACGGAACAGGGCCGTGGAGTTTGACGTTATCATCGTCGGTGGAGGGCATGCGGGCTGTGAGGCCGCCACTGCTGCCGCGCGCATGGGTGCACGAACCGCCCTTGTGACGATGCGCGCTGACAGGATTGGCGAGATGTCCTGTAACCCGGCCATTGGCGGACTTGGCAAGGGCCATCTGGTGCGCGAGATCGATGCGCTCGACGGCATTATGGGTCGGGCGATCGACCGGGCAGGTATTCAGTTCCGGATGCTGAACAAATCGCGCGGTCCTGCGGTTCATGGTCCGCGCGCCCAGGCCGACAGGAAGCTTTATCGCGAGGCGGTCCAGCAATTCATTGCCGATGCCGGCGTCACCGTTATCGAGGCGGCTGTCGGTGACCTGATTGTCGAAGAGGGTAACTGTTGCGGCGTCATCGCCGAGGACGGGCGTGAATGGCGAGCGGCAGCTGTGGTGCTGACCACCGGGACTTTCTTGGGCGGGCTGATCCATCTGGGATCCGAGATTACGCCGGCCGGCCGTGTCGGTGAGGCGCCATCGAACGCGCTTGCAGAACGGCTGCGTGCCCTCGATCTGGCGGTCGGCAGGCTGAAGACAGGCACACCTGCGCGGCTCGATGGCAGGACCATTGACTGGGACGCGCTGGAAATGCAGCCGGCAGACGACCCGCCAGTGCCGTTCTCGACACTGACTGACTATATTTCTGTTCCCCAGATTTCCTGCGGTATCACCCGCACAACAGCTGAAACCCACCGGATCATTGCGGAATCCCTGCATCTGTCCGCAGTCTATAGCGGCCAGATCGCCGGGCAGGGGCCGCGCTACTGCCCGTCCATCGAGGATAAGGTAAAGCGTTTTGCCGATCGCGAATCCCATCAGGTGTTTCTCGAGCCTGAAGGACTTGATGATCATACGGTCTATCCGAACGGCATTTCGACCAGCCTGCCGCGAGATGTGCAGGATGCGCTGGTTGCCAGTATTCCGGGGCTCGAGAAGGCGGTGATCCTGCAATATGGCTACGCCATTGAATATGACTTCATCGACCCGCGCTCGCTCACCCGTACGCTGGAGCTGAAAGCGCTCCCGTCGTTGTATCTTGCCGGCCAGATCAACGGCACCACGGGCTATGAGGAAGCTGCCGCACAGGGTCTGATTGCGGGAATCAATGCTGCCATGCGCGCGGCTGGCGACAGTCGCGGGAACAGGGACGAGTTCAGCCTGACCCGGGCCGAAGCTTATACCGGCGTAATGATCGATGACCTGATCACCCGCGGTGCGCCGGAGCCTTACAGGATGTTTACCTCGCGCGCCGAATACAGGCTTCTGCTTCGTGCCGACAATGCCGACCAGCGCCTGACCGATCGCGGAATCGAGATCGGCTGCGTCGGTGAAGAGAGGCAGAAGGCGTGGCAGGCCAAGAAAGACAGCCTGAATGCCGCTACAGCGCTGCTACAGGCCTCAAGCGCCCTTCCCAAGGCCCTGCAGGCACACGGACTTCCTGCGCCGCGTGACGGTGGCCGGAGGAGCGCTGCGGATATGCTGGCGCTGGAAAGTATCACCATCGGCAGCCTGACCGGTCTTTGGCCGGAGCTTGATGCGATTGATCATGCCCTTCGCCCGCAGCTTGAGGCGGATTGCCGTTATGCCGGTTATCTCGAGCGTCAGCGTGCCGATATCGAGGCGCTGCATCGCGATGAGGCTATTTCCATACCGGCTGATTTCGATTATGGCGCCGTTGGTGGGCTTTCTGCCGAAGCGCGTGATGTGATGATGCGGTTGCGGCCGCAGACAATCGGCCAGGCAAACAGGCTCCCGGGCCTTACTCCGGCGGCTGTTGTCGCCGTATTGCGCCATCTAAAGCGGGGCGGGGCGGACAGCATGGCGGCTGCGGGACAGGCATGAACCTCCCCGAGGCGCTGGCCGGACAGCTCGATGTTTCACGTGAAACAATGGACAGGCTCGCTGCTTATGTGGCGCTTGTCGAGAAATGGCAGCAGCGGGTAAACCTCGTCTCTGCCTCGACATTGCCGGATATATGGATGCGCCACATCTGGGATTCGGCCCAGCTTGCGCCTCTGGTGCCTGCCGGAACAGGCCGGATACTTGATGTTGGCAGCGGTGCCGGGTTTCCGGGCCTTGTCCTTGCTGCGCTATGTGATGCCGAGCTTCATCTCGTTGAGTCGGATCAGAAAAAGGCCGTGTTCCTGCAGACCGTCATTCGCGAGACCGGAATTCAGGCCACTATCCATAACAAGCGCATCGAATCCCAGCCATCCATCGGCGCTAATATTGTCACCGCAAGGGCGCTGGCACCGATTGATCGACTTCTCGAGCTCCTTGAGGCCCAGCTTGCGCCCGGGACGAGGTGTCTGTTTCTAAAGGGTGCCCGTGCAGAAGCAGAAGTGGCCACACTCGAAACACGTTCCGATATTACCTACAGGCTTCATCCGAGCCTTACCAACCCCGAGGCTTTTGTGGTAGACCTGACGATAATGTCCTAGTCCGGAGCCGCATCCCGCCATGTCGCCATCCAAGCGCATTATCGCCGTTGCCAATCAGAAGGGTGGCGTCGGGAAAACCACCACCTCGATCAATCTCGCGACTGCACTGGCGGCCTGCGGCCGCAATGTGCTGCTGATTGATTTCGATCCGCAGGGCAATGCCAGCACTGGTCTCGGTATCGATGACCGTGCGCATAACAGCTACAGCCTGATCGCCGGTAGCAGCGGATCCGATGAATCGATCCAGAAAACACAGGTCCCGCGCCTCGATATCATTCCGACCGTTGTCGACCTGTCGGCGGCCGAGGTTGAGCTGTCCGACATGCCGGACCGGGAATTCCGGCTTCGCGGTGCGATATCGCGCATTTCGACGTCATATGACTACATCATCATCGATTGCCCCCCGTCGCTCGGTATGTTGACCGTGAACGCACTGGCAGCCGCCACCTCTGTTCTTGTGCCGCTTCAATGCGAATTCTATGCGCTCGAGGGGCTGTCACAGCTGATGCGTACCATTGATGCAGTAAAGGCAGGATTGAATGGTGCGCTTTCCATGCAGGGCATCGTGCTGACCATGTTCGACAGCCGCAACAAACTGTCTGCCATGGTGGCCAATGATGTCCGCGACCATTTTGGTGAGCTGGTCTATAATACGGTCGTTCCGCGCAATGTGCGGGTCTCAGAGGCACCGTCTTTCGGGCAGCCGGTGCTGATCTATGATCTCAAATGCCCAGGATCGCAGGCTTATGCAGCGCTTGCGGCAGAATTGCTTCGGCAGGAAGCGAAAGCGGCCTGATCGACAAGGGATATTCGATCGGAACAGATAAAGGTTAAAGGGACGGGGATTACGGGCATGGCAAAGAAAGCCGAGACAGCGAAAAAGAAGCCAGCAGCCAAGAAAGCTGCGAAAAAAGCGCTGGCATCCTCTGCCAAGCCGCGCGGCCTCGGCCGTGGCCTGTCATCGCTTCTGGGTGATGCTGGCGTTGCCGCTGCTACCGGAACCGCCACTCCGGCGAGCTCGGGTGCCTCTCAGGCAGCCACCGCCGGGTCCGGGCAGACACCGCAGTCGCAACTGTCTGGTCTTGGTGAAATCCCGGTTGAATGGAGCAATGTCGGTCCTTGGCAGCCGCGCTGCCGCTTTGACAAGGAACGGCTTGCCGAGCTTGCCGATTCCATCCGGGCCAAGGGCCTTGTTCAACCTATTCTTGTTCGCCCCCAGGAGGGTGCAAGCAACCGCTACCAGCTGATTGCCGGTGAGCGGCGCTGGCGTGCGGCGCAATTGGCACAACTGCATGTCATTCCGGCCATCATCCGCGAGATGAGTGACGAGGAAGCGCATGAGCTGGCGTTGATCGAGAATGTCCAGCGGGCTGATCTGAGTGCTGTTGAAGAGGCTGAGGGCTATCGCCAGCTGATTGACAATTTTGGATATACTCAAGAACAACTATCTGAAATCATTGGCAAATCAAGAAGCCACATCGCCAATCTGCTGCGCCTTCTGACGTTGCCGCAAGAGGTAAGTCAGCTGGTGGTTGACGGGCAGTTAAGCATGGGTCAGGTACGCCCACTGATCGGTCATCCCGATTGTGTGGCGCTGGCAGGCCGGGTCGTCGAGAAAGGTCTGTCGGCCCGTCAGGTGGAGGCTCTGGTCAAGTCGCAGAAAACCTCACCTGCATCAGGCCAGACTGCGGTAACCAAGCCAAAATCAAACAAGACGGCAGATATTCGTGCCCTTGAAGAGAGCATGCAGGCAAAACTTGGTTTGCGGCTGGACATTGAGTGGCATGAGGACAAGAACCGTGGCCGTCTTGTCATGCATTTCAACTCGCTTGAACAGTTCGAGTCAGTGATCGACAAGCTGGAAACAGACTAGTGCCCAGATGACCGGTCCGCGCTTATGCCACTGGTCACCGTTTCAGAGCACGTCCGCGAATACAGATCCCGAGCAATGTCTGGGCGCATTGTGTCTCATCATCCGCCGCGCCTGTTTTCACCGCAAGTTCGGCGTCCTGCAGCCTGTTCACAGCATCGAGGATCGCATCGGGTGTCCAGAAGCGGAGCTGGGCGGTTACGCGGTCCTGAAGCCTGAAATGGAGAGGCGGGCGAAGTGACTTTACAGCCTGCATCGCCTGACTGCCGCGCTGGACAGCACGTGCCGCTGCAAGCAGCTGCTTGAAATAGCCCTGGCAGCCGCGAAGTACCATGACGCTTGCCTGCTGTTCGGTCCAGGCTTTGCCCACGGCTTTCTGCAAGGCCTCTACATTGCCATCGGCAGCAGCAAGGGCGATGTCGGTAACGGCAAGGCTGGCGCTGTCGCCCAGCGCATGGCTCACTTCTTCGATACCAAGCGTGCTGCCGGGACCGGCAAGAAGGGCAAGCTTCTCGATTTCCTGGCGTGATACCGCGCGGTCACTTCCCAGCCGTTCCACAACAAGAGCGGCCGCATCTTCGGTGACAGAAATGTCATCACGCGCCAAGGTTTCGCGAAGCAGGGCGCCGATATTGCGCGCATCATCGCCATAGCAGCCGAGTGCGGCTGCATTCTCCGCTGTTTCAAACAGCTTCACCAGCGCATGCCGGGTTGTGGTGTCGCTCGCCTCGACAATGATGAAGGCTGAATCAAGCCGTCTTGCCAGTGCAATCTTGCAGGCCGCCAGCATTTCGCTGCCACGGCCTTTTACCAGAACCAGCCTGCAGGGTGCGGTCATCGCAAGCGCTTCGGCGGCATCACCAAGGGCGCCCGTGTCGCTGGCGAGCTGGTCTCCCTCGAGGCGGGTGACGGAAAACACATCGTCAAGATCATCGCTAAAGGCTGTTGCCACTTTGCGGGCACGCTCGGAAATCAGCCCAAGATCATTGCCATGAAGGAGCAGGGCGCGGACGGCAGCAGGAATGGATGCAAGAAATGCATTTGCCTGCCGCGGCGCGACCTTCATCAGGAACCGGTCTGGGAGAAAAAGAGATGAAGCCTGGCGGCGACACGGTCTGCCAGCAGCATGGCAAGCCGTTCGTCGGCATGGCGGTCGGAACGGGTCTGGGCGAACTGTGCCGATACCGTCCCAAGTGTCGCGTTCGCTGACAGGCTGTCTGACAGCACAACATCCCCTGTTGCCAGATCAACCAGAACAATTGAAGCTGTCATCGTCTTCTTTTTCAGATCTGAAGCAGATCCGCGCACCGACAGGGTCGAGCTGGATGATATATCCAGCTTGGTGCTGACACTGTGGGTAGCCGAAGCGCCGTCATGCTGAAGGCGGCTGCGAAGCTGGCGGCTGTAAAGCTGGCCATTACGGCCACCCGCCTCAACAACTGAAATCACCGCATTCTGCTCATACAGCGCCTGTCCGAGAGATTTGATCTCGAAACCGCTGCAGGCTGACAGCATTAGAAGGCCGGCTGCCACAATCAGTCTAGACAACCACATTGATGATCCTGTTTCTGACGACGATGACTTTCTTCGGTTCACGACCTTCAAGGTAGCGAATTACACCGGCCGATGCCAGCGCCGCCGCCCGGGCAACATCCTCTTCGGCGTCAACCGGAAGCGAGACCGTGTCACGAAGCTTGCCATTCACCTGGACGCCGATTTCCACACTGTCCTCGGTCAGCATGTCAGGGTCTGCCTTCGGCCAGTCGGTGTCGGCAAGCATCACCTCATGACCAAGGACCTCCCAAATCTCTTCGGCAATATGCGGCGCAAGCGGATAGAGAAGGCGAATCAGCGTTTCCACACCAAACCGGCGGGCCGCCAGATCTGATGCCTCGTTCCCGCGCACCTCGCCGATTGCATTCGCAAGTGTGTAAAGCTGGGCAACCGCCTTGTTGAACCTGAAAGCCTCGATATCCGCAGTCATTGCATCAATCGCACGATGCGCGGCGCGAACAAGATCACCGCCAGCGCCGCTGTCCGGAAGCTGTGCTTCTGCCTTGGACAGCGACGGATCGGCAGCCAGCCGGTAGATCCGTTTGAGGAATCTCGACGCGCCTTCGACGCCGGCCTCTGTCCATTCCATGTCGCGTTCTGGCGGCGAGTCCGACAGCATGAAAAGCCGTGCGGTGTCTGCGCCATAGGTTTCGATGATGACATCTGGATCTACGACATTCCGCTTCGACTTGCTCATCTTCTCGATCCGGCCTGCCGTTACGGCAGTGCCGGTATCCCGCAATTTCCAGCTGTCGCCGTCGCGCTCGACTTCTGTCGGAAACAGCCATTTTCCGTCAGCACCCCGAAAGGTCTGGTGACAGACCATGCCCTGTGTCATCAGCCCGGCAAAAGGCTCGTCACCCTCAAGATAGCCGGTGTCACGAAGCGCGCGCATGAAGAAACGGGAATAGAGAAGATGCAAAACCGCATGCTCTACACCGCCGATATACTGGTCGACCGGCATCCAGTAGGCAGCGGCCTCACGCGAGAAACCTTGCGGATGATGCGGGTCGGCAAACCGCAGGAAATACCAGGAACTCTCGAAAAACGTGTCGAATGTGTCCTGTTCCCTGATTGCTTCACCGCCGCAGTCTGGACAGCTGACATGCTTCCATGTCGGGTGGTTGGAAAGCGGGTTGCCCGGGGCTTCAAAATCGATGTCCTCGGGAAGCTCCACCGGAAGATCGGCTTCCGGCACCGGCACAAGGCCGCAGGAGTCACAATGGATAATCGGGATCGGGCAACCCCAGTACCGCTGGCGTGAAACACCCCAGTCGCGTAGCCTGTAGGTGGTCTGGCCGTTCCCTGCGCCGGCGGCTTCCAGCGCTGCGATCGCCGCACGTTTGCCATCCTCGACATTCATGCCGTCCCACGGACCGGAATTGAACAATTTTCCGGGCCCGGTATAGGCCGTATCGGTGATCTTGAAGTCGCCGGCGTCAGCATCCTCGGGCAGTACAACAGGTATCACGCCAAGATTGTAGGCATTGGCGAAATCAAGGTCGCGCTGGTCATGGGCGGGACAGCCGAAAATGGCGCCGGTACCATATTCCATCAGCACGAAATTGGCGATATAGACGGGAAGCTGGCAATCCGCGACAAGCGGGTGCTGTACTGTCAGGCCGGTATCGAACCCTTTTTTCTCGGCAGTTTCTACCGCCGCTTCCGATGTTCCCAGCTTGGCGCATTCGGCAAGAAAATCGGTGGCGTCATCACTGTCCCGTGCAACAGCTATGGCGAGGGGGTGGTTCGCGGCCACCGCGACGAACGACGCGCCGTACAGCGTATCCGGCCGTGTTGTGAAGACTTCGATATAGTCTGTCTCAGCCGAAATATCTTTTGGAATCTCGCCAGAAAGCGCGAACCGGACCCGAGCTCCCTCAGACCGGCCGATCCAGTTCTGCTGCATCAGCCTGACACGGTCGGGCCAGCGGTCGAGCCCCTCGATGGCATCGAGTAGATCGTCGGCATATTCGGTAATCTTCAGGAACCACTGCGACAGGAGCCGGCGCTCGACCGGCGCACCGGAGCGCCAGCCACATCCGTCTACCACCTGCTCATTGGCAAGGACCGTGTTCTCGACCGGGTCCCAGTTGACCCAGCTTTCCTTGCGATAGGCGAGGCCCTTTTCCATGAATTTGAGGAACATGCGCTGTTCATGCTGGTAGTAGTCAGGCGTGCAGGTCGCCAGTTCCCGATCCCAGTCATAGGACAGCCCCATGCCGCGCAACTGCGCTCGCATCGCGGATATATTCTCAATTGTCCATTTTCCGGGGTGAACGCCGCGTTCCATTGCCGCGTTTTCTGCGGGAAGCCCGAAAGCATCCCACCCCATGGGATGAAGCACATTGAAACCCTGGGCCCGGCGAAAGCGGGCGACCAGATCGCCAAGGGTATAGTTCCTGACATGTCCCATATGGATGCGCCCCGACGGATAGGGGAACATCTCGAGCACGTAATATTTCGGCTTGTCGGAATTGTTGTCAGCTACGAAACACTCGCCAGCTTCCCACCGGTCCTGCCATTTGGCTTCGATGGCGGAGGGGTTGTACTGATCCATTATGGTCACCATAAGACGCGGGCCCCAAGCGCCCGGTTCAGGAATAACTATTCGGCGATATCGGTCAGCGACTCGGCACGGATTTCCCTGGCGCGGTTCAGGATCAGGTCCTCCAGCCGGCGGCTGAACTCTTCATCCCTGAAGCTTGTGCTCCAGTTGCCGTCGGTGCCGCTTCGTGTCTGTACATGGACGGTGACCCGGATAGCATCTGACCGAAGCTCGCGGTCAACAACGAAGACCGTCAGTTTGATCCGCTCATCCGGCTTGTCGGGAAGGGAATACCAGTCGGTAATGATTGTACCGCCAAAAGTATCGACGTCTGAAATTGGCAGGAGGGCGGTGATTTCCAGCGCCGCACGCCACAGGATGGCGTTCACCGGAATGCCGCCATCGTCGCTCTTGCCGAGATTGCCCAGATCTTCGAGTGACAATCCGCCGGGTTTGCCGGTCAGAAAGGATACTGGTTCTTCTTCTTCCTGCGGTGGTGCCGGCTGGAAGTTCGAACAGCCGGCGAGAAGGATACCGGCGAGGACAAGAGCTGTGATTCGCATGTTTATGCCCCAATAAAAAGGAGGGCCGGTTACCCGGCCCTCCGACATTACTCTAACTAACAGCTATTAGAAAGAGAGGTTCAGAGCAACTGCTGTGTGCGAGCCATCTTGGGCTACCGAACCGTCCTTCAGCGACCAGTCGTTGTAGGTCACGTTCAGGACCAGACCAGGCGTGATGGTGTAGGCGGCACCGAAACCGGTGTCGCTCATCTCGTGTGCGGAGTCCTTACCGTCTTCGGTCTCACCAGTGTAAGCCGAAACAGTCAGCGCATCGTTCATGGCGTAGGTTACGCCAACCGACTGTGCACTGAAGTCTTCAGTTGCAGTGGTCTTGCTGTTGTCAGCCATGGTTACAGTCGCGTCACCGTAAGCGATTACGAGACCTACCGAAGTTGCCTTGGTAGCGGTAGTGGAAGTAGTTGCCTTCTTACCGTCTGAGGTGGCGTACTTCAGAGTAACGGTCGACTCACCAGCTGTCATCGAATACTGTGCGCCGAACGACGAACCATCGGCAGCGCCGTCGGAGTCGTTGATGCCAGCAGCAAACTGGAAGCCGTTGATGTCAGGCGACTTGTACGAAACGGTCGAGGCATCGACTTGCTCGTCTGCCGGAAGAACGGTCAGAGCAGCATGAGCTGTTGTAAGCGAGTTGCCCTCATCCGGTGTTACGTCAGTCGCGGTAGCGAACGCGTCGCCCGACTCAGATGCGCCAAAACCGAGGGTACCGAAGTCGCCACCGATGGTGAAGCCCATGTCGTCGAATGCACCGCTCGAACCGTCCTGAGCTGTGTAGGACGACAGGCTCAGGCCGTTGTCAGTCACGGTCGAAGCCGAGATCGAGTAGGAAGTTGTGCTGGAGAAATCCGACTTGTTAGCCGAAGTGGACGCTGCATAGTTGTCCGACCAGCTGCGATACTTGAATTCGTTGGCAGCGCTGACCGAGATGTCAGCGGAAGCTGCCGAAACACCACCAAGAGCAACCAGGGCGGTAGTCGCGAAGAGAACCTTACGCATGAGTTAATCTCCCTATAGAGAAGTACGATCACCATTGATCGCCACGACACTTTATTAGGTTTTGCTTTATTAACAATTCCTTTAGGAAGAATTGGTGCATCTTTGCTGTTGTTTGTTGTAAATTTGCAACAGGATGTGATTCATAGAGCGCTGGCCTTGAGTCCCTTCGGCCTTGTGGTTATGTCTGACGTATCCCCGTCACCCACTTGCCGGACCAGTCGCTTATGTCTAAAAATTCAATTGAACCAACAGTTTCTGCCGAAGTTGCCGGCAATCTGCAGGCCATTTCAAAGCGCGTGACTGCCGCAAGACCAGACAATGAGGGTGCGGGACCGACACTTGTCGCGGTCAGCAAACGCCAGCCCGATGACAGGATCGAGGCTGCGCTGGCAGCCGGACACCGTGTGTTTGGGGAAAACCGTGTTCAGGAAGCGCAGGAACGCTGGACATCGCGACGCGACATTTATCCCGATTTGAGACTTCACCTGATTGGTCCCCTGCAGACCAACAAGTCGGCTGATGCTGTGGCGCTTTTTGATGTGATCGAGGTGGTGGACCGCCCCAAACTGGCCCGTAGCCTGAGTGCGGAAATGGCACGCCAGGGCAGACATCTTCCCTGTTATGTGCAGGTAAACACGGGTGAGGAAGATCAGAAATCAGGCATCTGGCCGGAAGAGGCCGACGACTTCATCGCCTTTTGCCGGGATGAATGTGGTCTCGATATTGCCGGGCTTATGTGTATTCCGCCAGTCGACGAGGAGCCTGCCATGCATTTCGCGCTGCTGCGTACAATCGCCGAGCGCAACGGCCTGTCCGGCCTGTCCATGGGAATGAGTGGCGATTATGAGGAAGCGGTTCGCTTCGGCGCAACCTCGGTCCGTGTGGGATCGGCCATTTTCGGTTCGCGGGACAGCTAGTCCTGTTGGGTCAAGTGACCGGCCCGCACTCGCTTGGTCTCGATGTAATGATGATTGTGCGGATTGCTTGGCGGGGACATCGGAACCCGTTCGGTGATGGTCAGGCCACCTGCCTCCAGCTGTGCGATCTTGTCCGGATTGTTGGTGATCAGCCGCACTTTGCTGACGCCCAGCTCGCCAAGGATACGACAGGCCGGCAGGAAATAGCGCTCGTCCATCTCGAAGCCGAGCGCATGGTTCGCGTCGATGGTATCAAGGCCTGAATCCTGCAACGCATAGGCCCGCATCTTGTTGAGAAGACCGATGTCGCGCCCTTCCTGCGCCAGATAGACCAGAACGCCGCTGCCAGCCTCGGCCATCATTTCCAGCGCACCTTCAAGCTGCTCGCCACAATCACATTTCAGGCTGCCGAGGACATCGCCGGTCACACATTGAGAATGCAGTCTTACCAGCGGTGGCTCCGAGCCCTGAATATCGCCGACGATGACGGCGAAATGCTCGTCGCCGCCAAGTTCGGCACGAAACACGGCAACTTCGGCCTCGGGCGCCACCCTCAGCGGAACCTTCGCCCGCGCCGCGATGCGAAGGCTCTGGGCGGCAGCGGTCATGTAGCTGTCGATGTCCCGGTTTTCGATCAGTATGATGTTATGCTCGTCGCAGATGCGCTGGAGCTTTTCGGCATCCCTCGACGGAAGGCGTGCCATCAGAACGGCCGGCAGCAGCTTTGCGATCCGAAGAAGTCGGGTGCCGTAGTCCGCCAGAGATCCGCGTCGTTCGCCGACGAGTGTGGCCGATGCACCGATCAGACCCGATACTGGCGGATCAATGGCCAGATGGCCGATCCCGGTGTGGTCAAGATTGTGTGCCGGAAGGCTGGCTCCGCAGAATTCGGAAGGAAGCCCGCGACCAAGCGCCTCGAGACGGCTGCTGGTCAGGACCAGAAGCGCGCCAGACCCTGCAACGCGCTGCAGATGTTCACGATGCCCGTCGCCGGTCAGCTCTGCTGCCTGAAGGATACATGCCGCGCCATTTGCGAGCCGCAGCATGACCATTCCGCCGCGACGGAGCTCCTGGCATGCGCGATCAGTATTCAGATAGGTTCGATCCATCTTCCAAAGTGACGCTCTGCGCGTCGCTATCCCTTTGTCTCCGGGCCCCTGGACGTTTGTCCAAGACATTGATTCGGGTTACCCTGATCACGGTAAAGCGTTGACGCCCCCGTTGTATGGAGTGGCACATGAAATTGCAAGGACTGGACAGCAACGCCGTATGGGATACGGCGCCGCGAGGGCGGCTTCTCGTCATTGATGACGATCCGTTCCTTCGTGCGACGCTGAAAGAACAGTTTGCAGCCGAAGGTTTCGAGGATGTGTACGAGGCGGAAAATCTGTTTGAGGCGTTCCGCGAAGTCGATGACAAGAACCCTGATCTTGTGATCCTCGACATCAGGCTTCCGGACGGAAACGGCATCGAGATCTGCCGCAAGCTCCGCGACCGGGGGTTCACCAGGCCAATCATCATGCTGCCCGGCCAGAATGCCGAGCAGGATATCATCGCCAGCCTCGAGGCTGGCGCGAATGACTATGTGATCAAGCCGATGCGCATGGGCGAGCTGCTGGCGCGGGTCAAATCACAACTCTGGCAGCACAAGGCATCGGATACGGCGCGGTTCTCGATTGGCGGGCTGAGCTTCATTCCGGCGAACAAGCTGCTGAAATCGGCCGACGAGACACGGAAGGTCATTCTGACCGAGAAAGAATCGACCATTCTGAAATATCTTTACAGGGCACACCCGAACTGCGTTCCCAAGGAAGAATTGCTGGCCGAGGTGTGGGGTTCCAGAACGGGCTCAGCACCCATACCGTTGAAACGCACATCTACCGATTGCGGCAGAAGGTGAAACGTCTCACCAACAAGACCATCATTCTGACAAACGCGTCGGGCTATTCGTTGTCATCTGTGCCCTGATCAACCCGCCGGCACAGCAGTGCGGTCGGGAAGCGCGGCCGGATCATGATGGTCGGAGAAGACTGGCTGGGGCGGTAGGATTCGAACCTACGATACACGGTACCAAAAACCGATGCCTTACCACTTGGCTACGCCCCAGTCGCAAAGTTGGCGCAATGTAGCGACCAACGCAGGGGTGATCAAGCCAGAACAGAACCCCATCAGTATAATTTGTCTGTTCGCCCGGGGGCGCCGACGCCTTGGCAGGATAGACGCTGTCCCTCAGAACCGGGTTGCGACCGCCCAGATGCTGTTCTGCGCCAGAGACCCGGCGGCGGTTGCCGCATCTTCGGCATTGTCAAACAGCCCAAAACAGGCAGACCCGCTTCCCGACATCTGCGCTTTGATCACGCCGTTGCTGTCACGCAACCGGTCAAGAACCATGGCGATGTCAGGAGACAGCGACAGCGCGGCTGCCTGAAGATCATTTCCGGCAGCAACAATATCCGCCAGGGATCCCGAGATTTGGCTGCTGTGCAAAGCTGCTGATCCGGTGGAACCGTTTTCGCGCAAGGACCGGAACACGTCTGCCGTCGGCAGCATGGCATCCGTCCTTGCCAGCACCAGATGGCCATGAGGTGCTGGATCAATGGGTATCAAAATGTCACCAATGCCCTGCATGCGCTGCGCGGTGCCAGCAAGGCAGACAGGCACATCGGCACCAAGCGACAATGCCGCTTCAGCGAGCCTCGCCTCGGCAAGCGGGGCAGGCGATATGCTGTTCAGGTAACGCAATATCACTGCGGCATCGCTGGAACCGCCGCCAAGACCTGCGCCAACCGGGATCTGTTTGTCGATGGTCATGGAAAAGCAATCAGCCACCCCGCCATAATCTCGAAAGGCGGCAAGGGCGCCAAAGCAGATATTGTCCTCGCCGGTTCCGACAGACGAGGCAAAGTCACCTGTTACGGCGACGCTGTCTTCCTGCGCGGGTTCGAGTTCGATCCAGTCACCAAAACCGGTGAAGACGACAACGGAATCAAGAAGATGATAGCCGTCACTGCGCCTGCCGGTGACCCTGAGATTGAGATTGACCTTTGCCGGTGCGTGTATCCGGCTGATGCCGTCTACTGCCATGGTCTAGTTGGACCCGGGCATTTCTTCGGCAGTCAGGCCTGTGCGCAGCCGCCGTTCGAGCAGGGCCTGTTCTTCGGCATCGTCGCTGAGCGTCAGGGCAAGGCGCCATTTGAACATGGCTTCTTCCCGCCGCCCGAGCGCCCAGTAGACATCACCGAGATGACCAGTGATTTCCGCGTCGGAAGGCTCCAGTTCAGTGGCCCTTTCCAGATAGCCGACGGCACGTGCCGGATCGCCGAGCTTGTAATGCACCCAGCCGAGTGAATCGACGAAAAACCCGCTGGACGGGCGATGGCTGACCGCACGCTCGATCATGTCTATGGCCTGATCCAGCTTGCGGCCTTCATCGGCCCACCAGTAACCGAGATAGTTCAGCGCATAGGCATCGCCAGGGTCAATTTCGATGGCACGGAGAAGATGTGTCTCTGCAGCCCTGGTTTCGCCGAGCCGCTCAAGCGATACGCCAAGGCTGCGGTGTAACCCGCCCGTATCGCGACCCAGTGCCAGCGACGTCATATAGGCATCGCGGCTCTGCCGGAACATGCTGTTTCGCCGGTAGGTGTCGCCAAGCCGGTGAAACAGATATGCATTGCCGGGATCCCGGTCAGCCACAGCTTTCATCAGGCTGATGGCCCGTTCGCTGTCTCCGGCTTCCTCAACCACAGCGCTCTCGGCAAGGCGGGCAAGCTGGCCGAACATTCCACCGTCAGGAATACGCTCCAGATTGGTCAGCGCAATCTCGGCCTGTCCGTAGTCAGAAAGTTGCTGTGCCAGAAGAAGTCTCGCAAAATGATAGTTGCTGTCGACAAACAGCGCAAAGCGCAATCGCGCCGCAAGCGACTGTCCCGAATTGCCCTTTTCAGACAGGACAAGGGCCACCACGGCTGCAGCGATATGCTGCTGGATTGTGGGAACCTTGCCTGCTTTCTGTTCGAGCGCTGCGCGGACATCGGTCCGGGTGAATTGTCTCGACAGCTGCGTGTCGATCAGGCGATCGACGATCTCCCATTGCTGCTGGCGTGCGTAGAAGGCGGCGAGGTCAAGCGCAACATGCGATGGAAGGTTGTCTGCCTCAAGTCCGGTTACACGCTGTTTCGCCTCGTTGATGAGCCCGAGGCGTTCCGCCATCAGCGCTGCGTGAAGTCTGAAAAAGGGTGGCATGCCGGTGTCGGCATCAATCGAGATCCGGCCGGCTTCGAGAAGGGCGGAAATGCCGGCATCACCCTGACCGGCCGCAACAAGGCTCCAGCCACGGATTACGCCGGCCATGGCAAGTGCCTGACCGTCTTCGGCGATTCTGTCGGCAAGCACAATGCTGGCAGGCCAGTCATTATTGCGCAGCGCCAGCGCTGTTGCCGGTTCACCGCCCAGCGGCACCACGATGTTCAGTCCTTCAAGCTGGCGGCCAAGGGCGGCTGCCTGCTCGATATCGCCATAATAATATTGTGTCAGGAATGCCTGCCGCAGAAATGCGACATTGCTGGCATCATCCTCGAGCGTGCGCAGGAAAAAATCTGCGGACTGTCCAACATCGTTGAAATAGAGAGCCTGCCGCGCTGCCAGAAAGTGGCCTGCGGTTGTCACTGTGTCATGTGCGGCACCAATGGCCGGGGTCTTGTCCGGACTGTCAGATGTGCCGGAAGAGGAGCCACCGGCCTGGGCCACGCTGCCCGAAACAGGCGAGGCGCCCTGCTGTGTCAGGGTGACGGGGGCTTGCTGGTTGCCGCCGCACCCGGCCATCGCGAGCAACATAAAGACGCTGCCGACCACAAATGCGGTCGACCCGTCACGTCTTCCTCCATGAAGCGGGGCGAACATGACCCCTCCTTGCCTGCGTACTGATCAAGCGGACCCTACATATTCGGGTAGTTCGGTCCGCCTCCGCCTTCCGGTGTTACCCATACAATATTTTGGCTTGGATCCTTGATATCGCAAGTCTTGCAGTGAACACAGTTCTGCGCATTGATCTGAAGATGCGGGTTGCTACCGTCTTCTTCGCGGACGATCTCATAGACGCCGGCCGGGCAATAGCGCTGTTCCGGCGCGTCATAGAGCGCCAGATTATGCTCGATCGGAACCGAGGCATCCTTCAGCGTCAGATGTGCCGGCTGATTTTCCTCATGGTTCGTTCCCGACAGATAGACCGATGAATTCCGGTCGAAGCTGACCACCCCGTCCGGCTTCGGATATTCGATCTTCGGCGCCTCGGACGCTTTTTTCAGATTGGCGTGATCTGGGTGGTGACGCATCGTCCAGGGCGCACGACCCATGAACAGGTAGGTGTCGAGCGCGGCGTTGGCCATGCCGAGCCACAGGCCTTTCGCAAAGCCCGGGCGGATGTTGCGCACCTTGTAGAGTTCGGTCCAGAGCCAGCTTTTCTGCAGCCGTTCGGCATAGCTTGCCGGCTCATGGCCGGGCTGCATGTCCTCGAGGGACTCGAAAATCGCCTCGGCCGCGGTCATGCCGGATTTCATCGCGGTGTGCGTGCCCTTGATCTTCGGCACATTCAGGAAGCCGGCGGTACAACCGACAAGGCAGCCGCCCGGGAAAGTCAGCTTCGGGATCGACTGGAAGCCGCCTTCGTTCAGCGCACGCGCGCCATAGGACACCCGGCGGCCACCCTCGAACACGTCACGAACGGCGGGGTGTGTCTTGAAGCGCTGGAATTCTTCGAACGGCGAGAGATGCGGATTGCTGTAGTCGAGGCCGACAACATACCCGACAGCAACCTGGTTGCCGTTCAGATGATACAGGAAGGATCCGCCATATGTGTCGGTGGACAGCGGCCAGCCGACCGAATGCCATGCTGTGCCGGGCTTTGACTTGGCCGGGTCGATGTCCCACAGCTCCTTGATACCGATGGCGAAGGTCTGCGGATCCTTGCCCTCACGGAGGTCGAACTTGTCGAACAGCGTTTTGGTCAGGTGACCGCGGCAGCCCTCGGCGAAAATGGTCTGCTTGGCGCGAAGCTCCATGCCGCGCATATACATATCCGTCTGTTCGCCATCTTTGCCGATGCCCATGTCACCGGTCGCGACACCGCAAACGGCGCCGGATTCGTCATAAAGCACTTCAGCGGCAGCGAAGCCCGGGTAGATCTCGACACCCAGCGCCTCGGCCTGCTCACCAAGCCAGCGGCAGAAATTGCCAAGCGAGATGATATAGTTGCCGTGATTGTTCATCTGCGGCGGGGTTGGCAGGCGGAACGACCCGCTCTCGGTCAGAAACATGAACTTGTCGGTGGTGACCGGCGTGTCGAGTGGCGCGCCGCGCTCTTTCCAGTCCGGGATCAGCTCGTTCAGGGTACGCGGCTCAAGCACAGCGCCCGAAAGGATGTGCGCGCCAACCTCACTGCCTTTTTCAATCAGGCACACTTCGAGGTCGCGCCCCGCCTCGGCGGCAAGCTGCTTCAGCCTGATGGCTGCCGACAGGCCCGACGGGCCGCCGCCAACGATCACGACATCGAATTCCATTGCTTCACGTTCCATCTCGCACCTTCTCCCGGCCGTTAAGCCCCACCAGATCTTTTTTGAGCGACCTTCATTGTTATGGCAGCATCGGTTATATGGTACCTGATGCTGCAACGATAGTTGTCTTTTTCGCACAGGTTAACGGTCAGGAAATCGACGGAAATTTGCATGTCAGCGAACCAATCAGACCGCAGATTGCTGATCGATCAGCTTGCCTGGCAGGAGGCGATGGGAATCGACGAGGTTCTCGTTGATGACGCGGCTGATGACAAAGCCGTGACATTGAACGCGCTTGTCCCGCGGGCTCGGGCCAGAAGGCGGTAAGTCATCGCCAGCGCCAGCTCCCTCATCGGCCGGCCGCATCACCGGCCCCATCATCTGCCCCATCATCTACCCCGGCACCGGCAACCGAAGCTGCGCCGGCGCTGCCCCACCGCCCGGCTGCTCCTCCGCCTGAGCTTGCCGCTATTGCCGCGCTTGACGAGTTGCGTGCCGCGCTCGAGGCGTTCGACGGATGTGCGCTGAAACACACCGCAAGCAACATGATCTTTGCAGACGGCAATCCTGCGGCACGGCTGATGGTAATCGGCGAGGTGCCCGGCCGAGACGAAGACCGGGTCGGCCTTCCTCTGGTTGGTGGTGCCGGCCAGCTGTTCGACAGAATGCTGGCCTCGATCGGGCTCAGCCGGGCCGATGCCTATGTCACCACGCTGATTCCCTGGCGGCCACCCGGCAACAGGACACCGACAGATGAGGAAATGGACATTCTGATGCCATGGCTTTGCCGCCACATCCAGCTGGCGAACCCGGACTGCATCCTTCTTCTTGGCGGTGCACCGGCAAAATCTCTGCTGGGTCAGGCAGGCGGCATCCTGAAACTTCGCGGCCGCTGGCATGACCTTGATACCGGTGACGGCGTGGTCCGCAGGGTGATGGCGACGCTGCATCCGGCTTATCTTCTCCGCTCGCCAGCGCAGAAGCGTCTTGCCTATGCGGATCTGTTGGCGCTCGCCGAGGAACTCGGATAAGGTGCGCCGTCAAGTCCAACAGGGTCAGGCCGGTCCGGTGTTTTCTTTTGTTCAGTCAGCCATCATGCAAAGGCGTGTGGCACTGCTGATTACCGCAGTCCTTCTCGCATGTCTTTGCGCGCAGTTTCAGGCAATGGCGTCATCAGACGGCATGGCGGACAGTGACGGCGCGGATGGCGAGGCTGCTGTTGCCGGCATGCTGCCAAAGCCGCTTGGCGATTTCGACGTTGCGCAGTACCAGCGTCTGTTCGATCTGCAGGAAGTCGGCAGAATGAAACAGGCCACCCGCGAGATGGGTCGTCTGGAGAATGACATCCTGAAGGGTCATCTGCTGTCACAGCGTTACCTTCATCCGACGGCCTGGCGGTCAAGCTATCGTGAATTGTCGTCATGGCTGAAGGCATATAACGACCACCCGGACGCCAGCCGCATTTTCTGGCTTGCGAAAAGGCGGCGCCCGAACAACGCTGCCGCGCCAAAGGCGCCGAAGCCCGGATATCTGAACGGCTTCGGGCTGAGCAGCCCCAGCAATTATCGTCCGCCGATTCCTCTCTACACCTCCGGGCGCGCTTCGCCCCGCACCACGTCGTGTGGCCCGCGAGGTCAGGCGCTCGATCCGCCGCGGCTGGCCGACAGGTGCCCTTGAAGTGATAGAAAACGAGCGCAACCGCCGTTACCTGACAAAGCAGGAAGAAGCGCAGCTTCGTGGCGAGATTGCCCATGCCTATTTTATTTTTGGCGTCGATCACAAGGCGATCAGGCAAGCACGCCATGGCATCGGCATTGGCCGGGCAGGCGCGCATATGGCCTATTGGTCGGGCGGGCTTGCCGCCTGGCGCAGCGGAAATATCGAGCTGGCCGGATCATTCTTCCGGACGCTGGCTGATGAAGAAGATGTCTTTGGCGACCTTCGCGCTGCCGCCGCGTTCTGGGCCTATCGTTCAGAGATGCGCGCCGGCCGGCCGGACGAGGCCATCCATTACCTGCAGGTCGCATCAGGCAAGCTTCACAGCTTTTATGGCGTGATTGCCCGCCATGTGCTGGGTCAGGAATTCGAGCTGTCATTCGATCTGCCGTCCTATGATGACGGGTTCATCGAATGGCTGTCGGCGCGGCCCGGTGGGCAACGGTTATTTGCCCTGCTGCAGATCGGTCGGCAGAATGACGCCGAACGCGAACTTCGCTATCTGTGGGAGGAGATGCCCACAGATATGCAAGGAATCGGCCCTTCGATTCGCTATTGATAACGGCATGGCGGGGCTGGCCTATCGTGCCGGTGAGCTGCTTCGTAAGAACAGCGGGAAGACCTGGCTTGGCGCGATCTATCCCATCCGCGCTACGATGTCGAATTTTCGGTGGACCAGGCACTCGTCTGGGCGATTTCGCGGCAGGAATCAGGTTTCAATCCGCGCGCCAAGAGCCGCGCACGCGCTGCCGGTCTTATGCAGATCATGCCGTCTACCGCTTCATTCGTGACCAAGAACCGCGCCTTGCGTGGGCGAGACAAGCACTTGCTGCTGAACCCGCAGCGGAATCTGCAGATTGGCCAGACCTACATCAATTCCCTGCTCGACGAGCCGCTGATCGACCGGTCCGTTATCCGGCTTCTTGCGGCCTATAACGGCGGCCCCGGAAATTTGCGCAAATGGCTTCGCAAGGTCGATCATCAGGATGACCCGTTCCTGCTGATCGAATCCATTCCGGCCCGCGAGACAAGGCACTATATCAAGAGCGTGATCAGCAATCTTGCCATCTACCGCGCACAGCTTGGCGAGCCGGCTCCGTCGCTGCGCGAGCTCGCCGCAGGCGGAACGGGACGATTTGTTTCATTGAGTGTGCCGCAGCTGGTAGGGTCTGATACAGGGTCATAACCCTGCAAAAACCCGATCGGGAGAAAGACATGCCCCGCAATACCGACCGCCTCGACATGAGTGTTACATTCCAGCCGGTGAATATTGCCGTGATGACCGTGTCCGACACGCGCACCGAGGCTGACGACAAGTCAGGCTCGCTGCTTGTCTCCCGGATTGAGGAGGACGGTCATTTTCTGGCAGATCGCGCCATCATCACCGATGATGTCCCGCGCATCATCGCCAAGCTGAAAGAATGGATCGAGAGCCCGCAGGTCGATGTTGTGGTGACGACCGGCGGCACGGGCCTGACCGGCCGCGACAGCACGCCGGAAGCTTTTGTCGCCATCCTCGAAAAGGACATTCCCGGGTTTGGCGAGCTGTTCAGGATGCTGTCTTTCGAAAAGATCGGCACTTCGACGGTCCAGTCGCGTGCGCTTGCCGGGGTTGCCGGCGGGACCTATCTGTTCGCGCTTCCCGGTTCCACATCCGCCTGCAAGGACGGATGGGACGACATCCTGCGCTACCAGCTCGACATTCGTCACCGGCCATGCAATTTCGTTGAAATCATGCCGCGCCTGAACGAATCCGCGACGACCCGCCGTACCGGGTGATGCCCGACCTGTCTATCGAGTCAGGCTTTGACGGTCCGGTCATCGGAGTCGACGAGGCGGGTCGCGGTCCATGGGCCGGGCCGGTCACCATCGCCGCCGCCTGGCTTGATCGGGACGCCGTGTCCGGATTGCCGCCAGGTCTTGATGACTCCAAGAAAATGACAGCAGCGAACCGCGCCGCCTTCCATGGCATTCTCACGCAGTTGCCACATCATCATGTGGTGCTGTCGGTCCCGGTCGAGGTGATCGACCGCGACGGCATTCTGAAAGCGACGCTTGCCGGCATGGCCAAGGTGGCTGAACTGCTTGCCAGGCGTCTTGCCGAAGCCGGCATCGGCGAGGCTGCCCAGATCCTTGTCGACGGCAACCAGATGCCGCCCTTGTCACGCCCCGCCCAGACGGTGGTGAAAGGGGATTCGCGCAGCCTCAGCATTGCCGCCGCCTCGGTCATCGCCAAACATGAGCGTGACCAGATCATGCAGGGCCTTGCTGGTGAAAATCCCGGTTATGGCTGGGAGCGTAATATGGGTTATGGCACCGCCGCCCATCGCGAGGCGCTGGACCGGTTTGGTGTCACGCGGCACCCCCGCAGGAGCTTTGCGCCCATCCGTCGGCTTCTGTGCGACGGGGCCGACACACCTTCCACCAAAGGTTAACAAATTCCATACAAGTGCCAGAAAAGGCACGGAACTTGCACCAACCACCCCACAAGATAATCAGCCTTTTCGGCCGCTTTATACAAGATGTTGTGAGTGTCATGACGGCACCTGCCGAGCGGTTGACTTGGTTGGGCTTTGCCCGTTTCTTGAATGGGCCGGAACGCAAAAAAGAAAGAAAAAACCGGGTGGGACGTGTGAAGAAAGATATTGTCATTGAGGGTGATTGCCTGGCGGAACTCAAGAAGCTGCCAACGGCGTCGGTGGATCTGGTGTTCGCCGACCCGCCCTATAATCTGCAGCTTGGCGGAAACCTGTCACGCCCGGACCATTCGGCTGTCGCCGGCGTTGAGGATGACTGGGACAAGTTCGACAGCTTTGCCGCCTATGATGCTTTCTCGACGGCCTGGCTGACCGAAGCGCGCCGCATCCTGAAGCCTGATGGCGCGCTCTGGGTGATTGGCAGCTATCACAATATCTACCGCCTTGGCCGGATCATTCAGGATCTCGACTTTTGGATGCTGAATGATGTGGTGTGGCGCAAGACCAATCCGATGCCGAATTTCCGTGGCCGCCGTTTCACAAATGCCCATGAAACGCTGATCTGGGCGGCGCGCTCGCAGGATTCGCGCCACACATTCAATTACGAGGCGATGAAGGCGCTGAACGACGATGTGCAGATGCGCTCCGACTGGGAGCTTCCGATCTGCATCGGTGCCGAGCGTCTGAAAACCGACGGCCGCAAGGCGCATCCGACGCAAAAGCCGGAATCTCTTCTGGCACGTGTGCTTCTGGCTTCGACCAACCGCGGCGACATCGTGCTTGATCCGTTTTTTGGAAGCGGCACGACAGGCGCCGTAGCCCGCCGGCTGAACCGTCATTTCATCGGCATCGAGCAGGATTCCGGCTATGCCGCGCTGGCCCGCAAGCGGATCAAGGATGTGACGCCGATTGCCTCGCCTGACCTTCTTGCAACACAGCCAAAGCGCGCCAAGCCGAAGGTGCCGTTCGGGTCTCTCATCGAACGCGGAATGATCCAGCCGGGTGATGTGCTTTTTGACTCAAAGCGCCGGTTCACCGCGCGGGTCCGCGCCGACGGATCGCTTGTCACCGACAGTAGCGAAAGCGGCTCGATCCACAGCCTTGGGGCCAAACTCCAGTCGCTGCCGTCATGCAATGGCTGGACGTTCTGGCACATCAAGCGCGACGGCAAGGATGTCCAGATCGACAGCTTCCGTGACGAGGTCCGTGCTGCTGACGAGGGCAACGCCTGAGCCGCTAGCGGCGCGGCAGCACCAGCAAACCTGCCAGCAGCAACGCGATGACGACGGTCATGCCGGCGCGTTCATTTCCTGTCGTGGTGATCAGGATGCCATAGAGAAGCGGGCCGACGAAACTTGTCGCCTTGCCGGAAAACATCATCAGTCCGAACAGGCTGGCGCGCTGCTCCGGCGGCGCTTTGCGCGCCACCCAGGCGCGTGCCGATGACTGCAACGGTCCGATGAAAATTCCAAGACAGGCGCCCGCAGCCCAGAACAGTGGCTCTGCCGGCGCCAGGATCGCCATCGCCCCAAGCCCGGCCAGGGCAACAAGGCAGATACGCATCACCCGCAACGAGCCCATTCTGTCATCAGCGAACCCGCCGATCCCGGCACCGATTCCGGCGGTGATGTTCAGGATGATTCCGAAGACCAGAACCTTGGTCTGAGAAAAACCGAACACTGTCGCTGCATAAATACCGCCGAAAGCGAACAGGGTTACCAGCCCGTCGGCAAACAGCATTCGTGCCAGCAGAAAGCGGGTCATGCCCGGAATGGCCATGGCGGTCTTCAGGCTGTTGCGAATCTGTGTGCCAAGCGGGGCCGGATCTGCCACAGGAGCGGGTGATTTCACGAACAAGAACAGCGGGGCGGCGAACAGGCACAGCCACAGGGCGGCAAAGATCATGGTCACGCGGATATGCGCTGCACCCTCGCGACCGATGCCGAACGCCGGTTCCTCGGGCATGACGAAAAGCATCAGAACAAGAACCAGTGCAAATATCGCCCCGACATAGCCGATCCCCCATGCCAGTCCCGAGGCGCGTCCGTATTCGCGCGGGTTTGCCACCGCCGGCAGCATCGCATTGTAGAAGACGAAGCTGAGTTCCATGGCGAGAATCGAGACGGCCGAGAGACCCAGCGCCAGCATGGCGAAGGCCGGGTCGGGCTCGACAAACCACAGGCCGGCCGTCGCCGCGGCACCGATAATGGTGGCGTAGAGAAGGAAGCGTTTCACCGCACCGCGCCCGTCGGCCAGGCGGCCGAGAATGGGGGCGGCGATGGCGATCAGAAATGCGCTGGCAGATGTCATCCATGCCCAGGCAGCGGTACCGCCGTCGGGCATCACCGCCGTGGTGAAAAAGACCGAGAAGATGAAGGTGGTATGAAGTGTCGGGACGGGCGAGCTTGCCCAGTCATAAAGCGACCAAGACAGCAGCGGACGGGTCATTCGCATCGGCAGGCTCCGCGTCTTGCCGCGCGGCGGGGTGCCGGTGCGGCATTCAGAATTCGTAGGTTTGCAGTGCCGCTACCGGACAGTCAAGCCGCGCCCGCCCCTTCAGACCGGTCAATTCAATCACGCAGACGGCACCGGCGAGGATGCCGCCGCATTGCTCGACGAGCCTGGCGGATGCCTCAAGCGTTCCGCCGGTTGCCAGCAGGTCGTCGCACAGGACAACGCGCTTGCCGCGAAGTTGCCGGCTTGCCTGAATTGACAGCCGCGCCTCGCCATATTCCAGGGCATATGACTGTTCGAACAGCTCGCCGGGAAGCTTGCCGGCCTTGCGCACCATCACCATGCCGCAGGCGAGCTCGAGTGCCAGCGGCAGCGCGAACAGGAATCCGCGCGCATCGACGCCGGCAATGATGTCAGGTTGCATCGGACGGGTGAGGTCGGCGAGCGCACCCATCGCCTGCCTGACCACGGCGCTGTCCTCGAGGATCGGGCTTATGTCGTAGAAGGTAATGCCTTCTTTCGGAAAGCCCGGTGTTTTCGAGATATAGGGATCAGCGTTAAACGGCATCCTGCGCTTTCTTTTCCAGCCTGCGCGCATGCAGTACCGGCTCGGTATAGCCGGAGGGCTGCTCGCGGCCGCGAAACACCAGATCACAGGCCCCCTGAAACGCGACCGAACCGTCGAAATCGGGTGCCATCGGGCTATAGGCGGCATCATCCTCGTTCTGGCGATCGACGACGGCTGCCATTTCCTCCATCACCTCGCGGACAAGGGTTTCGGAGCAGACGCCATGGTGAAGCCAGTTGGCGATATGCTGCGATGAAATCCGCAGCGTGGCGCGGTCTTCCATCAGCCCGACATCATGGATGTCCGGAACCTTGGAACAGCCGACACCCTGGTCCACCCAGCGAACAACATAGCCGAGGATGCCCTGCGCGTTGTTGCGAAGCTCAGCCCGGATATCGTCTTCCGACCAATTCGGGCGCACGGCCACCGGAACCGACAGGATATCGTCGCGGCCGGCCTTGGTGCGTCCTGCGATTTCAGCCTGACGCGCGGCGACATCGACCTTGTGATAATGCAGGGCATGCAGTGTCGCGGCTGTCGGCGAGGGCACCCAGGCGCAGTTCGCACCGGCCATCGGATGGCCGATCTTCTGCTCCAGCATGTCTGCCATGCGGTCCGGCATGGCCCACATGCCCTTGCCGATCTGCGCCTTTCCGGCCAGCCCGCAGGCAAGTCCGACATCGACATTCCAGTCTTCATAGGCACCGATCCATGTGGCGCCTTTCATGTCTGCCTTGCGGATCATCGGCCCCGCTTCCATCGAGGTATGGATCTCGTCACCGGTCCTGTCGAGGAAACCGGTATTGATGAAGACAACACGCGATTTGGCGGCGCGGATACATTCCTTGAGGTTCACCGTGGTCCGGCGTTCCTCATCCATGATGCCGATCTTGATGGTGTTCGCCTCGAGGCCCAGAAGGTCTTCCACGGCAGCGAAAATTTCGACGGCAAAGGCGACTTCCTCGGGACCGTGCATTTTCGGCTTCACGATATAGACGGATCCGGCGGCGGAGTTGCGCCCGTCACGCAGATCGGGAAGCGCGCCGGCGACGGTCATGAAGGCATCCATGATACCTTCGGGAATCTCGCTGCCGTCGGAAAGCCGGATGGCCGGGTTTGTCATCAGATGCCCGACATTGCGGACCAGCATCAGGGCGCGCGCCTTCAGGCTGGCGGCGCTGCCGTCGGCGGCGGTGTAGGCGATATCGGTGGCCAGCTTGCGGGTGACGGTGCGTCCACCCTTCTCGAAACTTTCCTCGAGCGTACCGTCCATCAGGCCGCGCCAGTTGCGATAGGCCTGGACCTTGTCCTCGGCATCGACACAAGCGACGGAATCTTCGCAATCCATGATGCTGGACATGGCCGATTCAGCGATCACGTCATTAATACCTGCCGCGTCGTCGCGCCCGATCACGCCCTCGCGGTCGATCTTGATCAGGATATGCAGGCCATTATTCTTCAATACCACCGACTGCGGGGCACTCGCATCGCCGATATGGCCGGCAAATCCGGCGGCGTTTGCCAGTGTTCCGGCCGCATCACCGAGCTGTGCCACGAGGGCTCCGCCTGATACCGACAGTCCGGTCACATCGGTCCAGCTGCCCTTGTCCAGCGGAAGCGCCTCATCAAGAAAGGCGCGAACCCGTGCAATCACCTTGCCGCCGCGTACCGGGTCATAGCCGGACACATTCGTCTCTTCGGCCGGAATGGCGTCGGTTCCGTAGAAGGCATCATAAAGGCTGCCGAAACGCGCATTTGCAGCGTTCAGTGCATAACGCGCATTGGTGATCGGAACGACAAGCTGCGGCCCGGCAATGCTGGCGATCTCCGGATCGACCTTGCTCGACTCCACCGAGAAATCATCACCTTCCTCGACAAGGTAACCGATCTCGCCAAGGAACGCGGTATAGGCCGCGCCATCAATTCCCGCAGCGGCATTTTCGGTCAGCCAGGCATCGATCTTCGACTGCATGGTCGTGCGTACGGCCAGAAGCTCGCGGTTGCGCGGTGCAAGGCGGTGAACAGCCGAATCAAAACCACTCCAGAATGTGTCAGGGGCAACGCCCGATCCGGCAAGAAGGTCGGTTTCGACAAAGGCAGCGAGTTCGGCAGCAACAGACAGGCCGCCGCGCGCAACAAATTCAGTCATTGATGTCTCCAAAGGTCAGGCATGGTCCCGAGGCCGGGAACCGAGCAGAACATAATCCCTGCGCACCGGCTTGCCAACCTTCAAGGGAAGATTGCGCCAGCGCCCGGCCTCAAAGGCCTTGCCCGGGCCATAAAATCAGGGACGTTTCCAGTCGAGACCGGCGGCGGCAAGTGTTGTTTCGATGTCGCCGAGAAGCCTGTCGAGCGCCGCCCGGTCAGCAGCTTCGGCACGCGCGACAAGTGCCGCTTCGGTGTTGGAGGCACGAATCAGCCACCATCCGTCACCCGATCGCACCCGCACCCCGTCGATGCTGTTCACGTTCGTTGCGTCATGTCCGGACAGCACATGCGCGCGGATTTTTCCATCGTATCGAACTTCACTGTGTCGGGGCAGTCGATACGGAGCTCGGGCGTGGCATGCTGTTCGGGGAGAGAATCCATGAATTCGGTGATGGACTGGCCGCCCTTGACCATCTGCGTGATGACGCGGGCGGCGGCATAGATGGCATCATCAAACCCCAGATAATTGTCCGCGATAAAGATATGGCCCGACATCTCTCCGGCGAGAGGGGCCCGGAGCTCCTTCATCCGCTTCTTCATATGGCTGTGGCCTGTCTTCCAGATCTGCGCGTCGGCACCCGCATTCTCGATGAGCCGCAATGCCGCTTCCGAGGATTTTACATCCAGCAGGATCGGCGCGCCCGGATGCCGTGCGGCGACATCCTTTGCCAGAAACGCGGTCAGCAGATCGCCCGGCACCTGCCGGCCCTTGCCATCGATAATGCCGATCCTGTCGCCGTCACCGTCAAATCCGATGCCGAGATCGGCACCCGCCGCCGCGACCTCGGCCCGCAGCAGCTCAAGCGTTTCCGGGTCGACCGGATTCGGATGGTGGTTCGGAAAGGTCCCGTCGATTTCAGGGAACAGTACCTTGTGCGTGCCGTCGAGACGCGCCACCAGTTTTTCGGTCGCCGGTCCGCTGGCCCCGTTGCCACAATCCCAGATGACCGACAGGCCGGTTGCAACGGCACCGTCAGCAAGCCGGTTGATATAGGTCTCCTCGATAGCCCGCGCTACGACGCCCCCGTCATCGGTGCGATCGGGGCCTGCGGCGCTGACGCGGCCAAGCTCCTCGATATCAGCGCCGAAGAAGGACAGACCGCCCATCACCATCTTGAAGCCGTTATGCGTTGGCGGGTTATGGCTTCCGGTCACTTGAATGGCGCCGCCGCTGCCAAGTTCGTGCGCAGCGAAATACAGCATGGGGGTTGGTCCGCAGCCGATGTCGGACACTTGCGCACCGCCGGCTACAAGCCCGTCGATCAGCGCTGCGGCAAGCGCCGGTGAAGACAGCCTGCCATCCCGTCCGACCGTCACCTCATTGCCAAGGCCGCGCTGCTTCTGGATGGCGATGAAGGACAGGCCGATGGCAAAGGCATCATCGGTTGTCAGCGTGTCTTCGAATATCCCGCGGATGTCATAGGCCCGCAGAATCGTCGGGTGAAACTGGTGAACGCTCATCCCAGCCGCTCGCCAAGCCAGTCGCGAAGCTCGCCGCGCATTTCCTCATTGTTCAGGCCAAAGGCGACATTCGCCTGCAGGAATCCAAGCTTGGAGCCGCAGTCGAACCGCTCACCGGAGAACCTGACACCGGCAAAGGGCGCCTTGCCGATCTGCTTGGCCAGGGCGTCGGTCAGCTGAATTTCGCCTCCCGCACCACGTTCCTGTGCCGCCAGCGTCTCGAATACCTCTGGCGTTATGATATAGCGTCCGACAACCGCGATATTGGATGGCGCGGATGACGGATCCGGCTTTTCGACAAGCCCCTCGACCTGCACGATCCGGCCGTCATCGGCGCCGGGCGTGACGATCCCGTAAGAACCTGTCTGCTCGTGCGGCACGTCCATCACCGCAACCATGTTGCCGCCCTTGTAGGAATCGACCATTTCCTTCACGCAACTGGCCCCGAGGATCAGGTCATCGGCGAGGAGAACGGCAACCGGCTCGGAACCGACAAGATGACGCGCGCACCATACCGCGTGACCAAGTCCCGCAGGTTGCTGCTGGCGGACATAGAAGACTGATCCGGGGTTGTGCAGCATGTCCTTGACCAGGTCCAGCGCCTCGTCCTTTCCTTTTGCGGCAAGCGTCGCCTCCAGCTCGAAGGAATGGTCGAAATGGTCTTCGATGGCTGTCTTGTTGCGGCCGGTGACGAAGATGAATTCCTCGACGCCTGCCTCGGCAGCCTCCTCGACCGCATACTGGATGAGGGGCTTGTCGACAACAGGCAGCATTTCCTTGGGCATTGCTTTTGTCGCGGGGAGAAACCGCGTGCCAAGACCGCCCACTGGAAAAATGGCCTTCTTGATCATGGGAGCGTCCTTGCGATTACGAGAGGCGGCTGGTACCCATGGATAGCTTTCCGCGAATCGCGGGTCAAGCCAGCAGCACGTTTCCACAATTGGAAGGCAAAGACCATGTCAGGCTTCAGCTCCTCCGATGTTCACGCCCTCCTTACAACCTCTGCCGAGGTGAAATTGCAAACTGCCGCTGACTGTAGCGAAGCGGTGATGCAGGCAGCTGAAATGATCGCTGCAAGCCTTGATGGCGGCGGCAAGCTCATGTTCTGCGGAAATGGCGGCTCGGCTGGCGACTCGCAGCATCTTGCTGCCGAATTTGTCGCCACGCTCGATCACCGGCGTCCCCGTCACGGGCTGGCTGCGCTGGCGCTGACCACGGACACCTCTTTCCTGACAGCCTATGCAAATGATTTTGGCTTTGAAGGTGTCTTTGCACGGCAGGTGGAAACACTGGGCCGGCCCGGCGACGTGCTGGTCGCGATTTCGATAAGCGGCATTTCCGGAAATGTGGTGGCGGCCTTCAAGGCGGCGCGCGAGAACGGCATCCGGATCTGTGCCATGACGGGCGAGGGCGGCGGCCAGCTGGCGGAATGTGCCGATGTGCTTCTCGCCGTTCCAAGCAAGGTGACGATGCATATCCAGGAATCGCATATCGCGCTTGGCCATGTCATGACACTTGCCGTTGAAAGGCTTATGGACCTCTAGCCGCAATGGTTTGCATGGGACGCAATCTGCCTGTAACAAACGCGCGATATAACATGCGGCGGAACCCTGCAGCATTCCGCCACCCAAACCGCAGGAGATGCATGTGAAACTGGCAGTCATTGGAACCGGTTATGTCGGTCTTGTATCGGGCGCCTGTTTTTCCGAATTTGGTTTTGATGTTACCTGCATTGATAAGGATGCAGGCAAGATCGACAGGATCAAGTCGGGTGTGATGCCGATCTATGAGCCGGGACTCGAGGACCTTGTGGCACGCAATGTTGCGGCCGGTCGCTTGCATTTCACGACCGAGCTTAAGTCAGCAGTTGCCAATGCCGATGCCGTGTTTATTGCCGTGGGAACACCCACCCGGCGCGGGGATGGACATGCCGATCTGACTTATGTGTTCGAGGCGGCGCGCGAACTTGCCGGCCACTTGTCCGGCTACACTGTCGTTGTGACGAAATCGACCGTGCCGGTGGGAACGGGCCGCGAAGTTGAATCCGTTATCAAGAATGCCAGCCCCGATGCCGATTTCGATGTGGCATCCAATCCCGAGTTTCTTCGCGAAGGTGCAGCCATTGGCGATTTCATGCGACCTGACCGCGTCGTGGTCGGGGCCGAGACCGAGCGTGCACAGAATGTGCTTCGTGCCCTTTACCGACCGCTTTATCTCCTCGAGACCCCAATTCTGATGACCAGCCTCGAAACGTCCGAGTTGATCAAATATGCGAGCAATGCCTTTCTCGCGGTCAAAATCTCCTACATCAACCAGATGGCAGATTTGTGCGAAAAGGTTGGCGCCGATGTTCATGATGTCGCAAGGGGCATGGGTCTTGATCAGCGGATCGGCAACAAGTTCCTTCATCCCGGCCCGGGATATGGCGGGTCCTGTTTCCCGAAGGATACACTCGCGCTGGTGCGGACCGCCGAGGATCATGGTGCCGATGTCGGCATCGTCAACGAGGTGGTGACCTACAATGACGCACGCAAACGGTCGATGGCAGACCGCATCATAGCATCTGCTGGTGGCAATATTGACGGCAAGACAGCTGCCGTGCTCGGCTTGTCCTTCAAGCCCGGAAACGGACGATATGCGTGACAGCCCGTCGCTGGATATTCTTCCGGCCTTGTTTGATGCCGGCGTGCTGGTGCGGGCCTATGACCCGAAGGCGATGGAAGAAGCGCGCACCATGCTGCCCGACGCCACCATTTTCACCGACAGCGCCGCTGCCTGCCTCGAAGGCGCGGATGTGGCTGTTGTGGTCACCGAATGGAACGAATTTCGGGCCCTGACCCCGGCGCATTACCCGATGCCATGCGTGGTAGTGTTCTCGTCGACCTTCGCAATATCTATCGGCCCGAAGACATGCGGGAAGCGGGCCTGTCCTATCACTCGATCGGCCGGACCTGATCCTGCGCCACATGCCGGGTCGATAAAATATGCCTGGCCACCGCACAGCATTTGCCAGCGCGCCCGCATTCACCATAGACTCCACCCCGTCGATTGATGGAGGACAGGATAATGGGTGACAAGCACGATCGCAGCATGATGGAAAACCTTTACTGGTGGGGTGTGCCGACCCTGTTCCGTGCGCCGCACGAAGGCGCGGCCGGTGCGGAAATCGCGCTTGTCGGTGTTCCCCATTCAACCGGCAACGGCACTACCGAGCGCGACCAGCATCTTGGCCTGCGCGTGCGCAACGTCTCTGCTTTGCAACGCCGTGCGCATGGTGGATTTCAGCTGAACCCCTGGGAAGCTGCGAAAATTGTCGATGTTGGAGATGTGCCGTTCCCGCGGGCCAACGACAATGAAGACTGTATCCAGAGGATCACGGAATTCTACAAGGACATCGACGCCAGCGGCGCGCGGCCGGTGTCGATCGGTGGTGACCATTCCATCACCGGCGGCATCATTCAGGGCCTCGGCCGCGGCAAGCTGGCCGGCGGCGAGAAGATCTGTTTTCTGCATCTTGATGCGCATACCGACGTCTTTACCACCATCGATCATTTCCTTGGCGCCGAGAAGAGCGCCGCGCACTGGGGCGCCTATACGGCCGACCAGGATCTGATTGATCCGGCCGGGTCCATGCAGATCGGTCTGCGTGGCCATCCGCGCACACTGGACTGGCTGCAGCCGTCATATGATTATGGCTACAATGTCGTGACCATGGCCGATTATCGCAGGCGCGGCGCAGCAGACGTCATCGCACAGGCCCGCGAGGTTCTTGCCGGCCGGCCCGTCTACATCACTTTTGATCTGGACTGCCTCGACCCGTCGGTGGCGCCGGCCGTCTCCAATATCGAGCCGGGCGTGACCGGGTTCTCGATGGACGAAGCCGTCGAGCTTCTCCACGCGGCGCGGGGGCTGAACATCATCGGCGGCGATGTGGTCTGCATGATGCCGACCAAGGACAGCCCGAACAACATCACCGCGATGGTTGGCGCGGCGGTCATGTTCGAGATGATCTCGATGATCGCGGAAAATACGGCAACGGGTTAGGTTCCAAGAATTGCGGGCTCCGCCCCCTGACGGACAGGCTCAGTGGCCGAGCCATCGGGGAAGTCTGTATCCGCGATGCCACTGACAGCGGCCTCGACACAGGCGGCGATCCCGCCAAGCTGCACCCGGCACCCCGACAGGCCGGTGGCGTAATGGGCATATTTGCCGGAATTGGTCATCAGGGTTTTCGTATCTGGCGGGAACAGTGGCTGTGTGATCGAACACCAGCACAGATCGGAATAGAGTGTGACGCCACATGCCTCGAGCCTCGCCGCCACGCCGTCCTGCCGTGCGATATCCAGCACATTTCGTCCGATGGTGACGATAAGCTTCACATCCGCGTGGCGCTGCCGGCCATTAAATGCGGTGTCCATGAGATGCAGTTCGGTGAGCGAGATATGCGGGCTGCCGATGGCGACAAGATCAATCTCCGCACCGCCGGAATTGAGCTGTCGCCAGGCATCTGCAAGCACCTTCTGGTCGAGCGGGATGATGTCCGCATCGGGTGCCGAGGGCATGGCGGCTTCGGGTGTATGGCCGGCGATATGGAGCATCGGCGCACCCGATGTGCTGCCGAAAGCGGCGCAGATCGCCTTCATGGCATCGTCATCAACCCGTAGACCTTCCAGCCCGCGCAGAAGCGGAATTCGGTCCGGTGAGAGCCTGCCGAGAACCCAGCCGAGAAGGGGCCAGAAACCGTCATCGACATCCGCCGGAATCGCCGTGAGTTCGACAATCCGCTGCGCCTGTCTGCCACTGTCCGCATAGGTGCCGCAATAGGGTGCGCGGCCGGTCATGGCAACGAACAGATCCAGATAATCTGGAATTTTCAGCGTGCGCGCGCCGAGAACGCTGTTGGCATAGATTACCGCGTTGGATTCCGACCAGCCGATGCACTCGCTGGCTTTCGGCGGGTCGCTCAGAAGATAGGGGGCGCAGGTAAAGCTCGGCACCGCGCCCATATCGACATAGCTGTCCGCAAGCCTGCTGGCGCGTGAGCCGAACGCATCATCCACCCCCTGTTGCCGCCAGTTGCGGCGATCGACGGAAATGGCGTTGATGGTGGTGGGAATCCGTATCCTCGCCCCCTTGGCCGCCATGGCCTCGGCGAATCTGAGATTGGCGTCATGGGCAAGGATGCAGCCGTCAATATGGCCGCGCGTCACATCGACCAGCCGGTCGGCCCCCTGCATGACCGCGAGCCTGCAGATGATATCCATGGCCATCGCCGTCACCGGCCCGTCTGCCCCGTCCAGCATGGATTGATCACCGGCGGTCAGCTCCATGGCGGACAGGTCGGCATCCTCAAGCGGTATGGTGGCCCCGTCGATGACAATCCCGTCATCATCGATTGCGACACGTGCCGCCATGGACAGCTTCTGGAACAGAACGGGCGGCAGGCGCAACACCGGGACCGGCCGGCCGAACACCCGGCCGGCGACCAGTGCGCCAAGTGTCAGGATTTCCTCGGCCTCGCGAAAGATCAGCGCGGCGGGTGCCAGCGCGTTCAATGCCAACTCCAGAAGCACGCCGCTTCCGCTGCATGAGCCGCGCGATGTCGGCATGGCAACCACCTTGCCGGTGACGGACTGTCCGCGGGCCGGATGATGGGCATCAATGACGATACCTGTCTCCGGATCGACCCCGCCCCAGAAGCTGAGGCCGTCCTCGAAGAAAATGACCTCGCCGGACGCCGACCCGCCTGTCAGCCTCAGGCCCGCACCGTCAATGGTGCCGCCGGTGGCGGAATCCGTGATGAGGTGATCTGCCGGATTGACCATGAGCCCTTCACATCCACCCTGTCTCAAAATGCGCTGATGCTTGCGGTGTCACTCTAGCCGCATCGCGCCCTTATAGGGAGCCTGAATGGGATCCGGCCAGGTGAAATCGCGTCGTAACGGGTAACGGCGAGCCGTTTCGCCCGTTCACCTGTCGTGTTCGTCTGGATGAATGTTCCGCTGGTCTCTGTCTGGAGAGACTGGAGCGGGTGAAGGGATTCGAACCCTCGACCCCAACCTTGGCAAGGTTGTGCTCTACCCCTGAGCTACACCCGCGTTCGCGTTGCCAGCATGATGCAGGCGCGTCTCGCGTGGCGACGGTATAAAACAACGTGCCACGCCTTGCAAGCGGTGAATGCGGCCTTCGGGAGATTTCACGCAGGGCGGCCTAGAGCGCGGCCCGCATCGCGTCGGCGATCTGCTGTTGTTGCGCCGGTTCCAGATAGGGATGCATCGGTAGCGCCAGCACGCGTTCGCACAAATCGCACGTCACTTCGAGGCCGCAGCCACTTGCCGGAAACGCCCTGTAGGGCGGCTGCTGGTGCATCGGCACCGGATAATAGATCGCGCTTGGCACGCCCTTGTCGCGAAGCTCCGCCATCACCGCGTAGCGGTCCGTGCCGGCGGGGAGTTTCACCGTATATTGCGCCCAGCTCGAGGTCGCGCCTTCGCCGAGTCGCGGCGTCTCGACAATGCCGTCAAGAAGTGTGGCATAGCGGTCGGCCACCTGCTGGCGCAGCGCCAGCTCGTCATCGAAAATATCCATCTTTGCGTCGAGCACCGCCGCCTGCAGCGTGTCGAGCCGCGCCGTCATGCCGATGCGGATGTTCTCGTAGCGCGTCTTGCCCATGCCGTGGATGCGGCAGGACCGCATGATTTCGGCCTCGCCATCATCATCTGTAAACACCGCGCCGCCATCGCCATAGCAGCCGAGCGGCTTTGCCGGAAAAAAGCTGGTGCAGGTGATCTCGGCAAGCTGGCCGACGGCAATGCCGTTATGGCTGGCGCCGAAGCTCTGGGCGGCATCATCCATGACCCATAGACCCTCGCTCTCGGCAAAGCTGCCGATGGCGGGGTAGTCCGCCGGCTGGCCGAACAGCCCGACACCGATGATGCCGACGACCTGAATGCCTGCCGCTTTTGCCGCGGCCATGGCGTTGGGGAGCCCGGCCGGATCGAGATTGAAGGTGGCCGGATCGACCTCGGCAAACAGTGGAATGGCGCCAAGCACCGGCATCACCTCGGCGCTGGCGGCAAAGGTGAAGGAGGGAACGATAACCCCCTGGCCCGGCCGCAGACCTTTTGCCAGCAGCGCGAGGATCAGCGCATCTGTACCGGACGAGCAGCTGATGCAGTGTTTGGTGCCGGCAGCTGCGGCAAGCCGCGCCTCAATGGCGCCGACTTCCGGCCCCATGACATAGGCGCCATGGTCGAGAACCGTGCCGAAACCGGCCTCGATCTTGTCGCGGATGCGGGCTTGCTGTGTGGCGAGATCGATAAAGGGGATCATGGTCAGGCCCTTTCCCGGGCGGCGTGCCGGTTGTCGCCGGCTGTCCCGAATTCGGTGAAATTCTTGGTCATGGCCTCGATTACGCTCTGAACAGCCATCGCGTCATCGAGGCCGGTCAGGGCTGGGGTGTTTGTGTCGCAGCTGGTGACAAAGGCCTGCATTTCCTGTTTCAGCGGCTCGGCCTCGGCGACCGGGAGGTTCACGGGCTTGGCGCGCGCAATGGCGAAATTGTCGCCGTCCGGCGTAATGATGTCGCGATAGAGCGTCAGCTTTTCCGCCCAGGGCCGCGTGTCGTCAAAAACGATTGCACCCTTGCTTCCACTCACGGTCAGCCTGTGTTCCTTGTAGGGCGACATCCAGCTAGTGGTCATTGCGGCGCTGCGCCCGCCGGAAAAGGCAAGGAAGCTCGACAGCGTGTCCACATTGCCTGGCGTCACATGGCTGGCGCCGGAACAGCTGACCCGCTCCGGGCCCCTCGCCCATGATCGCGAGGATCAGCGAGACATCATGAGGGCACAGATCGTGGATCACCGACTCGGTGGCGCGGATACGGCCCATCGCCAGCCGATTTGCCGAGACGTGGTGTACCTCGCCGATGACACCGGCTTCGACCTGCGACTGGAGCTCTAGAAACGCGTCGTGATAGCGGATCAGATGGCCGACCATCAGCTGCCTGCCCGCTTTTGTTGCGGCGGCTGACATGCGTTCGGCTTCGGCGAGTGTCAGGGCGAAGGGTTTCTCGACATAGGCGTGAAGCCCGCATTCCAGCGCCCGGCAGGCAAGCTCTGCATGTGTCGGTGCCGCAGTTGCGATCACCACACCATCGAGATCACGACCGGCAAGCAATTCGTCGACATCTGAATGGGCGGTGCCGAATTCGTCGGCAAACTTTTCGGCACGGGTAAGATGACGGTCGGCGACACCGGTCAGAACGCCAAGGGCAGCCAGATTACGGGCCAGATTACGGCCCCACATGCCGCAGCCGATCAATCCTATGCGTGTCATCGCCACCTGTTTCTTTGGCTGGATGTTCAAACCAACGTCCTCGGCGGTCGTAGGCCGGGCCGCCGGTTCGGTCAACCGTTGCATTCTGTTACACAAGGTCAGTGTCAGGCTCGGCCGGCAGGACGGCTTGACAAATGACACCATGAATCTATCTGTCAGCGGGCAACCTATCTACCGTGGAGCCCGAAACATGGACGCCTCGTCTGCTTTCAAGGACACGCTTCCCACACCCCCGGAAGCTCTCATCGAGACATTGGAAAATGCCGGTATCACTTTTACCCGTCATGAACATCCGCCACTTCGCACGGTCGAGGAGTCCAAGGGCCATCGTGGCGACATGGTCGGCACTCATGTGAAGAACCTGTATCTGCGGGATCGCAAGAAACGAAATTTTCTGGTCGTCGCGCAGGAGGATCGTGTGATCGACCTGAAGGCACTGCAGGACAAGATCGGCGCGGACAGGCTGTCTTTTGGCAGTGCCGACCGTCTGTTCGAATTTCTTGGTGTGCGTCCCGGCGCGGTCAGCCCGTTCACGGTAATCAATGACTCTGAACACCGGGTCAGGCTCGCGCTGGACAGCAGCCTGATGGATGCCGACATACTGTATTTCCATCCGCTGGTAAACGACCTGACGCTGGGCGTCACGCCGGACGGGCTGCGCAAGTTCCTCGAAGTCACCGGTCATGAGCCGATGATGGTGTCGCTCTAGCCTCCCATCTTGTTTTGACGGGCTGCATACCTAGATTCAGACAAGAGAATACAAACGCCTGCCAGCCGGCAGCCCCGGCGGTGCCAAACCCAAAAATAGCGGACCCGAACCAGCCATGGATCAGATGATTTCAGCACCTCAGTCGCCACCTGTCGATGTCACGATGGACAACTTTATGGCCGAGGTGATTGAAGGTTCGAAAGCAACGCCCACCATCGTGCAGTTCTGGGCCCCCTGGTGCGGCCCCTGCAAGCAGCTCGGCCCGGTTCTGGAAAAGGTTGTTGGCGCCAGCGGCGGCAAGGTCCGCATGGTGCGGGTGAATATTGATGATAATCAGCAGATCGCACAGCAGATGCGGGTGCAGTCCGTGCCGACAGTCTATGGATTTGTCGATGGCCAGCCGGTTGACGGCTTTGCCGGTGCGCAACCTGAATCCAGCGTGAAGCTGTTTGTCGAGAAACTGTCCTCGATGGGTGGCGCGGGTGCGGACATCGCCTCGATGCTCGAGGCGGCCGAGGCGGCGCTTGCCTCTGGCGACCACGGCACCGCCATGATGCAGTTTCAGGAAGTCATGGGCGCCGAGCCGGAATCGGTTGCAGCACTCGCCGGTGTCGTGCGGTGCCTGAGTGCCAGCGGCGACAATGCCGGTGCACGCGAGGTGATCGACCAGCTGAATGATGAATATCGCCAGGATCCGGTGATGCAGTCGGCGATCGCGGCGGTCGAACTTGCGGAGAAGGCGTCGGAATCAGCTGGTGAGCTGGATGCTGCAAAGGCAGCTGTCGAGGCTGACCCGAATGATCTTGCCGCGCGTCAGGAATATGCGTTGGCGCTCTATGCGATCGGCGCGAATGCCGAGGCGATGGCCCAGCTTCTGGAGTCCATCCGCATCGAGCGTGGCTGGAATGACGACGCGGCTCGGCTGCAGCTTCTGGAGTTTTTCGCCACGCTTGGCGCGGCAAATCCGGATGTGATCGCTGCCCGGCGCAAGCTTTCGACCCTGTTGTTTTCCTGAGGTGATGTTCCTCGAGTGAGGTTTGGACGATGAATACAGATTTTGATGCCGCTGCGTCCCTGCCGTCGCAGATCCCGATTTTTCCGCTGCCAAACGCGCTGCTGCTTCCGGGTGGGCAACTTCCGCTGAATATTTTCGAGCCGCGTTATCTCGCGATGATCGAGGATGCGCTAGGTGCCAGCGGCCGGCTGATCGGCATGGTGCAACCCATCGAGGAAGAGGGAGAGTTGTTCGGCATCGGCTGTGCCGGCCGGATCAGCTATTTCCAGGAAACCGGCGACGGGCGCTATATGATTGCGCTGAATGGTGTCAGCCGGTTCCGGCTTCATGACCATCAGGTGACGTCCCGTGGTTACCGGCTTGCTGATGTCGGTTGGGAGGAATTCATCACCGACCTTGAGGATGGCGAAGGCGGGATTGGCAATCGTGATCACATGTTTTCGGTCATGCGCCGCTATTTTGACCAGCGCGGGTTCGAGGCCGACTGGGACCAGATCGAACAGTCTGACGATAACTCCATTCTGAACACGCTCGCCATGGTCTGCCCGTTTGATGTGGCCGAAAAGCAGGCGCTCCTCGAGGCCGAAGGAATGTCTCGCCGTGCTGATCTGCTTGTGGCTATGATGGAGATGGCACTTCACGAGGATGATGGGCAGAATGACGCAAGACACTGATACCCGGTCCGGTGGCGATGCGCCTGGAATCGACCCGGCTCTGCTCGAGGTGCTGGTGTGTCCGGTTACGCATGGTCCGCTTGAATATGACCGCGCGCGAAACGAACTTGTCAGCCGTCAGCTTGGCCGTGCCTTTCCCGTGCGCGCCGGCGTGCCGGTGATGTTGCTGGACGAGGCGCGCGAGTTGAGCGAAGCGGAAATCGGGGCGCTTCGCAAATGACCGCCGCTTGGCCCTCGGAAATCCGGCTGGCAAGCGACAAGCGCACACTTCATGTGACCTTCGAGAGCGGTGAGAGCTTTGCGCTGACTGCCGAATTACTGCGTGTGGAATCCCCCTCTGCCGAGGTTCAGGGCCATGGCGCCGGACAGAAGACCACGCCGTCCGGCAAACAGAATGTCGCCATTTCGAGGGTGGAGCCGGTCGGCAATTATGCCGTTCGCCTTGTCTTTGACGATGGCCATGATACAGGCCTGTTCAGCTGGGATATCCTGCATGATTACGGGATGCGCCAGGACAGCCTGATGGCGGAATATCTGGAACGCCTTGCCGCCGCCGGTCAGACGCGCGGCTAGTCCCCCTCATTTCAGAGCTATCGTCCGGTCTCGCCGGGGAGCCTGCCGTCCAGAAGTGCCGCGTCGGCGAGACGGCCACCCTCGGCGATTTCCGAAAACAGGGATTTGCCGGGAAGCCTGTCGAGGATCGAGAACCCCATTCCGGCCGCCCGGCGCACCATCGGCGGGGCGGCGGCGAACAGCTTGTTCAGCCCTGATGTCGCGACACTCATCGCCAGCCTTTCATTGAAGCGCGCCGCTTCATATGCACTGCGGAGTGAAGGATGCGAGGCGGCCAGACCCCGCCGGTGCGTTGCCACGATCAGATCCGCCAGAACAGCAGCATCAGCCAGTGCCAGATTGTAGCCCTGACCTGCAAGCGGGTGGATGCTGTGTGCCGCATCACCTGCAAGCACAAGGCCCGGCGCCGTGATCCGGCGCCGCCATGCCGGCTGCAACGGCCATGCAAGCCTGTTTCCAGCCAGCGCCATATAGCCCAGACGCGATCCAAAAGCATCGAGGCAGGCCGCCTCGAAAGACGCATTGTCAGCGGCGATCAGGCGTTGTGCGGTATCGTTCGGCAGGGTCCAGACAAGCGACATCTCGTAACCGCCGGCATCGCCTGGTTCCGGCATCAGCGCAAAGGGACCGGTCGACAGGAACCGTTGAAAGGCGGTGCCCTCATGCGGTCGCTCGGCGCGAAGGGTGGTCACGATCGCCGTCTGGCTCTGCCGGTCGTCGCGCCGGCCGAGGCCGGCGAGCTCGGCCATCATGCTGCGCGCTCCGTCACAGGCGACAACAAGCGAGGCGTTCATCACCTCCTCATCTCCGGTGGCATCTGCAAGACCGAGTGTCGAGATCATGTCGCCTGCCGACCAGCCGGTCACCCCGCAACCGCGACGCTCAATGACTGTCGTGGTGGCCAGTGTTTCACGAAGGGCCGACTGCAGCGCTGCATTGGCGACCACATACCCCATCGGTGTATCGCCGGACTGCCAGGACAGGTCGCTGTCGGGGCGGCGTCTGGCGGCAAGCCCGGTCGGTGCCGACCCTTCAGCAACAGCAATCCGCATCACCGGAGCCGGCGGTGTTTCAAGCCTGTCCCAGACGCCAAGCGCGGCCAGCATACGTGCCCCGGTGGCGTTGATGGTCGTCGTTCTCTCGTCGGGATGGGCCGTGTCGGCTTCGGCGCGGTCAATCAGGTGGATGTCCGGACCTGTATGGGACAGTGCGGCAGCCGTCATCAGGCCGGTCAGCCCGCCGCCGATAACCGCGATACCGGGGGTGCCGTCCCTAGTCATCGCCGGCCTCCTGATTGGTAAAGTGCCGTTCTACCACCTCTCGCGCCAGACCGGCGAGGTCGGTGCCGTCAAACAGATAGGCGTGGCACCCGGCAGCCTGACCAGCAACCACATCACTGTCGCGGTCACCAATCATCACCGACGAGGCAAGGTCGATATTCCATTTTTCTGCCAGCTCGAGAATCATCCCGGGTGCCGGCTTGCGGCGCGGCGACGGCGCCCTCAGTTCCGTATCCGTGGCATCGGGGTGGCTGGCGCAAAAGGCGATATCGGTGATCCGCCCGCCAGCCTGTTCCGCCTCGTGGCACAGATGATCGTTAAAGGCGGCCATGTCGGCTTCGGTGTACAGCCCTTTGCCGATGCCGCCCTGGTTGGTGACGATGAAACAGGCGATGCCGTGTCGGTGGAACAGCGCAAGCGCCGCCGGCGCGCCCGGCATCCACGCGAAATCCTCAACCTTGTGCGTGTAGCCATGGTCCACGTTCAGCGTGCTGTCACGGTCCATAAACACCGCCGGTATCTTGCCTGCCGAAGCCGTCATCAGGAATCTGTTCCTCGTCCTATCAGGTTACCAAGATGTAGGGTGAGCCTTGCCGCTTGTCCATCGGCAATGCGGTCGCAACCGGGCATCGGACGGCCCGGTTGCTGATGCCATCATTCAAGGCCGGGATGACGCAGAGACATGATGATTTGGCGCTGGGTGATTGCTCCTCAATCCACGATGCGTTAGTTCTGTGATGTGGTCTGTGATGCGGTTTGGTCGCACGGGTGGATGTCATCCCGCCGGGGTGACAGGCAGCAGGGCTGACGGACCGGAAGGCAGACTGAACGGCATTATGACGGCGCGAATTGGCGGAACATGGAACTGAACCCGGAATACAGGATTTTTGACGGCAATATGTTCGCGCAGATGCGCGCGCTTCTGGCCGACCAGCAGCCCCCCGAAGGCAGCACGCTGCTGGACCTGTCCATCGGCGAGCCACAGATTCCCGGCGGGTCACTGCTGACCGACAGCATCGCGGCCCATAATGACGGCTGGCAATTCTATCCCAAGGCTGCCGGGCATGCGCGCTTTACATCTGCGGTGGAGAACTACATCGCCCGCCGCTGGCCGTCGGCCGCCGGGGCTGGTCGATCTCGACCGTCAGATGCTGCCAGTCCCCGGCACGCGCGAGCCGCTGGCCTTTTTTGGCGGGCTGGTCCGGAACACCAAGCCGGATGCGGCGGCGCTCGTCGCCAATCCCTATTACCATGCCTGGCGGGCCGGGGCGCTCGCCTCGGGTGCCGAGATCAGATATCTGAATGCTGTCGCAAGCGACGGGTTCGTTCCCGATCTTGGCGCGCAGCCGGACTCCGTCCTGGCGCGAACGACCATTGTCTATATGTGCAGCCCGACCAATCCGCAGGGCGGGGTGATGTCACTGGATGACATCAAGTCGGCGATCAGCCTTGCCCGCAAACATGGCTTCCTGCTGGTCATGGATGAATGCTATTGCGACATCTGGCGCGGCACGCCGCCACCGGGCGCGCTGGAGGCCGCCGCTGCCCTTCATGAAGAGGAAGGTGCGGATTCCGGTCTTGATCCGCTGCGCAATATGGTGGTGCTGAATTCTTTGTCGAAACGGTCCAGCGCCGCCGGGCTTCGGGCGGGTTATATCATCGGTGATGCGTCGGTTATCGGCCTCTATGCCAAGCTGGTTGCAAATTCCGGCTCGCTGGTGCCGACACCGTTGCTGATGGTGGCTGCCGATCTTTATGAGGATGACGACCATGTTGCCGCAATTCGGGCGCATTACGACCACAGCTTCGCCCTTGCTGCACGCTATCTGGGGGTCACGCCACCGGCCGGCGGGTTCTTCCTGTGGCTTCCGGTGGATGACGATCACGAATTCGTCAGGCGATTGATGCGTGAACAGGCGGTGCGGGCAATGCCGGGGTCCTTCATGGCAGAGACAAGCGATGGTGTGAATCCCGGGGCGGGCTATGTCCGCCTTGCCCTTGTCCATGATCATGACCGGACCGAGGAGAGCCTTGCCCGGGTTGCCGCGATCCATGATGGCGGCAAGGGTGCCGCGCAGGCAGGCTGATGGCGGAAAACGGGGAAAAAGGCAAACTTCTGTCACCGGCGCTGATGAGCTTCCTGCGCCGGCGGGCGATGGAGGTATCCGGGCTTCTGCTGATCCTGATTGGCGGTGCCCTGACGGCGATGCTGTTTTCACCCGGCCGCCTTGATCCGTCCTGGAGTGCCTTTTCCCCCGGTCCCGTCAACAACTGGTTCGGCCCCGTCGGGGCTGCTATTGCCGGCGGCCTTCGCACCAGCCTTGGTGCGGCAAGTTTCTTTGCCACATTTCTTCCTCTTGGCTGGGGGTATCGTCTGTTGCGCAAACAGGCGATCGGCCAGCGTGTGGCACGGCTGTTTCTGGCACCGGTCGCGCTGCTGCTTCTCGCCAGTGGTATTTATGGTCTGTCAGGTGGTGCCGGCAGTGCCGCCGGCGGGGCCGCCGGTGTGGTGCTTCTTGGCCTGACCATGCCGCATGTGCCGCCAGTGCCGTCCGTCCTCGGTCTTGGCATGAGCCATTATCTTGGTGCCGGATATGCGCTGCTCGGCATTTTGCTCTGGTCCTGGAGCGCCACTCTCTCGCGCCGCCAGTGGGCGGTGCTTGTGATGCCGGTCCGGGTGCTGGCACGGCTGGTCGGCGGGGTGATAAGGCCGCGCCGCGCCGAGGCAGAGGATGGGGACGGGGAATCGCAGGCGCTTGAGCTGACGGAGACGAGTGAGCCCGTTGCCGAAACAGCGAAGCCAGCGGCAAAGAAACGGCCCAGGAAGGCTGCCGGAAAGAAGAAGCGGCAGGAGCCGACAATTATTGATACCGGTATTGGTGCCGGCGGCGACACAGCTGCGCCGGCCGCGCCGTCCACCAGCCAGGGGCGGCTTGATTTTTGGAAGCGACAGCCAGTTCCGCCTGCCACCGGCAAAGCTGCTGAAGGCGCCCGGAAAGGCGGCCTCCGGCCTGTCGAAGCAGGAGCTCGAGGCCACGGCCGTGGAGCTCGAGACGGTCCTCGGGGATTTCAGCGTCAAAGGGGAAATCACAGAATCCAGATATGGTCCGGTTGTGACGCGCCACGACCTCGAACCCGCTCCCGGAACAAAATCACAGCGGGTGATCTCGCTGGCTGACGACATTGCCCGGTCGATGAGCGCGGTGTCCGTGCGCGTGGCTGTGGTGCCGGGGCAGAATGTCATCGGCATCGAACTTCCGAATACCGACCGGCAGGTTGTCGTCCTTCGCGAGATACTGGATCATGCCGTCTGGCAATCCGACGGCAGCAACCTGCCGATGGCGCTCGGCAAGGATATCGCCGGCGCGCCGGTGATCGTCGATCTGGCGAAGATGCCGCATCTTCTTGTGGCCGGCACCACCGGTTCGGGCAAGTCGGTGGGCATCAACGCGATGATCCTGTCGCTCCTCTATCGCCACACGCCGGAAACCTGCCGGATGATTCTGGTCGATCCCAAGATGCTGGAACTGTCCGTCTATGATGGCATCCCGCATCTTCTGAGCCCGGTGGTGACCGAACCGTCCAAGGCGGTGACGGCGCTGAAATGGGCGGTTCGCGAGATGGAAACCCGGTATCGCAATATGGCGAAGCTGAATGTCCGCAACATCGCCGGTTACAATGAACGTGTGGCCAAGGCACGGGACGAGGGCGAAGTGCTGACGCGCCGTGTCCAGACAGGATTTGATTCCGAAACAGGCCGCCCGGTCTTTGAAGAAGAGATTCTGGATCTGACACCATTGCCCTTCATCGTCGTGGTGATTGACGAGGTTGCCGACCTGATGCTGGTCGCCGGTAAGGAAATCGAGGCAGCCGTGCAGCGTCTCGCACAGATGGCGCGGGCCGCCGGCATCCATGTGATCATGGCGACCCAGCGCCCCTCGGTCGATGTGATTACCGGCACCATCAAGGCGAACTTCCCCACAAGGATCAGCTTTCAGGTTACGTCGCGGATTGACAGCCGCACCATTCTCGGCGAGCAGGGCGCAGAACAGCTGCTTGGCCGCGGTGACATGCTGTTCATGGAAGGTGGCGGCCGGGTGACGCGTGTTCACGGGCCGTTTGTGTCTGATGACGAGGTTCAGGCCGTGGCCGACTTCCTGCGCAAGCAGGGTGAGCCTGACTACAATGAAAAGGTTGTTGCAGAGGAAGAGGAGTCGGATGCGGTTCCGGCTGGTGGAACGGGTGACCTTCTTGGCGGCAACAGCCTCTATGATCAGGCGGTGCAGCTGGTGATCCGCGAGCAGAAAGCTTCGACAAGCTTTGTTCAGCGACATCTGAAGATCGGGTATAATCGGGCTGCCACCATCATTGAGGAGATGGAAGGCAACGGCATCATCAGCGCCGCCAATCATGTTGGCAAGCGCGAGGTTCTGGTAAGCGAGGAAGCCGGTCAGTGAGTGCGGGGACGGCCATGAAGTGGATGAAGCCTGTAAGGTGGAGGCTGGCGCCGTTGGCAATGCTGGCGGTGATGCTGGTCGGGGGGATGTTGTTTCCGGCGGTCGGCACGCTGGCCAATGCACAGGACCCGGTCAGCCGCGCCGAGGGCTGGTTCGACAGCATCAGCACGATGAAGGCCGATTTCATTCAGGTGGCGTCGGACGGCACGACAGCCACGGGCGAACTGCATCTTCGCCGTCCGCACCGGATGAAGATCATCTATGATCTCGACGAGCCGCTGATCCTGCTGACAACGCCGGTCTGGTTGCATGTTGACAGGCCGGACGACAAGCGTGTCACGCGCTATCCGATCAGTGAGACGCCCCTGTCGCTGATCCTGCAAGAGCAGGTCGAGCTGAGATCGGACGAGTTCAAGACCAGTCACTCGGTGCGCAATGGCATTACGCGTATCGTGCTGACAAAGGATACCGGCGAGGGTGCCGGCCGGCTCACGCTGGAATTCACCAACAAGCCCTTCGTGCTGCGCAAATGGTCGATCCGCGATGCCGCCGATGTGACCACGACGGTAACGCTTCAGAACATGAAGTGCGGCCACAGCTACGAAAACAAGTTCTTCGCCAAGACCATCTATCCCGACGAGAATCAGTGACAAGAGCTGGCCTGACCGGGTTTGGCGATGAAGTTGCCGACCCGACCCGCCACCAATATCCCGCCACCAATATCTAGGAATCAAATCATGAGACTGGCGACCTGGAATATCAATTCGGTAAGGCTGCGGATCGATCTGGTCACCGGCTTTTTGCGCGATCATGACATCGATGTGCTGTGCCTTCAGGAGACGAAGACCGAGGACCAGCATTTTCCGGCAGATGCGCTGACCGAAGCAGGATGGCCCTATCAGGTCTATCGCGGCGAGAAAAGCTATAACGGCGTTGCCATTGTCTCGAGGATGCCGCTGTCGGACGGCACCCATCTGGACTGGGCCGGGCGGACCGACTGCCGCCATATCTCGGCTGTCATCGATGGTGGTCCGCGGGTGCATAATTTCTATGTGCCGGCAGGTGGTGATGTGCCCGATCGGGACGAAAACCCCAAATTCGGCCACAAGATGGATTTCGTGGCGGAAATGACAGCGTATTTCACTGCAAACCCGCCACAGGCTTCTATCCTTGTCGGCGATCTCAACATCGCCCCGCTTGCCGAGGATGTCTGGTCGACAAAGCAGTTGCAGAAAGTCGTCAGCCATACCCCGGTCGAACGCGAGGCGCTTCTCCGCCTGATCGACGAGGGCGGCTGGGAGGATGTCGTGCGCAGCCATTTCGGGCCTGAAGAGGTGCTGTATTCCTGGTGGTCCTACCGTGCCCGCGACTGGGCGGCCAGCGATCGTGGCAGGCGGCTCGACCATGTCTGGACAAGCCCTGATCTGGCTGGACGCGTGGGCTCGGTGAGCATCGAAAAGGCGCTTCGCAGTGCCGAGAAGCCCTCCGACCATGTGCCGACGGTGATCGAGCTGTCCTGAGATGCGTCGGCACCGCAAAGCCCTGCGCCTTCTTTTCATTTGCGGGCTTTTGGCGTATTAGGCAGGCCATGACGAATTTTCTGAAGATGCACGGCCTTGGAAATGATTTCATCATTTTCGACTGGCGCGACGGCGGACCCGCGACGGTGTCCGAGGCGGCGGCGCGCGCGCTTGCCGACCGCAGGACGGGGATCGGCTGCGACCAGATCCTCGTGATCCGCCCGTCCGAGCGTGCCGACATCCGCATGGATATCCTGAATCATGACGGCTCGCCTTCGGGGGCCTGCGGCAACGGCACGAGATGTGTCGCCGACCTCGTTATGGACCCCGAAATGGGCCCCGGCACGGACCGCCCCCTGACAATCGAGACCGATGGCGCAGATCTTCGTGCCTGGCGGGCCGGCGACGATATTTCAGTCGACATGGGCCCGGTGGCGACCGACTGGGCTGATGTGCCTCTGGCCCATGAGGCTGACACGCTTGCCGTGCCGCTCGGAATCGACGGGCTTGGCAATGCCGTCTGCCATTCGCTTGGCAACCCGCATGCCGTCGTCTTTGTCGATGATGCCGAGGCGGTGGATTTGCCGCGCCTCGGGCCGCTGGCCGAGACATCGCCGCTGTTTCCTGACCGGGTCAATCTGTCGGTTGTCAGCCGCATGGATGACGGGTCGTTCCGCATGCGTGTCTGGGAGCGCGGCGTCGGCATCACAATGGCCTGCGGTAGCGGTGCCTGCGCTGTCGGTGTCGCGGTGGCGCGGCGCGGTCTCGGGGGTGATACCAATCGCATCGTCATGGATGGCGGGGCGGTGACCATCGACTGGGATCGCGCGACCACCCATGTGACCATGACCGGCCCGGTGGCCTATGTCTGCGAGGGCAGCCTGTCCGCCGGGCTTGCCGGACTTCTGGAGGCCGGTGATGTCAGGCCGTAACGCGCCGCGTGTCGAGACATTCGGCTGCCGGCTGAATATCTGGGAATCCGAGGTTGTTCGTGACCAGGCCTCCAGCGCCGGCTTGAATGACGCGATCATCTTCAACACCTGCGCAGTGACGGCCGAGGCCGAGCGCCAGGCCCGTCAGGCCATTCGCCGCGCGCGCCGTGAAAATCCCGATGCCCGAATCGTCGTCACCGGATGCGCCGCGCAGATCGCCCCTGACCAGTGGAATGCCATGCCCGAGGTTGACCATGTGGTCGGCAATCACGACAAGCTGACTGCGCCTGCGTGGCAGGCGCTGAGCAAGGGCGACGAGCCGGTGATTGTCAGCGATGTGATGCAGATACGCGAAACCGCGACCCATATGCTGGATGCTTTTTCCGGGCATACCCGGGGCTTTCTTCAGGTGCAGCAGGGATGCGACCACCGCTGTACTTTCTGTATTATTACGTATGGCCGCGGCAACAACCGGTCCGCCGGTGCGCGCCAGATTGTCGATGCGGCCGCACGTCTCGTAGATGGCGGTGTTGCCGAAATTGTTTTGACGGGGGTCGATATCACCTCCTGGGGAAGTGATCTGCCCGGGCGCCCGCGCCTTGGCGATCTGGTCGCCATGCTCCTTGCCGAACTTCCGGGCCTGCGCCGCCTGCGTCTGTCATCGATTGATCCTGCAGAACCAGACGCGCGCCTTATGGATGTGCTGGCATGTGAAGACCGGCTGATGCCGCATCTTCACCTGTCCGCGCAGCACGGGGACGATACCATTCTGAAGCGGATGAAGCGCCGGCATCTGGCGCGCGATCTCGTGCGGTTCTGCGATGAGGCGCGGCATCGCCGCCCGGATGTCGTGTTCGGGGCCGACCTGATCGCCGGGTTTCCGACCGAGGACGAGGCGGCGCATGACGCCACCCGCCATATGATCGAGCGTGCCGGCCTGACCTATCTCCACGTCTTTCCCTATTCGCCGCGCGAAGGCACGCCGGCAGCGCGGATGCCGCAGCTTGCCGGAAATCTGATCAAGGCGCGTGCCGATTCACTCCGGAAGCTCGGCCATGAGCGGCTGGAAAGGTTTCTTGGCAATGCTGTGGGAAGCCGTGACCAGATGCTGGTCGAATCCGGCAATACCGGTCATGGCCGGAATTATGCCAAGATGAAGCTCGAGGGTGATTTCCTCGAGCCGGGTACGCTTGTCGATGTGACCGTCACCGGCCATCAGGGATCGGTTCTGACGGTGACAGGTGACAGCATGGCACGGGCTGTGGTCGCAGACGGCAAAGCGAGTGGAGATCGGGCATGAGCTGGCTGAAGAAACTTACATCCGGCCTCAGCAAGACAAGCGCCAAGGTAACCGCGTCACTGTCTTCGCTTCTTGGGCGTTCGTCCATTGACGCCGCCTCGATCGAAGAGGTTGAGGATGCGCTGATTGCGGCTGACCTCGGAACCAGAGTGGCGGCACGTCTTGCCGAAGGCGTGCGTCGTCACAAATTCGATGGTGAGGTCACCGCACCGGCGCTGGCTGGCGCGCTGGCTGACGGCATTACCGAAATTCTCGACCCGGTGGCGATGCCGCTGGATATCGATCCGGCGAAGCGTCCGCATGTCGTGCTTCTGGTCGGGGTTAACGGGTCCGGCAAGACGACCACCGCAGGCAAGCTGGCACAGCAATGGCGCCAGCAGGGCAAGAGTGTGATGCTGGCCGCTGGCGACACGTTCCGCGCCGCCGCCATCGAACAGCTCCTTGTCTGGGGCGAGCGCACCGGCACCGAAGTGGTGGCCGGCGACCAGGGCGGCGATGCGGCCGCGCTGGCCTATCAGGCGATGGAAAAGGCAAGCGCGCAGGGCACGGATGTGCTGATCATCGATACCGCCGGCCGGCTGCAGAATCGCAGCGAGCTGATGGACGAGCTTGCCAAGATTGTTCGTGTGATCCGCAAGCTCGATGACAGCGCGCCACATGATTCGGTGATTGTGCTCGACGGCACGGTCGGTCAGAACGCGATTTCACAGGTTAGCGCCTTTAAGGAGGTCGCTGATGTCAGCGGACTGATCGTCACCAAGCTTGACGGTTCGGCCAAGGGCGGTGTGGTCATCACGCTGGCCGATACCTTTGGCCTGCCAGTGCATGCTGTTGGTGTGGGTGAAGGGGCCGATGATCTGCAGCCCTTCGAGGCGCGTGATTTCGCCAACGCCCTTGCAGGTGTTCCGGACACCGGCGCCTGAACTGGGGTGCCCGTAGCAGCGTCAGCCGAAAGGTCGGCTGCTGCGTCCGGTCAGCCAGTAGACGAACGAACCCCTATATTCGTGTAATGCAGTGCGGACAGCTTCGAACCCTGTCAGCAGATCGAAAAGCCCGCTGGACTCGGGGGTGGTCAGGTAATCGGCAGGGTATGCGGTGATGCCGTCCCCAGCCGGCGGCTTCGAACGCCCCCATGGCGCGTGGCATATGCGATGCCGATGTCACAAGCACCCAGCGTGACCCGGGTTGTGGCACCGCAACCTCAAGCGTATTGACCGCGTTCTCCCATGTGTTGCGGCTTGTCAGCTCAAAGGTGATGCCGCGTTTTTCAACGCCAAGCTCGTCAAGAAGGCGCCGGGTGATTTCGGCCTCGTTCCAGCCCTTCGGGTTGATCTGGCCGCTGAAACCGGAAAAGACAAGAAGGCTGCCCGGGTTCTGGCGATGCAGCATCAGGCCTTTTGTCAGCCTGTCGGCAGCGTCGTTCTGCTGTGCCTGATTGCGGGAAGCAGAGACCTCGCCTGACCCGGTATGGCCACCAAGTACGATGATGCCGTCCACCGGTTGGTCGATCACCGGAACCGGATAACTGTTTTCCAGCACGCGAAGCGGCCATGTCGAAACCGGCAGTACGCCGTAGGACAGCGGCAGCAGAACTGCCAGCCAGATAAAGATGCGCATGGCCCGCCGCTTCCGCATCAACCGCATCACCAATGCCGCCAGCAACAGGATGTAGGGATGGTTCAGCGGTTGCAGCAGGACTGCAAGAACCTTCGAGGCAACGAAAAACATCCCCATTCTTGACAAGTAGTGCGAAAAAGCGCAACACACTCCCACATCACGCCATCACTGGCTGCCAGACCTTAACGGGTTCCATCCGTCCTTGAAGTATTCGAGCACGGGTGCCAAATGCATTTGTGGCGCGCGTGATACTGGAATGTGACAGGTAACGGGAGTGCCGGAGGCACCATGTTCGACAGTCTGAAGGACAAGCTGCAGGACGTTTTCAGCGCCCTTGGCAAGCGCGGGGCGCTCCGGGAATCGGACGTCGATGCCGCGCTTCGCGAGGTGCGGCTGGCGTTGCTTGATGCCGATGTCGCGCTTCCTGTCGTCAAGAGCTTTGTCGCCAATGTCCGTGAAAAGGCTGTCGGCTCGGACGTTCTGAAGTCGGTCCGCCCCGACCAGCAGGTCATCAAGATCGTCAATGATGCGCTGACCGAGGTTCTGGGAAGCGAGCCTGCGCCGCTGAATATCGCGGTAAACCCGCCCGCGGTCATCCTGATGGCCGGCCTTCAGGGATCGGGAAAGACCACCACCGCCGGCAAGCTGGCGCTGCGCCTGCGCACGCGCGAGCGCAAGAAGGTAATGCTGGCCTCACTCTTCGTAACGCGCCCTGCCGCGCGCGAACAGCTTCGTATTCTCGGCGAGCAGGCCGAGGTCGGTGTCCTGCCGGAAGCCGACCGCGAATCACCCGCGCAGATTGCCAAGCGTGCCCTGCAGGCCGCCAAGCTTCAGGGCTTCGACGTCCTGATCCTCGATACAGCCGGCCGGGTCACCATTGATGAAGGGTTGATGGCCGAACTTCGCGAGGTAAAGGCGCTGACCAACCCGCACGAGGTACTGCTGGTCGCCGACGCGATGACCGGTCAGGACGCCGTGACCACGGCGACCGCCTTCAACGAGGCTGTCGACATCACCGGCATCGTGCTGACCCGCCTCGACGGTGATGCGCGTGGCGGTGCCGCGCTGTCGATGCGCGAGATCACCGGCTGTCCGATCAAGCTGGTCGGTGTCGGCGAAAAGCAGGACGCGCTGGAGGAATTCGATCCGGCACGCATGGCCGGCCGCATTCTGGATATGGGCGATGTCGTCGCCCTTGTCGAAAAGGCGGCAGAGAATATCGAGCAGGAGGAAGCCGAGCGCCTTGCCAAGCGCATGGCAAAAGGTCAGTTCGACATGAACGACTTCCTCTCGCAGCCTCGCCAGCTTCAGAAGATGGGCGGCCTCGGCGGCATCATGGGCATGCTCCCCGGGCTTGGGAAAATGCAGAAGCAGATCGCTGCTGCCGGCATCGATGATTCAATGATCCGGCGGCAGGAAGCGATCATCCTGTCGATGACCAAGAAGGAACGAGCCTCTGTCGGGCTGTTGAACGCGTCGCGCCGCAAGCGCATCGCGGCGGGGTCTGGCACATCGGTCCAGGAGGTCAACCGCGTCGTCAAGCAGTACCAGGAAATGGCCAAGATGATGAAGAAGCTTGGCGGCAAATCCGGTGCGTCGATGATGAAGGCGCTGATGGGCGGCGGCATGGGCGGCATGGGCGGCGGAATGCCCGGTGGAATGCCGGGTGGCGCGCCAGGAGGAACTACGGGTGGCGGCATGCCGGGACTTGGCGGTCTCGGCGGCGGCCTTCCGGGAAATTTGCCGGGTGGCAAGGGCGGTTTGCCCGGGCTTCCAGGCGGTCTGCCGGGGCTTGGTGGCAAGCCTTCCGGCAAAAGAAATAGTCAAAACAGCCATAACTCTCTTCGAAAGGACGAATATTCATGGCTCTCAAGATCAGACTTGCCCGCGGCGGCGCCAAGAAGCGCCCGTTTTACCGTATTGTTGTTGCCGAGGCTTCTGCCCCGCGTGACGGCCGTTATGTCGAGCGGGTCGGCACCTACAACCCGATGGTGCCGAAAGACCACGACCAGCGCCTGACGCTGAAAGCTGAGCGCATCACCTACTGGCTTGGCCAGGGCGCGCAGCCGACCGAGCGTGTCCAGAAGATGCTGGCTGGTGCCGGTCTTGCCGAAGCTCCGGCAATTCGCGAGCAGCCGAAGAAGTCGGCACCTGGCAGGAAGCGCGCCGAGCGCGAGGCCGAGGAAGCTGCAGCCGCAGCGGATGCAGCTGAAGCCGCTGCCGCCGAAGAGGCTGCCGCTGCTGAAGCCCCGGCTGAAGAAGCACCGGCTGAGGAGGCTCCGGCTGAGGAAGCTGCTGCTGAAGAGGCTCCTGCTGAAGAGGCTCCTGCTGAAGAGGCTCCCGCTGAAGAGGCGGCAGCCGAAGAAGCACCGGCTGAAGAGGGCTCTTCCGAAGAGTCATGATCACGGACCGGCTCGCCATAGGGGCGGTTGCCGGTGCCCATGGTGTGAGGGGCCAGTTCAAGGTCAAGCCCTTCACCGAGGCACCGCGTGATATCGCCGCCTATGGTCCGGTTATGGCCGGTGACCGGCAGCTGACCCTTGTTGTAAAGGGTGTGGCCTCGAACGGGATGGTCATTGTCGCGGCGGATGAAATCACCGATCGCGACGCAGCGCAGGCACTTCGCGGCACCGAACTGACGGTGGCGCGTGGCAGCCTTCCGGCGCCGGAAGGAGACGAGGTCTACCATGCCGACCTGATCGGGCTTGCCGCCGAAACACCAGACGGCACCCCGCTTGGCAGGCTGGTGGCGCTGCATGATTTCGGTGCCGGTGAAATTGCCGAGGTAAAACCTGAAAAGGGACCCTCGGTGATGTTGCCCTTCGGATCGGATCACGTTCCGGAAATAGACCTCGAAGGCGGGCGAGTGGTGATTGCGCCGCCAGACGGGTTGCTGGAGATGGCGGCGGCGGCCGGTTCGCCGCCGGAGGACGGCAGAGATGGCTGAGGCAGGCTGGCAGGCGACGGTTCTGACGCTGTTCCCGGAGATGTTTCCGGGACCGCTTGGTGCATCGCTTGCTGGGAAATCCCTGAAGGAGGGCATCTGGTCGCTGAAAACGCTGGACATTCGGCAGTTTGCGCGCGATAAGCACCGGACTGTCGACGACGTGCCCCTCGGGGGCGGTGTTGGCATGGTGTTGAAGCCCGATATCGTGGCGGCGGCACTTGATGAGGTCAGCGCAGCTCCCGGCCCCAGAATCTACCTGACCCCTCGGGGTCGGCCACTGGACCAGCCGCTGGCGCGGCAACTTGCCGAAGGCGATGGTGCGGTATTTCTGTGTGGGCGCTATGAGGGTGTCGACCAGCGCGTGATCGACGCGGCGCAGATGCTGGAAGTCAGCATCGGGGATTACATTCTGTCAGGCGGCGAAATGGCGGCACTGACGGTACTGGATGCGGTGGTCAGGCTTTTGCCGGGCGTGATCGGCAAGGAAGAGAGCCACCGCGAGGAAAGTTTCGAGACCGGGTTGCTGGAGCCTTCGCTCTACACCCACCCGCGGAACTGGAACGGAATTGAGGCGCCGGAGATTCTGGCGTCGGGCCACCACCAGAAGATCGCCGAATGGCGTCTGGAGGAGGCGAAGAAGGAGACGCGGACGCGTCGACCGGATTTGTGGCAGAGGTACCTGCAAGGGCAGGGACCGGACAACAAGGCGAAGGAATAGGGCGATGAACATCGTTGACCGCATTGGCAAGAAGCAAATGGAAAAGGCGCTGGCGCAGCGCGCCATGCCGGAATTCGGCGCCGGCGACACGCTGCGTGTCGACGTGAAGGTTGTCGAAGGTTCGCGTGAGCGGATCCAGGCATTCGAGGGCGTCTGCATCGCCCGCAAGAACGACGGTGTGAACTCGTCCTTTACTGTTCGCAAGCTGTCCTATGGCGAGGGCGTCGAGCGGGTCTTCCCGCTTTACGGTCCGCAGGTTGCCGGTGTCACCGTGGTGCGCCGTGGCCGCGTCCGCCGGGCAAAGCTTTACTATCTGCGTGGCCGGACCGGTAAGGCCGCCCGCATTGCCGAAAAAACAACAAACCGCGAGGCGTCTTCCTCCTGACGGCTGTGACCGGCAAGGAAGATCCCCTCGCCGGCAGCCTTAACGGAGGAATACATGTCGGCGCCAAAGACCCTTTTTGACAAAATCTGGGATGCGCATGTTGTGCATCGCCAGGATGACGGTACCTGCCTGATTTACATCGACAGGCACCTTGTTCACGAAGTGACCAGCCCGCAGGCATTCGAAGGTCTGCGCAATGCCGGCCGGGCCGTTCGCGCGCCGAACCGCACCCTCGCAGTCGCCGACCACAACGTCCCGACAACAGACCGTTCCGCCGGCATCGCCGACGAGGAATCCCGCATTCAGGTCGAGGCGCTTGCCAAGAATGCTGCCGATTTCGGTGTTCCCTATTTCGCCATGGACGATATCCGCCAGGGCATCGTTCATGTGATCGGGCCGGAGCAGGGATTCACCCAGCCCGGCATGACCATCGTCTGTGGTGATTCGCACACCGCGACCCACGGCGCGTTCGGCGCGCTGGCATTCGGCATCGGCACTTCCGAGGTCGAGCATGTGCTGGCCACCCAGACGCTGATCCAGAAGCCTGCCAAGAACATGCGGATCACCGTTGACGGCGATCTGGCACCCGGCGTTACCGCCAAGGATGTGATCCTTGCCATCATCGGCAAGATCGGCACCGCCGGCGGCACCGGTCATGTGATCGAGTTTGCCGGATCGGCGATTCGCGACCTGTCGATGGAAGGCCGGATGACCGTCTGCAACATGGCGATCGAAGGTGGCGCGCGTGCCGGCATGATCGCGCCGGATGAAAAGACATTCGCCTATATCAAGGACAAGCCGATGTCGCCGAAGGGTGATGTCTGGGACAAGGCCGTCGCCTACTGGCGCTCGCTGCCCTCCGACGAAGGTGCCAGCTATGACACCGAGATCGTGCTTCCTGCCGCCGAGATTGCACCGACCGTGACCTGGGGTACGTCGCCAGAAGACGCGCTGCCGATCACCGATTCGGTTCCTGATCCCGACAAGGAAAAGGATGAGGCAAAGCGGGCCAAGCTGCAGCGCGCCATCGACTATATGGGCCTGACCGCCGGCCAGAAGCTGACCGATGTGAAGATCGACACAGTCTTTATCGGATCCTGCACCAACAGCCGGATCGAGGATCTGCGCTCGGCCGCATCCGTTGCCGAGGGCCACAAGGTTGCCGACGGCATCCGCGCGATGGTCGTTCCGGGTTCCGGTCTTGTAAAGGAACAGGCCGAGGCCGAGGGACTCGACAAGGTGTTTACGGCTGCCGGTTTCGAATGGCGCGAGCCGGGATGTTCCATGTGCCTTGCGATGAACGCGGACAAGCTGTCCGAGGGTGAGCGTTGCGCCTCGACCTCGAACCGCAATTTCGAAGGTCGTCAGGGACGCGGCGGACGCACACATCTCGTCAGCCCGGAAATGGCAGCTGCCGCTGCCGTGACCGGTCATCTGACCGACATCCGCGAATTCCAGGGCTGAGCGGCAGGGAGTGACTCATGAAAAAGTTTGACCAGCTGACCGGCGTTGCCGCGCCGCTCAACATCCTCAATATCGATACCGATATGATCATCCCGAAGCAGTTCCTGAAGACCTTCAAGCGGTCGGGGCTGGGCGCAAACCTGTTCGATGAGATGCGCTTCACGCAGGATGGCGAGGAGATTGCCGATTTCGTGCTGAACCGCGAGCCTTATCGCGGTGCGGAGATCATCGTTGCCGGAGACAATTTCGGCTGCGGGTCTAGCCGCGAGCATGCGCCCTGGGCGCTTCTCGATTTCGGCATTCGCTGCGTGATCTCGACCAGTTTCGCCGACATCTTTTACAACAACTGCTTGAAGAACGGCATTCTGCCGATCACCGTTTCTGCGGATGAACGCGCCGCGCTGTTGGCCGATGCGGCCGATGTCGAGAACCCCGAGCTCTCGATCGATCTCGAAACGCAGACCATCCGCCGTCCGAACGGCGTGGAAGTCAGCTTTGAAATCGACCCGTTCCGCAAACAGTGTCTTCTCGAAGGTCTGGACGATATCGGCCTGACCCTTGAGAAGGGCGGGTCGATCGACAGCTTCGAGGCAACCCGTTCTGAAGAGAAGCCCTGGCTCTAGCAACCGGCCGGCGATCCCGCCGGACCGGACACCGGACCAGAAACCAGACTACAAACCAGACCAGAAACCAGACCAATCGGGGGCAGGACCAGCTCATGGCATCGAACCGTAAAATCATGGTGCTTCCGGGTGACGGAATCGGCACCGAAATCATGGCAGCCAACATGAAGATCATCGACTGGCTGGCCAAGCACAGATCGATCGATTTCGACATGCAGGAAGGCCTGGGCGGCGGCGCGGCCTATGACGCGCACGGCACGCCGCTGACCGACGAGACGCTGGCTGATTCGATCGCGTCCGACGCCGTGCTGTTTGGTGCGGTCGGTGGTCCGGCCTATGACGATCTTGCCTTCGAGCTGAAGCCCGAGCGCGGCCTTCTGGCGTTGCGCAAGGAAATGGACCTGTTTGCCCACCTGCGCCCGGCCATCGTCTTTCCGTCGCTTGTCGAGGCATCCACGCTGAAGCCGGATGTGGTCTCCGGCCTCGATATCATGATTCTTCGCGAGCTGTGCGGCGGGTCCTATTTCGCCGAGCCGCGCGGCATCGACGATCTGGCTGACGGCACCCGCAAGGGCTATGACACCAACGCCTATACCACGCCCGAGATCGAGCGGATCGGTCGTGTCGGCATGGACCTTGCGCGCAAGCGCGGCGGCAAGCTGACATCGGTCGAAAAGTCGAATGTGATGCATTCCGGCATTCTCTGGCGCCAGGTGATGACAGCCCTTCACGCCGCCGAGGGTGAGGGCGTCGAGCTTGGTCATATGTATGCCGACAACTGCGCCATGCAGCTTGTTCGCAACCCCAAGCAGTTCTATGTGATCGTCACCGACAATCTGTTCGGCGACCTGCTGTCCGACTGTGCCGCGATGCTCACCGGATCGCTCGGCATGCTGCCGTCGGCGTCGCTCGGCGCGCCCGATCCGGAGACCGGCCTTCCCAAGGCCATGTATGAGCCGGTCCACGGGTCGGCACCGGATATCGCCGGAAAAGGCATCGCCAACCCGCTGGCCCAGTTCATGAGCTTTGCGATGCTGCTTCGCTACAGCTTCGACCAGGGAGCCGAGGCCGATCTTCTCGAAGCGGCCGTCGACAACGCGCAGCAATCGACCCGTACCGGCGACATCATGACCCCGGGCTGCACCGAAACCGGCACCGACGGTATGACCGCAGCCGTGCTGGATGCGATGGACAGGCTGGCGCGCTAGCGCCGCCGGCAAATTGAGACTGAACTGCCGGGCGGTATGAAGCCGGGCGGAAAACGAGGATAGAGATGGGATACAGAGTTGCTGTTGTCGGCGCCACCGGCGCTGTCGGACGCGAGATGCTGCAGACACTTGCCGAGCGGAACTTTCCGGCGGACAAGGTGCATGCGCTTGCCTCGTCGCGCTCGGCCGGGCGCGAGGTGTCCTATGGCGAGGATGACGTGCTGACCATCGGCGCCCTCGATAAGTTCGATTTCGGCGAGGCCGACATCGCCCTGTTCTCGGCAGGTGGCGATACCTCCAAGGCTGTTGGGCCGAAGGCAGGCGAGGCCGGTTGCATCGTCATCGACAATTCTTCGGCCTTTCGCATGGAAGACGATGTGCCGCTGATCGTGCCGGAGGTAAATCCCGGACACGGTCGAAAGCGCGCTTCGGGCGAATGGCGGGCGCAACATCATCGCTAACCCGAACTGCTCGACCGCCCAGCTCGTCGTGGCGCTGAAGCCGGTGCATGACGCCTTTGGCGTGCGCCGTGTCGTGGTGTCGACCTATCAGGCGACCTCGGGTGCCGGCAAGGCGGGCATGGACGAGCTGTTCAACCAGACCCGCGGCATCTATGTGAATGACGTTGTGCAGCCGGAGAAATTCACCAAGCAGATCGCCTTCAACGCGATCCCGCATATCGACAGCTTCCTTGATGACGGTTTCACCAAGGAAGAGTGGAAGATGACGGTAGAGACGAAGAAGATTCTCGACCCTTCGATCGAGCTGGTCGCGCATTGTGTTCGTATTCCGGTCTTTATCGGCCACAGCGAGGCTGTGTTCATCGAAACCGACAAGCCGATGACGGAAAAAGGGTTCCGTGACCTGCTCCGCGAGGCGCCGGGTGTCACCGTGATCGACCATCGGGCGAATGAGGGCTATGTCACACCGCATGAATGTGCCGGTGAGGACGCTGTCTTCATCAGCCGGATTCGCAAGGACCCCACCGTCGAGAACGGCATGGTGTTCTGGTGTGTCTCGGACAATCTTCGCAAGGGCGCGGCGCTGAATTCCGTCCAGATTGCCGAGCTTGTTGCCGAGCGTGGGCTGTCGGGTCGTTAAGCGGCGGCGCTGATCTGCGGATCGCCGGTCAGCGCCCCAGCGCCCTTATTGTTTCTAGTGATTCAAGAAGCGCGAGATCGCGTCCGTCAGGGCTTGCGGCGATAACGGATTGCGCCGTGTGGCGGGCGGCCGCGAATGCATCGGGAAGCTGATAGCCGAGATTCAGCATCCCGGCCAGAAGCGCCGTCAGCAAATCACCGCCACCAGCTACATTCTTGCCGGCGTCATCGGCGGCTTGCCAATTGGTGGCGCTGTCCGCAGTGACCAGAAGATCACCTGTGCGGCCCTCCTCGGCCACGCCCGTGGTGATAACGGCTTTCAGGCCATAACGGTCGATCAGTTCGCCGGCGGCACGGACGCTGTCGTCTCGGCCACCCACGTCACGGCCCGACAAATAGGACAGCTCATAGTGATTCGGCGTGATGATATCGGCCCGCGGCAGCAGTTCGGCCATCATTGCGTCGGCAATCTCCTGCGCGACATAAAGCCGCCCACCGTCACCAAGAACCGGGTCGAGGATATAGGTTCCGCTGGTGGCACCGCGCCAGCCATCGACAAAGGCTGCGATACCGGCCACCTGCCCGGCGCTTCCCAGATAACCGCTGGTGACGATGTCGATGCCGGATGTGTCGGTAAGGCTCAGGATACCGTCGAGGACAGAAGCAAGGATATCGTCCTGAACCGCACCACCAGCGCGTTTTCCGTATCCCGGATGGGCGGCAAGCATCACCGTATCGACCAGCAACGGATGCTGCCCGAGCGCGGTCAGCACCGGTCCGGCGACGGTGTTGCCGACAAAGCCGGCAGCGACCGAAGACTGGATGGAAAGAACCTGTTTCATCATTGCCGAGTTGTCACCGGAAACAGGGAACGAGGCAAACAAAATCTGCTGTAACCGGCGCAGATCATGCGAACTTCCTTGGTTTCACATTGACTAATATCCACCTTTCGCCATAGATTTCGGACAGGTGCCAACCTGCAAAAAAAGGAAGCCCTCATGGCGAGGACACGTCCGCTGTCGCCGCACCTTCAGGTGTATCGGCCGCAGCTTACTTCCATGATGTCGATCGCGCATCGCGCGTCCGGTGTCGTGCTGACGACAGGAACGATCCTTCTTGCTGCCTGGCTGGTCGCGCTGGCGCTTGGCGCAGAAAGCTATGCGCTGCTGGCAGGCCTGCTGGCGCATCCTTTGGGGCAATTTGTCCTATTCGGATATTCGGCGGCACTGATCTATCATGCACTCAATGGAATCAGGCATCTGGCGTGGGATCTCGGCTACGGGCTGACAATCCCCGAAGTCTACAGGAACGGTCATATCGTGCTGTTCCTGACGATGACTCTGACGGCGGGCCTGTGGGCCGCTGTGTGGATGTAGAGGGCGGCGCGATGACGGAATATCCGGCAGGCATTGAGCACAGGCGGCGGCATTCCGGTGTCTCTCACTGGCGCTGGCAGCGTTACAGCGCGGTGCTCGTGCTTGCGTTGATGACCTATTTCACCGTGCTGCTGGCCAGTCTTGGCGGCCTCGATTTTGAAGGTGCCTCGGCGCTTGTCGGACACCCTGCCAACGCGCTGGCGCTGGCGGTGCTCGTCACAGTCGGGCTCTGGCACGGAACACTCGGCCTGCAGGTGGTGATCGAGGATTACATCACCATCGAGGGCGGCCGTCAGCTGGCACTCATAGCCATGCGGACGGCGATGGCAATCACTGGACTGGCCACATTGTGGGCCATTTCGCGGGTCGCGCTCTAGGCGTGCCGCTGGTCCGGACAGGTATATAGAAGGGCGGGCGTATGTCGGCTTACGAGATTACAGATCACCATTATGACGTCGTCGTCGTTGGCGCCGGCGGTGCCGGCCTTCGCGCGACGCTTGGCATGGCTGCGGCAGGTCTGAATACCGCCTGTATCACCAAGGTCTTTCCGACGCGGTCGCACACGGTTGCCGCGCAGGGCGGGATCGGCGCCGCGCTCAACAATATGGGCGAGGGTGACAACTGGCAGTACCATATGTACGACACGGTCAAGGGGTCTGACTGGCTCGGCGATCAGGACGCAATCGAATATATGTGCCGCAACGCCATCCCTTCGGTGATTGAACTCGAGAATTACGGTGTTCCCTTCTCGCGGACCGAGGAAGGCAAAATCTACCAGCGTCCGTTCGGCGGGCATACGCTTGACTATGGCAAGTCGATGGCACGCCGCGCCTGCGCTGCCGCCGACCGCACCGTACATGCCATTCTCCATACGCTTTACCAGCAGTGCCTGAAGCACAAGGCGCATTTCCATATCGAGTATTTCGCGCTCGATCTGCTGATGAACGAAGATGGCGAATGCGCCGGTATCATCGCGCTGTGCATGGAAGACGGCACGCTGCACCGCTTCTGGGGCCAGCAAACCGTTCTGGCGACGGGCGGTTACGGCCGTGTCTATTTCTCCTGCACCTCGGCGCATACCTGCACAGGTGACGGCAATGCGATGGCGCTTCGCGCCGGCCTGCCGCTCCAGGACATGGAGTTCGTGCAGTTCCACCCGACAGGCGTTTATGGCGCCGGTGTGCTGATCACCGAAGGCGCACGCGGTGAAGGCGGCTATCTGACCAATTCCGAGGGCGAGCGTTTCATGGAACGGTTTGCGCCGACGGCCAAGGACCTCGCAAGCCGCGATGTCGTCAGCCGTGCCATGACGATCGAGATCAATGAAGGCCGCGGTGTAGGCCCGAACAAGGACCACATCATGCTGCATCTCGAGCATATTGATGCCGACACGCTGCACCAGCGGCTTCCGGGCATCACCGAGACAGCGAAGATTTTCTGCGGCGTCGATGTGACCCGCGAGCCGATTCCGGTGCTGCCGACCGTGCACTACAACATGGGCGGCATCCCGACGAACTATCACGGCGAGGTTATTTCGGCCGCGAACGGAGACGACAGCGCGACCGTGCCGGGCCTGATGGCCATTGGCGAGGCGGCCTGTGTCTCGGTCCATGGTGCCAACCGCCTTGGCACCAACTCGCTTCTCGACATCGTAGTGTTCGGCCGTGCCGCCGCACACCGCGCGGCCGAGACCTGTACCCCTGGCGGCACCGCACGCAGCGCGCCGCAGGAAGCCACTGAAAAGGCACTCGACAGGTTCGACCGGATGCGCCACGCGAAGGGTGATGTCGGTGCGGCTGAAATCCGCCTCGAGATGCAGCAGGCGATGCAGCGCCATGCCGCCGTTTTCCGTTCGACGGACAGCCTGTCGGACGGTGTCGCGAGCATGGACAAGATCGCCGCGAAGATGGGCCATATCGGGGTAAAGGACCAGTCGCTGATCTGGAACACCGATCTGGTTGAATCGCTGGAGCTCGAGAATCTGATGGGCCAGGCGCTCGTCACCATCCGGTCTGCCGACCAGCGCGAGGAATCGCGCGGGGCGCACGCGCATGAGAACTGGCCGGAGCGCGATGACGAGAACTGGATGAAGCATACCGTCATGTGGCTCGACGAAAACAACAAGTCACGTCTCGATTATCGCGGCGTGGTGATGAACACGCTCAGCAACGATGTGGCGCCGATCCCGCCGGCACCGCGCGTTTACTGAGGCCTGATAGACACGACACGTCACTGGGGGAACTTGGCGATGGCGGAATTTACACTGCCTGCGAATTCGAAAATGTCTTCGGGCGCCTATCACAAGGCGCCGGAAGGCTCGTCAAACGTACGCGTATTCCAGATCTATCGCTGGTCACCCGACGATGACGAGAACCCGCGGCTCGACAAGTTCGAGGTCGATCTCGACGATTGCGGGCCGATGGTTCTGGACGCGCTGATCAAGATCAAGAGCGAACAGGACAGCAGCCTGACCTTCCGCCGCTCCTGCCGCGAAGGCATCTGCGGCTCCTGCTCGATGAACATCGACGGCACCAACACGCTGGCCTGCCTAAAAAGCATCGACGAGGTCAAAGGCGAGGTGAAGATCTTCCCGCTGCCGCATATGCCGGTGGTAAAGGATCTCGTTCCCGATCTGAGCAATGCCTATCGCCAGCTGGCCTCGATTGAGCCCTGGCTGAAGTCTGACAAGGACGCGCCAGAGGGTGAAGAGCGCCGCCAGTCGCCGGAAGAGCGCGAGAAGCTCGACGGATTGTGGGAATGTGTTCTTTGCTTCAGCTGCTCGACGGCATGCCCGAGCTATTGGTGGAACAGTGACGAATATCTCGGACCGGCAGTGCTGCTGCAGGCCTATCGCTGGGTTGCCGACAGTCGTGACGACAGCACCGACGAGCGGCTTGACGCGCTTGATGACAGCTTTGCGCTGTATCGTTGCCACACCATCATGAACTGTGCGAAGACCTGTCCGAAGGGGCTGAACCCTGGCAAGGCCATCGCCGGCATCAAGAGCGAGCTTGCCAGCCGCTAGGGTCATGCCTGTCTGCCACCACGCTGGACGGGGCCATGCCGGATACCGGACAAACAGATAACGCAGAAGACACCGCCCGCGGCGATACAGGGCCGGCAGCGCCTGTTGCCTTGGCTATGGCATCGCGCATCGTTGCCGGCGAACTGTCGCCCGATGGCGGGCAGAAAACCGTCGCCGATGCCCTCGACAGCCTGATTGACGAGATTGCGGCCGGTACGCGTCGCCGCTGGCTGCCGTTGCGCCGGGCGGCACAGCCACGCGGCCTCTATATCCATGGCGGCGTCGGGCGTGGCAAGACGATGCTGATGGACATGTTCCATGATGCGCTGGCCACAACCGTGATCGGCATCACCCCGTTCCGGCTGCATTTTCATGATTTCATGGTTCTGGCACAGGACGAGGTTCATGCGGCGCGCGAGGCTGGAGCCGATGATCCGATCATCACGGCAGCGGATGCGCTGGCGGCGCGGGGCCGCGTCATGTGTTTCGATGAAATGGAGGTCCGCGACATCGCCGATGCGATGATCCTCGCACGTCTGTTCACAGCGTTGTTCGAACGCGGAGTGACCCTTGTCGCCACATCCAACCGGCATGCCGACGAGCTCTACAAGAACGGGCTGCATCGCGACCGGTTCCTGCCTTTCATCGCGCTGCTGAAAACAAAATGCAAAGTAATCGAAATCGCTGCCGGACAGGACTGGCGTGCCAGTGTTCTGGCGCAGATTCCGGCCTGGTACACGCCCGATGACGATGCGGCGCTGGCGGCGCTGGATACGGCGTTTGCCAGGCTTGCCGGACAAGTGCCGGTCGGAACCGACATTGTCCGTGTTGCAGGTCGCGAGATTCTCTTCGACAAGGTGGCCGGCGATGTGGCGCGAACCGATTTCGCATCACTGTGCGAGGCGCCGCTGGCGGCACGCGACTATCTTGCCATCGCCGGACGGTTTGCCGGGCTGGTACTGGCCAACATTCCCCGGCTGAGTGATGCCAACGAGCCGGCAGCCCGCAGGTTCATGTGGCTTGTCGATGCGCTTTATGACCGTCAGCGCTTCCTGATTGCTTCCGCCGGGGACGAAATTGGCGGTCTTTATGATGGGCACCAGTTCGCCTTTGAATTCGACCGGACACGCTCACGGCTTGGTGAAATGACCCGCCGCACGGCTGCGGAGAGGCGAATTGACGAATAACCCCGCCTGTTTCGAATTCGACACCAATTCTTCTTGTTTGACCACCGAGTTTCGGCTACACCGACGGCAACGTTCAGCGGTGCCTGCTGACGGCGTCGCCGTGAACGGAACAGGTCCCGTTTTTCAGGAATACAACCCATGGCCCGCAACAAGATTTCTCTCGTCGGTGCCGGCAATATCGGGGGCACTCTGGCGCTCCTGGCCGGCCTCAAGCAACTTGGCGACGTCACTCTCTTCGACATTGCTGAAGGCATTCCCCAGGGCAAGGCGCTCGATATCGCGCAGGCCAGCCCGATTGAAGGCTTTGATGCCGTCATGGAGGGCTCGAACGGCTATGAGGCGCTTGCCGGAAGCGATGTCGTCATCGTGACCGCTGGTGTGGCCCGCAAGCCCGGGATGAGCCGGGACGACCTGATCGGCATCAACACCAAGGTCATGCAGCAGGTTGGTGCGGGCATCTGCGACAACTGCCCCGATGCCTTCGTGATCTGCATCACCAATCCGCTTGATGTCATGGTTGGCATTCTGCAACAGGCATCCGGCCTGCCGACCGCGCGTGTCGTCGGTATGGCGGGGGTTCTGGATTCGGCGCGTTTCCGCTACTTCCTTGCCGAAGAATTCAAGGTGTCCGTCGAAGATGTCACCGCCTTTGTGCTTGGCGGTCATGGCGACACCATGGTCCCGCTTGTCCGCTATTCGACGGTTGCCGGCATTCCGGTTCCCGACCTGATCGAAATGGGATGGTCCACCAAGGCGAAGATCGACGAAATTGTGCAGCGCACCCGTGACGGCGGTGCCGAGATCGTCGGCCTGCTGAAGACAGGGTCCGCTTTCTATGCGCCGGCATCTTCGGCGATCGAGATGGCCGAGGCCTATATCCATGACAAAAAGCGCGTGCTGCCGTGTGCCGCCTATGTCGATGGTGCCTACGGGCTGGAAGGGCTTTATGTCGGCGTGCCGGTCGTCCTTGGCGCCGGCGGTGTCGAGCGCGTGGTCGAGATCGCGCTGGACGAGGACGAAAAAGCGATGTTCGACCATTCGGTTGCCGCCGTTCGTGCGTTGAACGAGGTTGTTGAATCTCTGGAGTAGAGTAGAGCGCGGGCTGCGGCCTGCCAGTGGGGGGTTACATGAATATCCATGAACATCAGGCCAAGGGCCTGCTGGCCGATTATGGCGTCGCAGTGCCGCGTGGCACGGCAGCCTTCACGGTTGATGAAGCTGTCGCAGCCGCCACCGATCTTGGTGGTCCGGTGCATGTCGTCAAGGCACAGATCCATGCCGGCGGACGCGGCAAGGCAGGCGGCGTCAAGGTCGTCAAATCTGTCGACGAGGTCCGCGAGGTCGCGACCGAGCTTCTTGGCAAGACCCTCGTTACGCATCAGACCGGCCCGCAGGGCCGCGAAGTCCAGCGCCTCTATATCGAGGAAGGTTGCGATATCGGTGACGAGCTGTACCTGTCGATCCTGGTTGATCGCGGCAACAGCCGGGTGACGATCATCGCCTCCAGCGAGGGCGGCATGGATATCGAGGAGGTCGCTGAAACGAGCCCCGAAAAGATCCTGTCCCTCGGCATCGATCCGGCAACCGGCCTGCAGCCCCATCATATTCGCCGCATCGCCGGTGTGCTCGGCCTGTCGAAGGACACGGCAAAGCAGCTTCCGGGGTTTCTTGGCGGTCTGTATCGCGCCTTCAACGAGCTGGATGCCAGCCTTCTCGAAATCAACCCGCTTGTGGTGACCGGCAGCGGCGACCTTCTGGCGCTCGATGCGAAGATGGGTTTTGATGACAACGCGCTCTATCGTCACCCCGATGTGCTGGCGCTTCGCGACCTTGCCGAGGAAGACCCGGCAGAGGTGCGCGCCAGCGAGTTCGAGCTCAATTACATCAAGCTCGACGGCAATATCGGCTGCATGGTGAACGGCGCCGGTCTCGCCATGGCGACCATGGATATCATTCAGCTTCAGGGTGGTTCTCCGGCGAACTTCCTCGATGTCGGTGGCAGCGCCACCGCCGAGCGTGTCACCGAGGCCTTCAAGATCATTCTCTCCGACGAGAACGTGAAGGGCATTCTGGTCAATATCTTCGGCGGGATCATGCGCTGTGACATCATCGCCGAAGGCGTTGTCAGCGCGGCCCGCAGCCTTGGTCTCGACAAGCCGCTGGTTGTGCGGCTCGAGGGCACCAATGTCGAAGAGGGCAAGCGCATCATGGCCGAAAGCGGCCTCGACATCATTGCGGCAGACAATCTGGCCGACGCCGCGGCGAAAATCGTCGCCGCGACAGCCTGACGGGGGAATATGTCATGTCAGTACTCGTGAACAGTCAGACCAGGGTCATCTGCCAGGGCTTTGCCGGCTCGCAGGGCACCTTCCACTCCGAACAGGCCATTGATTACGGCACCAACATGGTTGGCGGCGTTACCCCGGGCAAGGGCGGGCAGACGCATCTCGGCCTGCCGGTGTTCAACTCGGTCGCCGATGCGATGGCTGAAACCGAAGCAAACGCTTCAGTGATCTATGTGCCGCCGCCGTTTGCAGCGGATTCCATCCTCGAGGCCATCGATGCCGGCATGCCGCTGGTCATCTGCATCACCGAGGGCATCCCGGTGCTCGATATGGTGCGGGTGAAGCGTGCGCTGGATAACAGCAACAGCCGGCTGATCGGCCCTAACTGTCCCGGCATCATCACCCCGGGCGAGTGCAAGATCGGCATCATGCCGGGTCATATCCACACGCCCGGCAAGGTCGGCATCGTGTCGCGGTCCGGCACCCTGACCTACGAGGCCGTGGCACAGACCTCGGCTGTCGGTCTCGGCCAGTCGACCTGCATCGGCATCGGCGGTGACCCGGTCAACGGCACCAACTTCATCGATTGCCTCGACATGTTCCTCAATGACGACCAGACCGAAGCCATCGTGATGATTGGCGAGATCGGCGGGTCGGCCGAGGAAGAGGCAGCAGCCTTCTATGCGGCGCATCCCTCAAAGAAGCCGATCGCCGGTTTCATCGCTGGCCAGACGGCGCCTCCGGGCCGCCGCATGGGTCATGCCGGCGCCATTGTCAGCGGCGGAAGCGGTGCCGCATCCGACAAAATCGGGGCCATGCAGGCCGCCGGCTATGAGATGGCGGAATCGCCTGCCGATATCGGCAATGCGGTCACCCGGGCCATCGCCCGCGCCGGTTAACGTGCTGGTGGCTTGAATCTGAGCCAGCAGCGCATACACTGATGGACGGTGTCAAAATGAACAGGTGCTTTTCTCATGGATGACGCGGCTCAGGTGCCGGGCCAACCCGGGCAGCCGGACGAGTTTGATCTGACCTTCCTGTCGGCGGCGAATGCCACCTTCATAGCCGAGATGAACGCGGCATGGCGGCGCGACCCTTCAGCTGTCGACAGCCGCTGGGCAGCCTATTTCGAGCGCCTCAACGCGCTTGGCGACAGCAGTGCCGAAATCGAGCAGGGGCCCAGCTGGGCCCGCAATGGCAGCCGCATCGTCGGGGCGACTGATCCGGCCGATTCGGTGAATGCCGTGGCTGCGGGCCATGCCGCCGGACGGCATATGAATGCCGGTGACATGCGTGCCGCGACGCTGGACTCGCTCCGCGCGGTGATGCTGATCCGGGCCTACCGGATTCGCGGGCATCTTCTGGCCGATCTCGATCCGCTGTCGCTGGAAACCAAGCCGCTTCATCCCGAGCTTGATCCGGCGACCTATGGCTTCACCGACGCCGACTGGGACCGTCCGATTTTCATCAATTACGTTCTCGGCCTCGAGACGGCGACACTGCGCGAGATTGTCGAGACGCTTCGCAAGACCTATTGCAGCACCATCGGCGTCGAGTTCATGCATGTGCAGGACCCGGCCCAGAAGGCGTGGATTCAGGAACGTATCGAGGCCATCGGCAACCGCACCGACTTTACCAAGCGCGGCAAGAAGGCGATCTATGAGCGCCTTGTGGATGCCGAGCAGTTCGAAAAATACCTGCACAAGAAATATACCGGCACCAAGCGGTTCGGCGTCGATGGCGGCGAAGCGATGATTCCGGCTCTGGAGCAGATCCTGAAGCGCGGCACCCAGCTTGGCGTTGGCGAGATTGTGGTCGGCATGGCGCATCGCGGCCGTCTGAACATCCTGCATAATGTCTTCGGCAAGCCGTTCCGCGCGATCATCTCCGAATTTCTCGGCAACCCGGCAAATCCGGAGGATGCCGGTGGATCGGGTGATGTGAAATATCATATGGGCGCGTCGTCGGACCGCGAGTTTGACGGCAAGACCGTTCATCTCAGCCTTGCGCCGAACCCGTCGCATCTCGAGATCGTCGATCCGGTCGTGGTCGGCCGGGTGCGGGCCAAACAGGAACAGCGCCAGGATACCGAACGCAAGGAAGTCGTGGGCATCCTGCTGCATGGCGATGCTGCCTTCGCCGGTCAGGGCGTTGTTGCCGAGACATTCGCCTTTTCGGCGCTTCGCGGTTACCGCACTGGCGGCACGATCCATATTATCCATAACAATCAGATCGGCTTCACCACGAGCCCGCACTATTCGCGTTCCTCGCCTTATCCGACCGATGTGGCGAAGATGGTGATGGCGCCGATCTTCCATGTGAATGGTGACGACCCCGAGGCGGTCGTCCATGCGGCGCGGATCGCCATCGAGTTCCGTCAGGCCTTTGGCAGCGACGTTGTTCTCGACATTTTCTGCTATCGCCGGTTCGGCCACAATGAAGGCGACGAGCCGATGTTCACGCAGCCGCTGATGTACAAGACCATCGGCAAGCATCCGACAACCAGCGCGATCTATGCCGACAAGCTGGTGGCCGAGGGCATCATGACGCCCGAGGAAACCAGACAGGTTGTCGATGACCGCATTGCCTATCTCGACACCGAATTCGAGTCTGGAACGAACTATCGTCCGAACAAGGCCGACTGGCTTGAGGGAAGCTGGTCCGGCATGCGTACGGCGCACGGCGTCGAGCGGCGCGGCGACACGGCTGTCGAGCTCGAGACACTTCGCAAGATCGGCGAGTCGATGACGACAGTGCCCGAGCACATGACCCTGAACCCGAAGCTGACCCGTATCGTCGAGACAAGGGCCACGCGCATTCGTGAGGGTGATGGCATCGACTGGGCGACGGCTGAGCATCTTGCCTTTGGCGCGCTGCTTCTCGAAGGCGATCCGGTGCGCCTGTCCGGTCAGGACAGCTGCCGCGGCACCTTCAGCCAGCGCCATGCCGTTCTGGTGGACCAGGCGACCGAAGAGCGCTATGCGCCGCTGTCGCACCTGTCTGAAGACCAGGCGATGTTCGAGGTGATTGACTCACCGCTGTCCGAAGCTTCGGTGATGGGTTTTGAATATGGTTTCTCGCAGGCCGAGCCGAACGCGCTGGTCATGTGGGAGGCGCAATTCGGTGATTTTGCCAATGGCGCGCAGGTGGTGATCGACCAGTTCATTTCCTCGGGCGAGGCGAAATGGCTCCGCATGAACGCGCTGGTGCTGCTGCTGCCGCATGGCTATGAGGGCCAGGGGCCCGAGCACAGCTCGGCACGTCTCGAGCGTTACCTGCAGCTGTGTGCCGAGGACAATATGCAGGTTGTGAACTGCAGCACGCCTGCCAACTATTTCCATGTGCTGCGCCGCCAGCTGCGCCGCGATTTCCGCAAGCCGCTGGTGATCATGACGCCGAAGTCGCTGCTGCGTCACAAGGCCTGCGTCTCGCGGCTCGAGGATATGGGACCCGGAACCACCTTCCACCGTGTTCTCGACGAGCGCGATACCAAGGTGAAATCGGGCAAGGCAAAGCGGCTGGTGATGTGCAGCGGCAAGGTCTATTACGATCTCGCCGCAGCGCGTGATGCTGCCGAGGACTGGGACACCGAAATCATCCGCGTCGAGCAGCTCTACCCGTTCCCGACGAAGGCGCTGACCGAGTTGCTGGCGATGACGCCGAAGGCAAGTCTCGTCTGGTGCCAGGAAGAGCCGAAGAATATGGGAAGCTGGACCTTTGTCCGCGACTTCATCGAAGACGCGATGGCAGAGGCCGGATGCAAGCAGGAACGGCTTGCCTATGCAGGCCGTGCTGCTGCGGCATCACCTGCCACCGGGTCCTTGTCGCGGCATAATCGTGAACAGGCAGCTCTCGTGAACGAGGCGCTGGGCCTGAAGGCAAAGGAAGACTAGGGCGATGTGGCCGCTGTGGCCACACGCATGAATGGTACGGGCGGACAGGACCCGCCCAGCACGCGAGGAGACGAGGCCGTCATGGCGATCGAAATCACAGTTCCCACCCTTGGTGAATCCGTGGCTGATGCCACTGTGGCCCGTTGGATCAAGACCACCGGCGATGCCGTCGCGGCTGACGAGCCGGTCGTCGAGCTGGAAACCGACAAGGTGACGCTGGAAGTTCCGGCCCCTGCCGCCGGTACGCTTGGCGAAATTCTTGCCGCCGAGGGAACGACGGTCGAGGTTGGTGCAAGCCTTGCGATGCTAAACGAGGGCGCCGCACCGGCCGCATCGGCGCCCGCAGCCCCGGCAGAACCTGCACCGGCAAAATCTGCACCGGCCGCACCGGCAAAATCTGCGTCCGCAGCTGCGCCTGTTGCGGCAGCTCCGGCAGCCCTATCCGCTGCTGCAGACATGCCGCTGTCGCCTGCTGTGCGCCGGCTTGTCGAGGAAAACAATCTGAACCCGGCCGCGATCAAGGGTACCGGTGTTGATGGCCGGCTGACCAAGGCGGATGTTCTGGCCTATATGAAGGGTGCGCCCGCCGCTGCTGCCCCGGCAGCCGTGCAGGCCCAGCAGATGCCGCGCCAGCAACCGCGCCCCGAAGACGCCGCCCGCGAGGAACGCGTGCCGATGTCAAAGCTGCGCCAGGTCATCGCCTCGCGCCTCAAGGCAGCGCAGAACACAGCGGCGATGCTGACCACCTTCAACGAGGTCGACATGACCGCACTGATGGCGCTTCGCAGCACCTACAGGCAGGAATTCGAGGCCGCCTATGGCACCCGTCTCGGTTTCATGGGCATGTTCGTGATGGCCTCGATCAAGGCGCTTCAGGAATTTCCTGCGGTGAATGCCGAGATCGACGGCAACGACATCATCTACAAGAATTATTACAATATCGGCGTGGCTGTCGGCACGCCGCAGGGGCTCGTTGTTCCGGTTGTGCGTGACGCTGGCGGCCTCGGCCTTGCCGAGATCGAGACCCGCATCGCCGATTTCGGTGACCGTGCCCGCAACGGCAAGATCACACCGGACGACATGGCCGGCGGTTCTTTCACCATCTCCAATGGCGGTGTCTACGGATCGTTGATGTCGACGCCGATCCTGAACCCGCCGCAGAGCGGTATTCTTGGCATGCACAAGATCGAGAAGCGTCCGGTTGTTGTTGATGACGCCATCGTGATTCGCCCGATGATGTATCTGGCGCTTTCCTATGATCACCGGATTATCGACGGCCGTGAAGCGGTGTCCTTCCTTGCCCGCATCAAGGAACTTGTCGAAGATCCGCGGCGCATCGTTCTTGGCGTCTGAGCCATTGTGAGCGGCCAGCGCGCCGGCCGTTTGACAACGAGGCGCGCCGCATTCCACCCGGGGGACCCAGATGAGCGAGACCAGATCTGACCTGATCGTGATTGGTGCAGGCCCTGGCGGCTATGTCGCCGCCATCCGCGCCGCGCAACTTGGTATGAGCGTGGCCTGTGTTGAAAAACGCACAACCCTTGGCGGCACATGCCTGAATGTGGGATGCATCCCGTCCAAAGCGCTGCTGAACGCGTCCGAGCATTATGCCGATGCCGCCGGCGGTGGCCTTGGCGAACTGGGAATCGAACTTGGCAGCGTCAAGCTCGACCTGCCGAAGATGATGCAGGGCAAGGACAAGATCGTCGACAGCCTGACGACAGGCATCGATTTTCTGTTCAAGAAAAACAAGGTGACACGTCTGCAAGGCGCCGCCCGTATCGACGGTGCAGGCAAGGTGACGGTGACCGACGGTGCGGACGCCGGAAGCTATGAGGCCGAGCGGATCCTGATCGCCACGGGAAGCCATGCATCGAGCCTGCCCGGTATCGACATTGACGAGACCCGGATCGTCAGCTCGACCGGTGCGCTGGCGCTGCCGAAAGTGCCGAAAAAGCTGATTGTCATCGGCGCCGGCTATATCGGGCTCGAGCTCGGCACGGTCTGGGCACGTCTTGGCGCCGAGGTCGAGGTGATCGAGTTTCTGCCGCGGATTCTGCCCGGCATGGATGACGAGATCGCCAAGAAATTTACCGCGATGGCCAAGAAGCAGGGCCTGCGCTTCCGCATGAAGACGGCAGTGAAGTCGGCCAAAGCCAGCAAGACCGGCGTCAGTCTGACGGTCGAGCCTGCCGGTGGTGGTGATGCCGAGACGATCAAGGCGGATGTGGCGCTTGTCGCCGTCGGCCGTCATCCGGCCACTGACGGGCTGGGGCTGGAGGAAGCCGGCATCGCGCTGACCGAGCGTGGCCGCATCAAGGTGGATTCGCGCTTCGAGACCTCGGTCGAGGATGTCTATGCCATCGGTGACGTGATTGACGGCCCGATGCTAGCCCACAAGGCCGAAGAGGATGGCGTCGCCGCCGTCGAGATGATGGCGGGCCATGCCGGCCATGTCGATTACGACTTGGTGCCGGGCATCGTCTATACCGCGCCGGAAGTGGCCACCCTCGGCAAGAGCGAGGAAGCGCTGAAGGAAGCCGGCATCGATTATAAGAAGGGCAGTTTCCCGTTTTCGGCAAATAGCCGCGCCCGCGCCCAGGGCCATCCCGACGGTTTCGTGAAAATTCTGGCGGATGCCGAGACCGACCGTGTTCTCGGCGTGCACATCATTGGCCATGAGGCAGGCACGATTATCCATGAATGCGCCACCGCAATGGCTTTTGGCGCATCCTCGGAGGATATCGCCCGCACCTGCCATGGTCACCCGACTCTGAACGAGGCGGTCAAGGAAGCCGCGCTCGCCGTCGACGGCCGCGCCATCCATATGTAGCCACCCCGCCTTACGGGCAGGCAAGGCTATCCGGAGCGGGGATGAGTCTCGCGATGAAGGCGCAGAAGATGCGCCTCGTCCACATTGGTGTAGCGCTGTGTCGTCGACAGGCTGGCATGGCCAAGCAGTTCCTGAATGGCACGAAGATCGGCACCGTTTCCAAGAAGATGCGTGGCAAAGGCGTGGCGAAGCGCATGTGGTGTGACATATGCCGGAAGGCTGAGTTCGAGCCGCAGTGATTCGACAAGCCTTTGCGCCGCCCGCGCGCCGAATGCGTTGCCGCGGGCGCTGACGAAAAGTGGCGCATCAGGCCCGCCATCGAACGGGCAGGCCCCGACATAGGCGGCCACCGCCTCGGCAATGGCAGGCAGCACCGGTACCTCGCGGATCTTCCCGCCCTTGCCGGTGATCCGCAGCCAGTCACCTAGGGGCATATCCCGCCGTGTCAGATCGAGCGCTTCTGAAACACGCAATCCGCTGCCGTAAAGCATCATCAGGAGTGCAAAGTCGCGCTGTTTTGCCCAGTCATCGCCGCGCCGCCTGAAGATCGCGGCAAGAAGCGCCCGTGCATCTTCTTCCGAGACCGGCTTGGGAACCGATTTCGGCGGACGCGGCGCGCGAAGCCAAGACAGGTCGTTGATGTCGATCCGGCCGGTGCGTCCACAGAAGCGGTAAAAGCTCCTTAGCGCCGAGACCCTGCGCGCCACGGTGGTGCGGGCAAGGCCGCGCCCAGCCATATCGGCCAGCCAGCCGCGAAAGCGCCGCCTGTCAGGGGGTGCGCTGCCGGCGTCACCGCCGGCATAGCCGAGATAGTCGTCGAGATCGGATTCATAGGCAGCAAGGGTGTTGGCACCGTATCGGCGCTCACTCTCCAGCCAGGCAAGCCAGGCTGTGCGATTGCCGCTGCCGCCCATGCGTCTAGAGGATCGACTGTCCGGTGCCTTCCCAGTCGGAAATGAAGGCGGCAAGGCCCTTGTCGGTCAGCGGATGCTTGTAGAGTGCGCCGAGGATTTTTGGCGGCAGGGTGACGACATCCGCGCCCATTGTGGCGGCATCGACAACATGCTGGGTGCTGCGGACCGATGCCACAAGAACCTCGGTGTCAAACCCGTACTGGTCGTAGATGGTAACGATTTCCTCGATCAGTCCCATACCGTCCTGACCGATATCATCGAGGCGTCCGACGAAAGGCGAGATGAAGGTGGCGCCGGCCTTGGCTGCCAGAAGCGCCTGGCCTGCGGAGAAACAGAGGGTGACATTCACGTCGGTTCCCTCGTCACTCAGCGTGCGGCAGGTGCGCAACCCGTCTTCGGTCAATGGCACTTTCACCGTCACATTGTCGGCAAGCTTGGCGAGCTTGCGCCCTTCGGCAATCATCGTCTCGTAATCGGTGGCCGCCACCTCGGCGCTGACCGGGCCGTCGACGAGCGAGCAGATTTCGGAAATCGCCTCGAGAATATTGCGGCCGGACTTGGCGATCAGCGATGGGTTGGTTGTCACGCCATCAACAAAACCGGTATCGATATAGGTCTTGATTTCATTGATGTCGGCGCTGTCGAGGAATATTTTCATGTCGGGAAACCTGCTCTGAAGGTGTAGGTTGGAAGCGGCGATGCCGGTGCCGAGAGTGTATCGCATGCCGCCCGGCAAATCCACCTATGGGCAAATCCACCTGCCGGACATCTGAAAACCAAGAACCGGCCAGATTATCCGGCGGAGCAAGACAGACCGTGAACCCTGCAACCGACAGCGAATCAGCCGTAATGACGGTGCGGGTCGCCGTTGCGGTGCCGCTTGACCGGACCTTTGACTACAGCGCGGCAGGTCATGGCCCGTTGCCGCGTGGCACCATTGTCGGCGTGCCGTTCGGCCCGCGCCAGCTTCACGGCATTGTTCTGGGGCCTGGTGAGGGGGATGTGCCGCCGGAAACGCTGAAGGCCATTTCCGAGGTAACTGCACTGCCGCCGCTTGAGCCGCGCTTTGTCGATTTTCTGGAACGCGTGGCAGCCTGGACGATGGCGCCGATCGGCAGCGTAGCGAAAATGGCGCTCAGCCAGCCGCAGGCCCTGCAGCCGCCCCCGCAGCGGAAGCTGTTTCGCCGGCCAGAGCATCTGCCCGAGGGCGAGAAACTCACCGCTGCGCGGCAGCGGGTGGCGGAGATACTTGGCGTGGCAGGCGCAATGGCCTCGGCCGAACTGCAGCGCGAGGCTGGTGTCAGCGCCGGTGTTGTCACCGGCATGGAGTCTGCCGGTTCGCTGGAAGCGGTCCTTGTCAGTGACGAGCTTCCTCCACCTCCGATCCGCGCCGGGGTCGGCCCCGAGCTGTCCGAGGACCAGCAGGCCGCGGCAGCCGAGGTTGCGGCGCGTCTTGGCAAGGGGTTCTCGTCCTTCCTGCTTGACGGGGTGACCGGATCGGGAAAGACAGAAGTCTATTTCGATGCGGTGCAGCGCTGTCTTGATGCCGGACGGCAGGTTCTGATCCTGCTCCCCGAAATTGCGCTGTCGGCTGCCTGGAAGCAGCGCTTCCACGACAGGTTCGGCGTGATGCCGGTGGAATGGCATTCGGATGTCGCCCCGACGCGAAAGCGCCGTGCCTGGCGCCATGCCCATACCGGCGCAGCGCAGGTGGTTGTGGGCGCACGATCCGCCTTGTTCCTGCCTTTTGCAAGGCTGGGGCTGATCGTCGTCGATGAAGAGCATGAGCAGGCCTACAAGCAGGAAGACCAGGTGGTCTATCACGCCCGAGACATGGCGGTGCTGCGAGCCCGGCTTGAACCCTGCCCGGTGGTTTTGGCCACCGCGACACCGTCGCTGGAAAGCTGGGTGAATGCAGGCATGGTGGGGGACCCGCCGCGTTACCGCCGCATCGCACTGCCGAAACGAATCGGCCTTGCACAGCTTCCGGAGATTCGTGCCGTTGATTTGCGCCGCACACCGCCGGAACGCGGCACCTGGCTTGCCCCGCCGCTGGTCGAGGCCGTCAACAAGCGCCTCGAGGCCGGCGAGCAGTCGCTGCTGTTCCTGAACCGCCGGGGCTATGCGCCACTGACATTGTGCGGCAGTTGCGGTCATAAGGTGACTTGCCCGAATTGTGACAGCTGGATGGTGACGCATCGGCTGGCAGGCCGGCTGAAATGTCACTATTGCGGCTATGAGGCGCGCCCGCAGCGCGATTGTGCCGAATGTGGCGAGGAAGACAGCATGCAGGCCTGCGGCCCCGGGGTGGAACGTCTTGCCGAAGAGGTGCTGAACCGTTTTCCCGAGGCCAGATTCGCGGTGTTCTCGAGCGACACTGTGACAACTCCGGCCAGTGCCGAGGCGTTTGTGCGCTCGGTCACCGATGGCGAGGTCGATATCATCATCGGCACGCAGATGGTGGCAAAGGGGCACCATTTTCCCGGCCTGACGCTTGTCGGGATTGTTGATGCCGACCTTGGCCTTGCCGGTGGTGACCTGCGCGCTGCCGAACGGACTTTTGCCATGCTGGCACAGGTCGCGGGCCGCGCCGGGCGGGCGGAACGGCCGGGCCTTGCGATGTTGCAGACCACCGACGCCGAAACGCCGGTGATGCAAGCCCTTTTGTCCGGCGATCGTGACAAATTCCTCAAGGCCGAAGCTGAATCCCGCCGGATCGCCGGCATGCCGCCCTTTGCGAGGCTGGCAGCGATCGTTCTTTCGGCGAACGACTCGCAGCGTTTGCATGCGGCAATGCAGGCGCTGGCGGCTTCACGCCCGAATTTTCACGGCGTATCGGTCTATGGGCCCAGTATTGCGCCGCTCGGTTTTCTTCGCGGCAAGCATCGTGGACGGGCACTGATCCAGGTCGAGAAGACGGTGGACATACAGGCTGTTATCCAAGGCTGGCTTGCCACCGTGAAGCTGCCTTCGGGGGTGCGCCTGCAGGTAGATATCGATCCTTACAGCTTTGTCTGATCCAATGGTCGGCAAAAGGGGTTGCCAAGGGAACGCTGAACCGCATTTTACACGGCTTCCACGCTTGCCTTTCGGCTACGGGTATGATAGCTCCCACACCGGTGCAAATGCTCTGTGCGCCTTGGTGCTGGCAGAGCTGCGTATTGTCGAAACATTCTCCTTTTTGATGAGGGCACGTCGTTGAGTTCTAGCGCTAAAGGTCTTGCCGGTCGCTATGCTGGTGCGCTGTACGCGCTGGCCGAGGAAGCTGGCAAAGTCGATGCCGTCGTTGCCGACATGACCGGCCTCGCCGAGCTTGTCTCCGGCAATGACGAGATGAAGACACTCGTCGGGTCTCCGGCCATCTCCTGGACCGATCAGACAAAGGCCATCACGGCCATTCTGGAAAAGGCCGGCGCCGACGCGCTGACCGTCCAGTTTGCGGGCACAGTCGCCTCCAATGGCAGGCTCCATGCCCTCACACGTATCATTACCGCCTTTCTTGCCGAACATGCCCGCCGTCGCGGTCAGGTATCGGCAGAGGTGATCTCCGCCATCGAGCTTGATGATGCGCGCCGCGCGCGCGTCGAGGCAGCGGTGGCCAAACTTGCCGGCAGCGACAAGCTTTCGCTTTCCATGCATGTGGATCCGTCGCTGATCGGAGGCCTGGTGGTTCGCATCGGGTCGCGAATGATTGACACGTCGGTCAAAACCAAACTGAACCGGCTTGAAACAGCTATGAAGGGTATAGCGTGATGGATATTCGTGCGGCTGAAATCTCAGCAATCCTGAAGGAACAGATCGCCAATTTCGGCAGCGATGCCGAGGTGGCCGAGGTCGGGCGCGTCCTGTCCGTTGGTGACGGCATCGCGCGCGTCCACGGTCTTGACGAAGTGCAGGCCGGCGAGATGGTCGAGTTCGAAAGTGGCGTCAAGGGCATGGCCCTGAACCTCGAGAGCGACAATGTCGGTATCGTGATCTTCGGCGATGACCGCGCCATCAAGGAAGGCGACGTTGTGCGCCGGACAGCCTCGATTGTGGATGCCCCCGTCGGCAAGGGCCTGCTTGGCCGCGTTGTCGACGCGCTTGGCAACCCGATTGACGGCAAGGGCCCGCTCGAGGATGTGACCCGCAGCCGTGTCGAGGTAAAGGCACCCGGCATCATGCCGCGCAAGTCGGTTCATGAGCCGATGCAGACCGGCCTCAAGGCGATCGACAGCCTGATCCCGATCGGTCGCGGCCAGCGCGAGCTGATCATTGGTGACCGCCAGACAGGCAAGACGGCCATCGCCGTCGACGCCTTCATCAACCAGAAGCCGGTGAACGCGGCTGCCGGCAAGGATGACAGCAAGAAGCTGTTCTGCATCTATGTCGCTGTTGGCCAGAAGCGTTCCACCGTTGCCCAGATTGTCCGCTCGCTGGAAGAGCAGGGCGCACTGGAATATTCCATCGTTGTTGCCGCGACCGCGTCGGATCCGGCACCGATGCAGTTCCTCGCACCCTACACCGCCTGTGCGATGGGCGAGTATTTCCGCGACAACGGCATGCATGCTCTGGTTGTCTATGATGACCTGTCCAAGCAGGCTGTTGCCTATCGTCAGATGAGCCTTCTTCTTCGTCGCCCGCCAGGCCGTGAAGCTTACCCGGGTGACGTCTTCTATCTTCACTCGCGCCTTCTCGAGCGCGCCGCGAAGATGAATGACGAGAACGGTTCCGGTTCACTGACCGCCCTTCCGGTCATTGAAACCCAGGCTGGTGACGTGTCGGCCTATATTCCGACCAATGTGATCTCGATCACCGACGGCCAGATCTTCCTTGAGACAGAATTGTTCTACAAGGGCATCCGCCCGGCGGTGAATGTCGGCCTGTCGGTCAGCCGTGTTGGTTCGGCCGCGCAGATCAAGGCGATGAAGCAGGTTGCCGGCTCGGTGAAGCTGGAGCTTGCCCAGTATCGCGAGATGGCAGCTTTCGCACAGTTCGCCTCGGACATGGATGCATCGACCCGCGCCCTTCTCGAGCGTGGCGCACGCCTGACCGAGCTTCTGAAGCAGCCGCAATACAGCCCGATGAAGGTTGAAGAGCAGGTTGCCGTGATCTTCGCCGGCGTGAATGGCTATCTCGACGGCGTTGCCGTTGGCGATATCGGCCGCTTCGAAGCAGGCCTGCTGGAACATCTTCGCGGCGCATCGGCCGATATTCTCGACACGATCCGTGACGAGCAGAAGTTGTCCGAGGAAACCGAAGGCAAGCTGAAGGCCGCCATCGAGGCCTACAGCAAGAGCTTCGCCTGAGGCCTGTCCGGATATACGGCCGGCGGGCAGGGCGCTGTAAAGGCGCCGGCCCGAAGGCCGGTTAAGGGAGTGTGATGGATGCCATCGCTTAAGGACCTAAAAACACGCATCAACAGCGTGAAGTCGACGCAGAAGATCACCTCGGCCATGAAGATGGTCGCGGCGGCAAAGCTGCGCCGTGCTCAGGACTCCGCCGAAAAGGGGCGTCCCTACGCCGACCGCATGCAGCAGATCGTCAATTCGCTTGCCAGCAAGGCAGACCCGACATCCGCACCGCAGCTTCTGGTCGGTAACGGCAAGGACGACACCCATCTTCTGGTGGTAATGTCCGCTGATCGCGGCCTGTGTGGCGGCTTTAACGGTGCCATCACCCGCCAGGCCCGCAACGAGGTCATGCGCCTTCGCGGCGAGGGCAAGACGGTCAAGCTGCTGATGGTCGGGCGCAAGTCGGCCGACGCGCTTCGCCGCGAGCTGGGCGATGCCTATATCGACAGCCTCGAGGGCATTCAGGGCACCGCGGTGCAATATGCCGATGCTGCCTCGATCGGCGAGAGACGGTTCGCAACGGTTTTGAAGCCGGCGAGTTCGACGTCTGCACCGTGATCTTCAACAAATTCAAGTCGGCCATCTCGCAGGAAGTCACGCTGAAGCGCCTGATTCCCGCTGAAATCGGCGAAGACACACAGGACGATGGTGCCGGTGTCGCCTATGAGTATGAGCCCGACGAGGAAGAGCTTCTTGCCGCGGTCCTGCCGCGCAACATCTCAACTCAGGTCTATAGCGCGCTGCTGGAATCATCGGCTGCCGAACTGGCGGCACGGATGACCGCCATGGACAACGCGACCCGCAATGCGGGCGACCTGATCGAACGCCTGACCCTGGTCTATAACCGGACCCGCCAGGCGACCATCACCAAGGAACTGATCGAAATTATCTCCGGCGCCGAAGCGGTGTAACCGGAACCAGACTCAAACGCGGAGTAGGATAAAAATGGCGAACAATATCGGCAAAATCAGTCAGGTCATCGGCGCCGTTGTCGACGTCGCGTTCGATGGCCACCTTCCGGCCATTCAGAACGCCCTCGAGGTCGACAATAACGGCCAGCGCCTTGTGCTCGAGGTGGCCCAGCATCTTGGTGAGTCCTCGGTACGGACCATCGCCATGGACTCGACCGAAGGTCTGGTTCGCGGTGCGGACGCCGCCGACACCGGTGCCCCGATCACCGTTCCTGTCGGACCGGAGACCCTTGGCCGTATCCTGAACGTCATCGGCGAGCCGGTTGACGAAGGCCAGCCGGTCAAGTCGGCAACGCAATACCCGATCCACCGTCCGGCACCTGAATATGTCGACCAGTCGACAGAAGCAGAAATCCTGGTGACAGGCATCAAGGTCGTCGATCTTCTCGCGCCTTACGCCAAGGGCGGCAAGATCGGCCTGTTCGGTGGTGCCGGCGTCGGCAAGACTGTTCTGATCATGGAACTTATCAACAACGTCGCGAAAGCGCATGGTGGCTACTCGGTCTTCGCCGGTGTCGGCGAGCGTACCCGCGAGGGTAACGACCTGTATCACGAGATGGTCGAATCCGGCGTTATCAAGACCGATGGCGAAGGCTCCAAGGCCGCGCTGGTCTACGGCCAGATGAACGAGCCGCCGGGTGCACGCTCGCGCGTTGCCCTGACCGGCCTGACGCTTGCCGAATATTTCCGTGACGAGGAAGGCCAGGACGTCCTGTTCTTCGTCGACAATATTTTCCGCTTCACCCAGGCCGGTTCGGAAGTGTCGGCGCTGCTTGGCCGTATTCCTTCGGCGGTGGGTTACCAGCCGACGCTGGCCACCGATATGGGCGCGCTGCAGGAACGCATCACCACCACAACCAAGGGTTCGATCACCTCGGTCCAGGCCATTTACGTTCCGGCCGACGACCTGACCGACCCGGCACCGGCTACCTCGTTTGCGCACCTCGATGCGACAACCGTTCTGTCGCGCCAGATTGCCGAGCTCGGCATCTACCCGGCTGTTGACCCGCTCGACTCCTCGTCGCGCATGCTCGACCCGCGGATCGTTGGTGACCGTCACTACGAAATCGCCCGTAACGTTCAGGAAGTGCTGCAGCAGTACAAGTCGCTGCAGGACATCATCGCCATTCTCGGCATGGACGAACTGTCCGAAGAGGACAAGCTGACCGTGGCACGTGCCCGTAAGATCCAGCGTTTCCTCTCGCAGCCGTTCCATGTTGCCGAGGTGTTCACCGGCTCGCCGGGCGTGCTTGTCAGCCTTGACGACACGATCGCCGGTTTCGCCGGCATCATCTCGGGCGAGTATGACCATCTTCCGGAGGCGGCCTTCTATATGGTCGGCACCATCGAAGAGGCCATCGAGAAGGGCAAGAAGCTGATGCAGGACGCCGCCTGAGCGGCGCCCTGACGGCAAGGGAGTATTGAGGCGATGGCCGAAACCACGCAACTCGAGTTGGTCACACCGGCAAACATCATGGTTCAGAAGCCTGTGCAGATGGTTGTCGCACCGGGGTCTGAGGGCCTGTTCGGTGTCCTGCCGCGACATGCACCGCTGCTGTCCGACCTGACCCGCGGCATCGTCGAGGTTCACGAGAATGGCAGTGTTGCCAGCCGGATCATGATCGATGGCGGGCTTGCCGATGTGTCGGGCGAGTCGGTGACTATCCTGACCGAGCGCGCTGAAGATCTCGACAATGCCGACCGAGACGCCATCAAGGCCCGTGCCGACGAGGCATCCGGCGCCGAGGCGGACTTCCTCAACGCGGTGCTTGCCGCGCTATAGTCTTCTTCCGGAAACGGAATGCAAAAGCCCGGCTTCAGGCCGGGCTTTTTTGTGGGCAGCTGATCTGGCGGAAATCAGCCGCCGATCAGTCCTGAAAAGCTGTCCATCAGCGTCTGATAGACGTCGCGCTTGAACGGAACGGCGAGATCAACCAGCTCATGCGGCGCGATCCAGCGCCATTCGCAGAATTCCGGCTCTTCGGTCTCGATATTGATATCGGCGTCTGTACCGGTGAAGCGCAGCGCCACCCAGCGCTGTTTCTGACCGCGATACTGTCCGTGCCACAGGCGGTCGGCAAGCGGCTGCGGAATGTCATAATGCAGCCATTCGTCATGCTCCTGCAGCAGTTCAGCCTGCTGTGTGCCGATTTCCTCGCCCATTTCCCGAAGACAGGCTTCCATCACCGTCTCGCCATGATCGATCCCACCTTGCGGCATCTGCCAGGCTTCGGCGCGGTTGTCGATGCGACGGCCGGCAAACAGCTTGTTGTCGGCATTCAGCAGAAAGATACCGACACAGGGACGATAGGGACGCTCGGCGTAAGGAATTTCGTTCATGAAGCAGGCTTCAGCGCACCAAATACGGACACACCGCGGATCAGGTCGAGCGCCCGTGCCAGCTGATAGTCGATCTTCGACTGGTCTACCGGCTCGGTGTTTTCCGCTTCGCCCTCGGCGGCAGTATCTTCGGCGTTGGCCTCTGCCGCCTCGCTGCCGTCAAGCGCGCCGCGAAGCTCCTCTTCGCGCACAATGCCGCCTTCGACAGCTTCGAGCCGGGCCAGCTCGACCTCGATATCCGGCACAATGCCGCGCGCCTGAATCGACACGCCGGACGGTGTGTAATAACGCGCCGTGGTCAGGCGGATGGCCGAAGTGCTGGAGATCGGAATCACTGACTGCACCGAGCCTTTGCCGAAGGACCGTGTGCCAAGGATGATGGCCCGCTTATGATCCTTTAGCGCGCCGGCGACAATTTCCGACGCCGAGGCCGATCCACTGTTGATCAGCACCACCATGGGCAGGCCGCGGGCGATATCACCGGGCTTGGCATAGACATGCGATCCGCCGCTGGTGTCGCGGCCGCGCGTGGATACGATCTCGCCTTCTTCCAGAAAGGCGTCGGAGACCGAGATCGCCTCGGTCAGCAGGCCACCCGGGTTATTGCGCAGGTCGAGTACCACGCCTTTCAGCGCGTCACCTTCTTCGCGAAAGAAATCGTCGATTGCCTCGACAAGGCCGGGCGTCGTCTGTTCGGAGAATGTGGTCAGCCGCACATAGCCGATGCCATCGAAGATTTCCGAGCGGACCGAGCGAATCTTGATGAAATCGCGGACGATGGTCACGTCGAACGGCTCAAGCTTGCCACGCTGGACCTTGATGGTAACTTTCGAGCCAACCTCTCCGCGGAGTTTTTCGACGGCCTCCGACAACTGCATGCCGATGATCGAGACATCATCAACCGCGATCAGATAGTCTTCCGGCTGGAGCCCGGCGCCGGCCGCCGGTGTGTCATCAATCGGTGACACAACCTTGACCATGCCCTGATCCATCGTGATCTCGACGCCAAGGCCGCCGAACCGGCCTTTGGTCTGTTCCTGCATCTCTGAGAAATTCTCTGTGTCGAGGAATGTCGAATGCGGATCAAGCGAGGTCAGCATGCCGGTGATGGCAGCTTCGATCAGCTCGCCATCATCGATTTCATCGACATAGCTTTCGCGCACACGCTGGAAGATGTCACCAAACAGGCCAAGCTGGCGGTATACCTCTTCCTTTGAAGAGGACTGCGCCGTTGTAAGTGTCGGAGCCATCATGCCCGCCATGAAGATGGCAGCGCAGAAAACAGCCACATGCCACGGGCGAAGGCGGCTTACGCGGGTCCAGTTTTCCATAATTCCAAGCTCCTTGAGGCGCGATCACGCAGTAGGGCTAATGTAATGGTGTATTTGCGTTTTGCAACGATTTGGCACTGCGGCGCTTCAGCTGCCGGCAACTGATTGCAGGGCTTGCCCGTCATCTCTGCAGGCGCGGCGATCCCCATCATGGCAAGCAGGCTTGGCGCAAGGTCGGCAAGGCGCCCGTCGGCAAGCTGTGTTCCCTGATCGGCGCCAACCAGAATCACCGGGACAAGGTTGGTTGTATGGGCTGTGTGTGGTGAACAGGCGGCATCGTCCCACATTACCTCGCAATTGCCGTGATCGGCTGTCACCAACATCCTGCCGCCCTTTGCGAGCACCGCCTCGGCAAGCTGTCCCACACAGCCGTCCACTGTCTCGACAGCGCGGACCGCCGCATCGAGATCGCCCGTATGGCCCACCATGTCGGGGTTTGCGAAATTGATCACAAGCAGCTCGTGGCGCGCATTCTCAATGCTTTCCAGCGCAGCCTGCAGAACGCCGGCGGCGCTCATCTCCGGCTGCAGGTCATAGGTGGCCACTTTGGGCGAGGGAACGAGAACACGGTCCTCGCCCTTTGCCACGGCTTCGTCGCCGCCGTTCAGGAAAAAGGTGACATGCGGATATTTCTCGGTCTCGGCAAGGCGCAGCTGGCGACGCCCGGCCTCGGCAACCGCCATGCCAAGGGTGCCGCTGATCTGTTGCGGGCCGAACAGGACCGTCATCTTCGTGTCGAGCTGCGCCGAATAGGATGTCATGGCGATGGCAGCTGCGAGTGCTGCCGGTTGCGGCGCGAATCCCGTCTCTTCAGGATACAGCCAGCAGGACAGGATCTGGCGTACCCGGTCGGCGCGGAAATTGACCATCACCACCGCATCGCCGTCGCGCATGCCATCATAACCGGCAATCACCTTTGGCGTAACGAACTCGTCGGTCTCGCCATCATCGTAAGAGGCCGCAAGCGCGGCCATCGCATCCGGCGCCGTTGCCCCTTCGCCATATGCGATGGCGTCATAGGCTGATTTTGTACGCTCCCACCTGTTGTCGCGGTCCATGGCGAAATAGCGGCCGGCCAGCGTCCCGACAGTCACACCATCCGGAAGCGACGCCAGAAAGGCAGGAAGCTCGTCCTGTGCCATCTTTGGCAGCACATCACGTCCGTCGGTGAAAGGATGAAGGATGATCTCGGCCCCGGTGGCCTGAAGACCATTGATGACCGCCAACATCTGGTTCTTGTGCGAATGCACCCCGCCGCTGGACAGCAAGCCCATGACATGCACGCGGCCGCCGGTCCCGGCCAGCGTCGCGCCAAGCGCCGCCAGTTCCGGATGCGCGGCAAGCGAGCCGTCTTCCATGGCCGCATTGATTCGGGGCAGGTCCTGCATGACGACCCGGCCCGCACCGATATTCATATGTCCGACCTCGGAATTGCCGACCTGCCCGTCGGGAAGCCCGACATCACGTCCGGATGCGGAAAGCCTCGCATGCGGCCAGGCGGCAAACAGCGCATCGACATTCGGGGTGTCGGCACATGCCACGGCGTTATGCTCAAGGCCATGCGACAGACCCCAGCCATCCATGATGCACAGGACGACGGGTCCGTTATTGGTCAATGGGGAGGGGGAATCAGACATGCTACCTTATAGCCTGTCAATTTCCGCGGTGGTAGGGGTGGCCGGCGAGAATCATCGTCCCACGGTAGAGTTGTTCGGCGAGCATGGCGCGAAACAGCATATGTGGCCATGTGGCGCTGCCAAAGGCGATTCGTGCCTCGGCGCGCTCCAGAAGTTCTTGTGAATGGCCGTCGGCACCGCCGATGGCAAAGCAGGCCGATGGCATGCCGGTGTCACGCCAGCGCGCCAACAGCTTTGCCATCGCTTCGGACGAGGTGTCGCGGCCCCGGGGGTCGCAGGCGACAAGGGGGATGTTGTCTGGACAGTGCCGCAGCAGGCGCTGACCCTCATCTGCGCGGCGTGCATCGCCGGCTGGAAGTTTCGATTCCACCTCGATGAGTTCGCCGCCTTGCGGCAGCCTCGCCAGCCATTCGGTGGCAAGTTCCTGTTCCGGCGTGGCGCGGCCACGTCCGACGGCAAGGATGACAAGTTTCATGAAAGCACCCCCGCTATTGCCGCCTTGGGGCAAGCGGATGACAACCGGCGGGGCGCATGACGCTGCGCCGGCATGGAACAGCATTCACTGCCGGCTAGCTGCCGACGGTGACCACTTCCTGCGGACCGTCACCGGCCCACATACGCTCAAGCCCGTAGAACTCGCGAACTTCAGGCCGGAACAGGTGTACGATCACGTCATTCGCGTCGATCAGCACCCAGTCTGCCTGGCGCATGCCCTCAAGACCCAGAATTTCGACACCGGCCTGTTTCAGCCGGAATTCCAGATGTTCGGCCATGGCCGCCACCTGGCGCGACGAGGTACCGCTTGCGATCACCATATAGTCGGCCACCGACGATTTGCCGCCCAGTGGAATGGACAGCACATCTTCGGCTTTGTCGCTATCAAGGGAAGAGGTGACCATGTCGAGGATCTGGTCGGGATCCAAATGCGATTGCATTTTGCTAATTGTGTCTCTCCACAAATGCGCCCTGACGGTTTATGCGCCGGTTCCTGTCCGGTCTGCCTGCCGCAGAGCTGTTGCCGACGCATGGTGCCGGCGCCCAGCGATAAAGCACCAGGCTGGCGGCCTCTTTGGCCCGCGCAACACCGCGGCGGCAAACCGACGTGGTGACAGGCGGGATCGCAGAAGCAGCCCCCCTTTGCTCAACGCGTTGTAAGAATAGCCCGGCCTGTCGATCACCGCAATGGGGATGGTCCGGGCGATGACATCATGCCGCTGCCAGTCGGAAAAGCCGACCAGATTGTCGGCGCCCATCAGCCAGCAGAACCGGTGCTGCCGGCAGCGGCGACGAAGCGTCTGCAAAGTCTGCCAGGTGAGCGCCGATCCGAACCCGGACTCGGGCGCGATCACCCGGATTTTCCGGCGTCTGGCGGCCAGATGCCGTGCTCCGTCGAGCCTGGCGCGAAGCGGCGCCATGCCGTCGCGCTGCTTCAACGGGTTCTGCGGGCTGACAAGCCACCAGACCTCGTCGAGGCCAAGCTGCCGCGCGGCGCTGTCCGACAGGTGAAGATGGCCTTCATGTGCCGGGTTGAAGGACCCGCCGAACAGGCCGATCCGAAGCCGCCGCCGGTCATGGAACAGGTCCGGTGTCAGGTGGCGGCGTGCCTGGCCGGGATCAGCCATCGCGGACCTGGCCATTGCCTCTGACGAGATATTTGAAACTTGTAAGCTGGGCTGCTCCGACGGGACCACGGGCATGCATGCGGCCGGTGGCAATGCCGATTTCCGCGCCCATGCCGAATTCACCGCCATCGGCAAACTGGGTCGAGGCGTTGACCATGACGATGGCGCTGTCGATCTCGCGAAGGAAGCGCTCGGCGCTGTCCGCGTTTTCGGTGATGATGCAGTCGGTATGGTTTGATCCATAGGTCGAGATATGCGCTGCCGCCTCATCGAACCCGTCGATGACACGGACCGAAATGATGCTGTCCAGATATTCGGTGCGCCAGTCCTCGGCATCCGCGGGTGTCGCGCCCGCGATCAGCTCACAACTTGCCGAATCACCCCGGATCGCGCAGCCGGCCTCGATCAGCGCGGCACCGACAGCGGGAAGGATGGTGCCAGCCACGCCGCGGTCGATCAGGATGGTTTCAGCCGCACCACAGATACCGGTGCGCCGCATCTTGGCATTGACGGCAAGTTCAACCGCCTTGCCGGCATCGGCGTCGGAATCGATATAGAGATGGCAGATGCCCTCGAGATGGGCGAAGACAGGCACGCGCGCTTCGGTCTGTACACGTTCGACGAGCGAACGTCCGCCACGCGGGATGATGACGTCGATCTCGCCGCTTGCCGCCAGCATTGCCCCGACAGCGCCGCGGTCGTCTGTTGGCACCATCTGAACGCCTCCGCGCGGCAGGCCTGCCGCTTCCAGCCCGGCGCCCATCAGTTCTGCGAGATACCCGGATGTCTCGCGGCTGTCGCTGCCGCCACGCAGGATGGCGGCATTGCCGGCGATCAGGCACAACCCGCCAGCATCAACCGTGACGTTGGGACGGGATTCATAGATTACGCCAATCACACCAAGAGGTGTCGCGACACGTGCGATATCGAGACCGTTTGGACGGCTCCAGCGGGCCAGTTCGCGCCCGATCGGGTCTTCAAGCCCGGTTATCTGGTCAAGCCCGGCTGCCATGCCCTCGATTCGTGCAGGCGTGAGGGTCAGCCTGTCGACAAAGGCGGCGCTGATGCCGTTTGCCGTGGCGCGCGCGACATCGGCCTCGTTCCGTGTGAGGATTTCGGCTTCATGTTCGCGAATGAGGGTGGCGGCGGCATGAAGCGCGGCTTTCCGCTGGTCGAAGGACGACATGGCAAGTGCCGCCTGCGCCTTGCGCGCGGTGCGCACCAGCGCCGAGACCAGCGCGGTGTGATCGCCCGCCTTCATTGCCGCATCGATATCCATGGCACCTGTCTCTGTGGCACCTGCGTCTGTGGCTGTCGTCATGGCTGTCATTCGCTGCTCCCCGGGTCCGGCGGCACTTAACCGATTTGCTCCAGCATCACGAGATTGTCGGCATGGACCAGTTCATCCCGGCCACGATATCCCAGCAAACCTTCAATTTCACGGCTTTTGTGGCCCAGAATCACCCGTGTATCGCTGGCTGAATAGGCGGTGAGGCCGTGCCCGATCACCTGTCCTGACTCGTCCTCAATGGCGATCAGGTCGCCCCGCTCGAAGCTGCCGCTTGCCGAGGTTACACCTGCGGGAAGAAGCGAGCGCCCCTGCCGGATGGCGCGCAGCGCGCCGGCATCGACGCGAAGCGCCCCGCGCGGCGTCAGTGACCCGCCAATCCAGCGTTTACGGGCTGTCAGCGGGCTGTGCTCGGCCCGAAACAGCGTATGCCGCGCGCCGTTTATCACCGCACTCAGCGGGCGGGCGCCCTGACCGTCGCATATGACCATATCGCAGCCGGCATTCATCGCGATCCGTGCCGCTTCCAGCTTGGTGACCATCCCGCCCGATGCATAGGCGGCATTGGCGCTGCCGGCCATGGCCATGACCTCGTCATTCAGCGAATCGACCTGTGCCACATGCACGGCGTCCGACGAATGACGCGGGTTCGCGGAATAAAGTCCGTCGATGTCCGACAGCAGCACCAGAAGGTCGGCGCTGATCATCGCCGCCACACGGGCGGCCAGCCTGTCATTGTCGCCAAAGCGGATTTCGGCTGTTGCCACCGTATCGTTCTCGTTCACCACCGGCACCGCGCCAAGCTCGAGAAGCGCGCCCATCGTGGCGCGCGCGTTCAGGTGCCGGCGGCGGGTCTCGGTATCCTCTGGTGACAGCAGGATCTGCGCCACACCGATGCCATGCGCCGCCATGGCCTCGCGCCACGCATGCGCCAGCATGACCTGGCCGGTGGCTGCGGCCGCCTGTTTTTCCTCGAGCGCCAGTTCGCGCCCGTCGATGCCGAGCTCGCGCCGGCCGAGCGCGATGGCCCCGCTTGAAACAACGACCACATTCTTGCCAGCCTCGCGCAGCATGGCGATATCGCTGGCGACATTGGCAAGCCAGGCGGAATTCACCGCACCGTGCGCATCCTCGACCAGCAGCGATGATCCAATCTTGATGATGATGGTATTGGCCGATTCGATTGCGGCCGCCGCATCGCCTGCGGCGCCGGTTACGGCGACCATGGTTCAGGCTCCCTCACCGGTGCCTCGGCCTCGCGCGCGATGTCGATCTGCTTTACCAGCTGGCGCAGCAGGGGGCGCACGCCGGCACCGCTGACCGATGACAGGGTGGTGATTTCGCCGGCACCGGCGTCGCGAAGCGCGTCGGCGACATCCTCGGCATAGCCTTCGGGCGAGGCATCAACCTTGCTCAGCGCGATGATTTCGGGCTTCTTGGCAAGCTCGGCACCATAGGCAGCAAGCTCGGACCGAAGCGTCTTCCAGGCGGCGACCGGGTCCTCGCCGGTCACGTCAACAAGATGAAGCAATACACGGCAGCGCTCGACATGGCCAAGGAACCTGTGGCCAAGGCCGGCGCCCTGATGCGCACCTTCAATCAGCCCGGGAATGTCGGCCACCACGAATTCACGTTCATCCACGCCGACCACACCCAGATTGGGATGAAGCGTGGTGAACGGATAATCGGCGATTTTCGGCCGCGCGGCGGACACCGCGGCAAGGAAAGTGGATTTGCCGGCATTCGGCATGCCGAGCAGCCCGGCATCGGCGATCAGCTTCAGCCGCAGCCAGACCCACATTTCCTGGCCCGTTTCGCCAGGTTGCGATTTGCGCGGGGCGCGGTTCGTCGAGGATTTGAAAAAGGCGTTGCCCTTGCCGCCTGCCCCGCCCTTGGCGAGGATGAATTCCTGACCTTCCTCGGTCAGGTCGGCAAGTACGGTTTCCTGATCTTCCGCCAGTATCTGTGTCCCCACGGGAAGTTTCAGCGCGACATGGTCGCCGGACGCGCCGAATCGGTCACGGCCCGCGCCGGGCCGGCCGGACTGCGCCTTGAAATGCTGCTGGTATCGGTAGTCGATCAGCGTATTCAGACCGGCCACCGCGCGCGCGACCACATCGCCGCCGCGGCCGCCATCGCCGCCGTCGGGCCCGCCGAACGGCACATGCGCCTCGCGCCGGAAACTGACGGCGCCAGGGCCGCCATGTCCCGATCGGATAAAGATCTTGGCTTGATCCAGAAACTTCATTGTCACGTCCGGCAGCGGGTTGTCACACCATGGCGCAGCATGGCAGGGGGATGGCCCCGTGGCAAACGGGGCCGGCAATCAAAAAGGGGACAACGATACCGTCATCCCCTTGGGCGGGCTGCCGTCACAGGCGCCCGGTGTCTTTGCAACCGGAAGCCTATTCGGCAGCCTCGGCGGTTGGCAGCACGTTCACGAACATGCGGCCGCCAGACTTCTCCTTGAAAGCAACCTTGCCCTCGACAAGGGCGAACAGCGTGTGGTCCTTGCCCATGCCAACATTTTCGCCGGGATGAACCTTGGTGCCGCGCTGGCGCATGATGATGTTGCCGGCAAGAACCGATTCGCCGCCAAACTTCTTCACGCCAAGACGGCGACCAGCGGAGTCGCGACCGTTACGTGAGCTACCACCTGCTTTTTTATGTGCCATTTTCCAGCTCCCTTAAGCTGTTGGTGCGCGCCGCGCTCCGGATTTAGGACTTTGCTGCCTTCTTGGCGGCCGCTTTCTTTGCGGTTGCCTTTTTTGGCGGCGGTCTTCTTGGCAGCTGCCTTCTTAGGTGCTGCCTTGGCTTCTGCCTTCGGCGCCGCTTTCTTGGCGGCGGCCTTCTTTGCTGCTGCCTTTGGCGCTGCGTCTTCCTTCGCGGCAGCCTTTTTGGCCGGTGCCGCTTTCGGCTTCAGCGACTTGCCGTCCTCGGCAATGGAGTTGATCTTCAGCAGCGTCAGGTCCTGACGATGGCCCTGGGTGCGGCGGTGATTCTTGCGGCGCTTGCGGCGGAAGATGATGATCTTCGGTCCACGGGTCTGGCTGACGACCGTGGCGCTCACGGCTGCACCCTCAACCCGCGGGGTCCCGATTGTGACCTTGTCGCCGTCGCCCAGCATGACGATGTCGTCGAGAATCACCTCGGCGCCTTCGTCAGCGGCGATCCGCTCGACCAGAATAGTGTCGTCCTTGGCCACGCGGTACTGCTTGCCGCCTGTTCTTACCAACGCATACATGGCTTCCATCCTTGTTCTTTCCACTCCGCCGGACAACGGTCGCTACCGTGTTCCCCGCCGCCAGTGATGCAAGCGGGATCGCTTTTGTCGGGCAGCGACGCCCGGGTTGGGCGGAAAGCAAAAACATACCGCTCTGGAACCCCAAAGCGGATTGCGCTGGAATATACGCCTCGGCGCGCGCCTGTCAAGACCGCAATCGCGTTATTGCGCTTGGGTTTCAGGTGGATATCACCGCCAGCAACCGTACCACTGATCGGGCGATCATCCTCCGCCGAACGGACCGTGGCGTTTCGGGTCGTGCGGCTCGCTTCCCATTTCGAGATGCAGCCTATCGCCAGCCCATGGATGGGCCGCCACCACAGCGTCGTCCAGCTCGATCCCGAGGCCCGGTGCGGTCGGCGGAATGATGTAGCCATCCTCCCATTGAAGCGGCTTTTTCAGCAATGCCGCGTGGAACCCGTCCATCTTGCCGATGGATTCCAGAATCAGGAAATTGGGAATGCAGGCGGCAAGCTGGATGTTCGCTGCTGCCGCCACTGGTCCGCAATAGAGATGCGGTGCCACCTGCACATATCTGGTTTCCGCCATGGCGGCGATCTTCTTGCCCTCGAGAATGCCGCCGGCGCGGCCAAGATCAGGCTGCAGGATGGCCGCCGCGCCCAGATCCAGAACCCGTGCGAATTCGAACTTGCTGCACAGCCGCTCGCCGGTTGCCACCGGAATCGATGTGCCGGCCGCGACCTTTGCCATTTCCTCGGGCATGTCGGGCGGGCACGGCTCCTCGAACCATAGCGGGTCGAACGGCTCCAGCTGCCGCGCCAGGCGCAGGGCGCCGGCGGCAGTGAACTGGCCATGGGTGCCGAACAGCATATCCGCGCGGTCGCCGACGGCGGCGCGAATCTCGCGGCAGAAGGCCACCGACTGGGCCATGGCCTCGAGATCGGGCATGCGCCCGTCATAGACCGTATACTGGCCTGCCGGATCGAATTTCACGGCAGAGAATCCTTCGGCGACACGTGCTGCCGCCACCTCGGCGCTGGCATGCGGGTCGTTATAGAACTCCGCCGGATCAACATCTTCAGGCGGGTAGAGATAGGTGTAGGTTCGCAGCCGCTCATTCACCAGACCGCCGAGAAGCGCATAGACCGGCCTGTCGAGTGCCTTGCCGACAATGTCCCAGCACGCCATTTCAAGACCGCTGACAACGCCCTGCACCGATGTGTCGGGGCGATGGGTGAACCCTGATCCATGCGCCTGGCGCCAGAAATGCTCGATCCGGTCGGGCGCGCGGCCTTCCAGATAGCGGGCAAACATGTCCTCAGCCATCTTGCAGACAATTTCCGGTGCGAAACTGGCGGAGTAGATTTCACCAATGCCGGTGATGCCGCAGGCGGTGGTCAGCCGCACAAAGATGAAATAACGCCCGCCATGGCCTGGCGGCGGTGTTCCGGTGATGAAGGTTTCCAGAGTGTCCAGCCGCATGTTCTTTTTTCCCGAATTCTGCTGCCATTGTCGTTACCGAATAGCGCCTTCAGGTCCAGACCGGCGATGCGCGCGATTGTGAAGCCGCGCGATGCCTTTAACCCCTGCCCATTACACATGACCTTGGCTATAGTGCGTCCGGATGCTGGCATAACGCCGTGCTATCCGCAATTGCGACGTAACCAACGGGACATCCGCCGATGATCAAGCCCCTTCTCGATTTCGCCCGCCGCCATATCATTCTGTTCGGCACGGCGAAATTTGCCGCCGGCCTCGTGGTAGGTTTCGCGCTGGGCGTCTATTTCCTGCCGATCCTGACCGAGGAAAAGGGGCTCGATACCGCCGCCCTTGCGCAGCTCGAGGCAAGTGCCGAGCGGAGCGGCATTTTACCCGCGACCTTCCCGGCTCCGATGCCTTTCACTGGGGCGAGGGGACGGTCCGCGCCAGCGATACGCGGATCTGGCTGGAGGGCAAAACCTCGCCCGGACCCGATTACCGGCTGTATCTGACACCGTCACTCGCCACCGACGAGGCATCCTTCCTGAAGATCAAGGACCAGTCGGTGCAGGTCGGCGAGGTCAAGGCTTTCAGCAATTTCAGCCTTGATGTGCCGCCCGGCATCACGGTTGGCGATTATCCGGCGGTGCTGATATGGTGCGAGGCATTCGGCGAGTTCATTACCGCGGCCGAGCTGAACTGAGGCGCGCCGCCCGGTTAAATTTGGGCCGGTTAATTTTGGCCCCTCAATAGCGGCTTCCTTTTGTTTCAGGGCAATTATTCGAGGTTTGCATGACCGTACCAGCCAGTCTGCGCATGCCTGCGCCGGACGCCATCACCCTTGATGACATCATCAGGATCTATGAGGCGCTTCGCAACCAGATGCCCGCGGCAACGGTGGTGCCGGGCGGTCCGCGCCGGGCCGACAGGCTGGCCGACATCCTGCCACATGTTGATGCGCTGGTTCTCGACGGGTTCGGGGTGATCAATATCGGTGGCAGTCTGATCGACGGCATTATCGAATTTCTCGACGAGGCTGACGCACGCGGCATCGCCGTGATGGTGCTGACCAATGGCGCCGGACAGGGCGCCGATGCCAGCTGGCAGAAATACCGGAACTGGGGGGTTGAACCTGACACGCGCGCAGGTGGTCTCGAGCCGTGATTCGCTCGAGGAGGAATTGCCGTCGCTTGCAGACGGCCATGTGGTGGCGGCGCTGGGTCCCGCCGCGCGTCCCTCGGTGTTGCGGGAGAGCTGACCTTCCCGTCCGATGGCGACGGCCTGTTCGGTCAGGCGACGGCCTTTGCCTTTCTGGGGTCGGCAGGCTGGACGGAAGATCATCAAAACAGGCTGGAGCAGGCGCTTGGCCGCGGCGGGTGCGAGCTGCTGGTGGCGAACCCCGATGTCAGCGCACCGGTTGAAGGCGGCTTTACGGCGGAGCCCGGATACTGGGCCGCGCGCGCTGCGCAGGCCACCGGCATTGTTCCGCGCTGGTATGGCAAGCCGCATGGGCCGTCTTTTGATCTCGTGCTTGATCGCCTGGCGACGCATTGCGGACGGTCGTTCGACCGTCGCCGCGTGGCCATGATCGGTGACAGCCTCCATACCGACATCCTCGGCGGCGGGGCGGCGGGCATGCAGACCGTGCTGCTGACCGGCTACGGCCTGTTCGCCGCCGGCGGTGCCGATGATATGATCGACGCCTGCGGCATCACCCCCGACTGGGTGGTCGAGGGATTCTGAAAACCGGATACGAGGAGCCATCTCCCATGCCGACACGCCGTTTTTTTCTCGAGGGGCTGGAATGCGCCTGCCGGATTGGTGCCTATGACCATGAAAGGCTTGGTCCGCAGCGGGTGATCATAGACGCCGAAATCCTGCTGGCTGACGGCAGCGAGCCCAAATCCGATTCGCTGGACGAGGCGCTGAATTACGATCTCATCCGCAATGCCATTCTGGAGATCGCCGGCTCGCGCCATTTCGACCTTCGGGAAACGCTGGCGCGCGAGTTGTATGATGCGCTTGGCGCTCTGCCGGGTGTGGCCGCGGTGCGTGTGCGCACGGCCAAGCCCGACGCCTATGAAGATTGCCGCGAGATTGCCTATGTGTTGTCCGGACTTTGATCCCGTAAATTCCGTCCTGTGCTAGGCTGGTCCAATACCACACTGGAATGGCCATCAGGGGCAGCTGATTGTTTGAGGATTCTTCCGACTTTCATGACTATTACCGCACGCGGCAGGGCCGGCATGTGGCCATGCGGCTGCGCCGGACGGTTGGTGATTTCTGGAGCCGAGCACCGAATGCCTGCAATGTCGCCATCGGCTATCCGCCGCCCGTGCTGCGGACCGAAGAGCGACCGCCAGTATTGTCATTCACGCCAATGCGGCTCGGCCCGCGTCCCTGGCCGGCCAAGGGCCTGAACCGGTCAGTGCTGGTGAATGGCAAGTCCCTGCCTCTGCAGAACGTTCAGCTCGACCGGTTGCTTCTTGTCCATGCGCTCGAATTCGACCCCAGGCGTTGCGGGCTGCTTGACGAGTGCTGGCGCGTTCTTGACGGGGCGGGACGGCTGCTGGTGATGGTGCCGAACCGCAACGGATTGTGGGCGCGCGCGGAAAAGACCCCGTTTGGCCATGGCAGGCCCTTTTCCCGCGGTCAGCTTCGCAAACTTCTTGCCGATCATGGGTTCAAGCCGGTACGGGCGCAGACGGCGCTGTTCATGCCACCAGCGGCGCTGGGGCTGTTTCTCAGATTTAGTCCGCAGATTGAACGGATTGGCAGCAACTGGTCGCCCGGCATCGGCGGCGTGCTTGTGGTTGAGGCGGAAAAAAATCTTTACGCGCCGGCAGGAAAGACAAGCCGTGTAAAAAGCCGCGCGGCTGTGGCGGCCGGCAAGCTGGCGCCGCGCCCGTCGGGATCGATAAGCGCCGGGTCGATGGCGGAGCGTACCGAAGGCAGCTGACCCTGATCTCACCTTGGCTTCATCGCTGTTCTCGCCGGGTTTCTTGCCAGGGCTATAATGGCGCCTCAACGGATTAACTGGCACCGTCCCCGTCCGGTCTGCTATAGACGAAATGTCGGGCGATGACGGACAAAATGCTCCGTCCCGGCATCATTCAGGGCATCTGCTCTGATACGGATTTATTTTGAACCTGCTTGTTTCGAGCGCGATGACCGATAAACTCAGCGAGCTGCGCCAGACCATCAATCAGCTGGATGATGAAATTCTGGCGCTCATGCGGCGCCGGATGGTGCTGGCTGCTGACGTGATTGCAGCAAAGAATGGCGGCGCTGCCTATCGCCCGGGACGCGAGGCCGAGGTGATGGACCGCCTGGTTGCCGCCGCTCCCGATCTGCCGGCCCAGCTTGTCGTCAATCTGTGGCGTCAGCTTATGACTGCCAGCACAGCGCTGCAGAATGACAGCATGACCATTGCCGTCCATCGCGACGCCATGACCGTTGCCGGCTGGCATTTTGGCGGGTTTTTCACGACCCTTGGCTGTGATGATCTCGATTCGATGAGACAGGCGATGGCAGATGGGGCGGATATTGCGCTTATGCCGGCTGGCAGCGAGGCCGAAATGGCCGGCTGGCTGCTTGATGAGCCGGGGGCTCCATGTCATTGCCCGTACGCCGCCCGTCGCCGGCTCGACGTTGGTGCCGGTGTGGATGATCGGACGACAGCCAGCTGATCCCGTGGCTGAAGAATGCACATTGGTGGCGCGTCACGGCACCGATGGACCAGAGCTGGAATTGGTTGCCGGGCGTCATGACAGCGCTGCTGGTGACGGTGCGCGGGTGATTGGCGTCATTGCCAGCAACGGCAAGACAGACTAGAAGCGTGTCATGACCATCATTTATGACAAGATAGCTATTATCGGCGTCGGTCTGATCGGCGCCTCGATTGCACTTGCCGCGCGGCGTGCGGGGTTTGCCAGCAACATTACCGGTTGTGAGATTGATTCCGGCAAGGCAGGCGAAATCGAAAAGCTCGGGCTTGTCGATCATGTGACGACCGATGCTGTGGCCGCCGTACAGGATGCCGATCTTGTGGTCATGGCAGTGCCTGTCGGAGCCCTTGGCGACCTTGCCGCGAAGATCGTGCCGGCGATGAAACCCGGTGCTGTGCTGACCGATACCGGATCGACCAAACGTTCCGTGCTGCGTGATGTCGACCCGCATATCGCCGGCGACATTCACTGGCTTCCCTCGCATCCGCTTGCCGGTACGGAACATTCAGGTCCGGCGGCTGGTTTTGCCGAGCTGTTCGATGGACGTTACTGGCTGGTGCTGCCGCGCGAGGTTCCGGAAGACGAGGTGGTCCGCTTTGAAAGTTTCGTTACCGCCATGGGATCGGTCAGCGAGCGGATGGATGCCGACTATCATGACAAGGTGCTGGCGCTGACATCGCATCTGCCGCACCTGATCGCCTATACCATCGTCGGCACCGCGGTCGATCTTGAAAGTCAGCTGAAGAATGACGTGATCCGGTTTTCGGCCTCCGGTTTCCGTGATTTCACGCGGATTGCCGCTTCCGACCCGGTGATGTGGCGCGATGTCTTCATCAATAATGATGAAGCTGTTCTCGAGATGCTGCAGCGGTTTTCCGAGGACTTGTCCTATCTGCAACGGGCCATCCGCTGGGGCGAGAAGGACAAGCTCGAGACGCTGTTCAGCCGCACCCGCGAAATCAGGCGCTCGATCATTGACGCCGGTCAAAGCTGAAGGTCAAAGCTGACGCTTCGGGCTTTCGCGCTCGGGCGATACCTCAGATGCTGATGGTTTCGGCCAGATATTTCACATATTCGCGTGACAGCAGCCGGAACATCGCCCGGTCGAGCCACCAGTTCTGGATCTGCAGGTCCTCTGGCATGACGGCCCACTGATAGATATCCAGATCCGGCATTTCACGGGCGAAACACCACCAGTGCGCGCGGCATGTGATAGCTTGCTGTCACCAGCCGTACTGACCGCATGCCATGGGCGCTGGCCCATTCTTTCGTCGCGGCGGCATTGCCGCGGGTGTTATCAGCCGTGAAATCCAGCTCGACGCAACAGAATAACGCGCTGGCCTCGCGATCATCGAGACCCAGTTCCTGAATAAGCACTGCGCGGTTGACGCCCTCGCCAACACCGGAGATCAGCATGCGCTCCGCCTTGCCCGCGGTCAGCAACTCCAGCCCATCGTCAAGCCGTTGCTGCCCGCCGGTCACCACGACGATGCCGTCGGTATATTGAATGGCGCCTGTTGTTGCCTGCGGCAGTGTCAGGACAAAATGCTGCAATCCGGCGACTAGCGTCGCCGTTGCAAGAACGGCATAAGCCAGAAGATAGCGCAGGATACGGCGATATTGTGCCGGCAGGAATGCCGGGTGCGGGCGCGCTGTACCTTCGTCTGCCTGCGTCATGATTCATCCGCCGGTTGCCGTCATGAACACATCATCATAGCACAGAAGCAGGCGGCCCGAAGGCAAAAAGCCGGCCTTCAGGTGGCAGTCATAGTGTTTGCAGGGCAGAGTTTTCGCAGGATGGTCTTTGACCTGACGCCACAGCGGACGACACTGCCCGACATAGATCACAGCGAGACGAAACAGGGCCCATGCTTCTCACCTGCCCGAATTGCGAGACCGTGTTTCGCATCGACAGCGAACGCATCAGTGATGGTGGCCAGCCGGTGCGCTGTTCGGTCTGCGCGCATGTCTGGCAGGCTGAACCGCCGATGCTGGTGCCCAAAGCCGATCCCGGCGAAATGCGAAGTGCCGTCGGTGCCGTGCTGACGCCGTTGATCATTCTTGTGATGGTTCTCGGGATTGCCATCGGCGCGGTGACGCAGCGCGCCACGATCACAGCCTATGTTCCCGGTCTGATCGGTGTGTTCGCCAAGGCTGGCCTCGCCGTGCAACCGCAGACGGACAAGTTGCAGATTGTCGATCTGAAGGCCGATTACGCCGGTGACACATTGCGGCTGCGCGGCAAGCTGATGAACAGGTCTGCGGTCTATGCGCACGCGCCGTCACTCGAGGTGACGATCCTGTCGGCAAATGGTGATCCGCTTGGCAGCCACGTGATCCAGCCTGACGACAATGTGATCCGTCCGGCGATGGCCAGTGAATTCTTCACACAGCTTGTGCTTGGGGAAGGGCTCGAGCCGACGGTGACGGTGACAATGCGCGCCGACCCGGTCGCCGGCAGCTCTTTCTGACCCGCGACGCCTAACCGAAGTCGGGAATGATCTCTTCGGCAAGAAGCTCGGCGACATCGCGTCTGCGCCGCAGAACATGGACATCACCATCCAGCACCATCACCTCGCCGGCGGGCGGGCGGGTGTTGTAGCTTGACGCCATGACCGCGCCATAGGCACCTGCCGACATCACGGCAAGACAGTCGCCGGCGGCAAGCGATGGCATCATCCTGTCCAGACCCAGATAGTCGCCCGTCTCGCAGACTGGACCGACGATATCGGCAGGACCTTCAATCGCGCCTTCCGGACCGACAGGCCGGATGTCGTGATGGGCCTCATACAGGGTCGGGCGAAGCAGATCGTTCATTGCCGCATCAACGATCGCAAACCGCTTGTTGTCGCCGTCTTTCACATAGATCACCCGGGTCAGCAGAACACCGTTATTGGCGACAATCGAGCGGCCGGGCTCAAAGCCGAGGCGAAAGCCGCTATCGGCGAACAGGCGCGAGACAAGCTCGCCATAAGCGGTGAAGTCAGTTGGCGTGCCATCCTGATAATCGACTCCGATGCCGCCGCCAAGATCTAGAATCGGCACTTCCAGCCCTTCGTCACGCAAGGCGGTGCCGAAAGACAGCAGCGCCGTATAGGCGCGCTCGAACGGGTCGAGCTCCAAAATCTGCGAGCCGATATGCACGGCAAGGCCGGCCGGCCGGATATGCGGGTCCGCCGCCATCTTGCGATAGAGGTCCGCGGCCTCGTTCTGCGAGGTGGAGACACCGAATTTCGTGGACCGCTGGCCTGTGGAGATTTTCGCATGGGTCTTCGGCGCCACATCGACATTCACCCGAAGCGCCACCGGCGCCTGCATGCCGCGTGCTGCTGCGATCTGGCTGATGGCCTCGACTTCCTGCGGGCTCTCGGCATTGATCTGGCCGATGCCGGCATCAAGCGCCGCGCCGATCTCTTCGGCAGACTTGCCAACACCGGAGAAGACAATTTTTTCCGCCGGGATGCCGGCAGCCAGCGCACGCGCCATCTCGCCGCCTGAAACAATATCCGCGCCGGCACCGTTCCGCGCCAGCAGGCCGATGACGCCAAGCGCCGAATTGGCCTTCAGCGCAAAATGGACAGCCCCGTCTACCGGGGCCACAGCGGCGGCGAAGCGGCGGTAATCATCGCGGATTCCGTCACCGGAATAGACATAGAGCGGGCTGCCATGGCTGGCGGCAATGTCGCCGAGCGGCATGCCCCCGGCGCAAAGCCGGCCCTGGTCATCACGTGCAAATGCGGACATCTGTCATATTCCCTTGGCATAGCGCCCGGCAAGGGCGGCAAAACAAAGCGGTAGAGTCTGGATCAGGAGGTGCTGTCGCCGGATTTCGCCGGGATTTCCGACGGACGATAAGGCTCGCCGCGCTTGCCGCAGGCTGTCAGGCCGGTGGCGGTCAGCGCCAGCATCAGAATTACAATGGCAATCTGTTTCAGCTTCATCTCTGTCTCTCCCTCGTCTCGATGCGGGTCAGGCTGCGCCGATCCCGTATTTCTGTCGCGCTTCGGCGATGCGCGCCCGCACCTCGTCCGGTGCGGTGCCGCCAAAGCTCTTGCGCATGGCGACAGCGGCCTCGCAGGACAGGATATCCATCACCGCCGCGGTGATTCGCGGTTCCACCTGCTGCATCTCCTCAAGGCTCAGCGCGTCGAGATCACAGCCCTTGCCGGCGGCGATGGCAACGATCGATCCACTGACATGATGCGCTTCGCGGAACGGCAGGCCAAGATCGCGGACAAGATAGTCGGCAAGGTCGGTGGCTGTCGGGAAACCCTGTTCTAGGGCTGCGCGCATATTTTCAGGCCGGGCGGTCATATCGGCGACCATGCCGGTGGTGGCGGCAAGCGCGATGCCAAGCGCGTCGGCAGCGTCGAACACGCCTTCCTTGTCCTCCTGCATATCCTTGCCATAGGCAAGCGGAAGACCTTTCAGCACAATGAGCAACCCGTTCAGCGCGCCGATGATCCGGCCCGGCTTGGCGCGCACCAGCTCGGCGGCATCGGGGTTGCGCTTTTGCGGCATGATCGAGGAGCCGGTGGTAAAGGCATCGGACAGGGCGATAAAGCCGAACCTGTCGGAACACCAGATCACCATTTCTTCGGCAAGGCGGGACATATGAACCGCACAGATGGCCGCCGAAGACAGGAATTCCAGCGCAAAATCCCGGTCGGAGACGGCATCCATCGCGTTCGCCATCGGCCGGTCAAAGCCCAGAAGCTCTGCCGTCATCTGGCGGTCGGTCGGAAAGCCGGTGCCGGCAAGCGCGGCGGCGCCAAGCGGCGATTCATTGAGACGTGCGCGCGCATCGGCAAAACGGCCGCGGTCGCGGCCGAACATCTCGACATAGGCCATCAGGTGAAAGCCGAAGGTCACCGGCTGCGCTGTCTGCAGATGGGTGAACCCCGGCATCAGCGTGTCGGCATGCTCTTCGGCGCGGCGCAGCAGCTCGGCCTGCAGGCCGGCCAGCGCCTCATCCACCGAATCGATCAGCTCGCGCACCCAAAGCCGGAAATCGGTCGCCACCTGGTCGTTGCGCGAACGTGCCGTATGCAGCCGCCGCGCCGGCTCGCCGATCAGCTCGGCAAGCCGCGACTCGATGTTCATATGGATGTCTTCCAGCGCGGCAGAGAAGATGAAGTCCCCGGCAGCAATCTCGGCACCGATGGTGTCCAACCCGCCATGAATGGCGTCGCGGTCGGACTCGGTGATGATGCCGCAGGCCGCCAGCATGCTGGCATGCGCGCGTGACCCGGCGATGTCCTGACGGAACATCCGCTTGTCATAGGCGATCGAGGCGTTGATGTCCTGCATCAGCTGCGAGGGGCCGCTTGAGAAGCGTCCGCCCCAGATGCTAGACTTGGCGCCGTCTGGTGTATCCTTTTCGGTCATGGCCTGATATGTCCGCGATTCTGTCGGCGGCACAACCCCATATTCTGGAAAATTCCATGTTTTATAGACGGCTTTTGTCGATTTTACAGCCAAAATCACGGGTGACGATGCGGCTGGCATGTGCCGTCCTGCTGATTGGGGGGGTGCCTGCGCTCGGGACCTCGGATGTGCTCGCGGCCCCGGATGTGCCGGCACGCGAGGATGCTCCGATGATGACGTCGCCGGTGGTCGACGAGAGTGGCGCAGCCTTTACCGTGGCGGACCTTGGCGATGGCCCGGTTCTGGTGAATTTCTGGGCGACCTGGTGCGCGCCCTGCATCGCCGAGCTTCCGGCGCTTGGCCGCGCCGCTGCGGCGCTGGCTGATGACGGCGTTACGGTTCTGCTGGTCTCGATCGACCGGGGCGGGGCAAACAAAGCATTGCCATTTCTCGAGACGCATGGCGTCACCGCGGCAGAAAATGTGAAATTCGGCTTTGATCCGCGTGGAAAGCTGTCGCGCGAGATGGGTGTGCGTGGCTTGCCGACCAGTTTTGTGCTGCCGTCAGGCCAGCAGGCCGCATGGCGCTTTGTCGGTCCATTCGAATGGGACGAACCGGAAATGCTGGAGATGATCCGCGCCCTGGTTGCCGACTGATCCGGACCGGATGCGGCTCAAAGAAAAAGGGCAGCCTCGAGGCTGCCCTTTCTGATTCAGGATGCTGCGGCAGGTTAGCCGAGCTTGCCTTCCAGTTCGGGCACGGCGTCGAACAGGTCTGCCACCAGGCCGAAATCGGCAACCTGGAAGATCGGCGCCTCTTCATCCTTGTTGATGGCGACGATGACCTTGCTGTCCTTCATGCCGGCGAGGTGCTGGATGGCACCGGAAATACCGACGGCGACATAGAGGTCTGGCGCCACGACCTTGCCGGTCTGGCCGACCTGATAGTCGTTCGGGACAAAGCCGGCATCAACGGCAGCGCGCGAGGCACCGACGGCCGCGCCGAGCTTGTCGGCCACTTTTTCCAGCATGGCGAAGTTGGAGCCGTCCTGCATGCCGCGGCCACCGGAGATGACGATCGGCGCGCTGGTCAGTTCCGGGAGCTCCGAGCTGGAGAGCTCGGACTTCACATAGGAAGACAGGCCGCTATCCGCACCGCTGTCGACAGCTTCGATCGAAGCGCTGCCGCCCTCTGCTGCAGCCGCCTCAAAGGCGGTGCTGCGGACGGTGACGACCTTGACCGATTCGCTCGATGTCACGGTGGCGATGGCGTTACCTGCATAGATCGGGCGCTGGAATGTATCGGCGCTCTCGACCTTGATGATGTCGGAGACCTGCATCACGTCGAGCAGGGCGGCAACACGCGGCATGATGTTCTTGCCGGTGGTGGTTGCCGGAGCCATCAGGTGGCTGTAGCCCGATGCCATCGACTGGATCAGCGGCGCGATGTTCTCGGCAATGCCGTGCGCCATGGCGTCGGCCTCGGCGGAGAGAACCTTCGACACGCCGGCAATTGCGGCGGCGGCCTTGGCCACATCGCCGCTGGCGTCGCCGGCGACGAGGACATGGATGTCGCCACCGATCTGGGTGGCTGCGGTCACGGTGTTCAGCGTGGCGGCTGCCAGCTGGCCGTTGTCATGGTCTGCCAGGATCAGGATGCTCATGATCAGATCACCTTTGCTTCGTTTTTCAGTTTGTCTACCAGTTCACCTACATCAGATACCTTGATTCCGGCCTCGCGGGCAGGCGGCTCTTCGACGCGGGTGATGGCGAGGCGCGGCGTGACATCAACGCCAAGCTCGTCTGCGCTCATCGAATCAAGCGGCTTCTTCTTTGCCTTCATGATGTTCGGAAGCGACGCATAGCGCGGCTCGTTCAGGCGAAGATCGACAGTCACGACAGCCGGCATCTTCACTTCCAGATGCTCAAGGCCACCGTCGACCTCGCGGACAACAGCGGCGCTGTCACCCTTGATCTCGATACCCGAAACGAAGGTGCCTTGTGCCCAGCCAAGAAGCGCGGCCAGCATCTGGCCGGTCTGGTTGCAGTCGTCATCGATGGCCTGCTTGCCGACAAAGACAAGACCCGGCTCTTCGCGCTCGACGACAGCCTTCAGCAGCTTTGCGACGGCAAGCGGCTCGACCTCGTGCGGAGCTTCGATATGGATGCCACGATCCGCGCCCATGGCAAGGGCGGTGCGGATGGTTTCCTGATTCTGGGTCGGGCCGATCGAGACGGCGACCACTTCATCGGCTCCACCAGCCTCTTTCAGGCGCAATGCTTCTTCGACTGCAATCTCGTCGAACGGGTTCATTGCCATTTTCACATTGGCGAGTTCGACACCGCTGTTGTCGGCCTTGACGCGTACCTTGACGTTATAGTCGATCACACGCTTGACCGGGACTAGCACCTTCATTTCATGCTCCTATGTCAGCAATCCGGTTACCTGCCCGAGTGATAAACCCCCGGAACAGGGAAAACTTGTTTAATTCTGGCCTGAATTTTGTCCGGGACGCCACAGGACGTCGGTTTTACCGCCTTCATTCAGGATTCGCGCCAGCACGAACAGATGGTCGGACAGGCGGTTGATATACCGCATGGCCGGTTCGCTGACCACTTCCTCGGTCGCCAGCTCGGTCATTTTGCGCTCGGCGCGGCGGGCAACCGTGCGTGCCAGATGAAGCCATGCTGATGCCGGCGAGCCACCCGGGAGAATGAAGGAGGTCAGCGGCTGCAGGTCGGCGTTCAACGTGTCGATTTCGCTCTCGAGGCGAACCACCTGGTCATCGGTGATCCGTAGCGCCGGCGCATCGCTTTCCGGCGTGGCCAGATCGGCGCCAAGGTCAAACAGGTCGTTCTGGATCCGGCCGAGCATCTCGTCTGCGTCACCCTCGCAATGAAGCCGTGCCAGACCGATCACCGAATTCGCCTCGTCGACCTCGCCAAAGGCTGCCGGACGGCGCGAATGCTTGGCCACGCGGCGGCCATTGACGAGGCTTGTCTCGCCACCGTCACCGGTGCGGGTGTAGATCTTGTTCAGCTTTACCATCAGCGGGAGTCCCTGAGAGTTGTTGTCATGTGCCGGTGTGTCGGCCGTGTGGTAGGCGGCGCGAGCCTAGCGTTTCCACCAGATCAGAATCAGGATCACCACAAGCGCGATGGCCTGAAAGATGATGCGGTAGCGCATGATCCTGTTGGAATTCTTGATGTTATACTCGCCGCCGCGCGCCATTGTAAGCACGCCCCAGCCGAGGATGGCGGCAACGATGCCGAGTGCGGCGAAAAGAATGATCTGGTCCATGGCCATGAGCTGTCAGCTGCCTGCTGTTGAACGCCTCTGCCGTGTCATAGAACGACCACCGGCAAAAAGCTAGATTTCGCCGATCGTGGCGTCAAAGCGTCGCGCCGCTGCAACCAGCGTGTTGCGCAAAAGGCAGGCAATCGTCATTGGCCCGACCCCGCCAGGAACCGGTGTGATCGCACCGGCTACCGCAGCCGCGCTGTCGAAATCCACATCGCCTGTCAGCCGGAACTTGCCCTCGCCGCGTTCCGGCGCCGGCACCCGGTTGATGCCGACATCGATCACGGTCGCGCCGGGCTTGACGAAATCGCCGGTGATCATTTCGGGCCGGCCGACGGCGGCGACCAGGATATCGGCCGTGGCGCAGAGCGCTGCCAGGTCGCGCGTGCGCGAATGGGCGATTGTCACGGTGCAGCTTTGTTGCAGCAGCAGCTGTGCCATTGGCTTGCCGACAATGTTGGAGCGGCCGACGACCACGGCGTTGAGACCGGAAAGATCGCCCAGATGGTCCTGCAACAGCAGCAGGCAGCCAAACGGTGTGCAGGGAACCAGCGAGTCCTGACCGGTGGCGAGGCGACCGGCATTGACCACATGGAAGCCGTCCACATCCTTGTCTGGCGTGATAGCGTTGATTACCGCATCTTCGTCGATCTGGTCCGGAAGCGGAAGCTGCACCAGTATCCCGTCGATCCCGTCGTCATTGTTCAGCTCGTCGATCAGCGCCAGAAGCTCTGCCTGACTGGCGTCGGCGTCAAGCCGGTGTTCGACCGTCCGCATGCCGGCGGCGGTGGTGCGTTCGATCTTGTTGCGGACATAGACGGCGCTTGCCGCATTGTCGCCGACCAGCACAACCGCCAGCGCTGGCGGCCGGCCGATGATGGCGGCCAGCTCGGCGGCGCGTACGGCAACGCGTTCGACCAGTTTTTCTGAAAAGGCCTTGCCGTCGATCAGTGTAGCGTCAGTCATGTCATGTCCTCGGGAAAGAGAGAATGGTGTCGTTGCCTGCCTAGAGGCCGTTTGTCAGGAAGCCGATCAGGAGGTTGCGAAGAAACTGGATGGCCAGCAACAGCACAATGGGGCTGAGATCAATGCCGCCAAGATCGGGAAGATATCGCCGAACAAAACGCATTGGAGGTTCGTGAATACGGCCGAGGAAGTGGATCGCCATCCGGACGAAGGGCTGCCAGGGATTGACGATCTTGAACACCACCAGCCAGTTGATGGCGACATAGGCCAGCAGCGTCCAGAAATAGAGGCTGACGATCTGGTCGATCAGCAGGATCAGTGCTGTCATGAAAGGCGTTCCCGATTGCGTTTCGGGCGCAAGAATAACCACAGCGCGGCGAGGAATTCAATTCCGTCATCGCCGGCTATTTTGCTGATTTTACTGTTGCGCCGGGGCGGGCAAGGTCCTAAATCACCGGCATGACCGACAACCCTCTCGAAACACCGGGCCCTGGCCGCTCGCGCGCCAAGGCCGCGCGCCTGATGCTGGCCGCTTTTGCGGCGGTGGCTTTTGTTGCCGTTGCGGGCGCGGTTTTCTGGTTGTCGGAACAGCAGGCACGCAAGATGCAGGTCGGTATTCCCGATTTTTCCAGTCAGGAGTTCCGGCTGACAGACCAGTCCGGCACGCCGCGCTCGGCTGCTGATTTTGCCGGTGCGCCTGTTGCACTGTTCTTTGGCTACACCTATTGCCCCGATGTCTGCCCGATGACACTCACCCTGCTTGCCAACGCGCTCGACGAGGTGGGGGATCGCGGTCTCGACACGGCAGCGTTGCAGACCATCTTCGTCACCGTCGATGCCGAGCGTGACACGCCGGAGCAGCTGGCTGCCTATCTGTCGCTGTTCGATACCGAGGTCACTGGCCTGACCGGCCCGTCCGAGGCGCTGGTGAGTGTGCAGCGTGATTTCGGCGCCTATGCCTCGCGGGTGGAGCGCGATGACGGGGTGGTGCTCTGGGACCATACGGCCACTGTCTATCTCTATGACGCCGAAGGCCGGTTTACCGGAACGATCGTGTTCAACGAGCCGCCGGAATTCGTGACCGAAAAGCTGGCCCGTCTGTTTGCAGCCCGGCTGACGCTCGTCACACTGCCAGCCACGGCTGGAAGCAAGAAAACCGTGTAAAATCAGTAAATTGTGACATGGCTGTTTTGCAGCTGCGGTTAACCTGTCGCATGATCCGTCCGAACCATGACCCCATGGTGGAGACTGACAGGTGCCAGAAACATCTTGGCGGCACGGACGTTCCTTTCATGCTCTTTGCGGCGGGCTGCTGACAATGGCAGTGATGGCGCTATCCGAGACGCTTCATGCCGATGACAGGCACAGGATCGACGGCGCGGGCGACGCCACGCCGGTCATTGTGACCGAACCTTTTTCGCCTGCCTGGTATATCGAAACAATCCGGCGGCTGCTTCATGCCGGCCGCGCAGACCGGCGGATCCGCTCGATGTCAGGCTGGGCTGCCGCCTATGCTGCGGCTGCGTCCGGAACCTTTGTGACCTTGCCAAACGCCACCTTCACAGATTGAGGGTGATATGACGACGTTATGGCAGTCGCGCAGATGGCTACAGGCCGTCACTGTCCGACAGGATTGCCGGCAGTTTCACCCTCGGCGGCCGTCGCACAGACCAGCTGGCTGTATCGTGCCGGAACCAGATGGGATCTGGACCTGTCGCCGGTGTTCCGCCGCTGGCGGGTGCGGCGCATTTCCGGCAGGGTTCCTTGCCATCGCCACGAGCTGCATAGTGAGGGGCGTCTCGAATTTCAGTCATTCACGGTTGGCGCTCCGGCTGGCTTGATCTTCGGGGACGGCGCACCGACTACCGGCTCGATATGCTGCCGCATCCTGTGTGTCAGGCTTCAGGCCATTTCTGTGGGCGTCGGTGTGGACCGCGTCATTCAGCGGTTCTGGCGATTGTCCACCAGATCGGTGACCACCCCGGGATCGGTCAGCGTCGAGGTATCACCAAGCTCGGCATAGTCGTTTGCCGCAATCTTGCGAAGAATCCGGCGCATGATCTTGCCAGACCGGGTCTTTAAAGGAAGCTGCGGTGCCCATTGCAGCAGGTCCGGTGTGGCGATCGCGCGGCCGATCTCCTTGCGGGTCCATTGCCTGAGCTCGGCCACCAGCTCGTCGCTCGGCTCGCACCCCTCGATCAGCGTCACATAGGCATAGATGCCCTGCCCCTTGATGTCGTGCGGATAGCCGACAACGGCTGATTCCGCGACCTTGGGATGGGCGACAAGAGCGGATTCGATTTCCGCCGTTCCCATGCGGTGGCCCGAGACGTTGAGCACGTCATCGACACGGCCGGTAATCCAGAAAAGTCACCGTTAAACATCACATCAAGCCGTCCTGGTCGCGGCGCGCGCCATCGCCCGAGAAATAGCGGCCCGGGAAGGTGGTGAAATAGGTGTCGATGAACCGCTGGTGGTCGCCATAGACGGTGCGCATCTGGCCCGGCCATGAATGGTCGATGCACAGATTGCCGTCGGCGGCGCCTTCAAGAAGGTTGTTCTCACCATCGACAAGGACCGGCTTGATTCCGAAGAAGGGGCGAGTCGCCGATCCCGGCTTGGTGGCTGTGGCGCCGGAAAGCGGTGTGATCAGGATGCCGCCGGTCTCTGTCTGCCACCAGGTGTCGACGATCGGGCAACGCCCTTCACCCACCACCTCGTGGTACCACATCCATGCCTCGGGGTTGAGCGGCTCGCCGACACTTCCCAGAAGGCGCAGCGAGGAGCGGTCGCATTTTGTGACCGGCGCGTCGCCCTCGCGCATCAGCGCGCGGATCGCCGTCGGGGCGGTGTAGAAGATGCTGACCTTGTGCTTCTCGACGACCTGCCAGAAGCGCGAACTGTCGGGATAAGTCGGCACACCCTCGAACATCAGCGTCGTCGCGCCGTTCGCAAGCGGGCCATAGACGATATAGCTGTGGCCGGTGACCCAGCCCACATCAGCCGTGCACCAATAGACGTCGCCATCCTTGTAGTCGAAGACATATTGGTGCGTCATCGAGGCATAAACCATATAGCCGCCGGTGGTGTGCAACACGCCCTTCGGCTTGCCGGTCGACCCGGAGGTATACAGGATGAACATCGGGTCTTCGGCGTTCATTTCTTCCGGTGGACAGTCGGCAGAGGCATCTGCCATCGCCTCGTGATACCAGACGTCGCGCCCGTCGACCCAGCCGATGTCACCGCCGGTGCGGCGTACGACGACGACCTTGTTGCAGTCGGGACAGGATTCGAGGGCCGCATCGGTATTTGCCTTCAGCGGCACGGGCCTGCCGCCACGAAGGCCTTCATCGGCGGTGATCACCATGTTGGAATCACAGTCCTGAATGCGGCCGGCAAGCGCGTCGGGAGAGAAGCCGCCAAAGACGACGGAATGCACCGCGCCGATCCGTGCGCAGGCCAGCATCGCGACGGTGGCTTCCGGGATCATCGGCATGTAGATGGTGATGCGGTCGCCCTTCTTTGCGACCTCTGCTTTCAGCACATTGGCGAATTTACAGACTTCCTCATGCAGCTCGGCATAGCTGATATGGTGGGAATCCGCAGGGTCGTCACCTTCCCAGATGATGGCGGTCTGGTCGCCGCGGCTGGCGAGATGCCGGTCAAGGCAGTTCGCAGCGGCGTTGAGCGTGCCGTCGCCGAACCAGCTGATGTGGAGATCCGCCTTGTCATAGGAGACGTCGCTGACCTGGCTGTAGGGTTTGATCCAGTCGATCCGCTTGCCATGCTCGGCCCAGAACGCATCGGGGTCGGCGACGGATGCGTCATACATCGCCTGATACCCGCTATTATCGATCAGCGCGTTGGCAATGGTGCTCTCGCTCGGGGCAAACAATCTGTCCTGGGTCATATTCATCCTCCCACCCGGCATGCCGCATTCATCGCGGTTTTCCGGCGTTTGAAACCGGCGGCAGTCTAGACCGAAGCACCGTCGGCTCGCAAGATGCGGGCCGTTACATTTGTCGCAGCGATTCGGCGAGTTCGTCGGCGTCTTCCGGGCTGTCGAGCGCCATAACGGCCTTTGCCGTGGCGAAGGAAAATCCGGCCCGCGCAAGCGATGCAAGCTGCTTGCGATAGGTGTTTTCATCGCTTTCCCGTGTGAAATAGGGCCCGATCCTGCGCCGTGCTGCCAGCCGCAAGGCGGCTGCCAGTTCACCGTCACTTGTTGTTTCATCGGCCGCGGCCAGCGCCTCGTCGGCAAGGTCCTGGCCGATGGCATGCTCGGCAAGGCTGCGGCGGATGGCGAGGGCGGACCCGCCGCTGCGCCGTTTGCTTCGTGCGCGGGACAAGGCAAAGGCGGCATCATCGACATAGCCGAGCCTGATACAGTCATCGAGAACGGCGTCGATCGCGCGGGTGATTTCGGCCTCTTCATGAGCCTCGAGCTTGCGCATGGCAAATCTCTGCAGCACTTCGCGCAACCGCTGGCGCGAGGCACTGTAGCGGCCAAGGTAATGCACCGCCTTGTTCATCAGCCTTTGTTCGGCGCGGGACCTGTCCGTCGTCATCATTCCGTCTTTCCGGTTCAGCGCCGCGAGCATAGCAGCAGCCATGAAACCCCACCATAGGCTCCGCCGGTTGTCATTTGCCTGCGCCGGACCTAAGTTCGGCCGCATGAACGAACAGTCTTCCCCGCCACCTCGCTCACCTGTCCGGCAAGGCCGTGCCGACGCGCCGACACCGGTTCGTCCGGTGCAGATCGGCCGCGTCAACTGGGTTGGTCTTCAGACACTGTATTTCCGCGAAGTGCAGCGCTTTGCCAAGGTCGGCATGCAGACTGTCGTCGCACCTGTTATCACCTCGATGCTGTTCCTGATGGTATTCGCGGTTGCTGTCGGCGACCGGGCGCAGCTTGCCGGTGATATCAGCTTCATCTCCTTTCTCGTTCCCGGACTGGTGATGATGACGGTGCTTCAGAACGCCTTTGCCAACAGCTCCTCTTCGCTGGTCGTCTCGAAGGTGCAGGGCAATATTGTAGATCTGCTGATGCCGCCGATCGGCCCCGGCGAGCTTCTCGTCGGCCTGGCCCTCGGCGGGATGACGCGCGGGATTGCCGTCGGGTTGTTCGCGGCCCTGGTTCTGGGCCTGTTCGCCGGGTTGCAGGTTCCAGCGGCACCTTTGACGGCACTGGCCTTCCTCGTTCTGGGGTCGCTTGCGATGGCGCTTGCCGGCATTCTTGCCGGTGTCTGGTCGAACAAGTTCGACGAGATGGCCACCATTACCAATTTCCTGATCCAGCCCCTGGCCTTTCTGTCCGGCACATTCTATTCGGTGGACAGGCTGCCGGCACCCTTCGACACCATGGCCACACTGAACCCGTTTTTCTATGCCATCGACGGGTTTCGTTTTGGGCTGATCGGGGTTGGTGACCGCTCGATCGTGACCGGCCTTGTCGGGCTTGTGCTTGTGAATGGCGTTCTGTGGCTCCTGTGCTACCGTGTGCTGAAATCCGGGTGGCGGCTGAAAAGCTAGCTGCCGCAATTGAAAGGCTGAAGATCGGGTCATGACAGCTGACAGGGCAATGACGGCAAGCGAGGCTGCGTCGTCGAACGGCATTCTGCCGGTACAGGAAATCCGTACAGCAATCGCGGACGGCGCCATCATTTCAGATGCCCCGCTGACCGCCGCGCAGATGCAACCGGCCAGTATCGACCTGCGCCTTGGACGGCGTGCCTGGCGTGTCCAGTCATCCTTTCTGCCGGGGCCGGAGACACGTGTTGCCGACAAGCTGCCGCGCCTTGCCATGCATGAAATTGATCTCGAGGGCGGTGCGGTACTCGAGCGCGGATGCCTCTATATCGTCGAGTTGCAGGAATCGCTGGCGCTTCCGGCCGAGATTTCGGCAATGGCGAACCCGAAAAGCTCGACCGGCCGGCTGGATATCTTTACCCGCCTGATCACCGATGGCGCCTCGGAATTCGAGGCTGTTGCGGCCGGTTATCATGGCCCACTCTATGCCGAGATTTCACCGCGGACCTTTTCGGTGCTGGTGCGGCCCGGTTCATGCCTGTCGCAGTTGCGCTTCCGGCGCGGCCCTTCATCCATGTCGGATGACGCGATGATCAGGCTGCAGCAGGATGTCGGCCTTGTGCGCGGTGCCAGTGCCGTGGATATCCGCGACGGTGTGGCGCTCAGCGTCAATCTGACACCGGCAGATGAAGACGGCATCATCGGCTGGCGTGCCCGCAAGCATGCCGGGCTGGTGGATATCGATGCGCCGGCAAGCTGTGCGGTAGGCGATTATTGGGAACGTCTGACGACGACCGATCTCGTCGCCGGCGGCCTCGTTCTCCATCCGGATGAATTCTACATTCTGGCCAGCCGCGAGTTTGTGACGGTGCCGAATGACCATGCCGCCGAAATGCGGGCCTATGACACGCGGGTCGGCGAGTTTCGCGCGCATTATGCCGGGTTCTTCGATCCCGGTTTCGGGATGGCCGAACTTGATGCCGCCAGCACCCGTGCGGTTCTTGAGGTGCGGTCGCATGATGTGCCGTTTCTGATCGAGGACGGCCAGACGGTCTGCCGACTTGTCTATGAGCCGATGTCGGCGGTCCCCGACGCGCTGTATGGCGCGTCCGGATCGGGATCGAATTACCAGTCGCAGGGGCTGCGGCTCGGCAAGCATTTCATTCAGGACTGATACCGCCTGCCACGCGGCGCCTGCCGGTGGCAAACATCTTGACAATTCTCGTCAAAATGCCGAATTTGGCAGCCTTCTTTTGCCTTTAGCAGAACCACCGGCACCGCTGTTGACGGGCTGGTGGTTTGGTTTTTTCGGCATCAGGATCAACAGCAGCAAAATTACCCTGGCAAACCGGCAGACCCTGTTTCGCGATGAACGACCAGCAAACCAAAGACACTTCGATGGCAGCCTCGCAATCCGCCGTGATGAAGACCTATGGCCGCGCCGAGCTCGCCTTTGTCAGTGGCGAGGGCAGCTGGCTGGTCACCGATGACGGCGATCGCTATCTCGACTGTGCCAGCGGGATCGCCGTGAACACGCTTGGCCATTCGCATCCGGGCCTTGTCGCCGCGCTTCGCGAACAGGCCGGCAAGCTGTGGCACACCTCCAATCTTTATCGCATTCCCGGGCAGGAACGCGTCGCGGCAAAGCTGGCTGCGCTGACCGGTCTCGATCAGGTCTATTTCTGCAATTCAGGGGCCGAGGCGAATGAATCGGCGGTGAAGATCGCGCGCCGCGCCATGCATGAGCGCGGGGAGCCCGAAAGAATGACCATCCTGTGTGCCACAGGATCATTCCATGGGCGCACGCTTGGCATGCTGGCGGCGACCGACAAGCCTGCCAACCGGACCGGGTTCGGCCCGATGCCCGACGGGTTCGAGCATGTCGCCTTTGGCAATCTGAACGCGCTTCGCGACCAGATGGGCCCGCATGTGGCGGCGGTGATGATCGAACCGGTGCAGGGAGAGGGCGGCGCGCGTGACGCACAGGATGAATATCTGGCCGGAGTCCGTGCCGCGGCGGACGAGTTTGGTGCGCTGGTGATCGCCGATGAAGTGCAGTCCGGCATCGGGCGCACCGGTACGTTGTTCGCCTATGAGACATCGGGCATCCGGCCTGACATTATTGCCGTTGCCAAGGGACTTGGTGGCGGTTTTCCGGTCGGTGCCGTCATTGCAAGCGAGGCTGTCGGCAATGCCATGACGCCGGGCACACATGGTTCGACCTTTGCCGGCAATCCGCTGGCCATGGCGGTGGCCGAAGTGGTGCTGGACGAGCTTGGCGCCCCGGGGTTCCTTGAGGATGTGCGCCGCCGTGCCGGCATCATGCGCGACAGCCTGCAGGCGGTGGCAGACCGGTATGAAGGTGCGGTGGTCGAGCTGCGGGGCCGCGGATTCCTGTGCGGGGTACGCCTTGCCGATACGCTGCCGGCTGGGGATGCCGTGGCGGCAATGCGTGACGAGAATCTGCTGACCGTGCCAGCGGGCGAGAATACGGTGCGTTTCCTGCCGCCGCTGGTGATCAGTGAAGAGGAAATCGCGCTGGCAGTTGAGACTTTCGAGCGGGTACTCGGCCGGATGGTCGCCGCCGGGGACAGGTAGGATGAGACATTTTCTGGATATACGTGATCACAGCGCCGACACGCTGCAGGCCATGCTCGATCATGCCGCAGAGATGAAGTCTGCGCTGAAGGCCGGCCAGGATGGGCCAAGGCCGCTTGCCGGAAAGTCGGTGGCGATGATCTTTGAGAAGCCGTCGACGCGGACCCGCGTATCCTTCGAGGTCGGGATCAGCCAGCTTGGTGGTACGCCGCTGATGCTGTCCGCACAGGACATGCAGATTGGCCGCGGCGAGAGCATCGAGGACACCGCGCGCGTGCTGTCGCGTTATGTTGATGCCATCACCATCCGCTGTTTCTCGCATGACATGCTGCTGACCCTCGCCGAGCATGCCACCGTGCCGGTGGTCAATGCGCTGACCGAACGCTCGCATCCCTGTCAGATCATGGCCGACCTGCAGACAATGATCGAACGTCATGGTCCGCTCGACGGGCAGATCGTTACCTGGATCGGCGACGGCAACAATGTCGCCGCCAGCTGGATCGAAGCAGCTGCACGATTCAATTTCCAGCTTCGCATCGCCTGTCCGGAAGGCTATGCGCCGCCAGCCGAGCTGACGGCATGGGCACGCGCTGAAGGCGCCGATCTGGTGATGTATGATTCTGCCATTGAAGCCGCCACCGGGAGCCAGACGCTGGTGACAGATGTCTGGATCTCGATGGGAGACGAGGAAGGGACGCGGCGCGAGGATTTTCAGCCTTTCCAGCTGAATGAAGAACTGCTTGCCGTGGCGGCTGGCGATGCTGTGGTAATGCATTGTCTTCCTGCCTGGCGCGGCATGGAAATCACTGAAGCGGTCATCGACGGGCCGCAATCCGCGGTCTTTGACGAGGCCGAGAACAGGCTGCATGCGCAGAAGGCCGTGCTGTCCTGGTGTGTGTCCGGCAACTGACGGCGCATAAACCCGGCGACCCTGACAATGCCGATCCGTTTGCGGAGTATACCTTGGCCCAGAAAGACACTGTTCCGGTAACAGGCCCTGCTGCTGCAGGCCAGATCCTGCCCTTCTACCTCGCCGGCGAGAATGGCGACAGCGCCCTGATCCGTGGGCGGCTTGCATCTGTCGGCGGACCGGCGAGCAGCATCCTTGCGCGCCACGGCTATCCCGAGATGGTGGCCTCCCTTCAGGCCGAGGCTCTTGCCATCGCCGCCTGCCTGTCCACCTTCATGAAGTTTGACGGCGTCTTTACCCTGCAGGCCAAGGGGAACGGCTTTGTGAAAACTCTTCTTGCCGATGTGACATCGGACGGGGCGCTTCGCGGCTATGCCGCTTTCGATGATGAAAACATCCCGTCTCTTGGCGACGACATGGTGGACGCGATGCCGGCAAGCGTGCCGGCACTTCTCGGCACCGGCTATGCCGCCTTTACCGTCGATCAGGGAACCGAAAATGGCCGCTATCAGGGCATTGTCGAGTTGGCCGGCGATACGCTTGGCGATGCGGCCATGGCATGGTTTGCCAATTCCGAGCAGGTCGACAGCCACATTGTTGCGGCTGCCGGGCGGCATGGTGACGACTGGATTGCCACTGCGCTGATGGTGCAGCGGGTCGCCGCTGATGGCGGTAAGGAGAGCACAGTCTCGCGCGCCGAGCAGGATGATGCATGGACAACGGCCGACATGCTGCTTCGTTCCGTCACGCGCGAGGAGCTTGTCGATCCGAAGCTGGCGCCCGAGGACCTGGTTTTCCGGCTGTTCAATGCGCTGCGCCCGCATGTGGCCCCGTCACAGCCGGTCGAGGACAAATGCCGCTGCAGCCCGGAAAAGGTCGAGGCGGTGCTGTCCCGCATGTCGCCGGAGGAGCTTGCCGGACTTGTTGCCGATTCAGGCAAGATCGAAGTCACCTGCGAGTTCTGCAAGACAATGCGCGCGGTCGACCCCGGCATTTCACGCCACTGATGGCTGCCACATTCATGCCGCCTTCGGGACTTAGTCTGCGAAAGTCTTGAACCTGGGAGATTCCGATGCGTGTAACGGCCCTTCCGATCCTTTGCCTTGCCCTTTTGCTGTCTGCCTGCACGGCGACCTCGACTCCGCCGCCCAAAGTGACGGTAAGCAGCGATGCATTCAGTTCTGTGCCGCTGAATGCACGGCGTCTCGAGATTATCGAGAACTGGCAGATGCCAATCGAAGCACCCTATATCGGGCATCTTCAGCAGCCATTGCCCAGCTCGCTTGTTGCGGAATGGGCATCGACCGTGCTGACCCCGGCAGGGGGCAGCGGCGAATTGATCCTCGATATTTCCCGCGCATCGGTCACCAAGGTGAAGCTGGCGAAAGAGGTCGGTCTGGCAAATGCGCTGAGCGATCAGCAGGACAGCAAGATCAAGGTCGAGTTCGAGGCCCAGCTGATGTGGCTTCAGCCGGTTGGCGGCGCACAGGCGATGATCAAGCTGTCATCCTCGCATTCGGTGACAATCCCTGAATCCTCCAGCGCCAACGACGTGCAGCGTGCGGTGAATGAGTGTCTGCAGGCGGCAATCGCCGGCCTCGACAGCCAGGCGCGGGCCGAACTGGCCAAGCTCGACAATATCGTTCTTCCCTGACGGGCGGCGGCCCTAACAGAGGCTGGCACCGGTAGAGGCCAGTATTGGCCTAGCGCCGCCAGAACCCCGGGTTGAGCATCACCAGCACGGTGAACAGCTCGAGCCGTCCCAGCAGCATGCCGAACGCCATGATCCATTTCGCCATGTCGGGAAGTGCGGCGAAATTGCCTTCGGCACCGATCAGGTTGCCAAGGCCCGGTCCGACATTGCTGATTGATGTGGCAGCACCTGACAGGGCCGTGATGAAATCGAGGCCAAGCGCCCCAGGCCAATCGCCAGAATCACGAAGCAGAGAATGTAGAGATAGAAAAATCCCATGACTGAATCCATGACCTCGTTCGAGACCGGCCGCTTGTTGTAATAGGCAAGGATGACAGCATGCGGGCTCAACAGCCGTCCGATCTGCACCCGTGCGGTCGTCGCCAGAACCTGAAGCCGGAACATCTTGATGCCGCAAGTCGTCGAGCCGCCGCAGCCGCCGACAAACATGACGATCAGCAGCAAGGTCGAGGCAAACCCGCCCCAGGCCGAGAAATTGGCGCTGGCATAGCCGGTGCCGGTCATAATCGAGACGGCGTTGAAACTCGCCTGCCTGATCGCCACGCCGACCGGCATGCCGTTGCTGCCAAGATGCCAGATCAGGATCAGCACCACAGCAACAAGCAATGTCATGAACCACCGCACCTGCGGGTCCCGCAGCAACGGGCCCCAGCCACCGCGAACAATGGCCAGGTAATGGGCAAAAGGAAGGCTGCCGACAATCATGCCGGAGATCACGATCCATTCGATCGCCACCGAATCGAAGGCTGCGATCGAAGCTGTGCGGGTGGAATAGCCACCGGTGGCGATGGTGGTCATGGCATGGGCGATGGCGTCGAAATTGCTCATCCCGGCGATGGACAGCATGATCGCCCAGAACGCCGTCAGACTGGCATAGACTATGCCTATGCCGCCTGCCAGCTGTGCGGCGCGGGGCACGACCTTGTCGGCGCTGTCATAGGATTCGGTGCGGAAAAGCTGCATGCCGCCGACCGACAGCATCGGCAGGACGGCCATCGCCATGACGATGATGCCGACACCGCCAAGCCATTGCAGCAATGCCCGCCAGATGAGAATGCCGGGTGATGCCAGCTCGATCTGCTGCAGCACGGTCGATCCGGTGGTGGTGATCCCTGATACCGATTCGAATATCGCATCGGTCAGGCTGAGCTGCAGTTCGCTGAACATAAAGGGAAGGGCGCCGAACAGGCCGATCGAAATCCAGGACCCGTTGGTCAGCAGGAAGGCTTGCCTGAGCCCCAGATCGAACCCCTCGCGCTGCGAGGTGGCCAGCCAGACGGAGACTCCGACAAAGGCGGTCAGCAGGAAGACAGGGCAAAGACCTGCCAGTCGGGCGAGCCGAAATACAGGTCGAAACACATCGGGATCAGCATGGCCGCGCCGAGAATGGTCGTCAGCAGGCCAAGGATGTTCAGCACCGGTGACAGGGTCATGAAAGGGACACCCGCTCTTGATTGCGTTGCCGGATCATAACGGATCGGCCACAAAGGTCACAGGAAATTAGTGAGGCAGGCTCCAGCGCCGCGGCGCGTGGCGGATCAGCCCATCCGCGCCTGGTTCAGGAACCGCGCCTGAAGGTCGCTGTCGGTCTGGAACAATCCGGTGAACCGGGTTGTTACCATCGAGACATCGGGCTTGCGAACACCGCGGGTCGTCATGCATTGGTGTTGCGCGTCGATGAGGATGGCGACACCGCGCGGTTGCAGCGCTTGCTGAATGCAGTCGGCCACCTGCGCGGTCAGCGTCTCCTGCGTTTGCAGGCGCTTCGAGAAACTGTCGAGAACACGGGCCAGCTTTGAAATGCCGACAACGCGTCGGTCGGGCATATAGGCAATATGCGCAACGCCCAGAATGGGCACCATGTGATGCTCGCAATGGCTTTCCATGCGGATCGAGCGCAGCATCACCATGTCGTCATAGCCCTCGACCTCCTCGAAGGTGCTGGACAGCATGGCCGCGGGGTCTTCGTCATAGCCGGCGCAGAATTCTTCCCAGGCACGAACCACACGGCCCGGCGTGCCGACCAGTCCCTCGCGAGAGACATCCTCGCCGATCCAGCGAAGAATGGTCTCGACGGCGGCTTCTGCCTCGTCGCGGGTCGGGCGTGTGCCGGTGTCTGCTTTGCTGGCAGGCTTGGCGCTGCCGTTGTCATAGGGTGTCATGACATTATCCCCTGAGAGATCCCCTGAAGGCGCGGTCGTCAGATGCTGTTCGCCAGCACCGACCGATGTCTGCCTATATGGCGACAAAGCCCGGCCATGGCAATATCTTAGGTGTGTCTGCGCTGGTGGCCAGTTGCAATTAAATTCTTTGCCGAAGCGGTGTCAGAGGATACCTTCAGATCAACGCGGGTGTAGCTCAGTTGGTAGAGCACGAGCTTCCCAAGCTCGGGGTCGCGGGTTCGAACCCCCTCGCCCGCTCCAGATTTCCGGCAGCTTTTCCCGGATATGACAAACCCGGATATGCAAAATCTGACCAGATATGAGGCCGGACATGAAAAAGGCGGGGCTGCCCCCGCCTTTTTGTATTTCTGTGTCTGGCGCTGTGATCAGCAGGCGTCGACAGCGCGCTTGGTCATTTCGCGGACCAGATGCGCCCGGTAGTCCGGCGCGGCGTGGATATCGCCGATCAGATCGCTGGAATCAACCGCGACGCCGTCCAGGGCCGAAGCGCTGAAATCACCGTCCAGAGCCGATTCCATGCCGCCATGACGGAACACGCCGTCACTGCCGGCACCGGTTACGGCGACGCGTGTGCCACCGCCGCTTGCGGCAACAAACACGCCGACCATGGCATAGCGAGAGGCCGGATTGGGGAACTTCAGATAGGCGGCTTTCGCCACCTTCGGGAAGCTCACCGCCGTGATCATCTCGTCTTCGTCCAGCGCCGTCTCGAACATGCCGGTGAAGAAATCATCGGCCGCGATGTCGCGTTTGTTCGTATGGACGGTGCCGCCGAGACCGAGAACGGCCGCCGGATAGCATGCCGACGGATCGTTGTTGGCCACCGACCCGCCGATGGTGCCACGATTGCGCACCTGGCGGTCGCCGATGCCGCCGGCAAGAGCCGCCAGCGCCGGGATCGCACCCTGCACAACCGCCGATTCTGCCACATCGACATGCCGGGTCATGGCGCCGATTCGGATAGCATCTCCGGTATCCTCGATGCCGGACAGGCCGCAACCGGCAAGGTCCACCACCGTTTCCGGGCTGGCGAGACGCTGCTTCATGGTCGGGATCAGTGTCATGCCGCCGGCCAGAAGCTGGCCGCCTGACGACATATGGCCGACAGCCTCGTCGGTATTCGCCGCCTTTACATAGTTGGTCTGGTACATGGTCTGTCCCTCCTTATTCCGCGGCCTGGGCCTTGCCGGCCTCATTGATGGCACGCCATACCTTTTCCGGCGATGCCGGCATCGACATGTCGGTGACACCAAGCGGTGACAAGGCGTCGATGACAGCGTTGATCAGCGCCGGGGGCGAGGCAATCGCCCCGGCCTCGCCGCATCCCTTCACGCCAAGGTCGTTATGCGTACAGGCTGTTACGGTGTAATCCACCTTGAAATCGGGAAGATCATCCGCGCGCGGCATGCAGTAATCCATGTAGGACGCGGTGATCAGCTGCCCGTTTTCGTCATAGGCGGCGTTTTCCATAAGCGCCTGACCGACGCCCTGGGCGATGCCGCCATGAACCTGGCCTTCGACGATCATCGGGTTGATCAGGTTGCCGAAATCGTCACAGCAGGCCCAGTCGACAAGCTGCACAACGCCAGTGGCGGGATCGATTTCCACCTCGGCGATATGCGTTCCCGACGGGTAGGTGAAGTTCAGCGGGTCATAGAACGCTGTCTCCTCCAGCCCCGGCTCGAGCCTGTCATGCGGGTAGTTATGCGGGACATAGGCCGCAAGGGCGATCTCGCCGAACCCCTTTTCGGTGTCGGTGCCGGCAACAGTGAACTTGCCGTCGGCAAAGACGACATCGCTGTCGGCAGCCTCCATCAGGTGGGCCGCGATGATCTTGGCCTTGTCGATCACCTTGTCCACGGCCTTGGCGATGGCGGAACCGCCAACTGCCAGCGAGCGTGAACCATAGCTTCCCATGCCAAACGGCGTCTTGTCGGAATCACCGTGGATGATCTGCACCTGGCCGACATCGACACCGAGCTTGTCGGCGACGATCTGGGCGAAGGTGGTGTCATGCCCCTGGCCGTGGCTGTGTGTTCCGGTCATCACATTGATGGTGCCGGTGGGGTCGACCCGCACGGTAGCGGATTCATACAGACCAACACGCGAGCCGAGCGCACCTGCCACCGCCGACGGGGCGATGCCGCAGGCCTCGATATAGCTCGACAGGCCGATGCCGCGATATTTGCCACGTTTGGCTGCTTCGGCACGGCGGGCCTCAAAGCCCTTGTAGTCGATCATCTCCAGCGCCTTGTCCAGCGGTGCCTCATAGTCACCGATGTCATATTGCAGCGCCACCGGCGTCTGGTACGGGAAGGCATCCTTCGGAATGAAGTTCATCCGGCGGAATTCGGCCGGATCCATGCCGACCTGACGTGCCGCCGCATCCATCACCCGTTCCAGCAGATAGGTGGCCTCAGGCCGTCCGGCACCGCGATAGGCATCAACTGGTGCGGTGGTCGTGGCCATGCCCTTCACATTGGTGTAGATCGCCGGGATCTGGTAGCAGCCCGACAGCAGCGGGGCATGCAGGATGGTCGGCGTCACAACCGAGAAAGCCGACAGGTACGAGCCGATATTGGCCAGGCTGTCGACCCGCAGGCCGGTGATGCGGTTGTTGGCGTCGAGCGCCATACGCACCTTGTTGATATGATCGCGGCCATGCGCGTCGGCGAGGAAGGACTCGCTGCGGTCGGCTGTCCATTTGATCGGACGCTGCAGCTTCTTCGAAGCCCAGGTGCAGACCGCTTCTTCCGGATAGACATAGATCTTTGATCCGAAGCCGCCGCCGACATCGGGGGCGACAACGCGGAACTTGGATTCCGGAATGCTCAGCATGAAGGCACCGATCACAAGCCGCGTCAGATGCGGGTTCTGCGAGGTGGTGAACAGCGTGTAGGCCTCGTCGATGGGGTCATATTCCGCCACTGCGGCGCGGGGCTCCATCGCATTCGGAACAAGACGGTTGTTCCGAACTTCCAGCTCGACAACGGTGGCGGCGTCGGCCAGCGCGGCCTCGGCGGCGGCTTCGTCGCCAAGCTCGAAATCGAAATACATGTTGTTCGGCACGTTCTCGTGAATCTGCACGCCATCCGAGGCAGAAGCCAGATCAACAACCGGAGCCAGGACATCATAATCGATCTCGACAAGCTCGGCCGCGTCACGCGCCTGCTGCAGCGTTTCCGCGATCACGGCAACAACATGGTCGCCCACATAGCGGACCGAGCCATTCGCGAGAATCGGGTGCGGCGGCTCATTGGTCGGCGATCCGTCACGGTTGGTGACGACCCAGCCGCAGATCGGCCCGCCGATGCCATCAGCAGCGACATCCTCGCCGGTATAGATGGCGACCACGCCGTCTGCCTTGGCGGCGGCGTCGGTCTTGATCGACTTGATGTTGGCATGCGCATGGTCCGAGCGGATGAAATGCACATGAAGTTGTCCATGACGCGAAATGTCGGCCGTGTAACGACCGGAGCCCGTCAGAAACCTTTTATCTTCCTTGCGTCGTACAGACGCGCCGATACCGTCCTTGGTGCTACCCTCTGGCATGGTCATCCTCCCATTTTCTGTGCGCCGGCCTGAACGGATTTCACAATGTTGTGATATCCGGTACAGCGGCAAATGTTACCTTCGAGACCTTCACGAACATCCTGCTCGCTCGGATTCGGGTTCTTTTCGACAAGTTCAATGGCGCTCATCACCATGCCGGGCGTGCAGAAACCGCACTGCAGGCCATGGTTCTCGTGAAACGCCTGCTGCATCGGATGCAGCGATTCCGCGCTTCCAATTCCTTCGATGGTCGTGACGTCGGCGCCTTCGGCGGCAACGGCCAGCATGGTGCAGGATTTTACAGATTCGCCGTTTACATGAACGACACAGGCGCCGCACTGGCTGGTGTGACCGCCGACGTGAGTGCCTGTCAGTGCCATGGTTTCGCGGATGAAGCTGACGAGCAGCGTGTTGTCAGGCACGTCGGCACTGACAGCTTTCCCGTTCAGCGTGAGATTCACGTTAGTCATGATTTCCTCCAGATCCTGGCGTGCATGGCCGCAAATTGTTTTGCCTTTTTGAAGCACGCTCTTGAATATCGTTAAGCGAATCAAAAGCTCTGTAAATAGGGGAGCGGGTAAATTTCCTGTGATGTTTGACCGCACCCGTGCTTTCACATGAGTGTGCGCCGGCTCAATTTTTGGGCATGCGCACGGCAACGCTGGAGAAAATAGTGATGATCCCGGATACGGTAGACAGCCTTCGCGCCGTTATGGCGGATCATGATTATGTGCTGTCAGACGGGCTTGCCGTCAGCCTGTTTCTTGCGCTTCGCAAGCAGCGCCCGATGTTCCTCGAGGGTGAGGCAGGCGTTGGCAAGACCGAGGTCGCAAAGACCCTCGCAGGCCTGCTGGGGCGGCGGCTGATTCGCCTGCAATGCTATGAAGGGCTGGACATCGCCTCGGCCGCCTATGAGTGGAATTATGCAAGGCAGATGATGCAGATTCAGTCTGCCGGGCAGGGCGTGCTGTCGAGTGCGGACCTGTTCACCGCCGACAATCTGATCGAACGCCCGCTGCTCGAGGCGCTGCGTGACGATGGCGGCGGCGCGCCGGTGCTGCTGATCGACGAGCTGGACCGCGCCGACGAGGCGTTCGAGGCCTATCTTCTCGAAATCCTCTCGGAATGGCAGGTCACGATCCCCGAATTCGGCACAGTCGCCGCCAAGACGCCGCCAATCGTCATTGTCACCTCGAACCGGACCCGCGAGATTCACGACGCGCTGAAGCGCCGCTGTTTCTACCATTGGGTCGATTATCCAACGGTCGAGGACGAGCTGGATATTCTGCGCCGCAAGGCACCCGAGGCGGGCACCGTGCTTGGCGAGCAGGTTGTCCGGTTTGTTCAGAAACTTCGCGCGGCGAACCTGTTCAAGGCCCCTGGCGTGGCGGAGACCATCGACTGGGCGCAGGCGCTGGTCGAGCTGGACTGCGTGGCGATTGATCCGGCACAAGCCGATTCGACCATGGGTGTTTTGCTCAAATATCAGGATGACATCGCCAGGATCAGCGGCAGCGAGGCGGCCCGTATCCTGACTGAAATCCAGACAGAAATGAGTGGATACAAGGCCGGATGACATCATCCTATCCAGACAATGTGACGCCGCTGTTCGGAGCGCCGCGGCAAAAGCCGGAAAAGCGGGCCGCGGATGGCGCCAAGCCTGCGGGCAAGAAATCATCCGGCGGACACCGGGGCGAGAAGCTCGACCAGAATATTGCGCATTTCGTGCGTGTGCTGCGCCGCGCCGGGCTGCGACTGGGGCCGGCGGCTACGCTGGATTGTGTCGAGGCGTGCCGGACCGTCGATATTGGCAACCGGGTGGAATTCTATCATGCGCTGTCGAGCTGCCTTGTGAAGCAGCCGGAAGACCGAATGGTTTTCGACCAGACCTTTCACATTTTCTGGCGCAATCCGCGGCTGATGGAAAAGATGCGCGATCTGCTGCTGCCGTCGCTGACCCGCGAAACGGAACGCGATGCGGATGAGGAGCCGACATCGCGCCGTGTCGACGAAGCGCTGGGCTCCGACAAGGGCTCCGGAGCCGGAGATGGCTGACGATGAATCCATCGAAATCGATATGTCGATGACGAGTTCGAACACCGAGCTTCTGCAGTCCACCGATTTCCAGATGATGAGTGCCGCCGAGATTGCCGAGGCCGAGCGTGCCATCGACAGCATGGCACTTGCCCTTCCCATGCGCCCGTCCCGGCGGTTTGCAGCGGCGCCCTCGCATGGCCGCCTGTCGTTCAAGCGCACGCTGCGCCGGATGTCACGGCAGGCCGGGATGCCGCTACCCGTTTATGAACAGCAGTTGCAGAAGCCGCGGCCCATTGTGGTGATCTGCGATATTTCAGGGTCGATGGAGCGTTATTCACGGATGTTCCTGCGGTTTGCCCATGCGCTGACCCAGCGGCGCGGAACGGTGCATTCCTTCCTGTTCGGTACACGACTGACTAATGCCACGCGGCAGATGAAGGATCGCGACCCCGATGCTGCGCTGCGCGCCGTCTCGCGCTATGTCGAAGACTGGTCCGGCGGCACGCGTATTTCGAGCGCGCTGCACGGTTTCAATCGTGACTGGTCGCGGCGGGTTCTGGGACAGGGGGCCGTGGTGCTGCTGATCACCGACGGTCTGGACCGGGACGAGGATGGCGATCTTGCTTTCGAGATCGACCGGCTGCACCGGTCCTGCTCACAGCTGCTCTGGCTCAACCCGCTGTTGCGCTTTGACGGGTTCGAGCCGCGCAGCGGAGGCGTGCAGACCATGCTGCCTCATGTCGACGGCTTCCTGCCCGCCCATTCGCTGGATTCGATCAGGCAGCTGTCCGAGGTGTTGGATCGTGAACCGGTCGCAGGCCACCATATGGAATCACTCGCCAGCTGGCAGCACAGGCTGCATGATATTCTGCAAGAGCAGATAGCAAGCGGGGCGCCGTCATGATGCCGGACAACTCAGGTGTGACCAATGCCGACCTGCTGGTGCGGGCCGATCAATGGTGCCGGGACGGGCATGGTGTTGCCATAGCTATGGTGATGCAGACCTGGGGGTCGTCCCCGCGTCCCGTCGGCAGCATCATGGTCGTTCGCGACGACATGGCGGTCGAGGGATCGGTCTCCGGCGGCTGTGTCGAGGCTGCTGTGATCGACGCTGCGCTGGACTCGATGTCTAGCGGCGGCGGACAGCGGCTCGATTTCGGGGTGGCGGATGCGCGTGCCTGGGAAGTCGGACTGTCATGTGGCGGCAAGATCGCGGTTCTGGTGACGCCGGTGGTCGCCACCGGTCTGCCGCCTGCGGCCCTGTCGGCACTTGCCGGCGATATCGGGTCGCGCCGGTCGGCAACACTCGGGTTTGATGCCAGGACCGGGGCGATGCAGGATGCGGCAGATGCGGATGGCGGCGAGCATTCTTTCCTGTCCGATGACGAGGCCAGCTTCATTCTCAGACAGGTGCCGCCGCGCCGCGTCTTTGTTGTCGGCGGCGTTCATATCACCCAGTTTTTGGCACCGATGGCGCGCCAGGCAGGCTATGAAGTCACCATCATCGATCCGCGCGAGGTATTCAGTACCGCGGAACGGTTCCCGGGAAGCGCGTGCCTGACTGCCTGGCCGGACGAGGCGATGGAAGGGCTCAGGCCGGATGCGCGAACAGCCGTGGTGACGCTGACCCACGACCCTAAAATCGATGATCCGGGACTGGTGGAGGCGTTGCGGAGCAATGCCTTCTACATTGGTTGCCTTGGCTCGCGGCGCACCCATGCGGCAAGGTGCGAGCGGCTTGCCGAAGCCGGGTTCTCGGCAGACGATCTTGCCCGCCTTCACGGTCCGGCGGGGCTGGATATCGGGGCGAAAACCCCGGCCGAAATCGCGGTCTCGATCCTCGCCCAGATGATCGATGTGGAACGCCGTCAGCCGGCGGCGTCCTGAGCATGTCGCGATGAAGTTCGGACCAGTCCCCACAGATGATGCCGAAGGCGCGATCCTTGCCCATGCGGCGCACCTTCCGGACGGCCGCCTTCGAAAGGGAACAAGGCTGGCCGTGGCCGAGCTGGAACGGCTGCGCGCGGCCGGCATCGGCGAGGTGATCGTCGCCCGGCTCGAGCCCGGCGATATCGACGAGGATGCGGCGGCCGACAGGCTGGCAGCAGCGCTGATGCCGCCGGGACTGCGGCTGTCCGAGGCGGCAACCGGCCGCGTGAATATCTATGCTGTCGGACGGGGCATCGTTCGTTTTGATCGAGAGGGGTTGAAACAGGTCAACCGGATCGATGAAGGGATCACGCTTGCCTGTGTCCAGCATAACCAGCTGGTCGAGGATGGCGATATGATCGCCACGCTGAAGATCATCCCCTATGCCATCCGCGAGGATGTGGTCAGGGTGGTGGAGCGGCAGGCTATCGGCGCTCCGGTTCTTGGCTTTCACCGGTTGACAGCGCGCCCGTTTGCGTTGATCCAGACCCGTATGGAAGGCATGAAACCGTCCGTGCTGACCAGCACTGAAAAAGTCACCAAGCAGCGCCTTAACCAGCTCGGCTGCGCGCTGGTCGACAGCCGCGTCGTTGCGCATGAGGCCGATGCGGTCGCAAAGGCCATCGAGGCGGCACAGGAACACGGGGCCGAGGCGATCCTGATCTGCGGCGCGTCTGCCATCAGTGATCGCCGTGACATTGTCCCGATGGCGGTGAAGCAGGCCGGAGGCACTGTCGACAGGCTGGGCCTCCCGGCAGACCCCGGCAATCTGCTGATGTCAGCGAGCCTCGATGATATGCCCGTAATCGGCATGCCGGGATGCGCACGCTCACCGCGGCTGAACGGGTTTGACTGGGTGTTGCAGCTTGTTCTGGCCGGACTGCCGCTGGATGATGACGAAATCGCCGATATGGCCATCGGGGGTCTGCTCATGGAAATCGCCTCGCGGCCGCTTCCTCGCCGGATGGTCGAGCAGCGCCGGTCGGACAGGATCGCTATTGGCGGTGTGCTTCTTGCCGCCGGTATGTCGCGGCGCATGGGAGACGAGAACAAGCTTCTTGCAGAGATCGATGGCGTTCCCATGGTAAAGTGTGCGGCCGAAGCCATGATCGAGGGGGCATTCGCGAGCTTGTTGTCGTTACCGGTCATGAGGCCGATGCGGTGGCGGCAGCGCTCTCGGATATCGAGGCCCCCGGTATGGTGTTGCGGTTTGTGCATAATGCCGATTTTGCCGATGGTCAGGCCGGGTCGGTCGCCACCGGTGTGTCAGCTTTGTCGAATGATGTATTCGGCGCGCTGATTGCGCTTGCAGACATGCCGTTTGTTGCGGCGGATCTCGTCGCCGAAATGATTCAGGACCATAGCGGCCTCGGCGACCATGAGATGCGGATTTCATTCCCAGTGTTCGAAGGCCGGCGTGGCAATCCGGTGCTCTGGGGCGTGGCTTTTTCGAGGCTCTGGCCGGCCTCAGAGGTGATGTCGGAGGCCGCCGGATTCTTGCCGAAAATCCGGCCGCGGTTAACAGCATCAGCTGGACTGATGACAGCATCCACAATGATATCGATACCAGTGATGACCTGCAGCGTCATCTTCGGGGTTGAACCTGTCGCGCAGGAAGGCTATATCGGCGTCGAATCTTCGTTGTTTCCCGGTGCCGCTGTCTGTGACAGCCAAGGCCGCCCAGAACGGGCCGGCCCGTCCTGCCGCCTCGTGCACCGATGTAAATCTGTTCGACGCAAAGCAAGTTCGACCCAACTCACAGGAGCCCCACAGATGCAGCTTTCCAATCTCACAGGCAAGACCGTCGCCATTATGGTCGCGAGCGGATTTGACGAGGACACCTTCATCGCCATCCAGCGCGCGATGATGTCCGTCAACGCAAAACTGCGTGTCATTTCCCGCGATGCCGGCCTGACGAATGCCTGGAATGGAAGCGGCTGGGGCATGTCCTATCCGGTCGACGGTACTCTCGCAACGACGCTGGCCGTCGATTATGACGCGCTGATCGTGCCGACCGGCGAGCGTCACATCGCCACCCTGTCCGGCGAAGCGCACGCCAAGCGCCTGATGCGTGCCTTTACCCGCGAAGAGATGCCGATCCTGCTTCTGGATGATGCGGTTTCGATTCTCGAGCTGGTCGATATGGCTGCGCCGACCATTGCCGAAGGCAGTGAAGTCGCTGTCGAGGGACGGCTTGCCGTCGGACGCGCCGACGCGCTCAAGGCTGGCCTTGAAGCGTTGAACCAGGCCATGATCGTCGAGGACGGCGAAAGCGTCGCTGCCTGACGGCAGTGATCGTCGCCGATCCACCCGAAATCTTGCGCGGCAGGATAGGCTGATGTCTGAAAACCAAGGCATGACTGCCCTGCCATCACCCTGTATCTCGATTTGCCAGCTGGACCCCGTCTCGGGCCAGTGCCTCGGCTGTTATCGTACAGGTGCCGAAATCGCCGCATGGCGTTCGATGAGTGTCGAGGCACAACGTGAGTTGTTGGAATCGCTGCGCCAGCGGCGTGCCGAAGCTACGGGTGTGAAACGTCGGCCGACGCGCCGCCGCAGCACCTGAAAACAGAAAGGATAAAGCATGCCATCCCTTGAACATCTTCTTGAAACAACGGGGTGGGTGCTTGCCGACGGTGCCACGGGCACGAATTTCTTCAAAAAGGGACTCGAGACCGGCTATCCGCCCGAGCTGTGGAATGTCGAGCGTCCCGATGAAGTCACCGCGCTTCACGCCTCCTTCATCGAGGCCGGATCACAGCTGGTCCTGACCAATTCCTTTGGTGGTACTGCCCACCGGCTGAAACTCCATGATGCGCAGGACCGTGTTCACGAGTTGAACAGTGCCGGCGCGCGGATCGCCAGGCGCGCCGCCGATGACGGCCGTGACCGCACCGGTCGCGAGGTTGTGGTTGCCGGGTCCATGGGGCCGACAGGCGAGTTGTTTGCCCCGATGGGCGCCCTCGATTATGACGATGCCTACGCCGGTTTTTCGGCTCAGGCGACCGCGCTTGCGGAAGGTGGGGTGGACATATTGTGGGTCGAGACGATGTCGTCACTGGAAGAGGTGAAGGCGGCCATCGATGCCGCATCCGCCACTGGCCTTCCTGTCGCCGCCTGCATGACATTTGATACGGCCGCCAAGACCATGATGGGAATTTCGCCGGCAGAATTCGCCATCCAGTCTGCCGGCTTCGGTGCTGGATTCATCGGCGCCAATTGCGGGATTGGCCCGGCGGAACTTCTGCATTCCGTGCGCGAAATGCTGCCGGCGACGGATCTGCCGGTGATCGCCAAGGGAAATTGCGGCATTCCGGCCTATGTTGATGGCGGCATTCATTATCACGGCACGCCGGAACTGATGGGCGACTATGCCTGTTTCGCGCGCGATGCCGGTATCAAGATCATTGGCGGCTGTTGCGGCACGACGCCCGAGCATGTTGCCGCGATGTCAGCAGCGCTTGCCGGAACGCCGTCCCGCCCGTTTGACGAGGTGGCCGCAGAGGCCGCGCTCGGCACGCCATGGAAGGATCTTCCGACGCCGCCGACCGGTGGGGATGATGCCGCACCGCGCCGCGCACGCGGCCGTCGCCGCTCACGTGGTTGAAGCCTGTTGCGGAGTACGGGCAATCTTTGCATACTGCGCGCGTTTTTTGCCGCCCAGCCGTAGCCATGGGATACTCGTCATGAAAGCCGGCTGGTTGTTCCCGTTTGATTTGTCCTGCCGGAGTTAGACCATGCACGCCTTTCGCTCGCACACTTGCGCAGAGCTCACCGAGGCCAATGTCGGCCAGCCTGTCCGCCTGTCCGGATGGGTCAACCGCAAGCGCGATCACGGACAGCTTGTGTTTGTTGACCTGCGTGACCATTACGGACTGACCCAGTGTGTTGTCGATTCCTCCGATCCCACCTTTGCAGCGGTCGAGGCGACACGGCTTGAATCGGTGGTGACCATCACCGGCACGGTGCTGAAGCGCAGTGACGATACCATCAATACCAGCTTGCCGACCGGCCATATCGAGGTGCGGATCGAGCAGTTCGAGGTGCAGTCGGCTGCCGACACGCTGCCGCTGCAGGTCAATTCGGATGTCGATTCCGGTGAAGAGACACGTCTTCGCTATCGCTATCTCGACCTGCGCCGGTCACGCCCGCATGACAACATCATGCTGCGTGCCAAGATCATCCAGTCGATCCGCGCCCGCATGGTCTCGCAGGGCTTTACCGAATTCCAGACGCCGATCCTGACGGCCTCGTCGCCGGAAGGCGCGCGCGACTTCCTGGTGCCGGCACGCCTGCATCCGGGCAAATTCTATGCGCTGCCGCAAGCGCCGCAACAGTTCAAGCAGCTGGTGATGGTGTCCGGATTTGACCGCTATTTCCAGATCGCACCCTGCTTCCGCGACGAGGACAGCCGCGCCGACCGCAGTCCGGGCGAGTTCTATCAGCTCGATCTCGAGATGAGTTTTGTCGAGCAGCAGGATGTGTTCGATGCTGTTGAACCGGTGATCCGCGGCGTGTTCGAGGAGTTTTCCGACAAGGCGATCGACCAGGAATTCGTCCATATTCCCTTTGCCGAGTCGATGCTGAAATACGGCAATGACAAGCCCGACCTGCGCATTCCCATCGAAATCTGCGATGTGACCGAGACCTTCCGTGGATCCGGTTTCTCGATCTTCGCCAAGGCGGTCGAGAACGGCAGCGTGGTGCGCGCGGTGCCGGGCCCGAAATGCGGCAGCCGTGCCATCGCCGACAGGATGAACAGCTGGGCGCAATCCGAAGGCGCGCCGGGCATGGGCTATATCATCTATGGTGACGGCGAGGCCCGCGGCCCGGTGGCCAAGGCGCTTGGCCCCGAGAAGGCTGAGGAAATCCGCGTTGCCACCGGTGTCAGCGACGGCGATGCTGTCTTCTTTGCCTGTTCCGATGAAGGTGCGGCTGCGAGCCTTGCTGGCCGCGCACGGGTACGCATCGGCGAAGAGCAGGGCCTGATTGACAACTCGGTCTTCCGTTTTGCCTGGATTGTCGACTTCCCGATGTTCGAGGCCGACGAAACCACCGGCAAGATCGATTTCTCGCACAACCCGTTCTCGATGCCGCAAGGCGGGCTGAAGGCGCTTGAGGAACAGGACCCGCTGACCATCAAGGCCTGGCAGTATGACCTAGTCTGTAACGGGGTCGAGCTGTCATCGGGCGCCATCAGGCCCCACCTGCCCGCGGTGATGTACACGGCGTTCGAGATTGCCGGCTATGATCACAGCGTGGTGGATGAAAAATTCCCGGCGATGATCAATGCCTTCCGCTTTGGTGCGCCACCGCACGGCGGCATCGCGCCCGGCATCGACCGCATGGTGATGCTGATTGCCGACGAGCCGAACATCCGCGAGGTAATCCTGTTCCCGATGAACGGCAAGGCCGAGGATCTGATGATGGCGGCGCCGTCCGACGTGGATGACAGCGCGCTGGCCGAGCTTCATATCCGCCGCGCGCCGGCACCAAAGAAGTCCTGATCCGGCCGGTGATTTGAAAAAATCTGTCGGGCGCGGCTAGCGCGGCATCCTGTGGGCTGTCCAGACAAGGCTGGCCAGCAGCAGCACGGCACCCGTCTGGTGCATCGCGCCAAGCGACACGGGAACACCGTGCAGCAGCACAGCTATGCCGAGCACGAACTGGGCAAGAACGAACAGCAGCGCCAGTGTTGCCGGCGCACGGCTTGCCGGACTGCGGCGGCCGCGCAGGGCGAGCGTGATCACTGCAAGAACCGCCAGCGCCGCAATCCAGCGATGATGGAACTGCGCCGCGGCCGGGTTCTCGAAGGCGTCCAGAAGGCCTGAATCGCCATACTCGACCGGCACCAGACCGTCACCCATCAGCGGATATTCATTATAGAGAAGTCCGGCATCCATACCGGCAACCAGCGCGCCGGCAAGGATGGTCACGAACACCAGTGCCAATGTGCCGCCGGCATGGCCTCGCGGCAGCGCGGCGCGGCCATAGCGGATATCAAACGCGGTCCACAGCAGCAGCACCAGAATGATCAACGCCATGCCAAGATGCACGGCAAGGCGGTATTGCGAGACTGTGGCGTCTGCTGTCAGCCCCGATTTTACCATCCACCAGCCGATCACACCCTGGAAGCCACCAAGGGCAAGAAGTGCGAACAGCCGGCCACCGAACCCGTTGGGGACATTGCCTCTGATGATCAGAGCAAGGAACGGAATGGCGAATGCCAGCCCCAACAGCCGACCCCACAAACGGTGAAAATATTCCCAGAAGAAGATCGTTTTAAAGCCGGCAAGGTCCATGCCGTAGTTGAACTCGTTATATTCCGGCGAGGCGAGATAGAGTTCGTAGACGCGCTGCCACTCGGCCGCGCTGAGCGGTGGCAGGGTGCCCATCAGCGGCCGCCATTCGACCATCGAAAGCCCGCTTCCCGTCAGGCGTGTCACGCCGCCGATCAGCACCATCACGCCAACCAGCGCAGCCATGGTGATCAACCACCAGAAGGCAAAGCTGTCGGTTCTCGCGCCAAGCGGGGCGCGGTTCGCGACTTCGGTTGCGGACATTTGAGACAGCATCGTGCAGGTTCCCGACGAGATGACCGCGCGAACGCACGGCCGGTTTATATCGCAGCGATATAACAACCCCGGGCCCCGGTTGCAAACATGTGGAAATGACGCATCCAAGGCTTTTCGGCAAAGGGGCATCTTCACTATGATGAAACTATGATCCTAGCTTAACGGGACAGAGGTTGTTCAGCTCATTTTTCCGTTATCCGTTTCAGTGCCGAGCAAGGGACTGAAAGCAGGAAACGGAGTTCGAGATGGCACGGCATTTTCCCATTTTTTCATAGATCTTGCGGAACACCGCCTCTGGTTGTCCCCGCCCTATCGGCGAAGCTGCGCCTTCTCACAGGATTTGCCCCACGGGTCGAGCTTCTCACAGGTCTTCAAAAATTCCTGGGCTTGGCCCGGGCGTGCATCACATTGACAATATCGCTCGACCAGGCTGCCAACCGGTTCCGTGGCCGGTCGCTTGTTCTGATTGATACGGGCAATCCGGTGCTTGACGAGATGTTGTCGGCGCAAGCCCGCCAGATCGGCCGGTGAATGTGCGCCTTTGTGCAGTTTTTACCTTGGTTCCATCCGATCGGGACCCGGTGATCCTGGCGATTTCGACCGGTTCTGGCGCATCGAGGACTGGCGCCGGTCCATGACAGGCATCGCCTCCGCCATTTGCCGGCAGCCAGAAGGCGGTCCGTTCAGCATGAGATCATCGACGGCAAGGCGGCGGACCACATCATTGACGGTGACGACAGACATGCCGTGTCTGCTCGCCATGCTGAAAGACCAGCCAATCAGCGAATGCAGTGCGGTCCATGCATTTCTGCACGGGTAACTGATCCGTATCGAGACGATCCGCAATGGATGTGATCCCCGGGCGAGGTGCCGGAGCTTGTCCATCTGGCACGCCGCGAGGTGGCGATCAGCGCGGCTCGCGCCGCAGCGATGCGCAAGCGGGCTCGAGGTGGTGATCCTTCAGAGCAACCGGTCCGCGCCCATTACGGCACGGGCACTCGAGGGAGTTCCGGCATGACGCAGGTGAAATTTACTGCCACAAGACAGGCGCGGTGCTGGCTGACATCTTGCCTGGGGCTGAAGATGCCGACGACCGGCGGCCGTCTTGCTGTCGATGGCGCGGAACAGCGCAATGAAATTGTCGCCGCCAAATTCTTTATCCGCGATCACACCCCCGGCCGAAAAGCCCATGACGTCATCATTGACCGAGGATTCAAGCCGTTGCGATTGCAGAACGGGCATCTGCAGCTTCACGCCTATATGCTGCGGGTGGCGATCCCTATGGCACGCTGTCCAGCATGCAGATGCGCGGGTTGGCCGGCATTGCCCGTGATTTCGACAGCAAACTTGTCGAGGCGCCGGACATTCTGGATCGCCGACGTCGGGTAACTGCATTCGCAATGTCACCGCCGACCCGCTGGCGGGGCCGCGCCGGACGAGATCGAAGATGCGAGGGTCTGGGGCGAGATCATCCGGCAATGGTCGACCTTCCACCCGGAATTCGCCTTCCCTGCCGCGCAAGTTCTGCGATTTGCCGCCATCTGAAGGACGATTTCACGTTCCGGCGGTGATTTCGAGACGATTGTCGATCTCTATCTGGGCGATCGCACGTCAAGGCGCGGATCAGGAAGCTTTGGGGTCGATCTGAGAGGAATACGGGTCGGCATTTTGCGGACCTGTTCAAACAAGCCGTCGGATGCTGATGGCGCTGGTGAGCAACGTCATGGCACACCACACAGAGGGCTGTATCAGTCCATTCTCGATCTGAACAGGCGGCCGACAGGTGGCCGGGTTGTCACCTACACCCAGAATATCCATCCCGTGCTGAAACCGCCTTTAGACGCGACGCCGGATTGCATGGCGCCGATGAGGGGCCGATCTGATTACTGCCTGACCGGCTGGTTTTCCGGCAGCAGGGCGCGCCGTGGAAATCGGCAGGCTGTCACCATCCGCCCCGGTTTTCAGATCACGCCGCCGATATCGGCATTCTCGGCGTCAACAAGAAGGGCGAGGCCAGATCACGGGCGGGCATGCAGCCATCGGAGGATCATCGGCCCGTCTTTGGGGATGTTCCGGCGGTGATCGAGATCCCCGATCAGGCCGACGTCGGGACGGCGAGAGCTTATCGTCGCTGCGGTTGCTGATGGCGCTGGTGAGCTGTCGAGATCGAACAGCGCCGGACTGGCGCCGCTGAAACAGAAATTGCCTCTGATGTTCCGCTTGGCGCTGTTCCATTACGATGTGGCCATCGAGCAGATATCTCCGTCGCTGCGGTTTCAGCGGCCCCCGGCGCGCTGGCGCAGTGGCAGCGTTCGCTGCAGCAGATGCTGGGGATATGACGTCCTGACCCATGCCTAAACCCTTGCCCGGCGGCCCGTCCGCCGCTATGTCTCCCATAGAGTGATTATTCTGTTTCCACATGCACAACGACGGATCAGTCATGTCTGATATCCAGAAAACCGACGTCATCATTATCGGGGCAGGTCCCTGCGGCCTGTTCGCCGTGTTTGAGCTGGGCCTTCTCGATTTGCGTTGCCATCTTGTCGACATTCTCGACAAGCCGGGCGGCCAGTGCGCCGAGCTCTATCCGGAGAAGCCGATCTACGACATTCCGGCGTTGCCGATCTGTACCGGTCAGGAACTGACCGACCGGCTGATGGAACAGATCGCCCCGTTCGATCCCGTTTTCCATTACGGGCAGATGGCCGAGGCGCTCGAGAAGCTGGATGATGGCAGCTGGCTGCTGACGACGAGCGACGGTGTGAAGCTGAACGCGCCCGTCGTGGTGATCGCGGCTGGTGGCGGGTCCTTCGTGCCGAAGCGTCCGCCACTGTCCGATCTTGATGATTTCGAGGCCAGCGGCGCGGTGCAATATGCGGTGCGCAAGCGCGACACGCTCGCCGGCAAGCGGCTGGTCATCGCCGGTGGTGGCGACTCCGCGCTGGACTGGACCGTGAACCTCGTCGATATCGCCGAATCGGTAACGCTGGTGCATCGTCGGGACGATTTCCGTGCTGCGCCGGATACGGTGGCGAAGATGCGGGCGCTTGTCGCCGAAGGGCGCGTCACCCTCCATATCGGCCAGTTGAAGGGGCTCGAAGGTACAGGTGGGCAGCTTGAGAACGTGCTTGTTCAGGCTGCCGGGGCCGAGGCGCCCGACGCCCTTGCCGCCGATGTGCTGCTTCCTTTTTATGGCCTGACCATGAAGCTGGGCCCGATCGCCGAATTCGGACTGAACCTCGAGGAAAACCTGATTCCGGTGGATACCGAGCGTTTCGAGACCTCGGAGCCGTCGATCTTTGCCGTGGGTGACATCAACCACTATCCGGGCAAGCTGAAACTGATCCTTTCCGGCTTCCACGAGGCGGCGCTGATGGCGCATGCCGCTTATGGCATCATCCATCCCGACAAGAAAATCAGGTTCCAGTACACAACCTCTTCCTCGTCGCTTCAGCAAAAGCTCGGCGTGGCCTGATTTTTTTTTACCAATATCGCTTGACAATATGTCGCGCTGGGCCCACCTGTGCCGGGTGCTAGCTGGCACTCGGAATGTCTGAGTGCCAGACATCAGATGGAAATCTAACTGGAGGAGAAAGAGGCATGAAGTTCAGGCCCCTTCACGACCGCGTTCTGGTTCAGCGGATGGAATCCGAGGACAAGACCGCTGGCGGGATCATCATCCCGGACACAGCCAAGGAAAAGCCGATGGAAGGCAAGGTCATTGCGATCGGCAGTGGCGCCCGCGACGAGACCGGCAAGGTACAGCCGCCTGACGTCAAGGAAGGCGACGCCGTCCTGTTCGGCAAGTGGTCCGGAACCGAAGTCAAGATCGACGGCCAGGATTACCTGATCATGAAGGAATCCGACATCATGGGGATCATCAGCTAGATCCCGGCTGTTTCAGCTTGACCCAATTCAGACAAGAAGGATGAAGATCAATGGCTGCTAAAGAAGTCAAATTTGGCTCTGACGCCAGGACCCGGATGCTCGAGGGCGTCGATACCCTGGCCAATGCCGTGAAAGTCACACTCGGCCCGAAAGGCCGTAACGTGGTTCTCGAGAAGTCGTTCGGCGCACCGCGCATCACCAAGGACGGCGTCACCGTCGCCAAGGACATCGAGCTCAAGGACAAGTTCCAGAACATGGGCGCGCAGATGGTTCGCGAAGTTGCCTCCAAGGCCAACGACGTAGCCGGCGACGGCACCACCACCGCCACCGTTCTGGCCCAGTCGATTGCCCAGGAAGGCGCCCGCGCCGTTGCCGCCGGCATGAACCCGATGGACCTGAAGCGCGGCATCGACATGGCTGTCGAAGCTGTTGTCGCCACGCTCGAGTCGAAGTCGAAGACCATTTCGACCTCGGACGAAGTTGCCCAGGTCGGCACCATCTCGGCCAATGGCGAGGAAGAGATCGGCAAGATGATTGCCGAGGCTATGGAGCGCGTCGGCAATGAAGGTGTGATCTCGGTTGAAGAAGCCAAGAGCCTCGATACCGAACTCGACGTCGTCGAGGGCATGCAGTTCGACCGCGGCTACCTGTCGCCTTACTTCGTGACCGATGCCGAGAAGATGCGCGCCGTTCTGGAAGAGCCGTACATCCTTCTTCACGAGAAGAAGCTGTCGAACCTTCAGGACATGCTGCCGATCCTCGAGAAGGTCGTGCAGTCGGGCCGTCCGCTTCTGATCATCGCCGAAGACATCGAGGGCGAGGCGCTTGCCACGCTCGTCGTCAACCGCCTGCGTGGTGGCCTCAAGGTCGCTGCCGTCAAGGCGCCTGGCTTCGGTGACCGTCGCAAGGCCATGCTCGAGGACATCGCGATCCTGACCAAGGGCACCGTGATCTCCGAGGAAGTCGGCATCTCGCTCGACGCCGTCACCCTTGAAATGCTCGGCTCCGCCAAGCGCATCGAGATCACCAAGGACGAGACAACCATCGTCGACGGTATCGGTGAAAAGGAAGAGATCGAGGCACGCTGCAACCAGATCCGTGCGCAGGCCGAAGAGACCACCTCCGACTATGATCGTGAGAAGCTGCAGGAGCGCCTTGCCAAGCTGGCTGGCGGTGTTGCCGTTATCCGCGTCGGCGGTGCGACCGAGGTCGAGGTGAAGGAGCGTAAGGATCGTGTCGATGACGCGATGCACGCCACCCGCGCCGCGGTTGAAGAAGGCATCGTGCCTGGCGGCGGTGTCGCTCTGGTGAAGTCGATTGCTTCGCTTGACGCGCTGAAGCCGGCCAACCGTGACCAGGAAGTCGGTGTCGAGATCGTTCGTCGCGCGCTGCAGGCTCCGGCCCGCAACATCGCCGAGAACGCCGGTGCCGAAGGTTCGGTCATCGTCGGCAAGCTGATGGAAAGCACCAAGGACAATGAAGGTTACGACGCCTCCACTGGCCAGTTCACCGACATGGTGAAGGCCGGCGTTATCGACCCGACCAAGGTTGTCCGTTCCTCGCTGCAGAACGCCGCTTCCGTTGCCGGCCTTCTGATCACCACCGAGGCGATGGTCGCCGACCAGCCGGCCGATCCGAAGGACGCCGGCCCGGCAGCACCTGACATGGGTGGCATGGGCGGTATGGGTGGCATGGGCTTCTAAGCCCAGCACCCATCGCAGAAGACATCAGGCCGGAGGGGCGACCCTCCGGCCTTTTCTTTTGGCTCGAATTCTTGCGATGGTCCTTACTGATCTTTCAGGAATTCGCCGGTGATGCGCACGGCCTCGGCGAGGCCGACCCGTTCCACCCGAACACCGGGCGGGAAGGCGGATGTCAGCCTCGTCGGCAAGCGGCTGTCCAGCATCACGAAGACGCCGCGGTCGGTGGCACGCCGGATCAGCCTGCCGAAGGCCTGACGCAGCTTCAGCCGTGTCACCCGGTCGACCCAGGCATCGCGCCCCTGCCATTCGGCTCGCGCCTTGAACAGGATATCGGCCCGCGGCCATGGCATACGGTCGAAGATGATCAGCCGCAACGCCTCTCCCGGCACATCGATGCCGTCGCGCACGGCATCGGTTCCCAGCAGGCAGGAATGCGGCTCCTCGCGGAAGATCTGCAGCAGCGTCTGAAGGTTCATCCTGTCGACATGCTGTGCATAGAGCGGCAGCCCTTCCGCCTCCAGCCGGCGCACCAGTTCCGGATGCACGGCGCGAAGCCGGCGGATAGCGGTGAACAGTCCCAGCGCGCCGCCGCCTGACGCCAGCATCAGCGACGCCATCGCCGCCGCCGTTGCCTGCGGGCGTTCACGCTCGAGGTCGTTGACCACAAGGATGCGGGTCTGTTCCGGATAGTCGAAGGGCGAATCAAACGCCGCGCGCATCGACGGATGTTCCAGATGCAGCGCGCCGGTCATGGTCAGCGCCGAGTCCCAGCCTGCAGCCGGGGCAGGCGGGCTGTCATCGGGTGATGGCGGCGGCATGTCGCGAAGCGTTGCCGAGGTAATGGCGACCCCGTGGGCCGGCTCCAGCACCGTATGGGCAAAGGGGATCGTCGGGTCGAGCCAGTGCCGCGCCACCCCGACATCGCGGTCTGTGCCGTCGATGCGGTCGATCTGCATCCAGTCGACAAAGCCGTCGGACGGGCCTGTCAGCGCCCCCTCCAGCAGCCCCTGCCAGCCCGATACCGGGCCCGAGGCGCGAAGCTCGAGGCCGCGAATGGCGCCTTCGAGCCGCGAGCGTTCGGTTGATTCCAGTTCGTCGGCGCGGTCATCGAGAATGGATTTCAGACCTGCCGCCAGCTTGCGAAGCGGGGCACCAAGCTCGGCAAGGGCGGCGCGAAGCGGCTCGGCTGCCTTGGCCAGTTCGTCCGGCGCCGGATGGAAATGGGCCTGCAGGTCATAGGGGCTGGTGGAATCTTCAACCCGTGCATAGAGCGTCTGCCGCAGCGTCATGAAAAACGTCTCTGCCGGGCCGACGGGCGAGGCGTTGCTGATACGTTTCTGCCACCCCTGGCCGGGAAGGGCACGCGCCGCCTCAAGCGCGCTGTCGAGATCGGCAAGCGCAGCCGGGTCGTCGGCAAGCAGCTCGCCGATCCGGCGTTTCAAGCCGCGCGCGCGGCCCCGCCGCCCGTCCTCGGCACCGCGAATCCAGTTGCGAAGCTCGGCTGATTCCTGCGCGCTCAGATAGACGGAAAAGGCGCTGTCGGCGGCATCGAACAGATGGTGCCCTTCATCGAACACGTAACGGGTCGGCCGCCGTCTGTCGGTTTCGGCCTCCACTGGCGGGGCATAGGCGGCGTTGATCATCACCAGCGCATGGTTGCTGATGACGATATCGGCGCGGCGCGCCCGCCTTGTCGATTTCTCGACGAAGCAGCGGTTATAATGCGCACAGGCACTGTGGATGCACTCGCCGCGACGGTCGGCAAGGCCGATGGTCTGGGCGCGTCCCACAAGGTCTGTGAGCCAGGCCGGAAAGGTCGGGCCGGTCAGGTCGCCGTCGCCGGTCGCCCCGGCCCAGCGTGCCATCAGCCCCAGCGCGGTACCCCGCCGCGGCGCCCCGCCGAGCTGGCCGAGCGCCTCTTCAAGATTGAGAAGGCACAGATAGTTCTCGCGCCCCTTGCGGATGACCACCTTGCGCGCGCGGCTGGTGGCGTCCGGATAGAGGCGGGTGAGCTCCGAGGCGATCTGGTGCTGCAATGTGCGGGTATAGGTGGAAATCCAGACCGGCGCGCCGTTGGTTTCGGCCCATAGCGTCGCCGGCGCCAGATAGCCGAGCGTCTTGCCGGTGCCGGTTCCCGCCTCGGCCAGCACCATGGCCGGAAGAGGGCCGGCATCCGGCCGGTCGAACCCGGCAGCAAGAGCGGCGGCGTAATCCGCCTGGCTTTCGCGCAGCTCGGAGCCATCGCCGAGCATCTGGCCAAGCCTGTCACGAGCTGCGTCCGGTGGTATAGGCATACTCCCCGGCGGCGGGGTTGCCGAGAATTCATTATATTCGGGTAGCCGTCCGAAGATCGAGGCCATACGCCCGTCAGGCGGGGCGTTCGGCGGCAGCGGCAACCCCAGATGCGCCAGCACGATGGGGCCCCATGGCCAGCCTGACGCGGTCATCATGGTGGCGATGGCTCCGGCCTCGCGGCGCGGCCGTTCTTCACCGGCTGCCAGCTCGTCGAGAAGCGCGAAGGCGGCACGCGGCAGCAGGGCGGCCATGTCCTCTGCGCCGTTCGGCATGGGCAGCGACAGCTGCGCTGCCAGTCCGCGCGGGGTCGGCAGACAGAACCGCGCCGGCCGCACAAAGGCAAACAGTTCCATGACATCGAGACAGGCCTCGATCTCGGTGCCGGCGCGTGCCTCGCTCCACCTGCGGTGGCAGATGACCGGCACTGAAGCGCGAAGCCGCATCGCGGCCTCGCCGCGGTCGATGCTGTCGATTTCTCCGGCTCCGGAAATCCAGATCAGCCGCGTTCCCGCCGGGTAGAAAACCGGCGCGCTGTGCAACTCGGGAACGGCAATTCCGAGGGCGCTTCCGGTAGGTGTCTGGCTGTTGGAGGGCGGCTGCTGCATCGATTTGATATAGCGTCAATCAGGGGACGCTTCCAGCGCGCTCTTCATATTGATTGAACCCGCCACGGGCCGGGTCGCCAACGGCTCTCTCCTTCTGTTGTTGAATGGCAATGATCTTGCCTGACTGCGGCTTTTCCGGCATAGATGGCGCCACTCCGGGGCGATCCAGAAATGTGGCTCCGGGCCGAATTGCAAGACAGGACCCGAAGACAGGACCCGATCAGCATGACCGACAGCATCGCCGCCATCAGGGACGCCGCCAGCAACGCCAAGGCCTGGCCCTTTGCCGAGGCCCGTGATCTGGTCAAACGTCTGGACGCTGCCAATCATGATGGCGAGGTTCTGTTCGAGACAGGTTACGGCCCGTCCGGTCTGCCGCATATCGGTACCTTCGGCGAGGTGGTGCGCACATCAATGGTGCGCCACGCTTTCGAAGTGATGACCGGCGCGAAGACCCGGCTTGTCTGTTTCTCGGATGATATGGACGGCCTGCGCAAGGTGCCTGATAACATTCCCAACGGCGAGGCGATGCAAGCCGATCTCGGCCTGCCGCTGACGGCGGTGCGCGACCCGTTCGGAACGCACCCGTCATTTGGTGCGCACAACAATGCCCGCCTGCAGGCCTTCCTCGACAGCTTCGGCTTCGACTATGAATTCGTCAGCTCGACCGACTGTTACACCTCCGGCCGGTTCGATGACGGTCTGCGTGCGGTTCTGGCGCATTACGACAAGATCATGGACATCATGCTGCCCACCCTTGGCGAAGAGCGACGCGCCACCTACAGCCCGTTCTTTCCGGTCTGTCCGGACACCGGACGCGTGCTGCAGGCCAAGGTGATCGCGACACATCCGGACCGCGACGCCATCACCTATCTCCACCCTGAAAACAATGCCGAGATCGAGACCCCGGTCACCGGCGGGGCCTGCAAGCTGCAATGGAAGGCCGACTGGGCGATGCGCTGGTTCGTGCTCGGCGTCGATTACGAGATGGCCGGCAAGGACCTGATCGAATCCGTGCGGCAATCCTCGAAGATCACCCGCGCCATCGGCGGCAATCCGCCGATCGGAATCTCCTACGAGCTGTTCCTTGATTCGGCCGGCGAGAAAATCTCCAAATCCAAGGGCAACGGCCTGAGCGTCGAGGAATGGCTTCGCTATGGCAGCCCGGAATCGCTGGCACTGTTCATGTATGCGCAGCCGCGCCGGGCAAAGCGGCTGCATTTCGAGGTCATCCCGAAGACAGTCGATGAATATTACCAGCACCGCGCCAAGATCGGCGAACAGGACGAGGCGGCGAGGCTGGAGAACCCGGCCTGGCATATCCATGCCGGTGTTCCCGAGGCGGGTGGCCTGCCCGTCAGTTTCACCCTGTTGCTGAACCTTGCTTCGGTCTGCCTTGCCGAGACGCCCGAGGTCGTCTGGGGTTATGTCAGCGACTATGCGCCCGGCGTGTCGGCCGAGAGCCATCCCGAACTCGACCGGATGATCGGCTATGCGGTGAATTATTATCAGGACATGGTCCGCCCGCATAAGACCTACCGCCAGCCGACGGCCGAGGAAGCCGCACAGATCGAGACGCTGGCCGCCACCATCGAGGCGCTTCCTGCCGACGCCGATGCCGAGGCGGTGCAGTCCGCGGTCTATGCCACCGGCAAGGATGCCGGTTATGAAAACCTGCGCGCCTGGTTCCAGTGCCTGTATGAGGTTCTGCTCGGCCAGTCCGAAGGGCCGCGCATGGGTTCCTTCTTCGCGCTCTATGGCCGTGCCCAGTCGGTGGCGCTGATGCGCGCTGCGCTTGCCGGTGAACTCGCTGCCGGGTCGTCCGGCGGCGGAGACGCGGCTTGATCTGGCGCGCTGCGGCGGGTCTTGCACGGCTGCTGCCGCCCGAGGCTGCGCATCGGGCAGCTGTCGAGACATTGCGCCGCCGCATAGGTCCGTCGCCCGACCTCGAAGATATGCCGGTGGAGGTTGCCGGACTTTCCTTCCGCAACCCGCTTGGTCTTGCTGCCGGTTTCGACAAGGATGCCGCCTGTCCGGACGGTGCGCTCAGGCTCGGGTTCGGGCATGTCGAGCTTGGGACCATCACCCCGCTTTCGCAGCCCGGTAATCCACGCCCGCGGGTCTTCCGGCTGCCGCAGGACAAGGCCGTTATCAACCGGTACGGGTTCAACAGCAGCGGCATGGAGCCGGCCGCCACCCGGCTTGCCACGCGCCGCAGCGGCGCATCAAGGCACCCCGGCGTCGTCGGGATCAATGTCGGCGCCAACAAGACCAGCGAGGTGCCGACGGATGATTACCGCACCGCGGTGGCGCGTCTTGCACCTTATGCCGACTACATCACGCTGAATATCTCCTCACCGAACACGCCGGGGCTTCGTGATTTGCAGGCAGGCGACAATCTGCGGCGCACCATCGCCGCCGGCCGCGACGGCATGGCAGAGGCCGGTGTCATATGCCCGCTCTTCGTCAAGATCGCCCCCGACCTCGAGGATGGTGACATCGACACCATCTGCGCCACCGCGCTGGATGAAGGGATCGACGGGCTGATCGCCACCAACACCACCATTGCCCGTCCCCAGACGCTGCGCTCGCCGCATGCGTCTGAATCAGGCGGCCTGTCGGGCGCGCCGCTGTTCGAGAGAGCGACGCATGTCCTTGCCGCCATCGCCGGACGGTTGCCGGCGGACGGGCCGGCGCTTGTCGGTGTTGGCGGGGTGGCAAGCGGATGGCAGGCCTATGCCAAGATCCTGGTCGGGGCCAGCCTCGTGCAGCTCTATAGCGGACTGGCGCTGGAAGGGCCGGAGTTGCCTGGGCGGGTGGTCAGCGAGCTGGCGATGCTGCTACGGGCCGACGGCCATGACAGCATCGCAGCGGCGCGTGGCAGTATCCCCGACGCCGGCAAGGCTATTCAACACGCGCTTCGTCTTGCGCAAAGCGCCTGAGCGCCAGTTGCAGCAGCGGCACTGGCGGGCGGGCTGCTGCTGGTGCGCGAAGCGCCCCCTCGCGCCCCATCTGCTGTAGTTCCGGATCGATAAAGGGCGGGCTATTGATCTGTTCAAGCAGCCTGAAATAGGCAAGCACGACAAGCCGTGCTGACGATGCCATGCTGGAATGAAGGCGGGTGTCGTCCACATCAGCACAAAAGGCGTCCAGCGACACCCCTTCGCGGTCCAGCATGCTGTCGATGCTGTCCCAGACATAGGCTTCGAGAACAATGGTGGTGCGGCGACCGCCGACGCGCACATTGCGCTTCAGGCGACGTCCGGTCGACGCCGGGTTGGGTCGTTGTGTCGACCGCCGCCTTGGCGCGCGGGACGGGGAATCTTGTCCTTGCATCATCGGGTCTGCCTCTTGACTGTCGTGCGGGCGAACGCTTTTGGGCGTGCGCCGGGCAGGTCACGGTGAAACGTTGAAATGCGTGCGCTCGTGACCCGGTTTCGAACATCAAGGATAATCCGAAAGGTTTAATAATCCGCTAAGCGCAGCCGCTTTTCACTGGTCGGGTGGTGTCGGCGGCGTGAAGTGGCTGATTTACCGGGAATTGCCGCATGCCGGCGGGGGATTCGGGACTTGACCTTATGTGGGTGCTGGCCTATACCCACGCTTCGTTATCGCATGCGGTGCCTTGGTGCCGCAAACGCCGGTTGCCCAAGCGGGCGCGGCGGTTTTCGTAGAGATAGGAGCCAGACCGATGGCCAAACGCTGCCAGATCACCGGCAAGACCGTCATGACCGGCAATAATGTCAGCCACGCGAACAACAAGACGCGTCGCCGTTTCCTGCCGAATCTGCAACATGCCACCATGCACAGCGAGGCCCTTGGCCGCCGCGTCAGCCTTCGCCTGTCGACCAGCGCGATGCGCACCATCGAAAAGCATGGCGGTCTGGACGCGTTCCTGATGCAGGCCCGCAATGCCGAGCTTGCCGACGAGGCACGCCAGCTGAAGCGCGAAATCAAGGCAGCCCAGGCTGCCGACTGACAGAATTCCACCCCGGCATATCTGCCGGACCGGTGAAGATCAGGGCCCCGTCATTTGGCGGGGCCTTTCTTTTGTTCGGGGGTCTTTTGTCTTTTGTCCGAGGGTCTTTTGTCTGGAGTTTCCGGATGCGGCCGTGTCAGGCGACGCGGCGGGTGCGCCTTGCGGCATCCTCGTCGAACAGGTCGGTAAGCTGGCCAACGACGGCGCCGCCAAGCTGGTCGACATCGGTGATCGTCACTGCCCGCCGGTAATAGCGGGTCACGTCATGGCCGATACCGATGGCGAGCAGCTCGACGGGCGAGCGGTTCTCGATATAGGCGATCACCTCGCGAAGATGCTTTTCCAGATAGCTGCCGCTGTTCACCGACAGGGTCGAATCATCGACCGGCGCGCCGTCCGAGATCACCAGCATGATCCGCCGATCCTCGGTGCGGGCCAGCAGGCGTTCATGCGCCCACATCAATGCCTCGCCGTCGATATTCTCTTTCAGAATGCCCTCGCGCAGCATCAGCCCCAGCGACTTGCGCGCGCGGCGCCATGGTGCGTCAGCGCCCTTGTAGACGATGTGGCGAAGATCATTCCGGCGCCCGGGCGCCGCCGGTTTGCCGGCCTGCTGCCACAGCTCGCGTGACTGGCCGCCCTTCCAGGCGCGTGTGGTAAAGCCGAGGATCTCGACCTTCACCCCGCACCGCTCGAGCGTGCGCGCCAGAATGTCGGCGGTGACGGCGGCGATGGTGATCGGCCGGCCGCGCATCGATCCGGAATTGTCGAGAAGAAGTGTTACAACGGTGTCGCGGAACTTGGTGTCCTGTTCCATCTTGTAGGATAGCGGGCTGAGAGGCTGCGTGACCACACGGTGCAGCTTGCCGGCATCAAGAATGCCTTCCTCCAGGTCGAAGTCCCACGACCTGTTCTGGTGTGCCATCAGCTTGCGCTGCAGCCGGTTGGCCAGCTTGCCGACGACGCTGGCGACATTTTCCATGTGCCGGTCCAGCATCAGCCGCAGCCTGTCCAGCTCTTCCGGGTCGCACAGGTCCGCCGCAGCGACGATTTCATCAAAGCGTGTTTCAAAGACACGGTAGGCGTCCTTTGCCTGGCCACGGTCCTGATTGTGGCCCTGCATGTCGGAATGCGGGGAGTCGCCGTCGGACATGCCTTCGTCGGCCCCGTCCGCCTCGACCATCTCGCCATCCTCGCTGGCCCCGCCGTCGCCGATATCCTCCATCGTCTGGCTGTCTTCGCCTTCCGACTGGTCCTCGCCGACGGATGACTGCTCGCCACCGGTCTCGTTCTGCTGGTCTCCATTATCCTCGGACTGGTCGCTGTCGTCCTCGGAATCATCCTGATCGTTCGACACATCGCCCAGATCGGTTTCCAGCGCGCCGATCAGCCGGCGCGAAATTTCGGCAAAGGTGGTCTGATCCTCGAGTGAGTCGCCAAGCTCGCGGAACAGCTCGCCGGCGCGACTTTCCACCCAGGGACGCCACAAATCCATCACCATCGACAGGGATTGCGGCGGCGGCGCACCGGTCAGCTCTTCACGGAGCAGGAGGCGCACAACCTCGGCGATGCCGGTCTCGTCTGCCTGACCCGGGGCCTCGATCTGGCGGTCTTCGTACCGCTGGTTCAGCGCCGCTTCAAGATTGTCACCGACTCCCCTTGAGGTCGCGCGCACCAAGGGCTTCAACCCGCGCGCGTTCGGCGGATTCGAAGATGGCTCGGGCACCGTCCAGACTCGGGCAGAGTTTGCGATGGGTCGATTCGTCGTGATGCGCCAGCCACAGGGCCGCTGCATCGGCCGCCCCGCGCAGGCTTGCGCGCTGCTGCGCCGTCGCCCGCGGTGGCAGCGCCGGAAGCCGGACATCCGCCTTGCCGACATGGGTGTCGGTTCCGGCATAGGTCACCTGATGCTCGACACCGCCGCCGATGGCACGCATCGCCGCTGCGGTCGATTTCAGGAACTGCTGGTTCGAATCGCTGCTCGCCATTGGGCAGAGGCCTAGCCGGCGGCAGTCTGCCGGACCGGAGCCTCGGGCAGGTCGATGCCGAAGCAGCGCTGATAGTATTCAGCCACGGTCGGGCGTTCCACCTCGTCACACTTGTTCAGGAAGCTGAGACGGAAAGCCGTGGTCACATCGCCGAAGATGGCGGTGTTTTCTGCCCAGGTGATGACCGTACGCGGCGACATCACAGTCGACAGATCGCCCGACATGAAGCCCTTGCGGGTCAGGTCGGCCATGCGCACCATGCTGGCAATGCGCTCGCGGCCTTCTTCGGTGTCGTATTCCGGCAGCTTCGCCGTCACGATGCCGACCTCGTCCTCATGCGGAAGATAGTTCAGCGTCGAGACGATTGACCAGCGGTCCATCTGGCCCTGGTTGATCTGCTGCGTGCCGTGATAGAGGCCGGTCGTGTCACCAAGGCCAACCGTGTTGGCGGTGGCGAACAGGCGGAAACTCGGGTCCGGATGGATCACGCGGTTGGTGTCGAGGAGGGTGAGCTTGCCATCCACCTCCAGAACACGCTGGATCACGAACATCACGTCGGCGCGGCCGGCGTCATATTCGTCAAAGACGATCGCCACCGGGTTCTGCAGCGCCCAGGGAAGGATGCCTTCACGGAATTCGGTTACCTGCTTGCCGTCACGAAGAACGATGGCATCCTTGCCGATCAGATCGATACGGCTGATATGGCTGTCGAGATTGACCCGGATACAGGGCCAGTTCAGACGTGCCGCCACCTGTTCGATATGGGTGGATTTGCCAGTGCCGTGGTAGCCCTGGATCATCACCCGGCGGTTGTGGCCGAACCCGGCGAGAATCGCCAGTGTGGTGTCATGGTCGAACTGATAGGCCTCGTCGATCGCCGGCACATATTCCGATCCCTGCGAAAAGGCCGGGACAGTCATATCGATATCAAGACCAAACACGGTGCGGACATCGACTGTGGTGTCGGGTGCTGCCAGCGAATGGGCGCTCATCTTCGTCATAGTTTGCTCGTTGGGCATAACGCGTAATTCTCCGGTATCTGCCGGGCCACCGGCTTCAGGTCAGGAAATGGTTGGTGCGGCGGCGGTTTGCAATGACTTGCGGATCAAATCATAGGCCAGATTGATTTCTTTTAGACGCTCCTCGGCACCGGCGTCACCCCCATTAATATCGGGGTGGTTCTCTTTCGCCAGCTGCTTGTATTGCGACTTTACGGCATCAAGGTCGCTGACAGGCTCCATGCGCAGGGTTTTCCAGGCCTGCCGTTCCTCCGGGCTGAGATGGCGGAACCGCGGATCGCCATTGCCGGTCTTGTCGAAATCGAAGACCCCCATGGGATCGTCGAAGATTTCCTCAACCGGCTTGCCGGTGGCGAATTTCCAGCATGGACGCTCCCAGGTGGTGGCGCGCCTGCTCTCCGCCTCAAGCGCGGCGCCCTGAAGCCCTTCATAATAGTTCCAGGATTTGTTGTAGGCGCGCACATGCTCAAGGCAGAACCAGATATAGTCGCGCAGCGCATCGCGTGACCGCGGGGCCGGATAATGCGCTTCGGCGCGGCATCCCTCGGCTTCGCAAATCCGCATCCGCGAGGTGGGTTCCTCGTCGTCGGGCGTGGTGAAACCCGGGATCTTTGCCTCTGGACTGGAGGGGCGTCTCATAATATGGTCCATCATACCCGCCTGCATTACGCAGGCAATTAAAACCCCCGCTCCGGAGATAGCATATGACCATGGCCGACGCCATAGCGAGAAAGCTTCAGGACGCGCTTTCACCGCGCGAGATCGAGGTGCGAGATGTAAGCCACCAGCATGCCGGCCACGCCGGCTGGCGCGAGGGGGGCGAGACCCATTTCGAGGTGGTAATGAAGGCCGATGCCTTCGCCGGAAAGAGCCGCGTCGAATGCCACCGCATGGTCAACAGCATCCTTGCCGAAGAACTGGCAAGCAGCGTTCATGCGCTGCAGCTGACCCTGTCATCCTGACAACAGGAATTCAGTCTTCGTCGATGGCGTAGGCGATACAGCTGTTGGCCAGTACGCTGGCGCGTTTTTCACTTCGCGATTTTGCTGTTTCCATGCCGGTTGCGCCGACCCGCAACCGTTGCCTGCGCGCATCCTCGCCATAGCGGGTCTGATAGGCGATGGTGCCGACCACCCCCATCAGTTCGGTGACATGGGTGCAGCCATGGCGTCCGCCAATGGCGTCGGTGACGCGGCGGCGCCATCCCGGACCGATGGTCAGCCCGACAAGGCTGTCGAACACATCATTGGCGGTCGGGCATACGGCGTAGGGGCCGGAAATGGTCAGCGCCTCGGCGGCATGGACCTTCATGTCGCGGTCCACAGTCACCCGCACCTTCATATGGTGAATGAACTGGTCCGGCGTGACGTCGCCGCGAAACTCGGTCGGGAACGGATAGGTCTTGTTGTCGGTAAGTTCGGCCTCGATGTCGTACAGCCCGTCCTCACGCACAAAGCCGTTGCAGCTGATCCGGCGATTGTGAACCTCCTCGCGCGGCACCGGCGTGCTGAGTTCGGTTGGATGGGTGTCGCCATAGGGGGTTGCAGGCTTATCCATTGCTCGTGCTCCACAGTCGCAGGCTGGTGATCTTGTTGCCTTCGCGTTTCAGGATCCGGAAGCGGATGTCGTGAAAACGGAATTCCTGTCCCGGGCGCGGGATGGTGCGGCTTTCGAACAGCACCAGCCCGGCGATGGTCGCAGCGTCCTCGTCAGGAAGCTGCCAGCCAAGCGCCCGGTTCAGATCGCGGATGGTCACCGCGCCGTCGACAATCCATGATCCGTCAGCCTGCGCTGTCAGGCCGGCAAGGTCGACATCATGCTCGTCATCGATATCCCCGACGATCTCCTCGAGGATATCCTCAAGCGTAACGATGCCCTGAAGGTCGCCATATTCATCGACCACCACTGCAAAATGCTCGCGTCTGGCGCGGAAGGCCTGAAGCTGGTCGAACAGCAACGTCGTCTCCGGCACGAAATAGGGATCGCTGGCAATGTCCTGAACAAGCTCGCGACCGGTGGTGGCGCGTTTCTTGCCGTTTTCCACCATCTCCGGCCGGTTGCCGACAGCACGGAGCAGGTCCTTGACGTGAAGCACGCCGATGATGTTGTCGGGATTGCCCGAATAGACCGGATGGCGGGTATGTGGCGAGGCCAGAACTTCGCGAAGAAGCGATTCCAGATCGTCATCGGCATCGACCATCTTCACCCCGGCGCGGTGCGTCATGATCTGTTCGACGCTGATCTCGTTCAGGTCGAGCACCGAAGACAGCATGGCCTGTGTTTCGCGGTCGTCGGCATCGCCGTCGGCGCCATGCAGCTCGATCATGCCGCGAAGTTCTTCCTCGCGATCTGCTTCGTCTGTGTCCTGCTTGCGGATCAGGCTGTTGGCGAGCATGCGAAGCGCAATCGACAGCGGGCTCAAAACGATGACGACGACACGCACGGCCGGCGCAATCACCAGCGCGTATTTGTCGGAATAGGTGAGCGCGTAGGTCTTTGGCATCACCTCGGCGAACACAACCAGAATGACGGTCATGGTGATAGTGGCCCACAACACGCCCGCATCATCCAGAACCGAGATAAAGACCGATGTCGCCAGTGCCGAAGCAATGACATTCACGGCATTGTTGCCGATCAGGATCGATCCGATCAGCCCCTCGCGGTCGTCACGGAGGCGCTCGACAAGGCGGGCCCGCTTGTTGCCCTTGCCGGCAAGCTGGCGCATGCGGGCATCAGATGCTGCTGTAAGCGCTGTCTCGGCGCTCGAAAAAAAGGCCGATGCCAGGATCAGCAGCAGGATCACGCCGACCATTGTCAGGATTTCGCTGCTCATCGACTTGCCTCCAGCACGGCGGCAAGCACCTCCTCCTGCACCTCGTCGCTGACATAGCTGTCACCGATCGCACGCGGCAGGACAAAGCGCATCCGGCCGTCCCGCACTTTCTTGTCACGGTGCATGATGTCGATCAGCTCAGCTGTGTCGGCATGTGCTGCCGGACTGTCACCAAGCCGTGTTCCGAGTCCGCTGGCGGCGATATGGGCATGCACCCGCCCACGGTCCTGACCGCTGCAGATCTGCATTTTTGTTGCCAGGTCATAGGCGAGCGCCATGCCGGTGCCGACCGCTTCACCGTGAAGCAGTCTGCCATCATAGCCGCACACCGCTTCCAGTGCGTGGGCGAATGTGTGCCCCAGATTGAGCAGGGCACGCTTGCCTGACTCGCGCTCGTCAGCCTCGACGATACGCGCCTTGGCCTCGCAGGAAACCGTAACCGCATGGCGAAGCGACGCGTCGTCACGGGCGAGGACCGACCTGCCATGCGACTCGAGCCATTCAAAGAAGGCCGCGTCACCGAGAAGCCCATATTTCACCACCTCGGCATAGCCGGCACGAAGTTCGCGGTCGGGAAGCGTATCAAGCGCGGCGAGATCGGCAAGGACGGCCCGTGGCTGGTGGAAGGCACCGATCAGGTTCTTGCCGGCGGCCGCATTGACACCGGTCTTGCCACCGACAGAGCTGTCGACCTGCGCCAGCAATGTCGTCGGCACCTGAATGAAGTCAACACCACGAAGCAGGCTTGCGGCGGCAAAGCCGACCAGGTCGCCGATGACCCCGCCACCAAGGGCAACAAGGACAACACCGCGGTCGACGCCAAGAGCGAGAATCTCTTCCAGCAATTTGGACAGCGCCGTCATGCTCTTGCTGGCTTCACCGGCGGGAACTTCAATGGTGTCGCAACGGCGGCAGCTGCGCGGCATGCCGTCATGAGAGCCGGCAGGTGAACAGGCGCAACGTTGCTGTCACTGATGATGACAACATGTCTGTCGTTCAGGAATGTGCCGATCAGCTCGTCTGCGCGCGCTATCAGACCGCGTCCGACAGAAATATCGTAGGCGCGTGTCCCGAGACCGACGGTCAGGGTAGAAATATCATGCATAATGATATGGCCTATGTGACCGCCAGATGTGTGTCAAGAGCGCTCAACACGCTCAAGGTTGTCGCCCAGGCCGACAGCCCGTCCGTTTTGACGGTGATATGAGCCTTGCCATAGTCTTTTTCCCGCTCCACCGCCAACCGGCGCAGCACGCCCAGCGGGTCATCGCCACGCAGAAGCGGACGTGAACTTCCCGAGCCGATACGGCTCAGAAGTGTCTCCGGCGCAGCGCTGAGCCAGACCACGATTGTGCGGGTGCAAAGGAGTTCCGCCGTATCCGCTGCGCATATGGCGCCGCCGCCTGTCGACAGAATTGCCGGACCTTCGTCGACAGCTGCGCTGATGGCATCGCTTTCCATGGCGCGGAACTTGTCCTCGCCGGCGATCTCAAAGATCTCGGCAATGCTGATCCCGGCTGTCTCGACAATGCGGGCGTCACTGTCGATGAAGGGAAGGTCGAGTTCCTGTGACAGTTTCTTGCCGATGATGGTTTTGCCACTTCCCATCATGCCGACAAGTGTCACCGGTCTGTCCAGAGACTGTTTCAATCGCCCCCGATCGGGCCCGGATTTGGATATGGTCGTCATATCGCGCATCCTGCCTGACACGTCCGGATGCCGCAACCATCCACAACGTCGTCCTGTGCTCTTGGCAGCACTGCCCTAATACAGACATAATCTTGCCTTAGTGCAGCTATACCTGAACTTGTCAGGCACCGACGGTCTTGTGAAGCAAAACCCTGCCGCAAGACCGGAGCCGGGGCGGAATGGCGGAGCGAAGATGAATCGAATTGGTATCGTATTGGTTGTGGTTGCCGGCCTCGTGGCTGCCGGTCTGATTGCGCTTTCCGCGTGGCAGATTCCGGCTCCGACGGTCGCCGTGAACAAGGTCATTCCGGATGACAAACTTCCCAAATAAACCTCTTTCCAGCCGCAACCTCCGGTTCGCCGGCGCAATTGCAGGGCTGACGCTGCTTCTGGCAGTGCCGGCGTCGGCACAGCGATTTTCAGCTGATACGGCCGATCAGGGCCCGGTCGACCTGCTTGCGACCATTCAGGACAACCGCAGCACCGACAGTGATGAGATCACCTATAACGCGGCAGATAACGGATCTACAGGTTCGGCCGGTTCGATTTCATCGATCGATGATGCGGTCAATTCGGTAACCGAGCTTCCGGTACTCGAAGTGCCGGCCACAAGCGAGCCGACACAACCTGCCACACTTGCAGAAACAGCTGCTGATAAATCCACCACAGCTGAAGATGCCAGCAGCGGCACAGCTGCTTCGGGCACCTCGGCAGCCCCCGCTGGCCAGAGTGCCACCCTTGCCGTCACGCAAGAGGGCACGGGCGATACAGGCACGGCATCTTCTGACAGCCCATTGACCAGCTCTGGCGCGAGCCTGCAGAAAAGCAGCACCCCGGTCTTCGGCATCGCCAATATCGGAATTGACACGGCAGCCGGCCTCACCGCCACCATCTGGCGGGATACATCGGCCGACCGCGCTGCCCTGCTGCTGGACAATGACCAGGTGCTTGGCTCCTCTCCGGCCCTTTCGGCCCTTGCGCATAACATTGTTGCGCATCGGGCTGTGCCGCCTGTAGGCGCGGCGGACAATGCCGATGCGCTGGTGGCTGCGAGGCTCGACTGGATGGCAGCGAGCGGTCGCTCGCAGATGCTGGAATCGCTTGTCGGACAGCTTCCCGATGAAGAGCCATGGCTTGACTGGAAACAGTGGCTTGTCGAGACGCAGCTGATGGCTCGTCGTGACGAGGAAGCCTGTCGCACAGTGATGTATCAGGTCAGCCGCACCTTCGAGCCCTTCTGGCACAAGGCGAAAGTGATCTGCAGCGCGGCCATGGGCGATGCTGCCAACGCCCAGTTTGCTGCCGATATTCTGTCGGCCATGGGTGTCGATGATGCGCTGTTCTCGGCGCTTGTCGCAAAACTGCTGAATGATACCGACCCGGGGCCGATCGATCCCTCTCTTCTCGAGCCGCTTCATATTGTGCTGCTGGATGCGGCGCATAGCGATATCAATGTTGCCGCACTGGACGCCCTGTCCGCCGGCTCCGCCCAGACCGCGGTCGGGTTGCGTTATCTCGATGCCGATGCGCGTCTTGTCTCTACCTGGCGGGCGCTGGACCGCGGGATTGTCGATCACGGCAAGGCGGCAAAGCTATGGCGCAGCGCCACATTTACAGGCGATCAGGTGCAGCTGGCGTCTTCGCGCCATCAAAGCCAGCCCTCGGCGCTGACCCGGGCCCTTGTCTGGCGTGCGCTCGACAAGGAACAGAGCATTGCACGGCTGCCGATGATTGCCACTGCCATGGATGCGGATACCGCCAGTGGTGCCGGTCTGATGATGGCGCCGCTCTATGCCGAGCTGGTGCGCCAGAGCCTCGGGTTTGAAGGCGCAGCTGATGCCATTGCCGCCGATCCGGCGCTTGCCGTCAGGATGTCGTTGCTTCTGGGCATTGGCGATGCGGCCGACCTGCCACCGCAGCTGGATACGGACACGGCGCGTGCCGCCCGCGACCTGCTTGCCATGATTGGCGGCGGCGAGGCCAATGTCGCACCGCTCGACCAGTTTGGCCTGTGGCACCTTCTGCCGCTCATCGAGCTGGACACGCCGATGGATGCCGCCATCAATGCGGGCGATGACTGGCTGGATCTGACATCGCCGGATTCCGGCGAGCCTGCATCGTTCCTGTCGATCTCGCCGATCATGCTCCGCGCCATGGAACAGGCCGCTGGTGACGGCCGCGTCGCTGAAACAGTGCTTTTGGCGCATCGCATTGTCGGCACGCTCGACCTTGCCGCCATTCATCCAGCGGATGCTGCGCGCGTGGCGCGTGCGCTCGACAAGGTTGGCCAGCCGGCCACGGCAAGAGCGTTCGCCGGTGACGTGGCCAAGGCCCACCTGCTGATGGTGATGCGCGATTCCGGCGAGGTGATGCCAATCGCGATGATTGATGCGGAAGCGGATGACGTTGCTGCTGGCGCAAGCGAGATTGAAACGGAAGCGACAGATGCAGTTGGCGCAACTGACGCAACCGGCGAAGGTGCTGATGAGAGTGCGTCGGTCATCGAAGAGGATGCCGCTGTAGCCGATGACGGCACAGCCGAAGCTGGCACCGCTGATGCGGCAGGCGCCGAAGCTGATGCTGCCACGGCAGAGACAAATGCCGAACAAAGCAACTAGCAGAACCGGACAGGACCCGGTCATTACCGAATTCCTGCAGGCCATGGCTGCGGACCGCGGTCTGGCAGTAAACAGCCTCGTCGCCTATGAGCGCGACCTGAACGGATGTCTGGAGGGTCTGTCACAGGCAGGCCGCCATTTCGACAGCTGCGATGCGGATGACCTGCGAGGCCTGCTGGCGGAATGGACGGACAGCGGCCTTGCGGCCCGATCCGTCGCCCGCCGCCTGAGTGCGCTTCGCCAGATGATGTCCTGGCTGGTCGAGGAACGGGTGCGGCCCGACAATCCCTGCCGGTGGATCGACAATCCGAAGCAGCCGGCGTCACTGCCGAAGAGCCTGTCGGAAGAGGAGATCACCGCCCTGATCGCGGCTGCCCGGGCCCTCACGCCACCTGCCGAGGCGCTGCGTATGACGGCGATGCTCGAGCTTCTATATGCCACCGGTCTGCGTGTCTCCGAACTTGTATCATTGCCGGTGGACCAGTTCCGGCGCGAGCTTGAAACCGTGATCGTCACTGGCAAGGGCGGCAAGGAACGGCTGGTGGCGACAGGCGCGCCGGCACGTGATGCCATTGCCGCATGGATGGCATCCCGTGATGCAACCGCCGATTTTGTCACTTCGCCATTTCTGTTTCCCTGGCGTGACAGCCATGTCTCGCGCCAGCAATTTGCGGCCGCGCTGAAACGGGTCGGGACGGCTGCCGGGATCGACCCGCGGCGGGTCAGCCCTCACGTGGTCCGGCACAGTTTCGCAACCCATATGCTGAATCGCGGCGCCGACCTTCGCGGCCTGCAGACGCTTCTGGGCCATGCGGATATTTCGACCACCCAGATTTACACCAAGACCCGTCCCGACAGGCTTGCCGGCCTTGTTGCGGCGGCGCACCCGCTTGCGAAGGCGAATCAAGGCGACTAAACTGCGACCCGTCACGCGGTGCCGCGGCGCAGAACACATTTTGCTGCAACCAGGATAAACAGGCTGTCATGCGACATTTTCTGGATTTTGAGAAACCAATTGCCGCCCTTGAGGGCAAGGTCGAGGAGCTTCGCCATATGAGCTCTGATGGCAGCATCAATATTGCCGACGAGATTGGCAAGCTGCAGACCCGCATCGAGCGTGAACTGAAGACGACCTATGAAAAACTTGGTCCGTGGGAAAAGGTGCAGGTTGCGCGCCACCCCGACCGGCCGCGCATCAGCACCATCATTGACCAGCTGTTCGAAGATTTCACGCCGCTTGCCGGCGACCGCAACTATGCCGAGGACTATGCCGTGATCGGCGGGATGGCGCGGTTCCGTGGTCAGGCCGTGATGGTCATGGGCACTGAAAAGGGAAGCACCACCGAGGAGCGTATCAAGCGCAATTTCGGTATGGCGCGGCCCGAGGGCTATCGCAAGGCGTCAAGGCTGATGGATCTTGCCGGCCGCTTCGGCCTTCCGGTTCTCAGCTTTGTCGATACGGCGGGCGCCTATCCGGGGCGCGGCGCCGAAGAGCGTGGACAGGCCGAAGCCATCGCCACCGCCATCCGTTCCTGCCTGCGGCTTCCCACTCCGATGGTTGCCAGCATCATCGGCGAGGGCGGGTCAGGCGGCGCCATCGCGCTTGCCACCGGCAACCGTGTGGTGATGTTCGAACATGCCATTTATTCGGTGATCTCGCCCGAGGGCTGTGCCTCGATCCTGTGGCGTAGCGGCGATCATGCCAAGGACGCCGCCGAGGCGCTTCGCATCACATCGGCGCATATGAAGGAACTTGGCGTGATTGACGCCATTGTCCCGGAACCGCTTGGCGGCGCGCATCGCGATCAGGCCACGGCCATCGACAGCCTTGGAGATACATGTTTCACCCAGCTGCAGCAGATGCAGTCGATGGATGCTGCGGCTCTGGTCGAGGACCGGGCACAGAAATATCTGGCGATGGGTGACGGCGCGGTCTGATCCGGCCGCTTCAGCTCGGCTTTTTATTCAGGAAAACTCCGGCTGGGTTCCCAGCGACGGGATCGCTTTTCGTGCCTTCGTGACCATCTCTGCATCAAGGCTGGCATGAATGACAGCGTCATTCGCACCGGCAGCCGCATTGTCGTCATCGGTGGCGGCCTCGGCCATGATCTCGCCCCATGGAGAGACAATCAGCGCATGGCCATAGGTGCGGCGACCATCCGCATGCGTTCCGCATTGGGCAGCGGCAACGACGAAGCAGCCGGTTTCGATGGCACGCGCACGAAGCAGAACATGCCAATGCGCCTTGCCGCTGTTGAAGGTGAAGGCCGCCGGAATGGCCAGCATTTCCGCACCGTCCTGAGCAAGGCGGCGATAGAGATGCGGGAAGCGCAGATCGTAACAGATCGTCAGCCCCATATTCATGCCGCAGCTCTCGGCGCGCACCATTTCATCGCCCGGCGCGAAATAGCGGGACTCACGATAGCTCTTTCCATCGCCAACATCGGCGTCGAACATATGAATCTTGTCGTAATGCGCCCGAATTTCGCCGTCGGCACCGACAAGCAGGTGCCGGTTGACGTGTCGTCCGTCCGGCCCGAGGAAGAACATCGACCCGATGGACAGCTCGATCCCGCGTCGTGCAGCGGCATCGCACAGCCTGTCCAGAACCGGGCTTTCGCCCACCGGTTCCGCCTCATCGGCAAGCGCGGCCCGGTTGGCAGCAAGGAAGGTGGCAGCCTCTGGAAGGCAGACCAGCTTTGCGCCGTCATCTGCCGCCCGGTCGATCAACGGCATCAGCGTGTGAAGTGTCTCCTCGGCTGTGCCGGCGGCGCAATATTGCAGCGCGGCAACAGCGCCGGGGTCGCGACCGGCTGTCATGCTGCCAGCAGCTTGTCGAGATGGCCGGCATTCTCCAGCGCGTAAAGCTCGCGGCAGCCACCGATATGATCATTGTCGATGAAGATCTGCGGCACGCTGTTGCTGCCGCCGGACCGGCTGCGCATGCTGGCGCGAAGCTCGAACTCATCGATACGTCAATCTCCTCATAGGCGATGTTCTTGCTTTCGAGCAGCCTGATCGCCCGTGTGCAGTAGCCGCACATGATTGAGGTGTAAATTTCGACTTTTGGCATTGGCCGACCCTGTTCTGATCTTGTCAGGCTTATATCCGGCCTTTTGGTGCTAAAATCAAGGTTCGCGCGGTCGCGCCACACGGGCAACCACCAGCGCCGAGACCGGGCCGCTTCCCGCCGTTGTCAGGCATTTCGCCGCCGTGAACAGGGTTGCGCCGGTGGTCATCACATCATCGATCAGAACCACCGGTCGTCCGGCAAGCCTTTCGCGTGCCGCATGGTCTATTGAAAATGCCCCGCTGAGATTGCGGTGGCGCTGGCGGCGGCTCAGCCCGCCCTGGCTTGCCGTGGCCCGGTGCCTGACGAGAAGGTCGGTGGCAAGGCTGCCACGCGCGGTGATGTGGCAGAGCCGCCGTGCCAGCTCGGCAGACTGGTTGTATCGTCGGCGGAAATAGCGTTTCCGGTGAAGCGGCACGGGAACAACCAGACTGTCCTCCTCACCCGCCATCATCAGAAAATCCCGTGCCATCAGAGATGCAAGGAACGGCGTCAGCTGCAGCCCGTCGCCATGTTTGAAGGCGAGGATCAGCTTGCGCGAGATGTCATTATAATGAAGGCAGCCCCGGATCATCGCCAGTGGTGGCGGGTCCATCCAGCAGGCGGCGCATATGGGTTCGGCCAGCGTATGGCCAAGTGGCAGGCCGCAGCGGCTGCAGATTGGCGCGCCGATCGGCGACAGGCCGCTCCAGCATTCGGCGCACAGGCCGGTGCTGTCGGCAAAGCGCCTGCACAGCACGCATTGATGCGGCAGGACAAGGCCGGCGAGATAGCGCGCCGGGCGTGTGACGAGATGAGCTATTCGGATCATCCGGACAGGCTAGCGGGCCCGGGTAAATGCGGCGTTAACGACCGCCTTCTGCACTGATTTTCCCTTGCGGTTTGACCTGCCGCCAGCGACAGTGCGGGCCATGTCGCAAGAGCCATCCATCCCCCGACTGTTCGACCAGGCGGCGCAGCGCCGCAACCGCGCACGGGCCGCCGCGGGATTTTCCGGGTTTGACTTCCTGAAGCGCGAGGCCGCCATCCGGATTGCCGACAGGCTCGAACTCATGCGGCGTGATTTTCCGCTCTGTCTCGATTTCGGAAGCCATGACGGCACGCTGACCGGCGTGATCCGCGAGACGGGCAAGATCGGCACAGTGCTGCAGGCCGACCCGGCCCCGGAATTTGCTGCGATGGCCGCCGCCGCCGGTCCGGCGCTGGCAAGCGAATATGACCGGCTTCCCTTTGTCGAGGGCAGTTTCGATGCGGTGTTCTCCTGCCTGATGCTGCACTGGGTGGATGATCTTCCGGGCGTCATGGCGCAAATCCGCAGATTGCTGAAGCCAGACGGGCTGTGCCTTGTGAACCTGCTTGGCGGGGCAACGCTGACCGAACTGCGCGCCTCGCTTCTCGAGGCCGAACAGGAGATCTATGGCGGTGCCGGGCCACGCACAGCGCCGATGGCGGATATTCGAGATGTTGGCGGGTTGCTTGGCCGGGCCGGGCTGGCGCTGCCGGTGGCCGATGCCGACAGGCTGACCATCACCTATCCCGACATGTTCCGGCTGATGGCGGACCTTCGCGGCATGGGCGAACAGAATGCCCTTCTTGGTCGTCGCCGGGCGCCGACTTCGCGGCGGCTGTTCCTTCGTGCGGCGGAAATCTACCATGACCGCTTTGCCGGCCCCGATGGCCGCATTCCGGCGAGTTTCGAGATCATCACCCTGACCGGCTGGGCCCCGCATGAAAGCCAGCAGACCCCGCTTCGTCCGGGAAGCGCGGCGCATCGACTTGCCGACAGCCTCGACACCACCGAGCATGATCCCGAAGGCTGATCAAAGCTACATCAGCAAATCCTGAATCACCGCAATCAACGGCAGGTCGGCAGGCGGCATGTCATAGTCGCGAAGCCGCGCCGCCCGCGCCCAGGTCAGCTCGCCGCCTTCCACCGGTTGCGGCGTTCCCTTCCATTTTCGGCAGACATAGACAAGCATCAGCAGATGGAAATCGTCATAGGCGTGACTGACAAAGCTCAGCGGCGCGAGGCAGCTTTCCGCGGTGTCGATGGCGAGTTCCTCGCCAAGCTCGCGGATCAGTGCCGCTTCGGGAGTCTCGCCGGCCTCGACCTTGCCGCCGGGAAATTCCCACAGCCCGGCCATGGATTTGCCCTCGGGCCGCTGTGCCAGAAGCACACGCCCGTCGGCATCCACCAGCACGACTGCGCTGACAAGAACCGTCGGCAGGCCCGGCGCGGGATGATCAGCTGCGGTAGTCGGCATTGATCGAGATATATCCGTGGGTGAGGTCGCAGGTCCAGACGCGTGCCGCACCGGCCCCGTCGCCGACCTTGACGGCAATGTCGATCTCCTCGCCCTTCATGTGCGCGGCCACGGGCGCCTCGTCATAATCGTCGAGGCGGCCACCGGCGGCGGCGATCAGAACCCCGCCCATCGCGATGTCCAGTTTGCTCTGGTCGATACCGGCCCCCGACTTGCCAACCGCCATGACGATGCGGCCCCAGTTTGCGTCCTCGCCGGCGATTGCCGTTTTCACCAGAGGCGAGTTTGCGATCGACATTCCGATGCTGTGTGCAACCGCGTCATCCGCGGCACCTGTCACGGAAATGGTGATGAATTTGGTGGCGCCTTCGCCGTCGCGGACAATCTGTCTGGCGAGATCCTGCATCACCTGATCAAGTGCGCCGCGGAAGTCATCGAGTGCCGGATCGTCAGTTCCGGCAACCGCATCATTCCCGGCTGCGCCGCTCGCCATCAGATAGACGCTGTCGTTTGTCGAGGTGTCGCTGTCGACTGTGATGGCATTAAAGCTGCGATCAGTGGCATCGGTCAGCAATGTGGTCAGAACCTTTTGTGGCAGCGCCGCGTCGGTGGCGATGAAGGCCAGCATCGTCGCCATGTCGGGGGCGATCATGCCAGAACCCTTGGCGATACCGGCGATCTGCACCCTGGTGCCGCCGATGGCGGTTGTGGCGCTTGCCCCTTTGGCGAATGTGTCGGTGGTAAGGATAGCCTGCGCTGCCGTCTGCCAGTCGGCGCTGCCACTGGCGAGATCGTCGAAATGGGCTGCGAGAACGGCGCTGTCCAGCGGCTCGCCGATCACGCCTGTCGATGCCATCAGCACCTCGCCGGGCGCACAGCCCAGTCTTGCAGCGATGCCTTCGCAACAGGCTGTGACCGCCGCCATGCCGCCATCGCCGGTAAAGGCGTTGGCATTCCCCGCATTCACCAGAATAGCGCGTGTCCCGCCGCCCGTACCAAGCTGCCGCCTGCACCATGCGACTGGTGCTGCCGCCGTGTCCGATTTGGTAAAGATAGCAGCGATGCTGCCCGAATCACCGAGCTGCATCAGCATCATGTCGTCACGCCCGGTATATTTCATGCCGGATGCGGCTGTAGACAGCGTCACGCCCGCGATGTCCGGCATCGCCGGAAAAGCGTCGGGCGCCAGCGGCGAGATGGTCATTGCGCGTTCTCGGCCGCCTGCCGCGCTTCGGCCATCACATCGGCCAGTGGCCGGATTTCGATTGTGGTGCCGACGCGCAGGGTCTCGACAATACGGGCAAAGCTCTGCCGCGACAGGTTGGCGGCGATCTGATCCCGCATCTGGTCCAGCGCCGGTGCCTCTTCGATCCCTTTGTCCGACACCTGAATCACATGCCAGCCGAACTGGGTCTGGACCGGATTGTCCGAAAAACTTCCGACCGGCATGCCGAAGGCAGCAGCCTCGAAGGCGGGAACCATCTGGCCGCGACCAAAGCTGCCAAGCGATCCGCCGTTCGGGCCGCTGGGACCGGTTGATTTCTCACGCGCCAGTTCGGCGAAGTCGGCACCATCCTGCAGCTGCCCGATGATCGCTCTTGCCGCTTCCTCGGTCTCGACAAGGATGTGCGAGGCGGTCACCGTCTCGCGCGATCCGGTGTCGGCAACAAAGGCATCATAGGCTGCCTGAATGGCTTCCTCGGTGATTTCCTTGCCGACCTCGCGGGTGATATAGGCCTCGGCAAGAACCCGGTTGGCCGCGGTTTTCATGGCGCTGGCAACATCCTCTTCCTTGTCCAGGCCGCTGCTGCGCGCGGCGATCGCGGCGAGTCTCGAATTTGCCACATCGTCGACCAGCTGGTCATAGATGCCGGCGATGCCCTGCTGCTGATATTCCGGAGGCAGCGTTTCCGCCACGGCCATGATCTCGTCCAGCCAGATGCTGTCGCCGTCTATTGTTGCCACGGCGATGCGGTCCTGGGCCATGAGCTGCGCCGGAACGGCCAGCGAAAGAGACAGAACGGTGGTGGCCACGAAGGTGGAAAGCGGTTTCATCAGATATCCTCACGGAAAAGGGAAAAATGTGCCTGGTCCCGGCCATGTCGGTATGGCGATCAAGTCTTGCCGAGACCCTGCTGGAAGCCGAGGGCAGTGTTGCCCATGACCGGCTGTATTTCAACCCTCTGCAACAGCTCGAAACATAAGTGAGGACAGGCGGTCGATAGCCAGCGATGCCCTTTGTTCAAACAGGTGGTTTGATTGACAATTAAGGCCTGTCGCACTATGTCGAAACTGGCCGGAACATCCGGATCGGCAGCGCTGTCGCGCGGCCGGAATATGTCGGCACGGTAATCCGTTCTTCGGACAGGCCGACGGCAAGGTCACGCGGGGAAATGCATGTTTGGATCTTTGGCGAAAAACCTGTTTGGTTCGGGGAATAATGACCGGGCGATCAAGCGCTACGCATCGCAGGTGGCGGCGGTCAACGCTCTCGAGGAAAAGATTGCCGTACTGAGCGACGAACAGCTTCATGCTTCCACCGTCGACCTTCGCGCCCGTCTTGCCGATGGTGCGACACTTGACGATCTTCTGCCCGAGGCTTTTGCCCGGGTTCGCGAGGCCGCCAAGCGTGCGCTGGGTCAGCGTCACTACGATGTGCAGCTGATGGGTGGCATTGCGCTTCACCAGGGCGAGATCGCCGAGATGAAAACCGGTGAGGGTAAGACACTGGTGGCGACGCTGGCGGTGTTCCTGAACGCCCTTGAGGATCGTGGTGTTCATGTCGTTACCGTGAATGACTATCTCGCGTCGCGCGATGCCGCCTGGATGGGCAAGGTCTATGAGCGTCTTGGCATGAGCGTCGGCTGCATCACCGGCGACAAGGATGACGAGGTCCGCCGTGCCGCCTATCGCTGCGATGTGACCTATGGCACCAACAATGAATTCGGCTTCGACTACCTTCGTGACAACCTGAAGTTCCGCATCGAGGACATGGTTCAGCGTGACCATCATTTCGCGATCGTCGACGAGGTTGACTCGATCCTGATCGACGAAGCGCGTACGCCGCTGATCATTTCCGGTCAGGCCGAGAAGACATCCGACCAGTATCATGTTGCCAACGGCATCATTCCGGGACTGGTTCCAGAGGATTACGATCTCGACGAGAAGGGCCGCTCGGTCTCGCTGTCCGAGGCAGGCATCGAACATGCCGAAGAGCTGCTCCGTGCCGCTGGTGCAATAGGGGATGGCACTCTCTATGACATCGAGAATGTCGGCCTGCTGCATCATGTCAACCAGGCTCTTCGTGCGCACAAACTGTTCCAGCGCGACACGCATTACATGGTCAAGAACGGCATGGTGGTGATCATCGACGAGTTCACCGGCCGTGCGATGGAAGGACGCCGCTTCTCCGAAGGCCTGCATCAGGCCATCGAGGCGCGCGAGGGCCTCGAGATTCAGGCCGAGAACCAGACGGTCGCATCGGTCACGTTCCAGAATTACTTCCGGCTGTATGACAAGCGCGCCGGCATGACCGGCACGGCGCTGACCGAAGCCGGCGAATTCTCCGAAATCTACAAGCTCGAGGTGGCCAGCATCCCGACCAATGTCGAGGTGCAGCGCGTCGACCATGACGACGAGGTCTATCGCACCACCGAGGAGCGCGACGACGCCGTCATCGAGCTGATTGTCGATTGCCGCGAGCGTGGCCAGCCGGTGCTGGTCGGAACGGTCACCATCGAAAAATCCGAGGCGCTGTCGGCAGTGCTGAAGAAGCGGAAGATCCCGCACAATGTCCTGAATGCGAGATTCCATGCCGAAGAGGCGCGGATCATCGCCGAAGCCGGTGTGCCCGGCGCGGTGACCATCGCCACCAACATGGCCGGCCGTGGTACCGACATTCAGCTTTGCGGCAATCTCGAGATGCGGCTTGAAGATGCCGGCGAGGACAAGGTCGAGCAGATCAGCGCTGAAGTGGCGGCGCTGAAGGAGCAGGCTCTCGCGGCAGGCGGCCTCTATGTCATCGGCACCGAGCGCCATGAATCCCGCCGGATCGACAACCAGCTTCGTGGCCGGACAGGCCGACAGGGCGACCCGGGCGCTTCAAAATTCTTCCTGTCGCTTCAGGACGACCTGATGCGGATCTTCGGCTCGGACAAGCTCGATGGCATGCTCCAGAAGCTGGGGCTCGAAGAGGGCGAGGCCATCGTCCACCCGTGGATCAACAAGGCCGTGGAAAAGGCCCAGTCCAAGGTCGAGGCGCGCAACTTCGAAATTCGCAAGCAGCTGCTGAAATTCGATGATGTGATGAATGACCAGCGGACGGTCATTTTCGAACAGCGCAAGGAAATCATGCGCTCGGGCGATGTTCAGGACACGGTTACAGATATGCGGCGCGAGGCCGTCTCGCAGATCGTCGAGCGTTCGGTTCCGGCGGGAAGTTTCAGCGACCAGTGGAACGCCGCGCAGCTTCAGGAAGAGTCCCAGCGCATTCTGGGTGTCGAGGTGCCTGCTGAAGAGTGGTTTGCAGAGGACGGCGTCGCCGAAACCGAGATCGAAGAGCGCCTGACCGACATGTCGGACCGCTACATGGCGGAAAAGGCGGTGCGGATCGGGCCGGATACCATGCGGATGGCAGAAAAGTCGCTTCTTCTGCAGGTGCTTGATCAGCAGTGGAAGCAGCATCTTCTGAGCCTCGAACAGCTCCGGCAGGGTATCTCGCTTCGCGCCTATGCGCAGAAGGATCCGCTGAATGAATATAAGCGCGAGGCCTTCACCATGTTTGAAGGGCTGCTTGCCGGCCTGCGCGAGACGGTAACGATGGTGCTGAGCCATGTCGAGGTCCGTCAGCCGGAGCCTGAGACACAAGCGGGAGATCAGCCATCCGAGGCACCGCGTCAGCCGGCTGCAATGCCGGCCAACCGCAAGGTGTCGCGGAATGAGCCATGCCCGTGCGGGTCAGGAAAGAAGTTCAAACATTGCCACGGAAAGCTGACCTGACCGGTTGGCGCCAGGGTGCAAGGGAATGATCAAATACCAGCTTATCTGCGATCAGTCGCACGAGTTTGAGGGATGGTTTGGTGACTCCGCCGCCTTTGAATCGCAGCAGGCATCAGGGTTTCTGACCTGTCCTGTCTGCGAGTCCGCCGATGTGCGCCGTGCGCTGATGGCGCCGAACCTTGCCAGTCCGAAAACCCGCAAGACCGATCTCGCCGAGGGGCAACCTGCAGCGCAACCAGTGCCACAATCTCAGCAGGCGCCGCAGCAGGCACCTCAGCAGGCAAGCGCCGCGCTGCCACCAGCTGCCGCGCGCAAGATGCAGGAGCTGATGTCCGAGATGCGCGCGCTGCAGACAAAGATTCGTGAAGAGTGCCGCGACGTCGGCGATAACTTCGCCGAAGAAGCGCGGAAGATTCATTATGGCGAGGCCGAGCCCGAAGGCATCTATGGCCAGGCCACCGCTGAAGAGCGCGAGGCGCTCGACGAGGAGGGCATCGAGATCATGGATATGCCCTGGCTTCCCAAGGACAATTGACGCAGCAAGCCTGTCTGTCGCTCAGGCGCTGGTGCCGCTCGCCGCATAATTGATTGCCATCATCGAGGTGCGAACAAATCCGTTGCCGCCGATGCGCCGCGCCGGCCGCGGTGCGAATCCCGTCATGTCATCGAGAATGATCCCGGCCCCGGCGAATTCGGCGCGCAGCTCGTGTGGCTTGACGAAACGGGCCGGGTCATGCGTTCCGGCCGGCACCAGTCTGAAGACATATTCCAGTGCCACTTTCGCCAGCGCCAGTGATGCCAGCGTCCTGTTGATGGTGGTGATGACGACCGTCCCGCCGGGTGCCAGCATTGCGGCGATGGAAGCGGCGAACAGCCGCCTGTCCGTCACATGCTCGATGACTTCCGAGGCATAGATTACATCGAATGTTGCACCTTGTTCGGCCAGCGCTTCAGCCGTACAGCAGCGGTAATCGATATCGAGCCCGGCATTTGCGGCATGGGCCCGCGCCGCCTCGATCGCCTCGGCGGTGGCGTCGATCCCGGTGACAATGCCGCCAAGCCGTGCCATCGGTTCGGCAAGCAGGCCGCCGCCACAGCCGATATCGAGAATGCGCAACCCGCCGACGCCGTTCACCCCGCCGCCCGTGCCAAGCCGCCTGACACTGTCCAGAATGTAGTCGATCCGCACCGGTGTGAAATCATGAAGCGGGGCCATCGGCCCGTCAGGGTCCCACCATTGCGAGGACATCGCCGCGAAATTCTCGATTTCTTTTTGATCTGCCGTCGTGTTCACAGGCTTGCCCCATATCGCCTTAGTCGCTAAGACATCAGCGTTTTCAACAACTGGCCGCAACCATAGGGCAAAAATGGCGCTCATTGTTCAAAAATTTGGTGGCACCTCGGTCGGCGACCTCGATCGCATTCGCAATGTCGCGACACGGGTGAAGTCCGAGGTTGATGCCGGGCATCAGGTAGCGGTGGTTGTTTCGGCAATGGCCGGGACCACGAACCAGCTGGTGTCCTGGGCGCGCGACGTCGGTCCGATGCATGATGCCCGTGAATATGACACCATTGTCGCCACCGGCGAGCAGGTAACAGTCGGCCTTCTGGCGATTGCGCTGCAAAATCTCGGCATTGATGCGCGCTCTTGGCTTGGCTGGCAGATTCCGATCCGTACCGACGATGTTCATGGTGCGGCGCGCATCGACAGCATTGACTGCACGCTGATGCGCGAGCGCCTTGCTGGTGGTCGGGTGGCCGTTGTCGCCGGCTTTCAGGGCATTGCTCCCGACGGGCGGGTGGCGACGCTTGGCCGTGGCGGCTCGGATACATCGGCTGTGGCGCTTGCGGCAGCCTTGCAGGCGGACCGCTGTGATATCTACACCGATGTCGACGGTGTCTACACCACAGACCCGCGGATTGCCCCGAAGGCGCAGAAACTTGACCGCATCACCTTTGAGGAGATGCTGGAGATGGCGTCCCTTGGTGCCAAGGTACTGCAGACCCGGTCGGTAGCCATGGCCATGCGCCATAATGTGAACCTTCAGGTGCGCTCCAGCTTTTCGGATGCGCCCGGAACCCTTGTCGTGAATGAGGATGAAATCGTGGAACAGGAAAAGATCAGCGGCATTGCCTACAGCCCCGACGAAGCGAAGATCACCATTCAGGGCCTGCCGGACAAGCCCGGCATTGCAGCGTCCATCTTCGGTGAACTGGCCGAGAACCATATCAATGTCGACATGATCGTGCAGAGTGCGGCCAGCGAAGGACAGCAAGCCGATATCACTTTCTCGCTGGGCCGCGGTGACCTCGACAAGGCGCTTGGTCTGATCGACGGCGCACGTGAGCGACTGGGCTTCAGGGCCGTCGACTCTGATGCCGGCGTCACCAAGATTTCCGTGGTCGGAACCGCCATGCGCTCGCAACCGGGCGTTGCAAGGGCGATGTTTGAAACCCTCGCCGAGCGTGGCATCAATATCGAGGTTATCTCGACGTCGGAGATCAAGATTTCGGTCCTGATCGCCTCGGAATATACCGAGCTTGCCGTTCGCAGCCTTCATACCGCCTTTGGTCTCGACAGCGAAGACTGAACAGAACGTCTATCCGGGTGACATATCGGCGAGCGGGAGACTTGAAAATACCGGTCACGCGCGCGGGCAATTTGCACAAAAATGATCTGCAGGTCGCAATCCGTCCTGTTTTAGTTACTGTAATAGTGAAACATTCGGGAACTCCGCGTGGGCTGTTATGGAACTTGAGACGCGCGATGATGAAGAGGTGGAGCAGGACAGCTTCAGGGCAATCGGGGCTGATCTTAATGCTGCGCGCCTTGAAACCGGGATGCAGCTTCAGGAACTTGCGCAGCTTGTTCGTATTTCACGCCATCATCTGAAAAATCTTGAATCTGGTGATTTCGATCTGTTGCCCGGGTCCACCTATGTATCCGGCTATATCCGGACATATTCGCGTGAAGTCGGTCTTGATCCCGAAGTGATGACGCAACGCTATCGTGTGTTGCTCACCGATCGCGAGGCGAAGCCGTCCTACAGTTTCCCGGTTGATCGGCAGCAGCCGCAGCGCTCCGGCGCGATGATGGCTTCGATCATGGTGATCTTTGCCGGCCTTGGTTATGGCGGCTGGTATGCCGCCGGAAAGCCGGATCTTGTCGCGGCCCTGCTTGGCGAGGCGCCGCAGGAAACTGCAGCCGCGCCGCAGGTCGAGACAACGGCGACGGAATCCGACAATCTGATCATTCAGGCGTCTGAACAGGAACTTGCAGGCGCTGACCAGTTGGACAGCCTGCCGGCGACGGACACGGGCGAGGCGACCATTCAGAACGTCGCGGAAACCGTCATTCCGGAAGAACAGGAAGATGGCGAGACAGCTATAGCCTCGGCAACACCCCAGACAGTGGCGCCCCAGACTGTGGCGCCCGATCCGGCAACAACCGTGACAGAGCTTGGCGCGCAGACAGAACAGCTTGCATCTGTCGCATCCGAAACGCAGACAGTGGCTGAAACGCCGGCAGTGACAACCAGCCTGTCCGATGTGGATACGCTTGCCGCGACGACAGCACCATCTGCAGATGAATCAATAGCCCAGCCAGAAGAAGAGGTGGTGGCTGTTGCGGATACAGGCGCACCTGCTGCAGCGGTGGCTGAAGATGCCGCCTCAAGTGATGACATTGCGGCATCACCTGGCGACGAGAACAGCCTGGCGAGCACCGGTGTGGCTTATGCGCGCCAGCGTGTTCCGGAACTCGAGATTACTGTTCGGGCGACCTCTATCAGCTGGATCGAAATCATCCGCAATGACGGCGAAGAGGTGATGGCCAAACTGATGCGCGAAGGCGAGGTCTATGTGGTCGACAGCCGCGACCGGCTCTATCTCAGCACGGGCAACGCCGGCGGGGTTGAGTTGGTGTTCCACGATGGTGCCGTGCAGAGCGTCGGCGAGAGCGGTGAAATCCTTCGTGATCTTCCTCTTGATGCCGACAGGCTTCGCAACCAACTCTAGAGCAGTCCGGACATGGCCTGACGCGCTATGCCTGCATGGTGTCGCCCTGCCGGCAATATCGCCTGTAACCGGACCGCATAAAATGACAGGGGCGGCCCGTGGCCAACGCTTACCGAGCTTACAGAACAATTGAACGACGCAAATGCCGGCAGATCATGGTCGGCTCAGTGCCGGTTGGCGGTGACGCACCGATTTCGGTGCAGACCATGACCAACACGCTGACGACGGATGTCAGTGGCACAATGGCACAGATCACCGCCGCGGCCGAGGCGGGTGCAGACATTGTCCGCGTTTCCTGTCCCGATGAGGATAGCACCCGCGCGCTCAAGGAAATCTGCGCCGAGAGTCCGGTCCCGATTGTTGCCGACATCCATTTCCATTACCGCCGAGCCATCGAGGCGGCGGCGGCGGGAGCGGCATGCCTGCGGATCAACCCCGGCAATATCGGCAACGAGGAAAGAGTGCGCGAGGTGATCAAGGCGGCCCGCGATCACGGGTGCTCGATGCGTATCGGGGTGAACGCCGGGTCGCTGGAACGCCACCTTCTGGAGAAATATGCCGAGCCATGTCCCGAAGCGCTGGTCGAATCGGCGCTCGAACATGCGCGCATTCTTCAGGACAATGATTTTCATGAATTCAAGATTTCGGGGAAGGCCTCGGACGTCTTCCTTGCCGTTGCCGCATATCAGCAGCTTGCCGATGTCATCGACTGCCCCCTCCATATCGGGATCACCGAGGCTGGCGGCATGCGGGCAGGCACGGTGAAATCCGCCATCGGGCTTGGCGGCCTGCTCTGGGCCGGCATTGGCGATACGGTGCGGGTCTCGCTGTCGGCCGATCCAACTGAAGAAGTGCGTGTTGCCTATGAGATGCTGAAATCCCTTGGCCTGCGCCGTCGCGGCGTCACGGTGATTTCCTGCCCGTCCTGCGCGCGCCAGCAATTTGACGTGATTTCCACGGTTCAGGTGATCGAGGAACGTCTCGAACATATCGATGTGCCGATGACGGTGTCGATCATCGGCTGTGTGGTAAATGGTCCGGGCGAGGCACGCGAGACCGATATCGGTCTGACAGGTGGCGGCAAGGGCACGCATCAGGTCTATGTGTCGGGTCTCGCCGATCACAGGTTGACGAATGGCGACATCGTCGAGCATGTTGTCGGCCTTGTCGAGGCCCGTGCCGCCGAGATCAAGGCAACCGCAGCGTCCGAACCCGAAGCGGCTCAAGCCTGACACGGCCGATCCCGCCTTCTCGCGACACCATCCCGGGGACCAGTCCAATATGTCTCGTTTGCAACCCGCCAGGGGAACCACGGATCTCATGCCAGCTGCGATGGCCGGCCACCAGCGGGTGATCGGCCCGGCGCGCGCCGCTGCAGGCCTCTATGGTTTTCAGGAAATGGCAACGCCGATTTTCGAGTTTGCCGAGGTCTTCTCGCGTCCGCTTGGCGACAGCAGCGATGTGGTCACCAAGGAAACCTATAATTTCACTGATCGTGGTGGTGAGACGCTGACACTGCGCCCTGAAAACACCGCCGGCGTGGTGCGGGCGATGATCTCCAACGGATTGACCCAGAGCCTGCCGCTGAAGTTCTTCTATGCCGGGCCGATGTTCCGATATGAGCGTCCGCAAAAGGGACGCATGCGCCAGTTTCATCAGATCGGGATTGAATATCTCGGTCCGCGTGATGGTCTGGCCGATGCCGAAATCATCGGCTGTGGCGCGCGCATTCTCGATGATCTTGGTGTGCTCGACCGTTGCACTCTTCACCTGAACTCGCTGGGCGACAGTGAAAGCCGCCAGGCCTATCGCGCCGCGCTGGTTGATTTCTTCAAAGCGCATGAAACTGATCTGTCGGAAGACAGCCAGACAAGGCTGGCATCGAACCCGCTCAGGATCCTTGATTCCAAGGATGCTGGTGACCGCGCCATCATTGCCGAAGCGCCGCGCCTCGATGCCTTCCTGAATGACGAGTCACGCCGGCATTTCGACAGTGTGACCGGTGCGCTGGACGGTGCCGGCATTGCCTGGAGTTTTGATCCGCTGCTCGTGCGCGGCCTCGATTATTACTGCCATACCGCTTTTGAATTCATCACGGACGCGCTTGGCGCGCAGGGCACTGTTCTTGGTGGCGGGCGCTATGACGGATTGTCGGAAATGCTTGGCGGTCCCCCTGTGCCGGGTGTCGGCTGGGCAGCTGGTGTAGAACGGTTGGCGATGCTTGTCGGCGAGGTGGAGCCTGCCGCGCCGCGTGTGGCGGTAATGCCGATGGATGGTGATGCCGAAGGCGCTGCCTTTGCGCTGGCCGAAACGCTGCGGACTGCCGGCATGGCTGTCGACCTTCCGACGGGCGGAGCCATTGGCAAGCGGCTGAAAAAGGCCGACCGTGCCGGTGTGCGCATTGCTGTGATCCTTGGTAGTGACGAGGTCGCCGGCGGCAGCGCGCAAATCCGCGACCTTGGCGCCGGCACGCAGCAGGAAGTATCGCAGGCAGATCTCGCCGCGGTCCTTCACAGCATGCTTGGCGAAGGCCAGACGTCATGAGCATAGAGCAGAGCATGGACAAGGTGCTGGCGCGCCGTGACGAGGTTGAATCACGGCTTGCCGATGCCGCTTCGATGTCGCCTGACGAACTGGCCAGCCTGTCACGCGAGCTGTCCGAATTGCGGCCTGTCTGCGAGCAGATCGACCTTGTCAGGCGCCTTGAAGGTGACCGGGACGCTGCCGTGATGCTGGCTGAGGAGGCTGCCGACGATGCCGAAATGGCGGAGATGGCGCAGGCCGAAATTCAGGAGATCGAGGCCCGGCTTCCCGAGGAGATGAGCAGCCTGCAGCTTCTGCTGCTGCCACGTGACCGGGACGACTCGCGAAATGCGATCCTCGAGGTAAGGGCCGGTACCGGCGGTGACGAGGCAGCGCTGTTTGCCTCCGACCTGTTCGGCATGTATCAGCGCTTTGCGGCAAAACATGGTTGGCGGTTCGAGGTGATGGAAGTGTCCGAGACAGGCATTGGCGGCTACAAGGAAGCGACTGCCAACATTGCCGGAAGCGATGTGTTCGCGCGGCTGAAATTCGAATCCGGCGTGCACCGCGTACAGCGTGTTCCCGAAACCGAAGCCGGTGGCCGTATCCATACATCGGCCGCCACAGTGGCTGTGTTGCCAGAGGCCGAGGATGTCGATATCGATGTTCAGGAAAGCGATCTTCGGATCGATGTCTTCCGTGCTTCCGGCCCCGGGGGCAGTCGGTGAACACCACTGACTCTGCGGTGCGGATCACCCATATGCCGACCGGCATTGTGGTCAGCCAGCAGGACGAGAAATCCCAGCACAAGAACCGCGCCAAGGCGATGAAGATTTTGCGCGCGAGGCTGTATGACGCCGAACGTGCACGGCTTCAGGCCGAACGCGCCGCCTCGCGAAAGGGCCAGGTCGGATCGGGCGATCGCTCGGAACGGATCCGGACTTATAATTTTCCGCAGGGGCGCGTGACCGACAATCGCATAAACCTTACCCTCTACAAGCTCGACAAGGTGATTGCCGGCGAGGCTCTCGACGAGGTGGTCGAGGCCCTTGTGGCCGAAGACCAGGCACAGCGTCTTGCTGAGGGTGGTGAATGAGCGCCGCCCCGGTAGAGGCGCGCGACATTCTGATGCCGGCGGTGCGACGCCTTGAGGAAAGCGGTGTGGCAAGCCCGGCGCTCGACAGCCGGTTGCTTCTGGGCATGGCGCTGGGACTGGACCGGGCGGTGCTGCCGCACGAGACCCTTGACTGTTTCGACGATGCGGCCGCTGTGAGGTTCGAGGGCCTGCTTGTGCGCCGGATCGGCGGCGAGCCGGTCAGCCGCATCAGAGGCTGGCGTGAATTCTGGACATTGCGTCTCGAACTGGCGCCAGCGACACTCGACCCGAGACCGGATTCCGAGACCATCGTGGCAGCGGCACTCGCTGCAACGGATGCTGGCAAGCCCTGCAGAATTCTGGATCTTGGGTGCGGTACGGGCGCGCTGCTTCTGGCCTGTCTTTCCGAGCGTCCGGATGCCACGGGAACGGGTGTCGATATCGCCGGCGAGGCGGTGGAGACAGCGACACGCAACGCCGGGAAGAACGGCCTTGCCGCTCGCGCCGACTTTGTCATCGGGGACTTTTCTGATCCGGGCGTGGCACCCGGTCTTTATGACCTGATCCTGTGTAATCCGCCCTATATTCCAGCTGGTGAGATCGACGGGCTGGCGGCGGAAGTGGCCCGCTTTGATCCACGTCTGGCTCTTGATGGCGGTGATGACGGGCTTGATTGCTGGCGGGCTGTGCTGCCGCGCATTGCCGCCGGGCTGTCCAGCGGTGGGCGGGCCTGTCTTGAAATTGGCGCCGGTCAGGAAGACGCGGTACTAGACCTTGCCGCCAGAGCCGGGCTCTTTGAGATCGGCCGTGAGAAGGACCTTGCCGGCATATGCCGCTGTCTGGTTCTGGGGCTTGCCGACAATCCTGCCACAGATGTGCCGGGATAAATCGCGTTCCAGTCAATTTAGGCTTGCACTTCCTGTCGGGAGATGGCTATGGTGCCGCATGCGTTGGATGCCGTATGGCGTCGCGCAGTCACCTCCGAAGATGGTGGTAACCACAGCAAGCTGAAAGAGCCGTCATCCGGCACGAGTCGCTTGCCAATTCAGTTTCAATAACCGGTTAACAGGTCGATGAGACAACCTCAGAATGCAAAGCGTGGCCGCGGACGTGGCCGCCGCGGGAACGGCAACGCCCAACCAAACGTGCCGAACAGGAACACGTCCTACGAGTCGAATGGTCCCGATGTGAAGCTTCGCGGCAACGCGCAACAGCTGAACGAGAAATATCTCGCGCTGGCGCATGACGCGGCAGCCGCCGGAGAGCGGATCACCGCCGAAGCCTATACCCAGTTTGCCGATCACTATTTCCGTCTTCATCAGGCGGCTGTGGACGCAGCTGAAGAGCGCCGTGCACAGCATGCTGAAAAGCAGTCACGCGCCGAGGCACCGCAGCCCTCAGTCGAGGAAGAGGCCAAGCCTCAGCCGGACACTGAAAGTGGCAGCGCTGCTGAAAAGGCCGACAGCGCCGAGGTTGTCGATCTGAGCCCGGCCAAACTTTCCGAAATGGTTCAGGAAGAACAGGATTCGGCCTCGGCCTGATCGACTGTTCTTCAGGGGAATAGCGTTGGTGTTGCTGCCTGAGTTGCTGGCGTTGTCCCAGCTCGACGCTATCCCAGTTTTGTCAGACGGTCGCCCGGCCTGACGAGGCCACCCTCGGTCACCTCGGCGAAAATGCCGAGATCGGTATGGCCGAACTCACGCTGCATCAATGGCAGATAATGTGGCCCGCGGACGGCGGTTGCCGGATCGACATCGATTGCTGCGCAGCGGCCTACGGGAGCTTCCACTCTCAGCACCGCCTCACCAAGTCTCACCTCTGTTCCGACCAGTGACGCCTCTTCGAACGGCGTATCTGTTTCAAGCATGATGTTAAGCCGAAAGCGGCGTGCATCCGGTGTTGTGCGGGTGGCTGACCCAAACTGGTCCACCGAGGCCGTGCCGCCAAGGCTGATCCATGGTGCTTTGGTGTCGGTGAAGGCGCCCTCAGTCACGCGGGTGAGTTGCGGCCGGCCACCAAGCCGGTCTGCAAACCGGGCAGCGAAAAAGTCATTCACAAGCCGGATGCCGGCTTCGGTCGCCAGATCCGCGGTCAGGATCTCCTCGCCACCCTTCGAAAGGGTGATCATTTCGCCTGCCATGTCGCAGTCGAACGCAGCGAGCTCCTCGAACTTCATCATCTGCAGGAAGAAGGATTTTTTCACCCAGCGTCCGGCAAGCGCCTCATCCTGCTTCGGATGTCCGTTGGTGACGGCAAAACGCCGGTCGCCGGGGAAGTGCTTTCCGGCCTCGAGCCGGACCGAGTCGAGTGTTATGCCGGCCAGTCCCTTAACCGGATATTGCCATAATTCTGAGACGATCATCGTGCGCCCTGTCTTCTGTTGTCCCGGACAATCGCCCGGAACCGGAAGACTAGTTCACGCCACGTTCCGAGGGAAGAAGTTCCATCGCGGCAAAGCGGACCGAGCCGGTTGCCAGCACTTCGGCCTCGACAAGCTTGACCTGGCCGCGGAAATCCTCCAGCAGTTCGACCGGAATTTTCTCGCCGGTCGGCAGGCTTACCGTCATCGGGTTGACCTTGCGGTTGTTCACCAGGATTTCATAGTGAAGATGCGGTCCGGTGGATCTGCCGCTGGAGCCGACATAGCCGATGATCTGGCCCTGCTCGACGCGGCGGCCCGGGTAATGCCCCGCGCGATCCGCGACATGTGGGCATAGGCAGTGTCATAGGTGCTGTTGTGGCGAATGCGGATATAACGGCCATAGGAGCCGAGCCACCCGGATTTCGTGACGACACCGCTACCGGCGGCAATGATCGGGGTGCCTGTCGGCGCGGCGAAATCCACACCCTTGTGCATCCGGTTGTAGCCGCTGATCGGATGTTTGCGCATGCCATAGGAAGATGACATGCGCGCGCCGGAGATCGGTGTGCGAATAAGGGTACGCGCGGCGGAATTGCCGTCGCGGTCGTACCAGCCGACACGGCTGCCGTCATGGTCGAACCGGTAAAAGCCAAGCTGGCTTCCCGATAGCATCAGGCCTGCATAATGCAGTTTGGTGGCGATCTTTTCGCCGGAGATCTGATCGATCTGCTGTTCATAAAGAAGCTCGAAGGCGTCGCCGGACCGGATCTCGCGCTGGAAATCGACCGAGAAGCCCATGACCCTCACATATTCGGCAAGCGCGTCCTCGGGGATATTGCTGTCTGCCGCGGCGCGGTAGATTGAATCATTGATCACGCCCTGCGCAAGGACAGGTACCGCTCGACAGGCCGGATGGCTGAGAACGCAACCCAGCCTTCCTCGGGGTCGTCGATGGCGAAGATGTCCCGCCCGTTGCGGGTGGTGAAGGCAAAACCGTCGGGCGTCACGCGTACATCAAGCCCGACCGGCAGCGCGCGAAGGCTGGCCCGGCCGCTGACC
>JAYQNB010000003.1:0-67334 GCA_038144055.1 Alphaproteobacteria bacterium | reverse complement strand
CAGCTTCATGATCAACATGGGCGCTGGTTGCGTATTCGAGACCCTGACCGAGGTATCCTCGGCCGGCGAACTGGTCGGTGAACTTGCAGAGAGCTGGGAAGCGTCGCCTGACGCCAAGATCTGGACCTTCAACCTGCGTAAGGGCGTGAAGTTCCACAACGGCAAGTCCTTTGGCGCCGATGACGTCATCGCGTCGATGAACATGCATGTCGAGGAAGGCGCAAAGTCCGCCGCCAAGCCGATTGTGGCCGCCGTCGAAGAGATGAAGAAACTGTCCGACCATCAGGTACAGTTCACGCTGAAGAGCGGCAGTGCCGACTTCCCGTATCTCGTCTCCGACTACCACATCTGTATCTTCCCGGCAGGCCAGATCGCCGAAGCAATCGCTAACGGCATCGGAACCGGTCCGTACAAGGTTGTCGCATTCGAGCCGGGCGTTCGCGCCATGGTCACCAAGTTCGACGACCACTGGGATGCCGATAACCGCGGCTACTTCGCGGAAGTCGAGCAGATCTACATCGGTGACGCCTCGGCCCGTGTGAACGCGCTGATGACCAGCCAGGTGGATGCCATCAACCGCGTCGACTTCAAGTCGGTGAAGCTGCTGGATGCCTATATCAACATCGATATCATCGAGGTGACGGGCAACATGCACAACACCTTCCCGATGCTTGTCGGCAACGCGCCCTATGACGACGTCAATGTCCGTCGGGCCCTGAAATACGCCGTCAACCGTCAAGAGATGGTCGACAAGATCCTGCTTGGTCACGGTGCTGTCGGTAACGACCACCCGATCGGCCCGGCGAACCAGTATTTCGCCTCTGATCTGGAGCAGACCGAATATGATCCGGACAAAGCCAAGTTCTACCTGAAGGAAGCCGGCCTGTCGTCGCTCGACGTCAATCTGAGCGTCTCCGACGGTGCCTTTGCCGGTGCGGTCGATGCCGGCCAGCTTTACCAGAACTCGGGTTCAGCTGCAGGCATCAACATCAACATCGTTCAGGAGCCGGCTGACGGTTACTGGTCGAATGTATGGCTGAAGAAGCCGTGGTGTGCCTGTTACTGGTCCGGCCGTGCGACCGAGGACTGGATGTTCTCGACCGCCTATGAGTCGGGTGTTCCGTGGAACGATACCGGCTGGGAGAACGAGCGCTTCCAGAGCCTGCTGATGCAGGGTCGTGCTGAGCTCGACACCGGTCTTCGTGGTGAAATCTACCGCGAGATGCAGGGTATCTGCCGTGACGAGGGTGCGACTGTCGTGCCGATGTACCAGAACTATGTCGATGCGAAATCCAACCGCGTCGAGCATAGCGGCCAGACCGGCAACCTCTGGATGCTGGACAACCTGCGCAGCTGTAAGCGCTGGTGGTCTGCCTGATCCTGAAGCAAGACCGGCGGGACCTTCGGGTCCCGCCGCATTTTTCTTTACCGTATTCCACGACATATCGTTTCGGGACCGACGTTCACCATTTACCGCAGGTGGGGCGAAGATGAATAACGTAGCAATGATCATCGGCAAGCGCCTCGGCCTTGGCGTGCTCACCATGTTCATGGTGTCGATCATCATCTTTCTGGCGGTCAACATGCTGCCTGGCGACTTTGCCCAGGCCCTTCTCGGCCAGTCGGCAACGCCCGAGGCGGTGGCCGCCATCCGCAAGGACCTCGGCCTCGACAAGCCCATCCACACCCGTTATTTCGACTGGCTGATCGGGGTCATGCAGTTTGACTTCGGCACCAGTTTCGCCAAGGCGAACTTCTCGTCCTATGGTGGCACTGCCGCGGCGGCCAATTTCGGCACGGTCGCCGACCAGATCGCGCCGCGCTTTGCGAACACCCTGTTCCTTGCCGCGGTCACGGCCGCCATCGCCGTGCCGCTGTCGCTTCTGATCGGCGTTCTTGCAGCGCTGTACCGCTACTCGATTTTCGACCGCATCGCCAACATCAGCACCCTGACCTCGATCTCCAGCCCGGAGTTCTTTGTCGCCTATGTTCTGATCCTGCTTCTGGCCGTGCTGAACCCGGTGTTCCCGTCGCTGTCGAACATCCATGACGGCATGGATTTCGCGCAGAAGCTGCAGAAGACGATGCTGCCGGCGCTGACCCTGACGCTGGTCGTCACCGCGCATATGATGCGAATGACTCGTGCCGCCATCATCAACCTTCTGGCCTCGCCCTATATCGAAATGGCACGGCTGAAGGGCCTGTCGCCTTTCCGCATCATCGTCTTTCATGCGCTGCCGAACGCGCTGGCGCCGATCATCAATGTGATCGCGCTGAACCTTGCCTATCTGATCACCGGCGTGGTCGTTGTCGAGGTGGTGTTCGTCTATCCGGGTGTCGGCCAGCTGTTCGTCGACTCGGTGAAAATCCGCGACATTCCCGTGGTTCAGGCCTGCTGCCTTGTTTTTGCGGCGGCCTATATCTCGCTGAACCTTCTCGCCGACGTGATGTCGATCCTGTCGAACCCGCGCCTCCGGCTGCCAAAGTAAACCGCAGAGTAGTGACAAGATGATGCCGAGCCTGTCCTTCACTTACTGGTCCGCCCTGGTCGTCGCCGGCGCGCTGGCGCTGTATTTCGGTGGCCGCCAGGTCGGCAACGCCAGCGGTGTGGCGCGGCTTCGCGACATGTCCGCCACTGGCGCGCTCGGATACAGCCTGCTGGTGGTGACGCTTTATCAGGGCTTTCACTCTATTTCGGGCCGGGCGCCACCTTCTTCAAATGGGCGGTTCACGGCATCGTCGGCTTCGGCATCGCAGGCTACCTGTTCCAGCAGCTGGGTCGGCATGTCGGCACGCGGGCAACAAAGAAGCTGTTCCGCTCGATGCCGGTTACGGCGGCGCTCGGCATTCTGCTGATCCTGACCCTATGCCTTTGTCGCGATCTTCGCCGATTTCATCGCACCCTATGGCCAGGCCGAGATTTTCAAGGACGCCAACCTTCTTCCCGGGGCGACCCGGGCATGGGCGGCAGCCCAGATCATCTTCTCGGCACCGACCAGATCGGCCGCGATATTCTCTCGCGCCTGATCTATGGCGCCCAGAACACCGTCGGCATCGCCTTTGTGACCACACTTCTCGCCTTTTTCATCGGCATCAGCCTCGGCTTCCTCGCCGCCACCATCGGCGGTGCACTGGACCAGGTTCTTTCGCGTATCGTCGATATGCTGATGTCGATCCCGCAGCTGATCTTCGCGCTGCTGCTGATGACCATCGCCACTGCCTGGTTCGGCTCGGAAAAGGGCATGGTCACACTGTTCATGATCCTGATCATTGCGGTGCTGGACTCCACCCGGGTGTTCCGCCTGTCGCGGGCTGTCGGCATGAATATCGTGGTGATGGATTTTTTCGAGGCGGCGAAACTGCGCGGCGAGAAACTGTCCTATCCTTATCTTCAGCGAGATTGCGCCGAACGCGTTCGCGCCGCTGCTGGCCGAATTCGGCCTTCGCTTCTGCTTCGTCTTCCTGACGATCGCATCGCTGTCATTCCTCGGTATCGGGATCCAGCCGCCGCTCGCAGACTGGGGCACGATGGTCCGTGACCTGTCCCAGTTCATTGCCTATGCGCCCTTCCCGGTGGTCGGGCCGCTGACGGCATCGCTGCCGCTGATGGCGGCCGGCGCCATCGCGCTGCTGACCGTGGCGGTGAACTTTGTCGTCGACTGGATGCTGCACCGCGCGTCCGGTCTGAAGGAGTAGACGCCATGTCCGCGACCGAACCGCTGGTCAAGATCAGCAATCTGGAAATCGACGGCATCGCCGACGAGACCCGCACCCGCATCATCAACAACGTCAGCCTCGAGTTGAACCGGGGCGAGGTGATGGGGCTGATCGGTGAATCAGGTGCCGGCAAATCCACGCTCGGGCTTGCCACCATGGGATTTACACGTGACGGCTGCGAAATTGTCGGCGGCAACATCATGTTCGACGGGATCGACCTCGTTTCGGCGACCCCGGATGTAAAGCGCCAGCTTCTCGGCAAACGGATTGCCTATGTCGCGCAGTCCGCGGCGGCAAGCTTCAACCCGGCCCACAAGATCATCAACCAGCATGCCGAGGCACCGCTCTGCCACGGCGTTTCCAATCGCACCGAGGCCGAGGCCGACGCCATCGACCTGTATGAGCGGCTGCGTCTTCCCAACCCGGATGAAATCGGCTTCCGCTACCCGCATCAGGTGTCGGGCGGCCAGCTGCAGCGGGCGATGACGGCAATGGCGATGTCCTGCCGTCCGGACCTGATCATTTTCGACGAGCCGACCACGGCGCTGGATGTGACGACCCAGATCGAGGTGCTTGTCGCCATTCGCGAGATTGTCGAGCAGTTCCAGACAGCCGCCATCTATATCACCCACGACCTTGCCGTTGTCGCGCAAATGGCCGACCGGGTGAAGGTGCTGCTTCGCGGTGACGAGGTGGAAGAGGCCGACACACGCACCATGCTGGACGCCCCGCGCGAGGACTACACCAAGTCGCTCTGGGCGGTTCGCAGCTTCCAGCGGCCGCAAAAGCCGCTTGCCAAGAAAGGCGCGGTGCCTGTCATCAGCCTTCGCAATGTGACGGCCGCCTATGGCAGTAACGATCCGGTTGTGCGCGATGTCAGTTTCGACATCCATGAGGGCCGTACCGTCGCCGTTGTTGGCGAGTCGGGTTCCGGCAAATCGACCACGGCACGCTGCATCACCGGCCTGCTGCCGCCAAAGACCGGCGAGATCGCCTTCCAGAACCAGGTTCTTCCGGCCGATTACCGCAAGCGCAGCGTCGACCAGCTCCGCCAGGTCCAGATGATTTACCAGATGGCCGATACCGCGCTGAACCCGCGCAAGCGGATCGGCGAGATCATCGGACGTCCCGTCGAATTCTATCTGGGGCTCAAGGGCGCCGAAAAGCGCCGCCGGGTGGAAGAGCTTCTCGAGCTGATCGAGATGGACCCGAAGGAATATATCAACCGCCTGCCCTCGGAGCTCTCCGGTGGCCAGAAACAGCGGATCGGAATCGCCCGCGCGCTGGCGGCGGAACCGAAATTCATCATCTGCGACGAGGTGACCTCGGCGCTCGACCAGCTGGTGGCCGAAGGCATCCTGAAGCTTCTGACCCGCCTGCAGGAAGAAATGAAGCTGTCCTACATGCTGATCACCCATGACCTTTCGACGGTGCGCGCCATCGCCGACGAGGTGGTGGTGATGAAGGACGGGCTGATTGTCGAGGCCGGACCAAAGGACGAGATGTTTACCCCGCCGCACCATGCCTATACCGACCTGCTGCTGAGCTCGGTGCCGGAAATGAACCCTGACTGGCTGGACGAATTGCTTGCACAGCGCGGCGCGGAAAATCTTGGCGACGCCGCCGTCAGCAAGATGTAGGCTGAGGATGTGACGTCCGGCCGCATCGCGGCCGGAGGCATGGAAATCTAGGGTGATCAGTCTGGGGGCGCTAATACGGGTGGCAATTGCTGCCCGCCAAATGCTTGATGAAGAGGGTATGAACATGGAAGAGAGCTTTTCCACGCGCAAACTTCTGAGCGGAGCCGAGCTCAAGGAACTGAACACCAAGTCGGACCTTGCCGGCGCGCTGCAGCTTGGCAGCCATGTCGGTGCGATTCTGGTGCTTGGCTATCTGCATTATCTGGCCATGGGAAGCTGGTGGGTGATCGCCACCGGGTTCTGCCTTGGTGTCACCGTGAACTTCCTGTATGCCGCGCAGCACGAGCTGTCGCACTGGACAGTTTTCAAGACCCGTTATCTGAACGAGCTGTTCGGCCGCACTGTCGGTTTCGCGATGATGTTCCCGCGTGACTATGACATGGCGATGCATCAGGCGCACCACCGCTGGACCGCGCAATGGGAGCGCGATGGCGAGTTGACCCGCGCGCCCTACACGCTGAAAAGCTACCTTCTCTATTTCTGGGGTTTCACCTACTGGTACAACCGCGTCGACGGCCTTGTCCGCCGCGCCCGTGGCATCATCATCGAGCCCTATATCAGCAAAGCGCTGGAGGCGAAGATCATCCGTGAATCCCGCCTTCATATTCTCGGCTATCTGGTGATCGCCGCAGCGTCGGTCTATTTCCAGAGCTGGGCCGCCGTGACCTTCTGGCTTCTGCCGATGGTGCTGACCAAGCCGGTCCACCAGATGCAGAACACCATCGAGCATCTCGGCCTGACGCATGAAAGCGACATTCTGAACAACACACGGTCGACCCGCACCAATGCGCTGATGCGCTGGCTGTGCTGGCAGATGCCCTATCACACCGCCCACCACAGCTATCCGTCGGTGCCCTTCTGGCAGCTTCGCAAGCTGAACGACAAGATCGAGAACGCCGCCGGTGAAGTGCACCGTATGGGCTGGATCGAGTTCCAGGTCGAGGTGATGAAGCGGCTGATGCAGAAGGACGAGAGCCAGTGGCCGATGGATGATGTCTGGATCGTGCCGGCCAAGGGCGGCCGCCAGGTCAGGCTGGAGGCCTAGCCCGATGGCCGCGCGCCGGCTGCAGACCTACACCTCGCTATGGGCGATGATGCCGCATGACGACAGCGGCGAAACCCTGCCCTATGACGCCATCTGCGAAATGGTCGCCGGTGCCGGCTATGACGGCATGGCCATCGACCTTGGCGCCGGCGATGTGGCGCAGGCCCGCGAAGTGCGCCCGCATATGGAACGCAACGGCCTGACGCCGCTGATCGTCGCCTTTCCAAAGACGATTGAATCCGCTTCGCGAGACGCTGATCATGGCCAAGGATTTCGGCGCGCCCTTTGTCGATGTGATCGGCCAGGTCATGCCGCTGAGCGTCGACGGAATGATCCCGGTGATCCGCAAGTGGATCGACATGTCAGACGAGATTGGCATGCCGATCCAGTTCGAGACCCACCGCAACTGCATCACCAACGACCTTTACGCCACGCTGTGCCTGATCGACGCCGTGCCGGAAATGCGGCTCTGCGCCGATCTCTCGCATTTCGTCGTCGACCGGGAGTTCAAGCTGCCGCTGGACCATCGCGACCAGGGGCTGATCCAGCGAATCATCGACCGGTCCGACAGTTTTCAGGGACGGGTCGCAAGCCGTCAGCAGATACAGCTGCAGCTGGATTTCCCGCAGCACGCCAAATGGGTCGAGCTGTTCCGTGGCTGGTGGCGCGACGGGCTGGAAAGCTGGCGCGCGCGCAATGACGAGGGCGATTGCATCTTCCTGTGCGAGCTCGGCCCGCCGGAATATGCGATGACCGGACCTGACGGCCGCGAAATGTCCAGCCGCTGGGACGAGGCGCTGACCATCCGCCGCTGGGTGATGGAGATGTGGGACGAGATGGAGCGGGGCTAAGCGCCCGACTGCTGACTGACCGTCTAGCCGTCCCGCCGTGCCGCAATCGCCTCGGCAAGAACGCACATGATCTCGAACATGATCGACACGCCCAGCCAGGCGGTGCCGCCAGCCGCATCGAACGGCGGCGAGACCTCGACAAGATCAGCCCCGACGAGATTCACGCCGGACAGTTCGCGCACCACCTGCTGCGCCTGAAACGAATTCACCCCGCCGATTTCCGGCGTGCCGGTGCCGGGCGCAAAGCTCGGATCGATGAAATCGATATCATAGGAACAATAGGTCGGCTGCGAGCCGACAATGGCGCGCGCCTCTTCCATCACCGCCGGAATGCCGCGGTCGAACAGCTCCTCGATACGGATGATCCGCACCCCCTGCTCGATCCCAGTCCACATCCTCGGTATTATAGGCGGTGCCCCGAATGCCGATCTGCACCACCCGTTTCGGGTCGAGAAGCCCTTCTTCGATGGCGCGCCGGAACGGTGTTCCATGGGTATAGCGGAACCCGCCGAAATAGCTGTCAAACAGGTCGGTATGGGCATCGAAATGGATCATGCCGATCGGCCCCTCGGCGGCAAGGCCGCGCAGCACCGGAAGCGAGACAAGATGGTCGCCACCGGCCGTCATCGGGGTGATGCCACGTTCCCGCAGCCCGGCATAGAATTCGGCAATTCGCGCCATGCTGTCATCAAGGTCGATGGGGTTCGGCCCGACATCACCCAGATCAGCACAATTCACCATGGTGAACGGGTTCACGCCGGTAACCGGGTTCATCGCCCGGATCATCGTCGACAGGTCGCGCAGCTGGCGCGGCCCGTGGCGCGGGCCCGGCCTGTTGGTGGTGCCGGCATCCCAGGGCACGCCGACAAGCCCCATCTCCACTTCGTCAATGCGCGGCGAGCTCATCTCCAGATGCGGCAGGCGCATGAAGCTTGGCATGCCGGCAAAACGTGGCATCTCCATCGCCGATACGGGAATGAAAAACTGGTCGTCAGACATCTTGGCTCTCCTGTGCCGCGGTCATTTCGCCGGACAGGCGGCGAAGGTCGAATTCTGTTTCAAGCTGCGCTGCCAGCGCTGCATCAATGATGGACGGCGGCGGCGATGCCAGGATTTCGCGCACCCGGACATGCGCCCGTTTCCAGCTGTCGGCGGCGCCGTCATCTTGCCATTCCCCGATAGTGCGCCTGTCGCCAATCTGCGGATAGAGGAAATCGCTATTCATCCGCGCCAGCGTCTCGGCCTCGCCAAGGAAATGCCCGGCGCCGGTTGCCGCCGCATGGATCGCCGCCGGATCAAGGGTCGCCTCCGACACTTCGATGGCGGTATGCGCGCTCAGGATGCTGCCAAGCATATCATTGTCGATGACATAGGATTCCAGCGCCGTCGCCATCAGGCTTGCCTGTGTACCTGCGGCCTGCGTCACGAAATCTGCGCCGGCCTGCAAGGCCAGCGTCACCGACAGGCATTTCTCGTGTCCGGCCTGCGCGTCCGGCCATTTCGAATCACTGGCCCCGGCGATGGTCGAACTTGGCAGCCCGTAACGGCGCGCCATCTGGATCGCGGCGGCTGTCAGCTTCGCCTGCTCGCCGCCGCCGCCTGCCATCGCGCCAGTACGAAGATCGGTGACCATCGGCCGTGGCCCGAAAATGGCGCGCACATCCGGCGCGGCCAGCCAGGCCAGCACCATGCCGGCAAGCGTCTCGGCCGTGGTCTGGGCCACACAGCCGGCGATTGTCACCGGGCTCGAGGCGCCAAGCTGGCCGAAGGTGTTCACCATCACCGGAATGCCGCGCCGTGCCGCATGGATCAGCACATCCACCGAATCAGGATCAAAACGCAGCGGCGGAACCACATGATTGACATTGAGCGACAGAAAAGGCCGCTCGCGGAAAGCGGCTTCAGAACCAGCGATGCGGTGTGCCAGCGCCGCAATGGCATCGACCGAATCCACCGACGAGGCACTGACCATCACATGTTTTGACGTGCCGGCAAGGCAGGCCCATGCCGTGTTCAACTCCATCGCCGCCGGATCCTCGATATCCCGCGCCACCATAGGGCGGCTGAAGAAATGGATATGGTCCATCTGCTCGACGATGCGGGCAGCGGCGTGAATATCGGCAAGAACCGAGTCGCGATAGCGTCCGGTATCGAGATCGAGAATCTGTGGCGAGGCCCCGCCGCTGCCCAGATGCACGGCTGCCCCACCAAGGACGAGGTCGGTCCCCGGCCGACGGCCGCACAGGGTGATCCGGCCGGGCAGGCTGTCGATCACGCGCTCGACAAGGGACGGCGGGAACAGCAGCCTGCCGTCCGGCGACAGGCTGCCGCCGGCACCCAGAACCAGATCCGTCGCCTCTTCCGTCGGGTCGGCGAGGCCGGTATCGGCCAGAATGGCAAGGGCGGCATCATGGATCAGGTCGAGCTCGCCATCACCAAGCAACGCCAGACGGCCACCGACCGGGGCGAGCACAGCTTCTGCGCCAGCGGCAGGCTGGGCACGGCGTCTTCGGCGCTGGCGGGTGTCTGGCGGGCTGTCGGCCATGCAGGCTGGTCCTCGGAAAACGTCAACAGCTTCAGCATTGCGGCTTGCCACGCAGGCGACAAGCCTTTTGTCAGCCTAGCTTTCGTTGCGAAGCAGCATCAGCAGCGCAATCACCGTCGCCCCGATGCCCAGTAACACAGGCGCAGGCGGCAGCAGGCTGCCAAACCCGATTTCCCAGAGCATCACCCAGGCCGGGGTCAGATAGGAATAAGCCATCACCTTGGCGCTCGGCAGGCGCAGCGTCGCATATTGCAGCAGGAAAAAGGATGACGCCGTCGAAAACAGTGTCAGATAGCCAATGGTGATCCACACCATGGCAGGAAGGGCCAGCCAGTCGGTAGACCGGATATCGTCAAAGCCGACAACTATGAGGATGAGCGAGCCGGCAACCAGCATCCCGAAGGTGAAGACAGCCGCCCCCTCGCCCCGGTTCAGCTTGCGCACCATCGGCGTGTAGAGCGCATGAGCGATACAGCCGAGGAAATAGATCATCTCGCCGCGCCCGATATCAAAAGCCATCATCGCCGCGAAGTCGCCGCGAAAGATCACCCAGAGTGCGCCGCAGGCAGCAATGCCGAGCGCCAGCGCCATGCGGCTGGTCGTGACCTGACGAAGCAGCCACCAGCCAAACACCGCCGACATTAGCGGCATCAGCGTGAAGACAGCGGCCGCCGACACCGGGTTCGCCGTCTTCAGCCCTTCGAACATCAGCACAAAATAGAAGGTGAACAGACCACCAAGAACGAAATAGCGCCATGGCTGGCTCAGATATTCAGGCCTCAGATCGCGCTGCAGCGCGGCGACCATGCCCATGACGATGGTGGCAAAAACAAAGCGCGCCGCTGTGATCGCCTGCGGGGCGATATCATTGGCGACGATGGCACCAAGGCTGAAGGACCCGGCCACCAGCGCGGAAAATCCGAGCATCGCAAAATGCCCGCGAATCTCGTCAGATGTCAGCCTGACACCCGCCATCAGGCGAACCGTGCCAGATAGGCCTCGGCAAGCCGGGCGGTACCGGCGGCGAAATGAGGTGCCTGCGAGCGCGCAAGATCAGTGCCGGAATGCGACCCGGTCCAGGCAAGAAGCGCCATGCGGCGAAGCATGATGAAACTGTCGATTTCCACCTCGTCCTCCCGGTCGAGCGGCCTCACCGCACGATAGCCGTCAAGCCAGGCTTCGCGCAGCGCCGGCACCTGCGGATGCTCTTCCATGAAACTGATGCCGGCAGCAAAATCATACATGAACCAGCCAAAACCACAGTCATCGAAATCGATCAGCCTTGTGTCACCACCGTCGATCAAAAGGTTGGCAAGGCGCATGTCGGCATGGATGAGGCCGTATCTGGCCGCCCCGCGCCCATAGGCCGCAAGCCTGTTACGGACAAGCGTCTCGGCGGCTTCCAGAACCTCGCGCACCCGGGCATCAACCCCGGCCCGTCGCGCCAGTCTCCCCAGTTCGGCGACGGCCCGAAGACCGACGCGTCATCCCAGACAAGCCGCTCAAAACCGTCGGGAAGCTGCCAGCCGGTGACATGAAGATGGGCCCGCGCGGCAATCCCGCCGAGCTGCCGGAACGGTTCCACCAGATCATCATCGGGATCAGGCTCGGCGCCTTCCAGCCATTCGAACATGACCAGATGGCGCGGCGACAGAGCGGCAGTTCCATGGCTCTGGATAAGTTGCCCATCACGTCCGGCGATCGCACGCGGCGTGGCCACTCCGCCGCTGCTGTCCAGCGCCGTCATCCAGGCAAGCTCGCACTCTACAGCGCGGCGCGAATGATAGCCTTCGCGGTGAAGCCGCAGAACCGACCGGCACCCGCCAGCCGCCTCAACAAGATAGGTGGCGTTCTCCGACAGGTTGATCAGCCGCAACCGCGCGCCCTCCGGCACATCCCAGAGCGTGAGAGCCGATTTGGCCAGATCGGCCAGGGCAGGCAACTGGTCAGCATCTGAAATTGTCACCGGTTTTCCTCCCGCATTCCGCGGCCGTTTTGCCGCATGGCTGCCCGCAGCCTCGAATCACAATTGACATTGATCCGCCTTGCACTTCAAGATTGAAAGGTGCCGGATTGCAGAAATAGCTGGCACCGAATACCTCGACAAGCCCTTTGGTCGTATTCAGTTACGACGGTTAATGATTGGAGGTACATCATGAATATGGGCCTTGCCCCCGTCCCGCTAACGAGGAACTGCGTGCGCAGACGGTCGTGAAAACCGGGCTCATCGATGCGCCCAATCCTGATCTATTCCAGATTTACTGTGATCTGGCAAAGGACATCACTGGTTTTGAAACCGCAACCTTCAGCCTTTATGATGGCGAAATGCAATGTTCCATCGCTGGCGCCGGACGCGAAGATTTCACACCAGGCACGAAGACCTGAGCGCGGCGAGCTGAATGTCTGTTCCTATGTGCTGCTAGATACCGAACCGCTTCTCATGGAGGACATGAAAAAGATCCAACCTGGCAGGATCATCCTGTCTGAAAGAATGGAGAAGGGCCCGGCTATGCCGGCTTCCCGGTGATCAACAGCGAGAATTTTGCCCTTGGCACACTGTGCATGATGAATTTCAGTGGTCCGAAAGGTTTGAATGATGAGCAAATCATGCAAATGAAGAAAATCACCAGCAGCATCGCTCATATGCTGGACCTGCAGATCAAGCAGAAGGAGCTAACCTCGCAGCGGATGCTCGAGGCGCTGTCCCACTTCCAGAAGGTCGATGCCGGCTTTCGGTCTTGACGATTTCAAGGTGTATGTCTCGCTTTGCTCGGAACTGAATGTCTCGATGCAAGCTGAAGCAGAGACCATCATCAAAGTCGGGTCTGGCCGAAGTTGATGATGCGGGCCAGGTTCAGATGACCGAGGCTGGCCGCAAGCTTCAGTTCGACATGAACCTGCAGCAAAAGGCCATGAAGCGGATAAAGATGGATGGCAACGAGGCTGACGCCTTGCTTGACGAGCTGTTTGAGGAGATTGACTGACCATGTTTGCAAAAATCTTCAATTTCAAATTCAACGGCGTCGCCGAGGCCAAAGTAGCCGCATCCTTCGTCTCCGATGCCTTCGGCAAGCTGATCGTCACCAACAACATGCGCTCGCTGAATATCTCGATCGGCAAGTGTGGCAGCCTGTCGATCCAGACAAAGTTCGAGAACAGCGATGATCTCAAGGCATTCGAGGTGAAAGCCGGAGAGGTGTTCCGGGATCTGAAAGAAACCATGGTCTACAAGGAAGATAACTTCGCAGGTGTCTATATCTTCAATTACGAGGCCGAGGCCATCAAGGCGGAGGTGTCGGCTGGCTAGGTCATCACGCCCGAAATACCCGCAAAAATATGCTGTGTACCGGCCGCAGACCGCAAGGTACCTGCCACACGGTGACACCCGGGCTGCAGAGAGGAGACAGAGATGACCAAATATTTGATCCACGGCAAGACAAGCGGAGACTTTGCCGCCGCGATGCTGAACAAGCCGCAAAACCGGCTTGAAATCCTGCAGCCCTTCTTCGACTCCTTCGGCATCACCGTCCATGAATTCGTCTTCACCAGCGGCATCGAATTCAATTTCGTGTCTGTTCTTAGCGCCGAGAATGACGACTCCATCGAGGCGATGGTGAACATTGTCTATTCCACGGGCAATTTCTCGAACATTGCCTGGTCGCGCGCCTATGACGCCGACGAATACAAGGCGGTGTTCGAGCATGGCCACGAACGGATGGGCGCCTATGTCTCGTCAATGCAGGTGGCAGGCATCGACTGATGTACTGCCGCACCATTACCTTCACGCTACTGGCGCCGTCTATCTGGCCCCTGATCGAGGCTGTGGCGAAGACCACCGAACGGGTGACTACAACCGCTATCTGATGCGCGCGAACAACAACAGTGGCGTGGTCATCGAAACTTTCTCAACCAACGAGCTTGCTACCTCGCATCTCGAAGTTCTGCGTGCGCTTCAGGCACTGAATGAACAGGCCATGGCAAAGATCGGCGTGTCCGAGGGCGATTTGATCTGACCTTAGCAAGACTGCCCAGGCCAGTCTTACTGGGCTGGTTCAAACAACCGCCAGCGTTGAGGCAATTTGAAAAGGAGACCAGGCGGTGGAAGTCATCCTGAAAACCCTTCATTATTTTTCGATTTTGTTTGCCGGCGGCGTTACAGTCGGAGGTGGCGTTATTCAGTCCGCCTATATGAAGGCTGGCGATTCGCCACCGCCCTACATTGGCAAGGCCTTTGCCGTGCTTGGATATATCGGCCTTGGTTCTATCGTCACACTATGGGTCACCGGCGTCGGCCTTTCCCATCTTATCTATGGTAGCCTTGCTATAAATGGCGCCTTTCATGTGAAGCTGTTGGGTGCCGCCATCGTGCTGTTCATTTCGGCCTATGCCAACCTGCATGTGTACCAGGCGATCAAGGCCAAGCGCCCACCAAACGGGGCCCTGATGAAGCGCCTTGTTCAGGCTGGGCGTGTCGGTCTGGTACTCGCCATCGGCGGAGCGGCGGTCGCCTTTTCCACCTGATCCGGCGACAACAGCGCGCTGGACTTATGTGCCAGCCCGGACAGACACTGAACTGGTCCTGTGATCGAGGTGTATGGATGTCATTGCGAAGAGCCATAAAAGCTCAGGGGCTTGGGAACTTCCTGAAGCTCGGTCTCGCCATTGCCACTTCGGCCAAGGTGACACCTGCGCCGGTCCCGCAGAATGAAGACCTTCGCGCTGCAAGGGTCAACGAAACCGGGCTGATTGGACGGGATGTCAGCGCCCAGTTCGAGATTTTCACTGAAACAGCCAAGCTGATCACCGGATCTGAGAAGGCAATGCTGAACCTTCTTGATGGGGTCTGCCAGTATACGATCAGCAGTGTCGGAGAGAATTTCGACCCGCTTCTTGGCGTGCCGCAGACTATGACATTCTGCCAGTATGCCTTGCTGTCACCGGAACCGGTGCTTGTCCCCGATGCAGGCAAGGACCCGCGTTTTGCCGACACCCCGCTGACCAAGCCGCCTCTGAACTGTCGGTCTTATGCCGGATTTCCGCTGAACACCTCTGATGGTGTGGTTCTCGGCACGCTGTGCGTGATCGATTCCGCGCCACGCAGCCTTGACGAAGACCAGATCCGCATGATGCGAAACTGGCAACCAATGCAGCGGCGCAGATCCAGCTGATGGTAGAGCAAAGCAATCTTACCGCTTCGCGCGTGGCAACTATGCTTGGAAAGTTCCGTCAGTTCGCGCCTGAAGGCACGCTGGACGAATTGACCGGATTCCTCGATTTCTGCGCGCGTGGGACAGCCCTCCCCGAAATGATCGGCATTCTTGAACGGGACGGGATCATTCAGTCCGGCGATAATGGCTGGCACCTGACCCGCGACGGCACCGACCTTCGCACCGAACTTGGCCTTGCGCCCGAGACCTACAGGGGAAGCGACCAGAGCCTCGCACCGCAAGGCGGCGGACTGGACGATCTTCTCGGAAAGCTGGGGTAGGAAAGATGTTCTCGACCCAGCTTCAGCTCAAATTTGCCTCTGTATCCGAAGCCAAGATCGCGGCGCAGAGCCTGTGCGACCTGCTGAAAGGCCGCATCACCATATTCGATTTCCACGGCCTTCATGTGACAATCGGCAAGGAAGGGGAGCTTGCCGTCAATGTGCGGTTCGAGGATGTGGCGGCGATGGCCCATTTCGAAAAGGAACTTCCAACCCTTCTCGAAGACATCAATCAGGCCTTCATCTTCAAGCAGAGCCGTTTCTCCGGCGTCTGCGTGCTTGCCTTCGAGCGCGAGGCCATGTCGACTTCGGTGGCCATCGAAACCCCATCCTGACGCCCTGCGCCGGAGGGTGGCCACGGCATCTTTCGCAAAACTGTTTTGCCGTCACGCCTCTGGCCGAGGCGGGCACCCAACCTCATATCCGCCTGATCTAGGAAACACTCAGGAGGCGGTCATGAAGGCACTACTTCTCGGATCCATCGGCGTTTTGGCAGAAACATCGGAGCTGCAACGGCAGGCCTATAACACCGCCTTTGTCGCGCATGGTGTCGACTGGCACTGGAACATCGCCACCTATTGCCAGCACCTTGCCACGCCGGGCGGCCAGAACCGGTTGCGGCAGCTTGGCGGCGATGCGCTGTCCACGATGGAAATCAGGCGCATTCACGAGACAAAGCAGGATGTTTTTGCCGCCAGCCTTGCAGGCGGCATCGCGCCGCGCCCGGGTATTGTCGAAACCCTGACGGCAGCCCGTGCCGCCGGCCTGCGCATCGGATTTGTCACCACCACCACGCCGCGCACCATCGCCATGATCCGCGAGGCCCTTGCCAGCCATATCGACATGTCGGACTTTGCCGTGATTACCAGCAAGGAAGATGTGCTCCGGGAAAAGCCGGATGGCGCATGTTACGAGCTGGCGCTGTCGCGCCTCGGCATCGCGGCGCATGACGCGCTCGCCATCGAGGATACAGTCGCCAGCCAGTCGGCCGCCATCGCCGCCGGCATCCGTTGTCATCTCTATACGGGATCGTATGCCATCGCCGGCGATGCGCCTTTGCAGACCCGCGATCCGGCAGGCGCTCTGCAGGCCGATCTTGCGGCCAGGCAGCATGAGGCAGAAAGGCTTGCGATCGCCAGCTGATTCCGCCGCCCAAGCCGCGGCATGTAGTTCCCGGTCAGTAAATCTTCGGAATATAGAGATCGTCGGGCAAGCGTACGGCGCTCGTAATCCGGATCAAACACGCGTTCCGGAAGGCTGACCTTTTCGTGCGGGATTTCACTGTACGGAATTTTCGAGAGGATATGCTCCATGCAGTTCAGCCTCTCGCGCTTCTTGTCATTGCCTTCGACAATGTACCAGGGCGCTTCCTCGATCGAGGTGCGCTCGAACATCTCTTCCTTCGCCTTGGTGTACTGTTCCCAGCGAATACGGGCCTCGAGATCCATTGGTGACAGTTTCCACTGCTTCATCGGGTCGTGAATCCGCATCTGGAAGCGCAGCTGCTGTTCCTCGTCAGTGATCGAGAACCAGTATTTCAGCAGGATAATGCCGGAGCGCACCAGCATCCTCTCGAACTCGGTCACATCCTGAAAAAACTGTTCAACCTCGTCTTCGGTGGCGAACCCCATGACACGCTCGACCCCGGCGCGGTTGTACCAGGACCTGTCAAAGAGCACCATCTCACCGCCGGCGGGAAGGTGCGGTACATAGCGCTGGAAATACCATTGCGACATTTCCCGGTCGGACGGTTTCGGCAGCGCCACGGCGCGAGCCACCCGCGGGTCGAGACGCTGCGTGATGCGCTTGATCACACCACCCTTGCCGGCGCTGTCGCGACCTTCGCACAGGATCAGCACCTTGGCGTTGGTCGCCACAACCCAGTCCTTAAGCTTGATCATCTCCGCCTGAAGGCGCAGCAGGTTCGGATAATAGATGCGCCCGTCCAGACCCTTGGGATGCTGCTTCTTGTAAAGCGCGCGCACCTCTTCAGACAGGATCGGTTCGTTGAATTCCACTTCGATGAGATCATCGAGCGTTTCCTCGAACTCGGTATCCAGCATGTCCTGGAGCTTTTCGAACCTGTCCTTTGTCATTTTTCCTTTCCTTGCATGTTGGTGTCTCACCGACGCATTCCCATCCTTAAACTAGCACGAAATGGGCGGCCGGCATCACCCGGCGAAACGCACCTGTGGCAAGGCCCTGTGTTCCGGTGCCGGTGATCGCAAACAGGCTGCCGGCCTCTGGCTGCGCTGCCGCGTCACTGATCCCTTCGGCGATCGATGTGACATAGAGCGTGTCGAGACCGGCACCGCCAAACATGACCTTACTGGGCTTCTCTACCGGCATCTCTATGATCCGGTCGACAACTCCCGCCGGCGTCACACGAACAATCTGCCATCCACCCACACCGGCAAACCAGTAGCAGCCATCAACATCAACCGTTGCCCCATCCGGCCGTCCGGCGATTTTCCCGCTATGGAAGAACACCCGTTGCGCGGTCGGTGTGCCGGTATCAAGATCATAGTCACAAGCCCAGACTGTCTGCACTTCCCGGTTGGTGTCGGCGAAATACATCACGTCCCCGTCCGGCGAGAAGCCAGGCCGTTGGTCGTGTGGACAGGGTCCAGATGACGGCTGACACTGTGATCAGGATCAAGCCTGTAGAAGGTACCGCGGCGTTCCGGCGGCGCACCGTCATCACGCTTGCTTCCCGCCCAGAAACGGCCATGCGGGTCGGTAGTGCCGTCATTGAACCGGTTGCCCTCGAGATGTGATTCCGGCGTCGCGATGCACTGTTTCTCGCCGCTGGCCGGATCGAACAGGTAAAACCGCTTTCTGTCGCCATCACAAGCCCGCCGGAGGTGCGGCGCGCGATGCTGCCGACCTGCTCGCCAACCTCGACACTGTCATTTGTTCCGCTCGCCGGATCATAGCAATGGACCAGTCCGGCACGTATATCGACCCACCAGAGCCTGGCGTCATCCACGTCCCATATCGCGCCCTCGCCCAGCCGCGAACGGCTCGGAACAACACAATCGATGGATACCGTCATGGCAAATCTCCCTGATACCGGCGGTGCCTGTTGCAGATTCCTGGCACAGCCGCCTCCACAGTATATAGGCATAGTGGTTGTGAAATCACATTGATGATGTCTCACCCGACTTAATCAAGGAACAGCTGAGATGTCACACCGCGAACCTCGGCAACACGCCAGGCACGGCTAATGCGACCAAATAGACGCCTCTAAAAATCATCAATGATGGACTGTGCACTGGTTGCGCACTGTGCAACATCATCGCCAGCGAAGAGGATCTGTGGGCAGAAAAAGACAGCGCAACACGTCGCCCAATCCAGCGCCGCCGGTGAGGAGGCGTCCGGGCCTCAGGCTCAGGTCCTTTCGACGCGCATCGGCAGGTATGAGAATGCCCTGATGGTATTGTTCATGGCCGTTTGCGGCACACCGTCCAGATGCCAGCTTGTGACACGTTCCGCCATCGCGCACCAGCGCATTTCCAGCCGTGCCAGATGCATGCCCATGCACATATGCGGCCCCTGGATCGAACCCCAGATGCCGGTGCGTCTTGCGGGTGACATCAAACCTGTCGGCATCCGGAAAGACCGTTTCATCGCGATTGGCGCTGGCATAGACGATAAGCACCCGCTGACCCTGCTTCATCGACACGCCGTGCATCTCGACATCCTCGGCCACATAGCGCGAGAAGGCGCGGATCGGGGTGGTCAGCCTGACAACCTCCTCCACCGCGTTGCCGATCAGCGATTTGTCCTCGCGTACAAGTTGCCACTGGTCCGGCGAGTCGGCGAAATGCCAGGCAAGATACGCCGCCGTCGAGATCGTGGTGTCGAGGCTCGGCGCAATATAGTCACGGAGCATCTGGGCCGCTTCCTCCGGCGCCACGCCCTTGCCTGAGCGCCTCGTCAAAGATCCGGCGAGCCAGCCCGCCATGCTGCATCTTTTCCGGCTTGCCAAATTCGTTCAGAAAATCACGAAGTTCGCGAAGCCCCTGAAATGACTCGCGCGAGCGTTCGTTGAAGCCTTCAAACAGGTTGAAGGTGGCAGCGGCCCATTCCAGCATGCGCGCCTTACCATGTGCCGGCAGCCCGACCAGATCGACGACGATCGAAAGCGGCAGGATGCTGGCGAATTCGGCCACCGCGTCAAACCGTCCGGCAGAGCAGACGGCATCGGCGACATCGTCGGCGGCACGTTCGATCGCCGGCGCAAGGCTTGTCAACGTCAGGCATGATGGCGGTCGCGGTGATGCTGCGCTGGCGGCGATGGCGTTCCGCGTCGGAATTGAGAGTCGAGCCGATCAGGATATTGTTCACCTCGTCATTCAGGCTGAGCCCGCGACCCGACAGGAACAGCTTCGGCTTCCGCAGGATTTCGAGGCAGGGCTGGTAGGCCACCGCCGCCCAAATTGTTCTCCGGAAGCCAGACGATCGGACCAGTGTCCCGCATCTGCCTGTAGGCCGGCAGGGGATCAGCGATCACGCTGTCAGCGAAAAAATCGCCCTCGTAAACAGGTAGCTTGCTCAAAGCCTGCCCCTTCTTAGGCACTGATTGCCCCTTTTGGCCCGAGGTCACGGACGGCAAACAAACCGCAGATCGGCAACGGCATTTAGGTGTTGTGAATCAAACCCGACATAATGGATGAGCCCCGCGCCGCACGCAGCTATCTGCAGGCGCGTCACGGCCGAAGGTGTCCAGATAAATTCATGGTCAGCACACCAAATAACATCAAAACGATGCTCGTCCCAGTCGATCACCAAAAGAATTCTCATGGCCACCTAATAGGCCAAGTTTACGGGACTCCAGGTTATCTAGCTTTCCAGAAACGCCATCCAGGCGGTCGAGAAAATCATGCCCGGGTTGCCAAGCTCTCTTCAGAAAATGGTGAAAGTATGCATGACTCATCGTTGGTGCATGACCGGGATCAGTCCGAGACATTATCTCGGTCATAGCGACATCAGTCAGGTCAACACCCTCTTGTCTTCGGTGTCGCTCTCGCTGACAAGCAAACCTTCGTTGATCAACTCGTTCAACAATACGGCTGACCTGACCTTTATCCAGTTCGGCTTGTTCAGTGATATCTTTTTGCGTAGTGGCTGATTGTTAAAAATTATGTTAAGCACGCGGAAATGAGCAAGGCAACACTGTCATGACGCCGCAATAAATCCGGCAGCCTGTGTGTTCAGATTGGCCTGAAGGCGCGATAGCCGGAATGTCAGAATTTTTGTGAATGGATAGCTTCCTTTCAAGACTGACCAGGGATTTCTTGGGATGTTCGATATCTTCGGTGGGGTCGCCCATGCTCATTTCAAACTTCCAATGCCCGTTGATTCGTTTTTGGTCCAGATCAAAAATATTGTCCAATGCCGTTGACCGAAGCTGACCTTATGTCAACAAAAAGAGACAGGTGATGTGCAAGGCTCCGCTTGTCGCGGTCATCCCGCGGTGACGGCATCGGCGGCGATGTGACGGACGCCACGCTGGCGGTGGTCGCAGCAGCGCTGAATCGGGCCGGAGCGCCGTATGTTCGATGCGACGACATCACGGCCGGGGCAGCCCTGTTTGCCGAGACGGGCCTCGACATCGAGGCTGATGGCGAGACCCGTGCCGGAGCCGCCGACGCGATCTTTCTCGGCGCTATCGGCCTGCCGTCGGTCCGTCATGAGGACGGCACCGAAATCTCGCCGCATCTGCGGCTTCGCGACCGGTTCCAGCTCTATGCCGGGGTGCGGCCGGTAAGGGCCTATCCGAATGCGCCGCAACGGCTTGCCGATGAACGCGCCGCCGGCCTCGATCTCGTGATCATCCGGGAATCGACCGAAGGGCTGTTCTATACCGCCGCCGTGCATGACCGCTCGCCCGTGGAAGGCGACCCGGCAGCACCTGATGCCGTCAGCGACATCATGCGGATCACCGGCACGACAACGCGCAAACTTCATGATTTCGCCTTTCGTCTGGCTGCACGGCGCAAGGCGCGCGGCAGGCCGGGGCGGCTGACCTGTGTCGACAAGGCGAATGTCTTCAGGTCGCAGGCATTCTTCCGCGCCCTGTTCGACGAGGTGGCCGCGCACCACCCCGATATCGAGACCGGCTACAGCTATGTCGATGCCATGGCGCTGGACATGGTGCGCCAGCCATGGAATTTCGACGTCATGGTGATGGAGAATATGTTCGGCGACATTCTGTCGGATCTTGCCGGTGGGCTTGTCGGCGGGATGGGCATGGCTGCCTGCGCCGAAATCGGCGATGAAAACGGACTGTTCCAGCCAGCGCATGGCTCTGCCCCGGACATTGCCGGTCAGGATCAAGCCAATCCGTTGGCCGCCATTCTGAGCGGGGCGATGATGCTGGACTATCTTGCCGAACGGTGCGATCTGCCGTCCTATGCCGATGCGGCGCTTCTGGTTGAGGCGGCTGTCGAGGCAGGCTTTTGCCAGCAACGCCCTTGCGGCCGATGGAATTCGGCGGCGACATGGGTACCAGAGCCGTCACTGCCGCGGTTATCGACCAGATCACCAATGCGGCCTGACAGGGGGAATGCGATGTATGTCATCATTGTCGATTTCGAGATCGATCCGGAACAGATCGACGCCTTCCTGCCGCTGATGCGCGAGAATGCCTCCGCCTCGGCACGCGACGAGCCGGGATGCCGCCAGTTCGACGTCTGCCAGAATCCGGACAACCCCGGCCATGTGTTTCTGTATGAAGTCTATGACGACCGAGCCGCTTTTCGACGCGCATCTGTCGATGCCGCATTTCAAGTCGTTCGATGCGGCGACGGCCGACATGATCCGGTCAAAGAATGTGCGTGCCCTGACCCGCCTCTAGGGGCGGCGTTCAGACCGGCGCGTAGAGAAACATCCCGACGATGGCGAGACTGCCGGCAAGCTGGGCAAGAAAGATCGCCACCGAAGCCAGATGCAGCAGCCCGAACATACGTTTCGCTGCTGCATCTCCCTCAAGATCACGGTCGCGATAGAGATTGATACGTGGCGTCAGAACAAAGACATTCACCGCGAAACCCGCCGCCACCGCCAGCGAGACATGAAGCTGCCATCCGGCACCCACCGCCAGCGCGGCTCCACTCGCGGCAACAGACAGCGCTAGACCAAACAGGAACAGGCGCGGAAACAGCACGCGCAGAAACACGCCCACCGCCTTGGCCGATAGGGTCTTGAAGGCCGCTTGCGGGACCACGGCCGTGAAGAACAGCATGAAACCGGCGATTGCCGCGTGAATGATGGCCAGAAGCGCCATGTCGAAACCTTGTGATGTGCTGTGAAACCGAACCAAAAAGTAGCTGGCGCAGCAGGCCCGCGCCAAGGCGGGTCATTGCCGCAGGCGGGGCATGACAACCCTGCCGAAACCTGCATTTTGGCCATTCACGATTCTTGCCCACTGTGACAGGATGACGTGGCTTTTTTCAGAGCCTGTTGTCGAAGAGAATAAAGGACGGCCATGACACAAATTCCGGGCAAGCCCGATTTCGGATCGGAAGATTTCCTGACATCGCATGTCGAGGACATCCTCGCATTTTACGAGCCTGTGGCCTTCGATAAGGATGGCGGTTTCTTTCAGCATTTTCTGGATGACGGGACAGTCTATGACCGCGAAACGCGGCATCTCGTCAGTTCCACCCGATTTGTCTTCAACTATGCCAACGCCTTTCTGCAGACCGGACGGGCGCATTACCGCGACTGGGCGGCGCATGGCTTGCGCTATCTCGAGACGCATCACCGCACCGAAGCCGGCCATTTCCTGTGGCAACGCAAGGGTGATGACATCGATGACGGACGCGCCATGGCCTATGGTCATTCCTTTGTCATCCTGGCTGCGTCATGGGCACATCGCGCCGGGATCGACGGGGCGGACCGTCTTCTCGCCGAAACGTGGGACTATATGGAAACTCATTTTTTCGAGCCGGCACATATGGCCTATGCCGACGAACGTGATGCCAGCGGCAAGGTGCTGTCACCTATCGCGGCCAGAACGCCAACATGCATACGGTCGAGGCGCTGATCGCCGCCTTCGAGGCAACCGGCGAGACACGCTATCTGGACCGCGGCGATGATGTCGCCCGCCAGTTCACCGTCACGCTTGCCGAAGCTGCCGAAGGCCAGGTCTGGGAGCACTATACCGAAGATTGGCAGCATGACTGGACCTACAATATCGACAAGCCTGACGATCTGTTCAAACCATGGGGATTCCAGCCCGGCCACCAGGTCGAGTGGGCAAAACTGCTGCTGCAACTCGACATGCATCGCCCCGCCGAATGGCACCTTGCAACAGCACAGCGGCTCTATGACCTCGCCATGACGCGCGGCTGGGACGATGAGTATGGCGGCCTTGTCTATGGCTATGCGCCGGACGGCAGCTTTGCCGACGCGCATAAATATTTCTGGGTCCAGGCCGAGGCGCTTGCAACCGCGTGGCGGCTCTATGACCGCACCGGCGAGGCGCGCTATCGCACGGATTACGACCGCCTGTGGGGCTGGTCATGGGACCATCTGGTTGATCACAAGCATGGCGCATGGTACCGGATCACAACCCGCGAGGGCGACTGGCTGGAGCCTTATAAATCACCTGCCGGCAAGGTGGACTATCACACCATGGGTGCCTGCTGGGATGTATTGTCGGTCATGCGTGCAGCCGGCAGTTGAGAGGAAGATAATGATGAGTACAGGCGGCTTTGCGGCAGCACCACAGCGGAATTCCTATGACGTCGTCATAGTGGGCGGCGCGATCATGGGATCGGCAACAGCCTGGTTCCTGACGCAGAATCCGGATTTCAACGGATCAATTCTCGTTGTCGAACGTGACCCGGGTTATGGCAACTCGTCGACCGCGCACACCAATTCCTGCATGCGCCAGCAATTCTCGACCGACCTGAACATCCATATCTCGCAATTTGCGGCCGATTTCGTGAAGAACCTGCGCCGCCATATGGATGACGACCGTGTTCCCGAGCTCGGCATCCAGAATTACGGCTATATGTATCTTGCCGACAATGACGGCTTTGCAAACATTCTTCGTGCCAACCATTCGGTGCAGCGCGCCGCCGGCACCGAGACCGAGCTTCTGTCGCGCGAGGAAATCGCCGCGCGCTATCCGTTCTATCATCTCGACGACATTGTCCTGGGATCGATCAATCTGAAGGATGAGGGCTATTGGGACGGCGGCACGGTGTTCGACTGGCTTCGCCGGTCCGCCCGCGAGCGCGGTGTCGAATATATCGCCGGCGAGGTGGTGGCCATGACCTGTGAGGCGGATCGCGATCACCGGTGTGACACTGGGTTCGGGCGAGACAGTGTCCTGCGGCACCTTGGTCAATGCCAGCGGCCCGCGCGCCGCACGCACAGCGGCGATGGCGGGGATCGATGTGCCTGTCGAGCCGCGAAAGCGTTTCAGCTGGATCTTCACTGCCGAAACCCCGCTCGATCGCGACCTGCCGCTGACCATCGACCCGTCGGGTGTGCATTTCCGCCAGGACGGGCCGACGACCTATCTGGCAGGCTGTCCTGCCGACCCTGATCCGGCGGTGGATTATGATGATTTCATCATGGATCATGACCGCTGGCAGGATCATGTCTGGCCAACCATCGCCGCACGGATTCCGCAATTCGAGGCGATCCGGGTCGTCAATGAATGGGCCGGGCATTACGCCTTCAACACGCTCGACCAGAATGCCATCCTCGGGCCGCATCACGAGATCGGCAATTTCATCTTCCAGAACGGATTTTCCGGCCACGGGCTGCAGCAGAGCCCGGCCATGGGCCGCGGTGTGTCGGAGCTGATCACCTATGGCGAATATCGCAGCCTCGACCTGTCGCCATTTTCATGGGACCGCATCGTCGAGAACCGCCCGATTGTCGAAACGGCAGTAATCTGATCAATGCTGCCGTGAACCGCCGGTGCTAGAACCGCGCCAGCCAGTTCGCCAGCTCAACCGTGCGGCGCGGAGTGGTCTGGTCCTGCATGGTGGTCGATAGCCGTGCAGCCGCGCCAGCGTCGCTCTCCGCCGCCTCGAGATCATCGGCAACATCCGGCGCAATCCGCCCACTGAGGCGAAGGTAGCGCCCGACATAAGATGGCGAGAATTCAGGGTGGTACTGCATGCCCCAGAAATCGACCCCGTCACGATCAATGGCAAACGCCTGAACGCTGCTGTGGCTGTTGCCGGCAAGGCGGACGGCACCTTCGGGAAGACGTACCACCTCGTCCCGGTGGGTGCAGGGAACGGCATAACCGTCCTCTCGTCCGGCCATCATCGGATGGTCGCGCCCGGCCTCCGTCAGCCGGATGTCACCGGCAAGGCCATCCTCGCGCCCGTTCGGCGAAGCCGCAGAAGACCCGCCAAGGACAGAGGCGGCAAGCTGCATGCCGTTGCAGGACCCGATGGTCGGAAGCCCGGCGGCGAATCCGGCGCGCATCACAGCCGCCAGCGGCGCAGCGCGTTCATCATCGGTATTCCATTCCACAGACGAGCCGGTAAAGGCGATGCCGTCAAAGCCGGACAGGTCCGGCGTCTCGTCTCCGTCATAGGGCGAGATCACCACCGTCTCGACATCATCGCGCAGCCCTTCAAGAGTCGCGGCATAGAGCGGGCCCAACGCCTGGCCGGACAGTGCTTGCAGACGGTCCGATTCCGCCCTTGGATTGCTTTCGACAACAAGAATGCGCGGCATGGTGCGTGCCTCAGCTGGTGCCGGCTGTTTCGCGGTGCAAATCCTCGAGATAGCGCTGGTGCTCCAGCGCCGCAGGTTCGAGGTCGGCTTCGGCCGGACGGTCATAGCCGTAATGATTGTGCCGGTCCTCGCCGCGCACCAGCATCACCGTGTCGCGATCATGCTTGGTCTGTTTCACATGCGAGGCGATATACTGGACATTCAGCCCGATGCGGCGGTCATTGCTGCGGTTCGGCATCGAGGCATGGAGTGTCCAACCGTGATGGAACGAGGCTTCTCCCGGCTGCAGTGGGCAGAGAACGGCCTTGTCCTCGTCGATGCCCCGCACTGTCTGGCCCTGCAGCAGAACGTTGGAGTCATCCTCGGTCGCCTCATGATCATAGCGGCCATGTTTGTGACTTCCGGGGAGCATGCGCATGCAACCACTGACATCATCCGCCACCGACAGAGCCAGCCACATCGACACTTGGTCGTCATGGCTGAGCCCCCAATAGGTCAGGTCCTGATGCCAGCTGACATGGCTCGGGGCATTCGCTTCCTTGATGATGTAGGTCACGTTGTAGAGAAGAATATCCGGCCCAATCATGGACTCGACGATGTCCAGCACCGTCGGGTCGGTCGCCAGCTGCAGCGGCGATGTCAGGATGGTGTGCGCTTTCGACTTGTAATGCAGCGAGCCGATCTTCTGTTCGGCAGCCTCCATCGAGGCGCGATGCTGCGCCGCCGCTTCGGGGCTAAGGATGGGCACACCACCGATATAGCCGTCACGCTCATAGGTTTGGGAAAGGGCCCGAATGTCCATCGGGATATTCACCTGTGTATTCATCTGACACTCCGTCACCAGATACTGGCGCAAAGCGGCGCCAGATTCACGGATATAGAGCCAAAAGCAGTGATGGTTGGCAAGCCGGATATCACCAACATGCCATGGAAAATATGGTCCGGGTTTCAGCTGTCCAGATCCTGACGCACGCGTTCTCGATGCATCACATAAAGGCCCGATGCGGTGATGATCGCAGCGCCGATCCAAGTCCACAGATCGGGAAACTGGCCAAACAGAAGAAAGCCGTAAAAGCTGGCCCAGATGATGATGGTGTAGTGAAGCGGCGAGACAAAGACCGCCAGCCCGACCTCGAGCGCACGGATCACCAGTCTCGCCAAGCGCCGACAGCAGCGACATGGCGGCAAGGACAAGGAACAGATGCGCCGGTTCGATTGGTGTCCAGACAAATGGCATCGCACAGGTCAGAAGGAAGGTCGCGGTCAGCGAGGTATAGGCGACCGTGGTCGCGGTTCTGTCATGATGGCTGATATGGCGCGAGATAATCTGCCGAACGGCGAAAAGGATAGCCGCAACAAAGGGAAAGATCAGCCCGGGATGAAAGCTCGCAAAACCGGGGCGGATCACCACCAGCGTTCCGAGAAAGCCGATAACCGTCGCAGTCCAGCGGTGTGGCCCCACGCGTTCTCCAAGGACAAGCGCGCCGAGGATTGTCACAACCAGCGGCGCGATGAAAGTCACAGCGATCGCATCGGCAAGGGCGACGTAATTCAGCCCGATGATGAACAATGTCGCCGACATCGCGGCCGCCACACCCCGCGCCAGCTGGAGAGGACGATGCCGGGATTTCATGATGATGAAGCCGCGGAACCCGATCAGGAAGACCACGCCCAGAAACAGCCCCAGATAGCGCGCCCACACAATCTGCAGGGACGGCAGGTAACCGGTCGAATATTTGGCCATCGCATCGACGGCGGCAAAGACAAACATGCCGGCAAGCATGAACAGCGCGCCGCGCAGATTGTCGGCGCGGCTGGGTTCAGCCGGGCGCAGGGCCTCACTTTCGGTCTTTGTCGCCATCATCCACAGTCTGCACACAGATGCTGTCAAAAAGCACCTGTTTCCATGGTGGCCTGCAATTCGGTTTGGATCGAAAGCTGGGGAAATCCCCTGCGTCTTGCAGCGACAAATTTGTCACTCGAAATGGCGCGCGTCGGGGGATAGAGTTTTGGACTGGTTGGCCGGTCGGTGGCCATCAGAAGAAACGACTGAGAATGGGGCTCAGAATGTCAAAACTACTGAAAGCGGCGATTGCCACAGCCATTCTTCTCCAGTCCTCTCTGGCTCTGGCCAGCCAGAAAACCCTTGTCATCCAGTCGACGACTTCGACCGAATATTCCGGGCTGTTCGAACACCTTCTCCCGACTTTCGAAAAGGAAGCTGATCTGAGGGTGCGCGTCGTCGCGGTCGGGACCGGTGCTGCTGTCAAGAACGCAATGAATTGTGACGGTGACGTTCTGCTCGTACACAGCAAGCCCCTCGAGGAGAAGTTTGTTGCCGAAGGCTATGCCGATGCCAGATATGACGTGATGTATAATGATTTCGTGATCATTGGCCCATCCGCCGATCCGGCATCTGCCAAGGACGCGGCGGATCTGTCGGCAGCGCTGAATGCCATCGCGAATTCGGGTGCGCTGTTTGTCTCCCGCGGTGACGGGTCCGGTACACACCGTAAAGAGCTGGCTCTCTGGAAAGGTGCCGGGCGCGAGGTCGCGGCAGACGGCAGTTCCTGGTATCTCGAAGTCGGGTCCGGCATGGGCGCTACCCTGAACATTGCCATCGGCAAAGGTGCCTATACGCTGACCGACCGTGCGTCATGGGAAATGTTCGGCAACAAGCTCGATTTCGAAGTTCTCGTGGAAGGCGACAAGGCGCTGTTCAACCAGTACGGCGTGATGGCTGTCAGCCCTGAAAAATGTCCCAATACAAATGTAGCCGGTGGGCAGGCCTTCCTCGACTGGCTGACATCCGATGACGGACAGGGGCGCATCGCTGCTTTCAAACCGAAGGGCAAGCAGCTGTTTTTTCCCAACGCCAGATAACCCGCCGAGGCAGGAGCAACTTAAATGAACGACCCCATTGACCCCGGTGCGGCACCACAGTTTCTCGATCTCTGGCCGACGCAGCTCATGCGTATTCAACTTCCTGGTGCGGACGCTGCCAATCCGGTGCTTGCCGGTGTGATCATGGAGCGGAACGCAGGTCTGGAAGATATGACCGTGGATTATACTTCCGACAATCTTTTCGCCAGCGAACACCCCGCCGTGCAATGGCTGCATCAATGCTGCAACCGCGCGATCCTCGACTATGCGGCGCGCGCCGGCATCAACTATGAGCTGGACTGGACGGTTCAGGGCTGGGGCAATGTCAATTTCCGTGGTGACTATCACAATCTGCACAACCACCCGCATTCCTGGCTGTCGGGCACCTATTATGTGAATGTGCCGGACCAGAGCGATGCGGAAACCTATCGCTCAGACCTCAATCCCGGTGCCATCAGCTTTTTCGATCCACGCGGTCAGGCGAACATGAATGCCATTCGCGGTGACGGGCAGGTCGATCCCGAACACAGGATCCTGCCGACCGGCGGCGACCTGTTGCTCTGGCCCGCTTTCCTGCATCACCTCGTGCATCCGAACATGGCCGAAGTGCCTCGGATTTCCGTGTCATTCAATGTCGTGTTGAAGTGGAAGCCCGAATATATGCCGCATTAGACGCGGCCCTTCCCCCGTTATTGCAGCGCGGGTATCTCTGGTTTTGACCGGCGCATCAGTTCGACAGCTTTGATCAGTAGCGGCACCGATACGGCAAAATTCACTCCGGCATCGATATCGGCCTCTTTTGTGAAAATACCGTCGATCATGCCAATCAGCCGACCTTTTGCATCCACCAGCGCGCCGCCGGAACCGCCGGGAGTGATTGCGGCATCGGTCTGGACGAAATCTTCAATCGGGTTGAAACCGACCTGCCTGCGGTGAATGGCCGACACCACACCACAACTGATGCTCAGGCCAAGACCAAAGCTGTTGCCGATAGCGCAGCCATGTTCGCCAATTTCAGGATCGGTAAGCCGAAGCGTAATCGGCCGACCTTCAAGATCGGTTTCGAGAATGGCGATGTCACGCTGGTTGTCGATGGCGACGACTGTGGCGGCATGGCGGATCGTGTCGTCAGTCACCAGCTCGATCTCTGTCGCGCGGGTAATGACATGCGCTGCCGTCACGAGGTAACGGCTGCTGTCACCAGTGCCGATGAAAAAGCCTGTTCCGGCCGGGGCTGTCCCCGGCGGGCGCCAAAGCCAGGCCGGTTGTATCCCGGCCATGTTGGCTCGATGACCACAACTGACGGCGCTGCCGCCGACCATGTAGCTGCGCCGTGATCGGCGTGCGCCATCGCTGTCGGCACGAGCAAACGCCAGACTTACCAGCATTACAATGCGCAGCAGAAGCCCGCCGGCAGTTCCGGCAGCGGACATCCGGTGTCGGGCTGGGCCTGGCCGCAGCACCCTACAGGCGGACGGCCTGGCCGGACATGACGGATGCAGTGTCCATGCCGGTCGACTGCAGCAGATAGAACGCGGCAATCGCGATCACGACAGCAGCTGCCGAGCTAATCAGAAACATCTTCATGTCTTCCTCCTCCAGCGGTTTTGGCATTCGCCACCCGCTATTCGACTGTGGTCTCTTTTGTGGCCATTTTCAAGAAAGTGACCAGATCGATCCGGTCCTGCTCATTCTTCATGCGCTGGATCGGCATTTTGGTTCCGGGGGTGACGATATCCGGCCCCTCGGAAAACAAACGGTTGATGGTTTCCTCGCTCCAGATGATGTCTGAATCGAGCAACGCCTTGGAATAGGGATAGCCCTCGAGAGTTCCCGCCATCCGGCCGAATACCCCGAACAGGGTCGGGCCAGCGCGGCGTTTGCCGTCAGGTGACAGGGTGTGACAGACGCTGCATTTACGTGCGAACTGCTTTTCTCCATTGGCGATTTCAGCTGTCGGGTGAAACCTGCGCGCCGGGCCCGGGCGCTCGAGGAATTCCGGCGGGAATTCAAACAGCTCCCATCTGGTGATGAAGTCATCAAGACCGGCCACAACGATCGACTGCCCGTCCGGCATGATGACAAGCGACCAGATCGGGCCATTGGCGGCGTTGAAGTCACGCACGATGGACCAGTCCTCGGTGTTGATTACAACCACGCGCCCCTTGGCGTTGCCGAACGCAATCATGTTGTGCCAGGGGCTGTGATAGATAGCCAGAACCGGCACGCGTTCATCGCCGATGCGCAGGATGCCCTTGCCATCGGACAGGCGTTCGATGTTCATCGTGCCGTCCGACGATCCGAACGCGATCATGTCGCTCTGCTCATCGACAGCCATGACAGACACGCTCCAGCCATTGCGCACGACACTGCGCAGATACTCACCATTGGAGAGTTTCCAGTAACGTATCTGGCCGTCGTAACCGGCGCTGTAGAGATGCGTGCCGTTCGGTGCGAACTGGACCATATTCACTGGCCCGTCATGCCCCATAATGAACCGGCTGTCCTCTGCCGCCGCTTCAGGGCCGCCATCCAGCGGCCACAGGCCGATTGATCCGTCCCAGCTGGCCGAGGCCAGAAGACTGCCATCATCGGAAAAGGCGAGATTCACGACCTTGCCCTTGTGGCCTGTCAGGATGATCGGCTCCGGATCCTCGTCTGCCAGAACGTCCTTCTTCCACAGATAAATCCTGCCATCATCGCCGGCAGTCGCCAGCAGCTTGCCGTCTGGCGAGAAACGGGCGGTGTTCACCGCAGCCTCATGCGCATAGAGGGTGGATTTTTCGGTAATCTGGGGGGCGGTCCATACCACCGCCGAATAGTCGAAGCTTGCCGAAACCAGCATGCTTCCGTCTGGCGAAATCGTAAGGTCGCGCACCGGTCCGCCATGGGCGGTGTAGCGGTCGAATGCCTGAACGGGCGCAGCCATGACAGCAAGCGAAAGCAACATGGCGGACATGCGAAGAGCCGCCCGGAAGGCGCCGGGCGGCCTTTCTATTGGCGTGTCAGCCTGATCAAACACCTGATTGCTGCCGGGGTTGGTTACTCGGCAGGCTTTGCAGCCTTCTGGTCTTCTTCCTCGACCCAGAGGCTGTGGTGTTCTTTGGCCCAGTTACGGTCCACATGGCCGCTGTTCATCGCGTCAAGCGCACCTTCCATACCGACGGAGCCGATATAGATATGCGCCATGATCATGATGATCAGCACCAGCGAGACAAAGCCGTGCCAGATCTGGTTGTACTGCTGCTCCTGAAGCGCCGTCAGGTTGGTCGGCAGATTGAAGCCAACCGTGTTCAGCATCGCAAAGGTGTCAGCAAACATCGTTGTCTGGAACGGGAACATCAGTGCAATTCCCGACATGCTGACCGACAGTCCGCCAATCATCACGGCCCAGAAAATGATCTTCTGTCCGGCGTTGAACTTCTTTGCCGGCGGATGCACGCCCTTCTTGACGATGCCGCCACCCATCTTTAGCCACTGGAGATCGACCTTGTTGGGAATATTGTGACGAACCCAAAGGAAGAACGACAGTGCCAGACCTGCCATAAAGGCGAAGGCGAGGAAGTTATGGGCATATTTGCCAAACGCCGTGAAAGCGGCAAAGGCGTCCTTGCCGATCACCGGAAGCAGTATATAGCGTCCATAGAGCATGTTCAGACCGGTGATCCCAAGAATGATGAAGGATCCGGCCATAAGCCAGTGGGCGAACCTGTCGATGGTGCCGAAGCGCAGGATTGTCTTGCCCGACGGGCCGGCATCAATCTTGATGCGTCCGCGAACCATGTAGAACAGCCCCAGCACGAAAATAACTATGAAAAGTCCAAAAGCGCCAATCGCCGAAATCGGTCCATTGCGCAAAGCCCGCCAGTTGTCGCCTTCCGACTGGATCATGACAGCCGCAAGCTCGTCCTTCATCTGAGTGCTGCCGGCATTTCCCGTGCGCACGAAGCGCCACAGATCGGAATCCGAGTTCAGGCCGAGTGAATCACCCGGTACGGCGCCGCCCTGCTGCGCGGTAACGTCCGCGGGCAGGCCTGCCACACCACAGACAAGAAGCGCGAGAAGCGCAAAAATTCTCAGTGCCTTTGCTTGGATCATTGTTTCACCCCTGTTAGGTCGCGGTGGTTTGTCCACCTGCGTGGCAGGTCCTAATACCAGGCCTGCATGTTTGTTCTGGTTTCGAGTTCACGCACCTGCTCGGCGCCAAGTTTCTGGTCTGCCGGGCCAAGGTAGGTGCCCTTGTCATATGAAAGGATGCGGCCCTGCTCCTCCTGATCACAGGCGGAAAGTGCTGCCGAAAGGCAGATCAGGGTTACAACTCCTAGAAATTTCTTACCGGTCACAGCGTCAACCTCCGCGGGCGCACCTGTCTTGTCGGTGCGTCAAGTAACCTGTTGTCGGAATAGTTCTGGATGCTCCCCCGCACAATGCGGGGAGTCCATTTTGAAAGAGCGGTTAGCTCTTGATGGAGTAGGCAGTGCCCCAGCCCCAGGCGCCGGAACCGAACCCGCGGGCGACGACGCGCTCACGGAAGATGTTCGATACCTGGTCACCATCGCCGGCCAGTAGCGCCTTGGTCGAGCACATTTCCGCACAAATCGGAAGCTTGCCCTCGGCCAGACGGTTACGACCGTACTTCTGGAACTCGGCTTGACCCATGTCGTCTTCCGGGCCACCGGCGCAGAAGGTACATTTGTCCATCTTGCCCCGCGAACCGTAGTTCCCGGCCTGCGGGTACTGCGGCGCACCGAACGGGCACGCATAGAAGCAGTAACCGCAACCGATGCACAGGTCCTTGGAGTGCAGCACCACACCCTGGTCGGTCTGGTAGAAGCAATCGACCGGGCAGACTGCCATGCACGGTGCGTCAGAGCAGTGCATGCAGGCCACCGAGATCGAGCGCTCACCAGGCTTACCGTCCTGGATGGTCACCACGCGACGGCGGTTCACACCCCAGGGCACCTCGTGCTCGTTCTTACATGCGGTGACACAGGCATTACACTCAATGCAGCGTTCCGCGTCACAGAGGAACTTCATTCTTGCCATTATAGCCTCCCTTTACGCACGTTCGATGTTGCAGAGAGAACACTTCGTCTCCTGCATCAGGGTTACCGAGTCGTAGCCGTAGGTCATGGCCGTGTTCGCGGCTTCGCCGAGAACATACGGATCTGCACCTTCCGGATACTTGTCACGAAGATCCTTGCCCTCCAAGTGACCACCGAAGTGGAACGGGAGGAAGGCAACGCCCCGGGCGACACGCTCTGTGACCATGGCCATGACCTTGATCCGCGCACCTTCCGGCGTTCCTACCCAGACCATGTCACCGTCGCGGATCGACTTGCCGTTCGCATCGAACGGGTTGATCTCGACGAACATGTCCTGCTGCAGTTCAGCCAGCCACGGGTTCGAACGGGTCTCGTCACCACCGCCTTCATATTCGACCAGACGACCGGAGGTCAGAATGATCGGATAATCGCCGGAGTGATCGACATCCTGGATCGACTTGTACAGTGTCGGAAGGCGATACAGCTTACGGTCCGAATAGGTCGGATAGTCCGCAACCAGATCGCGACGCGACGTGTACAGCGGCTCACGGTGAAGCGGGATCGGATCCGGGAATGTCCAGACCTTGACCCGTGCCTTGGCGTTACCGAACGGAGCACAGCCATGCTTGATGGCAACACGCTGGATGCCGCCCGAAAGGTCGACTTTCCAGTTCGTCTTGTCACCGGCAATGCCGTCGATCGTCGCACGCTCATCCGCTGTGAGATCGCCATCCCAGCCAAGCTTCTTCAGCATGGCCATGGTGAACTCGGGATAACCGTCCTTGATCTCGGATCCGACCGGATAGGAGCCTTCGGCAAGAAGGTTGTTACCTTCATGCTCGACCCCGAAACGGGCACGGAAGCAGAGACCGCCTTCGGCGACCGGCTTGTTTGTGTCGTACAGCAACGGAGTGCCCGGATGACCCATTTCAGCCGTGCCCCAGCAAGGCCAGGGAAGACCGTAATAGTCACCGTCGAGCTCGCCACCGACAGCCTGCAGCGTTGTCTTGTCGAAGACGTGCTGGTTCGCCATGTGCGCTTTCATACGCTCAGGCGACTGGCCGGTGTAACCGATCGTCCACATGCCCTTGTTGAATTCGCGGGTCACGTCTTCGATCAGCGGCTCATCATTGTCCACCGAGATGTTGCGGAACATGCGGTCAGCAAAGCCCAGCTTCTTGGCGAATTTGTAGATGATGGTGTGGTCAGGCAGCGAATCGAAGGACGGCTCGATGACCTTTTCACGCCACTGCAGCGAGCGGTTCGATGCGGTTACCGACCCGTAGGTCTCGAACTGCGTCGTCGCCGGCAGCAGATACACGCCGTCGGTACGGTCTATCGACAGAACCGCGGAAACAGTCGGATACGGATCGATCACGACCATCAGGTCGAGCTTTTCCATCGCCGTCTTCATTTCCTTCATACGGGTCTGCGAGTTCGGGCGTGGCCCCAGAACACCATGGCACGGACATTGTCCGGCTGGTCCATGTTGTCCTTGTCCTCGAGAACACCGTCGATCCAGCGCGAAACCGGGATACCTTTCAGGTTCATCAGGCTCTTGGCCTTGCCGTCCTTGCCGGTGATGCTGTCGAAGCGAGCCTTGATCCACTCGTAGTCTTCGCCCCATACACGCGACCAGTGCTTCCAGGCACCTGCAGACAGGCCGTAATAGCCAGGCAGCGAGTGCGAGAGAACGCAGAAGTCGGTGGCGCCCTGAACGTTGTCGTGGCCGCGGAAGATGTTGGCACCGCCACCGGCGACGCCCATGTTTCCGAGAGCCAGCTGCAACGCGCAGTAGGCACGGGTGTTGTTGTTACCGTTGGTGTGCTGCGTACCACCCATGCACCAGATGAAGGTGCCGGGGCGGTTGTTGGCCATCAGCTGGGCTACACGCTTCAGCTGCGAGCCAGGCACGCCGGTTACACGCTCGGTCTCTTCCGGGGTCCATTTTGCGACCTCGGCCTGGACATCCTCCATCCCGTAAACGCGCTGACGGATGAATTCCTTGTCTTCCCAGCCGTTTTCGAAGATGTGCCACATGATGCCCCAGATCAGGGCCACGTCGGCGCCCGGGCGGAAGCGCACATATTCGTCGGCATGCGCTGCCGTGCGCGTAAAGCGCGGGTCACAGACGATCAGCGGTGCGTTGTTCTGTTCCTTCGCCTTCAGCAGGTGAAGCAGCGAAACAGGGTGTGCTTCGGCAGGGTTGCCGCCGATCACGAAAATCGCACGTGAGTTGTGGATGTCGTTGTAGGAGTTGGTCATCGCACCATAGCCCCAGGTGTTCGCAACACCGGCAACTGTGGTCGAGTGACAGATACGCGCCTGGTGGTCACCATTGTTGGAACCCCAGTAAGCGTAGAGCTTACGGAACAGGTAGGCCTGTTCGTTGTTGTGCTTCGCCGATCCGAGCCAGTAAACCGAATCCGGTCCCGACTTGTCGCGGATGTCGAGCATCTGGGCGCCGATCTCGTTGATCGCGTCGGCCCAGCTCATGCGCGTCCACTTGCCGCCGACAAGCTTCAGCGGGTACTTCAGACGGCGCTCGCCGCTGGCGGTTTCACGAACCGACGCACCCTTGGCACAATGCGCGCCGAGGTTGATCGGGCTGTCCCAGCCAGGCTCCTGACCGGTCCATACACCGTTCTGGACTTCTGCCATGACGGTACAACCGACAGAACAGTGGGTACAGACGGTTTTCTTGATTTCGGCTGCTGCGCCGGACACAGATGCCTGTGCCTGACGAACGTTGGTGCCAGTCAGCGCGACGGCGGTCGTCAGACCCCCGATCGCAAGACCCGAGCCGCGCAGGAATGCACGACGGTCGATGGTCTTATCGGCAACCTTACCGAAAAAAGACGATGACTGGGGGCTTTTCGCTACCCCTGACCTCTTCTTCTTAAGCATAGTTGTCTCCTCCAGGAAAAAGCTGATTAGAAGCGTGCGGACTTGTAGAAGGCCTTGACGTGATCGGTCACCCGATAGCCAGTGCCTGACGTATCCAGCGCCTCGTCAGCGCTTGCCGACTTGCTGGCAACCGCAGCCGTACCGGCAGCAGCAACCGACAAAGCGGCTTTCTTGAGAAAGTCACGCCGATCCTCGACGCCCTTCTTCTCTTTGTTGTCTGTCATTTCTTCATCCTCCAAAATGACGCCGCATAAGGCCGCGGCCTGCCCTTCGGAAACAGGAGCCTTTCGCTACCCCGCCTCCCCCATATCGAAAGCAGCACTTTCGATATCCATGAACGCCCGGCCGATCGTGCCGACGGGCGCATAAAACACAGCCGACTTCGCCGCTTCGATGTCCTGCATCAGAAGCGGAGCCCACGGCTCGATATGCTTTTTGAAAAACCGTGCCTGCTCGGCGAGGTCCTTCGGTGCGCCAAAGGCACCGCGGATCATCCCGCTCATAATGTCGAACATGCTGGCGATGTGGTCTTCGGGGTCCTTGACGCCCTCGGCCCGCTCAATGCCCAGCTCCGTCATGTCATTGCGGAGGTTGGCGAGCGGCTTGTCGTTCAGTAACCCGGTCAGATAATAGGATGCAAAAGGGAGGATTTCACCGCGTCCGACGCCAATGAAAAGGCGCATATATTCATCGCGGATTTCGTTGCCTGACAGTTTGCCGGCAAGGGTGGCAAGAACGCTGCTTGCCGAGCCGATTTCCGAGCCGTCGCCCTGGAACCCGGCAACTGTGGCAATTACCTCGTCGGCAGGCTCCTTGCGCAGCAGTTCGCCGAGCAGCGCATACATATCGGCGCGCAGGCGATCCTCATCCGTCAAAGAAGCTGTGTTATCCGGCGCTGTAGCGGCCATGCAGCTCTGTCCTCCCCACAAGAACCCCGATCTCTGGACATTATTGTCCTGATTTTTAAGAGATCAAAGAAAACGCTATCATAGAAAATCAACAATACCAAACAGCCGAACGGTCTTTTTGCAGAGTGGCTGTGTGACGTACTGACGCATACCCGAACCGGGGGCAGACGGTTTGGTCAGCCTGCCGGACGGCGAAATGTCATGCGTTGCGGACGCGGACGCGGCGGCTCTTCGGACGGCAGCTCATCCTGCGTGGGGACAGCTTGCATGGGGACAGCCGGCGAAACCTCTTCGGATACCGCAACCTCGACTGCCCCGGTTTGCGGAACGGCAGTCGCCTCTTCCCCCGCGTCACTGGCGGCCTGTTCGGCGTCCTTTGCAGATGTCTTGCCGGCTTCTTCTTCCTGATCATCCTGAGCAGCCGGCTGTGCGGCCTTGTCATCACCGGACCCGGGCAGATCGCCACCTTCGGCATCACCCTCTTCATCATCCAGCGCATTGAACGCCTTCTGGAGATAGCCCTTGCCGACCTGATAAGCAGTGGTCATGCCGTCGATCACCGTCGCGGCGTCGGTGTAGTTCTCGCCATATTCGACCATCTCGTCGGCGAAGCGGAACATCGGGTTCAGCCGCCACATCCGGCGAAGCGCCATCTGTCGCAACCGGTCAGGCAGGCCGTTCTCCATGAAACGCCTCGAGACCCGCCTCATCCTCGATCTCTTCGGGATTGGTCAGGCCATATTTTTGCAGGAGCTGACCATCATCCAGCGCCGCATCTTCTTCGGATTCGGCTGTCGGATCGGGCGCAGGGGCATTCGCCGCCGCCTGCTCCTCTTCCAGCGTTTCGGGCACATCCTCGCCGCGGGCCACCTGTTCCTTGCGGCGCATACGGGCCGAAAGTGATCTCGAAATGCGGCTTGGGCCTTCGTTATCGACCATCGTTCCTGATCCTACTGGCGCCGCAGCCGCGGATCGGCGCGTCCGCCAGTCCGTGCGTCGAGATTGGCCTTGTCGCGCTGGCGCTTCTTGAACGGCTCGGGATGGTAATGCGCATCGACGAAGGCAGAGACGAATTCCTTGATCGGACCGGCGAGTGGCAGTTTCTCCACCTGATCTTCGCCGCAATCCTCGTAATCCTGAATGTTGTAGGGCGACAGGCTGAGCTCGGCGACATGCATGTCGGGCGCATCCTCACCAACCGCCGTATCCAGCTCGTCCTCGTCCTCTTCCTCACCATGCCGCAACACCAGGTAGATAGCCGGATCGCTGGAGGCCAGATTTTCGGCATAGGCCTCGGCTTCGGCATGATGCAGGTCGAGCCAGGCGTCGGCGAAGAACAGATCGTCGCCGGTTGCGATCCCGCCATGGGCACGGAGCCGCTCGAGACGCGTGTTGTTGATTGGCGGCGCGCCGCCGCCGGCCTGTGGCTGCAACGGCATCAGATCACTAATCACCCAGCGGAACGGCTGCCAGATATTGTCCAGCGGCTGTTTCTCGACGATCACACGAACGCCATACAAGACGTGTTTGTCCAAAGGTGTTGCGACACCGCTCATGCTACCCCACTTGCCGGCCTGTGAATTGCCGGCTCCTCCGTGCATCAGCCCCATTCACCAGATTGGCACGCCCCGAGCACCGAGTCCGGACGACCCGTGACCATTTGGCTCACCTTGCGACGATGCTTGGCCCCGTGAATCTGCTAACGTGGTTTACCCTAGGCAAAGAAAGCTGTCGGCGCAAAGATGCCAAAACATCGCGCCCAGCCACGCCGGATCCGGTCGGGAGGAATATTGATGAAATTGTCAGGCCAAGAGGTGCTTGTCTGCGATTGCGCCGGCACCATGACTATCGATGGCGCCAAACTGGGAAAGGCCTGCGGGTCTGCGGACGGCTGCACGGTCGCCACCTCGCTTTGCCGTGACCAGATCGACCGGTACGAGGCAGCACTCGATATATCCGACGGTGCATCACTGGTTGTCGCCTGCACGCAGGAAGCACCGGTATTCACCTCGGTTGCCGAGGAGCTTGGCAAGCCAGTGCCGGATTTTGTGAATATTCGCGAATTCGCCGGCTGGAGCGAAGACAAGGGAACACTTCCAAAAATGGCCGCCCTGCTGCGTATGGCGACCGAACCCGGCACAGCGGCGCGCAGTCTGACCCTGACCTCGAACGGGCGCTGCCTGATTTATGCCGACGGCGCCCGCGGCAACGGGGTTGAGGCGGCGATGGAACTGGCCGGCACCCTGAAGGACAGCCTTGGCGTGACAGTGATGATCACCAATGCCGGCGACGACATGATGGCAGGCGGCGACAGTGGCATGATGACCCGCGGCACCATTCGCAAGGCATCCGGCCATTTCACCGCCTTTGATCTTGTGATTGACGGCTTTGCTTCGGCCAATCCGTCAAGCCGCAGCTTCGTGACGTTTGACGAACCACAGGATGACGTTGAATCAGGCTGTGACCTGATCATCGACATCACCGGCGGCACACCACTTTTCACCGGCTGGGAGAAGCGGGACGGCTATCTTCGTGCCGATGCCGAAGACAGCCTGCGGCTGAAAAGCCTCGCGGCCGAGGCAGCCGAAATGATCGGGGATTTCGAAAAGCCGATCTATGTCGATTACGATGCAGATCTGTGCGCTCATTCACGCAACAGCCTGAACGGATGCTCACGCTGTCTCGATGTGTGCCCGGCAGGCGCCATCACCGCGGCTGGCGACACGGTCGCGATCGACCCGGCGATATGCGGTGGATGCGGCTATTGCGGTGCCGTCTGCCCGTCCGGTGCGGCTCAGACAGTGGTGCCGGCTGCCGATATGTTCGGCCAGCAGATGGCCACCATGCTGGATCATTATCTCGAGGCCGGCGGCAAGACACCGCGCCTGTTGCTGGCAGATGAAACGCACGGCGCACAGGTCATAGAGATGATGGCGCGCTTCGGCTCTGGCCTGCCCGCTGACATGCTGCCGATGACGATGCACAGCATCGGACGCGTCGGTCATGATCTGCTGGTAACGGCCGTGGCTCAGGGATATGAGCAGGTGGTCGTTATCACCAATCCGGCAAAGACGGATGATGCAACCAGGTTACCGCCCAGATCGCGCTTGCGAGGGCCCTGATGGATGGCGTGGGCGCGGATGACGCGGCGCGTTTCCTCGTCATTGACGAAGCCGACCCGGACAAGGTCGCCGAACAGATGCGCGGCGTGCGCCCGAAAAAATCACCGAAGCCCGCGCCTTTCAGCCCGATTGGCAGCCCGCGCGGCATCACGCGTCTGGCGATGCGCGGCCTTGCCGGCGCCCAGAATGTGGGCGACGCGGCGATCCCGCTTCCCGAAGGTGCACCCTATGGACGGGTCGAGATCGACACCGACAACTGCACCATCTGCCTGTCCTGTGTCAGCGCCTGTCCGGCAGGCGCGCTGCAGGACAATCCGGACGCACCGCAGCTGCTGTTCCGCGAGGATGCCTGCCTGCAATGCGGCATCTGCGTGGCGACCTGCCCGGAGAAGGTCATCAATCTCGTGCCGCAATTCAATCTTGCCGACAGCGCCATGAACGCAGAGCTGGTGATCGAGGACACACCGTTCCATTGTACCGGCTGTGGCAAGCCGTTCGGCAGCACCCGATCGATCGAGCGCGTGATGGCCAAGCTCGAGGGCCACAGTATGTTTACCGGCGGCAAGCAGCTCGACATGCTGAAGATGTGCGAGGACTGCCGCGTGGGCGCGATGTTCGACGAGGATGACCGGCTGATGGATGTCGGCGAACGCCGCAAGCCGCGCACCACGGACGATTATCTGAACTAGGCGACCGACCGCGCCGTCAGCTGTTTGCCAGCGGCAGGTTGACAAGCAGGTTCTGCGGCTTCATCCGTACGGTGCCGGTCTCGTCCATAGACAGGACGAGATAGACCTTGCGCCCGGCCATTTCGGGAACGAACCCCTCGTCCGCCTCGAGACTGAACAGGCACAGGATCAGGCGCAGCCTGTCCTCCTGCACCTCTTCGCCCTGATAGAGGTCGTTGAGGATGGCGGTCGAAACCGAATCCAGCCCGATATGCCAGGACCATGCCTCGTCGGTGATTTCGCGCATCGGCTGGATGCGGGTGGTCACGCCGAGGAAATGGCGAATCCAGCCCTCCATCACGCGGCACAACCCGTCCAGCGCAGGCTGGGTGTAAGCAAGATCGACCGAGGTGTTGAACATGTCGGAGCGCGACCAGTATTCATCCGCCGTCTCGGTGGCGAGGATGTCGATGCTGACCTCGTCGGGCGTCTCGCCTTCCTGCAGCATCCGCGCCATGCCCGCCTGAAGCTGCACGGTGGCGTGGTCTGCCACCATGATGCGCCCGTCATCAAGGGTTACAGTCTGGAACCGGAACAGGCATTCGGCGGCACGCAGTTTCATCGTGTCCGTCTCACCATCGAGGATCGAGCGCAGGATGATCTGCGTCATCTGTTCCAGAAACAGCGGCGGAAAATTCACCGGTGCACCGCGCACCACCGCCAGATAGGCGGATTCCAGTGTTGCATGCTGGGCAAGGAAATCGCGGAAGGCCAGCACGGCACGATAGTTATGGACGACGTCCCGGTCCTTGATGGCGTCGAGCTCTTCCTCGCTGACCGCGGCAAAGGGCTCGGCACTGAGCCGGGCGTGAAGCGCCAGCTCCGCATCGCAGGAATCCTCCTGCGGCGCGACCTCGTCACGAGCGAAATAGGCCATCATGAAATCGCTTGTCGGGACCAGATGGCCGTCGACGTCACGCTGCAGCAGATGCCATCCGGATGTAAGCCAGAAATCCTGTGTCACCCTGTTCCCCTTTCGGCACGCGCGTGCCCTAGTCCTCTTCCACCATTGTCCAGATTTTCTGCTCGGCGCAGGATTCCGGCTTCGACAGGCTGCGGAAGCGCTCGCTGATGCCGTTGTCGCCAAGTTCGCGCTGGATGGTCAGCAACGTGCCTGTCTTATGTTGCCCGCAGAGCTCGGCCATGAAGCCGATCTCCTCGATGGCAGCCGCCCGCGCGACTTCCAGATCCGGCGCACCAAGCCGCTCGACAAACGCGTTTGCCACCTGTTCGGCCAGTCGGTCAGCATCGCCGTCGCGGACGGATACGACGCTGACAAGGGTGGAAAATCCAAATGATTCCACACCAAGAAACCCGTTGCTGAAAGCCTGGCGCAGCTTGCCGTTAAGCGCGTCTGGCGTCACATCGGCAAAGCAGAATGTTCCCACAAGCGCCCATTCGCCTTCCTCGGCCGCCACCGGGAAAACATTCAGATCCGACGGGTCGAACCTTATGGTGCGCGCCAGCTTCATGGGATCACTGCCGTCTTTCCAGAGAGGCGAGGCCGATGGGCCCGCAAACGGATTCGAACTCGTGCGGCAACAACCCTACCGGCTTGCCATCCAGCTTGATCAGCGCCGCGCCATCCTCGTCCAGCCCGACCCATTCCGCGATGCTGCCATCCGCCAGAGCCATCTCGCTTCCGGCTTCAAGTCGTTGCACCCACAGATCATGAAGCGGGCGGAACCCGTCATCCTGCCAGCGATTCACCCAGGCGAGAAAATGCCGGCAAATCGATTCGATCAGGCGTGTGCGTGAAATGAAACCAGCGCCCTCTTCAGCAAGCGAGGTATATTCAAGGCCGCTTTCGTCACGCCAGACATCCTCGTTGCCGGTCCGCACGGCCATATCAATCCTGACGCCGACAATCATCCAGGACGGCACATCTTCGCGACCGGCAGCCGGATCTGTCGCCACCCAGACAGCGCCTGCGCGCCCGCGGTTCAGCAGCACATAACCGGGAAGCTGATAGGCGACAATCACCTCTGGCGGCGCCAGTGCGCCGATGGCGTCGCCGACGCCGATCATCATCGCATACAGCATCTGGCCGGCCTTGCGCAGCGGCACCTCGGGACCAAGAACCAGCGCGATGTCGGTGACATCGGTGTCCTCGCCATAGAAGACCGTGCCGACCTCTGCCGTCGCGCCCGACGCCAGCGCCTTGGCCATCACATTCTGGCCGGAAGGCACCTTCACCGCGGTCAGCAGTGGCGGCAGTTGCGGTTCCGCACCGTCATCGCCGGGAAAATCTTCATAATAGAGGCTCATGATTCCTCCTCCTCTTCATCCGCCTTGCGCAGATCAGCCACTTCCATCAGCCGGCGGGCGATGCTGCGATAGGTCTTTGCCTGCTCCGAGCGCGGGCTGGCCACCACAACAGGCGTGCCAGGAGTCACCGCCGGTCCGCACCTCAAGCGACAGCGGAATCTCGCCAAGAAGCTCGATCCCGCGGCGCTCGGCCTCGGCGGCGGCACCGCCGTCACCGAAGATATGGTCAGTGCGACCGCAATCGGGGCAGGCCCAGTATGCCATGTTTTGCACCATGCCGAGAACAGGCACCTCGGCCTTGTCGAACATGGTAATGGCCTTGACCACATCCAGCAGCGCAATGTCCTGCGGGGTGGATACCACCACGGCGCCGGCAAGGCTGACCTGCTGCGCAAGCGAGATCTGGATGTCGCCTGTTCCGGGCGGCAAGTCGATAACGATGACGTCGAGCGTTCCCCAGGCCACCGAATCCAGCATCTGGGTCAGGGCGGACTGTACCATCGGGCCACGCCAGATCATCGCCACATCGTCTGGAACAAGAAGCCCCATCGACATCAGCTGCACGCCGTAATTCTCCAGTGGCCGCACCATATCGCCGCCGGCCGAGGCCGGACGCCCGCTGACACCCAGCATCCGCGGCAGCGACGGGCCATAGACATCGGCGTCAAGCAGTCCGACACGCAGACCCTCGAGCCGCAGGGCGATGGCGAGGTTCACGGCCGTTGTCGATTTTCCGACCCCGCCCTTGCCCGAGGCAACGGCGACGAAGCGCCGGACCTTGATCTCGTGAACACGCTCGACAACCCCGTCATCGCTGTCATCCTCGCCACTGGCAGATGCCGATCCGGATGTAGCAGCCGGCCCCGAATGGGCCGTCACAACCACGGTGGCGCTGGTCACGCCCGGAATGGCGCGAACCGCGGTTTCCGCAGCCTTGCGGACAGGCTCCATCGCAGGCCCGCGATGGGCCGGCACTTCCAGCGCGAAGCTGATATTGCTCTGCTTGATGTGAATTGGCCCGACCATGCCGAGCTCGACCACAGACTTGCCCTGCGACGGGTCGATGACCGCGCCGAGCGCTGTGGTCACATCATCTTCGGTAATGTCAGCCATTGCCGCCAGGGGCCTGCAGGGTTGCTTCCACGCGATGTGTCACGCCAAGCGATTCAATGGTGACTGTAGCGACGACGGGCACCTGCCCGTCAGCTTCGATTTTACCGTCTGCGACAGCTTCCTCCAGCGCGCTTTCCAGCACCTGGTGCGCGGTGACGCCAAGCTGCTTCAGGAATTTGCGCATGGCGATTTCGGACTCGCTCATATCATCGCGTGATGCTGTGCTCATTTTTGTATCTCCGTTTACTGATGATACCGGCCGGTGCCGGATCTGGTCTGAATGGGTCAGGTTTGGTCAGGTCAGGTTTGGTCAGGGCGCTGGCGCCGGAAGGGTTTTCACAAAGGCGAGGATGGCATCGACATCATCAAGCGTGAGGATAATTTCGGTGACGAAGGCAGGGCGCTCCTCGTCCCGTTCGGCGCTTACCTCTTCAATCCGGACCAGCGCCGGATGCGGCGGCAGGATATAGAATTCGGCATAGCGGCGCTCCCAGTCGGCAAGCCGTTTCATGCCGATGAAGGACGGGGTCGATTCAATGCCGCCATAGGGGTTGATATCGCCGACGACATGGCATCGCGTGCAATGGGTCGCCGCCACCTCGCGACCGCGCTCGGCATCGGCCGCGGCGATGCCAGGCACCATCACTGCGAGCGGGAACAACACCCCCGGATCAGGGCCGCCTGCCATCTGTCAAACCAGCTGTCCATCACCAGCACAGTCAGACGTTCGGGTCGGCAAGGTGGCCGCGCAGCATGTCTGCATACTGGCCTGCCATATGTTTGATGAACTCTTCATGATCTGGTGCCTCGATCACATTCTTGCCGACATGCGCTGCATAGCGCGCGGCCGCGAAGAGCATCACCATCTGGATTTCTGTTGCATCGACCTTGCGGTTGCGCTTGTTCGCCAGCGAGATGAACTGGTCTGCCATCTGGATGAAATGATGACCGTCCAGCTTGCCGTTGGCGGCCTCGCCCGGGCTGAATTGTTCCGGCCTGTCATGCCAATTTGGGAATTTCATGTACACGCCTCCTCTGGCAATGAGCCTAGCGGGGCGCGGTACAAAAACAAACGGGTTTCAGTGGCACAAGATGACGCGCCTGCAACGGCGGTTTTCCGCCGGATTTCAGGCCAGCGCCACCGCCATGGCCGACTCCAGCTTGTCACACAGCTCGCCGATCTGGTCATCGGAGATGATGAAAGGCGGCGCAATCAGCACATGGTCGCCGCGGCGCCCGTCGATGGTGCCACCCATCGGATAACAGATCAGCCCAGCCTCGAACGCCGCTGCCTTCAGCCTTTTGTTGCGTCCCTCCTCGGGCGCGAACGGGGCCTTGGTCTGGCGGTCTTCGACGAACTCCATGCCAAGGAACAGGCCGCGTCCGCGAATGTCGCCGATATGCGGGTGCTCGGCGATCTCGATTGCAGTTCGTTCATCAGCTTGTGGCCCTGGTCCTTGACCCGCCCGATCAGCTGTTCGTCCAGCAAGGTGGTGACGACGGCATGCGCACCGGCACAGGCCGCCGGATGCCCGAGATAGGTATGGCCATGCTGGAAGAAACCGCTTCCAGCCTCGATCGCCCGGTAGATGTCGTTGCTGCACATCATCGCCCCGATCGGCTGGTAGCCGGCACCCAGCCCCTTGGCGATGGTCAGGATATCGGGCCGCACGCCATCCGCCTCACAGGCAAACATATGGCCGGTCCGGCCCATGCCGCACATCACCTCGTCAAGAATCAGCAGCACGCCGTGCCGGTCGCAGATCTCGCGGATACGGGTGAAATAGCCATCCAGCGCCGGCACCGCGCCAAGCGTTGCGCCAACCACCGGCTCGGCCACGAATGCCATGACATTCTCTGCACCAAGTCGCAGGATTTCCGTCTCCAGCTCGTCGGCGACGCGCAGCGCGAATGCGGCCTCGCTCTCGCCGTCCCGCATCTCGCGATAGGCATAGCAGGGGGCGATATGGCTGGTCTCGACAAGGATCGGATCATAGATCTGCCGCCGCCAGGCGTTGCCGCCCGCCGCCAGCGCGCCAAGGGTGTTGCCGTGATAGCTCTGGCGTCTGGCGATGACACGGCGCCGGTCCGGCTGGCCGGTCTCGACGAAATACTGGCGTGCGAGCTTCAGCGCCGCCTCGACCGCCTCCGATCCGCCGGAGACGAAATAGACATGTTCAATCCCCTCTGGCGCATGTTCCACCAGAAGCGAGGCAAGCGCCTCGGCAGGCTGTGATGTGAAAAAACCGGTATGGGCAAAGGCCAGTTGATCAAGCTGCGCCTTGATTGCGTCGGTCACTGCCGGATGGCTGTGGCCAAGACAGGAGACAGCCGCGCCGCCAGACCCGTCGAGATAGCGTTTGCCATTCTCGTCGATGATGTAGCAACCGTCACCGGCGACGGCGACGGGATAGCTTGCCTTCATGCTCCTCGGAAATACATTCGACATCACATCACCTTTGACTTTGCCATGGCAACCTGCGGTTGGCGCATGCGCGCGCCCGACGGATCAAACAGCGGTGTCATAGACATGCGGGCAGCCACAAGCTCACCGCCGATATTCACCTCGACCGCACCGCCGTCGATGACGGCGCCGCTCTCGACAAGCGCGATCGCCACCGGACGTCCGACACGATAGCCGAAGGCGGCCGATGTCGTCTTGCCGATGATGCGGTCACCCGCCAGAACCGGCTCGTTGCCGAGTGGCACGGCGCTCTCATCTTCAAAGGAGAGCGACATCAGCCTGGTTGCCGGTACGGAATGGTCGCCGAGAGCCGCCTTGCCGATGAAATCCTTGTCGGTGGCCAGCGCGAATTCCAGCCCGGCCATCTGCGGCGTCACATCGGTATCGAGGTCATGGCCATAGGCAAGAAAACCCTTTTCGATCCGCATGGCCGTCTGCGCAAAGGCACCGACTGGCACCACGCCCTCTGCGGCCAGGGTCGTGAACAGCGCCCTTGCGTCACCGGCCGCGCAGGTTAGCTCCCACCCCGCCTCGCCGACATAGGACAGCCGTGCCGCGCGGACAGCCACGTCGCCGATCCGGCCTTCCTGATGGCGGAAATAGCCGATGTCGTTCATCCAGTCCGCCCCGATGGCCGTCGCGATCCGGGCGCTGTCCGGTCCGCTCAGACCAAGCACGGCGAAATCGGTGGTTACGTCATTGATGGTGACATCGCTGTCCTGCGGGCAGTTGTTGCGGATCCAGGACAGGTCGCGCTTCACCGCGTTTGTGCCGACCATCAGGCGGAAATGATCCGTGCCGAGACGGAAGACAGTCAGGTCGCTCTCGACCCCACCCTCGTGATGGAGCATCAGCGTGTAGCAGGCGCTGCCGACCGGACGGTCGATACGGTTGGTACAGACAGCCTCGAGGCAGCGCAGCGCGTCAGGCCCGGTGACGTCGATCTTGCCAAAGCTGGACAGTTCGGTGAGCCCTGCCGCCTCATGCGCGGCTGTCACCTCGGCGCCCACATGGTCGAACCAGTCGGGACGGCCGAAGGTCAGCACAGGCTCGCTCGTCTTGCCGAAATAGAATGGCCGCTCGAACCCGAACACCTGGCCGAAATGCGCGCCATGCGCCACCCATTCATCATGCAGCGGCAGGGTGCGAAGGTTTCGTGCGGTGGTCCATTGCCGGCCCGGATGAGCGATTTCATAGTGCCGCCCCAATGCTTCGGGCGCGCGGGCGGTCAGCGCGGCTGCGCTGTTCACGGATGAATCAAACCGCTTCGGATCAGCTTCGTGAAGGTCGGCCGGCGGCGCGCCATGCTGGATGGCATGGGCAAGCGCCATACCGGCACCGCCGCCGGTAGCGACACCCACCGAATTCATGCCGCAGCCAAGGAACAGGCCGCGCGTCTCGGCCGTCTCGCCAAGCAGGAAGCTGCCGTCAGGGGTGAAGCTCTCCGGCCCGTTCAGAAGCATCTTCACTTCCGCCGTCTCAAGACAAGGCAGACGGTGGAGCGCGTTATGCATCATCGGCTCGAAATGGTCCCAGTCCTCGGGCAACAGCTGGAAGGCGAAATCATGACCAATCCGTTCGGGATCGACAGGTTTGCCCATCGGCTCGAAACAGCCGACGAGAAGGCCGCCGGAATCATCTCGGATATAGAGATGCCCGTCATGATCCGACAATGTCGGCAGATTGCCGCTGATGCCGTCCACCGGCTTGGTCAGAAGATAGAAATGCTCGCACGGCCAGACCGGCACTTCGGACCCGGCCATCGCGGCGGCCTCGCGGCTCCACAACCCAGTGCACAGCGCGATGGCGTCACATTTGACAGTGCCGCGATCGGTCTCGACACCGACAACCCGGCCACTCTCTGTCAGGATGCCGGTCACGCCTGTGTCCTCGAAAATACGGGCACCGCCGGCACGCGCACCCTTGACCAGCGCCGCGCACAGATCGGACGGGCTGACCCGGCCGTCATCCGGGCCCAGACGGCACCGACGACATCATCCGCATTCATCAACGGCCAGCGTTCGGCCGCCTCGCCGGCGGAAATGGTATCGGCCTGCATCCCGAACAGCCCGGCAAGCGCCGCCTGCCGGCGCACATGCACCATCCGGTCCTCGTTTGTGGCAATCGACAACGAGCCCTTGTTGATCCAGCCGACCTGCTGGCCGGTTTCCTCTTCAAGACGCGAATAGAGGGATATGGAATAGCGCACCAGATCCGTCAGGTTGCGGGTCGAGCGGAGCGCACGCACCTGTGCCGCCGAATGCCAGGTTGTGCCGGATGTCAGTTTGTTGCGCTCGAGCAGGATCGCGTCGGACACGCCATCCCTTGCAAGATGATAGAGGGTGGAACACCCCATGACCCCGCCACCGATCACGACGACAGAAGCGTGGGCCGGAAGATTTTCACGCGGCGTCTCCATAAGGACACTCCTTGCCAATGGCATTCCTTGGCGCCGGTTGCGCATATGTGGCATTTGCATTGCCCGACCTGAAATTGTAACATTTGAAACAAATTTACAAGTCTGTTACGTTCATTGCACTGTGCTGCTGCATCAGAGTTTGAAAGTCGTCGTTAATGCACCTCAAAAAGATCATTGCCGATCACGCTGCGGACCTGTCGCCGCAATTGCGGCAGGCTGCTGATTTTGTGGCAGCCAATCCGATCGAGGTGTCATTCCGGTCAATGCGTTCGATCGCCGGCAGGACCGGCCTTGCCCCGCCAACCTTCAGTCGCCTTGCCAGAAGCCTCGGCTTTGAAAATTACGAAGGATTGAGAGAAGCCTGCCGGGTCGCGGCCAAGGATACCTACAGCGGATATCACGAACGGGCAGAGGCACTTCGCGTCGGGCATGCCGCCGGCGGCGAGGATTCGCATTTCCACGTGACCTATGGCCAGCAATCGATGCGCAACATCAACGAGACGATGGTCAATACTGATCCGGATACGATCGAGCGTGTGGCTGATGTCGCGCTTGGCGCACGCCGTGTTTTCGTCAATGCGCAGATGGGTCAGCGCCATATCGGGTCCTATGCCGGATATGTATCCTCGCTTGCCTTCGACAACTGGGAGGTTCTCGGCGTCGAACCGTCGAGCATCGCCAGCCAGGTGCGCAAGCTGACAGGCGAAGATGTGATGATCTGCCTGAGCGTGATGCCCTATGCCGCCGGCACGCTGGCCCTCGCCAAGGCGGCACGCGACAGCGGCACCCGCATCATCGCAATAACCGACACGGAAGATTCGCCAATTGCGGAACTGGCTGACGAGGTTTTGGTCGCCGCGACGGCAAACCGGCATTTTTTCGCGTCTCAGCTTGGCGCGCTGTACCTTCTTGAGTCGATTATCGGACTAATGGTTGCCAAGTCCGGAGACAGCATTCAGTCTAATCTTGAAAAAACAGAATTATTCTCTCGGCATACCGGGGAATATATCGAGCGGTGACAAGCCGCCATACTCAACCAAGGGAAGGGAAATCCATGATGAAAAGACTTTTGGCTTCCGCACTTGCAGGTGCGTTTGCTCTGGCCCCGATGGCGGTGTCGGCAGACGGCCACGGCTGCAAGAACGAGGTTTGGAACAAGGTGATGTCACGCGGCAAGATCGTTGTCGGCGTGAAGGCCGACTACAAGCCGTGGGGCTTCCGTGACACAAGCGGCGATATCGTCGGCATGGAAATCGACATGGCCAAGGACGTTGCAGCGAAGATGGGCGTCGATCTCGAGCTGGTCGCCGTGCAGTCATCGAACCGCATGCAGTTTCTCGAGCAGGGCAAGATCGACCTGATGATCGCCACCATGTCGGATCGAAAGGACCGTCGCGAGATCGTCGGCATTGTTGGTCCGAACTACTATACCTCCGGCACCAACATCATGTCGCCGAAGGCGCTTGGCCTGAAGAACTGGGAAGATCTTCGCGGCAAGCCGGTCTGCGGCAAGCAGGGCGCGTTCTACAACCAGATCGTCGAAGAGCGTTATGGCGCCAAGATCATTGCCTTCACCGGCAACGCCGAGGCCAAGCAGGCGCTTCGCGACAAGAAGTGCATCGCCTGGGTATATGATGATTCCTCCATCGGCTCCGACCTCAGCTCCGGCGAGTGGGACGAATTCGAAATGCCGCTGAACTCCGAGGATGACAACCCGTGGGCCCTGGCCGTTCCTTCCAAGGAGCGCAACTGTGTCTTCGGCCGTTTCATGTCCGGCATGCAGTACCAGTGGCACCAGGACGGTTCGCTGATCGCCCTCGAAGAAGAAGTGGGGCATCAAGGCGACCAAGTATCTGGTTGATTACCAGGCTCGCATGAAAGACTGGCTGGCCGACTAGGCCTGTCCCCAAAGAGTGACGCCCCGCCGGACCTTCCGGCGGGGCTGATTTTGGTGCCATGGAATTTATCGCAGAATTTTTCAGGCAGATTGCCGAGGATTACCCCAGATGGAACTTCATCTGGATGTATCAGCCTGTCCAGCAGGGCAAGATCCTCTCGGGAATCTGGATGACCATCCAGCTGTCGCTGGCATGTCTCGTGCTGTCGATGGTGATCGGTGTTCTCGGCGCCTTCGCACAGGGAAGCCGCAGCGTCATTCTCCGCAGCATCGTTCAGGGCTATATCCAGTTCTTCCGGAACACGCCGCCCTATGTGCAGCTGCTGTTTTTCTATTTCGCGCTTGGCCAGTTCACCCCGACCTACAGCCCTGACGGCTGGCTCGAGGTGCCGATCATCTCGAATGTCGGCTGGGCCATCATTTCGCTGTCCTTCTTCGCCGGCGCCTTCAATGTCGAGATTTTCCGTGCCGGCATCGAAGCTGTGCCGGAAAGCACACGCGAAGCGGCCGAATCCCTCGGCTTCTCGCGAAGCCAGTCCTATCGCTATGTGGTGCTGCCGCTGGCGTTGCGGGTCTCGCTTCCGGCGCTGAACAACAATCTTGTCAATCTGGTGAAGACCACGACCCAGGCCTTCGGCATCGCCGTGCCCGAGCTGCTCTACCAGTCCGTGACGATCTGGAACGATTACCCGTCGGCGCTCTATCCGACGATGCTTCTGGTCTTCGTTGTCTATGTCGTGCTTGTCGGCATTCTGGTGATGAGCATGAGCAAGTGGGAATCCAGCATGAGGATACCGGGCTATGGCAGCTAGCAGGACAAGACGCGCCATCCCCGGTGCACAAATCCCCGGCGCACAAATCCCCGGGATCGGGCGTGCTGCCACGACCGACCTTCCGGTGCTGAAGCCTCTGGCACGGCCGGTGGCCGGACCGACCGCCACCCAGTGGCTTGCCAATCTTCCCTGGTGGACCGTGCTGGTGCTGATGGCCCCGATCCTGCTCTGGCCGTTCTATGTTCAGGCCGCCGGCAAGTTCACCGTGATAACGGCCTTCGGGACCCTCGGCAAATGGGTGCCGTTCCTGTTCATGTCGGGATTCCTGTTCAACATTCTGATCTCGATGTTCGCGATGCTGTTCGGCACGCTGGCCGGAGCGGCGCTCGGTCTTGGCCAGGTGTCGAAATTTGCGATGATCAACCGGCCGTCCTGGTTCTTCACGCAGCTGTTCCGGAATTCGCCCTGGCTGGTGATCCTGTTCATCGTGCTTCTGGCGCTGCCGTTCGAGCTCGTGATCTTCGGCTATATCATCTCGATTCCGGACTGGATGAAGGCGGTCTTCGGCCTGTCACTGCCGATCATGGCCAATATCTCCGAAATCGTGCGCGGCGCCGTGCAGTCGGTGCCGACCGCGCAGTGGGAAGCCTCGGAAAGCCTTGCCTTTACGCGCCGCCAGACGATGTGGCGGATCATCCCGCCGCAATGTTTCAAGCGGATGATCCCGCCCTGGATGAACTGGTACGCCATCCTGACCATGGCGACGCCGCTCTGCTCGCTGCTCGGGGTCGAGGAGATCATCACCCTGTCTCGCCAGGCGATGGAGGCCGAGAACAATCACCCCGAACTGCTGGTGCCGTTCTATTCCTTCGCACTGGTCCTGTTCTTCATCTATTGCTACCCGATCGCGCGCATCACCATCGCGCTCGAACGCCGGTACGCGGTCAAGCTCTAGGAGGCACCCATGGCTGAATGGACCGAAAAGGACCCCATCGTCTCGATCAGGGATGTGCATAAATATTTCGGCGACCTGCAGGTGCTGAAGGGCGTGTCGCTCGATGTGATGAAGGGCGAGGTTGTCTGTATCATCGGGCCGTCGGGATCGGGCAAGTCCACCCTGATCCGCTGCGTCAATGCGCTGAACGACATTCAGGGCGGCGTAATCAAGGTTCGTGGCATCGACCTGACCGACCCGAATCTCGACAAGCTGGCGCTTCGCAAGCGGGTCGGCATGGTGTTCCAGCAATATAATCTGTTCCCGCACAAGACGGCGATGGAGAACATCATGATGGCGCCGATGCTGGTGCTGAAGGAAAAGGAAGAGGAGGTCCGCCAGCGCGCCCGCGAGCTGATGAAGAAGGTCCGTCTCGAGGGCAAGGAAGACGCCTATCCGGGTGAACTGTCGGGTGGCCAGCAACAGCGCGTCGCCATCGCCCGGTCACTGGCGATGAGCCCCGATGTCATGCTGTTTGACGAGGTGACCGCCGCGCTCGACCCGGAAACGGTGAAAGAGGTTCTGGTCACCATCAAGGACCTTGCTCAGGAGGGCATGACCTGCATTCTGGTAACCCACGAGATGGGCTTCGCACGCGAGATCGCCGACCATATCTATTTCACCGACAATGGCGTGATCGTCGAGCACGGCCCGCCGGCGACCTTCTTCTCCAAAGCCAAGGACCCGCGCACCAAGGAATTCCTCAGCCAGATCCTCTAGGCCAAATTCTCCAGGCCGGGTTCTCCAGGCCGGGTTCTCCGCGCCGGGGCTGGTCCAGTATCAGCTGCCGCTGTCCTGAAGGGCCGTCATGATCGCCCCCAGATTATGCTCGAACATGGCAACATAGCTTGTTGCCGGGCCACCCCGTTCCGACAGCGCATCGGAAAACAGGCGCCCGCCGATCTTCAGCCCGGTTTCCTTTGAAATCTGCTCGATCAGCGCCGGGCTGGTGATGTTCTCGACGAACAGCGCGCCGGCTCCGGTTTTCTTAAGATGGGCAATGAGGGCGGCAAGTTCGCTCGCCGACGGCTCTGCCTCGGTATCGATGCCGACCGGCGCCAGGAAGTTCAGCCCGTAGGAATCAGCCAGATAGCCGAAGGCATCATGTGCCGTCACCACAGTGCGACCACCTTCCGGAAGCGATCCGAATGTGCCTGCCGCGCTGGCATGAAGGGCACGCAGCCGTGCGATATATGACGCCGCGTTCGCCTTGTAGACATCGGCATTGCCGGCATCCGCCGCGGCCATCGCAGCGGCGATGTTCTCGACATAGATGACGCCGTTGGTCAGCGCGTTCCAGGCATGGGGATCGATCTCGCCATCGACAAGGATCGGCTCGACGCCGGCAGTTGCCACAACCACGCTTGCATCACCGCCGGCATTATTGATCAGGGCGTCCGACCAGGTCTCGAAGCCGAGGCCGTTGACGAACACGATATCCGCGCCCGCCACGGCTTTGGCATCTGCCGTATTCGGCTGGTAGAGATGCGCGTCGGCATCAGGTCCGACGATTGTGGTGACGTCCGCCAGATCGCCGGTCACCTGCCGCACCATGTCGCCGAGAATTGAAAAGCTTGCCACAACCTGCAACCGGTCGGACGCTGAGGCCGGAGCGGCAAAAGCAAGCAGCGAGAGAGCAAGGGCACCGATAATTCGTTTCAAGTTAATCTCCATCTGGGAGTGTTCAAAAAGGAGTTCTATCAAGGGTGGGCATCGACAGACCGCATATCATCGGGGCGAAGGCCGGCGGCGGCGCAGGAAGCCCAGACCCTGCGGCGCAAACAGGACGCTGATGAGAAAGAGGACACCCGCCACCAGGATGATGGCCGGGCCAGAGGGCACTTCGGCGGCATAGAACGAGAGGATCAGTCCTGCCCAGCAGCTTGCCAGCGCGAACAGGAATGTCAGCACAAGGTAGCCGGTGAGTGTCGACACCCAGTAACGCGCCGCCGTGGCCGGCAAGATCATCAGGCCGACCGCCATGAGCGTTCCCAGCGCCTTGAAAGCACCAAGCAGGTTCAGCACCACCAGAAACATGAACCAGTGCATGACAAGCCCGGGGCGGGACGACCTGCTTTCATGGAAAACCGGATCGATTGTGCTGGTGACAAGCGGCCGCAGGATCAGGGCGAAGCTGACAAGGGTGACCGTCGCCGTCGCGCCGATCAGATACAGCGTCTCATCATCCATTCCCAGAATCGACCCGAAAAGGAAGCTCTTCAGCGGAACGGCCGACCCGGCCGCGGACAGGATAAAGATGCCGAGCGCCAGCGAAATCAGATAGAGCGAGGCAAGGCTCGCATCCTCGCGGATGATCGTGAACCGTGCCAGCAGGCTGGTCAGCAGCGCGACCGTGATGCCGGCCGCAAGCCCGCCGATGATCATCGAGGTGACCGACAGTCCGGCGATCACAAAGCCGATCACGATCCCGGGCACGATGGCGTGCGCCATCGCCTCGCCGGCCAGCGACAGGCGCCGCAGCACCAGAAAGGCCCCGACCGGCGCGATGGAAAAGCTGAGTACGCTGGTCGCGGCAAGGGCGCGAAGCATGAAATCATATTCAAGCCATTCAAACATCGCCGCCCCCGGACAGGGTGCCAGACAGGGTGCCGGTATCCCGGCTGAACATGCGTTCCTGCCAGGCGGCCTGGCTTGATGTCAGATAGCCAAGATCGACAAGATTGGCCGGCGTCAGGGTCTTGTCGAGCGGGCCGAACCGGGCTGTGCCGCGCCCCAGCAGCAGCGCTGCATGGCAATGATGCAGAACAGCGGACAGGTCATGCAGGACCATGATCACGGCGCGCCCCTCGCCGGACCATTCGTCAATCAGCGTCAGCAGGTCGGCCTCGGTGGACTGGTCGATCGCCGTGAAAGGCTCATCCAGCAGGATGACTGGCGCGTCCTGAACAATGGTTCGCGCAAACAGGGCGCGCTGCAATTGTCCGGCAGACAGCATGTGAAGCGGGGTGTCGGCAATGGCCGCGGTGCTGGTGCGCTGCATTGCCGACTCGATCGCTTCCCGGCCTGCAGGATCGATCCGGCCGGCAAACCCCAGCCGTGACCACGCGCCCATTTCAACAATGTCACGAAGCCGGACCGGCACCCTTGTATCGAACTCGGAACGCTGCCCCAGAAAGGCGATTTCCGACGGCCTGCCCCCATGCCAGGAAAGCTCGCCACCGATCAGCGGCAAGGTTCCAAGGATGGTTTTGACAAGAGTCGACTTGCCGGAGCCGTTATGCCCGACAACAGCAACCACATCGCCAGCAGCCACGTTGAACGAGACGTTGCTGACGACGGCTTGCCCCCGATAACCGAGGGTCAGCTCGTTCGCCGACAGGATCATGAAAGATGCCTGTCCGGTCAGCCGGTGACGGTTGACGCGATGATGACCCACAGCATGGCGCAGGTGGCGCTGACGCCGAGAAGCAGGCTTGCTGTGCTGAGTTCTGTGAAATTAAACCCGGGCCGTGTGCGGCCGGAAATGGCACTCGAATGCATAAATTTCTCCAGTCGGGGACACCCGCCCCAAATGAGGATTACGACGTGCCTGGCAGGTATTCTGGCTCACGGTCATCGGGTTATGCGTCTGCCTTCCCGGGTTTCCCCAGTGGCGTGTCTGACACCCCTACCGCACACAGTTGCGGGTACAGCCCCGGATTTGCGCCCTGATGGGTACAGCTCACCGGGTTCCCTTTTACAGCCTTGGCCTTTGGCCTCTGGCGTCCAAGCCTGCTCACTTAAACTGATCTGGAACTGTCCGTCAACGCCCTATGACATGTGAAACGAGGTTTAACCCACCCCGCGCCTGACGCGGGTGGGGCGCCCCGACGAAAGACGGCCGACTTGATCCGGCCATTGAGTAAATTCATACTTTGTCCATGCAGCAGAATTTCCTCTTCTACGATACCGAGACATCCGATCGCGACCCGTTCTTCGGCCAGATTTTTCAGCTCGCGGCGGTCCTCACCGACGCGGATCTGAACCCGATCGACAGCTTCGACATTCGCTCGAAACGCCTGCCGCAGATTCTGCCGAGCCCCGGCGCGCTTCTGGTCAACGGGCTTGATCCCGCCAGCCTCGATCAGGCGCCCTATACGAATTACGAATTTGCCGGCGAGGTGCGCCGCCGCTTCATGGCATGGACGCCTGCGGTCACCTGTGGCTACAACAGCTTCGGGTTCGACGAGAAATGCCTTCGCAGCCTGTTCTATCAAAACCTTTACCCGTCCTATATCACGCAGCTGGATGGCAACAGCCGTATTGATATCCTGCCACTCACACAGGCAACGGAAATCCTGTATCCGGACGCGCTGGTCTTTCCGCTGAACGACAAGGGCAAGACATCGAAGAAGCTGGAGCATGTGGCACCGGCCAACGGGTTCGAGGGCATAACGCTCATGACGCGCTTGGCGATGTCGAGGCGACAATCCATGTGGCGCGGCTGATCAAATCGCGCGCGCCGGTCCTGTGGCAGGCGGCACTGGCGGCCAGAACAAAGCGCGACGCCGCGGCACGGGCCACGCGCCAGCCGCTGATATATGTCCAGAGCAGAAGCACACTGTTCCCGGCGATGCTCATCGGCTGGGTTCATAACGGGCGCGACCTGCTGGTGGCCGATCTGCGGTTTGACGCACCGGATATCGCGTCGACAAGTCCCAACAAGCTGTTCAAGGGTCCAGATCAATATTGCCGGGTGATCAAGCCCGGCGAGGCGCCGCTGATCTTCTCGCCCGAGGAATTTGCGGCGATGCCACATGGCCTGTCCTGGGACGCATCCGATATCGAGGCGCGCATGCAGGCCTGGAAGGCCATTCAGGCCGAAGAGCATGTCCCGGCGATGCATGCCGAATGGCAGACGCCGTTCGAGCCGGCAGAACACCCGGAAGGTGCTATCTACGAGAATTTCTCGGCCTTCGATCAGGATGCCGCAGCCATACGCGCCTTTCATGACGCCGTGCCTGCGGAAAAACCGCAGGCGATGGAGCGCCTGACCGACAGACGCTTCCGCGCCTTTGCGAAGCGCATCATCTTCGACAATTTTCCTGAACTGATCACCGATGCCGAAAGGGCCGCTTATGACAGGGCGATCATCGAACGCTTAAACACGGACAAAGAGGTGCCGTGGGTGACCGTCACCAAGGCACTGGAAGATGCCGCAACACTACTGGAAAGCCGCCCTGAACGGCGGGACGAGATCGACCGGATCACCGCATTTATCCGCACCATGGCAAACTGAACCCGAACATCCGTTCGCCGATCCGCCGACAGACCCTTGCCGCTATGACGTTCCGGCACGATGGTTCTTGACGCCCCCGGTAATTGGGAACAGGTTTCTGATAGCTTTGAGCTACCGGTGTGCTGTTGGAGGATGTGGTCCATGGGTTTGCTGTCACAATCACAGAAAGACGCCTTCTGGAAGGACGGCGTCCTTGTTGTCGAGGACGCGGTGTCGGATACGCAGCTCGAGCAGCTGAGATCGGTCTTTACGGGCTGGGTAGAGGAAAGCCGGTCGCATACCGAGGATTATGGCGAAACACTCGACGGACGTGCGCGCTTTGACTTGCAGCCCGGCCACAGTGCCGAGCGTCCCGGCCTGCGGCGGATCCAGTCGCCGGATGAGGTGGCCGACGTCTATGAAAGCGTCATGCGCACCGCGCGGGTGGTGGATTATTGCGCGGAGCTGATCGGGCCCAATATCCGCTTCCATCACGGCAAGGTGAATTCCAAACTTCCCGGATCCGGTACCGCGGTGAAATGGCATCAGGATTTCCTGTTCCAGCCGATGACCAATGACGACATGATCACATGCCTGCTTTTCATCGACGATGTGACAGCCGAAAACGGTCCGCTTGAAGTCATTCCGGGAAGTCACAAGGGGCCCTTGTATCCGCACTGGCATGACGGTGTGTTCACCGGCGCCGTGGATGACAGCATCGTCGACCAGCGGCGCGACCAGATCACCAGCTGCACCGGCAAGGCCGGGTCCGTCTGCCTGATGCATGTGAACCTGCTTCACGGGTCGGCACCAAACCTGACAGACCAGCCGCGCACGCTCTACATCACAACCTATTGTGCCGAGGACGCGCTGGAGCTGAGCCCCAATCACCTGCCGAGCCGTTTCACCCATGAAGTGGTCAGGGGCGAAGAGACGGGAACGGTCCGCTGCAGCTCCTATTCGATGGCGCTGCCGGCTGTTCCCAAGGGCACATCCTTCTTTGCCCAGCAGGAAGGCGCGGACCAGTGACGCCCCGCCCCACCCTGCAAACTGACGACGGGTTGGCCTGATGTCCGACTCCCTGCCCGACCGCGCCCAGGCCGTCATTATTGGCGGCGGCATTCATGGCTGTTCCGTCGCCTATCATCTGGCCAAGGCCGGCTGGAGCGATGTGGTGGTGCTGGAACGGAAACAGCTGACCAGCGGCACAACCTGGCATGCCGCCGGACTTGTAGGCCAGCTGCAGGGTAGCCATGCCACCACGGCGTTTGCCAGCTATGGTGTCGAGCTGTTGCAGGAGATCGAGTCAGAGACCGGCCAGAATCCGGGATTTCGGCAGAACGGCTCCATTTCCATCGCGCTGAATGACCAGCGTCTGGCCGAACTCAGGCGCAAGGCCGATTTCGCCAGCCTGTTCGGTGTCGAGGCCTCGTTCCTCGAGACAGCCGAGATTGCCGAGCGCTGGCCCCTGATGAATGCCGAGGGTGTGCTTGGCGGCATCCTGATGCCTGGCGACGGCGCTGCCAATCCCAGCGACCTTACCCAGGCGCTGGCAAAGGGCGCACGCATGAATGGCGCGCGCCTGTTCGAACACACCCTTGTAGAAGAGGTTCTGACCGAGGGCGGAAAGGTGTGCGGTGTGCGCACCGGCGAGGACGTGATCAAGACTGATGTCGTGGTCAATTGCGGTGGCATGTGGGCGCGCGAGCTTGGCCGGCGCAACGGCGTTGGCGTGCCTTTGCATGCCTGCGAGCACTATTATCTCGTCACCGAACCGGTTCCGGACTTGCCGGCAGACCTGCCGGTGCTGCGGTCCTATTGCGACGGAACCTACTGGAAAGAGGATGCCGGAAAGCTGCTGTTCGGCTTTGCGCATTTCCATCCCAAGGCATGGGCGCCGGACGGCATTCCCGAGACCTTCGAGTTTGATAGCCTTCCTTTCATCGAGGAGGACGTCATGGAGGTGCTGGAGCTGGCGATGGAACGCGTCCCGATCCTAAAGAGCACCGGCATCCGCACATTCTTCAACGGTCCCGAGAGTTATTCCCATGACGGGCGTTTCACGCTTGGCGAGGCGCCCGACCTTGCTGGATATTTCGTTCTCGCCGGGGTCAATTCCACCGGCATCCAGTCTGGCGCCGGTTCAGGCAAGGCGCTGGCGGAATGGATCATGGCCGGACATCCGACAATGGACCTGTCCGAAATGGACCCGGCGCGTATCGAGGATTTTCAGGCACGCGATCCCTATCTGCGTGAACGCTGCACCGAGACACTGGTTCTCACCTATGCCATGCACTGGCCGGGCCGGCAGCGTGAAAGCGCACGAGGGCTTCGCCGGACGGCGTTCCATCACGCGCTGAAGGCACGCGGCGCGGTTCATGGCGAAACCCAGGGGTGGGAACGGCCGGCATTCTTTGCGCCTGAAGGAACCGACCCCGTCTTCGACCATTCATTCCATCGCCCGAGCTGGTTCGAATATGCGCAGGCGGAGCAGAAGGCCGCCCGCGAAAACGTGGCGCTGTTCGACTATTCGATGCTTGGCAAACTCATGGTCGAGGGGCCGGATGCGGAGCCATTTCTGCAGCGACTCTGCACCAACGATATGGCCATGCCGGTCGGCGGGGTGGCCTATAGCCTGATGCTGAACGAACGAGGCGGTATCGAAAGCGACGTGACGGTCGCGCGGCATGGTGATGACAGCTTCATGGTGATGAGCGGAATCTCGCATACACGAAGAGACCATGACCATCTGCGGCGTCACATCCGTGACGGAGAGGATGTCAGACTTCGGGATGTCACCACCTCATATGCCGTGCTGGCAATCGCGGGACCTAATTCGCCCCGCCTTCTTGGCGCGGTGACGGATATTGATCTGTCGGATGACGCCTTCCCGCCCTATCACATGCGCCACACCCATATCGGCCATGCGCCCGTCTTTGCCCAGCGCCTGTCCTTTACCGGCGAGACGGGGTGGGAGATTTTTGTCACACCCGATTTCGCAGATCATGTGCTGGACGTCATTCTGGAGGCAGGACAGCCGTTCGACCTGCGGCTTGCCGGCGGCGAGGCGCTCAATGCACTGCGTATCGAGAAGGGACTTCTGCATTGGGGGGCGGATATGGCCTATACCGAGGCGCCATATCAGCTTGGGCTCGACTTCATCTGCAAGCCTGACAAGAAACTCCCCTTCATTGGCCGGGATGCCTGTCTGGCGCGCAAGGCCGATCCGAAGGGGCCTTATCTGCGCTCGGTCAGGCTGACCGACCCGGACGCCATCCTGCACCATAACGAACCGGTGCTAAGGGACGGGCAGATCATCGGCTTTGTTACCAGCGGCGCGTTCTGTGCGATGCAAAAGGCGGCCGTGGGGCTGTGCCTTGTCTCGCCGCCGGATGGAACCGGAGGGTTCAAGGCCGTCGAGGACGGCCCCTGCAGCGTGATGGTCGAGGGCCGCGAGGTGCCGGCCGAACTTCGGCGCAAGCCGTTTGGCTCCTGACTGGGCGGCAGACATTGCACGCCGCCATGGGGTGAGCAAATATTTGCACCAGTGGTGAAGAAAAACTCTTGTGGGCCTTGCCATGCCACACCGCTACAGTGACATTGAGTAAGTGTCGCGTGCCAGCATGTAGATATTGGGCCGCGACGTCCCGTGCCCGGAATATTATGCTGTTTGTCGATGGACGGTACTGTCACAGTTAACAAGACGCTCCAGCGATCACGCGGCGAAGCCGGCCTTGGCTTTGGGGACGGCAATCTGGCACGCCTGCACCAGCGCGGTGCCGCGAAAGCATTGCTTCCTCGCACACAAAGTAGCACGCATGAGACCGTTCTGGTGAACACCGCCGGCGGCATCACCGGCGGCGACCGCTACGACTATCAATGCGTGGCCGCCGCCAGCCAGGTGGTTGTGACCACCCAGGCTGCCGAGCGCGCCTATCGCAGCAGCACTGACGACATTGCCAGCGTCGATGTGAGACTTGCCGCGCGCCGAAGCGCGGCCCTTCACTGGCTGCCACAGGAAACCATCCTGTTTGACGGCAGCCGCCTTGCACGACGGATCGAGGTCGATCTCGACAGATCCAGCGAATGCCTTGTCCTTGAATCCCTTGTCTTCGGGCGGCATGCGATGGGCGAGGCACTTCAGTCCTGCCATTTCACCGATCAGTGGCGTATCCGCGTCGAAGGCCGGCTTGTCCATGCCGAATCCCTTTCGCTGACAGAAGAGATCGGCGCGATGCTCGCTGCACCGGCAGGCGCCGCGGACGCGCAGATGTCGGCAACACTTGTCTATGTCGGGCCACGCCTTGAACAGCTTCAGGCTGATATCAGCGCCGTGCTGCCGTCCCTTGCCTCGCGCGCGGCGATCTCCTGCTGGCAGGGGCGCCTTGTTGTGCGTCTGCTGGCGGACGAGACCATGGCCGGCAAGGCCGATCTTTCACGAATTATTGGTTCAATCCGCGGCCAGCATGTGCCGCGCGTCTGGCAAACATGAGGTAGGACATGAAACTGACCCCGCGCGAAAAGGACAAGCTGCTTGTCAGCCTTGCCGCCATGGTGGCACGCGGACGGCTGGAACGCGGCGTGAAACTGAACCATCCGGAGGCCATCGCCCTGATCACCGATTTCGTCGTCGAGGGCGCGCGTGACGGTAAATCCGTTGCCGAGCTGATGGAGGCAGGCGCGCATGTGATCAGCGCCGAGCAATGTATGGAAGGCATCCCCGAAATGATCCACGACGTTCAGGTCGAGGCCACCTTCCCCGACGGCACCAAACTGGTGACCGTGCACCACCCCATCCGCAAGGGAGGCGCATCATGATCCCGGGTGAAATTCTGCCGGCAGACGGCACCATCACACTGAATGAGGGGCTGGAGGCCGTCACCCTGACCGTGGCCAACACGGGCGACCGGCCGGTACAGGTCGGAAGCCACTATCATTTCGCCGAGACAAATCCGGCGCTGGATTTCGACCGGGCGGCAGCACGCGGCATGCGGCTCGACATTGCCGCCGGCACAGCCGTGCGCTTCGAGCCCGGGCAGCGGCGCGAGGTCACGCTTGTCCCGCTGTCGGGGAGCAGGCGTGTCTATGGCTTCAACCAGCAGATCATGGGAGAGCTCTGATGCCGAAAAAGATTTCCCGCGCCGCCTATGCCGACATGTATGGCCCGACCACGGGCGACAGGCTGCGGCTGGCAGACACCGACCTGATCATCGAGGTGGAGAAGGATTTCACCAGCTATGGCGAGGAGGTGAAGTTCGGCGGCGGCAAGGTCATCCGCGACGGCATGGGCCAGTCACAGACCAGCCGGGCCGGCGGCGCCGTCGATACGGTCATCACCAACGCGCTGGTTGTCGATGTGTCGGGCATCTACAAGGCCGATATCGGGCTGAAGGACGGCGTGATCGCCGGGATCGGCAAGGCAGGCAATCCGGACACGCAACCGGATGTGGATATCATCATCGGCCCCGGAACCGAGGCCATCGCGGGCGAAGGCCATGTGCTGACAGCAGGCGGGTTCGACAGCCATATCCATTACATCTGCCCGCAGCAGATCGAGGATGCGCTGCATTCCGGCCTGACGACGATGCTTGGCGGCGGCACCGGTCCGGCGCATGGCACGCTGGCCACAACCTGCACGCCGGGTCCCTGGCATATCGGGCGGATGCTGCAATCCGCGGACGCATTCCCGATGAATCTGGCCTTCGCCGGCAAGGGCAATGCTGCGCTTCCGGCGGCGCTGGAGGAACAGGTGCGCGGCGGGGCCTGCGCGCTGAAGCTGCATGAGGACTGGGGCACCACCCCGGCCGCCATCGACAATTGCCTGTCGGTCGCCGACGCCATGGATGTGCAGGTGATGATCCATACCGACACGCTGAATGAAAGCGGCTTTGTCGAGCATACGGTCGCGGCGATGAAAGAGCGTGTGATCCACGCCTTTCATACCGAGGGCGCGGGCGGCGGCCATGCGCCGGACATCATCAAGATCTGCGGCGAGAGCCATGTGCTGCCCTCCTCCACCAACCCGACACGACCCTATACGGTGAACACGCTGGAAGAGCATCTCGACATGCTGATGGTCTGCCACCATCTCGACAAGTCGATCCCCGAGGATGTGGCCTTTGCCGAAAGCCGGATCCGGCGCGAGACCATCGCCGCCGAGGATATCCTGCATGACATGGGGGCCTTCTCGATCATCGCATCCGACAGCCAGGCCATGGGCCGGGTCGGCGAGGTGATCATCCGCACCTGGCAGACGGCGCACAAGATGAAGGTGCAGCGTGGCCGCCTGCCTGAAGAGACGGGCGACAACGACAATGAGCGGGTGAAACGCTATGTTGCGAAATACACCATCAACCCGGCCATCGCGCATGGCATCTCCAGCCATATCGGGTCGATTGCGGTCGGCAAACGTGCCGATCTGGTGCTGTGGCATCCGGCCTTTTTCGGGGTGAAACCTGAAATGGTGCTGATCGGCGGCAGCATCGCCTGCGCGCAGATGGGCGATCCAAACGCCTCGATCCCGACACCGCAGCCTGTCTATACACGGCCCATGTTCGGTGCGTTCGGCAGATCTGTCGAGAATTCAGCCGTCAGTTTTGTCAGCGCCGCGGCTGGGATGCCGGCATTGGCGATGCTCTGGGCCTTGCCAAGACAACGGTGGCGGTGGCGAACACGCGATCCATCTCGAAGGCGGACATGGTTCATAACGCCTATTGTCCGCAGATCGAGGTCCATCCCGAGACCTATGAGGTGCGTGCCGACGGCGAGCTGCTGACCTGTGAGCCAGCCGCCGAGCTGCCCATGGCGCAGCGCTACTTCATGTTCTGAGGTGACGTCATGCATCTGGCCCAGCACATCGAGACCCATATCCACACCGGCGATGCCGCCGACACGGTGACGCTGGATTACGAGGCGCGCTTCCTGCGCAGGAAGCGGCTGGTCAGCGACGGGGGCGAGCCGTTCCTTGTGGAACTGGCGGAAACACAGTCACTGAACCAGGGCGAAGGGTTCCGGCTTGATGACGGGCGCATCATCGCAGTGATGGCGGCGGCCGAGCCGCTGCTTGCGGTGCGGCACGACAATCTGGCGCGCATCGCCTGGCATGTCGGCAACCGGCACACCCCCTGCCAGATCGCCGACGACCATATCCTGATCCGCGAGGACAAGGTGCTTCAGGTGATGCTGGAAGGTCTCGGCGCCAGCGTGACACAGGTCACCGCACCTTTCACGCCAGAGGGCGGTGCCTATGGACATGGCCGCACGCATGGCCATGAACACTGACAGCATGACCCCAGATGCCGAACAGATGCTGATCCTGCAGAACTGGTTCTCGCCTGCTTTTCCGGTTGGTGCTTTCAGCTATTCCGGCGGGCTGGAAACAGCCATTGCGCGCGGCGATGTTTACGACAGAGACAGCCTTGCCGGCTGGCTTCGCCAGACCCTGCTGCACGGGAGCATCTTCATGGATGCCGTGTTCCTGCGCGCCACCATGGAGGGCGAGGATGTGAATGACCTGTGCCTCGCCCTGTGCGCCGGGGCGGAGCGTTATCAGGAAACGACCGAGCTTGGCGCGGCCTTCGGACGGGTCATGCGCGAAACACAGGCCATTGAACTTCCCGCCAGTCTTGGCTATCCGGTGGCCGTCGGTATGGCGGCCCGTGCCCTGGCCTGCCTGTCGGGGCAACGGTGGCGGCCTTTCTTCAGGGCGTCTGCATGAACCAGATTTCAGTGGCAGTCCGCACCGTTCCCATCGGCCAAATGGACGGGCAGGCCTGCCTTGTCTCGCTGATGCCGACAATTGAGCAAGCCGCTGCAGCGGTCATGGAAACGGATGCTGAAACTGTCGGAAGCTTCGCGCTAGCGGCCGACCTGTGCGCGCTTGAACATGAAACCACCGAACAACGGATTTACCGGACATGACGGCTCTGAAAGATGACACACCCCGCCTGAAGCACGGGCCGCTTCGCGTCGGCATTGGCGGCCCGGTCGGCGCCGGCAAGACCAGCATGACCGAAGCGCTGTGCCGCGCATTGTCACCGCATCTCTCAATGGCCGTCATCACCAACGACATCTACACCCGCGAGGATGCCAATTTCCTGGTACGGGCACAGGCGCTTCCGGCAGAGCGTATTCGCGGCGTCGAAACTGGCGGCTGCCCGCACACGGCCATTCGCGAGGATGCCTCGGTCAATCTTGCCGCCATCGAGGAGCTGAAGCAGGCCCTGCCCGACCTCGAACTGATCCTGATTGAATCAGGTGGTGACAATCTGGCAGCCACCTTCAGTCCCGAGCTTGTCGATTTGACGATCTATGTGATTGATGTGTGCATGGGCGCCGATATCCCGCGCAAGAAAGGGCCTGCGCTGCTGAAATCGGACATGCTGGTGGTCAACAAGATCGAGCTGGCACCGCATGTCGAGGTCGATCTCGAGCAGATGCGCGCCGACACATTGGCCGGCCGCGGCGACCGGCCCTTCATCTTCGGCTCGATGCGCAAGAATGACGGGATCGACGAGCTTGTCGCCTTCCT
>JAYQNB010000002.1:17353-32634 GCA_038144055.1 Alphaproteobacteria bacterium | reverse complement strand
TCGACGCATCGAAGCCAAGCCGCCGCAAGGCAATCAAGACGCTGCGCAGCTACCACCGCTCACTGGCGGCCACGGCGAGCAGCATGCCGCTGTTCGGACGCTATGGCCAGGTACAGAGCTCGGAGCCAATCAAGATCGGCTTTCAGGTCCACCGGACCGGCATCGGCGCCGCCCATGGCCGCTGGTATGACCGCACGACCAAGGCTGCGGTGAAGAAGATCAATGACGAGGCGGAATCAACGGTCGCCGGTCGAGATCGTCCGCCGAGGATGACGGAACGGATCCCAAGCGCGGCGCCGAGGTCGTGGAAAAGATGGCCACCCAGCATGGTTGTGACATTGCCTTTTGGCACACTGTTCAGCCACGTGGTGATCGGGTCTGCCCCGCGCCGGCAGGCTGAGAATTCCGTACTTCGTTGTTTCCGAAGGTCACCATGTCGCCAGCGGCATGCTCGAACCGTTATACGCTGCAGCCAGGCATCACTGATGTGAAAAGCCAGGTCCAGGCGATGGCCCCGTTCGTGAACAGCACGCTCGGCAAGAAGGTCGACGATGATCTACCCGGACTTTGCCCTTCGGACGATGATCACCGCGACTATTTCTCGGCCGCAGTCGAGGGCACAGGGCGGCGAGGTTGTCGCCAAGATTGCGATCCCGCCGACGAGATCGTCCTTCACCAAATATTTCCCGGGTCCGCATAACACCGATGTGATCTATCACGTCATGGTTGGCCCCGGCAGTTCTGACCTTCGTCAAGGAAATGGGCGAGTTCTTTACCCAGCAATTCGCGGCGAGATCTTCGGCTTTATCCGACTCGCTCAGGCGGTCGATCTCGCCAGCCCGGGTCTCGAGTTCCTCGAGGGCTTCCTATTTCTGGGAAGGCAATCCGCGCGCTGCCAGGCAGACCAGTCCGAATATGACAAGGCCTAGGCGCACGCCGTCGGTGTCATTTTGACCTGAAGCGGCGCGCTTCATGTCGGACTCAAGGATGTCGCCACCTATGCCCATATGTTCGGCTGCTGGGAGACGCTTCATATCGTCAAGGCCGGCATGGAAGCCAGCGGCTGTGCCGGCGCCGGCGACAGATCAAAGCTGATCGAGGCTGTTAGGTCGATGACCTCAATGCCGCATTCCTTCGCGCATCCGCAAGGTGCCAAGGAGTTCAACGGCAAGACCACCCAGACCTTTGGCCACCAGTACATTACCAAGGTGACCAACGGCAAGCTGGTGGCGCATACCACATCGATCAGGATACCTATTATCCCGACGAAGTCGACTACACCACACAGTCCTTCTAGGACGACGGCGTGATCACATCCGCGGGCCGCCACGCCCTTCTTTAAATTGTTGTTCGCATTGATTTCTTCGCTCTGGGGGGAGTGGCGCTAGCCACATCACATGGAACTCGGTCCCTATCTTATTCTTGGCCTTCTCGAGGGACTTGTCACAGCCGCGGTGTTGTCGCTGATGGCGCTCGGCCTGTCGCTTGTCTTCGGCGTGATGCGCGTGGTCAATGTCGCGCATGGCGAGTTTTTCATGGTCGGCGCGGTGCTGGCCTGGTGGATCGCCAGTCTCGTCGGCGGCCATCCTGCACTCGGATTTCTGGCAGCGCTTGTTATCGCGCCTCTGCTGACAGCAGGACTTGCGATGCTGGCGGACCAGCTCGTCCTCAAGCGGATCGGCTATGACCCCGAGCGTACGATCGTCGCCACCATCGGCCTTCTCTATGTCATCCAGCAGGTAACGCTTATGACCTCCATGGACCGGACGCGCGTCCGGTCGAGGCGCCGTTCAACCATCGCCTGTCGATCCCGTTCATTGAATGGACTGAAGGCGGATCTGCATTGTACTGGCCTTGGGGCCTTGGCACGACCAGCTAAAGCTGGCGGTGATTGCGCCGCCGTGATCCTGCTGACCACCATCTGGCTGCTGATGACCCGCACCCGTTACGGCCTGCTGATGCGCGCCACACAGCTTGACCGCGAGACAGCGCAGGCCTTTTGCCATACCGGTCGGCCGCGTCTATGCCTCGGTCTTCGGTCTCGGCGCCGGCCTTGCCGCGCTCGGCGGGGTGCTGATCGTGCCGATCCAGCAGGCACATTACCTGATGGGGCACGACCCGCTGCTGCTGTCCTTCATCGTGGTCATCATCGGCGGCCTCGGCAGCCTTCCCGGCACTGTCGTCGCGGCGCTGCTGATCGGCATCAGCGACGGTATGATATCGGTCTTCTTCGCCCACCCTCGCCAAGATCATCGCCACCCTCGCGGTGGCCTTCGTTCTGGTGTTTCGCCCGCAGCCCGTTCGGAAAGCGCGCGCTATGACGGATATGCAGAAATCTGGGCTCTGCATCTCGGCATCATCGCGCTGTTGTTCGTGCTGCAATTCATTCTTCCGCCTATCATCATGGCAGCCTTGCCAGGATCATGGTGCTGACCTGCTATGCCATGGGGATACAATATCCTGTTCGGCTATACCGGCCTTCTCAGCCTTGGCCATGCCCTGTTCTTCGCGGCCGGCATGTACGGCATGTCGCTCAGCATCCAACATCTCGACTGGTCAGCCGGACCGGCGGTGATCGCCGGGCTTGTCGCCGGGTTCGCTATGGCGCTGGTCATCGGCATGCTGCTGCTGCGTACGGCCGGCGTCGCCTTCATGATCGTGACGCTGATGTTCGCGCAGGCCGGCTACCTGACGGTGCTCTATTTCGGTGAATGGACGCGCGGCGACGAGGTTTCGTCATCAAGCAGGAACTGCGCCGCATCGCCGGGTTCGACCTGTCCGACCCGACCAACCGCTATTTCACCGCGCTGCTGCTGATGGCGGTATGCATCGTCATCACCCTTCGTGTTGTCCAGACCGGGTTCGGACGGGTGCTTGTCGCCATTCGCGAGAATGAGGAACGCACCCCGTATGCTCGGCTACGACATCCAGCGCCACAAGCTGGCAGCGATCCTGCTGTCGGGAACGATGTCGGCGGCGGCCGGCGCTGCCTACGGCCTGCTGTTCGGCTATGCCGGCGCCACCTTGCCTCGGTGCAATATTCGATCTTCCCACTCCTCTGGGTGCTTCTTGGCGGGGCAGGAACGGTTCTCGGTCCCTTCATCGGGACCCTCTTCATGTTCTATCTGATCGACCTGTCGAGCGAACTCACCACCGCCTACATGCTGATCGCCGGCCTTGTCCTTGTCGCACTGACCTGTTCGCGCCGCAAGGCCTTGTCGGCGAGCTGCGGCGGCGAACGCTGAGGTGGCTGCCATGAGCCTTCTCTCGACAAAAGATCTCAGCCGGCATTTTGGTGGCCTGAAGGCTGTCGAGAGCGTGGATTTCGACCTTCCCGCAGGGCCAGGTGCGCGCGCTGATCGGGCCGAACGGTGCCGGCAAGACGACATTTGTCGGCATGCTGTCCGGGCGTATCCCGGCAAGCCGTGGGCAGGTGATGTTTGACGGCAGAGACGTCACAACGGAACCGGCACATCGCCGGATCCGTGCCGGCATGGCCTATACTTTCCAGATCACCTCGGTCTATGGCCGCCTACCGGTGACCGAGAATGTGGCGCTGGCCATGCGCTGGCGCACCGGCAGTGACGAGGCCGAAACAAAGCGCCGGGTGGCCGAAGCACTGGAAGCGGGTCGGGATCGCCGACCGCGCCGACCAGCTGGCCGGCGACCTCAGCTATGGTCACCAGCGGCTTCTTGAAGTCGCGATGGGACTGAGCCAGAGCCCGCGCCTGCTGATCCTCGACGAGCCGACACAGGGCCTTGCCGACAGCGAGATTGCCGATTTCATCGCATTGATCCACAGCCTTGCCGGCGAGATGACCATCCTGCTGATCGAGCATAACATCAATGTCGTCATGCAGACGGCGGATGCCATCACCGTGTTGAATTCCGGCCAGGTGCTTGCCGAGGGCACGCCCGACGAAATTCGCGCCAACGCCGCTGTTCAGGCGGCCTATCTGGGGACAGGCTGATGCTGACGGTAAGCGGACTTTCTTCGGGGCTATCAGGGCGCGAAGGTCCTGCATGAGGTTTCCTTCGACGTGGCGGCAGGCGAAATTGTTTGCCTTCTCGGCCGGAACGGCGCCGGAAGAGCACCTGCCTGAAGACCATCATGGGGCTGATCCGCCCCACAGGCAGCCGCGTCGAATGCGGCGGTATCGAGGTATCCAGCCTTCCTGCCAACGAGGTGCCGCGCCACGGCATCGGCTATATCCCGCAGGGGCGCAGGCTGTTCGCTGAACTGACTGTCGCCGAAAACCTCGAAATCGGGCTGATGGTCAACCGCAAGGACCATGCCTTCCGCGAGCAGGTGCTGGAGATGTTCCCGCGGCTTCGTGAACGGTTGAACCAGCGCGCCGACACGCTGTCGGGCGGCGAGCAGCAGATGCTGGCCACTGGCCGCGCATTGTGCATCAACCGTCCGTGCTGCTTCTTGATGAGCCGACCGAGGGGTTGCAGCCATCCATGATCGAACAGATCCGGCAGGCCGTTACCGCGCTGCGTGATCGCGGCGTCGCCATCCTGCTGGTTGAGCAGCGCGTCGATGCGGTGCTGTCGATCGCCGACCGTGTGGTGTTTCTCGAGAACGGCCGCAGCCATGATCCCGGTCAGCGCAGCGGCGCGCTGCGTGACGATCCCGATCTTCTGCATCGGTTTGTCGGGGTCTAGGCAGACCTCGCCGCTAGATAATCCGTTCAAGAAGCTGCATCAGCTGTCGCTGCTCCTCATCGTCCAGTGGTGCCAGCGTCTGGCGTGACACCTCGGCGGCCTGCCGCGCACATTCCGGTACATCGCCCGTCCCTTGCGGGTCGGCGCCAGCATCAGCCGCCGCTTGTCGCTCTCCAGCGGGGCAGAGGTGATCAGCTCGCGCGCGCGCAGCCTGTCGACGACCCCCTTGATCGTTACGACATCCATCGATGTCAGCCTGCCGAGCTCGTTCTGGGATGCCTGCCCCAGCTCGCACAGTTTGGCCAGCGCGGCAAACTGGGTCGGCGTCATTTCAGGATCAGGGCCGAAAAAATCGCAATATGTCGCTGCACCGCGCGCCGCATGACAAACCCGACCTGACGTTCGAGGATGTATGTGTCGTTCTTGTCCATTTTCGGCCCCCGATTATTGGCCCCGATTATTCGCTCGACCGGCTCTTCCGGCCTGCGGCGACAGACAGTCTTCACGCAGCTGATGCGCGGCTATTGACGGTTGACACTACAGACACGCATAGCACAGTCTATTTGTACACAAACAAATTATGCAGCAAAATCAATCCGGTCGACCCATGTCATATTTACGACCACATCGACTTGAAGACGCCCTTGATTGGCTTGCGGCCGAAAGCCCACTTGTGATGGCCGGCTGCACCGATATCTATCCGCTTCACCAGACGCCGTCTCTCGATGGGTCAGCTTCTCGACATCACCGGCCTCGACGAGCTGCGCGGCATTACCGCCGTCGATGGCTGGCGCCGGTTCGGCGCCGCCACCAGCTGGACCGATATCCTGCGCGCAGACCTGCCACCAGCCTATGGCGGGCTGAAGGCCGCCGCCCGCGAGATCGGCGGCGTGCAAATCCAGGCCAGCGGCACCATTGGCGGCAATCTGTGCACAGCCTCGCCTGCCGGGGACAGCATCCCTGTCTGATGACACTCAATGCCGAGATCGAGCTTGTCTCGCACCGCGGTGCACGGCGCCTTCCCTCGCCGAATTCCTGACCGGCCCGCGGCAAACCGCCTGCGACCCGGATGAACTGGTGACGGCCGTCTATGTCCCGTCGGATGCCGAAACGGGTGTAGCCGGGTTCGAAAAGCTTGGCGCGCGCCGGTATCTGGTGATTTCCATCGCCATGACAGCGGCACGGCTGTCCATCGACAACGGACGGATCGAGGAAGCCGCGATCTCGGTTGGCGCCTGCGCGCCCGTCGCGGTCAGGCTTGCCGACATTGAAGCCGGACTACGCGGCATGGCCTACGACATGGCCCCAGATTTCATTCGGGACAGCAGGTCCGGTATCATGGCAGCGCTGTCACCAATCGATGATGTGCGAGGCACCGCCGGATACCGGCGTGATGCCGCGGCCGAGATTGTGGCGCGGCTGGTTGAAAGACTATGCGGAGACTTCAGGTGATGGACGGGCTTCACGACGGTAACGGACGCATCAGCTTCACCGTCAATGGCGAGGCGCGCGAGGTAGCTTGCGCCCCGTCGATGCGGTTGAGCGAGGTGCTGCGGGAATCGCTGGCACTTCGTGCGACCAAAGTCGGATGCAATGCCGGTGACTGCGGTGCCTGTACGGTGCTTCTCGATGGTGATCCTGTCTGTGCCTGCCTTGTACCTGCCGGTCAGGTGGCGGGGCGCGCTATTGAAACGGCTGGAGTCGCTTGCCGGCGAGGATCGGGCGCTGTCAGCGTTGCAGGCGGCATTTCTGCGTCATGGCGCGGCACAGTGCGGCATCTGCACCCGGGTATGATGATGGCGGCCACCGCGCTGCTGCGGCAGGACGCGGCACCGGACAAACAGGCTGTCGAGGATGCCCTTGGCGGAGTTCTGTGTCGCTGCACCGGCTATGCCAAGATTATCGACGCCGTGATGGATGCGGGGCGCACCGTCGCCGACAGCCGGCACCCGCCGCCGGCGCGGCCATCGGCGCGGCGGTTGAGCGGCTTGACGGGCGCGCCAAGGTCGATGTCAGCGAATTGTTCGGAGCCGACAGCTGGCCTGAAGGCGCGCGCCTTGTCCGCGCCATTCGCAGCCCACATTACCTTTGCCGATTTCTCTTTTGGCGACCTTGAGGGCTGGGCCGCAAGCTGTCCCCATGTCGATGCCGTGATCACCGCTGCCGATATCGCCGGCATCAACCAGTTCGGGGTGATCCCGCCCTTTGCCGACCAGCCGGCGCTGGCGGAAGACACCCGCGCGCTTCCGCGGCGAGGCGGTAGCGATCATTGTCGGGGACGCCGAATGGCTGTCAGGTGCCGATCTGTCCAATTTTCCGGTCGAATGGCAGGTGCGTGAAGCGGCTATCGAAGTGACAGCGGCAAGGGCGGCCGGTGCCGCCCAGCTTCACCCGGGCCGTGACGGCAATCTTCTGGTAACAGGCCGCGTTCTCAGCGGTGACGGTGCCGATGGTTCTGGCCGGGGCCGCTTCCACGGTGACAGCAGCGGTCGAGACGGCCTATGTCCGAGCATGCGCCGATCGAGCCCGAAGCCGGCGCGGCCTGGATGGAGGGTGATGTCCTCGTCATTTCCGCCTGTACGCAAGCGCCGGTGATGGACCAGGAAGATGGCGAAAGATTCTGGGCCTGCCGCTTGAAAAGGTGCGCATCATCCCGGCGGCGGCCGGCGGCGGCTTCGGCGCAAGCTGGATGTCTCGCCTGCAACCGCTTCTCGGCCTTGCCGTGCTGAAGACCAACAAGCCATGCCGCATGGTCTTCACCAGGCATGAATCCATGATCTCCACCACCAGAGGCATCCTGCCTCGATGCGCGGCAGCCTCGCCGCCGACGGTGACGGCCGCATTGTCGGCATGACGTTCGAAGGCGAATTCAACACCGGTGCCTATGCCAGCTGGGGCCCGACCGTGGCGACGCGCGTTCCGATCCATGCCTCTGGTCCTTACCGGGTTCCCCATTATCTGGCCGAGGCGCACGCCATCCATACGAGCGGCCCCACCGCCGGCGCGTTCCGCGGTGGTTTCGGCGTGCCACAGGCGACGATCCTTCAGGAAATCATGATGGACCGGCTGGCGCTTGATCTCGGCATCGACAGGCTGGAAATCCGCCGTCGCAACGCACTTCTGGACGGGGACCGGACGGTATGTGGCCAGCAGCTGCACGGTGTCGGCATTGCCGAATGCCTCGATGCGCTGACCCCGGCATGGAAGAGGCCGGCCCCGCATCGCCGCCTTCAACGCCAAGCACAGCACCGTGAAACGCGCGGTCTTGGCGTTGCGTCCTGCTGGTATGGCTGCGGCAACACCGCGCTTCCCAACCCGTCGACCGTCCGCCTTGGCATCACCGGTGACGGGCGGCTGATCCTGCATCAGGGCGCCACCGACATCGGCCAGGGTTCGAACACGGTGGTCACGCAGATCTGCGCCGACGCGCTGGGCATGCCGCTGGCCGATTTCGAACTTGTCGGCCCGGACACGGCGCCGACGCCGGACTGCGGCAAGACATCGGCCTCGCGCCAGACATTCATCACCGGCAAGGCGGCCGAACTGTCAGGACGGCGACTGCGGGCAGACATCCTGCGGCTCAGCAATATGAGCGAGGACGCCAGCATACGTCTTGATGGCGCTGCGATTGTCATCTCCGATGGCAGCGCCACGCGCCGTATCGAGCTTGCCGAAATGCCGGCCGACGAATTCGGCTATGTGCTGCGCGCAGAAGAGAGCTTCGACCCGCCAACGGTACCACTCGACAAGAATGGTCAGGGAACGCCTTATGCTGTTTATGGCTATGGTGCGCAGGTCGCCGAAATCGAGGTCGACCTTCAGCTTGGCACGGTCAAGGTCATCCGCATCACCGCGGCGCATGATCTCGGGCGGGTGATCAACCCGCTTCTTGCCACCGGACAGATCGAGGGCGGCATCGCCCAGGGCTCGGCATGGCGCTGATGGAGGAATATATCCCCGGTCGCACCGAGAATTTGCACGACTATCTGATCCCGTCGGCGGGAGACATGCCGGTTGTCAACACCATCTTCATTGAAAAACCCGATCCGGTCGGCCCGATGGGGGCGAAGGGCCTTGGCGAGCATGTGCTGATCCCGACGGCACCCGCCATCCTGAACGCCATCCGCGATGCCAGCGGCGCCGAGATCGACCAGCTGCCGGCCCTGCCCACCGGGTTCTGGCCGCCATCAGACAGGCGCAGAAGGACATTAGGTCATGAGTGACAAGAAGGACGAAAAGATCCGCTGCGACGCCTGTCCGGTCATGTGCTACATCGCCGACGGCAAGAGCGGCGCTTGCGACCGCTACGCCAACCATGACGGCCAGATCGTCAGGCTGGACCCGCTGACCATCCTCGACCGCCGCATGGCCGCAGGCGACAGCGTGAAACCGTTCCTCGGCGCCAACTGGGATGGCGGGCTTGGCCAGGAAAACGAAGTGTTTGTCACCGCCATCGGCGCCGGCACCACCTATCCCGACTACAAGCCGGCCCCCTTTGTTGTCAGCCGCGATATCGATGGTGTTGATTTTGTTACCGTGGTGACCGAGGCCATTTTCTCCTATTGCGGGGTGAAGGTGAAAATCGACACCGACCGGCATCTCGGCAAGGAGGGTGCGGTGGTCCGCTGCCGCGGCGAGGCAGTCGGGCTTGTCATCACCTCGGAATACGGCTCGCAGATGCTTTCGCTTGGAGGCGTGGACCATCTGACCGGCGGGTCCAAGGGCGAAGGCCGGGTGACCTGCGACACGCTGATGCGGCTGTGCAACAAGGAGGCCGTCGAGCTGACCATCGATGACGGTGCCACCATCACCGTCGAAGCCGGAAAGCCGCCGATTGTGGATGGCGTTGCCGAAGAACGCATGCGTGTCGGCTGCGGGTCTGCCACCATCGGCATGTTTGCTTCTCAATGGAAAGAACTGGTGGACGAAGTTGTCGTCGTCGACGACCACATCACCGGCGTTGTCTCCGAACATCAGGCCGGCAAGGTCATAGACTGGCAGGAAACCGGCATCAAGATCGTTGGCCGAAGGTCGACTCCGGGCCGTTATTTTCAGGTGGCGGAGCCCGGACTTGGCTGGGGCGGCACCAATATCGAGGACCCGCTGACCATCCTTGGCGACTGGAACGCGGCCAAGGGCGCGCGCCCGGGCCTGACGCTGCTGATGGTATCCACCACCGGCGAGCAGTTCGCCTATTACGTACTGGATGATGATCTGGTGCCACAACCGGCCCCGCTTCCCGAGGCGCTGCAGGCCACGGTCGACCTGATCACCGAGAATTGCGAGCCGGCGCTCTGCACCGTTCTGTTCATGGGCGGTGCCGGCGGATCGCTTCGCGCAGGTGCCACACGCAACCCGGTGAAGCTCACCCGTTCGGTTCAAAAGAAACATACCGCCGTGTCCTGTGGCGGCGTGCCTGCCTATGTCTGGCCCGGCGGCGGCATCACCATCATGGTCGATGTCCTGAACCTGCCAGATAACGCCTTTGGCTATGTGCCGACACCGGCGCTTGTCGCGCCGCTGGAATTCACCGTCAGGCGTGATGATTATCATGATCTTGGCGGCCATGACGCGTCTGTCCGCAGTATCGGCAGGGCGATCGAGGATGGCAGCGAGTACGGTGCCAGTTCACGCGTACTGGGACCAGGAGAGAAAACCCTCCTCACCCGTGACGACAAGGAAATCTGAGATGAACGCGCCACTGCCGACAGGCCTTCAGGCCAGCCTGTTCGGAGCGCGCCAGCGACTGCATATCCAGCATGGGCCTACCGACCTTGTGATCGATGCCGACGGGCCGGACCGCCTGATCCTGTTCGAGGCGGCGCTGGACGCCATGCGCGACGTGCTGTCGGACCTTTCAGACGAACTGCCGCAACTTCGCGCGCCATGGGATGCGCAGCACCCGCCATCGGGGCCTGTCGCCATGCGCATGCATGCGGCCTGTTCGCTTGCCGGCAACCGTTTCGTGACCCCGATGGCCGCCGTCGCGGGCGCGATCGCCGACCATGTCCTAGCCGCGATGCTGGCCCACCCGCACGCCGCCACCGCAAGCAAGATCAGCGTTAATAACGGCGGCGATATCGCCTTCTGGACAGGCGACGGCGCGGTGACGCGCGCCGCCATCGCCGGGCCCGAAGGCGGCGGCCTTATCCTCCACGGCCCGACAGAATGGCGCGGCATGGCAACATCCGGACAGGGCGGGCGAAGCCTGTCCCCCGGCATTGCCGACAGTGTCACCGTGCTAGGCAACTGCGCCGCAACCGCCGATGTCGCGGCAACATTGATCGCCGGCGCCGTGGATTGTGCCGGCGGTGCCGGTATCGAGCGCGTTCCAGCCCGTGACATCGACCCGGACAGTGATCTCGGCGACCGGCTTGTGACCGTTGCCGTGCCGCAACTCGGCCCTGCGCAGATCGACGGCGCGCTTGCCGCCGGGGGTGATCTGGCACGGCATATGATGATGAAGGGCGGACAGATTGCGGGCGCGGCGCTGGAACTTCAGGGCAGGATTGCCGTCATCGGGCTTGATGATCCGGCCGCAGCGCTGGTGAATGCGCAGGAATTTACAGACAGAACCATGAATGAAGAGGACTGACCGATGCCTGATTTCCGGCTTCGCAAAATGATGCTGTTTTCCGAGACCATCCATCACGAGAACGGACCGCCACCGGCCACACCGCGCCGCCGTGCCGCTATTGTGGCAGTTGTCGCCAACCCGTTTGCCGGCACCTGGCAGGAAGATCTGCAATCAGCGATGGACGATCTGAAACCGCTTGGACTGCAGATGACCGACGAGCTGATCACTTATCTTGGCGGGGCGGACGGGATCGACGGCTATGGCAAGGCGGCTCTCGCCGGAGAAGGCGGCGAGCTGGAACATACCGCGCTGTGGCATGTACCCGGCGGCTATTCCATGCGCGAGCGACTTGGCGAGGCCAAGGCCATCGTGCCCTCGGCAATGAAGGTGGGTGGCCCAGGCACACCGGTCGACATTCCGCTGGGCCATATCAACGCCGCCTATGTCCGCAGCCATTTCGACGCCATGGAGGTGCGCCTTCCCGATGCGCCGCGTTCCGGCGAGATCATGTTCGCGCTGGCGATGTCACGCGGGCCCCGCATCCACGACCGTATGGGCGGGCTGACGACGGCAGAGGTCAAGGGCGAGGACGGGCTGCGCTAGCCGCAATATTGCGTTGGCAGCGCGGCCCTCCTAGCATTGAGACAGACAAAGAAGGCTGAAGGGGAGGAAAGAGATGAAAGCCCTGATCGTAATCGACCCGCAGAATGACTTCTGCCCGGGCGGGGCATTGGCGGTCGCCGGCGGCGACGAGATCATGCCGCGGATCAACGACATGATGTCTGATTTCGACCTGGTTGTGCTGACCCAGGACTGGCATCCTGCAGGGCATTCCCGCTTTGCCTCGTCGCATAGCGGGTCCGACCCGTTTACCGTCACCGAGATGCCCTATGGCCCGCAGGTGCTGTGGCCGGACCACTGCATTCAGGGAAGCGACGGTGCCCTGTTCCATCCGGCGCTGAACACCGACCGCGCCGATGCGATCATCCGCAAGGGCATGAACCCGGCCGTTGATTCCATTCCGCCTTTTTCGAGAACGACAAGGTGACGGCAACCGGCCTTGCCGGCTTTCTGAACGGCCGCGGTTGCACGGATCTGACCATGGTCGGGCTTGCGACAGACTATTGTGTGGCCTGGTCGGCGCTGGACGGCGCGGCACAGGGTTTCAAGGTCGATGTCATTCTTCCCGCCTGCCGGGCCATTGATCTTGAAGGCTCGCTCGACGCCGCGCTCGGCGAGATGCGCGGCGCCGGCATCGGCCTGTCTGAATAGACGGAAGTTCGGGGGAGATCGTGATGACCGAGGGTCAGTCGGAAACTGCGCAACCAGACACTGGTCAGCGGCGCTCGCGGTCCGGGAGCCTGCTGGTGACATTCATCGGCGGCTCGCTTCTCGGCGCTTCGGCCATGTGGACCGGCCTCGAGCTTCAGGGAACGCCGCAAGGCATGTCGATGCCGGCCCAGCAGGGCGGCATGGCGCATGAGACCAAAGCCGCGAAGATCGTCGCCGTGGATGACTGGGCCGCGAGGCCGACGCTCGATACGGCTGTCTATCGCGACCCCGGAGCCGGCTGGAATCTAAACGTCATCACCACCAATTTCACCTTCGACGCCCAATCCGCCGGGCTGGAGAATGTCGAGGGGCATGGTCACGCCCATGTCTATGTGAACGGGGTCAAGCTCGGGCGTGTCTATGGCGCCTGGCACCATATCGGCGCCCTTCCCCTCGGCGAGAACGAGGTGACCGTCTCGCTTTATGCGAATGACCACAGCGCGCTGGCCAGCGACGGGGTCAAGATCACCAGCACAAGCACGGTGATCGTCGAGCAATAGACTCGCCCGAACCGCGCATCATGCATATCACGATGAAAAGGGCCACCCGCATCGCGGATGGCCCTTGTTTTATGGAATATGACCAGACGGCTCTTACAGGGCCTTGTCGGTGATCATATGGGTCCAGGCGCCTTCCGGCTTCTTGGTGATGACCGGATCGGAGCCGCCCTTCATCAGGGTCGCCACGGTCCGCTCATAGTCGGCCGGGTCAAGCGCGCCGTTCGAACCTGCGGTCAGCTTGGCGATCTCGCCCATCATGCGGCGCTGGTGCTTTTCGGTCTGGGCACCGGTCGCATCATTGTCGAGAACGATGTCGGCAGCGGCGTTCGGGTTATCTTCAGCCCACTTCCAGCCCTTCATCGATGCACGGACAAAACGCACCATCTGGTCCTGGAAAGCAGCGTCCTTGAGGCGGTCGCCAAGAACATAGAGACCAGCCTCGAGCGGGGCCACGCCCTGGGCCTGATACTTGAAGACGACCAGCTCGTCCGCGCCGAGGCCGGCGTCGATCACCTGCCAGTACTCGTTATAGGTCATGGTGGACACGCACTCGGCCTGCTTCTGCAGGATCGGGTCGACGTTGAAGCCCTGCTTGAGGACGTTCACACCACTGCCGCTGCCGTCGGTCGGAATGCCGAGCTGGCTCATCCAGGACAGGAACGGATACTCGTTACCGTAGAACCAGACGCCGAGGGTCTTGCCGCGGAAGTCCGCAGGCGACTTGATCCCGGAATCCTTGCGGCAGGTCAGCATCATGCCGGACGACTTGAACGGCTGCGCGATGTTGACAAGGTCCACACCCTTTTCGCGAGACGCCAGTGCGGACGGCATCCAGTCGATCACGACGTCGGCACCGCCACCAGCAATCACCTGAACAGGCGATACGTCCGGGCCACCGGGCTTGATGGTGACATCAAGACCTTCCTCGGCATAGAAACCCTGATCGGCTGCAACATAGTATCCTGCGAACTGGGCCTGTGTGACCCACTTCAGCTGCAGCGTCAGCTTGTCCGCAGCACTTGCAGCCGTGCCCATGGCAACGGTCGCGGCGAGCGCCAGCAAGGTTGTCAGTGTTTTTTTCATCTCATGCTCCCTAGGTTGTTATCTTCTCGTTGGTTATCGGGTTTTCCGGCGGTTTGACGGGTGCCAGAAAGTGACCTGCCGTTCCAGCAGGCTAAGAAGGCCGTAGCTCAGCGAGCCAGCGAGGGCGGCGACAACAATTTCCGCCCACACCATGTCCACATTCATGCGACCAACTTCGGTCGAGATGCGGAAACCAAGGCCAACAATCGGAGTACCGAAGAATTCTGCAACGATGGCACCAATCAGGGCCAGCGTCGAGTTGATCTTCAGTGCGTTGAAAATGAAAGGAGCCGCTGTCGGAAGCCGGAGCTTGATCAGCAGCTGGAAATAGGATGAGGCATAGGTGCGCAACAGATCACGCTCCATCGCCTGCGTGGCCTGCAGCCCGGCCACCGTGTTCACCAGCATCGGGAAGAAGGTCATCACCACGACGACGGCCGCCTTCGACTGCCAGTCAAAACCGAACCACATCACCATGATCGGCGCGATGCCGACAATGGGAAGCGCCGAAATGAAATTGCTGACGGGCAGAAGGCCGCGCTGCAGGAAAGGCACGCGGTCGATCAGGATGGCGATGATAAAGGCGCTGCCGCACCCCATGATATAGCCGCTGAGCGCCGCCTTGATGACGGTCTGCTGGAAATCCGCCCAGAGGATGGAGGTCGATGCTGCAAACCGCACCGCGATCATCGAGGGCGGCGGCAGCAATACGGTCGGCACCTGCAATCCGACGGTCAGCACCTCCCAGACAAAGATGATCCAGGCGCCGAAAAACACCGGCACAGCAAGTGAAATGACCGAGGAAAATGTCTGAGACAGCCCGCGCGCCGCCAGCGACTTCTCGACCGCCAGCCACCCGATCAGCCAGCATCCGACAAGGAACGGCCAGCTTGCCGACGGCATCTCGCCATACAGCACCGTCAGCAGCAGGACCATGCCGGCAATGCTGGCGGCAAGGTCGATGCGCGCCTCGGGCATCAGCCCCAGATGATGGCGCAGCCCGGCGGCCGCCAGAAGTATGCTCCCGGCAATCATCAGCACACCCGCCTCGCCGACATCGGCAATGGCAAGCATCAGCGCCAGAACGCCGGAAAGACCGCCCAGTTNTGCGATTGTGCNCT
>JAYQNB010000002.1:0-17348 GCA_038144055.1 Alphaproteobacteria bacterium | reverse complement strand
CCGGTCATGCGCGCAGCCCCATCCGTTTCAGTGTGAAGTGGCTCACAACCCCGACAATGGCGACAAGGATGGCCGCCATGCAGGCCGCGGAGATCAGCGCCGACCAGATCTGGATGGTCTGTCCGTAATAGGACCCGGCAAGAAGACGCGCGCCGAGGCCGGCAACAGCGCCGGTCGGCAACTCGCCGACAATGGCGCCGACAAGGCTGATGGCGATCGCCACTTTCATCGAGGCGAACAGGAACGGCACCGAGGCCGGAAGACGCAGCTTCCAGAACATCTGCCAGCGTGACGCCTTGTAGGTGTGCATCAGGTCCATGAGCATCGGATCAGGGCTTCGCAGACCCTTCACCATGCCGACAACGACCGGGAAGAAGCTGAGATAAGTGGAGATCATCGCCTTCGGCACAAGGCCGGACAGGCCCACCGCGTTCAGCACGACGATGATCATCGGCGCGATGGCCAGAATGGGGATGGTCTGGCTGGTGATGATCCATGGCATAAGCGACTTGTCCATCGCGCGATTTTCAACAATCGAGACCGCCAGCCCGATGCCGAGGATGGTTCCCATGGCGAAGCCGAGCAGCGTCGAAGACAGGGTGACCCCGCCATGGAAGATCAGCGAGCGTTTCGAGGTGATCTTCTTTTCGACCGTGGTCTTCCAGATTTCGGTGACGATCTGGTGCGGCGCCGGCAGGATCGGGCGGTCATGCGCCATCGTATCGCGCACAAGATCCCCCATCTGCCACTCGATGCCGGCCTTCTCGTATTGTTCGATCTGCCAGGGCGAGTTCAGATAGACCGTGAAGCCGTACCAGACGACCATGATCGCGGCCACCACGGTGGCAATCGGAAACACCCGTGACAGCGCGCCCGTCATTCTAGAGTTGCCTCCCGACCCAGCCTGCCGCGGGGCCATATGTCGCCGCGCGCCTATTCATAGGAATGCCCATCGCGAAGCCCGTTCCGCACACGCTGTGCGATATCGAGAAATTTCTTCGATTCCCGGATATCCAGCGGACGGTCGTCGGGAAGATCCGATTCGATGATATCGGTCACGCGGCCGGGCCGCGGCGACATCACCACGATCTTGTTCGACAGATACACCGCCTCGGGGATCGAATGGGTGACAAAACAGATCGTCTTGCCGGTCTTTCTCCATAATTCCAGAAGCTGTTCGTTCAGGTGATCACGAACAATCTCGTCCAGCGCGCCGAACGGCTCGTCCATCAGCAACAGATCGGCATCAAAGGCCAGCGCGCGGGCGATGGAGGCACGCTGCTGCATGCCGCCGGACAGTTGCCACGGGAATTTCCGCCCAAACCCGTCGAGCCCGACGAGATCCAGCGTACGCGCCACACGTTCGGCTTTTTCAGCCGCGCTCAGCCCCATGATTTCCAGCGGCAGCCCGACATTGCGCTCGATTGTCCGCCAGGCCAGCAGGGCCGGCGCCTGAAAGACATAGCCATAGGCGCGTTCAAGCCGCGCCTGTTCGGGCGTCATGCCATTGACGGTGATCGATCCCGACGTCGGATGTTCGAGATCGGCAATCACCCGCAACAGCGTGGTCTTGCCGCAACCCGACGGCCCGATGAAGGACACGAAATCACCTTTCTGGATGCCGAGATCGACATCCTTCAGGGCGTGGACTGGCCCGTCATTCGCATCGAATGTCAGGCACAGTTTCTTGGCATCGATGACCATGTCTTCGCCAGTCTTGCTTGCCATCAGACTCCCGCCGGCATATTCGCCGGATCACGCACGACGGCACGCGGTGCGGTCAGCGCCTTCCACTTGGACAGCGCCTTGTTGGGGGCCGCGAACGGCTCCCGCGGCACGAACTGGCCATGGCCCTCGCGGGTCTTCACCTCGTCCTCCTGAATGGCGACATAGCCGCGCGTCATGGTGAAACGTGGCAGGCCCTTGACCTTGAAGCCCTCGAAGACGTTGTAGTCGATGGCGGATTGCTGCTTGGTGTGGGTGATGGTCTTCTCGCGCGCCGGATCGACCACGACGATATCGGCATCGGCCCCCTCGAGGATCGCACCCTTGCGCGGATAGAGGTTCAGCGCCTTGGCGATGTTGGTCGAGGTCGCCGCGACGAATCCATTCATCGTCAGCCGGCCGGTCTCGACGCCATGCGTCCAGAGAAGCGGCATCCGGTCTTCCAGACCACCGGTTCCGTTTGGAATCTTGGTGAAATCACCAAGGCCGGTGCGCTTCTGCTCGGTGGTGAAGGCGCAATGGTCTGTCGCCACCACCTGGAGGCTTCCCGCCTGCAGGCCTGCCCACAGGCTGTCCTGATGCAGCTTGTTGCGGAAAGGCGGCGACATCACCCGCTGTGCGGCGTGATCCCAGTTCGGATGCGCATATTCGCTCTCGTCAAGGAGCAGATGCTGGATCAGCGGCTCGCCAAAGACCCGCATGCCCTTCTGCCGGGCCCGGCGGATGGCTTCATGCGCCTGCTCGCAGGACACATGCACCACATAGAGCGGCACACCCGCCATATCGGCGATCATGATAGCGCGGTTGGTCGCCTCGCCTTCCACCTCCGGCGGACGGGAATAGGCGTGCGCTTCCGGCCCGCTATTGGCCTCTTCCATCAGCTTTGCCTGAAGCTGGGCGACCACGTCGCCATTCTCGGCATGCACAAGCGGCATTGCGCCAATTTCGGCACAGCGCTGGAAGCTGGCATACATCTCGTCGTCATCCACCATCAGCGCGCCCTTATAGGCCATGAAATGCTTGAAGGTGTTGATGCCCTTGGAGACGACTTCGGGCATCTCGTTGAAGACCTGCTCGCCCCACCAGGTGATCGCCATATGGAAGGAATAGTCGGTGGTGGCGCGGGTCGATTTGTTGTCCCAGGCCTGGATCGCTGTCAGCAGCGACTGGTCCGGCGCTGGAAGGCAGAAATCGACCACCATCGTGGTGCCGCCGGACAGCGCGGCGCGTGTGCCAGACCTCGAAATCGTCGGTCGAGTAGGTGCCCATGAACGGCATTTCGAGATGGGTGTGCGGGTCGATCCCGCCCGGCATCACATAGCAGCCGGTGGCATCCAGCGTCTCGTTCGCGCTCAACCCCTCGCCGATCTTCGTGATCTTCCCGTTCTCGACCAGCACATCGGCCTTGTAGGTGCGATCTGCGGTGACGATGGTGCCGTCCTTGATTACCGTGCTCATGGTGTTTCTCCCTTGCTCAATCGTCGACGATTCCGGCGGTTTCGACGACGGCATGGAACAGCACGTCGGCGCCCGCGGTCGCCCAGTCTTTTGTTATGTCTTCCGCCTCGTTGTGCGACAGCCCGTCGACACAGGGGCACATGATCATCGCCGTCGGCGCGACCCGGTTGATCCAGCAGGCGTCATGACCGGCGCCGGATACGATGTCGCGATGCGAATAACCAAGACGCTGTGCGGCCCGGCGGATGGCCCCGACACAGCCGTCGTCGAATTCAACCGGATCGAATTTTCCGGCCTGCTCGATCTCCATCTCGAGACCGATTTCCTTGCAGACCTCGGCGGCGCCGGCGCGCAGCCTTGCTTCCATATCGTCGATCACCTCCTGCTTGGGGTGGCGGAAATCAACGGTAAACACAACCTTGCCAGGAATGATGTTGCGCGAATTCGGATAGACGTCGCAATGGCCAACCGCACCAACCGCAAGCGGCGCATGCGACCAGGCGATTTCATCAACCAGCTGCGTGATCCGCGCCATACCCAGACCGGCGTTCACGCGCTTCGGCATCGGGGTGGAGCCGGTATGCGCCTCCTTGCCGGTGAGCGTGACCTGAAGCCAGTTCAGCCCCTGACCATGGGTGACGACCCCGATATCGATATTCTCGTCTTCGAGGATCGGACCCTGCTCGATATGAAGCTCGAAGAAAGCTGCCAGCTTGCGTGCGCCGACCTCTTCATCGCCGATCCAGCCGATCCGCTCAAGCTCGCCGCCGACTGTCTTGCCGACAGCATCAGTGCGGCCATAGGCCCAGTCCAGCGTATGCACACCGGCGAACACACCTGACGCCATCATAGGCGGCGAGAAACGTGTGCCTTCCTCGTTCGTCCAGTTGACCACTTCGATCGGATGGCGGGTCTTGATGCCGGTCTCGTTCAGCGTGCGGATGATCTCCAGCCCGGCCAGCACGCCGAGCACGCCGTCATATTTTCCGCCAGTCGGCTGGGTGTCGAGATGGCTTCCCACCATCACCGGCGGCAGCGACGGGTCGGTGCCCTCGCGGCGTGCGAACATGGTGCCCATCTTGTCGAGCCCCATTTCAAGGCCTTCCGCTTCGCACCATGCCTGATAGAGACGCCGTCCCTCGGCATCCTCGTCGGTCAGCGTCTGGCGGTTGTTGCCACCCGCGACGCCGGGGCCGATCTTCGCCATTTCCATCAGCGAATCCCAAAGCCGGTCGCCGTTAATCCGGAAATTCTTGCCGCGCTGATCCATCAGCTCGGTGCTCATATCGGATGCCATTGACTGTTCGCCTCCCTGTTTGACAGACCTTTTGGAGAGTAAGACTAGATTGACTTCAGCACCTCACCGACAGCCCCGATCAGCTCGTCGATTTGCTGCTTGGTGATGATCAGTGGCGGCGACAGCGCGATGATGTCGCCGGTGGTGCGGATCAGGAAGCCTGTCTCGAATGCCTTCAGGAAGGCAGAGAACGCCCGCTTGGTCGGCGCACCCTCGATCGGCTGCAGCTCGATGGCGCCGATCAGGCCGATATTGCGGATATCGATCACATAAGGGTGGTCGGCAAGGCTGTGCAGGCTGTCTTCCCAATATTGGGCAAGGTCGGCCCCGCGCGTGAGCAGCCCCTCATCCTCATAGGTATCCAGCGTTCCCAGCGCGGCAGCCGCGGCAACCGGATTTCCGGAATAGGTATAGCCGTGGAAAAACTCGATCAGCTCTTCCGGCCCGTTCATGAAAGCGTCATGGATTTCATCACGGACAAACACCGCTCCCATCGGGATCACACCGCTGGTCAGCCCCTTGGCGGTGGTGATGATATCCGGCGTCACATCGAAATAATCGGCGGCAAAGGGCGTGCCGAGACGGCCAAAACCGGTGATCACCTCGTCAAAGATCAGCAGAAATCCGTGCTTGTCACAGATTTCGCGAAGCCGCTTCAGATATCCCTTTGGCGGGATCAGCACACCAGTCGAACCGGCCACCGGCTCGACGATCACAGCCGCGATTGTGGAGGGATCATGAAGGGTCGCAATACGCTCCAGCTCGTCGGCAAGCTCGGCCCCGTGTTCCGGCTCACCACGGGTGAAGGCGTTGCGGGCGAGATCGTGCGTGTGCGGCATATGGTCGACACCCGACAGCAATGTGCCGAACATCTTGCGGTTGGCGACGATGCCGCCGACCGAAATGCCGCCGAAATTCACCCCGTGGTAGCCGCGCTCGCGACCGATCAGGCGCGTGCGGCTGCCCTCGCCGCGCACACGATGATAGGCAATCGCCATCTTCAGCGCGGTCTCGACCGATTCCGATCCGGAATTGGTATAGAAACAGTAATTCATGCCGTCCGGCGTCAGGTCGACCAGCCGGTTCGCCAGCTCGAACGCTTTAGGATGGCCCATCTGGAACGCCGGCGCATAATCCAGCTGCGCCACCTGGTCCTGCACGGCCTGAACGATCTTCGGCCTTGCATGGCCCGCATTCACGCACCAGAGGCCGGCCGTGCCGTCCATTATCTGACGGCCGTCGGCGGTCGTGTAGTGCATGTCCTTGGCGCTGACCATCATGCGCGGGTTCGACTTGAACTGCCGGTTCGCGGTGAACGGCATCCAGAAGGCACGGAGATCGTTTGGCTGCGGGATTGCGCTGTCAGGCATGGTGGCACTCTCCATCATTGTGGCAGCACGCGTCGCTTCGCGGCATTACGCGCTGGCAACCGGACAGGCACCTTGCGGCCCGGATCAATACCCGGTCACAAAATTATGAAATATCATTTTTACCGTTTGGTCAAATCTCTTAGAATGTAGCGACCGTAAAAAATTTGTGGCATTCGGGGGAACATGACAGAGATTTCTGCAAGCAGCGAAAGCCCGAACGAAAAGCGGTCCAAGACCCGTATCCAGAGGGAAAACGAGACCCGGATCCTGCTGGCCGCGCTGGAGGTGTTTTCGGAGAATGGTTTTCGCGGCGCGACGCTGGACCGGATCGCCGCCACAGCCAAGATGTCGAAGCCGAACCTGCTCTATTATTTCAAGAGCAAAGAGGAAATCCATGTTGCCCTGTTGACCGACCTGCTGGATGTCTGGCTGGCCCCGCTGCGCGAGATCAGCCCGCATGGCGAACCAGCAGACGAGATCGGCTCCTACATCAGGCGCAAGCTCGAATCTTCACGCCAGTTTCCACGCGAATCACGCCTCTTTGCCAATGAAATGCTGGCTGGCGCGCCGCATATCGGCGACTTCCTGCAGAGCGAGCTGAAGCAGCTGGTTGATGAAAAGGCCGCCATTTTCCAGGGCTGGATTGATGAAGGGCGCCTCGCCCCGTGCGATCCGCGCCACCTTCTGTTCGCAATCTGGTCGACCACGCAGCATTACGCTGATTTCAGCGTGCAGGTGCGCCATGTGCTCGGCCTTCAGCAGGGCGATGTCAGCTACTATGAAGAAGCTGTGAGCATGCTGGAAACACTGTTCCTCGGCCGGCTGGTACCGCCCGTCTCGACGGACTGACCAGCCGGACTGTTCGCAGATATCCTATTCCGCAGCGTCGCTCATCGGATTGTTCGGATGCATGGTCCAGTTACCATACTCCGACGGCACATCCTTGCCGGTCCGCTTGTCGAGATCACCGGCCGGAATCTGCTCCATGGTGATGCAGTTCTCGACCGGGCAGACATTGACGCACAGGTTACAACCGACACATTCCTGATCAATCACCTCGAAACGGCGCTCGCCGTCGACAAGGTTGGTGATCGCCTGATGTGATGTGTCCTCGCAGGCGATGTGGCAACGGCCGCATTTGATGCAGCTGTCCTGATCAATCCGCGCCTTGGTGGTGTAGTTGAGGTTCAGATACTGCCATTCGGTGACGTTCGGCACCGCACGCCCGTGGATAGAATCCAGATTGGCATGGCCGGCCGTATCCATCCATTGCTCAAGCCCCTCTACAAGCTCTTCGATGATCTTGAAACCATAGGTCATCGCGGCTGTGCAGACCTGCACATTGCCGGCACCAAGCGCGATGAACTCGGCCGCGTCGCGCCATGTGGTCACACCGCCAATGCCCGAGATCGGAATGTCGGCTGTTTCCGGATCGCGCGCGATGGATGCCACCATGTTAAGCGCAATCGGCTTGACCGCCGGACCGCAATATCCGCCATGCGTTCCTTTGCCGTCGATGGTCGGTTGCGGGGCCATCTGATCAAGATCGACAGATACAATCGAGCTGATGGTGTTGATCAGCGAGACGGCATCGGCACCGCCGGCCTTGGCGGCACGCGCCGGATAGCGCACATCCGTGATGTTCGGCGTCAGTTTCACGATCACCGGCATACGGGTGTTCGCCTTGGCCCAGCGGGTGACCATCTCGATATATTCGGGAACCTGGCCGACGGCGGCACCCATGCCGCGCTCGGACATGCCGTGAGGACAGCCGAAATTCAGCTCCACCCCGTCGCATTCGGTGTCTTCCACCTTGCGCAGGATATCCTCCCAGCATGGCTCTTCACACGGCACCATCAGGCTGGTGACAAGTGCCCGGTCAGGCCATGCACGCTTCACCGACTTGATTTCCTGAAGGTTTACATCCAGCGGCCTGTCAGTGATCAGCTCGATATTGTTCAATCCGAGCAGGCGCCTGTCAGCACCCCAGATCGCGCCGTAGCGTGGCCCGCCGACATTGACGATATGAGGATCGAGTCCGAGTGTCTTCCACACAACACCGCCCCATCCGGCCTTGAAGGCGCGGACGACGTTATATTCCTTGTCGGTCGGCGGCGCCGAAGCCAGCCAGAAGGGATTGGGGGATTTGATGCCTACGAAGTCATTTCTCAGGTCAGCCATTGCTTTCTCCCTTTTTGCATCCGTCAGGGTGCATCTGTCAGGCGGTCAGAGCCGCATGGATTGATCTCTGCCGCGTCACGCCCCTGCGCCACCGCAGTGACGGTCAGGTCCTCGCCTGCGGCCACGCAATCACCTCCGGCCCAGACCGACGAATTCGATGTCCGGAATTCATCATCGACGCTGATCCGGCCACCCTCGACGGCGATCGAGCCGATGGCATCGCCCGAGGCCAGCGTCTGGCCGATGGCGGTAAACAGCTGGTCCACCTCGATGGTCTGGAACTTTCCTGTGCCCTTGAGCTTGCCGCCCGACAATTCAGTGAACTCCATCTTCACCTCGAGCGCGCCGGAACCCGTCTTTGTGACATTCACGGGCATCATCCAGTGCCGGATATTGACACCCTTCGAAGATGACTGGTTCTGCTCGACATGCGAGGCATTCATGTTCTCACGACCGCGGCGATAGGCGATTGTCACCTCCTGCGCACCGAGAAGACGCGCCTGTGTGGCCACATCGATGGCGGTCATGCCGCCGCCGATCACCAGAACGCGGCGCCCCACCGGCACTTTGGAGAATCTATCGGACTGGCGAAGATCTGCGATGAAATCCACCGCGCTGGCAACGGCATCGTCACCATCACCGTCAACGCCCAGCGCATTCACCCCGCCAAGACCGATACCAAGGAACACGGCGTCATGCTGTTCCAGCAGGCCGTCAATGCTGAGCTGTTCACCAAGGCGGCTTTCATTGACGATCTCGATGCCGCCGATGGAGGTGACATAATCCACCTCGTGCTGGGCGAACTGATCGACCGATTTGTAAGTGGCGATGCCATATTCATTCAGGCCGCCTGCCTTTGGATTGGCATCATGAAGAACGACCTTATGGCCCTTCATGGCCAACCGGTGCGCACAGGCAAGCCCGGCCGGACCGGCGCCCACAACGGCGACACTCTTGCCGGTGTCTTCGGCGCGCGCGAAATACTGGCGGTCGTTGCGCATGGCGTGGTCAGTTGCATGGCGTTGCAGCAGGCCGATCTGGACAGGCTTTCCTTCAGCCGTCTCACGAACACAGGCCTGCTCGCACAAGGTCTCGGTCGGACAGACCCTGGCGCACATACCGCCAAGAATGTTCTGTTCGAAAATGGTGCGGGCCGAGCCGTCGACATTGCCTGTCGAGATCTGCCGGATGAATTTCGGGATGTCGATCGCCGTCGGGCAGGCCGTTACGCAGGGCGCGTCATAACAGAAATAGCATCTGTCGGCAGCAACCAGCGCCTCATGCTTGTCCAGTGGCGGATAGGCATCGGCAAAATTCTGCTCATAGGCATCATCATCCAGCCTGCCTTCGATGATTCCGTCTTCGAGATACCTGTCGACCATATGTTCCTCCGCTCGCAGCAAGGTGAGCAATCCGGCCCGTGGCGTCCCGGCGCGCAAAGGGAGCATATGTCTGCTTCAGCTTTCCCTTTTGCGAGAAGGCGCCACCACAGGCTTTTTCCATTTGGTAAAAGAATGCCGGATAAATCGGCTTTGTCCAATATTTTTTACCAAATGATAAAATTTTTACCTCGAGCCGCGCCTCGCCGCTTTCGCACCGCCCGGCTTTTTGACATCATGGGGCCAGATATCTCGCCATCGAAAAGGGAGCCGGTGATGAAAAGAACAGCCGAAGTCAGGAAAATCATCGCCTCGGTCGAGGATACGCATCGCGAAGCTGGCAAAACACTTGCCACGCCAAGCCGCAAATGCGTCGTCGCCGCGGTGATCAGCAATCCGCTGGCCGGTGTCGCAGACGGGGATCTGGATGTTCTGAAGGATATCGGCGCCGATATTTCAGCCCAGCTTGTGACACGCGGCCTCGAGGCGCTCGGCGCCGGCCCGGACGATGTGCAATCCTATGGCAAGGGGGCGATCGTTGGCGTCGACGGCGAGATCGAGCATGCGGCGGCGCTGATCCACCCGCGGTTCGGGGCACCTGTTCGCGGCGCGCTTGGTGACGCCAGCGAGATCATCCCATCGACCAAGAAAATGGGGGACCGGGCGCATCATTGGCTGTGCCGCTGACAAGCAAGCACAGCATCTGGGAGTTCGATCATATGGACGCCGCCGAGATGACTTTCCCCGACGCACCCCATGCAGGTGAAATTGTTGTCATTCTGGCGCTTGGCATCGGCGGTCGACCACTGAAGCGGATCAAGCCTGACTGACCCTCTGGCGCCCTAACCGGCCAATAACCGACCATCATGCCGCCGCGGGATTTACCCTCACGGCATTCAGGGATATGAGATGAACCCTCCTTGGAACTTTCTGGCACCGCTTGCCATTCTCGGCTTTCTGCTGGCCTATACAAAGCTGGCAAAGCGCATGAAAATCCCGAAACCCGTCTACTGGATCACGATGGTGGCTGGCGGGTTTCTTCTGATGTCCCTTTTCACTGCCGGCAGCTAGGACGATGCAGGACGCGAACAGATTTCTCACCTGGCTGATTTGGTTTGTCACCGCAATGCTGACCTTGCGGGTCGCGGCCTGGTTCATCGAACAGCGCGCACATGACAAGGAATACTGGCTGATCTTTGCGCATGTGATCCCGTTCCTGCTGGTGATTTACACAAGCGCGGCCATCCTGCTGTTTGCAAAGGGATGGCTGTTGAGGAAATTTGCGAAGGATGTGGCGAAAACGCCGGGCCCGCGTGGCTGAGACACGCTTACCCTAGCGGCGCCACCGAAAGCCGCGTTCCGATAGCCGTTGCTGCACGCGCCCCGGATAATCGGTCACAATCGCATCGACCCTGAGGTCGATCATCGCCTCGATGTCGTCAGGCTCGTTCACAGTCCATGCGGCGACGGCCAGACCAAGCTCGCGCGCATGCGCAAGGTCGTCTGCACCGAGTTCGGTGAAATGCGGGCACCAGAGCGATCCGCCAGCCTTGCTGACTTCATCAGGCACGGACATATCCGGCTTGCTGAAATCCGGTGTCACGAGAATTGAGGAATCCTCGCCAACATCATGCTCGTTCTCCTGAAGCTGGGTCAGGAACGACAGCGGCATATCCGGCGCTTGGCGACGGCATTCTGCAAGAAGCGCCCAGTCGAAGCTGTGCAGCAAGGTCCGGTCCGCAAGCTTTGCCTCGCGCACGTCGCGGCAGATTACCGATACAATCCGCTCCCGCACCGCACTGTCTTGCGCAAAGTCGGGATCGGACTTCAATTCCAGCATCAGGCAGGCAGTTGCATATCTCGGCTGCGAGACCAGATGCAGCAATTCTCCCAAACGGGGCACCCTGACGCCGTCCATCTGCGCCTGATCAGGAAACCGGCGTCCATATTCGGTATCGGCATTCAGCCGGCCGATGTCGAACCGTTCAATCTCGGCCATCGTCAGGGACGCCACACGCGGATGCTCACCATTCAGAAAAGCACCGTCAGCCCCTTACAGCCGATCCGTGAAATTCGTGATTATGGGTGATGACCGGAATATCGTCGCGAGAGAGCAGGACATCGAACTCGAGCAGATCAACTCCGATCGACAGGGCAAAATCGAACCCGACAATACTGTTCTCGGGCAGGATGCCGCGCGCCCCGCGATGCCCGACAACACGGATCGTGTTTTCATCGCCGGAGAATGCCGCAACCTGTGGAAAGTCGGTCATCCTTGCAGCCTCACGCCGGTCGCCGGATCGAACAGATGAATATGCGAGGGGTTCACCGAAAATCTCTCACTGCCCTGCCCGGCTTCGATGCTGTGCACGCCTGCCAGGCTTACGGTAACCGGCTGCTCGCTGCCTGCCACCCGGCCATGAAGCAATGTATTCGCCCCCAACGGCTCGGCAATCTGCAGGGACAGCTCCAGCCCTCCTTGTTGTCACGGACCAGATGTTCAGGCCGGATACCAAGTTTCACGTCACCATCCCCCGCATCCGCCTTGCCGATGGCGGCTCCCCTGAACATTACCTTCCCGCCGTCGATGCTGGCATCGAAAATGTTCATGGCAGGGCTACCAATAAACTGCGCCGCAAACAGCGTACGAGGTGTTTCATATACCTCAAGCGGCGTACCGACTTGTTCAGCCACGCCTTCATTCATCACGATCATCCTGTCTGCCATGGTCATAGCTTCGACCTGATCATGCGTCACATAGAGCGATGTCACCCCCAGCTTGCTCTGCAGCTCCCTGATTTCGAGCCGCATCTGCACACGCAGCTTTGCATCTAGGTTTGAAAGCGGTTCGTCGAACAGGAATACCGAAGGTTCGCGCACAATGGCCCGCCCCATTGCCACACGCTGGCGCTGGCCACCAGACAGTTGCCTCGGCTTACGATCGAGCAACCCTTCGAGTTCCAGCAGCCGCGCGGCCTCGCCAACCTTTTCATCAATCCGGTCTTTGGTAAGGCCGGCGATCTTCAGCCCGTAGCCCATATTCTGCCGCACCGACATATGCGGATAGAGAGCATAGTTCTGGAAGACCATGGCGATATCACGGTCCATCGGCTCCTTTTCATTCACGTTCTGGCCGTCTATCAGAACATCGCCGGATGTAACCGTCTCCAGCCCGGCGACCATCCGCAGAAAGGTGGATTTGCCACATCCAGACGGCCCGACAATGACGATGAATTCGCCATCGGCGATCCGGACGTCGATACCATGAATCACCTCGGTCGATCCGAAGCTCTTCGTGACATTTTGCAGCTCTAGTGTTGCCATCTTCTATTTCTCACTATCGACAAGTCCGCGGATAAACAGTTTCTGCATCGAAATGACGACTATCACTGGAGGTATCATCGCCAGGATAGAGGTGGCCATGATCACCGGCCAGTTGGCAGTATCATCACCAGACGGAAACATCTGCTTGATCCCCATGACAATGGTATTCATCTCGGGATCGGTGGTGATCAGAAGTGGCCAGAGATACTGGTTCCATCCATAGATGAACAGGATGACGAACAGCGCCGCCACGTTGGTGCGGCTCATCGGCACGACAATGTCGAGGAAGAAGCGCATCGGCCTCGCACCGTCCACACGTGCGGCTTCGGCCAACTCATCCGGAATGGTCATGAAAAACTGCCGGAACAGGAAAGTGGCAGTGGCCGAGGCGATCAGCGGAAAGATCAGGCCATAATAGCTGTTCATCATGCCGAAACAGGCTACGACCTCGAATGTCGGCACGATGCGCACTTCGACAGGCAGCATCAATGTCAGGAAAATCGTCCAGAAAAAGAAACTGCGGCCCGGAAAGCGGAAATAGTCAATGGCAAAGGCCGACAGCTGCGAGATTGCGATTTTCCCGACAGCGATGCCAACCGCCATGATCAGACTGTTCATCAGCATGCGCGCCACCGGAACATTCACCCCGGAAAACAGCGCAGAGCTGTAGTTTTCCCAGAAATGTCCCCCCGGCCAGACCGGCATGGGCGGCGAGACGATCTCGGGCTGGGTCACCGTCGAGGCGACAAAGGCAAGCCAGATCGGAAAGAAGATGATCAAGACACCGGTGATCATGAACAGATGCGTCAGCCACAGGCCAGCGCCGCGGCGTTCGACCATGCCTTGTGCCTGCGCCGCCATCAGTAATGCACCCGTTTTTCGATATATTTGAACTGAACCACGGTCAGCAGCCCGACAATGACGAGGAGAATGACCGACTGCGCGGAGGACGATCCGAGATCCTGGCCGACAAACCCGTCTGCGAACACCTTGTAGACAAGGATAGTTGTTGATTGCTGGGGCCCACCCGAGGTGATGGTATGGATCACCCCAAAGGTTTCAAAGAAAGAGTAAACGATATTCACCACCAGCAGGAAAAAGGTGGTCGGCGACAGCAACGGCAGAATGATTGTGAAGAACCGTCGCCAGAAGCGGGCACCGTCAATCGCAGCCGCCTCGATCACAGAACGCGGCACCGCCTGAAGTGCGGCGAAGAAGAACAGGAAATTATAGCTGATGCGCCCCCAGGCCGAGGCCACAACAACAAGACCCATGGCCTCGCCGCCATTCAGGACATGGTTCCACTCATACCCGATCTGCCCCAGATACCAGGACACAACGCCAACGCGCGTGTTGAACATGAACAGCCACAACACCCCGGCAACCGCCGGCGCCACGGCATAGGGCCAGATCAGCAGTGTGCGATAGGTGCCGGAACTCTTGATGAGCCGGTCGGCAAGCACCGCAAGAAACAGCGCCGGGACCATGGCACACAGCGTAACCAGAACCGAAAACACTGCAGTGGTCAGGAATGACGCCCGGTAATAGGGGTCGGATAACAGGAATTCAAAATTGCCGAGACCAACGAACTGGGCAGACAGCCCGAACGGGTCAGGAATGAAAAGGGACTGACAGATGGCCTGTCCCGCCGGATAAAAGAAAAAAACTGCCGAGATGATGATCTGGGGCGCTATCAGCATGGCTGGTAGCAACCATCCACGAAATGTCACACGCTTTTCCAAGATTCTGCTCCGGCAGCAAAGTGGGGCGGGCCAGATTGTGGCCCACCCCGCATTTTGCACTAGCGGTTGGCTGATTCAAACCGTCGCAGAAGCGCATCACCACGCGCCTTGGCGCTGTCCATGGCCTGCTGCGCAGACTTGTCACCGGACCAGATGGCCTCAAGCTCTTCATCGATGATCCCGCGAATCTGGTCAAAGGAACCAAGACGCAGACCTTTGGAATTGGCCGTAGGCTGGTTCGCTGTCATCTGGATCACAGCAATATCGGTACCCGGGTTCTTGTCATAGAAACCCGATGCGCGTGTTGCTTCGCCAGCTTCGGCAGTGATCGGCAGATAGCCGGTGTTCTGGTGCCAGGCAGCCTGTACATCCGATGTCGACAGGAAGCTCAGGAATTCACCAGCGCCCTTGTACTCGGCATCGCTATGACCCGACATGACCCACAGCGAAGCACCACCGATGATGGTGTTTTGTGGCGAACTGGCAATCGCCTTCCAGTAAGGAAGCGGACGCACTTCGAAATCAAACTTTGCTTCCGAACTGATACCGGCATAACCGGCCGAGCTCTCGGTAAAGAGTGCGCACTCGCCGGAGCGGAAGTTGGCACCACCTTCGTTGCGGCGGCCGGTGTAAATGAATTTGCCGTCCTTTGCCCACTCGGCCATCTTCGACAGATGCGCCACCTGCGCCTCGCCATTCAGCATCAGCTCGGTGTCGAGACCGGCAAAACCGTTATCCTTCGAGGCGAAGGGCACGTTGTGATAGGCGGAGAAGTTCTCGAGATGAATCCAGCTCTGCCATGCTGTCACCAGCGGGCAATCCTCGCCACCGGCCTTCAGCTTTGCCAGGACATCGTCCACCTGCTCCCAGGTCGACATATCCGTGTCCGGATCAACACCGGCCGCGCTCATCGCGTCACGATTCACCCACAGCACAGGTGTCGACGAGTTGAATGGCAGCGACAGCATCTCGCCTTCGGTCGTTGTATAATAGCCTTTGACCGCGCCGATATAGGCATCTGAGTCGAAAGACGCACCGCTTTCTGCCATCACCTCATATACAGGCTTGATGGCGCCGCCGGCAGCCATCATGGTCGCTGTGCCGACCTCAAACACCATGAGGATTTGGGGCTGTTCTTTCGCACGGAATGCGGCGATGCCGGCGTTCAGTGTTTCGGAATAGTTGCCCTTGTGGCTCTCAACCACGACATAGTCGTTCTGGCTGGCATTGAAATCCGCGACCTGACCCTTCACGAGCTCGCCAAGGCGACCGGTGAAAGCGTGCCAGAAATGGACTTCAGTCTGCGCCATTGCCGTCATAGGAGACAGCAAGGTGCTGGTGACCGCGAGGGCACCAATAAGGCTCTTCTTCATGTTTCCTCCAAGGCACCTTTGGTGGTGCTTCATTCTATTTCTATAGGTGGCAGTGCCGTCTTACGGCTCGCCAATTGCCGTAACGATAACGTGCGAAAAATATAATTTGAACTGTAAAATAACAATATTAATATAACATCATATTATATTTTCCTCATGAGGTGGGGTATGGAAAGGGGAAAGTTACGGTTGCGCCAGTTGGAAGCGCTGATGGCGGTTTCCGACCATGGATCGATCACGAACGCGGCAACCGAGCTTGGAATCAGCCAGCCAGCGGTCAGCCGGCTCCTGTCGGATCTGGGAGACAGCCTCGGCTTCTCTCTGTTTGACAGGAAAAAAGGACAGATGATTCCGTCACAGGAAGTCAGGTTCCTGCAACCTGACATTCGTCGCGTTCTGGAGCTGATGCGCCAGATTTCAGATGTCAGCCAGGAAATCACAAAACGACGCGCCGGCCATATCCGCATTGCCTGCCTGCCGGGCTTTGCGACGAACCATCTGCCCGAGATCGTCGCCTCATTTTTGAAAGAACGACCCGGCGTCAGCATGACGATCGAACCCGACCGGCCGGAGCGTATCCTCGAATGGATGATTGGCGAGCAATATGATTTCGGCATCACTGACGGGTTCGCCGGCCACCCAGCCGTGGAAAGCACCTATCTTGAAATCAGGACTGTCTGCGTGTTCCCGGCAAGCCACCCGTTCAAAACACTTGATGTCATCACGCCGGCGGACATGGCGACGGAGAACATCATCCACACAAGGCGGGACAGCGAGTTTTTCAGCCAGCTGTCAAAGGCATTCCAGACCGAAAAAGCCACATTCAATTCGCTTCTGGAAATCAGGCAGTTCACGGCAGCCTGTGAGCTTGTCTGCCAAGGCACGGGTGTCGCCGTTGTATCCGAGCTGGATGCTGTGAAATATACGAATAAGGGGCTCGATTTCCGGCCATTTGCGCCAACCTTGCCGCATCGCATCTCGCTTGTCCGGCCCATCACACAGCAGCCCTCTATGGTAACACTGGAATTCATGGAGCTGTTTGCGGACAGCCTGCAGCCCTTCCTGATCGAGACCTAGGCAGGTCTGCAGCGCCTTGCACCGATGCAGATTTTTCGGTTTCTATTTCTGACTTGGTCTAAACGGGACCCCGGCCCCGATACAGTGCAGGGAGTGTCATCAAGGACATGAACAGAAACATTCAGGGAATTGTTCCGGTCATGATCACGCCCTTTCATCAGGACGGCGACATCGACTGGGGCGGTCTGGAAAACCTGATCGAATGGTATATTGCGCATGGTGCGCAAGCGCTGTTTGCGGTCTGCCAGTCATCCGAGATGCAGCATCTGACCCTCGAAGAGCGCCGCGACCTCTCAGCCTTCACAGCCAAACAGGTCGCTGGCCGCGTCCCCGTCCTTGCTTCCGGACATGTGGCAGACGCTCAATCCGAACAGGCCTACGAGCTGGCCACCATCGCCGACACAGGCATCGACTGCCTTGTC
>JAYQNB010000001.1:0-73727 GCA_038144055.1 Alphaproteobacteria bacterium | reverse complement strand
ACCGGCTGGATCCGGAATGCCGGCGGGCAGATAAACTGCGCGATGCCATAGACGGGTTGAAGGCCGCCCTGCCATCCTCGCTCCCACTCGGCATGTATGAATGTCCGGCGCCCTATCGCAGGCTGACCGATGCAGAAGTCCAGTATCTCTGTGATGATCCGCAATTTGTGTTCCTGAAGGATGTGTCATGCGATCTCGATACCGTCAGGCGCCGGATGCGGCGCAAAAACAGTTCGCTTGCCATCAGCAACGCCAACGCAGCCATTGCATATCAGGCGCTGACATCAGGCGCGGACGGGTTTTGCGGCGTGTTCAACAATTTCCATCCTGACCTGTACAGGTGGCTTCAGGATAAGGGTCCGGGCCACAGGGAACTGGCAGATGAACTTGCGGTCTTTCTTGCGTTGGCGGCTCTCAGCGAACCGATGGGATACCCAAAGCTCGCCAAACTCCATCACAAGCGGCTCGGCACTTTCAAAAGTGAGCACAGTCGCGCCGTGAGCGGAAATATTCTCGCAACCTTTTGGGGTCTGGAAGCCGTGCTCGACAAGATTTCACAGGGTACCGAGATGTGGCGCCAACGCATTGCCGAGATGGGCTAGCAGGCCTGCCTCGGCTCACATCGCATCGAGCGTGTGGACCAACCCGTTGGTGATATGCTCTTCCAGACGACGCGCGGCGGCTTCGCTGTCGCGTGCCAGGGCAGCATCGAAAATATCCTTGTGTTCCTGGCCGCTTCATCACCGCGATAAGTCAGGACCAACATCTGGTAGCGCAGGTATTTCCAGAACAGAACCGCATGAAGCTCGAGCATATTCTTCGAGTTACAGGCGCGGATCAGCGCCAGATGGAATTCCCAGTCATAGCGTTTCCAAAGTTCCTTTTCCGTCTCATCGCCGCTCTTCATCCGGCGTTCCATAAGGTGCAGCTTGTGGTGAGCCGCAACCAGATCGCCTTCCAGTCGGTATCTCCATTCTCGACAGATTCCGGAGGGCATGACACTCCAGCAGTATCCGCAAATTGGCGATTTCGCTCAGATCATCTTTCGACACCGGAGTGACGAAAAATCCGCGCTGTTCCTCGGCTGACACGAAACCGTCACTTGCCAGACGGTTCAGGGTTTCGCGCAGAGTCGAAACGCTGGCGGCATACACCGTTTTCAACCCGTCCAGCTTGAGCTTTGTTCCGGGCGCCAGATTGCCAAAGATGATGTCGTGCTTGATCTGCTCGTAAGTCGAGTGACCGACAGTGCTCTGCGGTTCCTTGTTCAGTAGGGTCGGTTTGACATGGTCGTTATGCATCAATTCGGGAACCGCTCTTGCAAGACTTTGATTCAATGAGGCGCTCACAATACGCCCACTTATGGTGAATCTCAATTTAATCATATTTTCATTGAATTTGAAAAATATATGATATTTATATTAATGACCGATGTTCAGGTGATCGGATTTGTTTACGTCAACCACAGCATCGGGCGCGCCGGCGCGTAATACAAACCGGCGCGCGATATAAAATTGCATGACGACCATGTGGGGACAAATTTGGGGTCGACGTCAAAAAGCCAGAGCGAGGCAGCAAGGCCGCTGCGCATCGCCATAGCCGGCTTGGGGCTGGTAGGACTTCGCCATGCCGGAGCAATCCGTCAAGTAGATGGCGTGGAACTGTGCGCTGTTGCCGACCCGAGCGCAGATAGCCGGAACAGGGCTACTGACGAGGCTGTTCCCCATTTCGACACGCTTGACGAACTGATAGATTCGGATCGGCCGGACGGTATCATCCTCGCGACACCGACAACTCTTCATGCTGTTCAGGGTCGGCTGTGCATTGATGCCGGCATTCCTGTTCTGATTGAAAAACCGCTCGCAGACAATCTGGCTGAAGGCGAGGCCCTGGTGCAGCATGCCGAAGCAGCCGATGTGGCCGTAATGGTCGGACACCATCGGCGCTTCAACCCGATCATCCAGAAGGCCCATGCGATGATCAGCGAGGGCCGGATCGGCGACGTAAAGTCGGTTCACGCAACCTGCTGGTTCTATAAGCCTGACAGCTATTTCGACATAGCGCCCTGGCGCAAACGCGAAGGCGCAGGCCCGGTATCGGTCAATCTGGTTCATGACATTGACCTGATCCGGCACCTGTGCGGAGAAATCATTCAGGTTCAGGCTCAGGCGAACCCGTCTTCACGCGGTTATGACAATGAAGATGTGGCGGCGGCGCTGTTCACATTTGCCAATGGCGCCATCGGCACCGTGTCGGTATCCGACAGCATTGTTGCACCTTGGAGTTGGGAATTCACCTCGCGCGAATATCCCGTCTACCCCTTTACCGGGCAGAGCGCTTACCAGATTGGCGGTTCGCAAGGATCTCTTTCAGTCCCTGATCTGGCGCTCTGGACCCACGATCAGGCGCGCGACTGGTGGTCGCCGATGTCGGCCAATATTGTCGACTGTGACCGGTCTGACCCGCTGATCAACCAGATAAACCATTTCGCCAGCGTTATTCGTGGCGAGACCATTCCTCAAGTTTCCGGGCGCGAAGGCTTGCGCACCCTGGCCGTGATCGAAGCAATTCAGATTGCCGCGAAGACTGGCCAAACCATCCAACTGGCTGACAGATCTGGCCATAAAGAGTTGGCGGAATTCTCGCGGGATTCTGAAAATAGTGAAACAAACAAGCCAGACAACACCAACCTGGCGCTGTGACAGGCGTCGTATCATCAACCTTACGGAGGAAAAAACGATGATCAACAAAATGAACCGTCGCACGGCCATGTCAGCGCTTGTTGCGGTCGGCATGTTCGCTGCAGGTGCAGCACCTGCCGCAGCAGCAGACATGACCTTCACCCTTGCAACTTCCGGCTCCGAGACCGACCAGCGTTCGGTAGCGATGGCCGAGGTGTTCGCACCGATGGTGGCCGGCTTTGCCGACTACAAGCCGGGCTACAACGGCTCCATGTTTGCACAGGGCACCGAGCTTGACGCCATCAGCCGTGGCAACCTGACCATGTCGATCGCTTCGGCACAGGAACTGGCACAGTTCTTCCCCGAGTTCTCGATCTTCGCAACCGGCTATGTCCATCAGGATGCAGCCCATCAGGTTCGCGTCTTCAACAACCCTCTCATGGACCCGTTCAAGAAGAAGGTGGAAGACGAGCTTGGCGTGAAGCTGCTGTCGGTCATGTATCTCGGCCGTCGCCACGTGAACCTGCGTTTCTCGCGTGACGAGAAGAACGTCATGACCCCGGCCGATCTGGCGGGTGTGAACCTGCGTATGCCCGGCACCGATGCCTGGCAGTTCCTTGGCAAGGCCCTCGGCGCAGCACCGACCCCGATGGCATTCACCGAAGTCTACACCGCCCTGTCTTCGGGTGCTGTCGACGGCCAGGACAACCCGCTGCCAACCGTTGTAGACGCCAAGTTCTACGAGGTAACCAAGCAGATCGCCCTGACATCCCACCTTGTCGACCTGAACTACATCGCCTTCTCGAAGAAGACCTGGGACGGCCTGTCGGCAGACCAGAAGATGGCCGTTCAGCGCGCCGCGGATGCCGCTGCCGCCTATGGTCGCCTGAAGCAGCTTGATAAAGAGAACAATCTGGCTGACTTTATCCGTAGCAACGGCGTTGAAATCTACACCCCTGACCTGGATGCTTTCCGCACCCACGTTCAGGGCCAGTATGTTGGCAGCGAGTTCGCCGCCAGCTGGCCGGAAGGTGTTCTGGAGAAGATCAACGCTCTGGGCAACTAAACTGACCTGAAGCGGCGCGGGAGACCCATATGTTTGAGACAATTCTTAAACGGATCTCTCGCGTCGCAGAATTTATCGCCGCCATGGTACTGGCGGCGATTTTTATCATTTTCCTGCTGCAGATTTTTACCCGTTACGCCCCGAAAATCGCCTGGCTGATGCCGATCCCGCCTATTCATGACTGGATGATGGCGCTCGAGCCGATCGGCTGGACAGTCAATCTGATCTCCCTTCTTTGGGTCTGGCTCATCTTTTTCGGCTGCGCATTCTTTGTCCGTGAAAGCGATCATGTCGCCTTTGACGTCTTCTTTCAGGCTCTTTCCCGGTCCTGGCAGCGCTACCTCGCCATGGCGACAGCGCTGATCATGGTTGCAGCGATGCTCTATTCCTTTGGCCCGACCTGGGATGCGATTTTTGGCAGCCGCCTGATGGAGCTGAAAAAAATCCAGACGCTGCGCGTTCCCATCACCGGTGACAAGATCCCGATCAAATGGCTGTTCGCATCCTATGTGATGCTGATGATCGTCATCACTCTGCGTTATCTGTGGCGCGCGGTAATTCTGGCCAGAAAGGGCCTTCCCGAGGAGGCAGGCATTACGCCTGCAGCTGGTGGCAAGGACAGGCAGGACGCGTCATGAGCATGGAGTTGATCCTCGGGCTTCTGGCCCTGTTCGGCACGGCCGCAATCGGCACGCCGGTCGCCTATTCCATCATCGTCGGGGTGATTGTCTATCTCGGCGTTGCTGGTCAGGACATTGCCATCGCCGGTGAAACCATGGTCCAGCGGCTGTTTGACGGGTTTCTGCTTCTGGCGGTTCCGTTGTTCATCGTGTCCGCCAATATCATGAATGCCGGCTCGATTTCCGACCGGCTTCTGCATTTCTGCGTGGCTCTTGTCGGGCGGTTCCGTGGCGGCCTCGGCCATGTCAACGTGGTGGCCAGCCTGATCTTTTCCGGCATGTCCGGATCGGCGGTGGCCGATGCGGCCGGCATCGGCAAGATCATCATCGACATGATGGTCAAGAGCGGGCGTTACACCCGCGGCTATGCCGCCGCCATCACGGCGGCGACGGCCACCATCGGCCCGATCATTCCACCCTCTATCCCGATGGTTCTCTACGCGCTTGTCTCCAACGCCTCAATCGGCAGCCTGTTTCTGGCCGGGATCGTGCCGGGGCTGGTGATGGGTGTGGTGCTGATGGGAATGAATGCCTGGATATCGCACCGCTGCGATTTCGGACAAGAGGAAGCGGTGCCCCTTCGCGAGCTGCCGCGTGTCACGGCCAAGGCAACGCCAGCGCTGCTGATGCCTGTGATTTTGCTGACCGGCATCTATTCCGGCGTCACCACGCCAACCGAAGCCGCCGCCGTGGCCGCGCTCTATGCTCTGGTTGTGGCGGCCGGCCTGTACCGCGCATTGAAGCTGAGAACGCTGTACGAGGTATTCGTCGAAAGCGCACGATCGGCGGCATCCGTCGGCCTCGTGATCGGCGCCTCGATGATCCTGACCTATGTGGTGATACAGGAGAATATTCCGCAGACGATCTCGACCCTGCTGGCCGGGGCCGACATCAGCCCGCTGATATTCCTGTTCCTGGTGAATATTCTGGTCCTGCTTCTTGGCTGCGTTCTTGATGCCACCGTGATCATCCTGGTGATCGTGCCGCTCTTTATTCCGACCTGTAACGCACTTGGGATCGATCTTGTCCATTTCGGGGTCCTGATTGTCGTGAACTCCATGATTGGCCTGATCACGCCTCCCTACGGCATTCTGCTGTTTGTCATCAGCGCGGTGACCAAAATCCCGCTGACAGAGATCATTCGTGAAATCTGGGCTTTCCTCGCCGTGCTGCTGATCGCCTTGCTGGCCATGATCATGTTCCCCGATCTGGTTCTGTGGCTGCCGCGCACGCTTGGATATTAAGGAAATGCAGGATGCCCCGTCAGGCCAGATACAAGCCTCACAGAACGCAGAGCCGGCCCCTCTTCTTACCGTAGGGCTGATTGGCACCGGCCGGATCAGCGATATCTACCTGCAGACATGCGCCTGTTTCCCTGAGATCAGCATCGCCGCCTGTGGCAGCCTTGATCCTGAAGAGAGCCGGTTGAAGGCGACGCAATATGACATTCCGAAGGTGGCAGGCCCGGCAGACATCATCGCCGATGACAGCATCGACTGCATCCTGAACCTGACGATCCCGGCCGTTCATGCACAGGTCAGCATGGCCGCGCTTGCAGCCGGCAAACATGTCTATTCGGAAAAGCCGCTCGCGACCACACTGGAAGACGGGCAGCGCATCCTTGATCTTGCCGCCGCAAAAGGGCTGACGGTTGGCAACGCCCCTGACACCTTTCTCGGCGGACGCTGGCAGACAGCACGCAAGCTCGTCGACAGCGGCGTCATCGGCAAACCGATCGGGTGCATGGCACATGTCGGAACGCATGGCGTCGAACGGCACAATCCCAATCCTGATTTCTACTACCAGCCGGGGGCGGGCCACTACTGGATCTTGCCCCTATTACCTGACCGCCATGGTGTTCCTGATGGGACCGATCAGGCGGGTCAGCGGCATGGCGAGCAGGTCTTTCGACAAGCGGCAGATTGAAAACGGTCCTCGGCACGGGGAATGGATGGATGTCGAAGTCGATACCCATTCCCTGTCGATGATGGAGTTCGCCTCCGGCGCCATCGGCAACATGACCATAAGCTTTGATATATGGGACAGCGAAACCCCGCGGTTCGAGATCTACGGCACCGAAGGAACGATCTGCATTCCGGACCCGGACCCGGTGCATGGCGCGAACAACTTTCACGGCCCCGTCTGGTATCGCACCCGCAAGACGAGCCGGTGGGAGTTCCAGCCTCGTCCGACCGACAGGCCTGCTGCATGGCTCGAGGCCGAAAACACCCACAGTTTCAATACCAACAGCCGCGGCCTCGGCCTGCTGGAAATGGCCCATGCGCTGCATGAAGGCCGGACACCACGCGCAAGCGGCGCGCTGGCACAGCATGTCCTCGAGGTCATGCTGGGTATTGAGGAATCACCGAAACAGGGCGGCTTTGTCGATATAGCAAGCAGCTGCGCCATCCCCCCTCTTCTTCCAGAAAATTTTCCGGGCCACCTCGCATGACCATTCAGCCACTTGATATCGCCGAACCGTTCTTTCCGTGTCGATGGTCAGTCACGAGGCCGGCCTGAACATCACCGGCCGCACAATTGTGCTGAACCTTGCCGACAGCCCGATCCGCATCCGCGAACAGACACTGGGAAGCCTGCAATCCGTCATCCTTCGTGACACGGACATCGAGAATGTTCAGCACGCCATTCTTGTCGAGCGGTTCGATGACCACCCCGACGAGGCCGCCCTCATGGAAGAGGTGCGCCTGAAATGGCCGTCAGCCTTTGAAGTACGCGGCGAGGAACGTCTTCGCGGCATCGGCCACTACATGTCCCCCAAAATCTGGGTCGGGCGCATCGGGGTGACGATGTACCACTCGGCGACGGTTCCGCTGAATGTCGGGCTTCACCGCGATCATGCCTTCTGCCCGGTTCCCGGGTTCCGCGAGGTGCACACGCAGATTGTCGGGTTTGGCAAGATGCAGCAATGCCGCGAGCGCGACGTCGACACCCTCTATCTGGAGGAGCCGATGGCACCCGGCACCACGCACCGGCCGATGTATGACGATCAGGGCAACTATCCTTGGCATCAGTTCGAAACCATCACACCATCGATCTTCATGGCGGTCGAGATGCTGCCCGACGGCGCATCGCCGCCGCAACTCTAGGACATTCAGCATGGCCATTCTTCCCGGCAGTTTCGATTTCGACGGACCATTTCCCGGCCAGACCCGCCGCCTGCGGCTGGGTGTTGTCGGGGGCGGCCGGATTTCGCAGACACAGGCCATGGCCGCCCGTATGACCGACCGCTGGGACATTGTCGCCGGCGCGTTTTCCTCCGACCCGGCCAAGGCGCAGCAGCGTGGCGAGGCGTGGAATGTCGCCGCGGACCGCTCCTATGCCGATTTTCAGACGATGGCCGTCGCCGAAGCCGCGCGCGAGGATGGCATCGACGCGGTGATGATCACCACTCCGAACCATGCGCATTTTGCAGCCGCCGCGGCGTTTCTTGAAGCCGGCATTGATGTCATCTGCGACAAGCCGCTGACGAATGATCTTGCCGAGGCAGAGCAACTGGAGAGTCTGGCGCGGAGCAAGGGGCTGGTGTTCGCCGTCTGCTATACCATGTCCTGCTATCCGATGATCCGTCAGGCGCGCGAAATTGCGGCCTCCGGTGTTCTGGGCCGGATCAACCAGATTCATGTCGAATTCATGCAGGACTGGATGACGCCGGACAATGCAGCCGATGCGCCGCATGTGAAGTGGCGTCTTGATCCGAATATTTCCGGACCGACGAGCTGTGTCGGCGATATCGGAACTCATGCAGCCCATCTGGCCCAGTTCGTCAGCGGCCTTGCGATGACCGATTTGCGTGCGGATTTTCATGTATGCGGCGCACCCAAGGCGCTTGAGGACACCGCCTTCATGACAGTCAGATATGACGGCAGCGTGCCCGGACATTGATGGCGACACGTCAGGCCCCCGGCAATCGCGGCGGACTGCGCCTGCGTGTTTTCGGCAGCCTTGGCGGACTGGAATGGGACATGGAAGAGTGTGACCGGCTCAAGCTCAACATTTTCGGCCAGCCGGACCAGATCCTGACACGCGGACATGGCCACGGGCTGTCCCCTCGAACAGAGAGATTTGTGCGGACCGGTCGAGGCTTTCCAGAGGGTCTGATCGAAGCTTGGGCCAATCTATACACCGAATTTGCCCTCGCTGTCGGCGCACGGCGCGACGGGCTGGAGCAGCCGGATGACTGGCTGGGATATCCCCGCATCGCCGACGGCGTAACGGGTGTGCGCTTCATAGAGGCGGCCGTCCGGTCGAACGCTGACGGCGGATGCTGGGTTCGCATCTAGGAACCGCCTCTCCCAGAAGTGCGTTCAGACAACCAACAAAGCAGAAGGAGATCAGATGAAGACGTCGACAGCCACCGTTTCAATCGCCGGTGACCTTGGCGAGAAACTCGCCGCGATCGCCAAGGCCGGCTTTGACGGGATCGAGATTTTCGAACAGGACTTCATCAGCTTTGATCTTAACCCGGCGGATGTCCGCAAAATGGTGGCTGATCACGGGCTGGAAATCACCTTGTTCCAGCCGTTCCGTGACTTTGAAGGCCTGCCTGAAGGGCCATTGAGACAGCGTGCCTTTTCGCGGGCGCGCCACAAATTCGACCTGATGTGCGAACTTGGCACTGACCTGATGCTGATCTGCTCGTCGGTGCATCCTGAAGGGCTTGGCGGGATCGACCGCTGCGCCAATGACTTTCAGGAACTTGGCGACATTGCAAAAAGCTATGGCGTGCGGGTCGGGTATGAGGCGCTTGCCTGGGGGCGTTTCATCAATGACCACCGCGATGCCTGGGAAGTGGTGCGCCGTGCCAACCATGGAAATGTCGGCCTCATCCTGGACAGTTTCCATACGCTTGGTCGCAAGATTGACCCGGACAGTATCCGCACCATTCCAGCTGACAAGATCTTCTTTGTGCAGTTGGCCGATGCGCCGGCCATCGACATGGATCTCCTTTACTGGTCGCGTCATTTCCGCAACATGCCCGGCGAGGGTGATCTCGATCTGCCGGCATTCATGGACGCACTTTATGCCACCGGATATGACGGGCCGTTGTCGCTGGAGATTTTCAATGACGAGTTTCGGCGCAGCGATGCCGAAATGGTGGCCCGCGACGGGCATCGATCTCTGATCAATCTGATGGATGATCTTCGCCGCCGTTCCGACCGGCCCCTGCCATCATTGCCTGTGCTGCCGGACCGCGTTGAGGTGTCTGGCGTCCAGTATGTCGAACTGGCCTGCAAGCCAAGAGACATGAGCGGGATCGAAACACTGCTGACCAAAGTGGGCATGGTGAAGACCGGAACGCATAAGTCCAAGAAGGTGACGCGATTCCAGACAGGCGATGTGAATATTCTGGTGAATTCCGATGCGGCCGGCAGATCATTCGAGCTGGCTAGTGAGCATGGGGCGGTCGTCAGCGAAATTGCCTTTGCTACGCCTGATGCGGAAGCCGCGCTTGAGCGAGCGGTGGCGCTGGGGGCGGAACCTGTGAGCCTGCCGCATCACCCCGGCGAGCAGAACATACCGACCGTCCGAGGCGTTGCAGAGAGCCTTATCCGGTTTCTCGACCCCACAATGGATATCTGGGCTTCGGATTTTGAAGGGCCTGCCAGCAGCGCAGCCGAGATGAAAGGCGTGCATCGCATCGACCACATCGCCCAGACCATGGGATATGACGAAATGCTGAGCTGGACACAGTTCTATACGAGCATTTTCTCTATGGCCAAATCCTCTATGGTCGACGTCATCGATCCGGAAGGAATTATCCGGAGCCAGGCGGTGACGGGCCGTGATGGTGGTTTGCGCCTGACCCTGAATGGCAGCGAAGCACAACGCACGAGCGCCCACAGATTTGTGGCCGACGGCGCGGGCGCAACGGTTCAGCATCTTGCGTTTGCAGTGAATGACGCGGTGGAAATGGCTGAGCACCTTCACCAGAGCGGCTTTTCCATCCTGCCACAGACCGAGAACTACTATGCTGATCTTGCCGCGCGCTTCGACCTTTCAGACGTTTTCATAGCCAAGCTGAAATCCATGCACATTCTTTATGACGAAGATGAGTCGGGCGGCTTTCTGCATTTTTACAGCACCGTCTTTGGCAATGGACTGTTCTTTGAGTTTGTCGAGCGGCGCGATGGATATAACGGTTTTGGCGCGCCTAATGCGCCGTTCCGTCTGGCAGCACAACGACGGATGACAGCCGCTGCGCGCGCAGGCTGACCAGCATCCGGGCACCACATCCCGCTGTATTCATGCATTTTTCTGGAGAAAGAAATGGTGGGCGTGACAGGGATTGAACCTGTGACCCCTACGATGTCAACGTAGTGCTCTCCCGCTGAGCTACACGCCCCATTTCAACGCCGCATAGTGATGCCCGTTCGGGCCAGGCGGCGGTGCCGGGTTTGCCGGAAAAGCGACCAGCTGTCTTGCAACTGGCGCCGGTCCGGCCGGCGGGTCAGAAGGCCGCCAAATGGCTGCCTTCAAGGCGTGTATTTCTGCACCAAGCGTCGTCTTTCCGCAAGCCCCTTTTTCATATGCCCCATGCCTGTCGACGCAGGCCGATGCCGCATATCCGCGCAGGGATACGCTGTCTATGGGAGACACACCGAAACCGTGCTAGCGTCTCCACGTTATGAGCAGTGTTTTGACCGATCAGATGGCACCGGACGATGTCGGGGCAACCACGTCCGGCGAGGTGTCCGGGTCTGGTCGCGGCAACATGTCTGCCTCTGCGATCTCGTCATCTGTGTCCCCTGCATCGGAACAGCTCGATATCGAAGATACGGCGCTGCCTCCTGTTGTCGTGGCAGATACATTGCTCGAGGATCCGGGCTATGACCCTTTCGACATCTATGAATCTGCAGCCATCCAGTCTGCTGTCGTCGCCTCATGCCCGCATGCCGGCCGCGGCTATCCCGCAGGCATGCTGGCCGCAGCCAGCCAGCCTGTCGAGGCCCTGCGAGGCCTTGAGGATTTTGGTGTCGACTGCCTTCTTCCCGGCCTTGCGACGGTCAGCATTCCTACCCTCGTCAACCGGATCTCCCGTGCCTACCTCGATGTGAATCGTGATCCGTCCGCGCTCGACAGTGCGATGTTCGAGGGCAAGGTGGATGCGGCCAAGCCCTGCCATCATGTGCGTGCCGGGTACGGACTGATCCCGAAACTTACCGCGGCGCGCAAGTCCATCTATGCAACGCGTGTCGATGCTGCCGAGGCATCGCGCCGTACGGCCATTGTCCACACGCCCTATCACGCTGCGCTGGCGCGCCTCACCTCGGCGGCGATGCAACAGCATGGTCACGTCCTGCTGGTGGATTTTCATTCGATGCCGGGCCAGGACAGGATGAACAACGCGCTTCCCGACATCATCTTCGGAGACGGGCACGGTACTACACTCGACCGGGCCACCGCCGATGCGGTTTCGGGATTTTTCAAGGAAGCCGGCTTTTCTGTCGGGTGGAACCACCCCTATGCCGGGGGCCACATCACCCGAAACAATGGTGACGCGCGCTCGGCACGCCAGGCATTGCAGATCGAGATCAACCGAAACCTCTATATGGAGGGGCCGTCGCGGCTTGACCGGCACCGCACGCTTGCCCTGCGCGAGACAATCAGTGCCTTTGGCGCATTCCTCGTCTCAACCATCAGGGGCAGCGGCACGGCCACTATATCGGACTAGCGCTTGCGTGCCTTGCTGGCATAGGGGTTTTCGCCCTTGCGCATCACCATCCGCACAGGAATACCCCACAGGCCGAAATCGGTCCGCAGGCCCGTTGTCAGATAGCGAAGATAGCTTTCGGGCAGATCGGCCGGACGGCTGACAAACAGCGCGAATGTCGGCGGGCGTGTCTTGATCTGGGTCATGTAGCGGATGCGCAGACGGCGTCCTCGACCAGTGGTGGCGGATGCGCTTCCAGCATACCCTCCAGCCACCGGTTCAGCCTGCCGGTGGAAATACGTGTGTTCCACAAGCCGTACATCTCGTCGGCTGCGGCAAGCATCTTGTCGAGACCACGACCATGAAGGCCGGATGTATGTACAACCGGCACCCCGCGAAGCTGCGCCAGCGACGTTTGCAGCCGGTCGTCAATTCCCTGTGCCGCGGCCTGCCTGTTGCGCACCGCGTCCCACTTGTTGGCGCCGATGACAACGGCGCGCCCTTCCTCGGCGATCAGCCTTGCGATCGCAAGGTCCTGGCGATGCAGCTCTTCAGTGGCATCCATCAGCAGAACGCACAAATGCGCATACTGTATGGCGCGCAGGGCATCCTCGACCATCAACTGCTCGACCTTGTTGCTGATCCTTGCCTTCCGGCGCATACCGGCTGTATCGACGAGCTTGTAGGGGCGCCCCTTCCAGGTGAAGGGAAGTTCGATCGAATCGCGTGTAATCCCGGCCTCGGGACCGGTCAGCAGTCGATCCTCGCCAAGAAGCCTGTTGATCAGCGTCGACTTGCCCATATTCGGCCTGCCGACAACCGCAATCCGCATCGGCTGCTGGGACTGCTCGTCCTGCCAGACCTCGACAGGATTGCCCTCCTCATCCAGAGGCGGCTCGTCATCACCGTCAATCGTGTCGACATCGTCATCATCCGGTTCAGCCAGCATATCGATACCGACCTTGCTGGCGCCTTCGATGATGGCATCATGAAGATCGACAAGCCCCTCACCATGGGCCGCCGAAATCGGCACTGGCTCTCCAAGCCCGAGCTCCCACGCCTCGGCAAGACCTGCCGCACCGGCACGACCCTCGCACTTGTTGGCGAGAAGCACCACATGCGCGCCAGCGCGTCGGATCTGATCGGCAAAGAACTTGTCAGCGGGCGTGACGCCGGCGCGGGCGTCGATCACCATCAGTGTGAAATCGGCGGCATCGATCGCGCGTTCCGTCTGCCGGCGCATGCGATCTTCCAGACTGCCGGTCGAGGCTTCTTCCAGACCGGCCGTATCGATGATACGGAATTGCAGCCCGGCAAGCTGGGCATCGCCCTCGCGGCGGTCGCGCGTGACCCCTGGCTGGTCATCGACAATGGCGTGCTGCCTGCCGATCAGCCTGTTGAACAGTGTCGATTTGCCGACATTCGGCCGCCCGACGATGGCAATGGTGGCGGTCATGACGAAACTGCCAGGCTCCTGAAATGAACTTGATATCTCTGGCACGGCACCAGCCGCACCAAGCGGTCCCTACTCGACCGCAACTAGCGTGCCGTTGTGGCCCATTACAAACATGCGTCCAGCGGCCACCTGTGGTGGTGTGCGAACTTCACGGCCAAGCGAAAGCCGCTCGACCTCTTCGCCGCTGTCCGGGTCAAACGAAAACACGGTACCCGCCTGCGACACGACATGGACATGGTCTCCTGCCACAACCGGCCCGTAATAACGGGGCGGATTCTCCGGCACAACAACATCCAGCGGCACCGCGCCGGCAAGCTCTGTTACCCAACGAATGACACCGTCGTCGCGGCGAATGGCGTACAGCCTGCCATCAAGGGACAGAACAAAAACAGTCTCGCCAGCCACCCATGGCATTTCCAAGCCTGCAATGGCGCGCTCCCAGACAGGAAGGCCGTTGCGCGCGCTGAAAGCGACGATCCGGCCCGACTGGCCAATCACGAAAATCAGCCCCCCGTCATGCACAGGGTGGGCCCGTACATCACCAAGGTTCTGGATCGGGGTGCGCGGCAGCAGCGATGCCACAGAATCAGTCCACAACAACTCACCGCTGCCAGCATCGAAATAAGTCACCTCGCCGCCAGCCCCGGCCAGCGCGATCTCGTCATTGGCGTAAGCCGGCGCAGGCGCACCGAACAGCACCGTTCCGGCAGCAATTCCCAGATGCACCCACAGCTCTTCGCCGGAGACCAGAAGATGAACTTTCATATTGCCGTCGAGATCGGTCACCGCCACACGGTCGGCACCAATGATGGTCGGCCCGCCACGCAGCGGAATTTTCATCTCGATGGTCCAGATCAGGTCACCAGACGCCGGGTCGAGGAGCGACAGCACCCGGCCACCGGCGTGAACCACAAGTCCCTCAGGCGACAGCGCCAGACCACCACCGATGCCGGGAAGCGGGTCATCACCCTTCTCCTCGATCACGGTCGACCAGATCGATGCACCGTTCTTGACGTCGAAGGCGCTCACCGTGCCGTCCGGCGACACGGTATAGACCCGCCCGTCACCGACAACGGGGAGCGCGAGTTCGGTCAGGTCGGTGCCACCTTTGCCGATGGTAGAGCTCCAGCTCGTCGACAGGGGTGGTTGCAGCTTTGAATTGCCGCCAGAGTGGCCAGAATCAAACCCCGGCATACGGGCCGAATTCAGATTGACCATTTCCGGCAGGCCTGCTCCCTCGGCAAGGGCATCAGGCGAGGCCGTTTCAATCACGATCTCGGGCAGAACATTGATCCGGTCGCCAGACAGGATGACTTCCGGCGCTGTGCAAGAGGCCGTCACCAGCGCAAGCGCGCCAAGGGCTGCCAGCGTCAGGCCGCGCCCCGGCTTTCCGGAAGACGCGGCTTGCGATGTCGGGCTGGTTAACAGCATGGCTGTGATCCTGTATGGCAGTGAGAGGTCGCCCCGGTTCAGGACTGAAGCACCCGTGCAAGCTGTGCTGCGCGCTGGCGGAGCTCAGGCGGTGCACCCTCGAGTTCGATAATTTCCTGAAGCTTTGCAGACGCCGCGTCGCGGTCGCCAGCTTTCAGATCCAGCGCCGCGCTGAGTTCCAGTGCAAGAGGCCGCCACGGGCCTGATCCGTTGGCAAGTGGCTCAAGGCGATCCTGCAGGTCTGAAGACTTGCTCGATCCCGGCGCGTTCATAACAGACAGGAGCGTCGCGGCATCGCGGTAGAGCGCATCAACCGAAGCATCCGCAGCTATGGCGAGATAGACATTTTCTGCCGCAGCAGCATCCCCGTCACCCGCCTTGCCGGCAGCAATCTGGAAACGTCCGAGGAGTGCATAACCGTCTGTCAGGTTGCCAAGGCTGTCCTCGAGCATTGTAGCCGCATCGTCGGACGCGACCGCCTGGCTGTAGAGATCAGCAGAGGCTTCCGCCTGCGACTGCTTCCACGCCGTAAACCCCTGAGAGGCACCAACGCCCAGAACAACGGCCACTGCTGCAGACACAACATATTTGCCGTAGCGTGACCATACCTGCTTGGCCCGGTCCTGCTTCAGCTCTTCATCGATTTCGTCAAAAATATCAGCCATCTGATAATGTCCTGCCATGGATGCCGACACGGCAATGGCAGGCCTTTGTTGGAAATTGCACAAACCCGTCGAGCGGGCTGACGATGCGCCAGGCTGGAAGCGGCATGGACCACTGGTTGACAGCCAGCGCAAAGCTGCCCCAACATATACACTCAAACACCGATCAGACAACAGAAAAGCAGGTGAACTACGGCCGTGTCACGTGTTTCAATTCCGAAAAACTCCGCCGCCAACTTTATTTCTCCAGACCTGAACTAAGCCAGATCCTGGCAGCCTACAGTGCCCGCGTCGCCGCAGGCGAATGGCGCGATTATGCAATTGATCATCTGGCCGGCTCGGCAACCTTCTATTTTTCGTCATACTCACGAAAACCCGCTCTTCGTGATCGAGAAAAAGCAGCGTCATCCCAAGGAGGCGCCGCAATTCATCCTGCGTGATCGCAATAGGGTTTTGTGCCGCTCGAGCGCTGTCAGCGACGTTATCGGCCATTTCAACAAGCTGCCGCGACTGGTCACAGGCTGACCCGGTTCCGGTATCAATTCCGTTCCGACATCAGTTCACATTCCATTTGGAATCTTCCGGCCATGCCGGAATTCACGCTTGCGCCACCATGTCATACAAGCTATCACTAAATTAGAACAAAACATGAACATTTAGACAATCAACCGCACGCTCTGACTGCTGGAACCGGTGCCGCGGTGATGGTGGAGGCATGCGATGGGCGCATTCAAACGGCGGGTGACAGAGAGCCACGATCCGGCCAACCCGACCACTCTCGGCGATCTGGCAAAGGAAGGTTTGCGGGTTTTCTGCTGGTGCCACCGGTGCGGCCACAATGCAGAGATCGAGACAGCGCCACTGATCGCCAGACTTGGCCCGATGTTTCCGGTACCCGAACTTGGCAGCCGCATGCGCTGCACATCATGCGAGGCACGCGATGTCGCCACGCGGCCTGCATGGCCCCGCCATGGCGGCGGACAGATCGCACGCTATGGTTAGGTCATGGACAGCCTCCTGCCCATGAGATAGAACCGTGTCCATAGAGTCATGCCGAAAGGCAAGGGAGATCAGTGATGAACGCAAGTGACACCGCCCGGGTGCAGAATTATCTGAGGCAGCGTTTCGGAAACAAGCGCCTGTCGCTCGCTCGCCGCGAGAACAAGGATGATCCCGCCGACCTGATGCTCGAGGACGAATTCATCGGCGTTGTCTTTCAGGATGATGAGGATGGTGAAGTCTGCTTCCACGTGCAGATTTCGATTCTCGAGGAAGATCTCGACGAGGTCTGATCCGTCCCCGGTTCGGGCCCCTTATCGAAAACGGTGCCGGCTCTGAATCCGGCTCAGAGCCAACCGCCGGCTCTCGCCATGCCGATCGCAAGCGCAAACATCACCGCCGCGATAATCGTATCAAGCACACGCCATGCGTTGGGCCGCTGCATTTGCGGGGCAAGCAGGCCCGCGCCGTAGCCAAGTGCGAAGAAAAAGACAAAGCTGGCCGTCGCCGCCCCGATGCCATAGGCGAGTTTGTCCATGCCGGTGAACCGCACCGACACCGTGCCAACCAGCACCACCGTATCCAGATAGACATGCGGATTGCCGAAGGTCAGCACCGCGCCTGTAGTCAGAACAGCCACCAGGCTGTCTGATCCGTTTATATCGGCAGAGATGGCGGCATTTGCACGGATAGCGCTGCGAAGCCGCATGACCCCATAGCCGGCCAGCCATATAGCGGCAAACCCGAACAGAACCGCCTCGTAGCGCGCGGCAAAATCAGCAATCAGCAGCGATGCGCCGCCGACACCAAGGATGATGAGCGCCATGTCAGCGACGGCGCAGAACATGACGACAGCAAACACATGCTGCCGCAACAATCCCTGACGCAAGACAAAGGCATTCTGTGCGCCAATGGCAATGAGGAGAGAAAACCCGAGCACAAACCCGGTCACGAAGGAAGAAGTCAGCATGCGTGTTCAGGCCGGTCAAGGCCGCCAAACTATGGCAGGTCGAGCCTGCTGGAAAAACTGTGAGGACGCTAGCACAGTCGCGCTCTACGACAATCAGAAATTGTCAGCTGCCCGACAAAGCCCATTCGACCGCATGACTCGCATGTAGCAGTGTGGTGTCGTAAAGCGGCAGGGCATGATGTTCCGGCTTTACCAGCATCTCGATCTCGGTACAGCCGAGGATGACGCCTTCGGCCCCGCGTACAGCGAGGCCATTCATGATCTCAAGATAGCTTTCGCGCGATCTGTCCTCGACGATACCGCGGCACAGCTCATTGAAAATAACCGTATCAATGCACTCAATCTGCCTGTCGTCCGGAACAACCACTTCAATATCAAAACGGTCGCGAAGCCTTGTTGCGAAAAAATCCTCGACCATGGTGAATCTTGTTCCCAGCAAACCGACGCGTGTCAGCCCGTCAGCCGCCAGCGCATGGCCAAGCGTATCGGCAATGTGGAAAAACGGAACGCCGACGCGCGCGGCGATCCCGCCATACAGCTTGTGCATCGTATTGCTGCACAGCAGAACGCAGTCGGCACCGCCCTGCTCCAGCGCTGCCGCCTCATCCCCGAGACGGCTTTCAATCGCAGCCCAGTCACCACGCTGCATGGCCGCCTCAAGCCCGGCAAAATCAACGCTTCTCATCAGGATTTCAGCCGAATGAAGGCCGCCAAGACGCTCGGCCACCATTTCGTTCAGCAGATCATAATAGGTGCGGGTGGATTGCCAGCTCATCCCACCGATCACACCAATGGTCTTCATGACGGCTTTGTCTCCCGCCTTGGTCGCGGCACCAGCTCACCACCACAATTGCGGCAGATCATGCCGTCGCCTTCGGCACATGGACGGCACCAGCTGCATTCATAGTAACAGATCAGCACTTCGTCCTGCCAGCCAATCGGCGCGTTGCACCCTGGCATTCGGCCTTCATCTCAAGTGCCATTCAGCCCTCTCCCTCAGTGTCGATCTGGTTTGAAATCTCGATCAGATTGCCATCCGGATCGCGCACATAAACCGACCAGAGTGGCCCCGTCGCGCCTGTTTTCGCAACCGGCCCGTGTTCGACGGCGATGCCGTGTTCGGCAAAGCGGTGCTGCCAGTCGGCAACCGGATGATCGCTCAGCAGACATATATCGACCGCACCGGACACCGGGTTGCGGGCATGCGGCACATAGGGGGCCGCGCCGTCATGGATGTTGATCTTCTGATGACCGAAGCAAAGCGCGCGTCGCGGCGCACTGCCATCCGGCGGGTTGAAGGTCTGGAGTTCCATTCCCAGTACATCGCAGTAAAAGGCGATGGTCTTGTCGACATCAGCAGATGTCAGGACGATATGGTCTATGGCTGTGATCATGAGGACCCTCCCGCCACGCTATTTGTGCGCAGGAAACCTGTTTTTGCAAGAAAGCTGTGGCCGTCAGCAGATCAGACAGTGGTCGATCAGGACGCGGCCGTCTTTCTCGACGAAAACGGCATGGTTCACAAACTCGCCATCCGCCTTGGTCAGAAACTGCCGCCAGACGACGCCGACGCGGTGGGGCCGCCGGAAAATGCCGATCAGTTCGCGTTCGGCGAAATAGCCATTGGTGGGTTGGCCAGATTCAAGCTGTGCTGCCAGATTTTCCGGCGTGACAATGGCCCGCAACCGATCCGTGAAGTCACGCACATGCTTGGCATGATCACGCTCGGTCGATCCGGCGAGGCAATTGTCCATCAGCGGTTCGACGATGGCGAGGATCTCGGCATCTGTCATTTGTGAAAGCGACATGAAGCCTATTCCGCCGCGCCGATGACGCAGATCACGTCATGCGGGCTTTTTGTATCATCATCGAGAGGCGCCACCACCTGATCATATGAGCTGCTGAGCCCCAGCAGCTTGAAGGGAATTGAATGGAGGATGCGGCGGCGCTTCTGCACATAATACCAGGCAAGCGAATGGCGCGCCGACGAGAAACGCGATACCGGAAACCGGTCGAACCAGTTTTCCATGACCACCACAGCGCTGAAATCGGCGGGCAGCGTTTCGATGATCTTGCCGAAGATCACCTCTTCATATCCCTCGACATCGATCTTGATGACGCCCTTCCGGAAACCGGCCTCCCGCAGTGCCGCGCACCTGCCGTCAAGCCATTGCCCTGCTTCCCTGATCACCACATCGAGCGCCAGATGGCCGGAACGGTCATCGAATTGATTGCTCTGCCGGGCGGCCGTTTCGCCGTCAAACTGCGGGTTGCCGTCCTCGATATAAGCACCGCCAAAATTGTCGGGCGGCACGCGCAAGGTCAGCACACCATCCGCCTTGCCAAGACCGACAGCATGGACCTCATGGTCGGTCGCGGATAGGTTCATCGCGAGATTGGTCTTCAGGATATTCACCACCAGCTCGTTCGGCTCGACACAGTCGACGCGCGCGAACCGACGCCCCACAAGGGCCGAAGTCATGCCGATATTCGCACCGATATCGAGAAGGAAATCACCATGTGTCGCGGACGCTTCGGTGATCAGCGCCTCAATATGCGGTTCGTGCATGCCGAACAGTGTCGGGCGATGGCTGATGATGTCGTTCGGCTTCAGATAGACATTCGCATCTTTCGCGATCATCCACCGGTGCAGCCGCTGGCCATAGATATACCAAAGCTTGCCGAAAAAGGTCTGCCTGTGCCTTACACGTTCAAACATCGCTCAAGACCATACCATGATCAGACGCACCAGACGAAACAGATGTGCCGTCAACACCGGCATAACAGCGCAACACACGGTCACTCCCACTCGATGGTGCCTGGCGGTTTCGACGTCACGTCATAGACCACGCGGTTGACACCCTTCACCTCGTTCACGATGCGGGTCGCCACATGCGACAGGAAATCATGGCTGAAGGGGTAGCTGTCGGCGGTCATACCATCGCTGGAGGTCACCGCCCGCAGCGCGCAGACATATTCATATGAGCGCGCATCACCCATTACCCCGACAGTGCGAACCGGCAGCAGCACAGCAAAGGCCTGCCAGATCTCGTCATAGAGGCCGGCCTTGCGGATGGCGTCCAGATAGACGGCATCGGCAGCGCGCAGGATATCCAGCTTCTCCACCGTGATCTCGCCGGGAACGCGGATCGCGAGACCCGGCCCCGGGAACGGATGCCGCCCGACAAGGCTTTCCGGAAGACCGAGCTCGCGCCCCAGATCGCGCACCTCGTCCTTGAACAGCTCGCGCAGCGGCTCGACAAGGCTGAGCGCCATCTTTTCCGGCAGCCCACCAACATTGTGATGCGACTTGATCGTCACCGCATCGCCGCCGGCGGCCGAAATGCTTTCAATGACATCGGGATAGAGGGTGCCCTGCGCCAGGAAGGCCGCGCCCTCGATCTTCTTTGCCTCTTCCTCGAAGACTTCGATGAAACTGGCGCCGATGATTTTGCGCTTCTGCTCCGGGTCGGACACGCCGTCCAGCTGCCCGAGGAACAGGTCCGAGGCGTCGCGATGGATCAGTGGAATGTTGTAATGCCCGCCGAACAGCGCCACCACCTCTTCCGCCTCGCCGGCCCGTAGCAGGCCATGATCGACAAAGACACAGGTCAGCTGCTCGCCGATCGCCTCGTGGATCAGCACTGCCGCCACCGAGGAATCCACCCCGCCCGACAGCCCGCAGATCACCTTGCCGTCTCCCACCTGCGCACGGATCGCCTCGATGGCACGAGCGCGGTATGCGGTCATCGACCAGCTTCCCGAACAGCCACAGACCCCCAGCGCAAAGCGCGACAGCAGCGCGCCGCCATCCTCGGTATGGACCACCTCGGGATGGAACTGCACGCCGTAATAACAGCGCGCGTCATCCGCTACGGCGGCAAAGGGCGCACCGGAGGATGTGGCGACAACCCGGAACCCGGGTGGCAGCTCGGCGACATGGTCACCATGGCTCATCCAGACAGTGCGGGTCTCGCCAGCTGGCCAAAGCCCCTCGAACAGGGCGCAGCTTTCGCTGATCTCGAGGGTAGCGCGGCCGAACTCGCGGCTGGTGCCAGGCTCGACCCGCCCGCCAAGCTGCTGGCACATGGTCTGCTGGCCATAACAGATGCCGAGGACCGGCACACCAAGATCAAACACCTCCTGCGGGGCGCGCGGCGTATCCGCCATCGCCACCGAATTCGGTCCGCCCGACAGGATGATCCCGCGCGGCGCGGCAGCGGTGATCTTTGCCGGATCGGTGGTACAGGGCAGGATTTCGGTGTAGACGCCGGCCTCGCGAAGGCGCCTTGCGATGAGCTGTGTCACCTGCGAGCCGAAATCGATGATCAGAACCGAATCATTCATGCCGTTTCCAATTCCCTGTCCCAATGCCCAGTTTTCTCCAGTCGCCTGTTACCGCAGCCGCGACTGCAACACAGCCATGAAAAATCCGTCGGTGCCGTCGCGCCCCGGAAGCAGTCGCAGCATGCCGCCCTGCGTCTGCGGACAATTGTCACCGCCAATCACATCCTGCCAGATATCGCTGATTTCCGCGATTTCCAGTTCCGGCGCCTCGGCCAGAATGCGTTCGACCTGTGCCTCGCCCTCACTGTGCAGAAGCGAGCAGGTGATATAAACGATACGCCCGCCCGGCGCGACCATGGCGCGGCCACGGTCGAGAAGCGCCGCCTGCTGCCCGCGGACATTCGCCAGCACATCTTCATCACACCGCCAGCGCGCATCGACTGATCGACGCCAGGTGCCAGAACCGGTACAGGGCGCGTCGATCACCACCCGGTCAAATTTGCCGCGATAGCGTTTCACGCCCCAGTCGCCCAACACCGCCACACGTTCGATATTATGAATGCCGGCACGCCGGATACGGACCGCCCCTCGCTCCAGTCTTTCAGGGTCGGTGTCCAGCGCGACGATGCGCCCGCGGTTTTCCATCGCCGCTGCCATCACCAGCGACTTGCCGGCCGCACCGGCGCAGATGTCGGCCACCTGCATGCCGGGCCGCGCATCACACAGCAGCGCCGCAATCTGTGACGCCTCGTCCTGGATCTCAAACAACCCGTTGCGAAATTCCTGCGTGTCGTCGGTGCGCACGCGCTTTGTCATACGGATGCCCAGCGGCGACAGCTTTGTCAGATGGCAGGCCATTCCGCGCCCGGCCAGCTTGTCACGCAGCTTGTGCCGGTTGCTGATCTTCAGCGGGTTGAGGCGGATATCGGCCCCGGCCTCGCCACGCATCGCGGCAAGCTCGTCATCCGTGGCATCGCCAAGCGCCGCCTCGGCATCGGCAAGCAGCGCCTCCGGCCATTCGAGGCGCATGGCGCGCGGCATGCCGGCATCGTCGAGTTCGCGTCCTTCCAACTGGTCAATGAACGCAATCTCGTCATCGCTCAGCGCTGGCGGCGCATGCTTCCTCGCCGCTGGCAAACAGTGTTTTGACCTCATCCGCAGGCTTGCCATCACCAAGGCAAAGCCCGGCCAGAACCAGCGTGCGGCCGGTGACTTCCTGACCAAGCTCGCCAAGGTGCCAGCCAAGCCGCGCCAGCGACCGGTGAACGCCCCAGAACAGCGCGCTGATGGCCTGCCTGTCGCCCGACCCGGCATAGCGGCGCGCCTGCAACCCGCGACGCAGCGCGGCGCCTGCCGACACGGACGCAATCTCGCCGGACGGCAATTCGGAAAGGATTTCGATAACAGCGGCAATGCGGGCTGCTGGGGTCATGCGCAGGAAAACTCCGGAAACAATCAGACGCGCGGGCGGTAATTTGGCTCTTCGCGGGTGATGGTTACATCATGGACATGGCTTTCGGACAAGCCGGCACCTGTGATCCGCAGAAATTTCACATTCGCCTGCAGGTCGGCGATGGTGGCGTTGCCCGTATAGCCCATGGCGGCACGGACACCACCCAACAGCTGGTGCAGCACATTCTCGACCGGACCTTTATAGGGAACCTGCCCTCGATCCCCTCGGGAACGAGTTTCAGCGGTTGCGAGACCTCGGCCTGGAAATAGCGGTCGGCCGAGCCGCGTGCCATCGCGCCTGTCGATCCCATGCCGCGATAGGCCTTGTAGGAACGCCCCTGATGGAGAAAGACCTCGCCAGGTGTCTCGTCGGTGCCGGCCAGAAGAGAGCCGATCATCGCGCAGTCGCCGCCAGCGGCAAGCGCCTTGGCAAGATCGCCCGAATATTTGATGCCGCCATCTGCAATCACCGGCACATTCTCGGCATGGCAGGCCTCGGCGGCGTCCATGATCGCGGTCAACTGGGGCACGCCAACACCGGCAACCATACGGGTGGTACAGATCGATCCCGGCCCGATGCCGACCTTGACCGCGTCGGCACCGGCGTCGATCAACGCCTTGGCCCCATCGGCCGTGGCGACATTGCCGCCGATCACCTGAACCTCATTCGCCATCTTGCGGATTGCGCTGACGGCACCAAGAACGCCTTCGGAATGGCCATGCGCCGTATCCACAACGACAACGTCGGCACCGGCTTCGATCAGCGCCTCGGCGCGCTCCTGTCCTTCCGGGCCAGCGCCTGTGGCCGCGGCGACCAGCAGACGGCCGGCATTGTCCTTTGCCGCCATCGGATGGTTCTTGGCCTTTTCGATATCCTTGACCGTGATCAGCCCGATGCAGCGCTGCTTGCCATCGACAACGACAAGTTTCTCGATGCGATGCTCATGAAGCAACCGCTTGGCATCTTCCTGCGTCGCGCTCTCGCCGATGGTGATCACCTCGCGGGTCATCAGGTCCCAGACCTTCTGGTTCAGGTCACTGGCAAAACGCACATCACGGTTGGTCAGGATGCCAACAAGCCGGTGCGGGGGCTTGCCCTCGCCATCGACCACGGGAATACCGCTGATCTGGTGCGCCTTCATCAGATCCAGCGCCTCGCCAAGCGTGCGCTCGGGCGTAATGGTCAGCGGGTTCACCACCATGCCGGATTCATATTTCTTCACGCGGCTGATTTCACCAGCCTGCGATTCGATGCTCATGTTCTTGTGAATGACACCAATGCCGCCGGCCTGCGCCATGGCGATGGCCAGCCTGTGTTCGGTCACTGTGTCCATCGCCGCGGAAACCAGCGGAATATTCAGGGAAATTGACCTTGTCAGCCGCGTCACAACATTGGTTTCGGCAGGCAAAACGGCCGAGCGTGACGGCTCGAGGAGAACGTCATCAAAGGTCAGGGCTTCGCGAATTTTCATGGGGCGCCTTCCGCATGTCCGGTGGCGCGCCACTATATCTTAGGGCTCTGCAGAATGACAGCCCCTAAATAGGGGGAAAACCGCCTTCTGGGGGTGGCGTGGCGTCATCCTCTTCACCGGCCTCTTCACTGGCCCCTTCACCGATCCAGCCACCACGTCCGTGAAAGCCCGTGGCAAGCACATAGCTCTCGACGGATTCCTGCCGGCTTGCCGCCGGCTTCACGTGGCGCACCGTGGTAAAATTGGCCTGCAGGATTTCGAGAACGCTTCGCTCCGCGCCGCCGCGAAAACATTTCGCGATGAAGAAGCCGTCCTCGATCAGCACCTCCAGCGCAAAATCCAGCGCCGCCTCGAGAAGAGCTGTTGTCCGCAGATGGTCGGTCGGCCGGTGCCCGGTCGTCGCGGCGGCAAGGTCGCTCATCACACCATGCGCGCGCCCGCCGACAGCCGTGCGGACACGGTCCAGCATCTCGGGCTCGGTCATATCGCCGACAAAGATCTCGACACCGTCCAGAACATCTGTTTCCAGAAGATCAATCCCGACAAGTTTTGCGCCACTGCTGCCGAGTTTGCAGCGATCCGCCGCAATCTGCAGCCAGCCACCGGGCGCGCATCCCAGATCAACGATGGCCATGCCAGGCTTCAGCAGCTTGTAGCGATCATCTATCTGTTCCAGCTTCAGCGCCGCACGCGACCTAAACCCACGGGATTTCGCCTCGGCAACAAACGGGTCGTTCAGCTGGCGTGTCAGCCAGCGTTGTGAAGACGGTTTGCGGCCACGCATCTTCTTCGGCTGGCGCGTAAGGCCGGCATCGCTGCGGTAGCTCCGCCCGGACGAGCCGCGCGTCGGCGTCTTGCCGCCACCTGATTTTCCTGCCTGTCTGCGTGTCATAACGTCTTCGTGTCACATTGTCCTGTGCAGCAACCAGACATGGTCGCCGATCTGCTTGCACCCGAATGCTCTACGCGATACCACAATCAGAATGGTTTTGACATGACGTCATTGCGCCTCCTTGTCTGGCGTGCGTGACCGGAAGGATTCCATGGACAGCACCGCGATAAGCTGGCGCGAGCACATCCGCCAGAATATGCGGCTTGCCGGACCGCTGATGATTGGCCAGCTGGCAACCATCGGCATCTGGACAAGCGACACCATTGCCATGGGATGGATAGACAGCTCAAGTCTTGCCGCCGGCGCCCTCGCCTCGCGTTTCTACCAGCCCTTTTTCTTTCTCGCGCTCGGCATCTCGCTCGCCGTCGGCCCGCTTGTCGCCCAGGGAATTGGTGCCGGCGACGGACGACAGGTACGGCGCGCCTTTCGCCAGGGAATGGTGATCGCGGTCGCGCTCGGACTGGTCACAGCCCCATTGCTGCTGTTTGGAGAACAGGTCCTTGTGTTGCTCGGGCAGGATCCCGAACTGGCGGCGATCGGCCAGCCTTTCCTGTTATGGTCGAGCTTCGGCCTGCCCTTCATGTTCCTGTCTGTCGTGCTGCGGCAATTCCTGATCTCACATCAACGCCCCATGCCGCAAGTCATCGCGCTGATCATTGCCCTTGCTGCAAATGTGGTCCTGAACGAAACCTTCGTGTCCGGGATCGGACCATTTCCGGCGATGGGGCTTGCCGGCATCGCGCTGGCGACAACCATCGTCTATATCCTGCTCTGTGCCGGCCTCGCCGCCTATATCGCCATGACCCAACCCTTCCGCGACAGCAAGCCATTCCAGCGGCTTTGGGTGATGGACTGGGCAGTGACGGCACGGCTTCTGACTATCGGTGTCCCCATCGGACTGACCATCGTTGCTGAAGCCGGCATGTTCATTGCGGTCACTTTCCTGATCGGACTGTTTGGCACGGCGGCACTGGCAGCGGCGGCGATCGCCAACCAGATCGCGGCCGTCACCTTCATGATCCCCATCGCCATCGCCCAGGCGAGCACCGTCAGGGTGGGCAATTTTGCCGGCGCTGCCGACCGCGCCAACCTGTCGCGAAGCGCTGGCGCAACCTTCTGGATCGGCATTGTCGCAACCACAGCGACCATGCTGATCCTGCTGATCTGGCCTGAATTCCTGATCGGGCTTTTCCTGACCGGCGAGGACACCATGTTTGCCGAGGTGATGGCCCTCGCCCTGCCGATGCTGTTGCTGACGGCGCTTTTCCAGATCCCCGACGGGGTACAGGCGATTGCCATGTCGATCCTTCGCGGGGTGAATGACACCCGCATTCCTGCCATCGTCGCCATCTGCAGTTTCTGGATTTCGGGTGTCGCTGTCGGCGCGCTTGCCGGGTTTTTCCTTGGCCTCGGCCCAACCGGTGTCTGGGGCGGCCTGCTGCTTGGGCTCAGCGTGGCTTCTCTGATCCTGACCATGCGGATGCTGCGGGCGATGCGGCGTATCCGCGACGGCGGCCGGATTCTGCTGGCCTAGACCGCACATCAAGGATTTGGACGCCGGGATTTCATTGATTATGGTTCTTCCATGACCAGAACGGCCGCAGACCATTCACCGCCCGACCGCCTTGTTGCCGGCCCGGCACGCGCGCTCGATGCACATGCCGGCATCCTGCCCGAACTGACAGATTGGGCGGCTGGCCATGTGCCTGCCGACAGCACTCTCGACGCTACGCAAATCGCCGCCATTCTCGCCCATTCACGCCATCTTCAGGGACTGGCGCGCGCGCATCCGCACATCATCACGGATATCCTGTCCGGCCGGGGCGGCGATGTGGTCGCCGCAGCGATGGCAGAGCTTGAGGCACAGGCATTCGAAATCTCCAACGATGACGCGATGATCAAGGCGATCAGGCGGCTTCGCCAGCAAAGCGCCCTTGCCGTCGCCCTTGCAGACATGGCCGGGATCGTGACGGTCGAAACACAGATGGTCTGGTTGAGCAATGCCGCAGAAAGCGCGCTTCGTGCGGCCGTGACCTATCTGTTCAGACGGGCGGTGCGCCGCGGCCAGATCGCTGACGGGACGGTGATCACAGCACCCGGCATGGCGGGATGCGGATGGGTTGTGCTGGCGCTTGGCAAGCTTGGAGCCGCCGAGCTCAACTATTCCTCTGACATCGATCTGATCCTGCTTCACGACCCGATCGACAACCCGTTGACCGATCCCGAGACCAGCCAGGCCACCTATGTCGGCATGACCCGCGACCTTGTGCGCCTGCTCTCCACTTCGACAGGCGACGGCATCGGCTGGCGGGTCGATCTGCGGCTCCGGCCTGATCCCGGGGCTACCGCTGTCAGCATCCAGCGCGAGGCGGAGCTCGGCTATTATGAATCGATTGCCAGAACATGGGAGCGTGCCGCCTTCATCCGCGCGTGTCCGGTCGCGGGCGACATTGCCATGGGCGAACAGTTTCTGGCCGATATCCAGCCCTTTGTCTGGCGAAGGACCCTCGATTACACGGTGATGGACGACATGAAGGTCATGTTGCGCCGGCCGACGGGTGCAACGGGCTGGGAAGGCTTCAACCTGAAGACCGGGGCGAACGGCATCCGCAGCATCGAATTCCTGACACATGTGTTGCAGCTTGTCGGCGGCGGCCGTGCGGAAACACTGCGCGATGGCAGCACGCTTCCGGCGCTAACGGCATTGGCAGCCGAACAATGGATCAGCGAGACACAGCGAGATCAGTTGTCATCGCTCTATCTCGAGCTTCGCCGCGCCGAGCACAGGCTGCAGATGATGGCCGATGCGCAGACACATGCCCTGCCCCGGACGATGGAGGGAATTGGCGAAGCGGCATGCTTCATGGGGCACGAGGATGACAGGCCTTTCCTTCAGGCACTCGAGACCGTTCTGGCAGAGGTTGGCGCCAACACGACGCACAGGCTGTTCGCCGCCAAGGATGACGGCGATGACGAGGGTGAAAACGAGAATGGTGGTGACGGGGCGGACTCACCGCCGCTGGAAGACAGTGACAGGCTGTCTGTGTGGCTGGAGGGACGCGGCTTTTCCCGGCCAGCGGACATTGCCGCCATCCTGTCGGGCTGGACCGCCGGGCGGATTGCCGCGACACGCGGCGAGCGGTCGCGTGCGCTTCTGGGCCGGATCATTCCGCCAATGATCTCGCATCTTTCCTCGGCGGCTGATCCGGACGCCGCCTTCGCCGCCTTTGCCGGCTTTGTCGAAGGGCTGCCGGCGAGCGTGCAAATCTTCTCGCTGCTCGACCATAACCGCGATCTGACGCGCCTTCTCGGCGATATTCTGGTGCTGTCACCAAGGCTTGGAACGACGCTCCGAAGTCATCCGATGCTGTTCGACCTGGTGTTGTTCCGTGATTTCTTTGCGCCGCTGTCGGACGCCGACAGTTTCGAAGCTGACCTGAGGGACAGCATCAGTGACATGCCGGTCGAGAGCGCGCTGGAAATCATCACGCGAAAGACGCGCGAGCGCAGATTCCGGGCTGAGGTTCAGGGGTTGAGCGGTGTTGCCGACCGCGGCACGGTCGGACGCGCTCTGTCCGACGGCGCCGAGGCGGTGATCCGTGTCGTCCGTGATCTTGCCCGCACTGACATGGAACGCCGCCACGGCAAAATCGAGGGAGATATTCTGGTCCTCGCCATGGGCAGGCTCGGCCAGCGCGACCTTACAGCCACTTCCGACCTCGATCTTGTCTTCGTCTGGGATGCGCCGGGTGAAGGGGTATCGACCGGGCGACAGGGTGGCGGCGGCACTCTTGGCGCCACCAGCTACTTCACGCGGCTGGCCCAGACAATGGCAAGCTGGCTTGGCGGCGCCACCGGCGAAGGCCTGTTGTTCAGCATCGACACGCGGCTTCGCCCCGATGGCGAGAAAGGCGCGTTCGCCCCGCGACTGGACAGGCTGGCGGATTACTACCGTGACGAAGCGTGGCTGTGGGAAAAGCTGGCACTGTCGAAGGCACGGGTTGTGACGCCGGCATCGACGCTGACCGGCAAAGTCACAGAAATGGAAACCGAGATCCTTGGCGCGCCGGTGCCTGCCGACAGCATGGCAAAGGCCCTTCACGACATGCGGCAACGCATGCGTACCAGCTATGGCGATGCGCCTGCCTGGCAGCTTCGAAAACAACCTGGCGGGATCGGCGAGATCGATCTTCTGGTCCGGGGACTTCGCCTTGTACATGCCGACCTGTTCGAGGGCGGTGGCCAGAGCGCAGGCGAAATTGTCGAACGGCTTGAAGCCGCTGGATATCTCGCGCCGGACCAGGCGGCGCGGCTTGCCGAAGCCGACAGCCTGTTTGATGACCTGCATCACGCGCTTCGCCTTGTCATGGGGACGAGCGCACAGGGTCCCGATACGCTGGCACCGGCAGCCCGGCAGTTTGTACTCGATACCTGTGACAGCCCGGATACAGCGCATCTCGACCAACGCCTGACCGGCGCGCGTGCGGATGTGGAGGCGATATTCGACAGTTTACTGCCCGCCTCCTGACGACCTTGCAGTGCGTTCGACCAAACCGCCCTTGAAACTTTCTTACCTTTATCGCCAAAACGACCAGATTGCGGAATTTTCTGAACAGACTTGCGCGGTTTTTGGTCGCAAAGAGGGCAAAGACGGTTACGGCCGTCTGATGATATTTCAACACATTGCTGAAACTGGTTATTGATCCCCGGGCCACCCCGGAAAATGACCGAATCTGGAACTGTAGGTCCGCCATGCTGAGATCCGCTGCGGCTTCATGGACTCTGTTTTTTGGCCTGTTGCTGATCATGGCCGGCAACGGGCTACAGGTCGTTCTGCTCGGCATCGAGGCGACCGAGGCCGGCTTCTCGAATGTCACCACCGGCTTTGTGATGGCGGGCTATTTCCTCGGCATTTTCCTCGGCTCTCTGCTGGTGCCCAAACTTCTCGACAATGTCGGCCATGTGCGCGTCTTCGGCGCGATGGCGGCGCTGGCCTCGGCGGCTGTGCTGGTGGTCGCGGTCCTCGTCCATCCGGCCGTCTGGGCAATGATGCGGATTGTTACCGGCTTCTGTTTCGCCGGCATGTATATCGTCTGCGAAAGCTGGCTGAACGACAAATCGACAAACGAGACCCGCGGCCAGATGCTGTCGCTCTACATGATCATCACCATGGGTGGCCTTGGCATCGGCCAGATGATGATCTCGACCGGCACGGAGAACAACATGGCGCTGTTCGTCGTGGCCTCGGTCCTTGTCTCAATCGCGGTTGTGCCCATCCTTCTGTCGAGCACCGGCGCCCCGAGTTTCGAGGAACCGGAGCGCATGAGCGTCCGCCGCCTGCTGCAGGTCTCGCCGCTTGCCGTGATCGGTCTCGGGCTGAACGGTGTGGCGGTGTCGATGATGTTCGGCATGGGAGCTGTCTATGGCCTGTCCATCGGGCTCGACAGCAGCGAGGTCGGCTATTTCATGACAGCGCCCGTCGTCGGCGCGCTTATTCTTCAATATCCGGTCGGCAGGCTGTCCGACAGGTTCGACCGGCGCATGGTGATCATGGCGGTAGCCATTATGGGCGGCATTGCCGCCGGGCTGGCCACCCTGTACGGCAAGAGTGAATTCGCCCTGCTTCTGGTCTGCATGCTGATCTATGGCGGGTCGCTCTTCCCGCTCTATTCGCTCTGCATCGCGCATGCGAACGACTTCCTGACACCGCGGCAGATGGTGGCGGCGGCATCCGGCCTCGTAATGGTGAATGGTGGCGGGGCGGTCCTTGGATCACCGCTCGCCGCGCTGTCGATCGAATTCCTCGGGATCGGAAGTTTCTTTGTGATGATCACCGGGCTGCAGGCGCTGATCGCCGCCTTTGCCCTCTACCGGATGTCGCAGCGTGCGGCCGTCCCGAACGAGGCACAGGGCCCGTTTGTGGCGATCCCGGAAAGTTCCAGCGCGATTGCCGCCACCCTCAACCCGGAGGCGGAGTGGATCCCCACTGGCGAAGAGCTCACCGTCGAAGACGACCCGTTCCACGACAACCCCTATGTGAACTGATTGGATACGCCGGCCCGGCGTGATCCTTCAGCATGATTTGAAAGCAGGACGCGGCGGATGGCGGTTCCTGCTTTTCTTTCTGGCATGCAGGCACCTCTTTATTTTAGTTTTATCTAATGTTCAGACGGGCTCTTCTCATTCTGGCGCTGGGATATTCATGCGCCGTCACACTTCAGGCCACTGCCGGCGAGGCAAGTTTTGATCTGTCCGGGCCGGTCACGGTCACCCGGGTGGTAGACGGGGACTCGCTTCGCAGCGGGCCGTTGAAAATCCGTGTCCACGGCATCGACGCACCGGAACGAAAGCAGCGCTGCAAGACGGCCGCCGACAAAGACTGGGACTGCGGTGTTGCCGCGACAGAGGCGATGAAGGACATCATCAAGGGCACGCCCGAGCTTCATTGCAGCCTTGTTGATGTCGACCGTTATGGCCGCCTGATCATGCGCTGCCTGGCCGGCGACACCGATATCGGCGAGGCTCTGGTGGAACAGGGGCTGGCCATGGCCTATCGCCGCTATTCACAGGATTACGTGACGGCCGAACAGAATGCCGAACGTGCCGGGCGCGGCATATGGCAGGGGCGGTTCGACGCCCCGTGGGACTGGCGGAAGAAAAACTAGAACGCCCTAGAGAAGCCCGAGTTCACGAAGCTCGGCGACAAGTTCCGGTGGCATCGCCTCGTCACCGTCTGCGGCCATCGGCAGGTCCCCCGGCGCATCCTTGGCCTCGAGATAGCGCCATCCCTGAAAGATCCGCACCCGCATCGGTTCCACCGCGAAAATTTCGGGGGCGAGGACAATGCCGCAGGCGGGCTTGCCGTCGGCGCGCTGCATCTCGCGAAGCTCGATAATCGGCTGGCGGGCGCACATCACCCCCTTGATCACCCAGAAGATGCTGCCGCCATCCAGCACTTCTTCGGCGCGACGCGGCGTATTGCGGGTGACATGCATCAGCTCGAACCCGGCCTCGCGCCGGGCCTCCTGCCACTGGCGAAGGCTGGCAAGCGATTCCTGAACCGACGGAGAGTTTTTTCAGATGCACGGTCATACCGGAGACGCCATTCCTGTCAGATCGAGTAAAGATTTACTGAATCAGATATAGGGCGGCGAGCCCGAGAAACACGAAAAAACCGACAACATCTGTGATTGTGGTGATGAAAACGCTGGAAGCCACGGCCGGATCGACCCCGGCCCTGACAAGCCCGAGCGGCACCAGCGTACCGCTGAGCCCGGCCACCACCATGTTGGCGAACATCGCCACCGCCATGACCACGGCAATGTCGGGGTCGCGGAACCACAGGAAGGATATGCCGGCAGCCAGCGCGGCGAACAGGATGCCGTTCAGCACCGCCACGGCCAGCTCGCGCCGGACAAAGCTGGCGGCGGCGTCACGGTCGATCTGGCGCAGCGCCAGTGCCCGCACCGCGACCGTCACGGTCTGTGTACCGGCATTGCCGCCCATCGAGGCGACAATAGGCATAAGCACCGCAAGCGCGACAATCCGCTCGATGGTGGCATCAAACAATCCAATCACCGCCGAGGCGACAATGGCCGTCAGCAGATTGATCAGCAGCCATGAGCTTCGCCCCTGAAGGGTTTCCAGCAGGCTGCTGCGGACATTGGACTCGCCGACACCGGCAAGCGCCATCAGGTCTTCCTCGGCCTCTTCGTCGATCACGTCGATAATATCGTCGATGGTGATCATGCCGATCAGCCTGCCATGCTCGTCGACGACCGGCGCGCTGACCATGCCGTAGCGGCGGAACAGGATCGAGACTTCCTCCTGGTCCATATCAGCCGGGATCTTGCGGAAGTCACCTTCCATGATCTCACTGATCCGGCGTGGCCGCGGCGTGCAGAGCAGACGGCCAAGGCCGACCTCGCCGATCGGGTTGCGGGCCGGATCGACAACAAAGATTAGATAGAATTCGGTGTCGCTGAATTCGGAGCTTCGCAGGAAATCGATGGTCTGGCCGACCGTCCAGAAGGACGGCACGGTGACGATCTCGCGCTGCATCATCCGGCCGGCAGAATCATCAGGGTAGGCAAGTCATTACTCGACAAGGACCCGATCCTCGGCCGGCAGGGCGGCAAGAACATCGTCGATCTCGTCCTGCTCCAGCTCTTCAATGATGTTGACCGCATCATCGGTATCAAGATCGGGAAGCTGGCGCGCCAGCGCCGCCATGCCCATCACATCAACAATCTCGTCACGCGTGGTCTCGCCCAGATAGGCCAATGCCTCGGCATCCAACCCGTCACCGAGCATACGGACCAGCGCAGCGGATTGGGGCTTTGGCAGACGTTCCAACAAATCGGCCTGATCGGCAGGGTGGAGCGGCGCCACGAGCGCCCGGCACCGATCCTCCGCCCCTTCGCGGATGGCTGCGACAATGGCTGATTCAACCTTTGGTGTCAGACCATAGAGCGCGGCAAGGCGGTTGCTGTCATCACGGCGATCGAGCGCGTCGGCGGCTTCGGCGCGAAGCTCGCTGGCTCTCTTTGAATCGGTGTTTTCAGATACCATCGGCCTGCTCCCAACATGCAGCGGGGCAGCCGGCATCCCTGTGCCGGCGAGGCGCACCATACCAGATCAGATGCTCGTGGCAAATGTCTCAAAATCCGATTGTAATTTTATTGCGCAACCGTGCTGAAGCCGGAATTTGAAATGAAATTACCGTGCAGGTGGGCTGAAGCGCGTCAGCTCATCCCTCAAGGTCATAGAGGCCGATCCGGCGTGAGTTGCCGTCGAACCGTACCTCGTGACCGACCGGCGGATGGGCCCGTTGCGCACAGTCCATGCGCTCGCACACCGCGCAGCCGATTCCAATAGGATCAAGCTGCCGCCTTTTGCTTCCTTCAAGATCATCTGCATAGACAAGATCACGGGCGTGGTGCATCTCGCAGCCAAGTGCAACGGCGAACTCAGGCGCGTCTTCCCCGGCCGGTGACCAGGGCCGCGGCACGGTACGCGCCATGGTGAAAAATTTCTGGCCGTTCGGCAGTTCGGCAGCCTGCAGCAGCAGCCGGTCGGGCGTTCGAAACGCCTTGTGGACATCCCAGCGCGGACAGGTGCCACCATTCTTGGCGAACTGCATGCCACCCGCAGCAAGCCGTTTGGAGATATTGCCGGCATCGTCCACCCGCAGGAAGAAAAACGGGATGCCCCGCGCATTCGGCGCGTTCAGGCTGGTCAGCCGGTGGCAAACCTGTTCGAAGCTGGCTCCGAACCGCCGCCCGAGAAGGTCGAGATCATATCGCAGGTCACGCGCCGCGCCGAGGAAGCTGTCATAGGGCATCATCACCGCTGCTGCGAAATAGCCGGCAAGCGTGGTGCGGAACAGGGATCGAGCGCCGTCATCCTCCAGCCCATGGGATTCCGTAAGATCGGTTATGAACCCCGACTGCCGGATCAGCGCAAGCTGAACCAGAAGGTGGAACACCCGCTGTGGACGACGAAGCGCCTCGCTGAGAAGAATTTCCCGGCGGTGATAGTCATAGCGGCGTAGCTGCGTGCCCATGACTGTCACCGGCAGGATGCGAACGCGAAGTCCCGGGTCGCCTGCCGTATGCTTGATCAGGCTTTCCAGAAGACCGCCACTGTCGGTTGAATCCCCAAGGACAAGATGCCGAAACTCCTCGGCTGCGGCCTCGGCTTCGGGGAAATAGTTGTTGGCCTGTTGCAGCACGTCGCGAACCCGCTCCACCGGATTGTCGACACCGCCGGCACCGCGCCCGTCGCCGGCATTTATTTCCAGCTGGTCGCGTACTTTGCGGTAAGCCTGAAACAGGCTGAGCATCCCGCGCGCCGCCGAGGGCGCGGCGGTTACAAGATCCTGAAGTTCTCGCCGCGACACACGCTCTCCCGAAAGCAACGGGTCAGCGAACACCTCGGCAAGATCTGTCATCAATGACGGGCTATCATCCTCGGCAAAGCTCTTCATATCGATGTCGAAGCTGTTGCCGAGCTTGAGCAGAAGCGCCACCGTCAGCGGCCGCTGGTTATGCTCGAGAAGGTTCAGATATGACGGGCTGATATCCAGTGCTTCTGCCATCGCCGTCTGAGACAGGCCGGCAGTCTGGCGAAAACGGCGGAGCTTGTGGCCCACCAGGATCTTTTCCTGCATGCAACCCTCCCCGGCGGCATGAATGAGTGACTGGTCAGAGGAAAATTAGACGGCCGTATGAAAAAAGTAAATATTTTACTGTTTTCACATTTTCACTTTTTTACTCGGCGGTTCGCCCGGCGCGCGCTAACAAGGTGTCGCTGATCTTCAGCTTCCCGCTGTTGGTCGAAATATCCCGGAAAGCGGGCTTGGGGGAGCAGCGCGCCGGATCGACCATCAGGTCCCCGAAGACCGGCGGGTTTCTTTGCTTTACCGCCGGTCTTCTTCTTTCTTCATTTTGCTGTTTTCAGATAGGGCGCAGCCAGACGCATGATCGTGTCGAAGGCGATGTCGATATCTTCTGCGCTGGTCGCGGTGGTACCGATGCTCACCCTGATGATGTAACGGCCCTCATGCACGGGCTGGGTCAGGTAGATCGTGCCGTCGCCATTCACCGAATCCAGAAACTCCGCATTCAGCCTGTCGAGCGCTTCGCCGTCCTCTGTGCCCTCGGGGCGAAGCCGGAAACTGAAAAGCCCCAGCTGGACCGGGCTTGTCAGCTCGATCCCCGGCACCGCGCCGAGCCGTTCGGCAAGCTGCTCTGCCCAGGCGACATGATCACGAATGATTTTCTGCAGTCCCGGCGACGCCATAGGCACGAATCACAAACCACAGCTTCAGCGCCCGGAAGCGGCGTCCCAATTCCATCGTGATCTGCGAATAATCCTGAATGTCATCAGCATCCTGTGTCACCAGATAGGCCGGGGTGATCGACATGGTCTTCTGCAAATCATCGACCGATTTCACGAAATGCGCCGAACAGTCGAAATTGGTCATCAGCCACTTATGCGGGTTCATCACCATCGAATCCGCCATCTCGATTCCCTTGGCAATCCCCCTGAATTCAGGACAGATCAGCGCCGATCCGGCCCAGGCCGCGTCGACATGGGTGAACAGACCCTCCTCCCGCGCAAGGGGAAGCACCTCGTCAAGGCGGTCGCTATAACCCACCCCGGTGCCGCCGACGACGGCGACGAGGGCGCAAGGCAGGTACCCCGCCGCACGGTCTTCGGCAATGGCAGCACGCAACGCCTCCGGCCGCATCGCCCCAGTCTCGTCAGCCTCGATCTTGACCAGATTCTCGCGCCCGATCCCCGACAGGAACACAGCTTTCTCGACCGATGAATGGGCATGCAGGCTGGTATAGACCCGCAGCGTTTTCTGTCCGGCGAGGCCCTGCTCCTTACCGGCCCAGTCCAGAGCCTTTTCCCGTGCGGTCAGATTTGCCGACAGGGTCGCCATGCCGGCGCCTGTCTGGATCACGCCATGCCACCCCTCGCCGATGCCTGTCATCTGGCGCAGCCAGTCAAGGACATGGACCTCCATCTCGGTTCCCGCAGGCGATGTCTGCCAGAGCATGCATTGCGCGGCGAGCGTCGCTGTCAGCCATTCCGCCAGAACCGAGGGCGGACTGCTGTTCGACGGGAAATAGGCGAAGAAACGCGGATGCTGCCAGTTGGTGACATGCGGGACGACGAGATTTTCGAAATCCGTGAAGATCGACTCGATCGATTCACCGTCAACCGGCGGCGCGGCGGAAGAGACTCGCGCACCTCTCCCGGACGGGTTTGAGGGCGCACCGGGCGAGAACCCAGCGTGTCGAGATAGGATGCGGACCAGGCGCCGGCACGCGCACCCCAGGCTTCGAGATCGCTGTTTTTCATCTTTAGCCCCCTGCTGGCCGGAACCGCCGGCAATGAAAATACCGATGTCGCCCAGATTGGTGCCTGTAGGTGGAACCCTGAGCAGTTGGCCATGCGCGTCAAGGTAGCTGTAGCTGTCATGCGCAGCAAGCGCCTGCGCGGCGGCTTCAGCGTCAAACCGGTCCTCGCTGCCAAGGATGGCACCCGCCGCGTCCGTTGGCCCGTCACGGCCATCCGTGCCGCCGATCAGCCCGGCCCAGCCAGCCGTTGCGCCCGCATCATGCATCGTCGCGGCAAAGGCAATCCCCATTTCCTGTGCGCGCCCGCCCTTGCCCGGCGAAGCGCCAAGCTGGACTGTCGTCTCACCGCCCGTAACCGCCCAAAGACCAGCCCCCTTGCTTCCACCTGCCATCAACCCGGCCAGATGCACGGCACAATCTGCTGCCTCACCAGCAAGGTCCGGCAAGAGAACTTCTTCCATGCCGGGCAGCGCGGTCTCGAGAACATCGCGCGCCGCCGCACGGCAAATGCTGTTGCTGGCAAGAAGGTGCGATGTAACCCGCCCGGTCACCGGATCATCGGCGCGAAGCGGCAGGTCCACCGTCCCGTCCTCGATCCGGCGAAGCTGTGCCGGCATGAAATCCAGCCTGTCGAGACCAGCATCGGCAATCAGCGCCAGCGCGTGTTCCAGCGGCACCGGATCGGCGACAGCGGGGCCACTGGAAATTGATTCCAGCCGATCACCCGGCACGTCAGACAACAGGAACTGCGTCACAGCAGCTGGTGCTGCCATCCGGGCAAGCCGCCCGCCCTTCAGCTTCGAGAACAGCCGCCGCACCACATTCATGTCATGGATGTCGAGGCCGCTGGCGAGAAGCGCCTCGTTCAGAGCCTGTTTGTCAGCCAGCGTCATGCCGTCGGCTGGGGCCGGCAACAACGCCGAGCCGCCGCCACTGACCAGAAGCAGCAGATGATCATCCGCCGACAGGCCGGATGCAAAATTTATCACCGCCTCGCCTGCCGCCACTCCGCGCGCGTCTGGTACCGGATGAGAGCTTGCGAAACATGTCATGCCCGCAACCTCGGCATGGCTTTCATCGGTTGTGACGATGATGCCCGGCGCATCGCAACCGCAATCACGAACGGCCGTCGCCATGGCGGCGGCTGCCTTGCCGACAGCAATCACAGCAGTCGGTTCAGCCTGCAGCTTCTTCATCGCCGAAGCCGTCACCCCGGCGGGATGCCCGGCGGCAAGGGCCGCATCAAATGCGCGGCCGGCAAGCGCCTTCCAGTCTGCTGAAGCTGTCATCCGACCTTGTCCGGCAAAGCCTCGTTCATGGCAAAGGCACGCGCATTCTCGACGACCTTCATGCCCATGGCGACGCGGGTCTCCTCGGTGGCTGAGCCAAGATGCGGCAGCAGCACGGTGTTCGGTGCCGCGATGATCGCGGGATTGACCTTTGGTTCACCCTGAAACACATCAAGCCCGGCCCCGCCGATGGCGCCGCTTTCCAGCGCCACGACAAGCGCATCCTCATCAACGACATCGCCGCGCGCCGTGTTGATCACATAAGCCGACGGCGACATGGCGGCGAGCGCCTCCCGGCCGAGGATGTGCCGCGTCTCGGGCGTTGCCGCGCAATGCAGGCTGACAAAATCGCTGGCGGCACAGACCTCGGCGACACTGGCCATCTGACGGCCGCCCACACCAGCCCCGTCTTCGACCGGGGACCTGTTCTGGAACACGATCTTCATCCCAAACCCGAAATGCGCGCGGTGCGCGACAGCGCGGCCAATCCGGCCCATGCCGATGATGCCGAGCGTCTTGCCGGTCATCTGCCGCCCGACGAGATGTGTCGGGCGCCAGCCACTCCATTCACCAGCGCGCAGCTCGCGCTCGCCCTCACCAGCGCGCCGGCACAGCATCAGCATCAGGGTGAGCGTCAGGTCGGCGGTCGCATCGGTCAGCACACCGGGGGTATTGGACACGGTGATGCCATGCGATGCGGCGGCGGCAAGATCGATATGGTTCACCCCGACACCGTAATTGGCGATCATCCGGCAACGCCCCTCTGCACCGGCCCGAACCACATCGCCGTCGATCACGTCCGAAACAGTCGGGGCAGCGATATCATGGCTTGCAAACCCTTCGGCAAGCTCGTCCTTGGTCAATGGACGGTCATCCTCATTGAGGGTCACGTCAAAATGCGCGGCAAGAGCCTCCTCTGCGGCGGCAGGCCAGCGGCGGGTCACGAAAATGGTTGGCTTTGTCATCAGGCGGCTGCCTTTCTCGTCTTCATCGTCAAATTCAAAATCGTCAAATTCAAAAAAGGGGACGGCAGACCGGTTTCGGCCTTGCCCTCCCCCTGAAATGTCAGCAGGGCACCGCCGCGGCGATGCCCTGAAACCTTGTTTGGACTGCCGGTCGGCTTAGCCGGGCATTTCGCCCTGGATGCCCTCGGCATAGAAGAACACGTCGCTCCACAGGCGGCCGTCATCAAGCGCATCGCCAGCCTTGATCACGACATTGCCTTTGTTGTCCTTGATCGGACCGGTGAAGATGTTGTGTCCGCCCTTGACCTTGGCGGCGGCGGCCTCGGCGGCTGCCTTCACGTTGGCCGGCATGTTCTCGAAGGTTGTCAGCTCGAGATAGCCGTCAGCCATGCCCTTCCAGGTGTTGCCTGCCCAGTGGTTCGGGCCGTCACCGGTGGACCAGCTGCCATCCAGCACCTGCTCGATCTTTTCGATGTAGTAAGGCGCCCAGTTGTTCACCGACGAGAAGAGCTGCGCGTTCGGTGCGAACTCTTTCATGTCGCTGGCCTGGCCGAAGCCGTGGATGCCGGCCTTTTCAGCCGTCTGCAGCATGGCCGGTGTATCGGTGTGCTGTGCCATTACGTCCGCGCCCTGTGCGACGAGAACCTTGGCGGCGTCAGCTTCCTTGACCGGATCGGCCCAGGTGTTGGCCCAGATCACCATGATTTCGGCGTTCGGGTTGGCTTCACGCATGCCGATGGCGAATGCGTTCAGGCCCTGATAGGCCTCGGGGATCGGGAACGGCGCGATGTAGCCGATCTTGTTGGTCTTGGTCATCATGCCGGCGACGATGCCCTGCACATAACGGCCCTCATAGAACCGGATGTTGCCGGTAGCCATGTTGCCGGAACGCTTGTAACCGGTGATGTGCTCGAACTTCACATCCGGGAAGTCCTTCGAGACCTTCAGCATCGGGTCCATGTAACCGAAGGAGGTTCCGAAGATCACCTGGTTGCCCTGACGGGCCAGTTCGCGGACCACACGTTCGGCGTCCGGGCCTTCCGGCACATTTTCAACGAAAGTCGTCTCGACCTTGTCACCGAAATGCGCCTGAACTTCCTGACGGGCAAGTTCATGGGCGTATGTCCAGCCATGGTCGCCCGGTGTTGTCAGGTACAGAAACCCGACCTTCAGCGGCTCAGCGACCGCAGCGCCGGCAGACATGCCGATTGCTGCCGCGGTGAGCGCCATCATCTTGATGAATTTTTTCATGGTTCACTCCCTTGTCGAATGCCAGCGGCATTCACGATAATGCCGGGGCCGTCCGGCTATTTGCCGGCGTGGAACGCCCGACCCAAACAGGCTGGCGAATTTGCCAGCGCGAATTCCCTGTTCCCGGAAATCAGTACCAGTACGATAATAGTAGCAAGATACGGCAGCATGGAAAGGAATTGCGACGGAATCGTCCAACCTTCTGCCTGACCGGCAAGCTGCATGATGGTGATGCCGCCAAAAATCAGTGCGCCGACCAGAACCCGCCACGGCATCCATGATGCGAACACGACAAGTGCCAGCGCGATCCAGCCGCGCCCCGCGGTCATGCTCTCAGCCCAGTGCGGGGTTAGCATAAGGGGCAAATAGGCACCGCCTATTCCCGCCATCATCCCGCCGAACAGCACCGCGGCGAAACGCACGCCAAGCACCGGATAGCCTAGGGCGTGGGCGCTGTCGTGATTGTCGCCAATGGCCCGCAGCACGAGCCCGGCGCGGGTCCGTTTCAGGAAATAGGCGACAACCACAACCATGACGACGGACCCGTAGGCAACGAGGTCATGCGAGAAGACGAGCTTGCCGACAACGGGCAGATCGGACAGCACAGGAAGGCTGATCTGGGGCAGGCCCTCGATCGCCTTGCCGATCAGCGGCGCGCCGACAAGACCGGAAAGTCCGGTGCCGAAAATGGTCAGCGCAAGGCCAGTCGCCACCTGATTCGTTGCGAATCCAAGAACGAGTATGCCGAACAGGCTTGCGGTTAGCATGCCTGCCAGCGCCCCTGCCAGGACACCCAGAAACAGGCTGCCACTGACCATGGCGATGCCGAACGCGGCCACCGCCCCCATCAGCATCATGCCCTCGACACCCAGATTGAGAACGCCGCTCCGCTCGACAACGAGTTCACCGATAGCGGCATAGACCAGCGGCACCGATGTCATCAGCACGGTGAGGATCAGCTCTTCATACACTGCCGCTCTCCTTTGTTGCCGCTGTTGCTGCTGCCCGTGCCGCGGTGCCGGGAAGCCGGAACTCGACATGGAACCTGTTGAATGTCTCTCCGGCCAGAAGCATGAACAGCAAAATACCCTTGAAGACGCCGGTCACGACCTTGGGAATGCCCATTGCGATCTGCGCCGCGTCGCCACCCATTTCGGCAAGCGCCACAACGAGGCCGGCGACAATGACAGCCAGCGGGTTCAGGCGCGCCAGAAAGGCAACGATGATTGCGGTAAAGCCGTAACCGAACGAGATGTTCGGCTGCAGCTGGCCGATATTGGCCGACACCTCGACCATGCCGGCAACGCCGGCAGCGCCGCCCGAGATACCAAGCACGAGGACCGTGACCAGCCCCGGGCTGAACCCGGCAAAGCGGCCAGCCCGCGGGGCATCACCCATCACCTGGACCTGAAAGCCGACCATCGTGCGGCGCAGAATGAACCAGGCAGCCACGGACAGGACAAGCGCCCCCAGAACGCCCCAGTGAAGCTGCGCCAGACGGCCGATCCCCGGAAGGTCGACACGGGCGATCATGCCTGCATCGGGATACATCGGGGTCAGCGGAAAGCCGAAGGACATCGGGGCGCGCCACGGGCCGCGGACCGTCCAGTCGATAAACAGCACCGCCACATAGGTCAGCATCAGCGAGACCAGAATCTCGTTGGTGTTGAAGCGGGTCTTCAGGATCGCCGGGATCATCGCCCAGGCCAGCCCGCCGAGCACGCCGGCGAGGATCATCGCCGGCAGCAGCAAAGGTGCCGGCATGCCGCCCCAATAGAGCGCCACATAACCGGAGAACATCGCACCAAGGATCATCTGCCCCTCGGCCCCGATGTTCCAGACATTCGCCCGGTAGGAAAAGACAAGTCCGCTGGCGATGATAATCAGCGGACAGGCCTTCACGAACAGATCGGCCACCTGATAGCCGCGCGACACCGGCGCAATGAAGAACTGGTAGAGCGCGGCCAGCGGGTCATATCCCAAGACGCCGAAAATCGCGGCACCCGCAATCAGTGTCAGCGCCACCGCGATGGCCGTTGTAGTCAGCGTCAGCGACAGCGGAATTTCCTTGCGCGGGACGAGATTGATCATGCTGCATCTCCTGCGCCGGCCGACTTCAGCGGCACGCTGCCGCCCATCAACAGGCCAACCGTCTCGGCCGTGGTATCGGCAGTAACCATCGGCTCCGACATCTGGCCGTCATGCAGAACAGCCACCCGGTGTGAAATGGCGAAAATCTCTTCAAGGTCCTGCGAGATCATCACCACTGCGGACCCTGACTCGGCAAGCTCGAGCATCGCACGGCGAATGAACAGGGCAGCGCCGACATCGACGCCCCATGTGGGTTGCGAGACGATGAACAGGCTGGGCTGCTTGGAAATCTCGCGGCCGACAACGAATTTCTGAAGGTTGCCGCCCGACAGCGCCGAAGCCATCGGATTTTCCTGCGGCAGACCGCACATCGAACGCACCGGCGATTTCGGCCGCCATCTGCCTTGTCCGGTCGCTGTCGATCACACCGCGGCTGGCGACCTCACCAAGCGAATGCGAGGTCAGAAGCGCGTTGTCGGCAAGCGACATGCCCGGCACCGCCGCATGCCCGTTCCGTTCCTCGGGAACAAATCCGATGCTGTGCTGGCGGCGGCGGGACGGCCCGTCGCGGGTGATGTCCCGGCCGTTGATCGTGACCACATTCTGGCCGGCGCCAGTCCATTCGCCGGTCAGCGCTTCCATCAGTTCGTCCTGGCCGTTGCCGGCGATACCGGCGATCCCCAGCACCTCGCCGGCGCGGGCAACGAATGACAGGTTGCGAAGCGGTGTCGCGAAAGGCGTGGCCGGCGGCCGGTCGAGCCCTTTGACCGCGAACAGCACGTCAGGCTCGCCTTTCGGTGCGTCCTGACCGTCGATATCACCGACAGAACTGCCGACCATCATCTCGGCAAGCTGCTTGCTGCTGCGGCTGGCAGATTCGACGGTGCCGACATTCTTGCCGCGCCGCAGAACGGTGGCGCGCCTTGTCAGCGACCTGATTTCCTCGAGCTTGTGCGAGATAAACAGAATGGCCACCCCGGCCTTGGAAAACCGGCGCAACACGTCGAACAGCTGTTCGGTTTCCTGCGGCGTGAGAACCGAAGTCGGCTCGTCCATGATCAGAAGCGACGGGTCCTGCAGCAGGCAGCGCACAATCTCGACACGCTGCTGTTCACCGACAGACAGGTTATGGATGCGCGCATCTGGATCCACACCGATGCCATATTCGGCAGACATGGCCCGCACACGATCGGACAGATCCTCGAGTGATTCGCCCGGTGGCAACGCCAGCGCGATATTCTCGGCGACGGTCAGCGCCTGAAACAGCGAGAAATGCTGGAACACCATGCCGATGCCAAGTTCGCGCGCATGCTGAGGGCTGCGAATGGTCGCCGGCTCGCCGCGCCAGATGATCTGGCCCGAATCGGGCTGCAAAAGCCCGTACACCATTTTCACAAAGGTAGATTTTCCGGCACCGTTCTCGCCGAGAAGCGCATGGATCTCTCCGGCCTCGATCTCGAAACCGACATCGTCATTTGCCGTGAAGTCCCCGAAATGCTTGCAGATTCCGGTTGCGGCGAGAAGCGTTGTTCCGGGCGACGTTTCGTCTGGCCTTTGCGATCCGGTCATTCTTGTCTCTAGCGGTATCTGGGCCGCGACGGGCGGGCCGCCGGGTGGCGAAGCATACGATTTTTAATCCGAGGCTGTAAAGAAAGCTGCAGACGTGAAAAGCCCCGGCCGGGAACCCCGGCCAGGGCCATGATTTCAGTCAGCGAAACCGTGTTCCGCTCATCGCCAATCAGACCTGACGGGCGAATTCAGGATAGGCCTCCATGCCAAGCTCGGCATTGTCGAGACCGGCAAGTTCTTCTTCCTCGGATACCCGGATGCCCATCGTCAGCTTCAGAACCGTCCAGACGATCCAGGACACGACGAAGGTAAACGCACCGACGATAAGGACACCGGCAATCTGTGTGCCGAACGAGGCATCAGAGTTGGTCAGTGCGACCGCAATCGTGCCCCAGATGCCAGCCAGAAGGTGGACCGGAATGGCGCCGACGACATCGTCGATCTTGAACTTGTCCAGAAGCGGTACCGCGAAGACCACGATCACGCCGCCAATACCACCGATCAGGGTTGCCGCACCGAGGGTCGGTGTCAGCGGCTCGGCCGTGATCGACACAAGGCCAGCCAGCGCACCGTTCAGCACCATCGTCAGATCGACCTTCTTGTAGAAGATCTGGGTCAGGATCAGTGCGGCGATCGAACCACCGGCTGCTGCTGCGTTGGTGTTGGCGAAGATACGGGATACGTCGGCAACATCGCTGACAGTGCCCATGGCGAGTTGCGAGCCGCCATTGAAGCCGAACCAGCCAAGCCACAGGATGAAGGTACCAAGCGTGGCGAGCGGCAGGTTGGCGCCAGGCATTGGAACGACGCGGCCGTCCCTGTACTTCCCGGTCCGTGCACCGAGAACCAGGGCACCGGCCAGCGCCGCCCAACCACCGACGGAGTGGACGACTGTCGACCCCGCAAAATCAAGAAAGCCCATTTCATCAAGGAAACCGCCACCCCACTTCCAGCTTGCCTGGAACGGGTAGATCAGCGCGGTCAGGATGAAGGTGAACAGAAGGAACGGCCACAGCTTGATTCGCTCGGCCAGCGTGCCGGACACGATCGACGCGGTCGCTGCACAGAACATCAGCTGGAAGAAATAGTCCGATGCTGTCGAGGCGTAGGACAGGTCGTCAGCTGCATCGGGCGCAACGCCAACAGCCTCGAGCACTGCCACACCGACAACGCCGGACAGGACGCCGTCAACCGACCAGGTGCCGAGCGGGTACATCAGGTTGTAGCCGACAACGTAATAACCGACGGCGGCGATCGAGAAGAGCGCCACATTCTTGGTCAGCTGCATGGTTGTGTTCTTGGCGCGGACGAGGCCGGTTTCAAGCATACAGAAGCCACAGGCCATAAACATCACGAGAACGCCGCCGATCAGGAACAGCAGCGAGTTCAGGACGAAGACACCATGCTCGGACACTTCCTGTGCCAGTGCCGGTGTTGCCACGAGCGCGCCGATACCGGCGAGTGCGAGGGCTGAACGAGAAATTCTAAACATTGAGTGGTCTCCTGGGTCTTACAGCGCCGCAACGCCAATTTCGCCGGTGCGGATACGCAGGGCGGAGTCGAGATCAAGGACGAATACCTTGCCATCGCCGATCTTTCCGGTTTCGGCAGCCGACTTGATGGCGTCACACGCCTTCTCGACGATGTCGCTCGGAACGGCGATTTCGATTTTCACCTTGGGGAGGAAATTCACGGTGTATTCGGTGCCACGGTAGACCTCGGTCTTGCCCTTCTGGCGGCCGTATCCCTGAACCTCGGATGTGGTCAGCCCTTCAATGCCAATCGCCACAAGTGCTTCATGCACGGCAGCAAGTCGGCCTGGCTGAATGATTGCCACGATGTACTTCATAGTCAGTCCTTCCCTTATATGCTGCCGCCCTTGGGAGGGCCGGGCGGCAGGGGTCTCGCGAGCGATGACGGATGGTCTGCCATCGCTGAGTGCAGGAAGGTGTTAGCAGGCAGGGTGATGCTGAAATTCTGCTAATTTTGCAGGCTGGTGGTGCATTTTTTGCATCATGCGCTTATATAGCCGGGATAGCCTTTGGTTCCGGAGCCCGCCATGCGATTTATGACAAGCCTGAGATTTATCGATGTGGTCGCCCGTGAGGGCTCGATCCGCAAGGCAGCCGACAAGCTCGCCATCACCTCTACGGCGCTGAACCGCAGAATACTCCAGATCGAGGAAGAAATCGGCCAGCCGCTGTTCGAACGATTGCCTGGCGGCGTGAGGCTGAACACGGCGGGCGAGATTTTCCTGCAGCATATCCGTTCGCAATTCGCCGACCTTGCCCGGGTCCAGTCCCAGATCGCCGACCTGTCGGGCATCCGGCGCGGTCATGTCCAGATTGCCAGTGGCGCCGACGCGCTGCGCCGTTTCCTTCCGGAAGCCATCGCCACCTACCGCGGCGCTCATCCGGCGGTGAGCTTTGATCTGACCCGCTGTTATGGCGAGGAGGCGGAAGCGCGGCTGTTCTCGCTGGATGCAGACATCGCGCTGCTCTTTGCCCCGATCCGCGCGGCCCATGTTCATGTCGCCGCAACGCTGCGCCAGCAAATCCAATGCGTCATGCCGGCAGGCCACCGGCTGGCAGGCAAGGACGCGATCCGCATCCGCGATCTTTCCGATGAACGGGTTGTTCTGCCGACGGCCCAGAGCGGCGTGCGCCAGCTTATGGACACAGCGTTTCTGCGCCGGTCTGTCGAACCTGATGTGATCCTCGAATCAGACAGTTTCGAATTCATGCAGAACTTCCTGCATTTCGAGCCTGCGATATTCTTCCAGATTCCGATCGCCATCGATGCCGGCCGGGCCGGTGGCGGCGCGGATGCGACCGACTTCGACGAACGGCTTGTCTCGCGCCCGGTTGATATGGCCGATGTCGCCCCGGGAACGCTTCATATCTGTCATCTGAAGGGCCGTGTGCTTCCCGTCGCCGCGGCAAAGTTCCTTGATGACATCATCACCGGCCTTCGCGGGCGTTACAGCGACGAGGTCGACCAATAGCCCGGCCACGGCTGTTCAGGCCGGAATTCGGTGACCAGAAGGTGGATTTTGGCGGAAAGGCTTGCTATCACGCCGCCAGCAGATGACATCTCTACGCCAGCCAGAGGCGACAGTAGGAACCATTGATGACGATCACCGAAACAGAACTTGCCGAGGCACGCGCCGCTTGGGGAAACGGCCTCATCGCCATCTCCACAGCCTTTGACGAGGGCGGCATCGAGGCTGCCCGCGCTGTGGCGGAGGATCTGCTGGACCGGCTGTATGGATCTGAATTCGGACCGATCCTGTTCAAACCGACCCTGAGCGGCGGCGCGCAGACATTCCGCACCGACAAACAAGGCACCCTGTCATATTTCATCGGGCACAATTCCGATTACCCGCAGGATACCGGCTTCGGGCTGAAGTCCTGGCGTGAGGTGACGTCCGAGACATCATCCTTCTTTATCGAAGGCGATGTCGCGATGTGGATGGGCTGGGTGCTCTTTACCAGCAAGGACGGAGATGTCGTAAAGGTCGACAAAAGCTTCGGTTACAAACGGGCCGCCGACGGCAGCCTGAAACTGGTACTTCACCACTCGTCGCTTCCCTACGAGGCATAGCCGTCCGCCAGAATGGTGGGCCGGCATGACTGACCGGCATGGCTGACCGGCATGGCTGACCGGCATGGACAGCCCTTGCCGAGACGCCCCCGACATACTGTTCCTGTTTGGGCTTTTCCATTTCGTTCAGCCAATTCCGTTTGTTCGGCCGGCCCAATCATGCGATGCTGCGACTGTGACATTCCGCCACAGTCCGGCCATCACGCCGGATAGACGTGGCTGAGATTTTGAAAAGCGGGGGAAATCATGGATACGGTACTTGTCGGCGGCTTTGTGTTTCTCGTTGCGGCCGGGGCCATTTTCCTGGCCATCGACAAGGTCGGCAAGTCAGAGATGCCCGACCGCAAGAAGCGCCTTCTCACCTATGCGCTGCTGGGTGGGCTGATCGTGCTGACCATCGGCATTTTCCACTGGCACCGCGCCGTCTTGGCTCGCCGAACGCGGCATTGGATAGGCGCGTCTCAATCATAGGGCGTGCCGTCCTTGCGGACCCAACTCCTTTTGTTGCTGCGCCGCTCGAGCCGCAGATCGACATCCGGATAATGCACGGTCTCGTCGGCTGACCGCGACCCGATCTCGAACAGCACGGCAGGTTTGTCCGACCGGTTCTCGATAGCGTGGCCATTCGCCTCGCCTGCCCTGAAACCGGCGCAGTCGCCAGCGCGAAGCAGCGTCTCGCCGCCATCATCGCGCAACACCACCTCGCCAGACACCACGATGACAAACTCGTCCTCTGCCTCGTGCCAGTGACGCAGCGCAGTGCGCCCGCCAGGCGGCAGGACGGCGCGGTTGACGCCGAACTGTGTCAGCCCGGCCGCGTTGCCAACGCGCTGGCCCTCATATCCCTCTGTCTCGCGGTAGAACGGCTCGGGATAGACGAGCCGGCGGATCACCTCGACATTGGCAAGATCGATCTTCGGCATGGTGGACCTCCTGATTCTTTGACTGGAATGTTCTCAGGGAGCCTAGCGCGAACAGGCGGTCAGGTCACCGGCGGCACACCGAAAATCCAGCCTTCCCTCGCGGCTTCACGCGGCGCTTGCCAGCATCTGGGCCGGCCGGCGAAATACCGCAGCGCGGCGGCAGATATAATGGCGTCCGCCTCATCCGCATCGGCCCCGCGCGGGGCATAATCCTGGCCCACACCCTTGCTGCCATAGGCGGCAAGCGCGGCGTTCATGAAGGCCGGATCGGCTGCCGCGTTCTTTGCCGGATTCATGCCGGCGGCATGGAAATAATAGCTTGGAAAAATCTCCACCAGCACCATCGCCAGACCACCGGACGGTTCCGGTGTCACCCGATCAAACGGCCAGACGGCCAGACGCGAACCAAGCGCTGCCTTCAGCGCATGGATCAGCCGCATCCCTGCCATGGACCCGGTGGCGACATTATCAGCGCCAATGGCCTTGAAGGTCGGCGACGGCGCCCGCGCACTGGCGCGCGAGGCATGTTCGGTCAGCCGGCGGCGGCTGCGATAATGCGGGGCACCGTGGTTTTTCGGCGACAGGTAATAGTCTGCGACGCCGTCCGCCGCGAACATCGCCCCGCCATAGAGATGCAGATCACCGGCGCATACCGTCTCGACCATCTGCCAGAGCGCGGGCGCGTCGGCAGGCGATGCGGCAAGCCCGGGATAATAGGCCCCCTCGTCATGGAACGGATGGGCGAAGGCGAAGTCGATTCCTACCAGAACCGGCGCGCCATTGGCGGCAGACGCCTCAGCTAGCAGACCTGTCGCGCACTTCATCCCGGCCCCAGTGGCGGCCACCATCGGCAAGCCATGTGTCCGGTGCGTCGTTTCCGGGCCGGGCCATGGCAAGCTGAATGCCAGGCTGGCGCGCCCCCCTCGCCCCGGACCAGTCGATGCCGATGAAAGCGGAAAACATGCCCCCGGTCAGTCGCCGGAAGGCGGCGCGGAAATACGGTCCAGAAGGTCGGATGCGGTGGCGCTGAATCCGTCCGCATCGGCGCTGCCGTCAAGCACCGCCTCAACCCGCTTTGCCATGACCTTGCCGAGCTCGACACCCCACTGGTCGAAGCTGTTCAGCCCCCAGACAAACCCGCTGACGACGGTTACATGTTCATAGAGCGCCAGCAGCCTGCCGACGGCATAGGATGTGCTGGCCTCCCAGCTGATCACGCTCGACGGACGGTCTCCGGCAAAATGGCGGTGCGGTTCGGCCTCGTTCGGGCTGCCGACGGCCAGCGCCTCGGCCTGGGCAAGCGCGTTTGCCGCCAGCACCCGGTGGCTTGCCGCCCAGTCACCATCCAGATGCAGCCCGGTCGGGCGCAGTGGCAGCAGAATATCCAGCGGCACGATATCGGTGCCCTGGTGCAGCGCCTGAAAGAAGCTGTGCTGGCAGCCGGTACCGGCGGTTCCCCAGATCACCGGCGTTGTCGCATGGCCGATGGCGGCCCCTTCGAGCGTGACCGATTTGCCGTTTGATTCCATCTCCAGCTGCTGTGCCCAGGCCGGCAGCAAATGCAGCCGCTGGTCGTAAGGCATGATCCCGTGCGCCGCATGGCCCATGAAATTGCGGTTCCAGATCCGCATCATCCCCATCAGCACCGGCAGGTTCACCTCAAAGGGCGCGGTCCGGAAATGCTCGTCCATGGCCGCCGCCCCGGCCAGCATGTCGGCAAAATGGTCCGGGCCAATGCCGATCATCACCGGCAGCCCGACCGCCGACCACAGCGAATAGCGCCCACCGACACCCTCGTCGAAATCAAAAATCCGGTCCTCGGCCACGCCCCAGTCGCGCGCGACCTGCGGGGCGGCGGTGACAGCGACCATGCCCGGGCCGCGCCCGCCAAGCCAGTCCCGCGCCAGTGCGGCGTTGCGCATCGTCTCGGCGGTGGTGAAGGTTTTCGAGGTGGTGATGACAAGCGTCGTGTCCGGCGTGCAATCTGTCAGCACATCGTGAAGATGCGCCGGATCGACGTTGGAGACATAATGCACCGCCGGCCCGTCGGCATGACTTGCCAGCGCGGCGCTGACCATCGCCGGCCCAAGGTCGGAACCGCCGATGCCGATATTGATCACATCGGTGATATCGCTGTCGCGGACCTCGTCCGCAAATGCGGCAAGACCGGCATATTCGGCGCTCTCCACCCGCGCCTCGGCACGCTGGGCCATATGCACGACTGCACGGTCTTCGGACCGGTTGACATGCGCGCCGGCGAACAGCGCCTCGATCTTTTCGGCAAGGCCTGTCTGCGATGCCAGTTCCAGCAGCATTGCAACCGTTTCAGTGCGCAGTTTCTGCCGCGACAGATCAACCCGCAGGTCACCAATTTCATACACAAGGCCCCGTGACCGACCAGCATCAGCAAGCAGGTCGCGAAGATGCAGGCCAGCCAGCCCGGCGGCTTCTTCGGCAAGGGATTTCGCGGCTTTGGCAGATAGCATTGGCATATTCCTCACTGGCACCGGTCCTTACTGAAGTCATTTCCAACTGGCGCTTCGGCGCCAACATACCCATATCAGGTGTCAGTTGCCAGCGCGCAGCACGTTTGCCGGCAAAGCCTGACGGAACAGTTAAGATGAACAGCAGCACACCTCTCGACCTTGTCATTCTCGGCAGCGGCATGGCCGGCCTAGCCGCCGCGCAGCTTGCCGGGGCCAAGGGCCTCAAGGCCGCGGTTTTCGACAAGGGCCGCCGCATCGGCGGACGGGTCTCGACCCGGCGCGCCGACGGCTTCACCTTCAATCACGGGGCCCAGTTTCTGACCGCCCGTCATCCGGATTTCGTCGCCACCTGCGATGAAGCGGTTGCGGCAGGGGCACTGCATCCATGGCAGGTGTCCGGGCGCGATGCCTTTTGCGGCGCGCCGACGATGCGGGACCTTCCGTCCTTCCTTGGTGACGGGATCGAGATCACCCAGGGCGTCGAGATCACCCTTATCGAGAACCAAGACGGCCTTGTCGCCTTTCATGACGCATCAGGCCTTGTCGCCACTGCCCGCCAGGCCGTAATCACAGCGCCTGCCCCGCAGGCAAAACGCCTTCTGGCCGATACCGCCCCGGAACTAGCCACAACTGCTGCCAGCGCCAGCTATGCACCCGTGCTGGACCGCCATGTTCGGATTCGATGCGGATGCGCTGCCGGAACATGCCGCGCCGATCCACGAGAAAAGCGGCCCGGTTGGCTGGGGCGTCTGGGAGGCGCACAGGCCCGGCGCCGCCGCACAGGACGGCGCCGCCCTGACCGTTCAGGCCGCCCCGGACTGGAGCGAAGAGCATCTGAGCAGGATCAGGCGCCAGTGGCAGAGGCGATGCTGGCAGCATGGCAGGTGGCCAGCGGAACGGCGCTCGGGCGGCCGCGCTATATGGCAGCTCATCGCTGGCGCTATGCACGGGTGATCACAGCCGCCGATGCCGACGCCCCGCGGATCAGCGCCAGCGGCCGGATCGCGCTTGCCGGTGACTGGCTTGCCGGTGCCCGCGTCGAAGATGCTTGGCTTTCCGGACGCATGGCCATCGAGAGGCTTGCATGGCCGGGTGATCGCCGAACCCACCCAAAGCTCCAACTGAAACTGAACAGCAACATTCGCGGCGCCTAGTCTCCGTTCATCTGGACTTGGAAGGCTACCGCTTTGTTGGATCAGCAAAATCACGTTCAAACTTACCGTACCATCTGGATATCGGACACCCACCTTGGAACGCCCGGGGCCCGAGCCAAGCCTTCTTCACTTCCTGAAATACACGCGAAGCGATACGCTCTACCTCGTCGGGGACATCGTCGACGGCTGGCCGCCGCTTCTACTGGCCACAGGAACATAATGACGTGATCCAGAAACTGCTCCGCAAGGCGCGACACGGCACAAGCGTAATCTACATACCAGGCAATCATGACGAGGCGGCACGCCAATACACCGGGTTCAACTTCGGTGATGTCGCGATCAAGGATGATCATATTCACGTCACCGCCGATGGCAAACGCCTCTGGTGTCCATGGCGACCTGTTCGACAATCGCCAGCATTCCCATCTGGCGATTTCGCATGGCTCAACAGGTGGGTCAATGCCATTCGGAACTGGCTCAACATGCCGTACTGGTCGCTGGCACAGTATCTGAAGCACCGCGTCAAATCGGCGGTGTCTTTTATCTCGGTTTTGAAACGGCCATGCTGACCGAAGCAAGGCGCCGCAAATGCGACGGTGTTGTGTGCGGCCATATCCACAAGCCGGAAATGCGTGAGGTCAACGGGAATGACGGTGACTGGGTTGAGTCACTGTCTGCGCTCGTTGAACACCATGATGGCAGACTGGAACTGATCGACTGGCAAAATGTAAAGGCCACCATCAACTGGCATATTGAGGAGCCGCTCCAACAGTCGCAATCGGCCACCGAAAGTTGAGGGAAGCCCGTTGAAAATCGCAATTGTGACAGATGCTTGGTATCCGCAGATCAACGGTGTTGTCCGCACACTGACCAAGACCAAGGAAGAACTTCAGCGGCCACGAGGTCCTGATGATCACGCCGGAAGGTTTTCGGACAATTCCCTGTGATCCCGAGATCAGGCTTTCCCTGTTTCCGGGCCGTGAAGTATCTGCGCGGTTGCGAGCCTTCGGGGCTGACCATCTGCACGTCGCGACGGAAGGGCCGCTCGGCCTTGCCGCGCGCGGTTTCGCAAAGCGCAACCAGCTGGCCTTTACGACGGCCTATCACACGCGGTTTCCCGAATATGTTCATTCTCGGATAAAAGTGCCACTCGGCTGGACATACGCGTTTCTACGCTGGTTCCACGGCACCGGAACCGCGGTAATGGCACCCACCGATGCCGTTGTCGCCGACCTTCGGAAATGGCGGGTCGGCAATCCGGTTATCTGGCCGCGCGGTGTCGATCTGGACCTCTTCAAACCGACAGAGGGCGCAAAGACGACCGCGAACAAGAAGAACCCAATCTTTATCAATGTCGGGCGCGTGTCAGTGGAAAAGAATCTCGAGGCGTTTCTCGATCTTGATTTGCCTGGAGAGAAGTGGATTGTGGGTGGCGGGCCGGCGCTGGCCCAGATGAAGGCACGTTATCCCGAAGTGAAATTTTCGGACCGTCTTCCGGCAATCTACAATCAGGCGGATGTTTTCGTCTTTCCAAGCAAGACAGACACATTCGGACTGGTACTTCTCGAGGCGATGGCATGCGGGCTGCCAGTGGCGGCATATCCGGTCACCGGCCCCATCGACGTTATCGGCGATGCAAAAGCCGGAGTGCTTGATGAAGATCTTGGCAAAGCGTGCCTTGCCGCATTGAAACTGAGCCGCAAGACGGCGCGCGGACATGCGGAAGGCTTCTCCTGGGCTGCTGCGACGGGCATTTTCGCCGGCCATCTAGTAACCGCGCGGCTCCAGACGGACGGATATCACATCGCCGACAACCCGCACAAAGACAATCACGGCATCACAAGGGCGATCGCCGCCGCACATAACAGCTGGGCCGGCATGTTGTTTGCCATTCGCGAGGAAAGTGCATTCAGGCAGGAACTGCTGTTGTCTGCGCTTATGGTGCCTCTCGCCCTGTGGCTGCCGGCAACCACAGTTGAAACCGCAATAATGATCGCAAGCGTACTCCTCGTGCTGATCGTCGAACTCCTGAATTCCAGCGTCGAAGCCGCCGTCGACCGTATTTCCTATTCCAAACACGGCCTGTCAAAACGCGCCAAGGATTATGGCAGCGCAGCTGTCATGCTGGCCCTACTGTTGAGCGCCAGCGTCTATGCGCTTGTCGCGGCGAAATATTACCTGTAATCCAGACCTGTCCCGCATTCGCCGGGCATTCCTGCCAAATACGGGTTCCGTATGTCTGCCGTCCTGTCCCTGACCATTCCCTTTTTCGCCCTGATCTTCCTTGGAATGATCTGCCGGCGGGTGGGTTTCGTCGGACCGGACGATGCGCGCACCCTGTCGCGCTTCGCCTTCTTCGTCGCCATGCCGGTGATGGTTTTCGTCAAGATCGGCGCCGGCAACGCCGTGGAAATCCTCAACTGGGGATTTGTCTGGCGGTACGAGCTGGCAACAGCGCTTGTGTTTGTCGGCACCGCCTTTCTGGCGCGCCCGGCCTTTGGCCTCACCCGTCTGGAAAGCGGCATCTTCGGACTGAACGCGGCCTATCCGAACTATGGCTATATCGGCGTGCCGCTGGCGATCATGGCTTTTGGCGACGCGGCGGCGCTTCCACTGGCGTTGATCCTTGCACTCGACACCATGGTGCTGCTGGTAATAACAGGCTATTACATGGCGGCGGACGGCGGCTCGCTTGGCACGACGATCGTCAGCGCGCTGAAGACGGTCAGCCGCAATCCCCTGCTGATCTCGGCGGTGGCAGGCTTTGCCTTTTCGGCCAGCGGACTGTCCCTGCCGCCCGTGCTCGACACGCTGTTGAACATGCTGTCGAACTCGGCGGCGCCTGTGGCCCTCTTCGCGCTGGGGGCCACGGTCTATGGCCAGCCGATCCGCCGCGCCTTTGGCGAGCTGACGGCGATCACAATTGCGCGGCTGATCATCCACCCGGTTCTGGTGGCGGCGTTTTTCCTGCTTTTGCCGGGCGTCGACCCGCTCTGGGTGAAGGCGGCCATCCTCACGGCCTGCCTGCCGATCGCGGCAAACGCCTTTGTGATGTCGGATCATTATGGCGGCTATGCCGGACGCACCGCCTCGGCCGTCTTTATCACCACCATCATCGCCAGCGTCACCGTGCCGGTCACGCTGTATCTGATCTTCCAGCTTCCCTGACCACTAGTCAGCCGGCAGCGTGTCCTCATAGCCCGGCACGGCGGCACCGAAATCCTGCATCCAGGACACCAGCTGCGGGGCATGATCCCGCCAGTCAACCTGTTTGCGGAAATCGAGATAATCGAGAAGACACGCCAGCCCGATCTCGCCAAGGTCGGGCATCGCGCCGTTTGCATAGGCGTCGTCACCGATGCTGGCGAGACCACGAATGATCCTGTCGCGCTGTGTCTTGAGAACACTTTCCACCCGCATGCCTTCAGGCCGGAAGCGCGCCTCATAGATCACGAGAAGCGCCGCATCCATGATGCCGTCCATCTTGGCGGCCCGGGTCAGCACCTCGAACCGCGCGTCTCCCGACGCCGGCAGCAGCTTGCCGCCACCAGCCAGCGAATCCAGATATTCGGCAATTACGCGGCTGTCATAGAGGGTATGCGTGTCAGTCACCAGCGCCGGAATCTTGCCAAGCGGATTGACGGTGCGAATCTCGTCATCGGGGTCGCCCGTATTCGTCGGGCGCACGGTGATCCGGTCCGCCATTCCAAGGCAGTGGGCGGCGAGCTTGACCTTGCGGCCGAAGGGCGAGGCAGGGGCGGAATAGAGGATCATCGTCCGGTCCTTTCATATGCAGCGGAAGCCGTTTGACGATAGCCGCAGCCACCGGCTGCTACAACCGCAAGAAAAGCCCTTGCCGTTTCATCATTCAACTTGTCGTCAGCGTCCGAAGGGCGCATCGTCTGCCGGTAATTTTTGCCGAGCACCAAGGACTGACACGTGGCGGCTTCTTCGCAAACACGGCTCGGCATCATCTGCGCGATCATTGCCTCGATCTCGTTCTCGATCAACGACGCCAGCATCAAGTTTATAAGCGGCGGCTATCCGCTTCACGAAGTCGTGACCTTCCGGGCCGGCATATCGCTGATCATCAGCCTTGCCATACTTGTGCCGATGGAAGGCGGCTACCGCCAGTTGCGGACGACCAAGCTGCCGCTCCATCTGCTGCGCGGCCTTCTGGTTGTCGGCGCCAACTCCTTCTTCTTCCTCGGCCTTGCGGTCATGCCGCTGTCGGATGCGACGGCGCTGTTCTTTATCGCCCCCGTCGTCATCACCATGTTCTCGGTGATCTTCCTTGGCGAGAAAGTCGGTAAATTCCGCTGGTCGGCGACCGCTATCGGCCTGATCGGTGCGGTGATCATGCTGCGCCCGACTTCGGCCAGCTTCCAGCCGGTGGCGATCCTGCCGCTGCTGGCGGCGGTCTGCTATGCCGGCATTCATATGCTGTCACGGCGCATGGGCGGCACCGAATCCGCCAGCACGCTGTCGGTCTATATTCAGGCTGTGTTCCTTGTGGTCGGGTTGTTCATGGGCCTGACCTTTGGTGATGGCCGGTTCGCACCCGGCGACGGGCGGTCTCTGGATTTTCTTCTCAGGGCGTGGGTTATGCCGCCGCCATCCGATTATCCGGTGCTGCTGATCATCGGGCTTAGCAGCGCGATCGGCGGTTACTGCGTCAGCCAGGCCTACCGGGTTTGCGAGGCCGCGGTGATCGCGCCGTTCGAATATACGGCGCTGGTCATGTCGATTGTCTGGGGCTTTACCATTTTCGGCAGCTGGCCGGATTATGTGGCCTGGACCGGCACCGGACTGATCCTCGCCAGTGGCCTTGTCGTCTTCTGGCGGGAGTCCGTTCTGAACCGCCGCCGCACATCAAATGCATTCCGCCAACGCTGAGCCGGGTTGACGCCGGCAGGCGCATGTAAGAGCGTTGGAGGCAACATCGTTTCCGGAGGATAAAAAAATGAGCAAGGGTTATTGGCTGGCGATCTATCGCACGATCCACGATCAGGACCAGCTGGCCGAATATGCCAAGAAAGCGACCGTAGCAATTGCCGAACATGGCGGCACCTTCCTGTCGCGCGGCATGCCGGAGGCGATGCTGGAAGGTGACGAGGCCACGCGCACCGTGCTGATTGAATTTCCCAGCGCCGCAGCCGCCATCGATGCCTATAACAGCGATGCCTATAAAGATGCGCTGGCGACGCTCGGCGATGCCGCCGACCGCGATATCAGGGTGCTGAACGGCCTGTAAGGGGACAGACCCGGCGATGTCGGGCTAGCCTGCCAGTTCGGCGCGATGCGCCTCGACCATCCCGGCCATGCTGGTGAAGCGGAAATCATAATGCGGCATGTCACCGGGATGCATGGTGGCACCGAACCCTTCGTCGTCATGCCGCCTGTAGATCCAGCAATTCTTCAGACCATGCCGGTTGGCGGGCGCATGATCATGGAACATGCTTTCGGCCGTGTGCAGGATGTCGCCGCTGCCGATCCCGCGCGCCGCAAGCTTTTCCAGCATATATTCGAAATTGGCGGCGGCAGGCTTGTAGCTGCCGACATCCTCGGCCGTGTAGATACCATCGAACTCGACCCCAAGTCTGGCATGACTATGCGCAAAGCTGGCGTTGTCGACATTCGAAAGAATGACAAGCTGATAATGCTCTTTCAGATAGGCCAGTGCCTCGGCTGAATCCGGGAATGCCGGCCAATGTTCCACCGACATGCCATAGGTCATTGCCTCGTCCCAGCTGACCGATATGTTCCACTCTTCGGCAATGCGGCGATAGACGCAGGCAAGAAGGTCGCTGTAGCGCTTCGAAGGCGTCTGAAGCTGCTGTGACGACTCGTGGCGGGCATGCGCCTCGAGGATGGCGTTACGTTCCGGCGCGTCGCCGTCACGCGCCGCAATCCGTTCCGTCAGCGGGCGCAACCCTTCGACCATGCCGGTCTCCCAGTCGATAAGAGTTCCATAACAGTCAAATGTCAGAACACTGAAATCCGAGAGCTTCATCATATCCTCAAAACGAATGCAGGGGGGCCTTTGCTCCGTCGCCCGAGACACCTTGGTTTTAGTTCCGACAGCATCCGGCTACCAGTCCAAAATTACGTGATGAAACTGCCTAGAGTGAAATCTGCGGGGCGTCGTGGCCAGATACGGGCAGCGGTGCGAAGGCCGCCGGATTTTCGCCATCGCCATGAAGCTCGTCAACGATGCCGGGCACCGTTGCAAAGCGCATGACAAGGCTGCGCGCCATTTTATCCAGCGCGGCAGCACTATGGTGGTTCGCATCACTTTTAGACGCCTGCTCCTCGACCAGCAGCACAAGGCTGCCGTCAGCCACCTGCATCGCCACGCGAACACCCTTCAAGGCGGCTTTGTTCAACGGATTGGCTATCCGTTGCTGAACCAGCAGAAGGCTCTCTGCCATCTGCGATGTCAGCAGTGATTTGGCTGCCATCCTGTCGGCACAAGTGACACCAAAAATATGATCGAACTGGTCATGATCGACATGAAAGGGCTGTCCATCTGCAAGGCGGCTCCGGTCAGTGTCGATGCTGATTGCGCCGGCGACGGATTTCGGCAGGCTTATGCGCGCGACGACGAGATCACTTTGGCTTGCGGCTCGTCGCAACCCGGTCGCCTTCTTCGCGCGTGCACTGAACAATCTAATCCGGCACCCGCGGTAGCTGCCCGCATGGTGACTGGTAATTTCATGATCGCCGGCATCAAGAACCCCGTCGGCAGCAAGGTCCTGCAATATCACCTGTGCGAAGCTGTCATTGTCATCACGGCTGAACAGCGCAGCGAAATGTGCCTCGACAGCATCCCAGACCCGTTCTGCCAGTTCTGCGCTCGGGCGCAGCAAAGTCACCCAGCTGGCGATCGCGGCAAGGGCAGCCAGGGCAACGACCAGCGCGACATAAAGCGGCTGGGCAAAGATGCTGTCTTCGGGAACGATGCCCTGAAGAAACAGGGCGACAAAGCCGAGCCCGGCAGAAATGCCGGTGGCAAGGCTGGCGAACAGCATGCGGCGCTGCCTGTGTTTCACAGCAGCATCGAGATCGGCTTCGACATGGAGTTTCCAGCTCGATGCGAATCCCTGTTCGGCGACGGTTTTTTCAACAAACCCGGACATATTTCAGGGATAACGCATGCGAATGCCCAAAGACAAGCCTGCCATTCCAGAGATTCTCGGTCTCCTCTGCTGAAATCCAAGGATCATTAGATATTGCTTGTAAAGGTAAATGCCGTGAAAACTGCGGTCCTCATGGTGTGGTGGCGGCAGTTGCGTCACCGCGCTTTCAGCGTGCAATCCCGAGTGGAGGGACTGGATTTTCCGAGGTGACAAGGAGAGCGGACAGATGCCGCTCCAGACAGCCGAAGCAAAACAGTAAGAACATGACCCAACACCGTCTGATGATATCGATGATCGCTGTATCGCTTGCCTTTCTGGCACCTGCGGTGCCGGCATCCACTCCGAACGAGGAGAGCATTGTCCTGCAATGTTCCGGCGAGGCGCGTTCACGCCTGCTCGCCTTTTCCCAGAGCGAGCTGGAAGTCGAGGAGCGTCAGGAGTCGGATCGACGGATTCACATCCATATCAAGAATGACAAGCGCGCCACCGTGATGGATCATCCGTCAGGCGAGGTGCTGTTTGCACCCTCGCAATGCAAGCTGTCGAAACTGAAAGTCGCCTGCGAGATCAATGACGGCAACAGCAGCCGCCAGGTCATCATCTCGCGCACCAGCGGCGATGCCATGTTCGAGGGATATTCGCAGGCAACCGACGAGCGCTCGACACTTGTCGTTGAACGCTATGCCTGCATCAAGGAAGCGCGCGAGCCGCTGTTCTGAGGCGCACGCCGCTGGCTGCCCTGCCCCGCCAAATCTATGTGATCGAGATCACCGCGCCCATTCCCGCGGCGTGATGCTCCATCATATGGCAATGAAACAGCCACATCCCGGGATTGTCGGCAACAAAGACAAGATCGGCGCGCTCGCCCGGGGCCATCAGGTAGGTGTCTCGAAGCACCGGACGGGTGTTTTCGCCGAACTCCTTCGAATCCACCCAGAAATGATGACCGTGGAGATGCATGCCATGCTCCCACCGCGTGTCATTCCAGACCCGCAGCACAGTAACCTCGCCAAGGGCCAGATCGGCAAGCTGGTGGTGATATCCGCCAACGATCCCGTTAAAGGCCCATAGTTTGGAATGTTCCTGTGCAAGATCGCGCAGCGCCAGCACCTCGCCCTCGAATTCGGCCGATGCCAGATTGCCCATGGCCCCGCCCTGCATATGAACATCGATGACCCGTGCGCCTGACAGGTCGGGGCGGTCATACCAGGCTTTTACTGCTGGCTGTGATGCTGCGCCTGACGCTGGCTTGTTTGCCTGCAGCATTGCCGCGCCGATGGGCTCTCCGGTGCTGACTTCCTCAAGGCTAAGCTCTCCGGCAGGCATCTCTACCATGAGGTCGGCGCGCTGCGCCGGTGCCAGCCTGATTGTCTGCAGATCAAACGGATCGCAAGGCGCGCCATCAAGCGCCACCACCCGCATCGGCATGTCACCACCCAGACGGAAGGCAAGCACCCGCGCATTCGCAGCATTGATCAGACGAAGCCGCACAGTCCCCGACGCCACGCTGATGACGGGATCCGTTTTCCCGTTCACGGTCAGCCAGTTGCCGAGACGCCCCTGATGCGACCAGTCCATCAGCGATCCGAAACTGTCCTCATGAAGCTGATAATCTTCGGTCAGCCGCCAGTCATCCGCCACCAGCGTCACATCGCGCGCCGGGTCCGGCAATTCGGTTTCGGCGACGACAAGCGGCCCGTAAAGTCCGCGCGCCAACTGTTCCCAGCCCTTGCTGTGAGCGTGGTACCAGAACGTCCCGGCATCCATGAGCGGGAAGCTGTAGGTAAAGCTCTCGCCGGGCTCGATCGCCGCCTGCGTCAGATCTGGCACGCCGTCCATCTCGTTGAGGTTACGGATGCCGTGCCAGTGCATGGTCGTTGGCACGTCAAGCCGGTTGGTGAATTCCACCTCTAGCGTCTCGCCACGAAGCGCAGTGATGCCCGGCCCGGGCGAGGTGCCGTTATACAGCCACAGATCGGTTGCGGCGGCGCCCTCTTCTCCCAGCTTTGCACTGGCAGGCCCGGCTTCAATCCGGTACCGGCGCACCGCATCCCCGAATGCGGGCAATGGTGTCACGGCCAGCGCGGCCGCACCCGTTTTCAGAAAGTCACGACGTCGCATTACATGCCTCCCATGGTCATGCCATCTGGCAGCAAAAGGGATGTTGTCATAAGGCTGGTGGCCAGAAGGACCGCGGCCACGCCAGCAAGCTCCCAGTCAATGGAGCGGCAAAGCCGCAAGGGAGCCGTAGTCTCGCCGCGCCGCAACGCGGGTACGAGACGAAACTTGTTCAGGGCCGCCAGCCCCAGCAACCCACTGACGAGCCCGGCCTTCACCATCAGAACCTGCCCGTAGGGCGTCGTCACCAGTGCGGCAACAGACCCGACCAGCATCACCGCATAGAGGGTGCCCGCAATCAGCAGAACCGGCACAATCCAGATTGCCCACCTGCCGAACATCTCGGCAAGATCGGCCAGCGCCACCTGGCCGCCGAACCTTTCCGGATCGTTGCACATCGCACGAAGCGGCAGCAGCGCCCCGAGCCAGAACCCCAGACCGGCAAGATGAACCGCAAGCAGGATGCCCGCCTGAATTCCGCCCGTCGTCACATGGCCGGCCAGCAGCATCGACAGAACCGCGAGGCCCGGGCCGGTGATCCTGAGTGGATGAGACGGGTCCTTTAAAGCCATTTCGGCCAGCAGGATCAGCAGGAATCCGGCAGCGGCCATCAGGGAAGCGGCCCCGCCCGGCGTTTCCAGCACAAGGGCAACCAACAGCGGGTCACCCATTCCGGCAAGGTCACCGGCCATGTTGCCGGCCGCTGCCGGGATTTGCAGCCCGGCGATGCACAGGCCGGCAAATGCCGCCCACCTTGTCACCCGGCCCGTATAGGCACGGATGGCCGACCCCAGATGCCGCGACATAACGCCGGAAAAGATCACGCCGCCAATGGCAAGCAGAAGCGCCGGATAGAAAGCAAACCTCAGGAGCGGTGTCAGGATGGTCCAGATATCGGACATCGCCGCCCCGTCATTCCGTGCTGACAATGAAGGAAAAACTGCCTTTGACGACATGGCCGTCAGCGCTCAGCGCCCGCCAGCGGACCTCGTATTCATCCGCCGCGATAGCGGGAAGCGCGACCGTGTGACGGTGTTTTTCGACCATCAGATGTTCTTCCGACAGCGCCACCTCGCCTGACTGCGCGCCGGTCAGGGCCACCCTGACGAGCCGGGCCGTGCCGCGGAACTTCATCTCGATCGCCTGCGGCGCGGCCGCAAGCACATCACCGTCAGCCGGGTTGGACGAGATCAGCGGCGAATGCGCGGCCGCCGGCAATGGCTGCAGCGAGACAGCAAGAAAAGCAAGGGCCACACCGGCCATTATGGATCGAAGCGCCGCCATCAGTGACATGCCTTCCCCAGCGCCTTCAGCCGCCAGTAATTATAGGGGAGCGGCGCGACGAAGCCCGCCGCCAGCATGATCGGCACCACCCACCAGGTCAGCATCGCACCGCCTGTCAGCAGCACATCGGTAACGTTCATCGCCGCTTCCATGCCGATCATCGAAATCAGCGACATGCCGAGCGCCGTCTTCAGCGCCAGGCGCAGCGGCATCTGCCGCAAGAGAATCACCGTCTCCAGCGCGATGGAGGTCAGCAGCCCGTTCAGGATTGCAAGGCTCATGATTGCCCAGACCGGCCAGGGAATGCCCGTCAGCTGGAAGAACAGGATGGTGCCGAGATCGCCGATGGCGCAGCCAAGAAGGCACCATGACGTGTTGTAGCTCGCCCGGCGCCAGGTATGGCGGCAGCGCCAGCTGATCCCGAATGTGTCTGCCAATGTCTGAGCAATTGTGTGTGCCACGTTCGCGCCCCGGCTGTGCGTTCAACTAAAATATATGGTAGACATAAGCCTTCCCCCAAGGGGAAGGTAAAGACCAAAGGCCAAAGAGAATTTTCAAGGGAGACAGTCATGCAGATCAGTGAAGCGGCGCGGCGCGCCGGACTGACAGTGAAGACGGTTCGCTATTACGCCAATATCGGCATGGTGACACCGCTGCAGGATGTGAACACCGGATACAGGGTCTATGACGAGAATGACGTCGCGAAACTTCAGTTCGTCGGCAAGGCGCGGCGGTTCGATTTTTCAGTCGAGGAATGCCGCGAGCTGCTGGGACTGTATGAGGACCGCAACAGGCCGAGCCGCGAGGTCAAGGCGCTGACCATGAAGAAGATCGGCGAGATCGACGCGCGGCTGGCAGAGCTTCAGTCACTGAAGGACGAGCTGTCCAACCTCGCCGCGTCCTGCGACGGCGACCACCGCTCGCACTGCCCGATCCTGAACGCCCTCAGCGCGGGGTGATTTCGGTCGAATCGCCGGAAAGATTAACAGGCCGGAATTGATCACCATGACACCGGCATGTTTTGTCGGGATTCTGAGCGGCAGGCCGCTGCGTCAAACGCTGTTTGGGGGCAAGTTGAGCGTGCCCATGCCTGTTCTAAATGAGTGTTTGTTCAGGCAATCGGGCACACCGAAACCCAAAGCCGCAATCATCTTGGCTGGTGCCGGAAAACCAGACATCCAACTGATCTAAATCACTATTTTTTGAATTTACGATGGCGGCCTACGGGCGTCGCAAGTCTGACCGGCACGACATTTTCTTAGTCTTGTGGCCCTGAAACGTTTCAAAAATGTAGCAAAACGCGATTTATAACAGAACGAAATAACAGTTTTTCACTTTTGTTACAGGATTTGTCTTTGTGTTTTGACTAGGGTAATGCTTTGGGCCTTCGCCCACACTAGACCAATTTTGGAGGACTCCCCATGGATCGCAGATCCTTTATTTCAAAGGCAGGCGCCGGCGCGGCTCTTGCCGGCACCACCGCCCTTTCGGCTCCGGCCATCGCTCAGGGCAAGCGTACCCTGACCATGGTCACTTCAGTGCCGCACGGCTTTGCTGTATTTGACAGCGCCGCTGTCTATTTCGCAAACGCTGTAACCGAGATGACCGACGGTCAGATCACCATCGAAAAGAAAGCTGCTGGCGAACTCGTCGGTGCCTTCGAGGTGTTCGACGCCGTATCGTCCGGTCAGGCTGACATCTACCATTCCGCCGACTACTACTTCGGCGGCCAGCATCCGGGCCTGTACTACTTCACGTCTGTACCGTTCGGCGCGACCACTGAAGAATTCATGGCTTGGTACTATCATGGCGGCGGACACGATCTCCATGACGAGCTCGGCCAGATCTTCAACCTGAAGTCGTTCAGCTGTGGAAGCACGAACATGCAGCCTGGCGGTTGGTTCAACAAAGAGATCAACTCGGCTGACGATTTCAGCGGCCTGAAGTTCCGTATGCCTGGCATCGGTGGTAAGGCACTCGAGCTGACCGGCGCATCGGTACAGTCGCTTCCGGGCGGCGAGATCTACCAGGCCCTGGCGTCTGGCGCGATCGACGGTGCCGAGTGGATCGGCCCCTACGCCGACGAAAAGCTGGGCTTCCAGGAAATCTGTAAGTTCTACTACACCGGCGGCTTCCACGAGCCGGGCTCGATCCTGACCGCGTCATTCAACCGCGACATCTATGACAGCCTGACCCCGTCGCAGCAGGCGGTGATGTTCAACGCTGCCGCTGCCGCGACCATGCATGAGTCGGTCGGCGCAACCGCAAACAACGCGGCTGCTCTCGAGCGCATCATTGCACAGGGCGTGAAGCCGATGGAATTCCCGGATGACGTCTGGGATCTGTTTGGCGACGCATCTGCCAAGGCGATGGACGCATACATGGATGACACGCTCTCTATGCGGATATCCGTGCAAGCTACAACGCCAGCGTCACCCAGAGCACCAAGTGGCTCGACATGGCCGACCGTACTTTCGTACGTCAGCGCGCCCGCGTGCTCGGCCTCTAAGGCTGCACCAAGACCAAGGGGTAGAAGCGCCGCAAAGCGCTTCTACTCTCATTTTTTTATCCCGTTCGCAGTTCCCAGGATCGCATTATGGACACCGAAAGCAGTAGCGGCTTCCTGTCTGGAATCCTCTGGTTTTTTCAGGGCCTGTTATATTCGGTGGTGGATCTGTTCACTGCCATTTCAAATCCGCAGCTCTGGCTGGACTGGTCGGACAAGAAAGCGCTTATGCGCTTTATTTATTATGGCGGCTCAACCGAGCTGTTTTTTGTCTTCCTGCTCTGCTTTATCATCATAATTCTCGCCGGCTTGCTCAGCCAGCGGTTCCTCTGGGGTTTCGTCAGGGTGACTGAGGGCATTTCCAACTCGGTCGGCCGGCTCGTTGCCTGGGCCGGACTGATCATGGTGATCCAGCAGGTCGTGATCGTCTTCCTGCAGCGCATCTTTGCACGCCCTGACATCGTGATCGGCTTCGGCATCCCGATTGAATATGGCGTCAGCTGGTTTGCCGAGGAATTGAAGCTCTATAACGCAGCAATCATCTGCCTGTGTATTTCCTACACCTTCGTCCAGCAAGGGCATGTGCGTGTCGATCTGTTCTACGCACCAGCCTCTTTCAAGAAGAAGAAGATCATCGACATGTGCGGTGCGGCCTTCTTCATGATCCCGATGGCCGTATTGATGTGGATGTACAGCTGGTTCTTCATGTGGCGGCACCTGATTACCCCGAAGGTATCGGCGTCCGACAAGATCGAGTTGATGCTGCGCAAGGCCCGTGTGGTGAAATGGAATGTAGAAACCATCGGCTTTTCGGCCAACGGCTTCACCGCCTATTTCCTGTTCAAGGTGCTGATGGTGACGATGGTCGCCTTTATTTTCCTGCAGGCCATTTCCTTCTTCTGCCGTTCTCTTGCCGAATATCGCGAGGGCAAGGACAGCGAAGGCAAGTTTCTGGATCTCGATGGCAAGGACAATGACGTCCCGGCCAATCAGAAGACGACAACGTGAGGCGCTAGCTTATGTTAGGTATAGATGGCGTCCTACTGGCGCTGATAATCACCTTCATCATCCTGTTCGCGGCAATCCTGTCGGGCTTTCCGGTGGCTTTTGCCATCGGCGGCGCCGGCGTGCTGTCGTTCGTGGTGGTGGCCCTTCTCGATACAGCGGGATTGTTGACACACACGATCGTCGATGTGTCATCGCCTGAATATAAGGAACTGTTGAAGCAAGGCATATCGCGGCTCGACATATCCAAATTCAGTTTTCCTGACCTACCCCGAATAACCGAGCCCGTCTTCCCGGCCGGGTGGGAAAAAGCGGTCAACAGAACGCTGTCATTCGTCGTCAACCGGGTGAATGAGCGGGTGATCGCAGGCCAGTCGATCGAGACGCTTCTTGCCATCCTGATGTTCGTCCTGATGGGCATCACCCTGGAAAAGTCGAACATCGCCAACGACCTGCTGACCTCGATGGCGCGGGTGTTCGGTGGCCTGCCGGGCGGCCTTGCCGTGTCGGTGGTCGTGGTCGGCGCGTTTCTTGCCGCATCCACCGGCATCGTCGGTGCGACAGTCGTCACAATGGGCCTGCTGTCATTGCCGACCATGCTGCGAAACGGCTATTCGCCACAGCTTGCCACGGGCGTCATATCGGCGTCTGGCACGCTCGGTCAGATTATCCCACCTTCCATCGTGATCATCATCCTTGGCACTCTGGCAGGCGAGATTTACTCGACAGCCCAGGAAGAGCGCGCCCGCTCGGTCGGCTGTAATGATGCCCTGACCTACCTTGGCGAGCCTGCCGTGATCTCGGTTGGAACGCTGTTCCAGGCCGCCTTGCTGCCGGGAATCATGCTGGCGCTTCTCTACGCGCTCTATGCCTTCGGCTATGCACTGATGCGGCCTGAAAGCGCCCCTGCCGTTCCGATGGGGGCCGGCGCCGAGAGCCGGACAAACAAGCGTAATATCCTGATCTTCGTCGCAGGCGTGCCGGCAGTTCTGGCAGCGGTCTTCCTGCTGATGCAGCAAACCAAGATTGTCGGATCGCAGGACGTCACCGTCGACAGCTATTCGGATATCGGCATCACCGCATCGCTTCGCACCAATGTCAGCGAGGAATGCCAGGCATCAATGATCGACCTTCACGGTCAGGAAGCATGGGATCAGGCGATTTCCGAGGCCGAAGCGATTGCCGCCAAGGGCGGGGTCGAGGCCAGCAAGAAGCTGACCGAAGAAGAAATGGCAGCAGCTCTTGACGAGAAGATGGCGGCCGCCGCCCCGATCGGGTTCGGCATTGGCGGTTTCGCTCTCGTCGTGGCAATGCTGATCTCCTTGCGCGCGGTTCCGACATCGGCCTCAGCCAGCGGCATATGGCAGTCGGTTTTGGCGGCGCACTGCTGTCGCTGATCTTCGATGCGATGTTCGTCACACCGCTGACGACGCCGGGCATGACGATCATCTATATGCTGATCCCGTGGGCGATGGTCTATTGGGGCATCAAGCCGGCCATCGTTGCTCTGACGCGGATCGAGCTTCTGCGCGTGGTCTTCCCGCCATTGGTTCTGATCGTGGCCGTGCTGGGATCGATCCTCGGCGGCATCACAAACCCGACCCCGGCCGCCGGCCTCGGCGCATCGGGAGCGCTGATGCTGGCCGCCTTCCGCAAGCTGAATGACGAGCAGAAATCGACCAAACTGATCCTGCAGGCCTCATACGCCGTGGTGATCTGTATTCTGATGGGGGTCAATTTCGACCTCCGGATGAATGTCGAGGGTGTCGATGCAGAGCGCTGGATTGCCTTCCTGTTTGCATATGGCGCCTATCTCTACGCGCTCTTCGGGCTGCTGTATTCCTGCTACATCCTGCTCCGCAGTAATGTTCTGGCACCGGTGGTACGCGAGACGTCCAAGGTCACGTCAATGGTCTTCACCATCCTGATCGGATCGCAGGTGCTGAACCTTGTTGTGATCTCCTATGGCGGTGAGCACTACATCCAGCAATATCTGCGCAGCTTCGACAATGAGGTCACGATCTTCCTGATCGTCATGGTGCTGCTGTTCCTGCTCGGCTTTGTTCTCGACTTCCTCGAGATCATCTACATCGTCGTGCCGATTGTCGGTCCCGTCATCTATGGCGGCACATTCGATCCGGCATGGGTGACGATCATGATTGCGATCAACCTGCAGACATCGTTCCTGACGCCGCCCTTCGGGTTTGCCCTGTTCTATCTAAGGGGCGTGGCACCGAAATCCGTGCTGACGACCGATATCTATCGTGGCGTGATCCCGTTCGTGATCATCCAGGTCGTCGGACTGCTGATCCTCTGGTTCTTCCCGGAGATCGTCACCATCGTACCGCAATTGCTGGACGGCTAGCGCCGCAAGGCGCCAGCTTCGAAACACGATCCAAACAAAAACGGCCGCCCGAAAGGCGGCCGTTTCCGTTTTCATGTTCTAACAGCCTGTCAGGCTGGCGCGTTCTGTCCGCGGATCTTTTCCAGCGCTGTTTCAAGGTTGGTCACCGTGCGGTCGATATCCATCAGCTTGTCGAGGCCGAACAGACCGATGCGGAAGCTGGCATAATCCTCACGCTCACCACATTCCAGCGGCACTCCAGCGGCAATCTGCAGCCCCTGCTCGGCAAAGGCCTTGCCTGACTTCATCTCGGCACTCGGCGCAAAACAGACAACGACGCTGGGTGCCTTGAAACCCTCGGCGGCAACAGACTTGTAGCTGTAGCGGTCCATAAGGCCGCGCACCTCTTCACCAAGCCTGATCTGCGCCTGCTTCAGCGCCTCCAGCCCAACCCCTCAGCCTCGATCAGCGCGTCACGGAAATGGCGCAACGCATCGGTCGGCATGGTGGCGTGATAGGCATGCGCCCCGCCCTCATAGGTTTCCATGATCTGTGTCCATTTCTTCAGATCATTCGCAAAGCGGGAACTGGTCGTCTCGTCAAGGCGCGCACGGCCATGCGGCGACATCATCACCAGCGCGGCACAGGGCGATGCACTCCACCCCTTCTGCGGCGCTGTCAGCAGCACATCGACACCGGTTTCCTCAAGATTGACGAAGACCGTGCCGCTGGCGACGCAATCCAGAACGAATATACCGCCATGTTCGTGCACACAGTCGGTCACGGCGCGGATGAAATCGTCCGGCATCATCATCCCGGCCGACGTCTCGACATGGGGCAGAAGACAACATCCGGCTTCTCTGAACGGATGTGCTTCAGGATATCCTCAAGTGGATAAGGCGCGAACGGAGCGTCTGTACTGTCGTCAGACTGGCTTGCGGCAAGAACCGTGGTGTGGCTTGCCAGATTGCCGGCATCCATGATCTGGCTCCAGCGATAGCTGAACCAGCCATTGCGGATCACCAGCACGCGTGCGTCATTGGCAAACTGGCGGGCGATCGCCTCCATGCCATATGTTCCGCCACCCGGGACAACAGCCACCGAAGCCGCGCCATAAGCATTGCGCATGATCCTTGAAATATCACGCATAACACCGCCAAAGGCGTCCGACATGGAGTTCAGCGAGCGGTCCGAAAACACCACCGAATATTCAAGCAGGCCGTCCGGATCAATATCATCACGAAGTGCTGGCATAGGCGTACCCTTTCCTTGAATTGCTCATATAAGACAGATGATAGCTGCTATCCGCACCGTCAACTAGTTGGCAAACTGACACAAACCCAAAGCGCCTCATATCAGCAAATTTACATATTTGACGAGCATCGCCCAAACCATTAGGGATGCACAGCTGATCACGGGGGGAACGGCAGATGTACGCAGAAGACGTCTTTGTCTGGGCAATCGGAATTGGTGGTGCGCTGGGGCTGGCAACAGCCGTGGTTACCGCGGTCCTGATGTGGCGCCATGGCGGCAACAGCATCGGCGAGATCGCCAAATACACCACAAGCGCTTTTCTGACGCCCGCCTGCATCGTTCTGGCGATTGGCGGCTGGCTCCACGGCAAACTGCCACCGGGACAATTCTCGATCGCGGGTGTTGCCGACCAGTCGATCACATCGGCTGCAGCCTTTGATCCTGGCGAGCAATGTCTCGCCGGGCCGGCAGACGACAGGCATCATCCCGGCATTCGCGCCCGCTTCGAACGTTATGCCCGCAAATACAATTCACGCAACAGGTTGAAGATCGAGTCGGAAGAGATGGGCCAGCTGATCAAGGACGGCAACATGGCCGGCCTTCATGTCTATTCCATTCTCTATAATTACCGGGAAACGAGCTCGCTTGAGCAGCGCGGCGTGAAGGTGAAACGCAAGGATTACTGGGTCCGGTCGGCAGACTGTTTTGCCGATCCGAAATCGACAAGCCGCAACCTCAACGCCCTGTTTGGCGGGTGACATCGCCCGCGACGGCGTCCTTCTGCGCCAGGTGACGACGCTGCCGGTGTTCACGGAACCCGATATAGACGCCGCATAACAGGATGATGCCGGCACCCGTCAGCGACACGGCATCAGGCACGACACCCAGCACGATCAGGTCCAGCAGCACGACAAACACCAGCGTCGCATAAATAAAGGGAGCAACCAGACTCGCCTCGGCGGCCCGCATGGCATAGAGGAACAATGTCTGGCCAGTCACCATGATACCGCCTACCGCTGCGAGCCCCATCCATTGCACCGTGGTCGGCAAAGCGAACACCCAGAACAGCGGTACGCTGGCGACCAGCGCCGCAATCGAATTGTTCAGCACCAGAATCTGAAATACATCCTCACGCGACGAGGATCTTGATGATGACAATCTCCATACCGAAGATCATCGCCGCCAGAATGCAGGCCAGCGCCACCGGGTGAACGCCGCCCTCCGGACGCACCAGAAGAACTGTGCCGACAAATGACAGCACCGCCGCGCTCCAGCGGTGCCGGCCGACACGTTCTTTCAGCAGGAACGTGGCAAAGATCATCGCAAAAATCGGATTGAGGAAGGTCAGCGCCACGGCGTCCGAGGCCGGGATATAGATCACCCCGGCAAACATGATGCCGACGCCGATCCAGCCGAGCGTCGAGCGCAGCGCGTGAAGATGCAGATTCGCACGGATGTTGGTCAACCGCCGACGCATCAGAAAAAACAGGACCAGCGCCGTCACCAGCCCAAAGGCAAACCGGCTATGGGTGATCTGCAGCGGATGGACAGGATCGCCGAAATATCCGGTTCCCAGCAATTTAGATGTGAAGGTACTACCGGCAAAGAACAGCGATGCGGCAATGGCAAGCAGGAGCGCGCGGATATTCACGTCGCAAACCGACTATTGCAGAGGCAGTTTATTGAATTTTCGGCCTGTTTAAAACCCTTGTTGAAATGGTTGGCGGCAGGCGGGTCATTCGTCGGTCGCCGCCCCTGCCCGGCCCCTTGCTTAAACCGGTCAACCTTGCGTTTCACTACCCCCATTCCTTCAAGAATGTGCGCTGTTCTGGACGCAACGGTGTCAAGCGCCGCAAAATAGCATTGCAGTTGATCCGACCACTTTTTCCAGCTCGTTGGCTAGTTCCATGCTCTGTTCATTGAATCCATTAGCCGATGCTGGGTCTTTACGAAGAAAAGCACCCAGTATCAGGATCTCCATTGAGCATATTGCTGATATAGGTTTTCGGCACCTTGCGGGCGGTCAGACCAGCTGGGCCAGCGACTGCATTTACCGAGCGGTCCTCACCAGTATTAACGAGGTCTCGCCAAAAAGTTCGTCGGGGCCCAGCCGGTTCAGCAGAAGGTTATCAGCGGAGAAAATTCTTACCGAGCCATCCAATCACAAGATACGCTTCATTGGAGATGTCGCCGACCGAATAAACGATTTCATCTGGATTCCAGATACAAACATCGCCTTTCTCAATCATGTCCAACCCCGTTCATTCAAAAGGCATTAAAAAAGCCGCGCAAATTCTGTTTCCAAATTGTAGCCGGATGGACAGGATGGTTTGTAACAACCCATTTGGTTGCGGCACCAAGTAAACTGTGTGAAATAGTTGCCCAAACTGCTCAAAGAGGCAATCTCCAAATAAAAATACTGCACTTAAGCTGCAAGACCGACGGATCAGCCAATCCATAGCCCGACAGGACCAAACATTGCGTTTCCTGAAGATCAAAACCGTTCCGACCCTCTTCTGGAGCGCGCCCGAACCCCTAATGCTTCGCCCACCGGTGGTGTCGGTCCTGCTGCTGATCATCGGGCTTGTCATCTTCGGCCTTGGCGAAGCATTGCTGATCGCGTCAGGCGCCGGTGTCAGTCCCTGGACAGTATTCGCCCAGGGTGTTTCGCTTCACACCGGATGGAGCATAGGCTTCGCAACCTTCGTTATCAGCGCGCTGGTGCTGCTGTTGTGGATCCCGCTGCGGCAGAAACCCGGAATGGGAACCATCCTCAATATCATCATCATATCCGTCGTGCTTGACGTTGCGCTTCCTTTCTGCCCTGTTTCGACACGCTGGGACTGCGTCTTGCCGAGGCGGCCGCCGGGGTCGTTGTCACCTGAATCGGCGGCGGCATCTATCTGATCGCCAATCTGGGGCCCGGGCCGCGCGACGGGTTGATGACCGGCCTGCAGCGGGTGACCGGCTTTCCCATTGCCCATGTGCGCGGCGCCATCGAGGTCAGCGTGGTGATCATCGGATGGCTGCTTGGCGGCGTGGTCGGCGCCGGAACGCTGCTGTTTGCATTCGGAATCGGGCCCTGTGTGGCGGCGAGCATGTCCTTCCTGCAACTTTGCTTCGGGGAGCGGGCAACAGACTGACAGGCTGCCT